>CAYMYJ010000019.1:0-119126 GCA_964394615.1 uncultured Bradymonadales bacterium | reverse complement strand
CGGAAAGATCACGTATCAGGCCGTCGCTGAAGGCCTCGACCTGCCTTACACTCCGGTCAAAGACCTCATGTAGGTCGGTTGTCGGTTGTCGGTTGTCGGTTGTCGGTTGTCGGTTGTCGGATGTCGGATGTCGGATGTCGGTTGTCGGTCATCGGCGGTGATTGGTCCGCGGGCATCCGGCCCGCACTGCGACCGCCAATATAACGCTCACAGCGTCTGGACACTGCGGACATCTTGTCCGTAGTCCTTTGCAGCCTCCGGACGACTCAGGCTTTGCGACTGATCCATAGATATTTTGCCCACAGCGCATACTCAGCCTGTAAACGAGGATTAGCGAGAGGGTAAAAAAAATGAGTGGTGTTAAACAAAAAAACTGGGAGAAGCCGATCGGAATGAGAGCGTGGGAACTTTCTCAGGCATTGCTCATCGTTCGTGACGCCCTCCAAGCCATAGAGCGTGGCGAATTGCATCATATTGTCACGATCGCGGGACAATTGAGATCGATGCTATGCGAGAGAAGACGTGAGGATTCTTTACTATTTTCAGTAGCGAACACCTTCAATATCAAGCTGCAAGTCTGGGCGCTTCCGCAGTCAGAAACACCACCGTTTTTTGATGGTAGAGGCCATATGTTAATACTTGGTGGTCCCTTCTCTTGCTTCCGTTTTCAACAAAATCAACGCCTGGTCGATGTTGAGAAGCTACTGGAAGAGACGGTCGTCTTCACCGACACCGATTTCAAGCTTAGTTTTCATAGTCTCATCAAGTTCTACGCGGACAAGATGGGTGGGGCGCATTACGATCCTTCGGTATCTCTAGATGTCGCCAAAATGCTACAAATAGGACGCATGACCGGGATGCAAATTGCTTCTCCATTGTTGAATCTCGCCGCAATCATTCTTGAGATTGGCGGCGAAATTCTCGGACGTGCATTTGACTTCCGAATCGATCTTTCTGCCAGCCTGCCGATAGCAATTCAAGATGACAAAGTCACCCTTTTTCACGGTGTCATGCCAACAACACGTACGGAATTCGAGTTGTTCATCAATTCGGCAGGCGCTGTCAGCTTTTTTGGAAAAGCTATGGACAACCGGTTTGCGCAATTGTGTGGTGGTGGACCTAAAAATCTCGAAGAGGCCTTTTGGATTACCGTAAAGCACCGTGTTTCGCGAACGTTGAAATCACAAATTACTATTCTCGTTAATGGCAAAAGTGTCGATGAGGTGGAAATTGACGTCTTCGCAATCTCTGGCGACATGCCTTCCTATAAACGGGTATTTGGAGGAAATGTAGATTCCGAATGTAACCGTAAATCACCGCTGTGTTTGGGTGGTATATGGATTTCCGCTCAATACCCGCCGGACGCGGATATTGAAATGAATCGATATTTATCTGAACGGGGTACAACTTGCACAGTATTGAAGCCAAACAGTGTGTTTCGTTTTGAGAAGGGTGACAATACAGGCAAGGCAGAAGGTTCCTGCATTTTTCTTAAAGACTATCATACAGCGCCAAGCCATCTTGATTAATACAGAAGAAAGTCAATTAATCATAAGTACGTCAAGATCTCGACAAGTTAGTTAAGTGATTTCACCTATAGTTTTGTTTTAATTGGTTTTTTGGCAAGCTTTAGTAAGCGGTAATTACTTCTAAAATGCACCATTAATTCGAATTCCAGATCGCCATTTAGGCTTCATTTCTGGTGATGTCATCGAATAAATTGGGTGTATTTAAGGATCATAATGCAGAAAAGCAAAGTTGATGCGATTAAGGATGATCTGGATAGCGTTGTGAAGAATGCGTATGCGCTCGGAAAGAAATGGCAAGATCGGCAATCCATTTCCACCATCACACATAGCCAACTTGAATATCAGGCATTTTACACTACTGCCCTGGCCGCGCTTTCTGTTCTGGCTCCTGAACGGGTTTCGGACTTCCAGATGTGTTATTTCAACCCAAAAGGGACGTCCTTTAGGAGCGGTTATACAATCGATTTCGCGATGCGAGGTATCCATATCAACACGGGTAGGCTCATTCGAGCAGATATTCAGGACCAGCAGAGTGCAAGTGCGACATTACTACTCTTGTTTAAGCAGATCGCGATTCTACAATCTGCGAAAACGTTGTTGGAGTCAGCCCTCGCAGACCTTGAAGGGGTTTTGCAGGCAGATCTTTTTACGTCGGAGTTAGAAGCGGCTGAGGAATTATTAAAGGCAGGACACGTTCGTGCAGCTGGTATGCTCGCTGGCGTGACTCTTGAAGCGCATCTTGGAAGCATTTTGACGCAGCACCCGGCTTCCATGAAAGAATTAGGTAGGAAGAGCGGTACGCTTAGCAATCTGACCTCGGCCTTATATGCCGCGGGGCGAATTGACTTACAAACTCAGAAGTTCATGATTTACCTACGTGACATCCGGAACAACTGTGCCCATAAGAACAAAGCAGAACCGACTAAAGACGATGTGCAGGAGCTTATCAAGGGCGTCAAGAAGGCCCTTGCAACTGCCTGAAAACCGCTGTCGTTGAGCATGAATCGCAAAAAATCAAGTGAGGCTCAAAAAAACGACGACAGAGGCTGCGGAAGTCGATTTTCTTTGGAATAATGAATCCAAGTGGCGCGGTTGATCGTTTGTATTCGGGAACTGGTGCGCATTTGGTGTGTGAAGCGCGCCGCCCGACAGCGAGAAGACTCATGGAAAAAAACGACCTTAAAAGACAAGCTGAAATCAAAGCTGCCTTCAATGAAGAGGCTGTCCCGCATTTGGACGCCCTTTACGGAACGGCGCTGCGATTGACTCGCAATGATGGCGACGCTCAGGATCTTATCCAAGAGACGATGCTCAAGGCCTACCGCTATTTTGATCGTTACGAGCGCGGCACGAATTGTAAGGCGTGGTTGTTCAAAATCATGACCAACACCTTCATCAATCGATATCGCAAGGCGCAGAAGCGCAAAGAAGTCCTGTTGGACGACGATTCACGACCGCTCCAAGAGCGCGCCGTGGCCCCGACTCCCAATCCGTTGGTTCAGCATTTCGAAAGCGAAGAGGTCATGTATTTCCGGCTCTTCAGCGACGAAGTGAAATCCGCGTTGGAAGAGATTCCGGTGGACTTCCGAATGGTCGTGCTTTTGGCGGATCTTCAAGACTTTGCGTACAAAGACATCGCCGAAATCATGGACTGCCCGATTGGTACGGTGATGAGCCGACTCTATCGTGGTAGACGGATGCTTCAGGCTCGTTTGGCTGATTTTGCCAAGGAAGCTGGATACATCACAGGTGATACGGATGAGGCTGAAGAGGCCGAAACGGTCACGAGCCTTGACGATTATCGACGCAAGCAAGTGAACGGCTGAGCCGAATAAGTGAGGAAGAAGTGACGATGATCTGCGAAGAACTCATACCGTTTTTGGACGCCTACGTGGACCAGGAGCTTGACGCTCAGGACCTCGGTGACATGGAGATCCACCTTCGCGAATGCGATGCGTGCCGTGAGCGCGTGGCCTACCAGGTCAGCTTTAAGGAACACTTCAAGACTGTCTTGAGCCAGACAAGAGCCCCGGACGACCTTCGGGCTCGCCTCTTGGATCAGCTTGAGGACATGACCGTCCCACTGAGCGCAGCCGATTCGTCGGTTGAATTGTCGGAACCTGTGAGCCGCCGCGCTGCTTGGTTCCGTCATGCTTGGGTCGCTGCGCCTTTGGCGGCTGCGCTGGGCTTGGTGTTGCTTGTCCCGAATTTCACTGTCGCTCCAGCTCGAAGCGATGTTGTGCCCGTCGTTGAACAAACGGTGGAGTGGCATAACGGAAATCTTCCCAACGAAGTGTCGGGCGATGCTCAGAACATCACCAAATGGTTCAACGATAAGGTTGATTTCCCGGTTCGCCTCCCTCGTTTTCAGTCTGACCGAGTTGTTCTGGTCGGCGCGCGTTTGGCGCACGTCCAAGATCGTCGCGCAGCCTATGTTGCCTACGAAGTCGACGGCACTCGCCTGAGTGTCATGATGTTTGAGGGACAAGGCATGGTGATTCCTGCGGATCGGATCCGTCATGTCGGCACACGTGACATGATGGTCGTCAATCAGCGTGGTTACGAAGTCGCGCTTCTTCAAGATGATGGCGTCACTTACACCATCACCAGCGAGCTCCCTGAAAAAGCATTTTTGGAACTCGTCGCCTCTACGGTCGAGTAGCCTTCTGCGGGTTGTGCCGGGCCTCCTGCCTGGCCTGTGAAGGCTTGATTTTCTGAGCCTCAGGGGCTACATCCCTCGTCGAGACACCGATCCTTCGGCCTTCCCCCCTCGGCGAGCACACGATGACACAACAACGTATTCTGGTGGTCGATGACGAGGAAGACCTGCGCAAGGTTTTGGAGTTCAATCTCCGAAATGCGGGTTTCATCACGCTTTCGGCTGCAACGGGCAAGGAAGCCTTGGAAATCGCCGAGCGCGAACGTCCAGACCTCATACTCTTGGACGTCATGTTGCCCGATATGCAGGGCACGCAGGTTTGTCAGCAGATCAAGACCAGCGCCGAACTCAAAGAAATCCCGGTGGTGATGGTCACCGCGATGGGCGAAGAAATCGACCGCGTTGTGGGTTTCGAGCTGGGCGTCGACGACTACATCGTCAAACCTTTCAGCGTCCGCGAAGTCATCTTGCGTGTCCGGGCGATCCTCAAACGAACCAACACCCCTGAAGAAACCGCGGTCGCAGCCGAACGCGTGCGTTTTGGGGTGATTTCACTGGATATCGAGCGCCACCGCGTCTGGGTTGAAGAAGAGGAAGTAAAACTCACAGCGACCGAGTTCCGCCTGCTTGAGACCTTTCTGACCCGGCGGGGCAGGGTGCAGACCCGTGACACGCTTCTCAAGGATGTGTGGGGTGCCGACATCAACGTGACCCCAAGAACGGTGGATACGCACGTTAAACGCCTGCGTGAAAAGCTTGGGCTGGCGGGTGATTACGTCGAGACCGTGCGCGGCATCGGATACCGCTTTGCGGAGGCCCCTTGAGTCAGGTGCAATGGTACGCACGTCTGCATTGGCGTGCGTTCGGATTGCATATTTTGACGCTTTGCGTAGCTACGCTGGTGGTGTGGGTTGGTTACACGATCATCGCTCCCGAAGAATTTGAATCCGCCAAACGTGGCGTCGCGATCATGGCCGTTGCCTCGTTGCTGACCGGTGCGGTCGTCGCGATTCTGACCCGTGGCAGCGTGATGCGGGGACTCGATAAGGCAAGGAATCTGCTGGAAGCTTCGATCGTGGGCCCCACGACGGCCCCTGAGTCCGCCGGCGAGATTGACCTTGTCTCTGAGCGTCTGGTGGACAGCATCGCTCGTCTGCGCGAACGAGTGGGGCGTCTGGAGCAAGAACGAGCCCGGCTGACGGTGCTGCTTTCTGGCATGAGCGAAGCTGTGGTGATGATGGACGAGCGGGAGCGAATCCTCGTCGCCAATCCTGTGGCCGAACGAATTCTGTCGCTGCCAACAGGTTATGTGGGCCGTCGAATCGCCGAGGTCTCACGCATGAAGGGGCTTGGGGATATCGTTTCGAACGTCTTGTGGAGCAAACGACCAGCGATCACCGAAATGGAATGGAGCGTTAATCCAGATGATATTCGAAATATTTGGGTTTCTGCGGCGCCGATTCTAGAGGCGGATGAGTCAGTGGGCGCAGTGGTCGTGATGTACGACGTGACGCGCCTTCGCCGACTTGAACGCGTGCGGCGTGATTTTGTGGCCAACGTGAGCCATGAATTGCGAACGCCGGTCACCACGATTCAGTCGGCCTCCGAGACGCTCTTGATGGACAACATGGACGTGGGGCCTGTGAGTCGTGAATTTGTGGAGTCCATCTTCCGCAATGCCAACCGCCTTGCCCAAATCATCGAAGATCTGCTCACCCTATCCAGACTTGAAGCCGCGGGAGAAGAATTCGCCAAAGGCGGCGTTTCCTTGCCTGAAATTGTCGCCGAAATTTTGGACCGTTTTTCGCCAACGGCCGCCAAAGCCGGTGTCGAACTCGACGTGGAATTTGACGACGACCTTTCGCCAGTTGAAGCCGAGCCACGGGCGTTGGTGCAAATCCTGTCAAATCTGGTCGAAAACGGTGTGAAGTACACGCCCGACGGCGGTGTGGTCACCCTTCGGGCTTGGAATGAAGACAAGAAAGTCGTGGTTACGGTCACCGATACCGGAATTGGGATTCCTCAAGAGCATCTTCCACGCGTGTTCGAGCGATTCTACCGAGTTGATTATGGTCGCAGCCGTGATGTCGGTGGTACAGGACTGGGTTTGGCGATCGTGAAACATTTGGTGCGAAAATTAGGCGGTGAGGTTTCCGTGAAATCCCCCATCGGAGAGGGCACGGAATTCCGGTTCTGGCTGCCCGCATACACCGACGATGATTCACAGGCCGAGTTCCGCACGTTCGAGGAGATTTCGTGAAAACCGTGATCGTTTACGATCCACAGACGTGGACACCCCCGTCGGATAATATGCAGTGGCCACTCATGGCCGCGGGCGCGGACACTCCGATCGAAGAACTCGCCGATTTCATTGCCGGAACCGACGTTTTTGTCATCGGGTCCGACCGACTGGTTGGCCGTTTGGCGCTGGCGAATGCCTTGTGTACTCCAGGCCAACGAGTTCGGTTTGCGCCGATCCGCGTGGGCGATTTCAATGACCTGCCATCGTCTTCCTATCTGCTAAAAGCATCCAAGGCGCTGGAATCGGGCAAAATCGAAGAGATTAAGGTGCCGACTCTACGTCTGGTGTCTTCTTCGCAGCCGCGAGCGATTTTTGCGTTCCAGTTGGGATTTGGATTTATGGCGCGATTGGCAGAGTCGTGGATACGGTATGGACGCAAAGTGGGCTCCATTCGGTTTGCCATGGATGAGGCTCGGTCCAGCCACGAAGATGTCGAGTTTCATGTCGGTCACGGCCCGAAAAGCGCCGCGGCTTATCTTCAGTTTTGCGCCTTACCCAGCGGCTGGTTGAAGATGACCTCCGGCGCCGAGCCCGCTTTTCGACACGGCGAAACAGCCGCCGAGCTTCTAAAAACCGTTCCATCACGACGTCTTCAGGCTGCGGCCCGAAAAGTCATGAAGACCGAAACCGCATTCGATGTCGTTCACATCACCGCTCACAACGGTTATGTTGTCGACGGAGAGGTCATGGCTCACAAACCGTCTGAAGTGATTCAGGTGTCGATTGGGCCCAGCGTCAGCATTTTGAAAGGATGATGAATGAAAATCGCATTCGAGCCCCCAAGTGATTATGTCCCGTCAGCCAAAGGCGGCGGGAAAAGCAAGATATGGATGATCCTCGGCGGTGGTTGCCTTGTGCTGCTGCTGCTGATCGGTGGCCTCTTTGCGGCTGGCGCGTTCAAAGCCGTGTCATGCTGCAATCAGCTTCAGGACGTGGCTGCGCGGACCATGGCGGCCCAGCAATTTGCGTTGGGTTGGGGAACGCAGGTGGGCGCGGGTGACCTTGACGCGGCCTATCAGGCGCTGACGGAAGCAGAACGCCAGAAGACGGACATCAACGCGTTCAAAGCGTTGTTTGCCGAGGATTCCAAAGACCTGGCGGCCTCGCTGCCTCAGCTTTTTAACACCAATGCCGTGCACCACGAGGCCATCACAGACGTGAAAGCTTGGCGCATCAGCTTGCAGTACGCGACGCCGAGCGCCCACGAAATGTTGGTTCTCTCATTTGATGTCACACTGGTGGACCCCGAGGCCAACACCTTTGGCATCGAAGGGATCGACCTCGATAAGCGGGCACGAGTCATGGGCTCGGAAGCCCCGGCCAGAGAAGTTCTTCAATTTCACGAGGAATTACAGGCCGGTCGTTACGAGATGGCCTACGGTCGGTTGCCTCAACAATTTAAAGATTCTACGTCGCTCGAGACCTTCCGGGCCTTCTTGGACAATGAGGGCAGCGTTCTGATTGGCAGCACATTGGAGATTGGAGAGATTTCCTATCCAGAGCCCAATCGAGCGACCGTGATGGCCATCGCGACTCGCGTTGATAAGAAAGCTGTCGTCCAATATGAGCTTCAATCGCCCACGATGCCCGGAATTCAGATGTGGCAGATCATGGCAATCAGCCCCACTTTGCAAACAAATCCGACTCCTGAACTCGAGGATGAGGGTGCGTCAGATGGCGGTGAGTCAGACGGGGCCACACCCAGTGACGAAATGCCCGAAAATCCATGACGCGCTGTGTTATGCCCGTTCCTTGACGCTACCCCACACCATTGTTAACAAACATGGCATGTCGGCCCGTGGTAGCGGTCGGCAACTAATTCCTTGCCTACCAACATATGGACGGCGTCATGTCGAAGAAGAGTGCTGAAACACGTGTAACCTCCACGAAGAAACCCGACTTTTTTGAAACGCATATCGGGCAGTTCAATCGTGCGCTCTCGCACACGAATACTCTGCCCCATGTCGGTTTGATTCTGAGTCAGCCTAAGAACGAAATCATCGTCAATTTCCCGGTGATGATGGATACCGGAGAGTATCAACTCTTCACGGGCTACCGAATCCAACACAACAACATTTTGGGGCCCTACAAAGGTGGAATTCGTTTCCATCACGACGTGACCCTGCAGGAGGTTAAGGCCCTTGCATCGATCATGACCTACAAGTGCGCGTTGCTCGACATCCCCTTTGGCGGTGCCAAAGGTGGCGTTGCGCTGAACGTGCACAATCACTCAACCCGCGAACTCGAGAAGATTACGCGCCGATTCACCCATGATCTTGGGAATAATATCGGGCCGGAATATGACATTCCAGCGCCTGATGTGGGCACGAACTCTCAGGTTATGGTTTGGATGATGGACACGTACATGAACATGCATAACCTGAGCGACAAGAACGCTCAGCGCCGCATTGTGACTGGGAAATCGCTCGCATCGGGTGGTAGCCGTGGCCGCGAAAAAGCAACCGGCCAAGGTGTCGTGTACGCGATTCAGGAATGGGCCGAGGAAACCGGTTTCAGACTCGATGGCGCGACCTACATCATGCAAGGCTTCGGTAATGTCGGTAGCAACGTCGCATCGATTTTGTCCAAACTTGGGGCATCGTTGACTGCAGTCATGGACCACACCGGTGGAATCGTGAACACCGAAGGACTCAACGTCCGCAAACTTGCTGACCACGTGAAGGCAACCGGCGGCGTTCGTGGATATGCGAATTCGACCGAGATCAAATCCGAGGAATTTTGGGCTACGAAATGCGATATCTGCATTCCGGCTGCCCTTGAAATGCAGATCGACGAGAAGGTTGCCGCCAGCATGGATTGCCGTCTTATCGTCGAAGGCGCCAACGGCCCAACGACATTGGCAGCTGAAGCAGTGCTCGTGGAAAAGGGCATCGACGTGCTTCCTGACATCTATGCGAATGCCGGTGGTGTGGTGGTTTCCTACTTCGAGTGGGTTCAGAACAAGCGCTCGGAATCGTGGCAACTCCAAGAGATCGACGAACGGCTTCATTTCATGATGCAGCGCGCCTATCACGAGATGCGCTCGTTTGCCCGTGAACACAACGTCGACAACCGCACGGCGGCGTACGCCGTGGGTATCCAGCGTATCAACGCTGTTTACGCCGAACGCGGTATCTTCCCTTAAGGGTCTATGTCTTCAGACGGTGCCACAGGTTGGAACGGCAGGCTTTTCGGTGTCGACACGGGTGGGACCTTCACCGACGTCGTACTCCGAGAAGCCGACGGCAACGTCAGCCTTCATAAACTCCTATCGACCCCTTCGGACCCCTCGCGCGCAATCGTTGAGGGGATTCGTTTTTTTGGGGATGATGCAAATCTGAGGCTGGTGCACGGCTCGACCGTAGCGACCAACGCGCTCCTGGAGCGTCGAGGCGCTCGAGCCTTGTTGGTGGTAAGTGCGGGCTTTGAGGACCTGCTTTACCTGCGCCGGCAAAACCGACCGGAGCTCTATACTCAAGACCCCCAAGTGCCCGTCCCATTGGTCGACCACCGCGATACGATGGGAGTCGCCGAACGCGTGCTGCACGATGGCAGTGTTCAGCTGGAACTCAGTTTGGCCGCCATCGAGTCCGTCGTCAGGCGAGCGGTAGGGTATGAGGCGATTGCGATTTGCTTTTTGCATGCGTACGCCAATCCCTCCCATGAACAGTCGCTTAAAGCGGCTCTGACGCTTGCTCATCCAAGCCTGCACATCAGCGCGAGCCACGAAGTCTTAAACGAGTTTCGTGAATATGAGCGGGCCTCAACGACCGCGATCAACGCGTATGTGGGACCTGTCATGACGGCCTATCTTCACGCGCTCGAAGTCGAACTCTCGCCTGCGCCCATCGACGTGATCCAGTCCAATGGGGGCCGATACGACGTGGCGGCAGCAGCAGAATTCCCCGTGAACACGATCTTGAGCGGTCCAGCCGGCGGGGTCGTCGGGGCCTGGTCGGTCGCCGATGAACTGGGATTTGACCAGATCATCGGGTTCGACATGGGCGGAACGTCGACCGATGTCAGTCTGTGCGACGGAGGAATGACCTGGACCAACGAGAGCGAAATCGATGGCATCCCGATTCGCGTGCCGGTGCTCGATATTCACACGGTCGGGGCAGGCGGAGGCTCAATTGCCTGGCGCGACGAAGGAGGGGCATTACGCGTCGGCCCTAGATCTGCAGGGGCCAGTCCTGGCCCGGCCTGTTACGGCCAGGGCGGATTATCGGCGACGGTGACCGACGCAAATTTGTTTCTCGGGCGCATTCCCTCAGACGCTCGATTGGCCGGTGAAATGTCGCTTGATTTGGCCGCGTCGACTCAGGCAATTTGCGCCGGTGCAGCGGAGTTTGCGATTGATCCCGTAGAATTCGCCAAAGCCATGATCGACGTGGCCAACGCCTCGATGGTGCGAGCGATAAAGGTGATATCGGTCGAACGTGGAAAGGACCCGCGGGAATTTAAGCTCGTCTCGTTTGGTGGTGCTGGTGGACTTCATGCCTGTGCTTTGGCTGAAGATCTCGGGATCACAACAGTGGTGATCCCAGCCATTCCGGGCCTCTTGTCGGCCTACGGGATGCTCAAGGCAGCTTCATTGCGAACGGCCTCCAGAACGGTGCTTATGACCTTGGGCCACGACCATTCTGGCCTGCAGAGGGTGCTCGATGAATTGCGCGACGAAGTCGAATCACAGATGTCTGAAGGCGTTGTCGAGTTTTTTGCCGAATGTCGCTACGTGGGGCAGAGCTTCGAGCTGAGCATGCCATGGGCGACTTCGGCATCGGCGCTTGAGACGAGCTTTCATGCCCGGCATGAGCTCTCGTACGGCTACCACATGGCTCGCCAAGTCGAAGTGGTCAATGTTCGCGCGGTGGCCACTCGCCCTGCAATAACGGGGGCTTTTTGTGTACCCGACCCGCCTGCAGCCGCCATCAAACACGGCGTCGCTGTTTTTGATCGGGAAAGCGAGATTCGGATCGTGCCGAGGCAGAATCTTTGCGAGGGACAAGACGATCAGGGCCCAATGATTATCGTAGAATTCTCGTCGACGACTTTAGTGCCGCGGGGATGGACGGTTTCGTTGGCCAAAGGGCATATTCTGCTGGTGCGTCAATGACTGATATTCGAATCGAAATCGCCCGTCATTTTTTTGCGTCCGTCGCCGAAGAAATGGGAGCAGCGCTGATGCGGGCGGCGTTTTCGCCCAATATCAAAGAGCGCCGCGATTACTCATGTGCCGTGTTTGATGCCAAAGGTCAGATGGTCGCGCAGGCCGCGCATATCCCTGTCCATCTTGGTTCGACGCCCATGTCGGTCCGAGCCGCGCTCGATGCGTTTACGTTTGTCCCTGGGTTGGAGGTCGCTCTGAACGACCCCTATGCTGGCGGCACACATCTACCAGATGTGACTTTGGTAACGGGCGTTTTCGACGAGGGTGGAGAGTTGCGGTTCCTGGTTGCGAACCGGGCTCATCACGCAGACGTGGGAGGAATTTCGCCTGGCAGCATGCCGCTCTCCAAACATATTGACGAAGAGGGCATCCGTTTTGGGCCAACGCGGCTCGATGATGGTTTTGTCGATAAGTTTTGTTCAGCCAGCCGCACGCCCGACGAGCGTAGGGGAGACCTTGCGGCGCAGCGGGCCGCCAACCGGCGGGGCGCGATTCGTTTGGCTGAGGCGTTGGCCGCCAACAAACACGTCGACATGCTCGATGCCTTGATCGACTACAGCGAGCGCATGATGCGAACAGTGATCTCGCGCATCCCCAATGGCCGCTATGACTTTGCAGACGTCTTGGATTCCGACGGGCAGGGGACATTCAATATTCCACTTCGGGTGTCGATCGTGGTCGAGGACGACAACATGGTTGTCGACTTTCTGGATGCCGTTGACCAGGTCCTGGGCCCGGTGAATGTTCCAGCGGCAGTCACCGCCTCGGCGGTCTATTTCGCAGTTCGGTGCCTTGCGCCCAGCGAGATGCCATCGAACGCCGGCTACATGCGGTGCATCGACATTCGAACCCGCTCTGGGTCGTTTTTGGACGCGGTGTGGCCGGCCCCGGTGGCCATCGGCAACGTCGAAACCAGCCAGCGGGTTGCTGACGTGGTGTTTGGTGCGCTGGCATTGGCCTGTCCGGATAAGGTGTCGGCGGCCTCACAGGGGACGATGAATAATATCCTGATAGGGGGACATGACCCTCGTCATGGGCAATCCTTTGCGTACTACGAAACGATTGGCGGCGGCATGGGAGCTGGCCCAAACCATGACGGCGCCTCAGGTGTGCATTCGCATATGACCAACACTTTGAACACGCCGATCGAGGCGCTCGAACACGCCTATCCGTTTAGCATCAGTCGCTACGCGATTCGTCGAGCTTCCGGCGGTGCTGGAGAATATGGCGGAGGCGATGGAGTGGTGCGGGCTTACGAGTTTGCCCACCAAGTGACGGTCACGTTGATGACCGAGCGCCGTGTGTCTCGTCCTTATGGGCTTTGCGGGGGAGAAGCCGGCAAAGCCGGGCGAAACCTATTGATTCGCGACGGGATCACGACGGAGCTGCCAGACAAGGTCACGATGGAGACCCGTCCGGGAGACGTGATTCAGATTCACACCCCGGGCGGGGGTGGATTTGGTCAGAAAGAGCCCGCAAGCCCGACGGATTTAGGACCGACGTAGGGTTTTAACGCCGTTTCGCCATCGTCCATCCCCGCAAAATAGAATACGAGCCCTGTCACCAAGGCAGCACCGCCGACGGCGCTAGAGGCAATCGCCGCGGTTCGGTAATTGTACCCGGTGTTGCGCAAGTCCTCGGCGCGTGAATCCCCGTCCGGAAGCGCGACTTTCTCGGCTTCATCAAAGCGGTCCTTGCTCAACACGAAGAGTGCCGTTCCGCCTGCGATGAAGGGGATGGAGCCCAGCATGAAATAGACTCCACGCCTCTGCCATTCTCGCCCGGTCACATTAAAGAGGGCGTCTTGGGAGACCATATCGATTTCGACTTCGCTCGGACTCGGTTCTTCGTCCACGCGAATCGACTCTTCTCGGGTCATGAAGTCCTGCTTTCGCACGATGATTCGATGGTCTCCGGGAAGCAGATTGACCTTTAATGGCGTGTTTCCTAAGGGCTCCCAATAGTCGCCCTCTAGGATCATAAACACCGACGCGTCGCCTGGGGTCGACCTGATTTCGATGGGAGAAGTCTTTGTTTTTAGGGTTTCTCGAACTGCCTCCAGCCGCTGCTCAATTTTTTGATAACCATCGGTACTCGGCGACGCCACCTTCAGATAGCCCTCGTAATAGTGCCTCGCCAGATCAGGCTGACCGAGTTCTTGAAGCGATCGTCCAATGCCAGCCCGCAACACCGCAGATTTTGAAAGGGTATAAGCCTGCCGATAGAATATCAGCGCTCGAAGAAAATCATTGGCTTCGAAACACTCGACTCCGCGCATCGATAATGCTGTGGCGTCCTGCGATTCTTCGGGGGGACTGTATGAAGAGCAGCCAGAGGACGGCGCAGCCTTGATCTCCTGTCCCAGAGCGGGTGAGGAGAACGACAACAGCAGCATCAGGAAAAATCGATTCGCGGTTTTCAAACTACAACCAACGCAAGGTGCCAAGAGTGTACGTCGGTCCCATCATGGCCACAAGGCTTCGCTGTTGTGCCGTTTTAAACACACAATTTGTGTGAATGCTCCATGCTCAGGCGTTGCGCTTTATGGGGCGCATCCACTATGATGAAGGCCGAGTGTTTCTCAGTCTCGACTGACAGTGCGAACAACGACGAAGTGGATGTGATCGAAAACGCAAAGGTGAAAGTCCGGGCGAGGGAACGAATTTGTTGGAAGTGTGGCTCCACGTTTCAAGACGGTAGCGAGGTTTGTCCCACCGACGGGTCGCGTTTGCTCGATCTGAGCGACGATGATCTCGCAGATCCCCTGGTTGGGAAACTCTTTGACGGCCGATACCGCATCGTACGTAAGCTTGGTGAGGGCGGGATGGGCACGGTGTATGCCGCCCGTCAGATCGATTTTGAGCGTGATGTTGCGCTGAAGATTCTGAAAGCAGACTACCTTCGGGACGAAAACATCAAGCGCCGCTTCATGTACGAAGCGCGAACCATTTCAAATCTTCGTCACCCCGATGCCGTTCGACTTTTTGATTTCGGACAAGCTCCGCCTCAAGACTTTTACATGGTCATGGAGTTGCTCGAAGGTGAGAGCCTTGCCGATCGACTTGCTTATCGCTTCCTGACCTACGGCGAGGCGCTGGAGATCATCCTGCCCGTGTGTGGAGTGCTGGGCGAAGCGCATATCGGCGACGTTATCCATCGCGACCTCAAACCTGAAAATATTTACCTGTGTAAGGTCAACGGCAGCGCCGAATTTGCCAAGCTTCTGGATTTCGGAATCGCGAAGCACCTGACCGACGAGACGATGACAAAATCAGGGACCCTGTGGGGAACTCCTGCGTACATGAGTCCGGAGCAGGCAAAGGGCGATCGCGTTGGGTCGGCCGCTGACGTCTACGCCATTGGCGTGATACTTTACGAATTGATTTGCGGGAATCTTCCGTTCAACGCGACCACCCAAATGGGTCTGGCGATGAAACATATTTCGGTCCCCGCGCGGCCGCTTTCGTCGATCCCAGGGCTGAACAGCGTTCCCCCTGAACTCGACGACCTCATCCTTCGTACTCTGCAGAAAGACCCCGCAGTGCGGCCT
Source organism: uncultured Bradymonadales bacterium (assembly GCA_964394615.1). GTDB lineage: Bacteria > Myxococcota_A > Bradymonadia > Bradymonadales > Bradymonadaceae > JBFFMO01. Next base: position 103,916 of record CAYMYJ010000019.1, on the reverse strand, counting down.
GCGTCGATGGAAGAGTTGGCCAACGAGCTCGAGCATATTCGGGCCACATGTTTCACCAAAGAACTCCTCGACTCCGTCCCCGCTCAGGAAGTTGATGCCATCGCCTTGCAGCAATGGATTGCAGACGAAGCAACCGTCGAGGATGAACTTCCTCGTGCGAGTGGGCAGTACCGCGCTTTGGCCAAACTGAGCGATGTCTCGGCTGACCTGACGATTCGAAGTCAAGAGATGTCTCCACCCGATACGGGCGACTTGGCGCGAGCTCCGACCGTGATCGACCAGAGCTTCGAAGGCATCATGGTCGCGAAGAGTCGCCGGCTTCTGCCGTTCATCGTCGTTTCAACGATTGCATTGGCGTTCATTGGTGGCGGCTTATACGCGACCAGTGGAAAGAAACCTGCGAGCCCCATGCTGATGCCAGCGAAGGTCGCGTCTGTACTCAACGCCAGGACGAATGATGCCGCGACCGCTGGCGCTGCCGGGAATGCAGCATCGATGGCAGCAGCTGTTGTGTTGAACGGTCGGGCGGTGTCTTTGAAGATGTCGCCCAAAGGCTCGATGATCGTGGTCGACGCCCCCGAAGAGTTTTCGAAGTCAGGCCGCAAACGCCGACCTGCACGAGCGCCCAAGCCGGCGGCGGAGCCGCGCGTGAAGCAGGCTCTAGAAAATACGTTCTGAATCAGATTGCACGCGGGCAGGCTGCCTGCGTGTAGCAATCAACTAGAAGTCTGGGCGAAAGGTGTAGGGATTCGCCACGCGAACCGAGCCACCCTTAGGCTGTGGGAACTTCATCGTTCCATCAACTAGAAGTCTGGGCGGAAGGTGTAGGGATTCGCGACGCGAACCGAGCCACCCTTAGGCTGTGGGAACTTCATCGACTTGGCCTGGCGTTCCATGCAGTCGTTGATGGCAGCGTTATCCAACGAAACGCCACGTGCTTTCGCTGAACCTACCGTGCCATCCGATTGAATCTTCACTTCTAGAGTCACTTTTCCTTCAAGGCCAGGACTGGCTTTCAGGACGCGCTCATAGCATTTACGCATGGCGGTATTATTCTGGTCGAAGATCCGCTTGACGGCAGAAGTGTCGATTTTGCCTGTCTCCGGGTCGCTCTTCGGCTTCTTCGCAACGACCTCGGGTGGCTTGTTGGCTTCGGCTTCAATCGACGAGGCAACCAAAGTCGCGGTGTCGTTGAGCACTACGGCAATGCCTTCGGCATCCTTGTCGGCAACCCCTCGAGCTTCTTCAAGAGGATCGACCTCGGGGATTTCAACCTTGGGTTCGACAACGGGTTCGACCACAGGCGGTGGGACTTCTTTGGGTTGGCAAGAATCGCAAGCTGCAATCCCGGTGACCAACGCCAGCACCACACCCAATGTTCGAATTCTAAATTTGCGGTAGTTCATTTCGTAACCGTAGGCTGCGATTAACGTTCCCCATCAATCGTTGGGACAACGTGGATGAGCTAATGTTCCGCGAACACCAGCAACCGAAGGTGATATCACCACTTCCAATACCAAACAATCGTCACGCTTCGAGCACCGCTATAGTCTCGATATGTGCCGTCCGTGGGAACATGTCGATGAACTCGATGTGGCGAAGTTTGAACCCGTTCTCTGTGAGCGTTGCCAGGTCTCGAGCGAGCGTTGCTGGGTCGCACGAAACGTACACGATCTTGCGGACCGCCTTCGAATCAAGTCGCGCAACCACTCCCGCGGCTCCTGTCCTTGGAGGATCAAGTAGGACCGTGTCACACGAAAAATCAGGGAAGTCCGTGTCAAGGTCACAGGCCTGAGCGTCGACCGGAAGCTTCAGGGCGCTCGCCATTTCTTCTAGGGTTGCGACGGCTTGGACATCGACGTCCAGTGCCTTCACCGCTTCGCATTTGCCCGCGTAAGCCAGGGTGAAGTTGCCCATGCCGCAAAAGAGTTCCAGGACGCGTTTTGAGCCGCTCAGGTGGTGCGTGGCACGCTCCACCAAGAGATGGTTCATCTCGGTGTTTCCCTGACGAAAACGGCCAGCCGGTACCTCGAAGCCCTCGGGGGCGACATGGTGTGATTCAGTGGCCAGAACGTTTTGTTCTCCACCAAGGCCAACGATTCCGTGAATAGGGGGTGTCATCCAATCCGGGCGTGCATGCTGCGCGTCCACGATGACGCCACGTCGGCCGTCGGTCTCAAGGAAAATCCGCCCATCAAAAACGGCGGTCATTTTGCGGAGCGCCACAATGGCGTCGTTGAGCTCATCGGCCAACACCGCGCATCGGTACACGTCTACGACCGACCGAGAGGCCTTGGCGACAAAACCGAGATGGCGATGACGGCGATCCGAGGTGAGGTTCGCGCGCGTTCTCCATCCTGTGATTTTCGAGGCGCCGTGAATCACGGGGTCAGGCACCTCGATCTTGCCAATTCGTCGGATTGTATCCAACGCCGAGGTGACCTTGAGGTCCAACTCGTTGGCGTATGTGGTGTGCCAGAAATCGCAACCACCGCAGGTCCGGCTGTATCGGCATTCCGATTCTGCACGGTGCGGCGATGGGTCGATGACCTTGATCAATTTGGCTCGAGCGAATGACTTTTTGCGTTCGATGACTTCGATTTCGACACGTTCGTCGGGCAAAGCGCCGCGCACAAAGACAGTAACCCCGTCCGGGAGCTTCCCGACCGCGTCACCACCGTTGGCCATTCTAAGAATTTGAATTGTGCATTGTTCAGCGGACATATTAACCGGCTGCTGCCGTGATCGTGCCTTCGCTGAGCACTTCGACGAGCTTAGAGATGCGTTCCATGAGGTCACGCAACATTGGATAGTCGTCGTAATCGCCAGTGAAGAACTGAACACCGTGTGAGAATCCCTTTTCTTGGTCGGAAATTCTCATATGGATATTTGATTCTTCTTCCAGACGTTCGCGACGTGCGGGAGAAACGCTCCAAAACGGAAACCGCATGAGCATTCCATAAAGACGTCGCATGTCTTCGTCGGGGAGTTGATAGCTGAACATCTGAGTTTCATCCTCAAGACGCCAACTTACGAGAGCCCAGCCTGACCCACTAATTTGTAGTGTGGTGATGCCGGAATCTTCGTTCTTTCCACCGAGTTGGCAAAAGAGATGCAAACCTCGGGTCGACTTTTCCCCATCAAGGACAGCTTGAATCCGTCTTTCGATGAGTTCGATCGGATCTGACACGTAAGAACCTCGGAAAACACAAGCGGACAGTGACGATGCGGCGTCCCTTATAAGTCTGGCCCAGATCATGCGTCAAGCAGCAACTGGACGCTAGCTTGACCGGCGTGCGCGTGAAAGATATCACGGGTCGCTCCAGTTCAGCCGAGTCCAGATGAGCGACCCCGAAAAAATCTCGTCACCGCCCTCCCTGCGAGGTCTTAAATGGTACGAAGCCGATGCCACGCCTTGGTGGACTGACCGCGCCATTATCCTCGCCATCACCCTGCTGCTTTACCTTCCTTTGTTGGGGAGCTTTGGCCTCTGGGACCCTTGGGAGACTCATTACGGTGAGGTGGGGCGCCAGATTATCGAGCGCAACGATTGGATCAGCACCTGGTGGGGAAGCCTTTGGAAAGATGCGGGCGGCTCTCAGGAAGGCGCCTATTTTTTCTCGAAGCCCATCCTTCTGATGTGGATGATGGCAGCCGGCATGTTGGTTTTTGGCTTTTCGGAGCTTGGAATTCGGATCGGAGTCGCGCTCGTCGCTACATTGGGTGTGCTTCTGGCTTACTCATTTGGCGCCAGTGTCTATTCACGACGAACCGGATGGGTGATGGCCGCCGTCATGGCGACGACGCCATTCTGGTTTCTTCTGGGCCGTCAGGCGCAGACGGACATGCCTTTCGTTGGTTTGATGACCGTGGGCATGCTCTTTTTGCTGATGGGGCTCTTTGGCAAAGACCGTGATCTACCTGCTGACCGCTTTTCGTACCTTCTGACGTCCTTGCTCGTGGGGCTGACGGTTATTCCCCAGATCACGCTTGTTCTGGCCGGTCTGTCCCGCTGGCGCGGAGCCAGTAACGAAGCGGCGAACTGGCTGACCTCCGCGCCACGTACGGGCGTCATCGTGGCGAGCGTTTTGCTGGGCCTGTCATCGTTGAGTCTGATCGGCTCGCTGGTGCTTGTGCTGAAGCAGGGCGGATTGACACGTCTTTCCAAGCGGCTGGCATGGGCCTCTTTGCTTTCGCTCTGGGTGCCTCTTTTGGGTTTCCTTGGCGCAATTCAGATATTTGCCACATCTCATAGCCGCGACCTTAGCGGTTGGTTTGGCTGGGGCGGTGTTCAAGCAGCGCTTTACGCCACTGCTCTTGGAACCACCGTCTTTTTGACGGTGGCAAAACCCGAGATCGAGCGCCGTCGCCTTTATATTTTGGCGTTTTATGTGTTCACAGGTTTAGCCACCTTGGCCAAGGGGTTGCTTGGTTTCATGCTGCCTGGCGCCATCGTGTTTTTCTATCTCCTCTTAACCCGAGAGTGGCGACTGCTGGCTCGCCTTGAGTTTGCCCGAGGGATCCCGCTTTTCATCGCTGTGACCTTCCCTTGGTACGCGGCGATGTTGGTTCGCCACACCACCGGTTTTTGGAATCGCTTTTTTGTTCACGATCATTTCAAACGCCTTGGCGCTGGTGTTCATCAACTCGACACCGGATCTTTTGAGCATTTCATCAAGTGGGCAGCCTATGGGCTCTTTCCGTGGTCGGCGTTTGTGCCTGCGGCTCTGGTGCGATTGGTCTCGACCGATGCGCTTACCAAACGCGACGACGAGAGCCGCGCAACGTTGATGCTCGTCTTATGGGCGGTGGTCGCTTTCACGCTCTTCACATTATCCAGCACCAAATTTCATCATTATATTTTTCCGGCGATCCCCGCGTTTTCACTGCTTGTTGCGCTCGCGTTGGACGATGCGTTGGACTCCGAAATGCCTCGGCCTTGGCCGCTGTATTTGATGGCCGTCCCACTGATCGGATTTTTTGCCTGGGATTTGATCTTGGATCCAGGAAGCTTCAAGAATCTCTTTACTTATAAGTACGATCGCGAGTGGAATAACGCAGATTGGGACCTTTCATTTCGTTGGACCTTGGGTCTGTTGACCGCGCCAGCGCTCGTCGGCGCCTTAATCGTGCTGCTGAAAAACACCTTGGCTCGTCGAGCGGGTGTGGCGATGATCGTGTTGAGTGGACTGACGCTGACGATCTTTTGTCTGGATGTGTACATGCCGCGGCTTTCCCAAGTCTGGAGCCAGAAGGGACTGTGGGACTATTATTACGGTGCGTGCACCACCGCGTCGGGCCCTGATACGCGCAAGCGCTACTGCGTTCAGCCTGTGATCGCCTACAAATTGAATTGGCGCGGTGAGACGTTTTACACCCAGAACGAAGTGATTCCGGTTCGCGATGATGACGACTTTGATCACTTCTTGGCGAACGTCGGGGAGGGGCCGTTCTACGGCATCATGGAGTACTCTCGTTACCGTGGTGAGTTTCAGCGTAGGCTTCCGTCTCGGTTCAAAAACAAGGCCTGCGTCGTGTACAACGAGAATCAGAAATTCGTCCTCGCGAAGGTTCCATGCGAAGCAAATGACCCCGAGCGAAAGTCGGAAACCAAAGACTCTTCGCCACGCTGAATCTTCAAACGCGGTTCGGCATCTCAACCATGGTTCTGTCTTCCCAAGTGCCGCATGTATTGGTATTGTGCGCGCGTTCGAAAGCGGACCCCCTCACATCACGCGCGCAGACACATCGCTCTGCAGGATTCCAGCAGGTCACGGAGAAATCATGAGTAATGCAAAGCTTACGTTGAACGGACAGGATTACGAACTTCCGATCGTGGTCGGTAGTGAAGGTGAGGTCGCTGTCGATGTCACCAAATTTCGTTCTGCTTCAAAAGCCATTACGTTGGATCCCGGCTACGGGAACACAGGTTCTTGCCTAAGTGCGATAACGTTCATCGATGGCGAGAAGGGGATCCTTCGATACCGTGGTTATCCGATCGAAGACGTTGCGGAAAACGCGACCTTTGATGAGGTCATGTACTTGCTGATTTGGGGCGAATTGCCGAACGATGCTGAAAAAAAGCAGTTCCGGGCTCGTCTTTCAGAAGCTTCTCAGCTTCCAGACGGCGTGAAGAAACAACTTGAGGCGCTTCCGGCAAATATCCATCCGATGGCGGCTATATCGTCGCTTACGGTGACTCTGTCGTCGTATTTCCCCGAGACCGGCGATCGCGACACCGACATCATCAATCTGTTGGCGAAATTCAAGACGCTCGTGGCTTGGACCTATCGCTCCAAGATCGGTAAGCCCTTCATCGATCCAAACCCATCGATGGGCTACATCGAAGACTTCCTGACGATGATGTTCGGCAAGGCTGACAAGGCCACCATCGAAGCCATGCACAAGCTTCTGATCCTGCACGCAGACCACGAACAGAACTGCAGTGCTTCAACGGTACGCATGGTGGGTTCGTCGCAGGCCGACATCTACGCAACCATGGCAGCAGGCATTTGCGCACTTTGGGGACCTCTCCATGGTGGTGCAAATCAGGCTGTGATCGAGATGCTCGAAACCATCCAGAACGATGGTGGCGGAGCGCAGAAATTCGTCGAGATGGCCAAGGACAAAGAGTCTGACTTCAAATTGATGGGCTTTGGTCACCGTGTTTACAAGAACTTCGATCCACGCGCTCGAATCATCAAGAGAGCTGCAGACGATGTCCTCGACTCGCTCGGAATTGATGATCCTTCGCTGGATATCGCGAAACACCTCGAAAAAACGGCGCTTGAAGACGAGTACTTTGTTGCTCGTAACCTCTACCCGAACGTCGATTTCTATTCGGGCATCATCTACCGCGCCTTGAACATCCCAACCGAGTTTTTCACGGTGATGTTTGCTCTGGGACGTATGCCAGGCTGGATCGCTCAGTGGCGTGAACTTCGTGAAGACCCCACAACGCGCATCCATCGTCCACGTCAGGTGTACGTCGGTGCTGGCGAGCGTTTTAAAGGTAAATGAGAGCTTCGGCTTCATGAATCAGGCAGCCGCGAGGCTGCCTTTTTTGTGCCTGGAATTCATCTGAGGTTTAGACAAAAAAAAGGCAGCCAATGGGCTGCCTGTTTTTCGATGCCGTTCGGCTCGTTTAGAGCGGAATATTTCCGTGCTTCTTCGGTGGATTATCTCCACGCTTGTTTTGAAGCATTTCGAGGGCTTGAATCAGTCGAGGTCGGGTATCCAACGGGTGGATGACTTCGTCGATGTATCCAAGCTCAGCGGCCTTGAATGGGTTCGCAAAGGTCTCGCGATAATTATCGACGAGTTCGGTACGTTTGATGTCCGCGTCGGTTGCCTTCGAGAGCTCATTGCGGAAGATGATGTTCACCGCGCCGTCCGGGCCCATGACCGCAATCTCGGCGGTTGGGTAGGCGTAGTTGATGTCTCCACCGATATGTTTTGAGCTCATCACATCGTACGCACCACCGTAGGCTTTGCGCGTGATCAACGTGACCTTTGGAACGGTTGCTTCGGCGTAAGCATAAAGCAGTTTCGCTCCATGTTTGATGATGCCGCCGTATTCTTGATCGACACCTGGCAAGAAGCCTGGGACGTCGACAAGGGTCACGATCGGAATATTGAACGCGTCGCAGAAGCGGACAAAACGTCCAGCTTTCACGCTGGCATTGATGTCGAGGCAGCCCGCAAGGTGATTGGGTTGATTGGCAACAATACCAACCGACCGTCCACCGAGGCGCGCAAACCCAATCAGGATATTGCGAGCATAGCTGGCCTGAACTTCAAAGAAGTAGCCGTCATCAACGACCGCACGAATGACTTCCGCCATGTCGTAGGGTTTTGAGGGATTTGCAGGAACCAGCGTGGCCAGTGCTTCATCGCGGCGATTCGCATCATCTTTTGTGGGTACAAAAGGGGCGTCCTCGGCGTTATTCGACGGAAGGAACGAGAGCAATTCGCGAATCTGCGCGATGCATTCGGCTTCCGAGCCACAATCGAAGTGGCTTACGCCGCTGATTTCGCTGTGAACGTGTGAACCACCGAGTTCTTGTTTCGTCACGTCCTGACTGGTGACCGTTTTCACGACCTCTGGTCCAGTGATGAACATGTAGCTGGTGTCTTGCACCATGAAGATGAAGTCGGTGATGGCAGGGCTGTAAACAGCACCGCCGGCACAAGGTCCAAGGATCGCCGAGATCTGAGGCACCACGCCGCTTGCGCGGGTGTTGCGATAGAAAATGTCCGCGTAGCCGGCCAACGATACGACGCCTTCTTGGATGCGTGCACCACCGGAGTCGTTGAGTCCGATTACAGGCGCGCCCATTTTCACGGCCATGTCCATGACTTTGCAGATCTTCTGGGCATAGGCACCAGAGAGGCTGCCGCCGAAGACTGTGAAGTCTTGAGCGAAGACATAAACCAAACGTCCATCGACCTTGCCGTAGCCAGTTACGACACCATCACCAGGGATCTTCTGGTTTTGCATGTCGAAATCTGAGCACCCGTGTGTGACGAACTTATCGAGTTCGACAAAGGTGCCGGGATCGAGAAATAGAGCGATGCGCTCACGGGCAGTGAGTTTTCCTGCCGCGTGTTGCTTATCGATACGGTCCTGTCCGCCGCCCAATTCGGCGAGGCGATTCAGTTCTTCGAGGCGTGCGTTATTCGACTTCATTTTTTGTCCAACAGGCCGCGCTCTCCGAGGGCGCGGTAATAAGTATTCTCGTACTCGCGGGCTGATTCATCCCACGAGAACTGTTGCTGCATAGCGTTGACCATGATCGGCCGCCAGCGTCGATGTTTACGGTAGAGTTGCGAGGCTCGACCGAGAGTTTCCCACAGGTCAGTGCGATCGTAATTATCGAACACGAAGCCTGTTCCAGTCTGCTCTTCATCGTCTGCGTCGATCACCGTGTCGGCGAGTCCACCGGTCGAGTGAACGATCGGCACAGTTCCGTAGCGCATCGCGTAGATTTGCGTCAGGCCACAGGGTTCGAAGCGACTCGGCACGACCAACATGTCTGCGCTGGCGATGATTTGGTGAGCCATTTCTTCGGAATATCCGATATGGCAGGCCACGCGGCGCGGGAACTCGTCAGCCAACTTAAGAACCTGTCGTTCATAAACAGACTCACCTTCGCCAAGGAACACGAACTGGAATCCTTCCTGTTCGTCGGTCACAGCTTTGAGGAGTTTTCGAACGGCGGGCACCAGAATGTCCAAGCCTTTCTGTTCCGTCATGCGTCCCACGAATGCGAGCATCGGAAGGATAGGGCGGACCGGCAATTTGAAGTCGTGCTGAAGCTTCGCTTTGTTGACGCGTTTGCCGTTCAACGTCGCCTCGTCGAAGCGCACTTCGATGTTGTGGTCAACGTCGGGTGACCAGACCGAATAGTCTGCGCCGTTCAAGATCCCGATGAGATCTTCGCCGCGGTCGTGAAGGAGGTCTTCAAGTCCGCAACCAGCCTCGGCAGTGCAGATTTCATCAGCATAGGTTGGGCTGACCGTCGTGATGGCGTCTGCGCTCACGATGCCGGCTTTCAGGAAGTTGATCCCGTCGCCCTGAGTCAGTGTGGCCTGAGCCGTTTTGGTCAACCCGGTTGCATCAAATTTCGAGGCGTCAAAAGCCCCTTGATACGCAACGTTGTGGATCGTGAGCACCGTCGCGACCTGAAGTTCTTTTTTGTAGAACTGGTCGATGTAGGTGGGCGCAAGCGCGGTGTGCCAATCGTTGAGATGAATCACATCAAAAGGAATGCCGAACTGACGCGCAAACTCGACCACGGCGCGTGAGAAGAAGGCGAATCGCTCAGGATTATCCTCGAAACTCGCGTCGTCGTAACCGTAGAGGCCTTCACGCTGGAAGAACGGCGGATAGTCGATGAAAAAGAGTTTCACGCCATTGCCCGCAGCGGTTTCCCACACGGTGGCCTCGACGACCTTGCCCGATTTTCCTTTCGTGGGAACGCTCAACGTTCGAAGACGTTTGCTCAGGCGCATCGCTTCGGGGTCAAGGTGCTCATACAGCGGCATGATGACAGCGACACGGTGTCCGCGGTCGGCGAGCGCTTTAGGGAGCGCCGCAGCGACATCCCCCAGGCCACCGGTCTTAGCCAGCGGTGCGAATTCTGTGGTTGCGAAGGCGATGTTGAGGGCTCGATTAGCTCTCTTCGTGCCTTCCGAAGTTGTGCGGATAAGTTTCGTAAGGTCAATCATTTTATGCTTATTCGTTCAGTCTATGTCTCGAAGGTGTCGTGCAGCATCTTCGGGCGGTGTCGGATTGATATAGAAGCCAGTTCCCCACTCAAAACCTGCAACTCGTGTCAGCGTCGGGATGATCTCGATATGCCAGTGATAATGCGGGTGGTCCGCGTTAACGAATGGTGCTGACCGCAACAACAGATTGAAGGGTGGAAAGTCGAGTGCACGGTTCAGCTTGTCGATGCAAACCTTGAGGGCCTCTGCGACTCGGGTTACCTCCGCTTGAGCGACGTTTTCGTACCACGGTTCGTGACGGCGTGGAAGGATCCAAAGCTCAAAGGGAAAACGAGCAGCATACGGGCAAAATGCGACGACCTCTTGGTTCTCGAAGACCACTCGCGAACCTTCGGAAATCTCTTGATCGCGGATGTCGCAAAACACGCAACGGCTTTTGAAGTCGTAGTAGTTCTTGGCTCCCTCAAGGCTCTCGGCAAGGCGTTTGGGGACAATCGGCAGCGCAATCAGCTGGGAATGCACATGCTCAAGAGTCGCCCCCGCGTGCTCACCGTGATTCTTGAAGACCACAGCGCATTTGAGGCGATCGTCTTTTCTCAGGTCGATCATGCGGTCTTGCCAGGTTAACAAGACCGCGGTGATCTGTTCGATCGAGAGTTCACTGAGGTGGAGATCGTGGTCCGGTGACTCGATGATGACTTCATGCGCGCCGATGCCGCTCATTTCGTCGTAGACGCCGTGGCCAACCTTCTCGATGGCTCCCTCAACCCGCAGCGCCGGGTACTTGTTGGGAATCACACGGACGGTCCAAGGCGAGTCAGAGGCATGAGGGGTGCGCCGGGCGCTGATCTCAGGGGGCGTCGCTGATTCGTTGCCATGACAAAACGGGCAGAAGCCGCTCGAGGTAGTGGTTCGAGGAACCGAGTAGTCTCGAGGGCGTTTGGCGCGCTCTGTCGCGATAATCACCCAACGTTGGGTTATCGGGTCTTTTCGAAGGCTTGGCATGGCGGATCCTTGAGCCTATTCGCGGAAATCCAGCAAGGCCTTGAATTCCCTTGCATGACGCCATTTGTATCGACCGCGAAGCAGAATAAACACGCGATCGAACGAGCGTGTGGCGTCGAAAAGGCTTTCCATTTCGTCGGTATCGAAGTTGCGTCGTGCACCGCCGCGCTCGTTCACGATCAGAGCGGCATCACCGCTCTTTCCGTAAACATTGACCTCGTCGGTGTCAAAATTTGCGAAAGGGTCATGCACCAGTGTGAGTCCGCAGGTGCTGGCCAATTCGGCTGCATCTTCTGGACTCCACATGCCTGTGGCTTCCCACAAGATCGGCATTTTTGAGGTTTCGACGGCTTTACGGCCGAAGTCCGCGATGAGGGCTCGGTTGGCAGGCCCTGGCGCGAAATCAAAGGGCGTCGCGATCACGATGGCTTTGGCACCCAAGGCGCGTGCGCGCTCGGCAGTGGCTTTCCAAATTTCGTCAAAGTCGGCGGTAAATGAGGTCGCGCCGCGATTGCTCAGCGCCAAGATCGTATCGACAACGAGCGGCTGGGCCTGAACTACGAACGCAAATCCGCGGGGAGATTTCACTCGCCAAGTGTTGAAGGTCTTCACGCTGGGGCGGTCGTCGGCTTGCCATGGCACTTCGAGCGAATTGCACATCGTGAAGTAGCGGTCCCATCCGCCAGCTACCTCGTCACCACCATAATAATACTTTGTCATCATTCACCCTCAAGTCGGGCGAGTGATGTACCCCTGAAATGCGGTGAATTTCCAGTGCAATCAGAAAAAGAGAGCGTCTGGACGACGAAGAGTCTCTTTTTTGACGTGATCGACGTAAGCCTGCTGTTGTTTCCAGAAGACTCTGAGGGCGACTCGCTCAGCTGCGGTGGCGTCGGGGAGCAGCGTCGGTTCGACGGTTTCACGGTTCAGGGCGGCTACGCTGTCGAACATCGTTTTGTCGAACCTCTCGACCCACGAGAATCGCCCCTTGATGCGGGTTGAAGCGCGGGGTTGGAAGGCGCCGCCGTCGTCGAGCGAGACCACCTTGCCGTTTTTCACTGCAAGGTTCCAGGTTGTGGGGCCTTGGCTGGACTCAAATCGTTCGAAGTTGTTGGTCAGGTAGTCCAAAACGAGGACATTGGAGATCTGTTTGACAAGATCGCGCACTCGAATTTGCCCGGCCTGAGCGAGCAACGCCGTGGTTCGCTCCTGGCCGATGGCTTTGACAAGATCGCTTTCGGACTCGGAAACCGCTTTGTCGAGGTCCTGATCGTTGAGCCCCATCCATTTGCGCCAGACCGAGGTGAGCTCGGCAAGTGGGAGCTGAGCGGCACCTTGGACGTCCCAACGTAGGACGCCTTGAATGCCGCTGATGTCATCGACCTTGGTTTCGGCGGCCTTCAAATCCAGCCCCAATGCTTTGAGCACGTCCGAGGGTAGAAAGGCCTCTTGAGTTTTTGCGAAGTCGATCCCACATGCAGCAGCACGACATAAGGCTGCGACGGCCAGATTGGAGCGAAATGATCGTTGAGATTCTCCAGTGTCTGCGATGAAGGTCACGGGCTTGCCATCAAGCGAGAACTTGACGATGGGTGTCTTTCCGTCTTTGCCAACGGTCGGCTCAGTGAGGTCGGGGGCTTTCAGGCGTCGAACGCCATCCACGACGACCTCGACTGGGACAACTTCTTCGACAACTTCTTCGACAACTTCTGGGAGTGCTTCGACGACCTCAACCTGTGCTGCAGTGGCTGTCACGGCTGCGATCTGTGCGGCCGTGGCGGGGGCAACAATGGGTGGCACGAGTTCAGGGGTAGTCTGTGCGATGGGCGGATCAACGGAAGCGTCGTTTGAACCAAAGAGCTGGGAGCGGAAGACGCCTCCGACGACAATACCGGCGACGGCCACAAATCCAATGATCAGCCAAATCGGTTGGAAAGACGATGGCGTGCTGGGTTTGGTTTCCAAGACAACGGGGGTCTCGGGAGGACTGGTCACCTGCACCACCTCAAGATCATCAAGATCGTCGAGGTCGAGTTCGGCCGTCAGTGGTGCGTTCACGCTGTGCGGGAGGTCATCGATGTCATCATCGATGATTTCACTCGAAGAATGCTCGGCGTAGGACAATTCGATTTCGGCGCTTTGATCAGGCGAAAGATGTCCGATCGTCGGGAAGAGTTCCCCGGACGAGTCCGAGCGTCCCAAAACTGCTGGCGGGTCGAAGAGCTCTTCGATGGCCTCGGCATCCGAAATCTCAAGCTCCATCGTCAGCGGCTCGTGTGGTGCCGGTGAACGGGAGAAAAATGCGTGGTCACGTATGGGAACCCAATCGCCGCCGCGCTCCGCTACGAGTTCGTCGCCGGTCAGGAATTCCGTGCGCACGAGGCGGCGGATGCCAACTTCGTCGATGGGTTCGTAGACGACATTTTCGACCTGAAGGCGGTAAGTGCCGGTGCCGATCAGGTCAAGAATCTCGGCCGTGGGTATGCGGATGAATCCGCTGCCGGTTTTTTCAGCTGCCATGCCGTGGCTTTCGAGCGCCCGTACGACAGTCTCGGCCCGGGCTTTCCCAAAGGGAGTCATACGGTTGTCTTTTGAGTTGTCGGGGCTTGGAGCATCGGCGGCGGGCATGGCGAGCCCGAGATCGTCGGCAAGTTCTTGTTTGCTCGGAAGGAAGTCCTCGTCTGTGGCTGAAGAGGCCGCGGCTTCTGAGGTCGTTGGCGAGTCTGGGACCAAGGGAGGAGGCGTGACGAAGGGGCCACGTTTCTCGCGGACTTGTTTGAGCAGATCCGCCAGTTTGGGTCGCTCGCCGGAAGTCGAACTCTTGGTGACTTCGCGGGCGAAGGCTTCTGCTTTTGCCGCGCTCGGCTCGTCCGCAAAGGCGTCGGATTTCGACGACAATTCAATATTGGACGCATGGCGCGCCACTTCGAGGTTCGGTTGAGTTTTGCGCGGGTTGATCTTCGCAACAATATTCGCCTGTCGCGCGGCCTGATTCAGGCTCTCCGACTCCCAAGGTGCTTTGGTGCGATTATTAAACGCAGACTCAGAGTGTTCATCGAGCGCGAACATCTTGTGTGTGGGCGTGTGGCTGACGACACGTTCGCCGTAGTCGAAGTCCGAAGAGTCGGGGAAGAGGTCGTCGGTGGCCGCCGCTGTGCTCTCGTCGAGACGTGGTCGGGGCTCGGACTTGGGCACGCCTGATTTAGCCATCCCAGGCAGGGTTCCTTTCGTGGGCGCGGAGTCGGGAAGCGAGGCCAGCACTTCCTTGAGCCGCAATTCCTCGCTTTTTACCCCTTTACGACTTCGGAAAACGGCTGCTGCAGGAACCGGCGATGGAGTCAGCTCAATGGGTATTTGATTGCCGCACGAGGGGCACTCTACCGGGCCTTTGGGAAGCCTTCCCTTAGTGGGGCGGATGCGAAAACGTGTTCCACAATCCTCACAACTAAGGTCTAAAAATTCGGGAGGGGTGTCTCCCATTGAGTACTCGCGCGTGATGGGTATTCGGGATGTTAACCTATGAACGTCAGTTGCTCAACAAAACTGACTCATAGTCTTCCCCAGCGTCGTCTCAACGCCCACTCCGTGAGCAAGAGTCCGAGGGTTATAGCGAAGACAAAAAAGCTGTCCCATAATTGGATAACAACGCGTTTATTCACCTGAACTGCTTGAGGCTCTTTGAGCACCAAGGTCGGCGTTTTTGGCGCTGAAACAAAGGCGCCCTGAGTGTGAGTAGAAATTTTTTCGAGCAGATCGGGGCGCGGCAGGATATCGCTGAATTCAGGAGTGGTCAGCGTGCTCAGAAAGAGCTCTCGATCGGAGAGTGCTCCGTGAGGCCGTTGAACCTCCGCGACAACCTCGTACACGCCCGAGCTTGGCGCCGGGACCTCGATCACAGCGACACCGCGTGCGTCCGTTTGGAACTCGAATTTCGTGGGCTCCAGGGGGGGCGATTCGAGATGTTCCAAGGGCCGATGCGAGACGATCAGGATTCCTTTCGTGTCCGGTGCGGGCGTGTAGTCGGGGTTTTGAAGGCGCACGGTGACCTGTGCCGTCTGACCAGGGGCGACCGAATCTTGTTCGATTTCCACTCGAAGCAACTTCAATTCGGGGTCTTTGATCAGCCATCGCATCGTGTTGTTCCAAAACATCTGATACTCGCGTGCGGTGGCTCCGTCGCCTGCGCGCTCAAACGACCACCGCCAAGACCCATCGGTGGTGATGGTCATCACTCGGCCCTCGTCGATCTCGCCGACCGTGATGACTGGCATGGGCTTTCCGCCTGCCTTCAATCGAGGATGGGTGGCCAATACGGTGGCCCACGGGCGGGCTTCTTTGACGATATTGGTGCCGTGCTGGGCGGGCAGCGTTTCCCAAAGCTGCTGATTCGATGTTGGATCGAAGGCCAACTGGGTAATCGGATGCCGGGTTCCGGCTTCGGTGAGCATGGGTCGGAAATGAGCAAGATCGACAGTCTTTGTGGCCGTCGATGGCAACTGGATAGGGAGGATGTCTTCGACAGGCGTTCCCGCGTAGCCACCGTCCGCGAAGGAAAGTTCTCCGCCGATCATCACGAAGCCGCCGCCTTTTCGGACAAATTGTGCGATGTCTGGCAAATACTGGCGCATCGCGTAGGGGCCGAAATTGAAATTCTGGAAGACGATAAGGTCAAAGCTTCCAAGTTCCGTCGAGAATAACTCTTCGGTGGGAAATGGAATCAGGCTCAGTTCTGAGTTGGGGGCGCTGATCAGGTTTTCGTTGGTTCGAAGAATGAAAAACGAGATCAGATCGATGTTTGGATTGCGTTTTAGGAGTTGGCGCAAGAAACGCTCATCCCAGCTTGGGCGGCCAACCACTTGAAGCACGCGGATTTTGTCGCGAATCACCCGCTGAACAAAATGAAACACGTTATTGGACTCTAGGACTTCGTTTTCAAAGACGGGCACCTTGACGGCGTAGACCTCGCGCCCCAGTTGTTGTGGGACAAATTCAAAGGAGATGTCGTACCGAGTTTTTCCGGGTTCGATCGTGAAATCACGGGTTTGCAGCAGAACTCCCGCGCGCTCTAGCCTTGCCTGAACGACTTCTCCGTCGAAACCAATGGCTTGCACTTCGACATCGACAGAGACTTTGTTGCGTACGAAGGCGAAGTCGTCGTGTTTGACCCGCTTTATGGCGAGGTCTCGAAGTGAGGTTGGGTCACCAATGGCGACGGTGTTGATGGGGATGCCCAAGCTTGCCACAAGGTTTTGGCTCGTCTCGTCGAGCGCTTCATCCTTTCGAATGCGCGAGCCCATCCCACCGGTGTCAGTGCCGTCAGAAACCAGAACGACGCCGCCAAGTTCGACGTCCTGGTAGCGTCGTTTGACCTCGACCAAGGTCGCACCGATATCTGAAGATGGTGCGTCGAAGGTCGTGTCCTTGAGCGCTCCCAAAGGGATTTCTTCGAGAGCCGAGCCGAAAGTCAGTAAATGGTAAATATGGTTGTCGTCGGTCAACGATTCGGGCAGCCCAAGGGACTCGATGGCCGCCTTGGCGAGCACCGCTCGAGAGTCGGCATTTCCAGTGGCGGTGAGGCTCATCGACAAAGAGGTGTCGATCAGCACGGGGACGTGATTCTTGACCTTGGTCACGTTTTTCAGGTCCACCGCCGGCTCGAGCAGCATCATCACTGCGAGCCCGAAAACACTGGCTCTGAGGCCAAGTAGGGTGAACCGACGATAACGAGGCAGCGGGCTGAGGTCGTAAGCGCTCAACGCCAGAATCGCGAGCCCCAAGATCGTGATCCCAGCGATCCATATCGGACCCCAATTCCCCAGCCACAGGACGTCGCCTGAGTTGTATTCAAAGCTCGGTAGCACTCAGTCCACCTTCCACTTACGGCGTCCAAGGATGAACGGAATATGCACCTGATCCGCCTTGTAATTGATGCACAGCGAGTACATCAGCAGGTTGACGCCCATTCGAAACGAGAGGTCGCGTTGGCGTTCACCGCCCGAACATTCGTAGAGCCAGTTGCCAAAGCTGTCGCGTGCCCAGGCGCCGAGCATGTCGTTTGAGCTCAGCACGACCGAAACACGCTCGTCGTCCCAAACGCCCAGCATATGGGGGGAAACGGTCAGTCGTCCCAGCGGAGCTTCGATAAGGTAGAATGATTTGTAGACGACGTGGTCTTTGGGAATTCGCGCGATATTTCGATCGGGGAAGATCCGCAGCAATTCCCTTTTGACGGACTGAGTAAACGGGCCGTCCTCGAGACCATCGGAGGAGTCGATCACCAGCATTCCTCCGGCCTGAAGGTAGCGTCGGAGGATCGAGATTTGGTCTTCGGAAAACGGAGCGAATTTTCGGTCGCCTGCCCAAAAAAGGATGGGGGTATTCCAAAGGTTTTGATCACTGGTCTTAAGAATCAGCTCGTTGGTATTTACCCGAATATTGGTCACTTTTTCGGTCTCGAGCAGCACACGTCGGAGTGCAGTCGGCCGTGGGTTGAAGTTTCCAGAGTATTCAAGCAGTCCCACCGAATAACGGTCTTCCTCACCCATCGCTTGAGCGGAGGGCGCGGCGAGAAGGGTTGCTCCCATGGCTTTTAGAAAATTTCTTCGATGCATCACTCAACCTCGTTGGCCGGATTAACAGCACTCGGGTCAGAAGTCATTCCGGGTCCTTGAAAATCGTGGCGCGTAGGGCGTCGAGGTATTTCTTGTTTTGCTCTTCTCTCTTGTCGGCGAGCGGGGAGCTGGCATCGGCAGTATTGGACGTGAGCATCTCGGTTGGGACTTCCTTGAGGTATCGGCTGGGCTCCCGGTCGTCTTTGCGCCCAAAGCGTGTGCGCGTTGTGGCAAGCGTCATGTACAAATGCCGTTTGGCCCGCGTGATACCGACGTAGGCCAGTCGCCTTTCTTCGTCGATGCCTCCGCGTTCGCTGATGCTGCGGTCGTGGGGAAGGTAGCCTTCTTCCATCCCCACTAAAAATACGACCGGAAACTCGAGGCCCTTGGAGGCGTGAATCGTCATGCATTGCACGGCGTCGGGTTCTTCTTTTTGTGAGCCGGTATTGGATTGATCGAGCGTGATTCGGGTCAAGAACCCATCGAGTGTGCCGCCCGATCTTGTTTCGAAGGCGGCGATGCTGGACAGGACTTCTTCGACGTTTTCGATGCGTTTTGACGCGATCTTGGGGCTGTTTTCGGTGCTTCGAATATAGTCGATGAAGTGCAGGTCGTGGAGCAGTTCCCGGGCGGTCTCTTTCAATTGCATATTGGTATCGAAGCGGCCGTGGAAGCGTTTCAATAAGTCGACAAGTCCGGTCAGGTTTTCCCGGGGGCCATGGCTGACATTTTCGATTTCAACTTCGCCCGCAGCTACGGCTTCGAGTGCGCGGAAGAATGTGATTTTCTGCTCATGCGCGTACTGCGAGATGCGGTCGACGGTCACCGGTCCCAGTCCACGGGGCGGTACGTTGACGATACGGCGCAGATTCACTTCATCATCGGGATTTAGACACGACTTGAGGTAGGCGATGAAGTCTTTGACTTCTTTTCGGTCGAAGAACTCCTGACCGCCGAGCAGCTTGTAGGGGACTCGGTACATGCGGAATGCTTCTTCGAAGAGCCGGGCTTGAGGATTTACCCGGAACAGGATCGCAAAATCGCTGTAATTCAGGTCGTGCTGGAATTTGAGTGCGTCGATTTCGGCGGCCACGTACTCGGCTTCTTCTCGTTCGTCGCCCGCATGAATCACCGTGATCGGATCGCCCGCGCCGTTGGCGCTCCAGAGCGTTTTTTCTTTGCGCATCCGGTTATGAGAGATCAGTGAATTCGCGGCACCCAGAATCGTGTTTGTGGACCGGTAATTTTGTTCGAGTTTGATGACTCGGGTCCCTGGGAATTCCTTTTCGATCAGCAGGATATTCCCGCTCACAGCGCCGCGGAATGCGTAGATGCTCTGGTCGTCGTCGCCGACTACGCAGATGTTGTGGTGGTCCCTAACGATGGCTTCCAGGAACAATAATTGTGTGGCGTTGGTGTCCTGATACTCGTCGACCATGACGTACTTGTAGAGCTCAGAGTACTTCTTGCGCACATCTTCGCGTTCGCGGAAAAGCTGGACCGGCAGACAAATAAGGTCATCAAAATCGACGGCATTTAAGCCTCGCAGCGCGGCTTGGTAGTTGCGATGGGCCTTTTGCGCGAACGGCATCATGGGATGGTATTTGAATTCGGGCAGGCTTCGCGGATCCGAGAGCGCCATTTTTGCACGGCTGATCAAAAAGAGCAGGGCCGCGGGATCGACCACTTTGGGGTCAAGGTTGAGTTCCTTCATGACTTCTTTGACCAACGACAGCTGGTCGCCTTGGTCAAGAATGGTGAACTTCTTTTTGTAGCCGATCTTTTCGATGTGTTTTTTCAGAATATCGGCGCCCAAACTATGGAACGTCGAGAGGTGGACGCGATCGGCGATTTGGCGTCCCATGAGGTGTGCGACTCGTTCGCGCATTTCTGTCGCGGCTTTATTTGTGAAGCTCACCGCCAAAATATTCTGAGGCTCGATGCCTTTCTCGATGAGGTGGCCGACTCGAAACGTGATGACTCGCGTTTTGCCGCTCCCTGCACCAGCGAGCAGCAGTACTGGGCCTTCGAGTGTTTCGACGGCTTCTCGCTGCTGGGGATTTAGGGTGTCGAGCGGAAGTTTCACGGATTGAGCCATGGGCAAGGACGGCCAAAGGATGCGTCATGACGGCTCCAACTGCAATGCGCTTGGGCGCGGCGGACTTGAGATCGAGCGCGGATTTCACTAAAGATACGCCGTTGAGATGACTGCATGCGATACACGAGGAAAATAATGTCGAAATGTTGGTGGATGGCTTTGGTACTACTCGTTTGCGCTTGCGGGACAGACGCGCCCAATGAAAAGGCGACGAAGGCCTGCACGGCCGATTCGGATTGCACGTTGGGAACCTATTGCGGTGAGGCCAACGCTTGCGTCAGCGATTGTGACATCAATACCCCTTGTAGCATTGGTTCTTCGTGCACGGTGAACGGCCGTTGCAGCGCAGACGGCAGTGTTTGTGAGGTCAATGACGACTGCGACGAACCGCCGGTCACGTTGTCTTGTGATGGTGATGTTTTGGTGGGTTATGCAACGATTGGGGTTTGTGACCTCAGTGGTGCGAACGCCGCCTGCACGTATTCGGAGATTCGCACCCCGTGCGAGCTGGGTTGCACCGCAACGGGCTGTGCCGCCGATGCGTGCGAAAGCAAGGTCTGTGACATCGCTCCAGCGCCAACGTGTGGGGCTGATGGCACGACTCGATTTACCTATGATTCCAACGGAGCCTGTGAAGGCGAAGGCCAATGCGTTTACCCAAAAGTTGCTGACTCCTGCGCGTTGGGCTGCGTGAATGGTCAGTGCCTTCAAGGGGCGTGCGAGACCATCATGTGCAACACGCCAAAACCTTCGAAATGTGATGGTAATGTGGCCATGTCCTACGCGGCTATCGGGACCTGCAACGACGCGGACGGCTCGCCCGTATGCGACTATCCTTTGACCTTCCAACATTGCGGCTATGTAAACGGCACGTGTGAAAACGCGGTGTGCGTCGGTGGAATCACGCAAGTGGGTGGCGTTACGATTGTCGAAATTATGCCCAATCCGGCTGGAGGCGCACATGAAGCCGACGAGTGGTTCGAAATCACAAATACAAGTGGTGCAGACATCGATTTGACCGGTTGGAAGATTGTATCCAAGGGCACGAGCGCGAATCAGGAACACGTGATTGCGGCCAATATGTTGACGTCGGTGCCAGCGTTTACCGCCGGTTCCACGTTGCTTTTTGCGGCAACGGCGGGCGCTGCCGGGGTTGCTCAGCCTGATTACGTTTATTCGGGAGTCACGCTGACGAATTCTACGGACTGGTTGGCGTTGATGAACCCCAACGGTGAGTACGTCGATTACGTGTTTTACGAGACCGGCGCAGTCGTGGACGGGCGTTCGCGGAAATTCAATCCAGCCATCGCTCCCAGCGCCACAGCCAATGATGATTTCGCCAATTGGTGTCCAAGTCTGGCCGATCCGTACACAAATGGACCCGATAATTTCGGAACGCCAGGCGCGGCGAATACCGCATGCGCAGTGGATGCCTGTGCCGAGTTTACGTGCGTGAAACCTGAGGACTTTTGCACCGACCGTTCAACGGCTGTGCAATTTCAGGCGGACACGGCGACCTGTGAGGTTTCGCGCTTCAACAATCCGTATTGCAACTACCAGGCAACGAACGTGACCTGCGAGCTCGCTGAGCTCTGTGCAGTGGGAGTCTGCGAGACGGTTCCTTCGAATTTGCCAGGTCCAGGCGATGTGATCTTCAGCGAAATTATGGCCGACCCATCCAAGGTGGGCGACACGAGCGGAGAGTGGTTTGAGCTTTATAATACGACCTCCGCTCCTCTTTCGTTGTTCTCGGTTGAGTTTAAGGACAACGAAACCGGCTCTGCTGCGGACGTCTATCCAATCATGGATATTAACGCGACGATCCCCGCAAATGGGTACGCGGTATTTGCGAAAGTGGTCGATCCAGCCAGCAATGGCGGCGTCACCGGTGCGTACTTGTTCGCAGGTAGGCATCTGAAAAACACCTCGGATCCTCTTGTTTACGGGCTGTCCCTGGCGCTTGCTGACGGGACCGTGATCGACTCGACCTATTTTGGACCATCAGCGCGCGGTAAAGCCGCTCAGCTTGATTCCAACTTGTTTTCGGCGATCGGAAACGACGCAGGCGCCGCATGGTGTCTGGCGACCGCTACGTATGGCCTTGGCGACTTCGGAACGCCTGGTTCCGCAAATATCCCTTGCCCTTAAGGTCAGTCCATGATCACGCATCCAAAGAAGTTTGACGCCGTAGTTATCGGTGGTGGGCATGCCGGCTGTGAAGCAGCCAATGCGCTTGCCGGCATGGGCATGCAAACGCTGCTCTTGACCCAGAATATCGACACGATCGGGCATATGAGCTGCAATCCAGCCATCGGCGGCGTGGCGAAAGGTCATTTGGCCAAAGAGGTCGACGCACTTGGCGGGGTGATGGGGCGAGTCTGCGATGCTTCAGCGATTCAGTACCGGCGTCTGAACACTCGCCGTGGGCCAGCAGTGCGGTCGAGTCGGGCGCAGTGCGACATGTCGATGTATCGAATTGAGATGCAGCGAATCATGATGAACGTGCCCAATTTGACCATCAAACAGGGCAGCGTCGAGGATATCCGGGTTGAGGAAATCAACGGTGTTCCTCATGTCACAGGCGTCGTCGACAAACTTAATGTCATCTACGAAGCGCGCGCCGTGGTCATCACGACGGGGACGTTCCTGCGTGGTTTATGCCATGTCGGTATGGACAACTTCTCGGGTGGGCGGGCCGGCGGTGAAGCCGCTGTAGGCCTTTCGGCGACCCTTAAAGGTTTGAATTTGGAGATGGGTCGACTCAAGACGGGGACGACTCCACGGCTTGATGCGCGGACCATCGACTGGTCAGGACTTGAGGAACAGCCTGGTGACACGCCGCCTCGTCGGTTTTCGTTCTTTCATGAGCCACCGATGTTGGAGCAGGTGTCGTGTTATATCACGTACACCAATGAGGCGACTCATGACGTGATCCGCAGCAATACCGGCAGATCTCCGATGTTCACCGGAAAGATCGAAGGCATCGGCGCCCGCTATTGCCCAAGTATTGAAGACAAAGTTGTGCGTTTCGCGGACAAGGACCGTCATCAGATTTTCTTGGAGCCACAGGGCCTTACGACGAACGAAGTTTATCCAAGTGGCATCTCGACAAGCCTTCCGCTGGACGCGCAAATGGCGATGTTGCGTACGATTCCAGGCCTCGAAAACGCTGAAATCATGCGTCCTGGGTACGCGGTTGAGTACGATTTCGTGAACCCGATTCAGCTCAACCACACCCTCGAGCTTCGTGGCGTGAAAGGCCTGTATCTGGCCGGCCAGATCAACGGAACTTCGGGTTACGAAGAAGCGGCAGGGCAGGGCATTATGGCGGGAATCAACGCTGCGCTGGCCTTGCGTGGGGAAGACCCGTTCATCATGGGGCGCGACGAAGGTTATATCGGCGTGATGCTTGATGACTTGGTCACCAAGGGCGTCGATCAGCCTTATCGCATGTTCACAAGCCGAGCCGAGTATCGACTTTTGCTTCGTGAAGACAACGCTGACTTCAGGCTTGCCGGGCACGGTCGACGTTTTGGACTGCTCGATGATGCGGCGTGGGCGAAACATCAGGCTAAACGAGAAATCGTCAAATCGACGAGGGATATGTTGGGTGAGGTTTTTGTCGGCGGAAGCCGTGAGAATCAAGACTTCTGTGCCGAACAGGGAATTGCGAACGTTGGGAACGGCAGCTCTCTCGAACAGATACTGCGCCGTCCAGAGGTCGACTTTGAAC
The DNA here is from genome assembly GCA_964394615.1 of uncultured Bradymonadales bacterium. Classification (GTDB taxonomy): domain Bacteria; phylum Myxococcota_A; class Bradymonadia; order Bradymonadales; family Bradymonadaceae; genus JBFFMO01. The sequence goes on along the minus strand of CAYMYJ010000019.1, from coordinate 80,239 downwards.
AATTACGTCCCATGTTCGCTCGTTTCGCTCCTGGTTTCGATTTGGCGAGCGTCTCGCCGGAAATCGGTGAGGTCGTCGAGATTCAGGTTCAGTACGATGGCTATATCGACCGCCAAACCAAACAAATCGAACGCCATCGGGAGATGGAATCCCATTTGATTCCCGAAGAGATCGACTACGAAGCCATTCATGGGCTGACACGAGAAGTTCGGGACCGTCTTGGCAAGGTTCGGCCTCGGACTCTTGGGCAGGCGTCGCGTATTATGGGCATGACACCGGCGGCGATCTCGTCACTCCTGGTGCATCTACGCGTCTGAGCGAGAGTTATCCACCAGGCTGAAGCCTCGCTGTACTTGGTCCGATCCGATTGTGACTGGTGCGTGAGGCTCTGGCCTGGCCGCGATTCTCTCGCAGGGTTTGATTTATTGTGTTCGCGCGTCGGCTGAGCTGCCCGTGGGACCCACCACAGATCTGGATTCCAGTTCGAATGATTTGGAGGCGGGAATGAAAGTTCGTTCGGCGACAGTCGACGATGTTGATGCCATAGCGCAGGTCCATGTCCAGTCCTGGCGAGAGACCTACCTCGATATCCTCGCTGCGCCGGTGCTTGAGAGCATTACCGTGCACGCCCGCAGACAGGAGTGGACCGCATGGTTGAATACCAACGAGTCGTTTTCCGGAATTTTGGTTGCCACCCATCACGATGAGCTTGTCGGGTTTTGTTCGTTCGGCAAATCACGACACACTGGGGCTGAACTCGACGAAGCTGAAGTCTACGCCATCTATGTCCTTAATCACGCGCAGGGGCAGGGAATCGGCTACGCGCTCTGGAGAAACGCCATTCAGGCCTTGGCGGAGCAGGGGGCGTCCGGCTTAGTCGTCGAAGTACTCGCCGCGAACCGCGCATGTGGGTTCTATGAAGCGCTTCACGGACAGGTACGGGGACGTCGCCTGCGCAGGGTTGCCGGGATTCCGGTTGAGGCGGTGGTATATGAATGGCCGTCAGTGGCGCGAGCGCTGAAGATTTAGTTCGTTGTTGGAGTAATCGGCCAAGCGAGAGCCAGGCGGGATTTTAACGGACCACTCGCCGTTCCTAACCCTTTCTAAAATCGGGGGCGTCGAGCTGAACAAAATCGGCCATTTCATGGATTCGACTTTGAATGCGGGCGCCGACCCGCTCTCCCAATGTCTCAAGCGTCGCGCCGCGTTTGATGTCACTCGTGTCGCGCGTGATTTTGGGGGCTTCAAGCGGATAGTTCGTCGTGAACAGAGTCGTCAGGCCGCTGTTGTAACGTTTGGAAATGATCTCATCGATCACGGAGTCCTGCCATTCGGTCTTTCGGCCTTTGCCGAGTTCATCGATGGCCAGCACCGGGACTTCGAAGAGGGGCCCGAGCACTTTGGTTTCTCCCTGACCCTGGTCAAATCCTTCACGCAACGACGAAACCAGATGCGAAAACTCGATGAACTTGCACGAGATTCCTTTCTCGAGCGTCAGGTACCTCATCACCGTGGCAAGCAGATGGGTTTTCCCGGTTCCCACATCGCCGTAGAGCAGGAAGCCCTTGTCCCCAGCGCTGAAGCCCGTCGCAAAGCTGTAGAGCTTCAGGTGGATTCGATCCAGATTGCCGATCTTCTTGCCACGAGCGTCGTGGTACTTGAATTGGTCAAATGTCGAATTATGGGCGTATTTTCTGGGGATCGTGGCTGAGTTAAATGCTCGGATTCGCTTGTCGAGCGGACCGCAAATACTGCAGCGACGGACGTAGGAGTAGCCTTTGTCGTCGATCAGATATTCGAACCCCGATCCTTCGCAAGCTGGGCACGTTTCGAGGCAAACCTCACAACGTTTTGCCCGCGCGTAATCGCTGGCTTCCGTCACCACATATCGTTTGCGGTCACAGACTTCGCAGGGCGTCTTAAAATCGTCGAGTGAGGTCATCTCCATGAGGGAAGCTATATCTGTGTGGGCTACCGATGCCAAGTCCAAGAAATGCAAAAACCCCGGTGGTGCCGGGGTTGAGCGAGGCGAACCGCGGTTTTAGCGAATATAGCTTTCGATGCGTGCGCGAATCGAAGCGTTCTTTTCGACGGATGCCAGCTTTGTGAGCGAGTCGTAGCCGAGCTGACCGCCGAATCGACCCAGGCCGATGATGGCGGCGATTCGGATGTCGCTTCGTTGGTGCTGCGCAAGGGTCACAAGCTCTTGGGCCACATCTTCGCCGTGAATTTGAGCCCATGCCACGATGATCGATGGCAACAATTTGTCGGAGTCGCGCAGACTGTCTTTGAGGCCGTCGATGGTCTCTAAAGCGCGCAAGTCGTTGTTGTAGAGGGCGAGCGACTGGACCGCGCGGCCGCGGAGGGCGGTGTTCAATCGACCGTTGGCGACTTTGACCAAGTCAGCGACCGGGTCGCCACTGAGGCGTCGAAGATCGAGTCGGCTTGGCGTGAACTGTTCGCTTTTCAGGAAATCCACGACGAGTTCGTAGGAATCGACCTGAGCAGCCGCTGATTCTTCAGAGGGAAGGTAATCTGCGTATGCATTATTTGAGGCCAAGAGGGTCGAAGTGACAAAGAGGGCAGTGAGCAGTGTGATGTATTTCATAGGAGTTCTCCGAGTTCTTTCATTCATATGAGGTACTAATGCGACATGTGTGCCAAGAATGCTTCGCTTTTCTCGTGTTCGTGTATCTGTTTGAATTTGCTTGTGTTCTGTTTGTTTTTAGCTTGAGTGTGAGGCTTTAGTGCCTCGTTTTTAACGCGGATACCATGACCCTGATGTCTTTATGTGGAAAGTCTAGTTGCCACTGGTGGCAACAGAAGGATCAAAAAATTTGATGCCTGCTCAACCCGGAGTAAGGTGGATGTAGGAGAAGCACCGAACTCCACCGCAGGCCAAGGATTGGCCACCAAAGACACGAGGTCATCATGCGAACAGTTATCCTGCCTTCAACACGCGATTCTCAGCCCAAGTCAACGTTTTCGAGCGGCCCAGGCGCGCCGATTTTCGAGACAAACGGCGCACATACGCGGATCTACCGTGCTCCCGTTCGTGCAATTGCGTGCATGAAGGTCGAAGGCCGTGAAATCTGGGGTCAAGTTCTGGACGTGGGTCCTGGCGGATGCGCATTCAAGACTGAGTCGACGCTTAGCGAAGGCTCGGCCGTTGAAATGCGCGTGACGATCATTGGACCAGAGAATCGGTCAGTGGCCGAGGTCACCGGCGTGATTCGTCGTGCGGGTGAACAGGATGGGCGCAAATGCTACGGCATCGAGTTTCACGCTGCAGACACGGAAGAGCGAAATGCGCTCCAGTGGTTGTACGGACAAGCGCTAAGCGCCTGATCTCAGGATTATTATGACGGTCACTGCCGTCTTAGACGTTCGTCACCTTAGTGGGGAGTGGGGCCTGCGCCGCAAGGCAGCGGGACTCACGCTCATTGAGCGTGCGCTTAGGATGGTCTGGGTAAACGGCGCATACGACGTCGTGATCTGGGCCAGCGATGCTAATTTGGCGGATGTGAAAGCTCAAGTAGCCACCGCAAAAGTCAGCCTTTCGCCGATCGTCGTGACCCAATTCAACGCCGTGAAGGCCGCTGTGGGTGTGTCAAAGACCATCCTGGTGCTCGACGCGGCCACTGTGTTCCATCGGGGCATGGTCAAGGATCTCACCTCAAGTTTTGATGGGCAATCAGCGGTCATTCGACTGCCCACGAACGAGCTCGCCGCCTTGGCGGTGATTCCGCGTGGGGCCCTGACAAATTTTTCGTCGGTTCAAGAATTCGCGGCAGGCCTTGGGGCCCGAGAAATCCATGACGACCGTTGGCAGGTGACGATTCACGAGCTCGCGGATCTGAAACGAGCGGAACGATCATTATGGCTCGACTGCCGCAAGCCGTTGGACGGCATGGTTTCGAGGCATATCAACCGGTACATGTCGTTGTTCATCTCTCGACTGCTTGCCGGGACGCCGATCAAACCCAACCATATTTCGGTCTTCACGTTTTCGTTGGGAATTCTGGCGGGCGTACTGGCCAGTTTGGGTGGTTTTCAGAATTTCTTGCTCGCAGGTTTGGTCTTTCAACTCAATAGCGTCATTGATGGTTGCGACGGCGAACTCGCGCGCGTGCGCTATCAGTTCTCGGTCCTTGGAGAGTGGCTCGACACGTTGAGCGACGACTTTTCGGACGTGTTTTTCTGGGCGGGTCTGGGGTGGGGCGCTTCGAAAACCTTCGGTGGCGTGTTCGGACTTTCACCCGAGATTTGGCTTTGGTTGGGTGTGGTAGCGGTCGCTGGAAAGCTGCTTTCGATGGTGGTTTATTACCGGTGGTTGATCGCGAATAAGCGCGGCGATTTGTTGGCGTTCACCTGGAGTTTCGATTCGGCGGACGAAGAATCCACGTGGTTGGACGCGGTTTTAAAAAACCTGAAGTACTTCGCAAAAAAGGACTTCATCGTGTTCGCCGCGATGCTGCTTGGGATCCTTGGGTGGCTTCCCTGGATTCTGGTCGCGATGGCGCCGGGTAATCTCATTGTGGCGCTCAGCGTCGTTCTAGAGCAGGCCAAAGGACGCGGCACTGCCTAGTAATTATGCACAGTTTCTGTCAACGTTTCGTCACGAACTTGTCGCTGAACTCCTTTGAGTTTTCGAGTACAAGGACGTCGACACTTGATGGAGACAAAATGTCCAAACGATTTTTGTGGATCTTTACGTTGCTGGTTCTGGCGTTCACGGCTTGTTCCGATGACGACCCTTCGAATAACGATCCTGGTACAGATACAGGCACTGATGCGCAGTCGGACTCGACAATCGATGTCGGGACTGACGACGGGCAACCAGACATGGGAGCGGATGCGGAAGCCGACATGGATGTTGTTGTAGACCCTCGGGAGGTTTGTGCCACCGCGGTGCCTGCGGCAGCCTCGGGTCTTTGCGATGCCACTCCCGGCGCGTCGGGTATTTTGTTGCACGTTGGCGAAGTGCTGGCGCACGATAAAATCTACGAAAACGGCTACGTCTTGGTGGATGATGCCGGCATGATCACCTGTGCTGGTTGCGATTGTGCCACCTCACCAGAGGCCGCTGCTGCCAGCAAGATCTCGTGTGCAGACGCCGTTCTCTCTCCTGGCCTCATCAATACGCATGAGCACATTACGTTCTCCACGTTGACCCCAATCCCAAGCGACGAGCGGTATGAACAACGTCATGATTGGCGTAAAGGCCTTCGAGGCCATACCAAAATCTCGTCACCGTCAGATAACAGCACCGAAGCACTTCTCTTTGTTGAACTTCGCAACATGCTCACAGGGACCACAAGCATGGCCGGCAGCGGCGCGACCGGTGGTTTTGTTCGAAATCTGGATCGGGCATCAAGCCTGGAAGGATTGAGCGGAGTCGATGTCGAGTACGACACCTTCCCATTGGGCGATAGCGATGGGACTCAGCTTGCGACTGGCTGCGCGTATCCATCGATCGCTCCGGTATCTTCGCTCAATTCAGGTATTTATATGCCGCATGTTTCCGAGGGCATCGATGCTGAGTCTCGCAATGAGTATCTGTGTCTTTCGGGTGGAAGTGGCAAAGATTTGGTCGAAGCAAATACCTCGATCGTCCACGGTGTGGGCCTGAATGCAGATGACATCGCGGATTTCGCCGCGAACGGGGCAAAGCTGATTTGGTCACCTCGCTCCAATATTAGCCTTTATGGCATGACGGCTCGAATTCCGCTTTTCCACCGATTTGGTGTGACGATTGCGTTGGGAACCGACTGGTCACCAAGCGGCTCAGCGACCATGCTGCGGGAGCTTAAGTGTGCCGACAGTTTGAATCGTGACCAGTACGACAGTTTGCTTTCGGACCGGGAACTCTTTGAGATGGCGACGATCAATGGCGCGATCGCGATGGGTGCGGACGACCAGATTGGTTCGATTCGTCCCGGTCGCGTTGCCGACTTGGCGCTTTTTGCGCGGGTTGGTCGCTCCGGATACCGCGCAGTGATCGACGCCGACACGACGCAGACGGCGTTGGTGTTGCGTGGAGGCATCCCCCTTGTTGGAGACGCGAATATCATCGAGGCACTCGTGCCGGCCGCTGAGCTGGACGGGTGTGAAACAATCTCGATCTGTCAGCAAGACCGACGTGTTTGTGCCAAGCGTGACTCCGGAAAAACGATCGGCGAGATCAGCGGCGCACTTCCTCAGACGGCTTACGGTCCGTTCTTTTGTGGAACGCCGCCATCGGAGCCTACCTGCGTTCCAATGCGTCCTAACGAATTCGACGGATTGACCTCTCCTGCAGACGGAGACGGCGACGGCATCAACGACACCGATGATATCTGTCCATCGCAGTTCAACCCTGTCCGACCGCTCGATACTTCGGGGCAGGCTGATTTCGATGCCGATGCCACCGGCGACGAGTGTGATGTGTGCCCTCTGACTGAAGGGGCAACGTGCGCTATGTACGATCCGGACGACCGCGACAGCGACGGCGTGGCTAATTTGCTCGATAATTGCCCGACCGCTCCAAATGCCGACCAGGCCGATGAAGACAACGACGATATCGGCGATGCTTGCGACTCCTGCCTTGGCTTCGACAACAGCACCGCACTTTACTGCCCAACTACGATTTACCAGATCCGAAGCGGCGCAAAAGCTGTCGGGGCGTTGGTGCAGATCACCGATGCACTGGTCACAGCCGCCACTGGCACAACATTTTTTGTGCAGGTGAACCCAGGTTCGACGCCTTTCACAGGTGTTGATAACAGCGGTCTGCAAATCTACGCAGGCAACGGCGCCGTGATGACTGCGCCTGCAGTTGGAACTGTGGTCACGATCGTGGGTACCGTGTCCGAATTTGGTGGCGCGGTTCAGATGGACACTCTGTCGAGCGTGCAAGAAACCGCGACTGGCGTGGCGATTCCTGATCCAATCGATGTCACCGTTGCCGAAGTCAATACGGGCGGCGCCAAGGCCGCAACCCTACAGGGAATCTTGATTCGGGTTCGTGACGTCACGGTGAGCTCTGCCAACCCGGATGCACCCTCGGACTTCCAAGAATTCTCGGTCGATGGCTTGCGAGTTGACGATATTTTGTACGCTGTTCCGGCACGTCCCGCCGTCGGCGAGATGTACTCGAGCATTACCGGAATTCTGCACTTTGGGTTTTCGAACACCAAGATTGAACCACGTAATGCCAACGACATCCTTAGCGGACCTCCTCGTCTGACATCGATCGCTCCGGCGCAGGTATTTGTTGAGGCAGGCGTGACGGGGCCTAGTGCACCAGCGCTTACGGTCAAGCTCTCGGGCGGTGCGCTGACTCCTACCTCCATCGCTTTGACCTATACCGGTGAAGTAAATGGGCCGGCCTCAGTGACGATTCCGAACGGCCAGTCTAGCGCGATCGTAGAATTGACGGGGCTTTTGGTTGGAGCAGGCACCGTTACGGCGACCCTCGACACAGACACGTTCACCGCCAATGTGACCATCTACGACAACATGACCGTACGAGATGTGGCTTCGGTGGTGCCGGTATCATCGGATATCATCATCAATCAAAGCGGCGTCGTTCGTGTCTCGTTGACTGTGCCAGCAGGTACGGGTGGTGTCGTCGTGACTCTGGCGGCAACCGGTGGGCTTATCGCTCCTGCGACCGTGACGGTCCCAGAAGGCGCCATTTCGGCGGACTTCATGGTCACAGCGCCAGCAACCGGCGGGACGGCCTCGATTTCTGCGACGTTGACCTCGACGGTCATGGCCTCGATCAACATCATTGAGCCATCGGCAAATTGCCTGATCATCAGCGAAGTCATCGAGGGCAGCGGTTCGCACAACAAGGCGTTTGAGATCTTCAACTGCTCCGGCTCGCCGATCGATTTGACCGACTATGGCATTTGTTTGGTGAGTAACACCGCAACGACGTGTTCGGCCTCTGCTGGTCTGACGACCGTGTTGCCTGCTGGAGACGTGGCGACCTTCTGTCAGTCAAAAGCCGTCAGCACTACCGACCCCCTGCCTGGAATCGTCAGCAACTGTGATGTGGCCATGCCGACCGTCGCCAATTTCAACGGTAATGACCGTTTGGTGCTCTTCCGGGATATCAACACCAATGGCACGTTTGAAAGCGCCACGGATGCGGTGGTGGACGCGTTTGGGCAGACCAATACTCAGCCAGCGACCGAAATCTGGAAGGACCAGACCCTGTCACGATGCAACTTCACGCCCTATGACGGCATAGGGGCATTCCTTGTGACCGACTATTTCACTGCGTTGGCCAACGGAGACACGAGTGGATTTGGCGTCGCTCCTACAGAAACGTGTAACTAGGCCGCGGCCTTGAATGTTCGAATGCGCCATCTGGTTTCAGATGGCGCATTTTTTTTGCCCGTGGACATCGATCCCACCTTCGTGTCTGGCTAACTCAAGAAACAAAAAACGCGCCTGAGAGGGCGCGTTTTGGATCGGTACCGAAGTGCATCAGGTCGGCATGTTGCCGTTTCGTTTCCACGGCATTTCCTCGTCCTTGTTTTGAAGCACTTTCAGGAAGCGAATCAGTTTATGACGGGTTTCGTGGGGTTCGATGACGGCATCCAGGTAGCCGCGTGAGGCGGCCACATTGGGGTTAAGGAACTTGTCTTCGTAGACTTGCTTGAGTTCCTCGGTCTTTGCCGCTGGGTCATCCGCCGCCTTGATTTCTCGGTGGTTGAGGACTTCGACCGCACCGGCGGCTCCCATGACTGCGATTTCGGCTGATGGCCAAGCCAGATTGATGTCACCGCCAACATGTTTTGAGCTCATCACGATATACGCGCCGCCGTAGGCCTTGCGCACAATCACAGAGAGTTTTGGAACCGTGGCTTCGCAGTACGCGTAAAGGAGTTTAGCTCCGTGGTCGATGACGGCTCCGCGCTCCTGATGCAGGCCTGGCAGGAATCCTGGCACATCGACGAGGGTCACGAGCGGGATGTTGAATGCATTGCATGTGCGGATGAATCGCGCAGCCTTACGGCTTGAATCGATATCCAGAACACCGGCCAAAAAGAAGGGCTGGTTGGCGACGATGCCGACCACGTTGCCATCGAGTCGGGCAAAGCCGATCACGATGTTTTGTGCCCACTGGTCCTGCACTTCAAAAAACGATTCCTGATCCACGACCAGATCGATGAGCTTGCGAACGTCGTAGGGTTTTCTTGGGTCAGCAGGGACGACCTTATGAAACTCAGTGTCCATGCGGTCGACGTTGTCACGGCTCTCGATGCGTGGCGGTTTTTCTTTGTTATTTGACGGCAAATAGCTGAGCAGTTTGCGCAGCTCAAGGATCGCCTCACGATCGTCATTCCAAAGGAAATGGGAAACGCCGGTGCCTTTGGTGTGCGTGCGACCGCCGCCGAGCTCCTCGACGGTGACGTCTTCGAACGTGACCGTTTTGACCACTTTGGGGCCCGTCAGGAACATGTAGCTGGAGCCGTCGACCATGCCCACAAAATCGGTGAGGGCAGGGGAGTACACTGCGCCGCCGGCGCATGGTCCCATGATCAACGAGATTTGCGGAATCACGCCGCTGGCTTTGACGTTTCGTCGGAAAATTTCGCCGTATCCCGCGAGTGAATCGACGCCTTCTTGAATTCGGGCGCCGCCCGAATCGTTGATGGCAATGAAGGGCGCACCGGATTTGATCGCCAGGTCTTGAAGGCGCGCAATTTTCATCGCATGAGCCTCGCCCAAGCTGCCACCGAGGACGGTCTTGTCTTGTGACGAGGCGTAGACAGGACGCCCGTCCACGAGGCCACACGCGGTGATGACGCCGTCGCCGGGGATGCGCTTCTTGTCGAGGCCGAAATCATAGGACCGGTGCAGGACTTCGGATCCGATTTCTTCCATCGAGCCTTCGTCGAAAAGCAGTTCGAGGCGTCGCCGCGCTACGGAGATTCCCTTGGCTCGCTCTCGCACTTCTTCGCGAGCGTCCGAGATTTCAACGAGGGATGATTCACCCGGGGGCAATTTGCTGAGATCAGTCGTCATTGGGGATCCTTCAATCAAATAGAATCAAGTCATCGCCAGCGAAAACCGTCGAGCCTGGCGTGGTCGAAACCGCGCCGATCGTCGCGTCGCGTGGGGCGGACAGGGTGTTTTCCATTTTCATCGCTTCGACGACAACCAGCGGTTGTCCAGCGACAACCGGCTGTCCCGGTTTGACGAGTACGTCGAGAATAATACCAGTGATAGGGCTCTGTAGCGCTCGTTGAGTGGTGGTCTCAGGGACGCGCGCACCGAGTTCTTCGAGCACGATATCCGCCGATGGAATCACATTGACGGTCGCGCTCAATTCACCTTGCGAGAGCACAACGCAGCCGTTTCGGTGGATTCCGAAAACGCGCTCAACGCCATCGACGACAACGATAACGCTGCCATCGGGATTTCTGCCTAGCAGGCGCATCTCCCAGGATTCTCCGCCCACCTTGGCGGTCCAGATGCCACGTTTGGTCTCTTGGAGAGTGACCGCCTGCTCTTTGCCGTCGAGTTCAACGAGGTACATGATTGGCTCCGAGCGCTTCGCCACGAGGCGTAGTCTTGAGTAGGCCTTTATGGTGCAGTAACGCTGCGACCGCTGCGAACATGTGTGCGCCTTCGGGCGCGGGTAGAACTGTGTCTTCCTGCATCACGACTTCTGCAGACGCCACAAACGTGGCTTCGGCGAGGATGAAGGTATCGAGGTTGAAGAGCCGAACGTCCATTGAGTTCCCATGTAATCCGGTCAGAGCCTCGCTCGCCTCGTTATCGAGTCGAACGCCAGCGACCCATGGCTCTTGTGAAAGATCCAAGGTCTCGATCACGATTTCGGCCAGACGAACATGGAGCCCGAGGCCTAAAGCCTTAGAGACAGACTCTTTGATCGTCCAGAGCACCGTGAGCTGCTGGTCACGCCCCAAAGACGCGCCAAGCTTGAGTTCGGCTTCGGTGAAGTATTCGTTGGCAAATGACGAGTCCCGCGCTTCGACGGCCTCGAGATCGACGCCGATCCGCATGTCCGTTCGTGTGCCCACATGCACCACGGCCACGCCACCTGAGTGGGTGATCGACAGATGTGGAAGCGGACCTTTGTAGTGCGCAAGAGCGCCCCTGAGCGTCGGGTAGGGGGCTTTGCTTTCATCTTTGTCGATGAGGATGTCGCGCGGATGAGCGGCAAGTCCTCGTACGTCGCGAATCCATGCCGCAATGCCGCGTTTGGCTGCGATACGTGCTGCGAACCACTCGGATTTTCGTCGTTCGCTCAAAAAGCGTGTCCACGACTCCAGTTCCTGGCTTCCGAGCATTTCTTCGACCTTCAACCCGTGATCGGCCACCCAAGCGCGAGCTTCGGGGTCGTTCATCTGGATCGTATCACCGCGTGACAGCTCAAACTCTCCAAAGGCCAACTCCGTGGGCAGCGTTTGGTGAATGATGAGCTCGATGCCTTGGGCGAAGGCAACAAGGTGGCCGAACTCGTCTCGGACTTCGGCGTCGAAGACCAAATGGGTGTCGGTCACGTCGATCTTGAGGGCCCGAATACAGACCGGCGATCCAGCTTGGATCGTGCGAAAGAGCTCCCAAGAAGAAATTCGGTTGGGTAGCGAGGTCACATTTTTGTGAACCATTCCCCAGATTCCGATCGCTTGGAACATCATCTCGGTCAGCAATGGCTGCGTGGAAACTTGCCCGGCGTCCTTTCCGTCCATCAATGGTGTTGCTGGAACATGCCCGTGTGCGACCACATAGTCTTTGGTGAGCAACGCAACTTTGTCGAGCACGCGGAAGGCGCCGGTATGGAAAAACCGCGTGTAGATTTCGTCGTGATCGGGTCCGACCACAGCCTGGCTGACGTCGAGCACCCAGTGTGGAGGTACGCGATCAGGCGTTCGCGAGAATGTGGCTTCGAAATGGATGTCATCGAGTTGTCGGCCCGTTACGGACTTCCGGTTCGTTTCGACCCAAGCGCGAATGCCGTTTTCTCGACGTTCAGCGGTCACCTTGATCGTGATCGGTTCGTCTCGAAGCAATTTGACGGCTTTGTCGAAGCGCACATCGCTGGCGACCCAGGAGTCGTGTCCTAACACTCGCGCGGCTTCGTGCATGAATTCGAGGCCCATGACGCCGGGAAGCAGCGCGTGCCCCTCGTAGACGTGGTCTCGCATGAATGGATCATCGAGCGAAAGTGTTCGTTCGAATGTTGCTTTTTCGGTGGTCTGGCTCACTGCCGACAACTCCGCTTTATGTGGTACTGGGCCGTCGAACATATCACCAAGTCGACCGGCAACCAGCACTTCTCCGTAAATTCCCGCATCCAAAAGGTCTGCAACCATGGGTGCGCCTTGCGATGCGGGCAAAAGATCGATTCCACGAGATTCGAGAATCTGTTTCATTGACCCCTCAGTAGCCATACCCACGTCGTCCCACGCGGTCCAGTCAATCGACAAGGCGCGGGTGCGTGATGAAGCGTTTATCAACTGAGCGAGCTTATTTAAGCACTCATTGGCAGCTGAGTAGTCCGCTTGTCCGATATTTCCGAATCTTCCTGCCACGCTCGAAAACAAAACCGCAAATTTGAGCGATTCCGATCGGGCTGACTCCCACAGTGCGAGAGCTCCAAGAGCTTTTCCTGCGAACACACGGTCAAAACCAGCTCGGTCTTTTTCGTGGATCAGTTTTGACTCTTCTACGCCCGCGCCGTGAATGAAGCCAGCGATTGGTCCGTGCGCGGCAACGACGCGCGTTACCATTTGTCGCACCGACACGGCATCCGCGAGGTCGCATGACACGTATTCGACCTTCGAGCCCGTCTGGCCGAGGTTGGCAAGGGTTTGGGCAATCTCTTGTTGTGCAAGGATTCGGTTGAGCCGTTTTTGAATCGCAACGGGGGTGACGCGCTCGCCGGAAGCCTTGAGCTCATCACGGATACGGCTTTTTTCGGCATCGAGGTCCAAATCCAAGACCGCTGGACCGTTAAAGGCCGTTCGTCCGATCAGGATATAGGTCGCTGGAGCCCGTCGAGCCAGGTTCTGAAGGATCGCGGAAGTGATTCCGCGGGCTCCTCCGGTCACGAGCACGACCTCGCCGGGTATGGGCAAAAGGCTGAGTCCATGCGCGAAGATTTCGGAGGGGTCGATGTAGGTTGGACCCCATTGAACGCCGCCTATGACGCCGACTTCCACGCCGTTGGTGTCGTCAAAAAGTGCGTCAAGCACCTGGCGACCCAGCTCGGGATAAAATCCCTCGCGTGCCACGTCGACGACCTTGATTCGGGCGTGCGTCCATTCTCGCGCCAGAGATTTTGTGATGCCTGCGACGGCTCCCGACAAGGGCAGGGGGCCCGTAGCACGGTCGAAGCCAAGTCGTCCGCCCATGCCCGTCACGCTCAAGAAAAACATGTCGGCACTGGGCTCGCCCTGCGTGGCGTACCAAGCCCGAGCGGCGTTGAAGGTGTGGAGCGTGGCTCGTTCCACGTCGGCTCCACTGAACGAATCCGCGCCGAAACCTGTCAGGTTCACGATGCCGTCGATTCGGCCGATTCCTTTCATTGAGGCCTGCAAGTGCGTTTCGTCGCCAAAATCAACGGCAACACCGTCACCGAGCGGGGTACGGCCGTTATTGAAGACCTCGACTTGAGCGCCGAAACCTTCAAGTGAACGCACCACGAGATCGTTGATGAGCATAGGCCCGGCGAGCACGACAACGCGCTTTCCGTCTAATTCTTCGCGCAATCGGTCATTATCGACTCGGGCTGCTGTCTTGGCCTGCGCTACCACCGATTGCGGTCGGATCAAGGTAGCGCCTTGGGTTTTTGGGAGGCTTGTTTCAACCACTTCCTTTTTCTCGACCGTTTTGGGTGCGCGATCCTTGGGTTGATTGTCCCGCAACTTCAACATGCGGTGTTCGATGAAGGTCTCTGGGTGTTCAAAACCGCTGATCTCTTCGATCCAGGTGGCGTAGCGCTCAGGATCCACGACTCGGTTTTCGGTCCTTGCTCGGAAACGCAGGAACGCAATCGCAAGTTGGCTTCCAAATCCCGCAGCGAGGCGCAGCGCGTAGTCGAGTTCGTATTTTCCGCCCTGACTGAGGCGCAAGTTGCCCAGGTTGGGGTCGGGCTCTTTGAAGTTCGCAATTGGCGGCAATCGGCGATGCTGAAGTGCCTTGATGGCCAGCACGTCTTCGATTCCTGCAGCCATCGCGTGGCCGGTGAATCCCTTGGTGTTGGCGATAACGACATCATCGGCGTTCTCGCCAAAGGCGCGTCGCAGGGACGCGATTTCAGCGTCGGCGCTGCCGCCGCGTGCCGGTGTGTAGGTTTCGTGTGACACAAAGACGGTCTTTGCGGCCGCTTCGGCCCGTTTGACGCCGAATTTCGATTCGACGTCGCTCAAAAGGGCGTCGACCTCGGATGCGATATGATCGACGTCCAGACGGGTCGGGTGAAGTGCACTGTTCACAAATCGTGTTCCCAGGACTTCCGCGATGGGTTCGATTCCACGCGCTTCGGCAAGGCCTGGTGCTTCAACGATAAGCGCGACGGCGCCCATGCCGATGACCATCCCATCACGGCGTTTGTCGAAGGGCAGGGCGGCGTCTTCGACGCGTGCTTCGGTGCTCGCCGCGCCCGTGGCCAGAAAGCCTGAACCGATCCATTCGAAGAGAGAAGCTCCGCTGGCGTTATCGGCGCCCAAAATCACCACGCGTTTGCAGCGTCCCAGCGTGATCCAATCTTGAGCCATGCCGATGGCGGTGGTCGTCGATGCGCAGGCGCTGTTGATCTTGGTGTTGGGGCCACGTGCTCCGACGATTTCAGCAAATCGCGAGTTTGCGATGCCAAGCATGCGCAGAAGCAGACGGTGGTTGAACTGATAGTCCGGTTTGGTGGAAGCCGTGACCTCCTCGACCAACGCGTCCTGGCCGGCAAAAGCTGAAGCGAAAATTACGCCCGTTTCGACAGCGAGGGATTCAGGCAACGACCAACCGACGGTGACTCGTTTTCCGGTCGTGGTCAGGCGATAGCGAGGGAGCAAGGGCAGTCCAGCGTCGCGAAGTGCCGAGAGTCCGGCAGCGATCGCCAACTGACTCGTATCGTCCAGCGAGTCGATCATACGGTCCGAGAGTCCCCATTCGGTCAGATCAAAAGCCCCGGGTCGACCGGCGAGTTTGATGACGTCATCCGATGAGGTGACTTCTTCCATGTCTCCGCCGCCGCCGTTCTTGAGTTTGACCAGACGTACAATGCGTTTTTTCACCATCGCGTCTCGTTGCTCCTGCGGTACCGCCTCGATGAAGTTTTCGCCCGCGAGCAGTCGGTCGACGGTGTCGTCCGAGAAAATGGGTGAATTGCCGGGCAATCCGAGCGCGCAGCCAGTGATTGCGACCGGGCGGTGAGCCGTTGGTGCGAATTCTGCGGCCATCGTCGCGTGGGTTGGGGCCGATGGCGGCGTGGCAGCAACGGGCACGGAAGGCGCGGCTTTAGGGGCCGAAACCGCTGGTGCGTGTTCCAAAATGGCTTTGGGTTGAGCCTGGCTCACAGGTCCTGGAGCGGGTGCAACTCCCTGCCCGACGGCGAGGCGTTCCAACACGTAATCAGCCAGTCTCGCGAGCGTCGGGTATTCGGCCAATTTGAATTGGTCGTCTCGCTCGAAAGCATAGATTTCGCGAACCGAAGCCATGATTTCAGCTTGTTTGACCGTGTCGATGCCCAGATCGGCTTCCAGTTCGAACTCGGCTTCGATTTCGTCTGGGTCGTAACCTGTCTTGTCGCAGAGGATCTCAATCATCGTGACGATGATTTGGTCTCGGCTTTGCGCGGCCGGTGCAGCCTGTGGCCGGGCCACAGCGGCGACCGGCGCGGCGGCAGCCACTTGAACAACCGGAATAACCGCATCCGCGACCACCAGTTTTGCCGGGGCTTCGACCACGATATTCGCGGTTGCAGCCAGAGTCGGCGCAGGAGCCGGCGAAGCTCCCATTTTGCCCACGACGTATTCGGTCAGGTGGTTCAACGAAGGGTATTCGGCCAATTTGAATTGGTCGTCTCGTTCGAAACCAAAGACGTCTCGGACGGAGGCCATGATTTCGGCCTGTTTGACGGTATCGATTCCGAGGTCGGCTTCGAGTTCGAATTCCGGTTCGATCTCGTCGGGATCGTAGCCGGTCTTTTCACAAAGAATCTCAGTCATCTTGGCCAAAATGTTGGCGCGGGATGCAGATGGCGCGGTCGTCGGAACGACGGGGGCGGCACTTACGACATTCGGAGCCACCGGATCGGCAACCATGATTGGGGTCGGCACTGCGACCACAGGGGGTGGCACTGCGACGACTGCCGGTGCTGCGACAATGGGTGCTGGACTCGTAGCGACAGCAGGGGCTTCCTGTTTACCCATGCGGTCGATCACGTAGTCGGCCAGATGGTTCACGGAAGGATACTCAGCCAGCTTGAAGAGGTCGTCGCGCTCAAACCCGTAGATTTCGCGAACCGATGCCATGATTTCAGCCTGTTTGACGGTGTCGATTCCGAGGTCGGCTTCGAGCTCGAATTCCGGTTCGATTTCGTCTGAGTCATATCCAGTCTTGTCGCACAGGATGGCGACCATTCGCTCAACCACGTCTTCGCGAGATGCACGTGGGCGGTTGGAACTCATCGCAGCAAGAGGTGTTTCGACATCGACGTGCACATCGGAATGGTCCATGGCGCCCGAAACCCAAAGCTGGGCCAGCGCTTCGTGGAACGACGCGATTTCTCCCTTCTTGGGGTGGTTGGTAAACATCGCGACATGTTCGCGGTCGCCGAGGATCGCCTGCACAAACGCCTGTTGAGCGCGTTTGGGGCCGACTTCCACAAAAGTGCGGGTTCCCAACTCGTACATGGTCTCGATCATCTCGATGAATTCGACCGGGGCTGCGACCTGTTGGGCCAACAAGTCGCGGATGGCTTCTTCCGAGCCTGGTTGGCTTGGATAGAGGTCGCCCGTGACATTGGTCAGAATTGGGAGTCGAGGCACGTCGATTTTGACGGTCGCCAAATGGTTACGCAAAGGGGCCGACGCAGCTGCAACAACCTTCGAATGGAAGGCGTGGCTCACGAGCAGCTGAACGACCTGATACCCAAGTTCTTCAAAGCGCTTCATGGCCGCAAGCGTTGGGTCGGTCAAACCGGCAATGATCGTCTGTCCGGGGCAGTTCTTGTTGGCACAAACCACGTATCCGTCGGTCTCGGCCAGCACTTTTTCGACGACCTCCAGCGGGGCGGGGATGCCCGCCATGATTCCGCAATCACCATTCATGGGGGTCGCTTTGGCCATCTCGGTGCCGCGTGCAGCAACGGTAAGCAGTGCGTCTTCAAAGGACATCACGCCCGCAGCAACACAGGCGCCGTACTCGCCGAGGCTGTGTCCGGCGACCATGTCGGGGCGCACGCCAAAGGTCTCAAGAAGGCGTGCGATCGCCACGTCGATCGCCAACACAGCGGGTTGGGTCACTTCGGTCTGGCTGAGTTCCACAAATGCGTCGTGTTCGCTCTTTGTCGAGAGATCAGGCGCAATCAGGTCAGAGAGGCGTTTTCCGAGGATAGGCTGCATGACCGCATCGGCCTCGTTCAAGGTCTGGCGGACCACTGGAAAGAGACGAGCGAGTTCCGCGCCCATGCCGAGGTATTGTGAGCCTTGCCCTGGCGACAACATGGCGAGCAGGCCGCCCATGCGACGCTCCGAATACAGGATTCCCTGATTGGCCAGCACCTTCCAACCGCGTTGGGTTTGCAGCGCGCTCGTGGCTTTGACGAGCTTGTCGCTCAAGTCGTTGACGTCGCTGAACGCAATCGCGATTCGATATTGCCCAAGAGGTGCGCGGCGACTTGCCCGCAACATATGTGGGCTTGCCGAATCGATCCCGCGTTGTTTGACGTCGTCCGCGAGTCTGGTAGATGCGACCACCAACTCTTGCGGTGACGAAGCGGAAAGGGCGAGCACGCCTGCAGAAATAATGGGCGAGGATTCAATCATTGGAGTTGCTTCAGGAAAGGGCGTTGTGGTGGTCGATCGGTTTTTGTTGGGAAGGTATTCTTCCATCACAATATGAAAATTGGTGCCGCCAAACCCGAAGGCGCTGACGCCGGCCCTTCGGGGGTGATTGTCTTGCATCAACCATGGCTCGGTTTGTGTTTGGATTCGGATGCGCGAGCCGTCGAGCGCCAGATCTGGATTTGGGCGAGTCACGTTGATGGTCGGCGGAAGGACAGCGTCGCGGAGCGCGAAGGCGACCTTGATCATGCCTGCCGCGCCGGAAGCTGACTTAAGGTGTCCGATCATGGATTTCACGCTGCCCAGACGCACGTCGCCGGCGTAGTCGCCAGGGGACTCGTTCAGGACAGTATGCAGCGACGCGACTTCAGTCGGGTCGCCCACAGGCGTCGAAGTTCCATGGGCCTCGATCAGCGTGGCACTTCGCGGCGAAAGGCCAGCGTCGTCCCAGGCTCGTTGCATCGCGCGCACTTGGCCCTTGGGGTTGGGGGCGGTGATGCCTTTGCCTTTGCCGTCGCTCGAACCCCCCACGCCGCGGATCACCGCGTAGACGCGGTCGCCGTCGCGTTGAGCATCATCAAGTCGTTTCAGGATCAGGATTCCGGCGCCTTCGCCCATGACAAAACCGTTGGCGTCAGCGTCGAAAGGACGTGAGCCGTCAGGACTCAAGGCGCCAATTTTTGAGAATTTCACAAACGATGCTGGGCCCATCGTGCGGTCGGACCCGCCTGTGACCGCCATGTCGAATTGCCCGCTGCGAAGGCCTCGGACCGAGGTTTCAATCGCCGCAAGGGAGGACGCACATGCCGCATCCACGACAAAATTTGGACCGCGAAGGTCGAATGCTGATGCCACGCGTCCTGCGATCACATTGGCAAGTTCGCCAGGCATCGAATCTTCATTCACCTCGCCCAGGGTCGACTTA
The DNA here is from genome assembly GCA_964394615.1 of uncultured Bradymonadales bacterium. Taxonomy (GTDB): domain Bacteria; phylum Myxococcota_A; class Bradymonadia; order Bradymonadales; family Bradymonadaceae; genus JBFFMO01. Next base: position 61,282 of record CAYMYJ010000019.1, on the reverse strand, counting down.
ACTGCGAATTCAGCAGCGGTCAGTGCAACGTCGATTTCGGCTGCCGACAACTTTCCGCCGGCGATCAATGACGCCTTAATCTGGGACTCGATTTCCGCGTAATGCACGCGCAGCGTGGTTTGGTCGCGGAGGTCTCCGCCAAGTGAGTTGCCCAAGATAACGGCGCAACGGTCTCGATCGAAGTCACGTTCCAAGTACCCTGCGTCGTTGAGGGCTTCGCGGACCGAAGTCAGGCATACCAGCTGTGTATGGTCGATCTTGTCGATCACGCTTGGGGGCATGCGAAATTGCTTTCGGTCGAACTCATAACCGGTGATCCATCCGCCAATTTTCGAGTAAGTCTTGTCGGGGGCTTCACGGTCGTCTGAGAAGAAAAACTCAGTGTTCCAGCGTTCAGGGGGAACGTCTGAGATTGAAGACACGCCCCCTTTGATATTCTCCCAAAACTCCGGTGCATTCAGCGCGCCAGGCATCACGGCGCCCACCCCGATGATCGCGATCGGCTCATGGGAACCGCGTTCGCTGGATTTGGATGGGTTTTGAACCGTCAGCGTTGGTTCATGAGCAGGAGCGATCGCGAAATGTAACGCCGAATCCGAGTCCGGTTTGGCCCCGATCACAAGCGCATGCTGCCGGCGGACGGCAAAATTGGCCTGTTGAGTCGTTTCGGCCCAGACGGCGTAGGCACGATCGAATTGGTGCAATTCAGCTTCGGCAAGGGTCACAACCAGAACCGCAGAGGAGGGCCATTCGGTGGTGCGGGAATCCCATGTGACAAAGACCACGTCGTTGTGGCCCGCGGGGATTTGATGGGCAGCGTCGAGCCACGGAATTCGGCCGTTCTGCACATTAATTGACGCTGCTCTTTCAAGACTTGCGCCACGAAGACTCTGAAGTCGTGTCATCATGAATTCATCCCGTGTTTTGGCTGTTTAAGAAAAGTGACTCGCGAATCACTCTATATTTCGCGACGTTGCGTTTCTTAGTTGATTGACCAAATTACATGGCCGGTTTGTATACTGATGTAGGGAACGTCGCAAGTGATGGAGGCAAAAAAACTTCAGGAATGAATGCCGAAAGCTTCGATGGACACTGAGTCATCAGTCATTTTGGGGCCTGAAAACCCGGGTTCGGAGGTGGATAATTGAGTGGCCACTTTGAGGGAGCGGTGCTAGCGTTTCATGAAACGTTCAGATGAGATTGTGATGTCGAACCAAGAGATGGGCCTTCGGACTGTTTTTGTGAACGACCGCGCCACCACGAGACAGTTGCGTAAAGCGAAGTTGGTGGTGGTGGACGGAGCGCAAAAGGGCAAAGAATTTGTCGTCGCGAAGAGCAAAACTTACGTCGGTCGATCCACCGTCAACGACATCACCATTCAAGACACCTCGATATCGAGCACGCATTTCGAGCTTCGCGCCGAGGAAGATGGCTTCTTGCTGCGGGATCTGGGATCGACCAACGGGACTTTGCTTGGCGGATGTCGAGTCCGTGAAATCTATCTTGCGCCCGACGTTACTTTTCGTGCTGGCAACACCACGTTTCGCGTGCTTCCAAGCGAAGAAGTCGTCGAGATCCCACTCTCGCAGGAGGAACATTTTCAGGGCGTGATCGGTCGTTCTGTTCCTATGCGCGAGGTGTTCGCGATGTTGGCAAAGGTCGCTCCTTCTGAGCTGACCTGTCTGATCGAAGGCGACACGGGGACAGGTAAGGAAAGGATCGCACGGGCCATTCATGACGCCTCGAGACGCGCGAAAAAGCCCTACGTGGTGCTGGACTGCTCATCGATCCCCAAGGATTTGATGGAGTCCTATGTGTTCGGGCACGAGAAGGGCGCGTTCACCGGTGCAGTGAGCCAGAATAAAGGCGCTTTTGAGCAAGCCAACGGCGGCACGCTTTTCATGGACGAGATCGGTGAATTGGACATCACCCTGCAACCCAAACTGCTCAGAGTTCTTGAGAATCGCGAGTTCAAACGGGTTGGAGGTACGCAGACGATTCGGACTGATGTTCGTGTGATCGCGGCCACAAACCGTGACTTGCGAACCATGGTCAACGACGGCCTCTTCCGAGAAGACCTCTATTTTCGTCTGGGAGTGATCAACCTGATGCTGCCCTCGCTGGCAGAACGCCGTGAGGACATCCCGTTGCTCGTCGAAGCATTTTTGGCGGATACGGCCAGCCGGCGTCCTGATCTGCCAACGATGCGCATGACTGCGGACGCGATGGACATGTTGATGTCCTACGCCTGGCCTGGAAACGTGCGGGAGCTGCGCAACGTCATCGAACGTGCCGCAAATCTGGCGAACCCACCCGCGATTCTGCGTTCAGATCTCCATCTTTCTGGGTCGATTTCGATGGGGGTTTCCCCACCTGCTCGCTCCGTCGCGGTATCTGATGACCCCAATACATCGTTGATCTCGGTCGATTTGGATCTGGACTATAAGGCCGGAAAACAAGTCGTGCTCGAACAATACGAGCGCGATTACCTGACCAAGCTCATCGGTGAATTCGAGGGGAACATCTCGCAGGCCTCAAAGCACGCAGGGCTCACACGTTTTCATCTGCGTGAGCTGCTCAAGAAGCACGATTTGAAGTGATGCCCATCAGTTGCGGGTGACGACAACGCTGACCGTCAGTGGTTGGCGTGGGCAGATGGCATGCGGTTCGCAGCTGTTCCCTAGGGGACGGATGGAACGCCCGTCGTGGACAGGATGGATTTCAGGTCGTCGTCGTCAAAGCGAAGGCCAATTCCGACAAAGTACTCGGTCCGGCGTTCGTTGAAGATGTCATCAACTCCACCTGCAAGATAAGCAGCCCCGAAGAACTGATACGTCGCAAATGTTCGCATTCGTGGGCGAATATCGAGTCCGAAATCGAACAAGTCAGCTTGGAATTCCAGGCTGCGATCTTCGAGGAAGATCAGGTTCGCACCCAGCCCGCCCGTACTTTCGATAAGCCCAAAGCGCCCGCCGATTCCAAACCATGGATTCACCTGATAAATCTGGGCGAACTGAAGGCTGAACTTGAACGTGTCCGTCGTGACCTCGCGAGTCTCGCGATACAGCCCATCCGGGTCATCGGCATTGGTCGTGTTGACGTCGGTCGTGACGGTTTCTGTGCGGCCACGATAATCATCCACAAGTTCGATCAGGTAATATTTGTTGGGGGTCGGCTGCAATCGAAGCCCCAGGATATTCTTAAATTGTCGAGAATTGATGTGATATTCATTGCGCAACTCGATGATCGTCCGCAATCGCGTGAGCCGACCCAGATAGTCACTGGCGTCGGTCAGGATGGCCTCGGTCTTTTGCGCAATCGCTGGATTATTGACCAATTCGCCGATGGTGCCTTCGCCTTCATTGATCTTGTCGGTGATGTCCTGAATATTTTGAAGACTGTAGTTCAGCGAGTCCAACGTCGACTGCAGGCGAGACAACGTTCCCTTCAACGAGCCCAGGCCCGATTGAAGGTCGGATGACGACTGCCCAATCACATATCTGACCTCTTGAACGATCGCCTCGGTGTCCCGAAGGATATTTCCAATCGAGTCTTTGCCCGACGATGTGAGATCTTCGACGTCGTAGGTGATGCTCTCGATATTGGTCACGATTTGATTGAGTTTCGGGGAGTTCTCACCCACAAAATTATTGACCTGCGTCACCATTTCCGTGAGGTCATGCAGCAAGGTTCGAAGGCTTTCTTTGCCTTCTTCGGTCCCAAAAACGTCGGCTAACGATTTGGTGACTTGGGAGACATCGGTGGCGATATCGTTCATGCGGGACATCAGCTGTTCGATGTCGGTTCCCAGCACCACGTTTTTGATCTCGTCGCCTTCAACCAGCTTCCGTCCCTCAAGGCCGGGTGTCACTTCTAAGTAGTAGTCGCCGATGAAGCTCGCCTGTTTGGCCTGAACCGAAGCGCCGTTCTTGAAGCCGCCACCCTTCATGGGGATCCCTTCGAAAAGGGTGACGTCACGGCGGATGGAGAGGTCGACGCGCGCGGTGGACCCATCAAGCGCGATTTTTTCGATCTGACCGACCGAAATACCAGCGATGGTGACGAATGACTTTTCGGCGAGTCCGGAGGCGTTTGGGAACTTCGCGTGGACGGTGATTCTGTCGTTGCCACCACGATCGGTGCCAACCACCGACATCATATAGAGCGTGATGATCGTACCGAAGACAACCAGTAGACCCACCCGGAATGGAGTTGCGAAATCGGAAGCCTTCATTACCAAAGCACCAGGGTCAACATGTAGTCGATAAACAAGATCGCGATGCTGCTGCTCACAACCGAAGAAGTGGTGGCCTCACCAACGCCGCGGGCGCCACCGGAGGCGTAAAAGCCTTTGTAACAGCCAATTAGCGCCACGACTAGACCAAAGGCCGACCCTTTGAGAGCGCTCGCAAAGAGGTCGTAGCCATCGATGAATTCCTTGATCTTCTGAATGAAAATACCGGGGTCGATTCCCATGGTTTTCACGGCGAGCACGTACGCCGCGGCGATGCCCACAAAATTGAAGATCAGCGTAAGGAAGGGCACAGTCAACACGCCGGCGACCACTCGAGGGACGACTAAGTACTGAATTGGATTCACAGCCATGACGCTCATCGCATCGATTTGCTCCGTGACGCGCATCGTGCCGATTTCGGTTGTCATCGAAGACCCCGTTCGGCCGGCAACCATCAACCCGGTGAGCACAGGGCCGAGTTCCCGGACGAGCGAAACGGCAACCGTGCCGCCGACCAGAGTTTCAGCGTTGAACATGCCGAACGCAATAATGGATTGATAAGCCATCACCAATCCGGTGAAGAGGCCGGTAAACGATACGATGAAAAGGCTGCCCACGCCGACGGAGTCGAGTGCCTGAATAAAAACGCGGATTCGGTAAGGAGGGCGGACCAGCCAAGCTGCGGTCTGGCCGGCCATGATCGAAATCTGCCCGATGTCCTCGACCAGCGTGATCGCTTGACTTCCCACCCATTCAAACGGCGCGCGTGCGATCGCAAACCGCTCTTCAACGCTCTTTTTTTCGACGGAGTTTTCCACGGAACGTCAGTATCATACCGGCCATTGAAAGGGTATCCCTTGTGCGTGTCGTTTGCAGACCGTTGCTGTGCTGTGTACCGTTCGCCAGTCCGAGTCTGGGAGACTGATGTTTCGATCATTGCTGTTTGTAGCCCTACTGTCCTTCGGTTTGAGCCCGGTTTTCACTTCCGTCGCTCTGGCCCAACAAGGCGCAGAATCTGACGATTCGGAAGCCGACGGCGCAGAGACTGATTCCGCAGAAGCGGACGCCGATGACGATTCCGACGACGACTCCAGTGAGGCTGACGAAGAATCAGACACGCTTTCGGCCGAAGAAGGCCGAGCCGACTTCAAAGACGTTGAGAGCTTGAACACCCTTGAGGCCACGTCGCTGCGGCCTGTGGTCTTCGGCGTCGATGGCGGTTGGCCGGGGTCGATACTTGCGCCGTTTTCGGGAACGTGGACCGCGGTGATTCAGGATGCGGGAAAAGTCCCCGAATTGCAGCAGGGAAGGGTGCCGATTGGTTCCGAACTGCTGTCCATTCCGTCGGTCCGCAAACGCTTCGAAACCACGTCGATGCTGGGCCTTCGGGTCCATGACCAGCCCTCTGTGCGCGCCTACTTGGATTTCTTTGATGGCCGCGGGAAACCGACGTTGGCGAAATGGATTTCGAGGATGGGACGCTTTGAACCCCTGATTCGCGAGACGTTGAAAGCCGAAGGTCTTCCCGAAGATTTGATTTTTGTGGCCATGATCGAGAGCGGATTTAGCCCCCGCGCGACCTCGCCTGCGTCAGCGGTCGGTGTCTGGCAGTTCATTCCCACGACAGGCTCCGAGATGGGGCTCGACATCAACCGTTATGTCGATGAACGACGCGACCCGGTCAAGGCCACAAAAGCCGCCGCAGCCTACCTGAAACTCCTTCATAAACGCTTCGGCTCTTGGCCACTCGCCCTTGCCAGCTACAACGGCGGGCCGGGGTTGATGTCCAAGAATATCAGGCAATTCAATTCGAATGATTTTTGGCATATTCAGCGCCATGGTGGGCTTTACGACGAGTCCAGACGCTATGTTCCAAAGATCATTGCGGCGGGTCTGGTGACCAAGAATGCCGACGTCTTCGGGCTTGCGGGCGTTGAGAAAGTGGCTGCTTTTGATTTCGATTTGGTCGAGGTCCCAGGAAACACGAGATTGAACGTGTTCGCGGATGCTGCAGGGTGTTCCCTGGACGATATTCGCGAGCTCAATCCCGAATTACTCGTCCCCCAAACACCTCCGAATTCCAAGATATACGAACTTAGAATTCCTTCCGGAACGACGGCGAAATTTGTCGCAAGCTACGATGGAATTATCCAACGCGAGGGCGCCGAACATGACCTGCATACGTTACGTTTTGGCGAGACGCTCTCGGATGTAGCGGCCGCTTACGAGATCCCGCCGCGCGTGCTCTTGGTCGTCAACGGATTGAAGGCGCGAGAACGTGTCCCCTACGGAACGCCATTGGTCGTCCCGATGCAGGGCCGTGGCACCTACAAAGACTCAAAAAATCAGCCGACCACTTTGGTGGTTCCCGCAGCGTCGACCGCGGTTGAGGGCCGAGTAAGGCGACTCTACCGCGTCAACTCTGGTGACACGCTCGATGCCCTTGCCCGGGCTTCTGAAGTCAAACCGTCCGACATCGTGTTGTGGAATTTCTTGGACTCCCGCGCCATCTTGCAGCCTGGGATGATCTTGCAGATTTTTGTGCCTTTGCCGGTCGATGAGACGCGCGTCTCACTCATCGATCCCGAGAAAGTCAAAGTGGTCGTCGCGGGGACTCCCGAGGCTGCCAAGGTCCAGCGAAAGAAAACCAAGTCAGGTCGCCGTTTTTACCACAAGGTTCGCTCGGGTGAGTCGCTTTGGACGATCGCACGCAAATACCGAGTTACGGTCGAAGACGTCAAGAAATGGAATCGCTCCATTCGGCGCAATAACACGTTGCAGCCGGGTCAGAAATTGGTGGTCTATCCTGGAAAAAGAAAGAAGAGACGAAGGTGAAAATGAAGTTCGAATCCCAGGTCATTCCGCTGAAAAGCACCATTTCGGATAATTGGTTCTATTTGCTCGTGGATGGCGATTCGTGTGTCCTCATTGACCCGGTCGATCCGACCGTGGCGATCGAGGCTGTTCGAAGTCGCGGCCTTGAACTCTCCGCTGTCGTTAATACCCACTGGCACCGAGACCATGTGGCCGGTGACGACGACGTCTGTAAAGCGTTTCCCAATGCCGCACTCCTTGTTGCGGCTGGCGACCATGACAAGATCGCCTCGTTGATTTCGACCAAGGCCACCGGGCTCTTGCACCACGGAGATTCGCTGAAGGTGGGAGAATCCGCGTGGGCAGTGGTGGACACTCCCGGTCATACCCATGGCCATATCAGCCTGCAGCGTGGTTCGGACTTTTTGTGCGGAGACACGCTCTTTGCCTCGGGTGCAGGCCATTGTCGCGCCGGCGACCCAAAGGTGCTTTTCCACACCTACGAGGAAGTGATTCGGCATTTGCCGGCGGAAACACGCTTCTATCCAGGGCATGATTATGCCGTGCGAAATCTAGAATTCGCCCTGAGCATCGAAGACGCGGAGCCAACCCGAAGTGCGCTCGAAAAGGCTGCTGAAGTGGTCGGGTTTAGGTCCGTAGTGCTCAAGGATGAAAAACAGGTGAATCCCTTCCTGAGGGTCTGGGAACCCGCGTATCAAGACATTGTCAGATCCCATGCCCCCGAGGTATGGAAGTCGTGGTCGCAACGCACGACCTCGTCCGAGGAGACGGCCTTCTGCGTGTTGCGGGAGTTAAGAAACTCATGGTGAAACTGACAAATATCAAAGCCGCGATTCTGGTGAGCAGCGTGGTCGTTTTGGCGGCAGGCATGGCTGCGCCGTGGTCGATCAACGAGGACCGCGACGTCATCGATGCGGTCGGCGTCTTGGGCGGCGAGTGGGTGGGGCGAACGGCTCCCGAATTCGAGCTTCAGGATCCAGAAGGGCGAACGCATCGGCTGAGCGAATACCGCGGCAAGGTCGTCTTTCTGAATTTCTGGGCGAGTTACTGCGCTCCATGCCGCGAGGAAATGCCGAGCATGGAGACTCTGGTGAGGCAGTACGCGCCGCAGGGGATGGTGATGGTGTCGATCAGCCACGATCCAGAAGCCGCAGACATGAATGCATTCATGAAGGCCTTCCTGCCGGGTGAACGTTCGTCGATGACGGTTCTTTGGGACCCCGAAACCACGACCTCCAGACGCTTCGGCACGGAGCTCATCCCCGAGACGTACATCATTGACCGCGACGGTCGGATCGTTGCGCGTTTTGTGAACGCCTACGATTGGACCCGTCCCGAGGTCAAACAGCTCATCGAGAGCCTCTTGCGTTCAGACGAGATCAAATTCTTCTGATCATTCGTCGCGCGAATCCACGTATTCTTTAAAATCTGCAATCGCCAGATCGACAACGATCTGGTCGGTCACGGACTTGATGCGTGAGCAATCCACCAAAATCTTGAGCGTGCCAAACATCGGAGTTTTTAGGGACATCTCTTTCGCGGTCGCCTTTTCGACGCGAACCTGCAGGTCTGTGACCTTCCAACTCAAGATATCGACCACCATCTCGACTACGGATCCGATGACGTGACCATCCAGATTAGTGACCGTCTTTCCAATGAGTTCGTCTGTTTTGCGGCGGTCCATAGATGTTCTCCTCTTGGGTTGGGCACACCAATATCCGAGAAGCGAGGTCGAGGCAACGCGTCGAGCGTATCGATGCCGTCAGAGCCGAGGTTTGAGGTCCAGGACACCGAACCTCCAATGTTTTTGCGTATCTGGCCAATTCCACCAAGAATTTCGCATCGTCCTTGTCGACTTCGTCGATATGCGCGATCCAGCGAGAAATCGGCAAGCCTCGAGCGTGGGCAAAACGAGCCACGTGGATGATTTCTGCGGGTGAACGTGTGGTTAACCACAGGTCGGCGTGGGCGCCACGGGCCTCGGTGTCTCGAAGGCCACAGCCCAGGGTGCACGATGGATTTGCGAAAAAACGTCGCCAAATATTCATCAAATAACCTCATTGGAGTCATGAGGTTATCGGACAAGCGCCGTTAAAGTTGCGAAATCCACTGAGCAGGGGAGGCGATGTTGCGCCAGTGCGGGGGGCGGTGTAGCATGACGAAAGGCAAAAACGCTTCACAAACTAAGGACAGACCGCGTGCGCAAGTTATTTGGCCTGAGCCTCCGCGGGCTCAGCGGCTGCATCTTCGTTTCGGCAGCACTGACCGGGTGCGTGCTGGATTTTGAGAAGTTTCCAACCGCACCTATTAATCCTGAGACCGACGCACAGATTGGCGACACCAACGTGTCGGATACCGACGCTGGGGTTTCTGATCTTGGCTTCGATTCAGCTGACGCGCTTCCGGACTTGTCCGGCGTGGTGGTTGAGCTGGGAACCTCGTGTCAGGTGGACCAAGAGTGTGGCGTCGATAAGGTCTGCATGGGCGGTTTTTGCACCGCACTTTGTGGGGCCGCAACGCCATGCGATGACGGAGTTTGCCTGGCGAACGCCGGCGAATTCGTGTGTGTCCCGACCTGTGCCACCGCCTGTGCTGTCAACGCAGCCTTGGGGTGTGTCAGCGGCATCGGTCCGTCTGGACCCGAAATGGGTTGCCTTCCCGACGAAGACGGCGATGGCGCCTCGGACTCTCAGGATAATTGTCCCACGCAGGCCAACCCATATCAGAAAGACACTGACGCCGATGGACTCGGCGACGTTTGTGACTCGGAACCAGCGTGCGTTCTGGGTTCAGTGGACGGCGTTCTGTCCATTCCTCCGATTGATTTCGAGGTAACGGGCTTCAGTGTGCCGGATTGGACCGATCGACCTATCATTCCGATCGTGGGTGGATTTCTGGCCGATGGAACTCCCAACACACGGACCGTGTACCTGAACCTCGTGACCGGAAAATTCGAGGACGGACCCGCATTTACGGCGTCTAGGGGCACAGATCACGCGATCGCCCAATACGGCCTTGGTTATCTCACGACCACGGGTTCCGAAATTGCCGATGGACGCCAAAGCGGACGATTTGTTGAGCTGACCAACGAGCAGGTTTTTGCAGGTTCGTTCAATTCTTCGCTCTACGACCCGAGCGCCTTGTCCTTCGCAGACTCCTTCTTTTCGCTCGTGGCCAGAACCGCTGAGTCAGACTCACGTGTTCATCTGAAATACTACGACCCCATTAACCAAGTTCTGGTGGAACGCTATTCGTTTTCTTTGGCCATCGAATTGGACTTTTATGTCATGCGGGACGCGCAGCAGCGAGGCTTCGTCTACACCGACGGTCGAAATGCCGAGCAGATCGCTTACCTTGTGAATACGACGCCCTCGACCTTAGGCATCACGACCCTAGACTTTCCCAACGATGCCGCCGACCCCTTTCGCCCCTTCATGACTCCGGGTGCAGGAGATTCGGCTTACGTTTGGGAGCGAACCAGCGGCAGGGCATATTTTGCTGAACCTGCGACGAGTTCGTTTATCGCTCAACCCGCGATGGACCAAGTCCTAGGGGGCACCGAGACGCATTGGGTCTCGTTCTCGAATGGGCCCGCTTTTGCGTTAGTGGGCAAGGACGACGCTGGGAAGCTCTTCGCCAAAGTGTTTTCGATGGCGTGTTGGCCAGCCGCCAATACGGTCGATACAGATGGTGATGGGGTCTTCGACTTTGAAGACAACTGCCCATTTCTTTCAAACGTCGATCAACTTGATACCGATGCCAATGGTACGGGCGACGCGTGCTCGCAGGACGCCGACGGCGACGGCGTGGTTGATGTCGACGACTTCATTCTGGATGACCAGAATGCGTTGGTTTCGCGGGCTCTCGACACCGACAATGACGGCCAAGACAACATCGATGATGCCGATGACGACGGTGATGGAATCCCCGACCTTGAGGACCGTTATCCGATCGACACAGACAATGACGGCTTCTCAAACAGCGTCGATCCGGACGATGACGGCGACGGTTACAACGATGTCAGCGAAGACATTCTGGGGGGAGCCTCGGTCAATCCGCTGGCGTTCCCAGGTTCGGGGCGACTTGTTTGGACGGCCGCTGGCGCTGCCACTCGGGTGGTGGAGGCGACCGATATTGGTTCCAACACGATCCTTCCCATGGCGATCGGCACGGCCCCATATTTGCCACGGTTCTCAGGTCGGGACACGGTGTATGCATTGGCTGGCGTCCCGGGCGTTACGACCAAGTGGAATCGGCTCGACGTGACCACAGGCGTGCTCGTGTCGTATGACTTCGGCGCTCCTCTGGGAGGCGTGGATCCTATCGCGGCATCCAATGGCGCTGAAGTGGCTGCATCGATTTTGCGTGATGGTCGCTGGGATATTGTGATTGGCCGTGTCTCCCCAGATTTCTTGCTCACTCTATTGAATGTCGGTGTCGAGGTCCGGAGCATCCCTGATGCCTATAACGGGATTGTGGCGTTTACCGGCTCTCCTTTGGGGTGCACGAGCTGCGACCTTGGTTATTATACCAACTTGGTGGATACGATTCCGGTTTGGCCTGATAGGTCCGAAGTCGACCTCATGCGTTATGACGGGCAGTTTCTGATGATTGCCAATGGTTCACTCGCCTCCAAAGTGGTTTGGACGACGATTAACGGTACGGTGACGGAACTGATTCCGCCCGGTATGCTCGCCGTGACTTCCGCGGTTCGTTCATCTGCGGGCCATGTTTTTGCGGTCGGAGAAATGGCGTCGGGGTCACACGAAATTTGGCTCTTCAACGTCTATGTAAAGAAGTGGTTCCGCGTCTACACTTCGTCCGACACACTGGACGAACTCGATTGGACCTTGTGAAATGGCCGAGCAATTCCCCCAACAATTTGGACCGTACACGCTGCAGGAGCTGATTGCTCGCGGTGGTATGGCAGCGGTGTACCGGGCAACCATGCCGGGCGTCGGGGGTTTTGAGAAGACGGTCGCGATCAAGAAGATCTTGCCGCATCTGGCCGAAAACGAAGAGTTCATCGCGATGTTGGTCGACGAGGCCCGCATCATCGTGAGCCTGAACCACGCCAATATCGCCCAAGTCTATGATCTCGGTCGGATCGACGACACCTATTATATCGCCATGGAATACGTCCATGCTGTGGATCTCGCCGATGTCCTCAAGGAATTGAAGGCGGTCGGGCAGACGGTTCCTGTGCACCACGCCGCCTATATTGCCGGGTGTATTTGTGCAGGTTTGCACGTGGCGCACACGAAGACCGACGAACATGGCCGGCCCCAATACATTGTTCATCGGGATGTCAGCCCCCACAACGTGCTGGTCAGTTTCGGTGGTGATGTGAAAATTATCGATTTCGGCGTGGCTAAAGCCCGCGGAAAAGAAAATCACACCAAGGCCGGCGTCATCAAAGGCAAGCTTCTCTACATGGCGCCAGAACAAGCCATGGCCAAGGATATCGACGGTCGGGCCGACCTCTTTGCCGCTGGTCTGATTCTTTACGGAATGCTCACAAACCACCTTCCGTTTGAGGGTGATAACGAATTTCAAATCTACAACAACATCTTGTCAAAAGACGTTGTGCCGCCGCGGGTCTTTAATCCCGAAGTGCCTGAAGAGCTGAATCAGATTGTCATGATGCTTCTTCAGAGAGACCCCGATAAGCGTTATCAGGACGGCTATTCGGCCAAAGCTGATCTGGACCGATGCCTTCATGCGTTGGCCCCGGGTTATAGCGTGGCTCGGCTGAGTACGTGGATCGAAGACAATTTCACCAAGGTTGCCATCGCCAAGCGTCAACGACGAGATAATCCGTCGGGTCGAAATCTGCCTGAGACTCCGGCGCACTTCAATAATACGGGGGCAGGTGCACCTCAGGGTGGCGGATTTGGCGCGAACCTTTCCGGTGGTTTTCCAGCCGTGAGTCAAAGTGGCGCGTATCCTGTCGCAAACCAAAGCGGTGGGTATCCTGTTGCAAATCCGAGCGGTGGGTATCCTGTTGCGAACCCAAGCGGTGGATTTCCCGCAGCAGGTGTTTCCGGGGGATTTCCGGCTGCAAATTTCGGCGGTGGATATCAGCAAGCCACTCAGACAGGTGGATTTCCGGCGCTTCCAGGGCCGTTGGGCACGCCAACTAACGGCTTCCAGAACCCGGTGAATGGTTTTGGGTCGGGTCAGTTTCAGGCCATGGCGCCAGGGCAATCGGGTGCGTTTCCAGCTCTTGATGGAGTGCCGCCACAGGTTGGCCAGGCAGATGAGCAGAAAAAGAAATTCCCATTGCTGCCGGTTTTAGCGATTGCAGTCATGTTGGTGCTGATTGCAGTGATGGTTTTTGTCGAAGTCAGGAAACGAAACGCCGCGGCGGAGCAGGCCGTTATCGAACCCATGCCGCAAATCGAGTTAAACAAGCCCGTCGTTGTGGAGCCGGATCCAGTGGTGGTTGAAGACGATTCACCGGCCCCCAGCACCAATAATGAGCCGGTGGCTGAACGCGTTTCCATCCAAATGGCGTCCGAGCCGAGTGGCGCAACCATCTACTTGAATGGCGAGGCCATTGGTCCAGCACCGATTTCGATTCCATTTGACGTGAGTGGGGAAATCTTCGTTTTTGAAGCGCGCCTCGAGGGGTTTGAATCCGCCATTCACGAAGTGACGCCAGACGTGGATCAGGAGTTTGTTTTTGAACTTCAGCCCGTCGGCAAGGTCGAAGCGGCTCCCACCGAGGAACCGAAGTCGACGAAGTCTGAACGACCGCCATCGACGAAAGTCGAAAAGAAGAAAGTCGACAAGAAACCTGAAAAGGATCCTTTCAGCATTCCGATTTTGGACGACCCGCCCGCCGGGAAAAAGTCGAAACCCGACAAAAAAGAAACCATCATCAATCCCTTCGAATAGAAAAATACTGATGAATTGTGTTCGGACTTTAATCTTAGCCGCAGGTCTCTTCGCCTCATTCCCCTTGGGGATGCTCACGGTCACGCCCGCCTTTGCGCAGGGACGTGATTTGGATAAGGCCAAGGATGCCTACCGTGCGGGTAAAGAGGCCTACGATTCGAATGACTTCGTCACAGCGGCGGAAAAATTCGTTGAATCGTTCGAGTATTCCGGAAGGGATGAATTGCTCTTTAATATCGGTCAGGCCTTTCGTCAGGGCGGCAAGCTTGTGGAAGCCGAGCGATATTTTCAGCAATATCTTCAGGCCAAACCGGAGGCAGCCAACGCCGACGATGTCGTCAACTACGTGATCGAGATTCAGCAGCAGATTGCGGCTGAGTACGGAACGTTGGTTTTTGAGTCGCCTGCGGGTTCATCGATCCTGATTGCGGGAGCAAAAGCGGCCTGCAAGGCGCCATGCACAGTGACGTTGCCGGCTGGGACGGTGAAGTACACCGCGAGCGCGGCGGGCCAAAAAGACATTAGCGGCTCGGTCGACGTCGAGCAGTCGAAGACCAAGAATGTGAAGGTGGAATTCGAAGCGATCAAGGTTCAGGGATTTGTCCGACTGGAGTCGGACCGCCCAGCCAAGGTCAGTGTCGATGGTGTTTCGGTCGGCGAATTGCCCTTGGCCAACGCCATCACCTTGACTCCGGGAACCCACAGGATCGACCTCAAGGACGGGAACGCCTCGTGGTCTGGCGACGTCAGCGTCAGCCGAGACGAGACGCTTCGGATGATGGTTCCACTCGATGCCGCTGGAGGCACGAGCTGGAAGCGTATCACCGCATATGTATTGGGCGGAACGGGCGTTGCGCTTGCGGTTGGCGGAGTCGCGATGGGTCTTGAGGCATCCTCGACGATGGACACGTTGGATGCTCAGGAGCGACTGCGCGGTTTTGCCGACCAAGATCTGGTGGATCAGGGGGAAAGTCAGGCCCTGACCGCCAATATTCTTTACGTCGCATCGGCGCTGGTGATCGGTTCCGGAGTAGGACTCTACGTCTGGGACGTGATGGACACTTCCGATGATGAAGTGGCGCCTCCGTCCGAGGACCTGGAGCCGAGCGTCGACGAAGCCACAGCTGAGCCGGCCGCAGCCGAGCCCAAACCCGATGACGAACTGCTCTTCTAGAGCACGTGGGTTACGCCTTCGATGCCTTGAAGCAGCGCATAGACTTCCAGAACTTTATCGGCGCTTTCCATCGTGTCGGTGACGGTCACCGATACGTGATTTCCATGAGCACTGACCCGTGTATCAATGTTCGGCGCGCTATGTGGACCGGCCACATTAATCACGCTTTGAACCACTTGGGCGATAAATGCTTCGGTGTTGGGGCCGATCGCTTTGAACAGGAACTTTCCTGGAAAGTCATGAACCGCACGAAGCTTCTCTAGTATGGTTTCACGATCTGACATAAGACCTCCGATCCTTGGTTCTTCTACGCCAAGCGTAGATCCTCACTGTTATGGCGTAAAGTGCCTGAAGGACAACGATGACGCTCCAATCGCCCGGCCTGATACTCGCTACCCAATCACGCTACAAGCGGGAATTGCTTGAGCGTCTGGGAATTGAATTCCAGACAGCGCCCTCGGATATTCAAGAGCAACACTGGCCCGGCGAGACTCCGCTTGAGATGGCGTCACGTCTGGCTGAAAAAAAGGCGAGGACGGTCGCGGAGAAAAACCCGGGCATGTTTGTGTTGGGCGCCGACCAAGTGGTTTTCATCGATGACACGATCTACGGAAAGCCCGGAACGGTCGATGGCGCCATCGAACAACTTGGGGAACTACAAGGCAAAACGCATACTCTTCTGAGCACGCTCGCCTTGGTATATCCAGACGGTCGGGTCGACACCGAGGCGGTCTACACGTTCATGACGATGCGTTCGTTCAGCGTCGAGTCGCTTACCGCTTACGTCGAATTGGACCAACCTTTAGATTGCGCAGGCGCGTACAAGATTGAGGAACATGGCGTTCGGCTTTTTTCCAAAATGGACGGCGATGACTACACAAATATCATTGGTTTGCCACTCACCCGAGTGGTCGATCTCTTTGAGCGCGCGGGGTTGATGTGATGAGTGCTCTGGAACGCTATCGAGAGATCGTCGACGATTTTGACGCGCTGATGGACGCGCTGGAACGGCCATTGCCAACCACCGGCTGGGTCAACACGCTCAAGACGGACCCGGAAACGCTCTTTAAGGGTTTCGAGGCCGCAGGAGTTGAATACTCAAGGCTGAATTGGAAGCCCGACGGTTTCCGCCTTGAAGGGGCGCATGCCAACAATCCTGGCCGTCGAATTGAGTTCTTGTTGGGTCATATGCAGATCCAAGAAGAGGCAGCGATGCTGCCGATGTATTTCATGGAGCCAAAATCGGGCGATAGAATCGTGGATATGTGTGCGGCTCCGGGGAACAAAACGGCGCAGATTGCGGTGGCGCTGAAAAACCGCGGGACGGTGATCGCCAACGACCGTCGCGTCGCCCGAATGCGGGCGATTCGCAACACCTCGGATCGCCTGGGCCTGCTGAATTTGGTGATGACCAACTGCGACGCCGCCAATTTCCCGACGCCGACCGAGCGTTACGATGCAGTGCTCGCCGATGTGCCGTGCTCGTGTCAGGGCACGTCCAGAAAGAATCCTGACGCGCTCTACGAAACGCCGGCCGACGTTCTGCATGCATTGGTCAGGTCGCAGCGCGCCATCCTTGAGCGCGCCTTCCGCATCTGTAAGCCAGGCGGCAGGGTGATTTACGCGACCTGTACTTACGCGCCTGAGGAAAACGAAGCCGTGATCGACGACGCCATCGCGCGCTTGCCGTTCGAGCCTGAGTGGATTTCCTGCAAGATCGACGGGGTCGTGTCGTCCCCTGGACTCGAGTCGTGGGAGGGGCGCCAGTATTCATCGGGAATGCAGAATGCGATGCGGGTTTGGCCACACCAGAACGATACCGGCGGCTTTTTTGTAGCAGCTTGGAACAAGCCGGAGAGATGGTGATGGAAAGAGGAATCATTGAGTTTGAATTCGAGGATATGAACGAGTCCGTCGCCGTGATCGCGAGGTGGTTCGGCATCCCGTTGGATTTCTTCGACGACTACCGGTTGGTGCGCACCAATACTAAGGGTCTGCATATCGTGAATGCGGATATTCAGGTCGAGAACAAGCCCAAAGCCGAGTCGATTGGGTTGCCTTTTTTGCATACCAATATGGCGGTCTGGAAGTTAACCCAGCCCGCGAGCTTGTTCCTTGGTCCGCATTGCACTCGAAACCTCATCCTGCTCGATCGCGCGCAGGCCTGCGATTATCTGGCGCGAAACCCAGTGACGCTCACCGAAGACAACCTGCACGAGTGTGATGGTCCCGGCTACGTTATGGTACGATTTGGTGCGATGACTCTGGGCCTCGCGTTTCGACATCGCGACGATCCGATGGAACTTCAAAGCATGGTGCCCAAGGCTTGGGCGACCGCGGATGGCGTAGATCCGTTCTGAGGCAAATGTGACCGACGAGACACCCGAACATGTGGACACCCGGTTTGCCTTCGTAAAGGAGTTAGGGCGAGGGGTCCTTGGCGAGGCCTATGAGGTCATCGACGAAGTCCGCATGGAGCATGTGGTTCTCAAGGTTTTCTTGCGCTCGCGACCACGGAATATTCAACAGTTCCGACTCGACTTTCAGGCACTCACTCGCCTGAACCACGTGAATCTGGCGCGTTTTCATCATCTCGTGGATCCGGTCAGCGAAACGCATGAAAACCTGCAAATTAAGATCGGCGAGCAGGGGTTGGCGATCACCGAGGAGTTCGTCGACGGTTACGACCTCCTGAGTTTCCTACGCCTGCCGCCGACTCCCGAAGAAATTGATCGTCTGGACTCTCGCCGGCACACGACGGGAGACGTACCAAGTGTTGAAATTCCCAGCGGTGAGGTCACGCCCGATCCGCTTTCGCTGGTGTTGACTGAAGACGGTTTGCCGCAGGACGAATACGCAGAATACGGGATCCTCAGCATCCAAAATCAAGACTCGACGCCAACCATGGAAATTCCGAGGGATACCCTCGAAGCGGAATCGGTGGTCGAGGAATTCACGCGAGAATCAGAAGCCGAACAGGTTCTTGATTTGGTTTTGATGCGCCTTGAGAAGCTCGTCCCGCAGATTATTGCTGGCTTGGAGCACCTGCACCGCTTTCATAAGGTCCATGCGAGCCTGCGGCCGTCGAATATCCGCGTGACCCGTTCGGGGGTTGTGAAGCTGACGGATTATGGCGTCGTTCAGCATTTGGTGTACGCGACGGGCAAGGAATCCGAAAAGGCGATTCCGCTGGTGCTTACGCCCGAGAATATTCCTTTTCTTGCCCCCGAGGTCGCCAAGGGAGCGGTCGGTGCCGCGAGTGATTCGTACGCGTTGGGTTGCGTTTTGTTTGAGGCCATTGCGGGGCAATCGCCCTATGAACGCATGGAATGGACTGAAGGTGACCGTCCTACTCTGGCGCCACCACCGCTTGCAGACTGTGTGCGAGACTGCCCGGCGTCGTGGGCAAGTGTGGTCGACGGACTGCTTTCTCGCCAACCTGAAGAACGTCCCACCTTGCACCACGTACTCGAGGTCGTCAGTGGCGACGAAGCGCGTCCGGTTTTGCTGCCTGCGACCATTGTTGAAGAGCCCAGCTCGTTTGTGGGGCGTCGAGAGGTGCTGGAGCGAATCAAGGCTGACGCTCTTCAGACCGCTTCCGACCACACGATGCGATACGTTCAGCTCGAAGGGGAGGTCGGTGTTGGGAAATCGAACCTGCTTCGTGCATTGGGGCATTGGCTGGGACGTCGAGGTTGGGTGATTTTGAAGGGGCGTTTTTTTGACCCTGAACGCCGGCCATTTCAGGGGTGGGATGGCGTCGTAGAGTCGATTCGGACCTTGCTTGAGAGCCTTCCCCCAGTGGTTTACGACACGCTGCGTGACGACATCGACGCCGCGAGCTGCATGTTTCCCCAGCTGGGCGGCCAGGCGCTCGGAGAAGACGCGCCAGGGCGGTTGTCGGCGATTACCGGCCTGCGCAATATCCTTGAGCGGTTGGGCGAGGAACGTCCCATACTCTTGATTCTTCACGACCTGCAGTGGTCGAGTTGGGACAGTGCATCACTGCTTCTGGAGCTGCTTGCTCAGAGTAACCTTCGATGTCTGATCGTTGGGACATGGCAACATCAATCGCGGGGCGCACCTGACCATCTTCTGCGCAGTGACTTGACCCTTACGCTCTTTCACGCAAACCGTGTCGCAGCGCGAGGATATGACGCGCGTGAGGCCGAGGATTTTGCACGAATTTCGGGTGCGTTGATCAAGCCAAGTCAGGCGCAGGCAGTGCTTAACCGCACTTACCTGAACCCACTTTTGTTGCGGGAACTCAGTCACGAGTCGACCGATATCAACGTCGCCCTTGAGTCGCTCATGGACGAATGTGGCGATGAACACCCGTCCACGGCGTCTTTGCTTCGGCTGATTTATTCCAAGCGGATGGCTGATATCTCGATGCCGGAGCGGGCGATCTTGGATATTCTCGCCGTGGCTTCGGCGCCGCTGGCTGATGAAACGCTGAGCCGCGTGGTCGAGCAGGAGGTTTCATCGAAGGTGATTCCGACTCAGGGGAATGTGTCGGCGATCGAAGAGTCGCTGACTCACCTTCAAAAGTTGCGGCTGGTTCGTGCCGTTGGGACCGAATCATTCGTGCTGAGCCAGGTGCCGATTCGGCAGCTTGTTCTGGACAGTCTGGAAGATCGTACACGGGCCAGAATGGCCGGTCGTATTGCCGAAGAGCTTCGACACCATTCAAAGACGACTCCCGACGAACTCTTCATGTACCGCCGTGAATCGGGCCGTGTGGCGGATGCCGTGGACGCGGCTGTCGAGGCCGCAGAAACGGCGGAAACCCGTTACGCGTACCATCGCGCCGCGAGTATCTGGCGGTGGTTGCTCGAAAACGAAGACAGCATTCCAGATTGGGCGATGATTCGGCCGACCGAGGAGTTGGCTCGGGTTGAACAACTTGCTGGCCGCCACGAGATGGCCGCAGAACTCTATCGAGACTGCGTTCAGGGCGAGAAATCGTCGGTTGAGCGTGCGCGGATTAGGCTTCGTGAGACCCATGTCTGGTTGCAGGCCTCAAAGCTCGACAACGCCCTGGAATCCCTGAAATTGGCGTTTCAAGATTTGGGAATGACCTACGAGACAGGCGCTTTCACTCGGGTCGGGTTGATGCCGCATCGGTTGTTTCAGGGATCGGCGTTTGGCGTTTTGCCAGGGATGAAAGCACCCGTCCCAGGCAGCGCGACCGAAGAGGTTCGCGCGCAAGCCGAGATCCTCTATTTTGCTGTGGATTGGAACGTCTGGTTTGACCCACGACAGGGTGAGTTGCTTGAGTCGCGCTTGGGTAAGCTCGCCGAGGACTCCGGCGACGCGTTGTTGTTGGGAATGTCTCGGTTAAAGGCTGCGGAATTTCACGCAGCTGGAGGTATTCCCATCCACAAAGAACGCTGTTTGGAGTGGATCGCGGACGCCAAAGCTTTTTTTGCTGCCGCCGATGAAACCGAATGGGTGGCTCAGGCGTTCGTGCACGAGGGCCTGGTTCGCATGTGGTACGACGATTTTGGTCTGGCCCTCAAGGCGTTCGACTTGGCCGAGGAATTGGGCGACGAAATCGAAACCCACGACGCGTATGACCATCGTCGAGTGCTCTATCTGAGGGGCTGGACGAATATCCGGCGAGGCGAGCTTTTTGCCGCCGAATATGAAGCCCGTCGTATTCTGCATACCTATCGAAACGACGGAGTGGGGCGGGTGTTCGCCTATCGCCTGCTCGCCGAGCTTGCGCTGCTTAGGGGCGAAACCGATCGAGCAGAACGTGTCATCGACGGCCTGGTTCAGGCCACGAATGGAGCCAGCGGCACCAAAGTTCAGGTCGAAGTCCAACGTCTGCAGGGCCGACTTGAGATCGCGCGCGGCAGGCCCGAGGTCGCCGTGGGTCAATTCGACGTGATCGAGGCTTCCGATGAGGGCGAGATTTGGAATTCCTACGAACCCACCCGACTGATGCTGCAGCTTGCGCTGGGACAATCGCTTGCGGCGCTCGCAACACGCCAGAAATATTTGAACGAGAGTCTGCTCGACGAAACCCTCGTACGGCTCAAAAAGGTCGGCTCTCGATTGGAAAAATTGGCGGGTCACGCTGAGCCGCGACTGGTCAGCGAAATTTTTAGACTGCTGGCTAGAACCGAGCTGCTTCAGGGACAATTCAAGCGGGCCTTGAAGTACGCGGATAAGGCCATCAATGCGGTTGGTGCAGGCACGGATCCACTGACCGCTGCGCGTTGTGCCGAAGCCCGAGGAAATGTCCTGCAACGCTTGGATAAAACAGAAGCCAAGACGAGTGTGGAACAAGCTTGGGCGATCTATGGTTTGCAGAAGGCGTCGTACCCGTTGGTGTTGGAAGGATGGCCTGTGCCTAAACCGATCTCAGCACTCAAAGACGATTGATGGAAACCTTCGCGATGAGCAGGAGTCGATAGAGCATGCAAAAGAAGACACTCCTGCTTTTTGGTTTTTTGCTGATCTCGATCGCAGCGGTCGCACAGGAACGCTTGGACGGCTCAAATGTGCTGCATGAGTTCTTCACAGGCAGGCTTTCAGCGGGTGGGAAGGCCGGTGGTGACGCCAAGCCTCCCGAAATAGTGCCTGTCGCTCAAGCCACATCTCCGCCTCCTTTAACGTCAGAAGCTGGCGCTGGAGAACTCGTATACACGCCCGATGGTCCGCTGTCTGACGGTCGGTTAAAGGAGCCATATGGTGACCTGAGCCCATTCGGCGGGCCGAACACGCTCGATGAAAACACCGACCGGGTGGATTCGCTGACCTACTTTTCAAATTTCGATCCCAGCGTGATTCCGTACAAACGGGTCGTTTCGCAGAATTCGGTTTTTGTGGACGAAAAAGGCGATTATGTCGTTCGTCGCATTGGCAATCCTCGTCCGCTGACGCAAGAACGTGAATTGCCTGAAAATGCTCAGGTTTTCTGGGGGACATTTCTGCTTCAGATGGATTCCAACCGGATGCAGCCCATCGCAAGCGTGGCGCCAAATCAACAGATATTGGACGTTCAGACCGAGCCTGCAGTGAACGCGCAGTTTTTTGTGGATGACGCGGGCAACTTCATGGTGCGCGCGCAACATTCTGGGCCCCTGCGCCTGAACATGAAGGTTGCGGTGCCCAGCACGTACTTTACTGGCGAGTTCGGGCCGACTTCGTGGGCTGAAATCGATGCATTCGGCTCTGAACCACTCGACCCCATCATTCAGGCGTCGGCTGAGCGTGTGTTGGCCCGCATTGGTCTTGGGCGAAATCAGGCTCCTGAAGACGTCTTGGTGGAGCTCATTTCTTATTTTCGCAATTTTGAAGGCCGGCCGTTTCCTGAAGATCAACGGGGCGATGATTTGTATTTCAGCATCGCCACCCAACAAATTGGCGTATGTCGGCACCGCAGTCTGGCATTCATGATCACCGCGCTATCATTGGGAATACCCACCCAATACGTCTACAACGAGGCCCATGCATTTGTTGAGGTCTTGTGGCCAAGGATTGGGTGGCGTCGGGTCGATCTTGGCGGCGCTGCCAATGAGTTAAACGCCGCAAGCACGCAGGATAAAACCGTGCATTCTCCTCCGGATTCATTGCCTCGCCCCGAGCGATTTGTGCAAGATCAGGAACGCATGGTTTCGAATGGGTTGAAACCAGAGGGGCCTGGGCAGAATTCAGGCGAGGGCAACCCGACTGGCGCTCAGGGGGGCACCAATGGTGGGGCAAATTCAACGACTTCAAATGCGTCGACCGAGCCCGAAGAGGATCGTCGCATCGTGCCGGCTCTGGTTCTGCTTTCGGTAGAGCCCGAGGTTCATCGTGGCAAGGGGCTCGAAGTGCGAGGGCGTTTGAGCGCGAGAGGAGAGGGCCTTGAGGGGCGAAGGGTGTCCGTCCATTTGGCGCCACCGGGAACCCAGTCTGGCTCCAGAGCCACCATCCTTGGCGAATTCGTCACCGGCCCCGGCGGCCTCATCCAAGGTTCGATCGAGGTGCCAGCCAACCAACCCGTAGGTCGTTGGTCGCTCTTCCTGGTTTTCTCGGGCGACGAGACCTACGCCCCTAGTTTTGCGGAGTAAGGGCGTCGAAAAACGGGCCGTCCTCTTCGGCGCTGCGCCAACAAAGTGTGGTTGTTGAGCGGAACTTGGTGTAATACAAGCGGAAGCCATTGCATCGGAGGGGGGACCCTTGTCGCGCGACCTCAATACACTATTAGGAACTACGCTAGCGGGGCGATTTGAGCTGCGTCGTGTATTAGGTCAGGGCGGCTACGGTGCGGTCTTTGAGGCCGAACAGATCTCGATGGGACGGCGTTGTGCGGTCAAGGTGCTGGCGCCTCGTGACGGCGTCGATCACAAGAATACTGCACGTTTCGAGATGGAGGCGCGCGCCACTTCGAAGCTGTCTCACCCAAATACCATCACGATTTTTGATTATGGCGAGGACGCCGAAGCCGAGGTGTTCTTCATCGCCATGGAGTTCGTAGAAGGCGAGGACCTCTCTACGATTTTGGGGGCGGGCCCGCTGGCAGTGAAAGACGCCCTGCATATTCTGGGGCAGGCGGCGGCAAGCTTGGATGACGCGCATGCCCACGGCATCATCCATCGTGATGTGAAGCCGCAGAATATCATGATCTGTCCGCGCACAGGCGATGCGCTCTACCTGAAGATGATTGATTTTGGGATCGCCAAGGCGTTGGGGAAGGCGGACCTGACCCCCAGCACTGCGCTCACGATCACGGGGACGATCGTTGGAACTCCTCAGTACATGTCGCCTGAACAGGTGCGTGACATCGCGCTCGATGGTCGAAGCGACCAGTATTCTTTGGCGATCTGCGCGTACACGATGTTATGTGGGCGTCCCCCTTTCCTTGGCACCTCGCCGATCGATATCGCCACAAAACACCTGACTGATATTCCTCTTCCGGTGTCGGTGTTGCAGCCCACCCTCGATTTGCCTCCACGTTTCGACGACGCGCTGCTTAAGGCGTTGTCCAAAGAACCCGAGAATCGCTACGCCACCTGCGTGGAGTTTGTTGCGGCGTTGAATGCGCAAGCCGTCGACGCTCCATCGGCTCGCGGTGAAATGGTGACGCAGAAAGCTGGTCAGATCACACCAGAACTGACGACTGAGCCAATGTCCGAAGGGCCTGCCACCGAGACCGTGCAGGCCATGCCGACGGATCAGATTCCGGACACGCAGCCCAAGGCGCAGGTACCGAGTGAGCTTCCTGACGAACCTGGCCACACACGTGCCCTCGTCGGAGCGAACATGGTGGAACCCTTGGCCTCGACGCCAAGTCCCCTGACCATGGAACTGGAAGACCACGTTCATGAAGTCGTGGATTCGGCGCAGTCGAAGGCCGACGGTCGCAGAAGTGGCGTCTGGATTGGTGTTTTTGCGGTGGGCATTGCGGTCGCAGTGTCTTTTTTCGTGATCTTCGGCAGCACAGATTCGGATCCCGCTCCGGGAGCGACACTCGAGCCTGTCGAGCATCCCCCCACTTCGACAGATCCTATTTCCGCGAAGGCCCTGCCAGGCGAGAACACGATGCCTGGTGTCGCTGGCCAAGAAACTGAGATGGTCGCTATCCCCGAAACGGTTGAAGTCGTCGAATCGCCTGTGCTGTCGCCGGTCGAAACCCCAAGCCTCGCAGAAAATTCTGATTCGTTACCTCCACAGGAAAAGCCCATCGTGGAGTCTGGCACCACAATTAATGCGGATTCTAAACCGCAGCCCGACCCGGTGGACGTTCGGGTTTCAGTTACGATCCGCCCATGGGGAACGCTTTATATCGACGGTCGCCCAAGTGGCGAATCTTCCAGACAGGTCATCAAAGTCCCTGAAGGTCGCCACACTTTCGAGTTGCGTCAGGACAATAAGTCTAAGGTGCAAAAGGTGTTGGAGGTCTCGAGGGGGCAGAACACCACCGTGAATTTGGTGGCTGAGCACTGATCGTCGCGTCAGGAGTGGTTGACGCCCCTGCCGACGAGTCTACAATGGTGCATTCGTATTCCCGTGTGATTTCAGGCCGCAAATGCGGCATCCCCCCGAACGAGCGGTCTTTTCATGACGGACGTGGACGGCATTCAAGAAGGTGCGAGCGAGCAACCGGTAAACCTTGAGCTCGTGGACTTGAGTAAGGTCAAAGCGAAACTCGAAGATCTTGTTGGGGGAGGCCATCTTGATCACGGCGTGACTCTGCTCGAACAGATTTCACGTTGGCCAGATTCGACGCGATACCTTGAGGATAACCTCTGGCTCTACACGAAGATCGGCGACCTGAATCGTGCGATTGACCGCGACGATGATGCGATGACCGCATACGCACGCGGTTTCGAGCTGGACCCTCGAAATCTGAATGTCCTGAAGCCCTACTCAGAGCTCTTATTTCACCATAATCGCAACGAAGACGGCCTCAAGGTCGTTCAGTCGTTGCTCTTGCATCACAAGCGTCAGCTCGGCAAGAGCGAGATCATCGCCATTTATCGCCAGCTTGGGACGTTTTATGAAGGCATGGGGGTTTTCGGCAAGGCACAGGCCTCGTTCGAAAAAGCCCTTGAACAGCAGCCCGATGACACGGTTTCCTTGAGCGGCCTGCTTCGAGTGATCTCTCAAAGCGGCGAGCCTCTCGACGTGGTCCGAGTCCGGCAGAAGCTGATTCGTTCGCTGACCGATCCAAAGGCGCGTTCTCAGGCATTGGTGGCCTTGGGCGACGATTGGGCAGAATCCTTTAACGATCCAGGCCGCGCGCTCGACGTGTATGAACAGGCCGTGATCGAGTGGCACGAAAACAAGAAAGCCGTGGAACGGCTGGCGCGGGTCGGGGCCGAGATCGGCGATTGGCGTCGTGTTTCGCGCGCCTATTTCACCTTGAGTCAGCTTGCCGCTGATCCCAAAGAACAAGCTGAGTGGATCATTCGTTCATCGCAGGTTGCCCGCGACGAATTGTGGGAGGCCGACAAGGCGCTCACCGGGTATCGCCGCGCACTTGAACTGGATCCGACTCGTCTGGATGCCTTTAAGGCCGTGACTTCGATCCTGGTTGACGGCAAAAACTGGGAAGGGCTTGAGACCGCCTATCTGCAATTGATCGCGGCAAACGTCGAAGCTGGCGATGCGGATCCCAAATTGCTTTTTGTGCTTTGGCAGAAACTTGGCGAGCTTTATCGGAATCATTTGGACCGCGTCACCGATGCGATTTTTGCTTTCGAACAGGCCATTGGTTTTCAGCCCAGTTCAATGGAACTGCATGAGACGATCGCCGAGATCGCCGAGAAATCGCCGGACCATTTGCCTTACGCAATCACGCATTTGCGGGCAATTTACGAGCATGACCACTCACGACTTGAGACTTTGGATCGGCTGGGTCGAAACCTTTTGCGCATGAAAAATGCCGATGCTGCGTGGTGTGTTTTCCGCGCACTGCGTGCACGAGGTGCGGAACTCGACGAAAAGGCCGAGCAGTTCGTAGAGCGTTTCAACACCTCGTTATTCCGACCGATTTCGCGACCTTTCACACCTGATATTCTGAATAATCACGTGTTTTCTCGTGATTTGGATGCCGGTCTTACAGATTTGTTCAGAATCTTGAAGCCAGCTCTTGAGGAATGGACGGGTGAATCGACGTCAAAATATGGGTTGAAGCGAAATAATCGTGTGAAGATCGATGAACCTCTGGCCTTCAATCGGGTCTACAAGAGCATCGGCGCCACCCTTGGTTATCGCGAAATGCCTGACCTTTGGCACAAAAATGATCAAGCGGGCCTGATCAACGGCGCGTTGATTCCTGAAGGAATGATCGCCGGCGATGAAATCTTGGGAAGCGGGCGAGAAGAATACACCGCATTCGTGGTCGGAAAGCAGCTCTTCCTCTTCCTGGCTCCCTTTTACTTGGCTGCGATTCGCCCGCTTGGGGACTTGCAGGTCTTCATGATCCTCGCGGCAGCCGCGGTCCGCCCTGACGTCCAGGTCGACATGACCAAGGACATGGAAGCGGTGCTTAAACACATCAAAAAGAAGATCAGGGGCACCCAATTCGATCAGTTGAAAGCTGCCATCGACAAGGTCTCGCAACGCGAATCTGATATTGGGAAATGGCTAGAAGGGGTTGAGGACACGGGCAATCGAGTCGGCCTCATCTTCTGCGATGATCTTGAGGCCGCGCGAGAATATTTGAATCGAGAGCCGCAACCCCTTGGATCCCGTTCCGTGGATCAAAAGATGGAGGCGCTCATCGAATACTCAATCAGCGCGGAGTATCTGGAGCTTCGTCAGAAGCTAGGTGTCGCACTCGGTTAGGCCGCGAGGGGCATTCCCGTGTTCATGCGCGAGATCGTGTGGAGCTTCGACATAAACGATTCAAGCCAGACACGATCTTCGTCACCGACGCGTACCCGATAAGCCCAGACTCGTCCGGCCACGCCATTTGAGTCGTCGACGGCCATAGCCACTCGGTCGATCGCGTGCATTTTCAAGCGAACGCGTTCACGTACATTTGAGATCATGACAGTGACTTGCACTTCACGCCCCAACGACATTCTGAAGTCGGCCAGAAAGCTCAGGTCATTTTTTGAATCAAGATGGCTGAATAGGTCGGCTTCATCCTTGAAACGACAGATTACAGATCGCATGCCCACTCCTGTTGCCAATCCATGGCGTTGGTGTGTGGTGATAAGTGATAGACGGTGTTTGTCCTACATCCGAGTATGATCTCGGTTTGTCCTTCGCGCAAAAAAAAAAATGCCAGATAAAGACCTGAAATGTTGACTCATCACTGGGCGATTTACGTCGTGGCGTTGGTGGCCGGCGCCGTAGCTGGCGCAATCAATACTTTGGCCGGGAGCGGCTCGACGTTGACGCTGCCGATGTTGATTTTTTTGGGTTTGCCGGCCGATGTCGCCAACGGAACGAATCGCGTTGGCGTGGTCCTCCAGAATATTGTGGGAATGGTCACGTTGCGGCGAGGCGGCAAATTGCCGCTCGATGCCAACATGTGGAAACTGGTCTTTCCCACACTCTTGGGAGGCGGCGCTGGGGCGATGATTGCTGCGGATTTGAGTCCGCGGGTGATGAGTATTGTCATTGGGCTTGCCATGGCGTTTGTCCTGGTGTTGTTGCTCGCCGGTCCGTCGAAATGGGGAGACTACGAATCAACACGCACGCCGTGGTGGCTCTTTCCCGTCATGGTCGCGGTCGGGTTTTATGGGGGATTTGTGCAGGCTGGTGTGGGCGTCCTGTTGCTGGCCTCGCTGGTTGCAGGGGCCCATTACGACGCCGTGACCGCCAACGGCGTGAAGCTGGTGCTCACGTTTTTGCTGACGCTGGTGGCGTTGCCCATCTTTGCGATGAACGGACAGGTGGATTGGGAGCTTGGGTTTCTGATGGCAGCGGGGCAGGGGGTTGGGGCTTATCTGGCGGCTCGATTTGCCACAAAGTCGCCCAATGCTGGGGTATGGATCAAGCGCTTGCTGGTGGTCGTGATCGTTGCGACCTTGGTAAAACTCGCCCTGACTTGGTCAGGGTGAATCACCGAATTGCTGCAACAAGAAGTCGTCGCTAGACGCTGCATCGGCTTCTGGTGCGTATTCGGTCGGGGCGGTTCCCGACAAGAAGTATTCTTCGATGCCGCCTTCGCGGGCGAGCTTGCCAGACGTCGGGTCGATCATGGCCGAGACCACGCCGAGTGGCGGTGGTGGGAACTCTTCGATCGGCAATTTTTTGAGCGCTTCCTTCATGTAACCAAGCCAGATGGGCCCGGCGACGCGTCCGCCGTATTCTTTGCTGCCCAGCGAGACGTTATCGCTGTAGCCGACCCAGACTCCCGTGACCAATTGGGGCGTGAAACCAATGAACCATGCGTCCTTGGCTTCGTTAGTCGTTCCGGTTTTGCCCGCCACCGGACGTTTGATTTCGGCCAGACTGGAGGCTGTTCCTGCACGTCGTTTGCCTTTTGAATCGGTGTAGCCTTCGACCACGCTTCGCATCACGCTTGTGGCAAGCCAGGCGACGTCTTCGGGGATGGCGCGTTCCGGGCGTACCCGGAACTCTTCTTTTTCGCCCAGAGCCGTGGTGACTCGCGTGATGAATTGAGGTTTGGCCGCCATGCCGCCTGTTGCAAACGTGGCGTAAGCGTTTGTGATTTCGAGTGGTGTGAGTTCGGAGGAGCCCATCACCATGGTGAAGTTGTCGACCAGCGGGCTTTCGATGCCCATACGTTTGGCGAAAGCCATGGCTTTTTCGATCCCGACTTCTTTGAGAACTCGAACCGCAATCACGTTTCGTGACGCGCCCAGGCCTTCACGGATTCGAATGGGGCCTCGCCAGTCACCGTCAGAATTCTGCGGAGACCAAGTCTTGCCACCGTGCATCGGAAATACCGCAGGGCTGTCTAGAAGCACCGTGGCAGGCGTTATCTTTCGCTCCTCGAGCGCGGCCGCATAGACGAAGGGTTTGAACGTTGAGCCCGTCTGGCGATGCGCCTGAGTGGCGTTATCGTATTGGTTTAAGTCGAAATCGAATCCGCCCACCATCGCGACGACGGCGCGTGTTTGAGGATTGACGGACACCAGCGCAGCTTCGGGGCCCGAGGTGAAGCGCACCACGGGAGGCTCCGAATTGATATCGATGATCTCAACGTTGACGACGTCTCCGCGTTTCAGAAAACCGTCGACCTTTTCTTGGTCGTAGTCTTCGCCGATGATTCTGGATTTTGGAACCATTTGGAGTTCGGCTTTTCTATCGCCAATTTGCACCGTGACCAGGTGTTTTTCTTTGTCGTTTTTGACCACCAAGGCGTCGTAATTTCGACCGTTTTTAAATCCGCCTTTCGCCAACGCCTTGTTTGAAGTCTTGATGAATCCGTCAAAGTCTTTTTCTTTAAGCGTCTTCTTGGGGCGGTAGAGCTTCTGCCGTTCATCGTAAGTGCGCAGGCCGTCACGCAGCGCCTTGTTGGCGGCAATCTGACGCGTCACATTCAATGTGGTTTCGACTCTGAGGCCTCCGCCTTGGATTTTTTCTTCGCCATATTTTGCGACGAGTTCGCGCCTGACGTACTCGACAAAATGAGGGGCGATTTCAAGATAAGGATCGGTCTTTTCGCGATTGGCGACCTTCAGCGGGGTCGCGCTGGCGGCATGAAATTCTGCCTCAGAAATAAATCCCTTATCGCGAAGTTGTTTGAGCACATAACCACGACGTTTCATCGCTTTTTCGGGATGGCGCAAGGGCGTGAGTCCTTCTGGTGACTGCGTCAGCCCGGCAAGCAGGGCGCCTTCTGGGATGTCCAATTCCGAGACGTGTTTGCCAAAATAAAGTCGTGATGCTTCCTCGACTCCGTTGACGCCATGGCCCAAATAAATCGTGTTTAAATAGAGATAAAGAATGTCATTTTTACTCAGGTTTTTTTCGAGTTCCCGCGCAAGAATGATTTCTTTGACCTTTCTAGACAGGCTTTTTTCCGGCGACAAAATTAGATTTTTGACAACCTGTTGGGTGATGGTCGAGGTGCCCTTGACCCCAACGTCGTATCGCACCGCGTAGTAGAACGCGCGCACCATGCCTAGGTAATCGATGCCTTCATGAATCATGAAGTCGGCGTCTTCGGCTGCCATGAACGCTTCTTTGACGTGTTTGGGGATTTTATCTTCGGAGACCACCGTGCGTTTAGAGCCTGGTGTGAAGAATTCGCCGATGACATGACCATCCGCCGAATAAATACGCGACATTTGAGGCGGATTAAAATCGTCCCGCTCCAAAATTTTGGGCAGGTCTCGGCCGAAATACCAGAAGATCCCGGCCAGCCCGACCACGGCGCAAATCACCCCGATGAGCGAGGCGATGATGGTCCATTTTAGAAGTTTTTTCATGCGTTACGTAACGTGTTTGAAGCGAAATGCAGCGGAGGCCCCGCCAACAACCCGTTGATAGGCTCAGGACATTCCACGTAAGGGCAGGTCGCTGCAAGATTCAAATGCATTCGGCTGCCATTGCCTAGGCAGGAACAGGCACTTTGCTGGCCAGGTCTTCCATCGTGGCTTCTGCGGTTGCGCGGTCGTCGGCCATGGAGCCAGACAAGCTCAACCGATGCGACAGACACGGGACAATGAGCTTGCGCGCGTCATCCGAAATCACGAAATCTCGTCCTTTCATCATCGCCCAGGCACGGCACGCCTGGCCAAGCGCGAGCACACCACGTGTGGACACGCCCATCCGGATTCGTGCGTCGCGCCGGGTGGCGGTGACGACGTCCAGAATATAAGCGGCGACTTCGTGCCCAAGATGGACAGCGTTGACCTTCTTTTGGAGCCTTTTGAAAGCCTCCGGGTCGCTCACGGCACTCAGCTGATCGACGGGCTGGCTTGAGCCTCGTTCGCTTAGCAGTGAGAGTTCCACTTCGCGGATCGGATGACCTATGGATAAGCGCATCAGGAATCGGTCGAGTTGGCTTTCGGGCAGGGGGTACGTGCCGTGATGCTCGAGCGGATTCTGGGTCGCAATCACCAAAAATGGGTCGGGCAGGGCGTGTGTCGTGTCGTCGACACTGACACGTCGTTCGCTCATGGCTTCCAAGAGCGCGGATTGGGTCCGAGGCGTGGTTCGATTGATCTCGTCGGCCAGAATGATATTCGAAAAGATCGGTCCTGGACGGAATGAAAACTCGGCCGAATCAGCCAGCCACACGGACACTCCTAAAATGTCGGCGGGCAGCAGGTCAGAGGTGAACTGCAGTCGTTTGAAATCCAGGCCAAGCGCGCGGGACAACGCCAGTGCGAGCGTGGTTTTTCCAACGCCTGGTACGTCCTCCAAAAGCACATGGCCATTGGCCAAGAGCGCGGCGAGCGTGAGTTCGACGATCTCGCGTTTTCCGCGAAAGACGGTCTCGATATGATCGATGATTTTGGTCAGTTCGGCCTGTTCCGACATTTATTGCCTGCCTGTTTTTGCGTGTGCTGAGATGGACTTTGCCAACCGTTCGGCGGCTTCGATGATATCGCTTTGAGTTGAATTGGCGCCAAATCTGGCGGCCAGATATCTGGATTGAAAAGTGCCGATCGCCGCGGATTGTGTGGGGACCGCGAGTGCAAGTCGATCCAGAAAATGCTCGGGGCCTTCGTCGCTTTGCCGTTGGATTCCAGCGGCCTTGGCGGCACGTTCGACGATGAACCAAGCCTGATCGATGGACGACACCCGCGGCCTTCGTATCCACGCGAGTCCGGCTCCCACCAACGCGCTCGCCGCGGCGGCTGTGGCGGTCGTGACCTCAAAAATCGCCCACCCAGTTGCCGCTGCCGCGATGGCGATCAGAACGACTCCCAGGGCGAGCCAGCGGACGTCTCGTCGATTCTTGAGCATGGATGAGGCAAAGAGCCATGCAAGCGCCAAAGAGGCAAGGGCGAGCACCCAAGGGCCCCAAGGCACAGGTTGGCCATCCGGGTCGTCTTCGGATTTTGTGTCTTGCGACGTGCCAGGAGTTTTGAACGAAGTAGCCAGGCGACGGAAGACATCAAGTTGGGAGTTCAGGTCGTACTCGATGATCCATTTTGTCCAGAAGAGCTTCATAGCGTCGTAGTATTGGCGCGCCGCATCCACTGCGGCATTGGGCGGCTCAAGTAACGACGCGGGCGTCGGGTCGATCATGACCCAGCCGCGATTGGCGTCGAAATATTCAACCCAGGTATGGGCGTCGCCCTGTCGAACGGCCAAAAAAGAGCCGACTGAATTCCAGGATCCGCCTAGAAAGCCGTTCACAATGCGGGCCGGAACTCCGCGCGCTCTAAGCAGAATGGTGGCGCTCGTTGCGAAGTACTCGCAATGCCCTCGTCGAGTCTCAAAAAGGAAGGACTCGATCGGAGAGACGCCGACCTGTGGGAGGTCGGTCGTGTATGTGTAGTTTTGCTGAAGGTACGATTTGATGCCTTCCGCAATCAAAGCGGGTTCCTGTGCTCCCGGCGCAATCGAATCCGCAAAGGGTTGAAAACGCTCCGAAAGCGGAGGCAACTGCAAAAATGCGTCAGGCGCCGTGTCGACGGGCATCGTGCCGGGCGTTTCCCATGCCCAAAGTTGGTAGATCAGACCGACCTGGTCGGCGACTGTGTGGTGAATATCTCCATATTTGTCCCGCTCTACCCGGCCTGAGCGCGGCCCAAAGGGCACCGAGATTGATTCGGAGCCCAGCCGTATGGACTCCGAGGTCCACAGTGTCGGCAATAAGGTGGTGCCCAGCGGCTCAAGATAGACCTGCAGGTGACTGATTTTGCCGCTTCCGTCGAAGACCTGAGCCAGACTCTGCTGACTTTGACGCGTGGATAACCCGCTGACCCTACGGGAATCGTCACCCTCGACACGGGGCAGTGAGTTCTGCTTTGAATTCAAGGTCCTCGACCACGAATGCCCGTCGTAATTATCGAAAGACATCATGCGCCAGTGCATGTT
This sequence comes from uncultured Bradymonadales bacterium, assembly GCA_964394615.1. Taxonomy (GTDB): domain Bacteria; phylum Myxococcota_A; class Bradymonadia; order Bradymonadales; family Bradymonadaceae; genus JBFFMO01. The sequence continues at coordinate 27,719 of CAYMYJ010000019.1, read as the reverse complement.
TGTGGTGTCTTTTGGACGTTCATCGAATTCGACGCGAATCACCACGGCTGGGTTGTCTCGAATCACCCCGTGATTGCCTAGCTCTACAGATTCCGAAAAACCCGTCATTTGAAGGGCATCGCGTGTTTTTGGGGCGAAAAAACCTAATCCAATTCTTGGAAATGCAAAAAACACGAGCAGGCTTGCCGCCAGCACCACCGCGCTCATCCCGGCGAGGACCAGTGCGTAGGAGCGGTTGAGCGTGGGGATTCCCCGAAAACTAATTTTAGGGCGTTGTTGGACTTCATTGCGCAGATGGAAGACCGCCAGCGCGAACGTCCCCGCCAAAACATAGGCCGAAAATGCGGCACCAAAAACGAGCTGGTCGGTCAGAGTGGTGGCGGCTGCCAGCGTGATCAGGCTCAGTACAAAAACCTGCAATTCGTCACGAACCGACCAGCGCCCAAAGAGTTTCACGATGGTCAAAATAAGTAGCAGCTGAACGACCGTGTCGAGCAAATCGGTGTCGGTGAAAACCACCCGCAACACACCAAGTCCCACAAATGAGAGGACCGCGACGTTCCATAAACGTTCTGGGATCTTGCGCCCCAGGCCAGCTCGGTGAGTGAACCAAGACGCCATCAGGGCGGCAAAAAACAAGGCCGCGGCCGCGTAGGGTAAAACGGTTGTTCCGATGAGTGGCAGCACAGGCAGCAGGACCACCAGATAGAGGCTCCACTCGTGCACGATTTCGAGTCGGTCAGCCTTCATGCAGGTCTCCGAAACTCAACAGAACGTCGGAACTTCGCACATTACCAAGCGCGCGCGCCGGACCTGCAACGATTCGGCCCACTTTGGGTGATGGGTCGGCCAGAGTGGCGATGCCGTCCTCGAGTGTCACGGCCGCGAGCACCGCGAGCACACGTTCCCTGGAGCGCTCTTCGCCAAGTTCTACGATCTGATTGCCGCACACGATCCGAACGGCATGTCCGGTATGGAAGAGCCGCTCGATGAGCCCCGCCAGGCGCTCGATGCCGTCTTCGAATTGCAGCGACTCGCTTTTTAGAGGCTTGGGCACATGGTGCAAGAGCACGATCTCGAGGGCTTGGTGGACCTGTCGTTCGGTCTCACGAACCACGGGCTTGCCGCGTCGGGCTGCGGATTTCCAATGGATTCGACGGGCGTCTTCGCCTTCTCGGAAATCCTTTAAGCCAAAAAACTCGTCGCCCTGACCTGATCTGTTCGAACTCGTGTCGCCAAAATGGCCAAAGATTCGGGCCTGCCATTCGGGGTCGTCTTTGGCTCGTGGGAAAACAATCAGGTCGAGCCCACCCGCCAAATGTCTGGATTTTTCGAAGAGCCCAAACGGGAATCTGGTGACCACGCTAAAATCCCATAATCGATAGATTCCGCGCGTCTGAAACTCATACGATGCGTCGAGTTCCGTCGTCGCGCCGGCATCGATACGAATCGTGTAGGCGCTGCCAATCGGAACGCCTTCATTCTGGTTCCGCCAAATTTTCCACCACCCATGGCGTTTCAGGCCGACTGGTTTTCCGACCAGCGGCCCTGCGATGGCCATCGCTTCCAAGTCGGCGAGTTCGACGCTCAACGACGCATAGTTGGAGCCATTTGTGGCGGATATCTGAGCGGGAATCGCGTGACCAGCAACGCCAGTCGCCACGCGGCGAGACGCCGAAATTCCTTTGATCACGGCCTCGCTTAAAACACCGCTCACGGTGATCAGCGACAACATCATGCCAAGCAGCAAGAATAGTAGATTATTACCCGTGTTGATCGCAGCCAAACCCACCGCAAGCGTGAGCCCAAGGAAGAACTTCCCAGGGAGGGTCAGGGTTAGACGTCGTGGCGGATCAAACCATGAACGCGGCTTTTCCTGGGGCCATTCGGCCGCCAATTTGGTCATGCGCTGTACATCAAGGGGGGCATTCTTTCAGGGAATAGATGTACCACGGGCTGTGGGTGATTCATTCCCAGAACGGTTTGATGAATTCACTCAACTTCGTTCATCAGCTCTTCGAGCGTTTTGACTCGACCTGGTTTCTCATCTGGTTTGGGCGCGACTTCGGTAGGTTCCTCGGCTTCGGCCCCGTCGACTTCGTTCATCAGCTCTTCGAGCGTCTTAACCCGCGCAGGCTCGCCGTCTCCGGGCTCCTCAGCGTCGTCATCGTCGACTTCACCCATGAGCTCTTCGAGGGTTTTTACGCCTTCTGGTGACTCGATTGGGACGATTTCATTGGTTTTTTCGACCTTTGGCTCCGTAGAGGGTGTTTCCGGCGCGGTCTTTTCGGGCCAAGGCACATAGAACGAACCACCGCGTGAAAAGCTCACCAATCCCAACGAGATGCTCGGCACATAGGTGATGAGCAGCAGGCAAATCGCCATCAAAGCCACGAATGGCGCGACGGCGCGGACCATTTCGCCGATGCCCTTTTTAAAGAGCGATGAGGCCACAAAGAGGTTCAACCCGATGGGCGGAGTCAGGTAGCCGATCTCTAGATTCACGATGAAAATAATCGCCATATGCAGCGGGTGAATTCCCAGACCAAAAGCGATGGGAGCCAGCAATGGCACCAGAATCAGGATGGCCGAAAGGATGTCCATAAAGAACCCCACGATGATCAACAAGATGTTGACGATGATGAGGAACGTGAAGACGTTGAGGTCCAACGACAGGATCCAGTCAACGGCTGCTTCTGGGATTTTTGCGCGGTCCAAATAGAGGTTAAACCCAAGCGCGAGCGCCATGATGATGAGCAGGCTGCCCATGAGGATCGCGGATTCTGAAAAAATTCGCGGGACGTCTTTGAGTTTGATGCTGCGGTGGATGAAAAACTCAACCAACGCCGCATAAACAACGGCGACGGCCGCTGCCTGGGTTGGCGTGAAAATGCCCGAATAGATGCCACCCAAAATGATGATGGGCAGATTTAGAGCCCAGAATCCGTCGACGAAGGTCCTGCCGACTTTCTTGAGGTCAAAAGGGGTCGTCTGCACTTTGTGTAGGATGCCGGTTTTCAGCGACCAACCTGCCAGAGCGAGCCCAATCAACAAGCCTGGCCCAAGGCCTGCGATGAAAAGGTCTTTGACGCCAGCGTCGCCGCCGCCAGTGGTCGCGAGGGCGTATCCAAGCGGGTCTTTCAAACCCGTAGGGTCGACGATCGCGTACACGATCATGGGGATGCTGGGTGGAATCAAAATCCCAAGGCTTCCGCCTGAGGTCACAAGGCCAGCGCTGAATTTGTCTGGATAACCGGCGTTGACGAGCGCCGGGTACATGATGCTGCCAATCGCGATCACCGTGACGGGGGACGAGCCCGAGATGGCGGCAAAAAAGACGCACGCAAAAACGGCGGAAATCGCGAGTCCACCGGGCAGCCAACCGAACATCGATTCGGCAAACGCAATCAGACGTCGGGCGATGTCACCCTCGGTCATGATCGCGCCGGACATCACAAAAAATGGGATGGCGAGCAAGACGGGTTGGTCGGCTAGACCGCGTGTTTGTTCGATGATCGCGGTGAGCAGCCTGAACTCTGAAAAAATCCCGCCGAAAAAGAGCAAGTAGGCCGAAATCGATCCGATGAGCACGTAAAGTGGTACGCCCAGACCGATCAATACGACGATAAGGAAAATCAGGCCGATCCAGAAGGTTCCTCCTAAGCCAGGCGGGGCCTGGGCTTCAGCTGCGGCTGCGGCGGCCTCTGCGGCTTCCGCGCTCGTGACCGGTGAAGGTTCTGAATCCCGAATGGGGTCGGGTGAAGCCACGGCTTCAAACGTGTCCGAATCCTCGTCCGCAACTTCGCCCATCAGCTCTTCGAGCGTCTTGACCTGTGCGGCCGTGGCTGTGTCTGGTGCGGCTTGTGGCGCGACTTCGGGGGCCTCTTCCTCGACCTCGTTCATGAGCTCTTCGAGGGTTTTTGCCTGAGCCCAGCTGGTCATCGGAACGGCCAGCATCAACATCAATGCCCATCGGGCGAATAAACGATGCATCAGTGGGCCTCCACGGATTCGTCAAACGACTCATGACGAGCGGCCATGCGGGCAAACACGATGGAATGACCCAGAAAACGCACGGTAATCAGAAAAAACGAGACTGGAATGGCCAGCACCTTCAGGTAATCCGGCACTTCGCCAGGTTCACTGGGTGAAAACACCACCTGCATCGCGCGGCGATAGAACGAAGCATCGTCAGGCAGTGGGAAGCCGGTCATGAGTTCCTGGCGCGTGGATTCGGGCAGCCAGGCTGCTGCGTCCCAGATCGGGGTCAGGTAAGTGCTGTCGGGGCCAAACATGTAAATGTACGAAAGGTAGAACACCATCCCGCTAAACACCGCGGCAGCCAGATAGGACAACGCGTTGAACGCAGGGACCTTTTCCGGACTCAGAAGTTTTCGAGCGAGGTCGATCTTTAGGTGACGTCGTTGTCGGGCCGCCATGCTCGCCCCAAGGAATCCCACCCAAAGCAGCAAGAGCAGTGAGTACGACTGGGACCACGAATATCCAGTAGGGAGGTTTCCGAAGGCATAAAACGAGATGGCGGCGCAAACGCCGTAGATGATGACGTAGCGGCGATGGACGTTCTTGTGCAGGGTGAGCACGACTGGGATCGAGAGCACGACCAGCAAGAGCCGATAAACGGAGGAGCTGTCCCACCACGTAAGCATCGAGGTCAGCACGATGACTCCCGCGAGAACCCCCACGGTTGCCCCTGCGCGTTTTGCCAGAGATTCCAGCTGAGGCGTTGCTGCCCAGGCCATTGCACCGACAAACGCGAGCAGCACAGCAACGAGCGTCCAGCCTTGGCCGGGCCGGGCTACGAGGTCCTGTTCGATGGTCACCATCAGTTGGTACACAACGTCGGTGAAGACCACGACGCTCATCACCATCAGCGCGCTGACCACGACAACGGTCTCGATTCGGAAAATGGCTCGGTCAATTCGCCCAAACCATCCAAGACGGTCAGCGAGTTCGGGCGTTTCAGCCGTCGACATAGAGGATCCTCATAAAAAAGAAGCGCCATCTTTTGAACGGCGCTTCAGGTCCGGCATGTGCCGCAATCAGCGATTCTTCTCGATCAGGTCGAGCAATTTTGCTCCCTTCTTGCCGACACGCTTGCGGAACATCGCGTGAACGGATTTGGACTTGGCCGCAAAAGTCTTCTTCTGGTCCGCGCTCATCTCGCAAACTGTGATGTTTGCGGCTTTGAGATTTTGGATCAGTTTTGGATTAAGTTTGCGAACCATATCACGGCCACTTTTGGTCTCTTGCTCACGGTTTGCGAGCAGGATGGTCTGAAGGTCTTTGGGCAATTTATCGAACCAATCTTTATTATAAATAATAATGGCAGGTTGGTAGATGTGGTCGCTCACGGTCCAGTGGTCGATGCCTTGAGTCCAGCTTGCTGCGAAGGCGAAGAGTGGCGTGTTATCAAAGCCTTGCACGTTATCCGACTGGATGGCGCTCAAGGTTTCTGGAACCGCAATTCGAACCGGGTTTCCGCCTAGCGCGCGGTACATTTCTTCGTGAACCCAGGACTCTTGCGACCGCATTTTGATGTCGGCCAGGTCCTCCGGTTTGCTGATGCATTTGCCCTTGGTTCCGAAATTACGGAATCCGTTTTCAGCGAACAAATAGAGCTCAAATCCGTAGTCGCGAAGCAACTCTTGAACGGGTGTGAACAGGTAATTATCGATGATTTTGTCTGCTTCTGCGGGGCTCGCAAAGAGGTATGGCAGTTCAAAAACGTTCATCTCAGGCACAAGACTCGCGACCGAACCCGTCGACACGCCAGCCGCCTGCAATTCACCGCGTTTGGCCTGACGAACGATCGAAACCTCGCCCCCGGCGGTTCCCATGAACAACTTGACCTTGATTCGTCCCGCCGAGTCGGCCTCGATTCGCTTTTTCATCGACTTCAGCTGCTTTGCCCACGGCGTATTTGGTGGGGCAACCGTGCCAAGATTCAGCGTGTAGACTTCCTTATCCTGCGCGAACGCAGGGAGGGTCATCATCATCAGAGCGAGAGTTATAAAAATGGTAGAGAGTCGTCTCATATTTCACCAGTCAGGTTAGGGGTTCGCCGTTGATCCATGCCATGAGGCGTGATCAATAGAAGTACTCGTCGGCATTGGCCAGCAATCGCTTGGCTTTGCGTTTTTCGAGTTCGTTCTCGGGATCGATGGCAGGTTCCGCGTTGGGTGCAGCCGAGATAACTTCGTTGAGTAATTTCTCAAAAAGTTCTCGGTCGCCCACCAACACTGCGTATTGATCGGCCTTCAGTACTTTTGTAGCCAAGTAGTTTGGAGCGATCTCGATGCTCTTATCAAAAGACTCTTTCGAGGCCGCTGGATTGCCGCCACCGATGGGAACTTTCGAATGGTATGCGCCGAAGTATCGGTATGGGGCGCCGTAGAAGTAGGTGGCGTCGGTTGAGACGACCCAATCCATGGTCGCTTTGATGTCGTCTTTGCGTGAAAGAATCGTGGCGATGCCTTCAAGCAGGGCCCATTTTCCAAGATTGGTCGAATACCAATAAAGTGCAGGCAAAGCCTTGGGGTCAGCGGATTTGACGGCCGATTTCCAGGCGTTTCGGTCTGCTGCAACGGCGGCTGCGAATTTCGGGTCTCGGATCGCAATCGCTTTTTCGGAAGACGTGACGCCTTTCTCGAAGGTTGCCATGATCTTGTCGTCCAGCTCGTCGTCTTTGGCTTCGAGCCGGATATGGGAATCCGCCAGGAAGTAGTAGGCCCGCGAGAGTGTCTCAAAAATGGTGGCAAGCTTGTCTGCGCGCTCTTCGGCGCTCAGTGCGGGGGTGGCCGTCAAGGCAGCCTTTTCCCAAAGCGAAATCGCCTTTAGAAGCTCAGCTTTATCGATGCGTTTTTGCCAAGCCGCATCGGCTTCGGCCATCAGGCCGTCAAAATCGCCGTCTTCGGTGGCGGTTGTAAGCTTGGTGTGGTCGGTTTCAAGTGCGGAGGAGCGGTCAGCGCCGCCACATGCGGTCAATCCGAGTCCAGAAATCAGTAGACACAAAGATAGAACTTTGCTCACACGAGGGATGATAAACATCGAGCGCTCCTCACGAAAAATCAATAGGTTGGCAAAAGCGAGCGCACCATAAATGAAGCACCTAACCCTGTAAAGTGACGCTCCGGCGCGGAAATTATTCATATCGATGTTGATTCCACACGAGGTCGGACTTAGAAGGGGAGGCCCTGAGCCGGCCTCTAAGTGCCCCAAGTCGAAGCTCTTCGCCCCATGGTGTCGTGATGGCAGTCAATAAGACACAAATTGAGTTGCTTCGAAAACTCCTTCGCCATGGTGCCAAAGACCGCGTCATCAAGACGCTCGAGAAGTTTCGGCCTGCCGACTTGGCCGAGTTCTTCGGTTACCTGAATCCGATTGAGCAAAAACAATTCATCGAGATTCTTTACACGCAAGAGCGCGCGGCCGAGACACTTCTGGAACTGCCTCAAGGTATTCTGGAAGAGATTCTTTCGATTTTGGATGAGGACCGAATTGCGTCCTTGATCAATCGCCTCGCGCCGGATGATGGCGCCTTCTTCACATCATTGCTCGATGACGACCGCATCGATGCTGTCCTTGGGAAAGTCGACGAAAACCGTCGAATTCGAATCGATCATTTGCGGACTTACCCGGCGGAATCGGCGGGTTCGCTGATGTCGGCCGACATGCTGACCGTTCGTGAGGACATGACGGTCGAACAGGCGATTCAGGCGATTCGCGAACGTGCGGCGGAGTCCGAGTTCATCTTCTACGTTTATGTGGTCAACGAATCGAAGACGTTTCTGGGCGTGGTGCCGATCAGGCGCTTGATTGCAGCCCAGCCCGAAGCAACGCTTTCTGCGATCATGGTGACCAATCCTGTGGCTGTTAAGGCCACAGATGACCAGGAAGTCGTCGTTGAATTGACGGCCCGATATAACCTGCTCGCCGTGCCCGTCGTCGACGAAAAGTTCACGCTTCTTGGGGTCATCACGGTCGACGATGTTATCGACGTTTTGACCGCGGAAGCCACGGAAGACATGTACCGCATGCAGCTTCTTTCGGACGAAGACCGTGTCTATTCGCCGGTGAGTCGTTCGATCGCGCGCCGCTTTCCGTGGATGGTTTTGAATCTCGGGACGGCGTTTCTGGCATCGAGCGTGGTCGGCCTCTTTGAGCACAGCATCGCGGAAGTTGTGGTGCTGGCGACGTTCATGCCGGTGGTCGCGGGTATGGGCGGAAACGCGGGAACGCAGACGTTGACGGTTGTTACGCGAGCGATTGCCCTTGGCGAGCTTGAGTATTCGCAGGGAATGCACGCGATCGGTAAGCAGCTGGTGATTAGCCTCACCGTTGGGGCGGGAATTGGAATCATTGCCGGCGTGACCGCGTGGCTATGGAAAGGCAGTCCGGTACTCGGCTTGGTGTTGTTTTGTGCCATGGTCATAAACATGACCATCGCCGGACTCGCCGGGGCCGCGGTGCCCATCATGTTGAAGGCGCTGAATCAGGACCCTGCGCTTGGCGGCGGCGTCGTGGTGACCACCTTCACCGACATCTTTGGGTTCATGGCATTCCTTGGACTCGCGACCGCTTTTATTTCGTACTTTTGAGACCGCGTTATGCAATTTCCCAAACAGATTCAGCTCGAAGTCGTGGCACCCCCGATATTGCCGGGTGCGGTAGGTTTGGTTCAGGCGGTGGGCGTCTCAGCCGAGGCGCAGGGCGCGGATGTGGACTTGGACGAGTGGCTATGCGTCTCATCGTCAGCTCTGATGACCTACGCCTTTGACCCGAAGTTGAATCGGCATGAGGCCGCTGACCGTTATTTTTCAGCGGACGGCGAGTGGTTTTCAAATTACGGGGTGCTCGAAAGCCTTGGGTATTTTTCCGGCTGGCATGCACGTGATCTGAACGGTCCTTCTACCGAGGACCTGTGGAAGTTGGTGCGCTACGAACTCGCGCTTGGAAGACCGCTGGTTTCGCAAGGTTTTGGCGCGAAGGGCGTCGTGCTTTTGACCGGGTATCGCGACCTTCCAGGCGTCCATGAAGTCACGGTCACCGACGGCGTCACGACGTGGACCTTCAACCTGCAGAATCCGCCTCAGGGGGATTCCGAAGTCTTCGTGAACTACATCATCACCGTGCGACAAGGTGACCCAGGCCTGACAAGCCGCAGTCGGCAAATCGAGGGCGTCCTTCGATGGACGATCGACCACGGATTTGGCAGCAAAGAGTTCTTTCACGAGACCCGAGAAAATTACGTGCCGGGTCTGGAAGGCGGCAAAGTGATTTCAAAGCTTCAGCTGCAAGATCCCGAAGAGATCGAGTTCTTTAAAAATCACGTGGCGTCTCGGCGAAGAGGCCGTGAGGCCGCGTCCCGCGTGTTGGCGCAATGGGCCGAGTTGCTCGAAATGTCTGCGTTGCAAGATGCGGCAAAGGCGTTTGGAGAAGCCGCGCTTTGCCTTGATGGGACGATGCCTGGCTATGAACGAGCGCTTGAGATTGAGACCGAAGGGTTCACCCACCTGAAATCCATTCAAGACCGCTTGCCACCCGCGTTTGGCTAGCGTCCAGACGCTTGAATCAGCCACCATTGCATTTCGGTTTCGTCGGCCGATTCTGTGGCATGCGAAACCGCGTGTTCGAGTAGCCGTTCGAAGACATCATCCGGGGTGTTTTCACCCTCGCGCATGGCGCGCTGAAGCACCGCCATCCCTGCAAAAAATAACCCGCGTGACATGAAGTGTTCAGCCATGGGCAACCAGCCGTTTTCGGGCCGGCGAGAGTGAGTCACCCAGACAAGGAAAGACGGCTCTAGTTCGCTTGCCATTTCAGGGCCTTCAAGGCAGAGCCAGACGGCGTGCAGGGGGCCCCATTGATGAGGCGGAAGCGCGAGCGTCGGCTCAAGGTCAGACGCCAGCAAAGAGCCCGCGGCCGCGCGATTCATCAGCTCCACATCGCCATTTGTTTGCGACCCTGTGCCCTGAAGTCGGGCCAAAATCACGTCTGCGGCTTTGGCCTCGTCCACGGCGGGGGGAGTCTGGCTGGCCTGAACGCGCGCATCGAGGCGCTGCATCGCTCCAGCCGCTTCGAGCGGGTCAAATGCCTTCCTCACAAGCTCAGCAAGGCGTTCGTACTCGTCGTCGGAAAGGATGGGCGGAATGAGCAGTAGAATGCCTCGCAGGGTGTCCTGAAGCACGGAGAGGGCAGGCCGGCCTAGACCCGGCTCTGCGCGCAATTCGGCAGCCACCATGTCATCGAGTGCATCGTAGGCTCTGAGGCGGTCAAAAAACCGATGGGAGGCCACCCAGCCGGTCGTGATCCAAGCGAAATTTTGAGCGTCTGGCGTGATCTGACGAAGCAGATCCCGTCCGGATTTTGAGTCGCCTGCATGCATGGCTGCAACGCCGGCCCGCATCGTAGCGAGGCTGCCCAGGCCCGGTTCTGCCTTTTGCCACGCTGGAAAACTCTGCGACCATTTTCCGAGCCGGTCGTAGCGCTCGCCCAGAGCGGCCCAAATTGGGGGCCATTGCGGAAGTCGTTTTGACACCAGGTTGAGCGTAATTTCGGAGGCCCTGGAGTCTTGTCTGGATGCCAATTCGACGACACTTTTCAGAAGGTCGAGGTGTTGGTCTGGGGCGCTATTCCATTGCGCCAGCGCTGTTTCAACTCGGCCTGGGACGTTGCCGTTGATGCACGCGGTCAATGCGAGGCCAAGGATGGCCGTTCGTCCCTCGTCATCGTGATGAACAATGTCACCGAGTCGAGCCAGTCGATCGAGCGCGGTGGGCCAATCCTGAGCGTCGAACGCAAGGCGGGAGGTACGAAACCACCATTCAAAAGAGATGGAGTCGGCACCACGAAGTGTGGCGTTGCGCGTCGCGTCGAAAAGTTGGTCGATTTCAGTCATGGATTATCGGTGTCGAGGCCCTCAATTCGCGCCGAGTGTAGGGCAAAGAGGGCCTCGCAACCATCAGATTATTGCACCAGGCAAAGGCCGGCGCCGCAGACAAGACCTGCACAACAATCGGCTCCCGTGGTGCACGACTGCAGCTGAGTCTTGCACATGTTGGGACGGTCTCCACAAATCAGGGATGTGGGGTTGCAGTAGCCCAGACAGCAGTCTCCGTTCGTCTGACAGGCCAACCCATCTCGGCTGCAATCCGGGCAACCTTCGTCAATGACGCCGTCGCAATCGTTGTCGACTCCGTCACAGGCCTCAGCTTTGGGTACGCACAATGCGCAGCCCTCATCGACGGTTCCGTCGCAGTCGTTATCGACTCCGTCACAGGTTTCGGCCATGGGAACACACATCAAGCAGTCTTCGTCGACGATGCCGTCGCAATCATCGTCGACGAGATTGCAAAGTTCGGGGCCAGGCGTGCACACAGGGCAGCCTTCGTCGATCAACATGTCGCAATCGTTGTCGAGACCATCACAGATTTCGGGTCTGGCGACACAAGTTGGGCAACCTTCGTCGACCAACATATCGCAGTCGTTATCGATGCCGTCGCAGATTTCCAAGGTGCAATTTCCGCAACCTTCGTCGACCAACATGTCGCAGTCGTTGTCTTTTCCGTCGCAGATCTCAACCAGCGGAATACAGGCCGGCGTGCAGACTTCGTCGACTTGGCCATCGCAGTCGTTATCAACTCCGTCGCACTCTTCGGTACACGACGAGCAGAAATCGACGCCACACTGACATGATCCAGCGCGTGCGCCGTCACCAGGATTAGGGTCACCCACACAATCCCCACCGCGGTCAGCGCCTGCGATGAAACAGTCTGCTTCAACATCACATGCACGCGAGCTGAGGTTCACACAAACACCACAGCCGGTGTTGATGCAGTCGAGGTTCTTTTTGCAGGCACTGCCGTCCAGAAGGAAGGTGCCGCAATCGTAGTCTCCTGTGCAGCTCAGTAGGCCGCAGGTGTCGTTCCCACCGACTCCGTCCGAGTTGATGGTACAGGCTGAACCGGTGGGGCAGTCGTTGTTGTTGGTGCATTTGGGCGCACAGGTGTCTTTGATATTGTCGGCGTTCGAATCCACGCAATTGGCATTGGCGCCGCAATCCGCCGAAACGGTGCAGGATTTTCCAATACACACGTTATTGGAGCACGAGCTGGCGCCACAGCAGCCGTAACAATCACAACCGGGTGGAGGCGAGCAGTCTGCCTCGTCGTTGCCGCTTCCTGAGTTTCCGTCAAAGAGGCACTCCGTGCGGCAGCGTGGATTGGTGTCAAAACACGAGTTGTCGCCTGAAATACAGGTTGGGTTATTGCCGCTGATGCCTTCGGCTTCGCTGGTGTCGCAAGGGCTGAGGCAGCCGGGATCTTGCTGGTCGATCAAGCCGTTATTGTTGTTATCCAGCCCGTCGTTGCAGGTCGTGTTGCAGTTAGATGCCGAATAGGTTCCGTCGGCACATTTTGCCCAGAAGTCCAGCCGCCCAGACGGAGCCGGGGAATTGAAGCCTTCGCACACATTGCCGACGCCGTTCATGTCGGTGTCGAGCTGAGGTGCATTCGACACGGTTGGGCAGTTATCGCAGACATCGCCCACGCCATCGACGTCCGCGTCGAGTTGATCTGCATTGGTCAGCATAGGACAGTTGTCGATCGAGTCGATCCAACCGTCGTTGTCTGTATCCGTCCCGTCACACGCGTCGCCCGTACCGTCTGCATCGGCGTCGGCCTGATCGACGTTGGGGATGAAGGGGCAGTTGTCGCAAGCGTCTCCAATGCGGTCGAGATCGCGGTCAGCCTGAGTCGGATTGGCGATCAACGGACAGTTATCCTGATCATCCTGAGCTCCGTCGCCATCGCCGTCCGCCGCGTCACATGCGTCGCCTGCGCCGTCGTTATCTGCGTCGGCTTGATCAAAATTCGCCGTGAATGGGCAGTTGTCACAAGCATCGCCGGTGGTGTCCCCGTCGATGTCAGCCTGGTCCGTATTGGCCGTCATTCGACAGTTGTCCAAGCGGTCGGGGACCGTGTCGGCGTCGGTGTCGGAATCCGAACATTCGTCACCTGTGCCGTCGGCGTCGGTGTCGATCTGGTCGAAATTTGCAATCGTTGGGCAGTTATCACAAGCGTCGCCGATGGTGTCGCCGTCGCCTTCGGCCTGATCTGGGTTTGCGACCAGAGGGCAGTTGTCGATTCCGTTCAGCACGGTGTCGCCGTCATCATCGCCAGTCGGGTTAACCAGACCAATACACGCGTCTCCAGAGCCGTCAGCGTCTGCGTCTGCTTGGTCGAAGTTGGCGACCGTTGGGCAGTTGTCGCATGCGTCTCCGATGGAGTCTCCATCGCCGTCAGCCTGGTCGGGATTGGCTACGGTGGCACAATTGTCTTGGCCGTTGGGGATCCCGTCGCCGTCGCCATCGCCCATAGGATCGACGACGTTATTCGTACCGCTTTGGGTGCCGTTATTGGTGTTGTTGGTTCCGTTATTTGTGGCGTTATTGGTGCCGTTTACACAGGCTTCGTCGCCAGGACCGCCGCCGAGTCCGCAGACAGGGCTGGATGTGCTGGAATCACTGCATGCCGCAAGTCCGAGCGCCAATAGGATGAGAATGGAGCCACTGAAGTGTCTCAAGGTAACCTCGCAAAAAAAAGATTCTGTTTTGCGATGATCCTACGAGATTAGGCCCGGAAGGTAAGGGGCGTGGCTGATAAACCGTGCACAGGTTGAATACACCTCAGTCGTTGGGGCAGCTCCATCCCTGAAGCGTCTGTGCGCTGGGTACCGGGCAAAACCCGAATCCAATCAGGTTTTGAGGACACACGGCGACGCTCGGCGGATTGGGGGGGATCTCGCAATCGTTGGCGGCCATCCCACACCAGGCGCTCGACGACTGATTGAAGTCCCAGCGGAAGTCGTGCACGACGTGATGGTGTTGGCCCCACTGGTACTCCGAAGTGGGGCGATTGCATTTGAAGTACCCGACTCCGACTTCAATGGCGCGCTTTTCCAGGACATTGCCACGATGCCCGGTGCAGGTGGGCTCTTCCATGAACCCATATTCTGCGGCTTGAGGGTCCAGATTGACGGCGATATTTTCAGCCAGTCCGTAGGGCAGGCCGGCAGCCGCTGCGCGAGCGCTTGGATCCAGCCCCTCGGGTGTGTTGTGGGCGAAATATCCACGGGTGCACATGTCGACGGCGTGGGCGTTTGCCACAGCCCAGATCGCTTCGCTCCATGCCACTGGGCCAGCATTTCCGGCCTCAAGCGGGAAGTGTGCACGGTCCAGGTTGATCAATGAAAACGTGACGCAGGCTTCAAGCCGGAATGGGTCTGCGCCGGCGTTTGCGCCGTTCATGCACTCGTAGGCGAGCGGGATTTCACATTGGCCGTCGCCGTCGACGTCGTAGCCGTCATTTCCCACATTTTTAACGCCCAAAACCGAGCAATCGTCGCATTGGTCGGCGTCGGCATCACCACAACGCGTGTTGTCGTTTGGAAATGGGTCTTGGTTATCGACGACGCCATCATTATCGGCATCGGTCGGGCTCGGCAGAGCGCAAGAGCTTGTGTCGAATTGGCAGGTCGCTGAGCATTTCAGCATGCCCGCCGGTGTTGCGGGGGTCTGAGTCGCGCAGGTTTTTCCACCCAGCGTGGCTCCGTCGCATTCTTCGGTGCCACCGATCACGCCGTCTCCGCATTTAAAGCAGGCCGATTCGTCGAATTGGCAGGTCGAGCCGCAGGTCAAAGAGCCGCTCGTGAAGCCGCGGCTTAAACAAGTCTGCCCGTCGAGTGCGGTGCCATCGCAGGTTTCGGGCCCGCTGACGACCCCGTCACCGCAACGGAAACACGCGTTGGTCTCAAACGAACAGTTGTTTCGGCAGGTGAGTGTGCCGCCATCAAAACCGAGCGAAGCACAGTCGTCAGTCAGCGCTATCGACGGCTCACAGTCTTCCATGTCGTCGATCGCATTATTGGGGCAAGACAGCCGCGTGCAGGCAGATGTGTCGAATTCGCACTGGTTCGAACAGCCCAGGTCGCCACCATCGAATCCGAGGTCCGTGCATGCTGTTTGCAGCGCCAAACCTGGATCGCACGCCTCCTGAGCCGCGACCACGCCGTCGCCACAGGGATCGACGGCGACATCTGGCGACGAGTCGGATTGCGCCGTAACGTCCTGACCGGCATCCACCCCTGAACCAAGGTCCTGAACGTCGTCAGAGAGGGTGGCATCGCCCTGACAATTCGCCAGGGAAAGAAGGGTGGCACTTAGCCAGAATAGTTTTTTCATTGGAACAGCTTAACGCGTGAATCAACGGCTAACGAGTCCCAAAGTTGGCAATCGATCAAATTGTCGTCGCAAGTGGTTGGCTGTCTCGAAGAGTCGGTCGAGTTCGGGTTTGAGCCGATCCGGAGGCGTGTTTTCGAGGTCCAGCAAGGCGAGGGGGCCTTCGACTTTTTCTTTGAGCATCACCTCAAGTCGGTGGAGCTCTCCGTGTTGCAGTGCCGCCGTCTCGGGGTTCGGCGAAATCGCAAACGCGTGGAATGAGGACCGGAAATTGTCGATCACCGCGCGAAGGCTGGTCGCCAACATCTGCACGTAGGCTACCGGGTCCGTGGGCGCCGCAAACATGAATTCATCTTGTTTGAGGGTCTCCCAAGTGGCCTGAACCTGATTGAAAACCTGAGACCACGCGGGCTGGTCACTCGATTCATATGCCGAACGCCCGGCGTTCTCGATCGCCCCAAGTCTAGCGCGCCATTCTTCGGTGTTGAGGCCCAATTGCCGTTTGCCGTCTCCGCGCCAAACGATGCGCTTTACCGCATCGAGAAGCGTCTCGAATCGATGCCATGCGGGGGTCAAATGGGTATCCCGATTTCGGTAATCGGAAACGACATCCTCGAGTCGAACCACCAGCGCCTGCAGCTTGTCTGGGTCGGTTCGGACGGTTTCTCGAATCCCGGCAATGAGGTGCTCAGTGGCTTCGCGGAACCGAGAAAGCTCATCACCCCAAAGCTCTGAACTGGCGCGGTCGCAGTCGTCAAGAAGTGCCTCGATTTCGGCCCAGTCTTTGAGTTCACGAGGAGGTGGTGGCTCGATTTGCGCCCAAAAACGCTGTCCGGCGATCTCACCTTCAGCAACCATCGCCATCGACTCATCCACCTGGATTTTTAAGCGAACAGGGGTTCCCGTCGGCGTGCCTTCAGCGAGCGTCAGATGGATCGATCGAATCGGAAACCTGGATTGATAGAGTCGCAAAATCACCGCGCCGCTATGGTCCGCCGTGTAAAATGTGAACTCGCCTTCGGCGGGCAGGCTGGACCCGCGGGCCAACAAAACATGCCTTTCGCTTCGGGTTTCCCGAACGACTTCCAGGCCAATATCCTTGGCCAGAACCGATGGATTCGACAGCGCAGATCCTGTGGGCCGCGAAGCCTCAGGTGCCCCACTATGAACAAAAAACGGGACCGATCCCAGGGGTTCACCCGCGGAATCCGAGAAGTCCAAAGTGAACCGGTAGGTGCCGGTTTCTGGCAGTCTGACGTTTTCGAATTCGAAGCTTCCGTCGTCCTGAGCGCGAACGATGGCGTGAACGTCGCCTCCCTGGTTGATGAGTGCGACGGTGCGGACGCCTTCCACGTTAAGGACAGTGCCGATCACGTCAACGCTGTCCTCGTGTGTATAGGTCGATGAGCTCAATGCGACGGTCGTGGAATCTTGCGTGATCTCCAGAGCAGCCAAGGTTGAGGCCCGCAGTGCCGCGCCAAGCGCGACGCAAGTGTCAGGTTCATCGAGCCGCAACTGGGTCGCGAGTGTCTGCCCTGCGCAGAAAGCGTCTTGGACGGCTTGGCGGACCAGAGGAACGCGCGTCGATCCGCCGACCATCAAAACGTGTTCAATCTGCGAGGCCGATACGTCGGCTCGTGACATCGCGAGCTCGATCGCGCGATGACAACAAGCGATCGACTGATTCACCAGATCGCCCACGAGCTCCTCGAATTCGGTTCGAGAGTACTCAAATTCAAGCGTGACCGGGTTGCCCGCACAATCGTCAAAAATGTCTCGTCTTGCCACATACTGCACTTCCGAGGCGCTCAGCGATTCTTTGACCTCTTGCGCCACCTTGGTGAGCAGGAAGAAGCGCGCAGCATCCTCGGATTTGGAAACGTCTAGATCGAGCGAATAACCCTGTTCAATCAGGCGCAGTCGGAAATGCTCGGCAAGTCGTTTGTCGAAGTCGTCTCCGCCCAGAAAGTTGTCCCCATCGATGCCCAGCACTTGGTATTCGCCGTGAAGACTTCGGATCACCGACACATCAAAGGTTCCGCCGCCAAGGTCGTAGACCAGGAAAATGCCGTCCTCGATGCCGTGTTTCCACGCGTGGTACATCGCGGCGGCCGTTGGTTCCTGCAAGAGACCGAGGACCTCGATGCCAGCGAGCTCACCTGCGCGGCGAGTTTCTTCGATTTGAAGGGCGTCAAAATAAGCGGGAACGGTGATGACGGCTGCATCGATGATCGTTTCGTGGTCCTCAACGACCTTCGAAAAAGTCGTTGCCGCCAGCCCAGTCATGGCCTTGACGATTTCGGCCGACACATCGGCAGGCGTCATGTCCTGACCGGCAAGCGAGACCGTTTGGCCGTTGCCCATTTTTCGTTTGATCGAGGTCAGGGGCTGAGGGTCGAGTCCTCTTCGATTCCAGGCTTCCCATCCATGAATGAAGGCCCTTTTGTCGGGATCCCAACCGAGCACCGAAGGGAAGGTCTTCCGTTTGAATCGGTCCTCCCAAAGCACCAGCTCATCACCCATCGGGCTCATCATCGCGATCGACGAATTGGTGGTGCCCAGATCGATTCCGACTGCGCGTTTGAACGTGGCCATCATTTTCCTTGGTCGTATCTGGGGATCAGGTGTTGAACAGAAACTGCCGCCTCATCCCAAACAATGACGTCAGCCCGGGTCAGCGATACAGCGGTGTTTTGGAGCTTTGAAGTGGGGAGGGGGACATTGGTACGCAATGTTGAAACCTCTCTCGCACTCGCCGATTCCGGTCTGGGATGAGCCAATAACGCGTGGTGGATGCGCTGGTCTTCCCGAAGTGTGAGTTTTTCCCAGTTGGCTTGAATCTCGGCTCTTTCGTCTGCCGGGGCTTTTTCGATGATTTTGCGGATGCGTTTTGTGAGCTCTCGACCCGATAGGCGCGGGTCGATCTCAAGGTCGTCAAACGGGTTTTCATTTTTCATCGAAAGACCTCGGGTCGATCTTGTTTTTCAAGCAGGCCTTCTGGAAACGCTCAGTGTGCCCGGCCAGATCCTCGTTAAGCGGAAACGCTGCTTCGGCCAGCTTCAAGTGGCCATGCACCGCTTTGAGCGTGGCTTTGATCGATGCCGGTCGAATCGTTTTTGCAAGGTCTTGCATTCCGACCTGAACGTCATGCAGATGCAAATACGACATCAGCATCGATGCGTTTCGGTGGCCGGGACAAAAATCCAGCGCGAGAACCAAATACTCGCGACGTGCTTCCCCGCGTTCCCGTTCGGCTCGGAAGACGTAGAGGTCTCCCAAACGTGAGTTTTGCCCAATGCTTTCACCGCTCTTGATGGTTCGGCCAAGATGCGGCGCAAGCAAGATGCCAAGGTCAACAAGTGTGTTGAAGGCTGGCGTGGTGTCACGGCCGACCCTTCGCAGGCTCCAAAGTGTCGAAATCAAAGTGCCAATCATCTCGGCCATGGCCGGTGCTGGAAAACGAAGGGCTTCAATTTGGCGCCAGGTTTGACGAAGCGGAGCCTCGATCTCCAGATCCTGTGCCGTGGTCAGATCAAGATCACTGACGGCCTTGGTCATCTGTTGTGCGACCAGCTGGCTCACACTTTGATCGTAGGCAGCCACGGTCTGGCGAATACGCGCTGCAGCCCTCTGGGCTGCTGGGGTAAATGATCGCCAGACGTCGAACCAGTCCTGACTATGGGTGATCGCAGCGGCGTCCATGTCGGCCGACGATTTTCGCAACTCTTCGATGACACGTTGTCGTCGTTCTTCGAGGGCGGGGCAGAGCAGGCCGGAAACGATTTCGGCAGTCGCGTCTTCAGGGAGCTGGGGATCCAGATCTTTGGTCAGAGCGGCTAAATATCCGCTTTCGTAAAGCTGCGCCCAGTTCGTCGTCGCCCAGCGCACGCAGCGCAGAGATTCGTCAAAACGCCGTCCCTGGGTCAGGCGATCACTGAGTTCAAGCAGGAGCAGCGCGTTGTGATGGGCCGCTCGGTCGGTGAAACCTTGAGCCTGAGCCTGATTCCATACCTCGTGATCGCGAGTCCCGCTGGTCAAGGCCGCAGCCAAGATGGGCCAACTCGCAGAGTCGTGAAGGGCTTCGGGCCAGTCACGTAGACGTCGGGTGTCTTTTTCGTTGGCCTGGAGCGCACCACCGGTCAGCAAGAGGAAGAGGCCGGGCACAACGTCTTGTGCATCAAGGGCGTTCAGAAGCGCCTGATGTGCGGGCGACCACCACTTCATTCGACTCACCCAGCCTCCGATTGGCGGAAACAAATCTGATGAAGGACGCCCTCCATCAACACTCGATTATCAATGCGACTCGATTTCAGCGCGATGTCAGCTTCCAGAAGCGCGTGTCGAATGTCTTCGATTTCATGACGCGTGAAGCGTTCGGAGTCTTGCTGGTAACGATTCAAAAAGTAGGACGTGACGCCCACTGCACGCCCCTTCTCATTGCGATCGCCGATCCCACGGACGTTTGGATCCTTGAGCTTAGCGATGATTCGGAAATGGCGAGAAATCATGGGCATCAAGCGTAACGGTGATTCACCGGCCTCGAGCATCGTCGCCATGACCTGCAACGCACGTTCGAAATCGCGCCCCCCAAGTGCATCTGTGAGCACAAACACGTTGTGGACGCGTGTGTGAGCGATCACATCACGCACCAGATCGACGTCCACGACGCGCACGCCTGTTCCACCAATATAGAGGTCGATTCGCTCGAGGGCGTCGATCAGCGGCGACAGTTCGGTTCCACAAGCTTCGATCAGATGAGCCATGGTCTCGTCGCTGAGCCTAAGGTCTCTCTCGTGTGCTTTTCGTCGAAGAAAATCCGAAATCTCGTTCTCGTAGAACGCCTTAAACTCGTATTCGTCAGCGGCCTTGCGCATTTTCTTGGTGGCCGAAGACCGCCCATCCAACGACTTGTTTCCGGTCACCGAATGGACGATCAAGACCGTCGTGTCCGATGGATCCAAGAAATAGTCGGCGAGTGCGTCGAATTCTTTGCTGGCCATCTCCTCGACATTTCGAAGGATCACGATTCGACGGGGGACCATGAACGGTAACTGCTCGGCGGCTGCTCGCACGCGGTCGCCCATGGCGTCTTTTCCGCGAAACTTGTCGTGGTTAAACGCGTTCAAACCGTCCGGAGCCGCGACTTTGATGATCGCCTCGACGGCCGAATCCAGCATGAAAGTGTCTGGGCCATGCAGGTAATACACCTTCGAAAGCTTCCCGGCTTTGAGGTGTTTGAAGAGTTCGCGTCGGTCGTTCGATTTACTCATTACCGTTCCTGAAGCCTGAATCGATTCGAAAGCTTACATCTTTGATCGCTTGTGCGGCGGCTAAATCGGTCACCGTCGAGAACGTTTCGGGTCCAGCTTTGGCGTAACCCAGTCCGGTCGAGCTCACCTGAAAGTCGCCTGAGGTCGCCTTGACTTGGCATTCGGCGATCAGGTCGGCACCGACGCTGGCGTCGAGCTCGTCCAAGCTGGCCTGGGTGATCTTACACAGGACCTGATTTTCACCGCTGGCATTCCAGGCGGCGTCGTATCCGCGTGTTCGAAGTTCACTGACGAGCAGCCGTGTAAGGTCGGCCTCGCGCATCTGCAGGTGTGGAGGCGTGATGATCGTATTTACCGACAAAGAAATCTTGGATTCTTCGAGCGAATAGTGGGCACACCCACTGATGAGCAAAAACACCAAGAACATGCGGTTCGTCATGGTCGATACTTATCAGTTTTCGCTGCAAGCGTGAACCGTGTGGTGACGTGCACGACACTCCCGCGTTAAGATGCACCCATGAAGTATCAAAGGCTCTCGATAATCTGTTCGTTGGTGATGCTAGGCGCTTGTTCTGACGATTCGTACGCCAGATTCGAAGTGGCGGGCGTCACGCAGTACAACGAATGC
This sequence comes from uncultured Bradymonadales bacterium, assembly GCA_964394615.1. Lineage (GTDB taxonomy): Bacteria > Myxococcota_A > Bradymonadia > Bradymonadales > Bradymonadaceae > JBFFMO01. The sequence continues at coordinate 6,565 of CAYMYJ010000019.1, read as the reverse complement.
CTCGCCAAGGTTTTCCCTTACGAGCCGTATTTCCTGACCGCAAGGGATCGTCAGGAGTCGGTGGGGATCCTTTTACAATCCGAAGGGGGAGGGGTTCAGGGCTCAGATGTCCTGTACTTCGAAATCTTCGATGTAGCCGCGGCCAAGGCTGGGGAAACCCTCGCATTCTCGGTGCCTGGGACACTCGACGGTCAGGCGATCGGCGAGCTCGAAGTCGCGCACAGCTGTCCCGATCTCCGCGAAAGCATGTACCTCAGCGGAGAAATTCGTTTCGACGAGTTCTCAACGGAACAAGACGAGATGGTCGTGGGCGAATTGATCGGCGCCGGACTGCGAAGCATCCGCACAGAAACAGAAATAGCCACGACCCTAACGGGTTCGTGGCAAATCAAAGTGCATGATGGTCAGCCCTATGAAGAGTTCTACGCGAATTAACACGAAGATGGGTGGGCTGACTTAGCAAGTTGTGAGGGGCCTAGCTCAGGCGAGCGCGGCGTGAAGTCGGCTGGCCAAACGGCCCTTTTTGCGTGATGCACGTGCACGAGGGATGACTCCCTTAGTAGCAGCGCGATCAAGCTCTGAAACAGCCGTAATAAAGGCTGCCTCAAATGTTGCTTTGTCGCCGGCAGCAAGTAACTCCTCGAAGTTCTTGCAGATCGTACGAACTTTCGTTCGCTGATCTTTGTTGCGCGTGCGGCGTTTAGCGTTCTGTCGAATTCGCTTTTCAGCGGATGGTGAATTGGCCACGGGTGTCTCCTTGCGGTGACTCTTAATCGTTCAAATCAGTAAACTTGCTACGTGTCCGGGTCCCGGCACGAGGGGCGTGTTGATAGCACTGGGCCTAAACAGTGTCAACAGGTTGCCCTTGAATTTGACGCCGGCGCGCACACTTTGTCTACTGCTTGTGTAATGCACGTGGTAGGCCATGACTTGCTGCATAGAGAGGATACTTAATGAGTGAATCAAAGAAGCCAACTCCCCCAGAAGAAGGGGAAGGCGTGATCAGTCGGTGGCGTAGTTGGTTCGTTTTCGGATTGATCATTGCCGTGGTGCTTCTCTTTCAATTGATGAACTCATCGCTCGTCAATGGTCAGAAGCCGCTTATATACAGCGAGTTTAAGCAAAAAGTTGCGGCAGGCGAAGTGGCCTCAGTGGCACTTTTCGACACTTATGCGGTCGTGCGGCCTACCGAAGGTGGGCTCAAGACACTTAATGAAGGCGCGGAAAAAGACGACACTCAATACACGGCCTGGCGTGTTCAGGTCGTTCGTGATGATCGTGGCCTGATCGACTTGCTCGAGGCCAATAAGGTTAAATACGAAGCGCAGTACGCCAATGGTTGCGATGGCGAATCTCTTGCGGGCTGGATCTTCCCTCTCCTGATGCTCCTCTTATTATGGCAATTCGTTTTTCGACGTATGAACCTGAGCGGTGGCGGTACAAACCCCGCGATGGGCTTTGGCAAGAGCAACGCCAAGCTCAACCTTGAACAAGCCACCGGTGTGACGTTCGAAGACGTCGCAGGCTGCGATGAGGCCAAAGACGAGTTGGTGGAAATCGTCCACTTCCTGAAAGAACCCGAACGCTTCACGCGACTCGGAGGCAAGGTTCCCAAGGGCGTGTTGCTCGTGGGCCCCCCCGGCACGGGTAAGACTTTGCTCGCCCGTGCAGTGGCCGGCGAGGCCGACGTGGCGTTCTTCAACCTCAGCGGATCTGATTTTGTTGAAATGTTCGTTGGAGTAGGCGCAGCGCGCGTCAGAGACCTCTTCGCGCAAGCGAAGGCACATGCGCCTTGCATCATCTTTGTCGACGAATTGGATGCGATCGGGAAGTCCCGTACCAATCAGATGCAGAGCAACGAAGAGCGTGAACAGACGCTCAACGCCTTGCTGGTCGAGATGGACGGCTTTGAAAGCAACGCGAACGTAATCCTGCTGGCCGCGACCAACCGTCCGGAAGTCTTGGACCCCGCGCTGCTCAGGCCTGGACGATTCGACCGACAGGTGGTCGTGGATCGCCCTGATGTGAAGGGCAGGCACCAGATCTTGAAGGTGCATGCACGACGCATTGTGATGTCCGAAGAATTGAATCTGGAACAGATCGCCAAGCAGACACCGGGTTTCGTGGGTGCCGACCTTGCAAATATCGTCAATGAAGCCGCTCTCCTCGCGGCTCGTAAGGGCAAGGATTCGGTCGAAACAGCCGACTTCAACGAGGCGATCGAGCGAGTGATCGCGGGTCTCGAGAAGAAGAGTCGTCGTCTCAACGAGAAAGAGAAGAATATCGTGGCCTACCACGAGACCGGTCACGCGATCGTTTCCAAGGCGATCGAAGGTACCGATCGCGTGCACAAGGTCAGCATCGTGTCGCGTGGCATCGCAGCGCTCGGGTACACACTTCAAATTCCTGATGAAGATCGCTACTTGATGACCCACAACGAGATTCTCGCCAAAATTTGCGGGCTCTTGGGTGGGCGCGCGGCTGAGCAGATCGTTTTTAAGGACATCTCCACTGGCGCATCCAATGACTTGCAGCGGGTCACTGATCTGGCACGCCGCATCGTCGTTGATTACGGAATGAGCGCGGTGTTGGGCAACGTCTCGTACGGCGATGGCGAGAGCTATCTTGGGAATATGGGAGTTTCGAGTCGGAAGTACTCTGAGAAGACTGCAGAGACGATCGATGAGGAGGTCCAGAAGATCATCAGTACGATGTACGAGCGCACGCTCGCGATCCTACGCGAGAATAATGAGATTCTGATCGAAATGAGCGAACGCCTCAAAGAGATCGAAGTCTTGGAGAACACGGACCTGGAGGGCTTCTTGGATCGCGTGAAGCCTTTCCGCGAGATGGGATTCGACGGGAGCACCTTCTAGTGGCACTCGACGTGGTCGCAATGGCCATATTCTTGGCGTTGGCCTTCCTTGGCTGGCGATCGGGGCTGACAAGCCAGCTCATTCGCCTTGGGGCGCTTGCGGCCGTGGTTGCTGCCAGTCCTTTTGTGGCATCCGTACTTCGTGAATCCTTTTTTGGCGAAGTTACGGTGGGCGAGCCGATGATCGAGGGCGTCTGCGTCTTTGCAGCGGGGATCCTCATTTACTTTGGAATCTCGTTGGCGGGATGGTTGGCCGTTCGGACCATGAGAAAGGCCAGCGATACGCTGTCGAAAACAGATCGAGCGGCCGGTGGCTTGGTGGGCGCATTGAAGGCAGCGCTGATCGTTTACTTGCTCGTTTTTGTGGCGATTTTTGTCGAAAAAGGCCTCGAGAAAAGCGATCCGGATGACAACCTCAGGATTCGTGACTCGACGCTCAGCGCCACGGTCAAAGCGAACAATGTGTTGGCCCCCTGGTATTTGCCAAAACTTGGGACGGTCCACGACATGGTAAAAGTGGCCGTCGCGGCCAAAGAGCAGCATCAGTCTCAGATTCTGCGCGACAACTCGGTCGCTTCAGACGTCTTACGACGAGATCGCATCAAAGGGATCTTGGCAGACGATGCGTTGGTCGAGTCGATTTTAAGTAAGAGTTATGCGGAGATGCTGGCCGACGGCCGAATTCGTGACCTCTTGCGAGACGACGAAGTCATGAAGGCGGCGGATGCTGTGGATTGGGCCGCATTATCGGACGCACTGGATCCTAAGACCGAAGAGAAACCCGGTAAGATCCAGTTCGAGGTCGATTCTTAATCAGAGCAACTCGACGAATTCGAAGCCCTCGGTCGAGCCTTTTCCTTGTCGAATAATCGTGGGGTAGTCCGTCGTGAAATCGATCACGGTCGACGGTGCTGGGAAAAGATATCCCCCGTCGATCACTGCATCAACGGAATGTCCGTAAAGATCCTGAATCGTCCAAGGATCGGGGATCAATTCGCCATCGCCCAAGGTGGCACTTGTTGTCGTGATCGGGTTGCCCAGAGCCTCGACAATGGCCGCGGTGATTTGGCTGTCTGGCACTCGAATACCGACGGTCTTGCGCTTGGCCAACATGATCTTGGGCACCAATTTTGTGGCTTCCAAAACGAATGTGTAGGGCCCAGGCAACAAGCGCCGCATGATTCGGTGCGCATGATCGTTGATGAACGCGTACTCAGCGACACTCGAAATATCTTTGCAGATGAACGAGAGCGGGCTGTGCTCGGGTTGGTTCTTGATGTCTGCAACGAGGTTATGAAGACGTGTGACTGCGGCCCGGTTCATGATGTCGCAACCGATGCCGTAAACCGTATCGGTGGGGTACGCCACCAATCCACCCTTCTTGAGGATATCAACGACCTGTTGGACTTTTCGAGGTTGCGGATGATCCGCATTCATCTCGATGATCATGGCTTACTCTTAGGCAGCACAATGTCGGGCTTCTTGGGATGCGCTTTGAAAAAGAGCAGGGTCTTCCCAATATGCTGAGCGAGTTGCGCATTTGTGGCTTCGTGAAGAGCTTCTGCCGTGGCTTCTGCCTCGTCGGCATCATGAACTTTGACCTTCACAAGTTCGTGTGCAAGCAGCGCAGCTTTGAAGTTTTCGATCACGCCTTCCGAGATGCCCTTTTGACCGATCAAAATGATTGGCTTAAGCGTCTGTCCCAGACTCTTCAGAAAGCTGCGCTGCTTTCCGTTCAGAGCTGGGCTAAGTCGTTGCACAAGATTCGATGTTTCTTCTTCTGTCATATCTTAGCCTCACCAATGGTGGGCGATTTATCATGCTAATCGGTGCTTAACAACGTCGAAACGGTTCGCTATGCTGCCGCGTCAATTCGCCAGAAGCGAAGTGATGTCCGGTTGAATTGATGGTTTGAGTTAGGAGTCGTCGGTGAAAGTTTGTCCGACATGTCAATCGGTGTTCTCGGGAGGCGAAGTCTTCTGCCCCAACGACGGGTCTGCGCTTGAGGATCAAGCTGCGCGAGGCGCGCTCGCGGGAGCGACACTGGGTAATCTTGTTAAGTTGGAGCGGCTTGAGCATGCCGACGTGATGGGTGAGCGTTACTCAGGTCGCCTGCTCGAGGGTAAGCGGCCATGTTATGTAACGGTCTTTAACGCTGCGTTTTCGCCGTCGCAAAATGCCCCCAAACTTGTTGAAACGGCGAGAGCCAAGGTTGCTTCGCCTGTTCCAAGGCAATTGACGACTCTCCTTCAAGTTCAGTTTTCTCATTATCCGCCCTTTGTGATCGAGACCGCGCCGCGTGGTCCGAGCCTGCACAGTCTGCTGATCGAACGTCGTCAATTGGATTGGCGCACCGCCGCCAAGTTGACCGCGAACGTCGCGCGCTTGATCGAATGGCTGTCGGCGCAGGGCGTGACCCATCATGGGCTTCATCCGGCTTCGATCTACGTGACCGACCTTTTGAATGGCCGGGTGCAGCTTGGCGAGTGGTACAGCGAAGATGCTCAGTGGGTCGATAATCCGATGCAGACGCTCGCCGGATCGGCTGGGAAATTTGTGGGTTATGTGGCGTACATGGGGCCCGAGCTTGCGATGAAGGGGCGAGCTGGCGATCTCCGCAGCGCTGTTTATGCACTTGGCGTTCTGCTTTACGAGCTGATCGTGGGTCGTCCGCCGTTTTCGGATCCTAATCCTGCCGAAGTATTGCGCCGTCATATCACCGAACACCCTATGCGCCTTTCAATTGCGCGCGGCGGCGGTGAAGTTCCGTCTGATATCGACGTGGTTGTTCAGATGATGCTCGAGAAGGATCCGGCCAAGCGCTTTCAGGCTCCTTCGGCCATTATCGGCGCGCTGGCCAATCTATTGGGCGTTGATCCCGAAACGCTTGCACCTCGTATCGAACGCGCTGAGGAGCAGGAGGAAGACGACCACTACAGCACGATCGAAATGAGTTCGGTTGACCGCGATTCGTTGTCGGGTCTGGCTGATCTGGGCGCTCTTGGTGAAGAAGACCTGGCGAGCACGGCGTTGTTGCGACGGGTGGATACGATCCGTTCGGCCGTGGCGTTGGCAGGTGATCGTGCCACGGTTGATTCTGAAGAAGACAGTCCGGTCGGGCACACGATGATCTTGGGATCTCGGGGCACATCGACTTTGGGTGACGCAGAAATTGATGAAGATTCGGTACAAAAGACGTTGATGCTCGGCAATATTGGCGCTGCCATTGAAGAAGCTGCGTGGCGCCAAGCGAAGGGCGACGACGAACCGGAGCCCGAGACCACCGACTCACGAACGTTGAAGATGATCGCGCCTGACTTCACGGCGCCAACCGACGGAAGTGCAACAGCGGCTGAGGTCGCAGCCGAGGTCAAAAAAGCCTTGGATGCCAATTCGTCGAAAAAAGAGACCACCGCCAGTACCGTCAAAGGCCATGCCGTCGTGACCGAAGGTCAAGTTGCGGAACCTGTGGTCGAAGCTCCGGTGGTGGTCGAAGCTCCAGTGGTGATTGAAGCTCCAGTCGAAGGTGCAGTGGCCGAAGCTCCAGTGGTCGAAGCTCCGGTCGAAGCTCCAGTCGAAGCAGTCGAAGCTCCAGTGGTCGAAGCTCCAGTCGAAGCAGTCGAAGCTCCAGTGGCCGAAGCTCCAGTGGCCGAAGCTCCAGTGGCCGAAGCTCCAGTGGCCGAAGCTCCA
>CAYMYJ010000018.1:82106-122768 GCA_964394615.1 uncultured Bradymonadales bacterium | reverse complement strand
CTGAAGAAGCCAGAGCCGCTGAAGAAGCCAGAGCCGCTGAAGAAGCCAAAGCCGCCGAACAAGCCAAAGCCGCTGAAGAAGCGAGAGCTGCTGAAGAAGCAGCCGTCGATGCTGCTGAAAAGAGTGAGGCTGCAGAACTCAACCAAGCAGAACCAAGCATCATCGTGGCAGATGATTTCGACGAGGAAGAGCACGTATCCAACCCGACTCAAATCTTGCCGACGATCAACGAGAACGCGCGTACGCCCGTTCTTTCCGAGAAAAAAGGGTTTGAACGTGACCATACTCAGCGCACTCAAAACCTGATGGAGCGTTTGGAAGGCCTCAGAAGCCCCAAACCTCTAGCTCCAACCAAGCCAGAAGAGCTTGAGGGACAAATCGAGGAATTGAATCGACTGCGTGAACAATACCTCTCCGAGCAAAACTGGAACGGGCTCGCCGGCCTCTATGAAGCCAAAATCCATCTTTTCGAAGAGCCCGCAGAACAGCAGCAGATTCGATTGGCGCTTGCGACCATTTACGAAGCAAAACTGGCCGAAGCACGGCGAGCGTTTGAATCCTATGTGTTCGCGTATGAAATCCAGGGTCCATCGCGTGAAAAGGCGCTTGATGGCGTTCGCCGCACCGGCCGCTCCGAGGAAGTGCAGAACTCCTACCAGGCCTGGCTCGAAGACCGTCTGACCCTTGATATCAGCGCCGACGAGCGACGAGAGCTTCAAGGAGACCTCGCGCTTCTCTTGCACAAACGGGGCGATTCTCAACGGGCATTTCTGATGTTCGCATCATTTCTGGCTGAAGATCCGGACCGCCACATCACGATCGAGAGCATCGAACAACTCGAAGAGCTGGCCGAGTCGAACGGGGACGAAGAAATCGACGGATTTTTCGGCGATATCCTTGAATCAGCTCCGGGCGCTCGAGTCACTGAATTGGTCGCATTGCGTGCCGGCTTGGCGCAACTTTCCAGAAACGCGTCGCTGCATGCGATTCCGATGTTCAGAAAGGTCTTGGAAGTCGCCCCCAATAACGAGGTCGCCTTCACGAACCTTTCACGACTTTATGAGGGCGAACAGAATTGGACCGAGCTTGCAGGGCTTCTGCGCAAGCGTCTGAATCGGGCGTCACCGGACGCCCGAGTAAAAATCGAGGCAGCCATTGAACGTGCCTACGAACAGGAAATGCGAACCGACTTTGAGGCCGTCGAAAAATGGCAGCAATTGCTCGAGGCTACGCCTGATGATGAACAAGCGCTCAAGCGCGTGATGTTTGGCTTTCAGGCGCATAGCAAGCACAGTGAAGCTTATGCATTCCTGACGAACTTGTTGCCGCTAACCAGCGCCGATACGCAAAAAGCGGCCGTGCTTCTGTACCTCGCCGACATCGCCATCAATCATTTGACGGTCATCGAAGAAGGGCAGCGGCATCTGGAGCACGCGCTTGAGGTCGCCGGACCCACCGTCGACGTCCTTGGCGGATTTGTAGACATGCATATGGCCAATCACGACTTTATGCAGGCTGTGAGTGCTGTTGAATCGTTATTGGCGGTTGGGGCGGACGGGATGACCAAAGAGTCTAAACTTGAGTGGTTGCATGTTGGAATCGACGCCGCAGAACGAGCCCATCGCGGTGAAGAAAGAGAAAAATTTGCATCCGAAGTGAGGACCTTGGAATCAACTCACCAAGGCTGAAGTTTTGACATCGTCCGAATTTGGTTCCTAATGTGAAGATGATTTAATGGCGCGCTTTGCGCGTTGGCTTGGAGTGCTGGTGAAAACGTGTCCATCTTGTAATTCCCGTGTCGATGACGGGCTCATCGTTTGCCCGAATTGCAAGCATGATTTTGACCTGCCGAGTGCGGGCGCGAACGTCAGCCACACGATGATGGGCTTTCCTGCGCTCTCAGATATGTTGCTCAATGAACCCCCGGTCGAAGCAGATTCAGCAAAACACACTCTCTTTGGTTTTCCGGCACAAAAAGCAGGGATGAGCCCACTCGCGAGACACGATGCGGATCTCAGCGAAGCCGAAGATTCCGAGTCGGAGTCTGAGTACGACGAAGGTGATGCAACACACTTGATACCGGCCGACCAGCTTCAGCGCGAATTCGAAGTCAACACTCCCGTAGCCGCAGCCGTCGAGGCCCACGAGCCCCGAATGACGATGGCAGGAATTCCAGTTTCGGAACTCTCCGCGTCGCCTGCCAGCATCAAATCCGCATGGGGCCTTGACGAAGAGTCGGAGAGCGACCGAACTTCGGTCGTGCCTGCCTCGGCGATTTTCGACAAAGAACAGAATGCAAAAGCTGGGTTTTCCAAACGGGTCGACGCTCCTGAATTCCCCGGTTCTAGCACTCTGATGGGGATGTCGCTCGACGACTTCAACGCAACGTTGAACGCTCCGAGGGACGAGGCGGACGACAACGCGGTTCATTCGACACAATTTGCGATGCCTGCAATTCAGGCGGTCGAACCCGCTCCAGCGGAGCCAGCCCGCGAAGAATACGACTCAGGCCCGGCCAGTGTGGAACTGCCGACTCAGATGTGGAATCCATCTGACGAACTCGACGAAGATAACGCGCAGCACCGCGAGCTTCTGCAGAAAATCCGTGGCGACGCCGCAGAAAAGCAGGGGGAACCTCGACCCAGTCTAGACCGTGGAACGGCTGAAAATGCGAAGCCGATCAGCAGTGGTCCTGCCTTGGGACTCGCCGTCGGCAAAGCGCCAGCGATCCCTGCTCCGAGATCCTCCGGTCTTGGAGACACATCGTCGCTTCGAAGCAGACTTCAAGAGAGGCTCAAGGGGGCCGTTCCCGAGCCTTTGCCTAAACCTGCGGTGATCGCTGCGCCCGTAATCGCTGCGCCCGTCATTTCAGCTCCAAAGCCTATCCCTGCCGCACCAGCAACAGCCGAGCCAAAGGCAGCCGAGCCGAGTTTTGAAGCTGCTCTTGAGTCAGGTGACCTTCCTGAAATCTCGATGGAAGCGATCGTACCGCTGGCCTCGGCTCGCCCCGAAGTCGCCAGGGAACCCCGAAGCCTTTCGTCCTCGGGCGTTCTAGGTGGCGGGACCTACGTCGTTTCCAAAAAAGAAGAGGCACCGGCACAGCCCATTTTCCCCAAGGAGTCTACGGTCACGGCTCCTGAAGATGAGGCGGAGTTCGCATTCGCCGACACAAGCATTGCGCGCCCTGAGCCCCTGCCCTCCCCCCCTACGGATGCCCCTGTTTTGAATTTCGCCATTGGTGAACAAGCGAACCAAGGCCGTCCTTCAACGCCAACCATCGGAGGCATGCCGCCCGTTGTGGAGCGTACGCCGACACCTTTGCCGGCTCCGCAGGCCACCGCTCCGCAAGCCGTCGCTCCGCAGGCCGCCGCTCCGCAAGCCGCCGCTCCGCAAGCCGCCGCTCCGCAAGCCGCCGCTCCGCAGGCAGCTCCGCAATCGACGGATCCGAGCTTAGGTTCGATCCCCGTCGGTGTTCATGCCACCTCGTCAGGGAAATTGATCACACAAGTCAATCCTGAGTCAGACCGGCTGATCATGCGAATCGCGCAGCTGCTCGGCTTCTTCGGGTTCCTCTTGGTCGCAGGCTCTGCCCTGGTCAATATTATTATGGGCGTAGGCGGGATCATCCTTGGCCTCGTGTTTGGTGTATTTGCGCTGGCGCTGATGGCGATCACTTTTGTGCCATTTGATGCCACCGCCAAAAATATCGCATGGACATTTCTGGGTGGGATCGTCGTTGTGGCCGCCGCCGCAGTGTTGGTTTTCGAGCTCATCCACCCCATCGCAGGAGCACTCGCTGCCGGTGGAGGCATGGCGTCGGTGTTTGCGGGCTTTGCGGGCGTCGTCTTGAATCGAGTTCTCCGCTAAATCGAGAAAACCTTGGGCATCCTCGTTCAGAAGTTTGGCGGGTCGTCCGTCTCGGATATCGATAAAATCAAGGCGGTCGCGCAACGTGTGGTCGCCACGCGTGAAGCTGGCTACGACCTGGTTGTTGTGGTCAGCGCCATGGGCGATACCACCGATGATCTGCTCGAAATGGCACGAGCCATCAATCCAAGCCCATCTCGCCGCGAATTGGACATGCTCCTCTCGGTGGGTGAACGGATTTCGATGGCGCTTCTATCGATGGCCGTCCACGCCCACGGGCACAAGGCAATCAGCCTGACAGGCTCACAATGCGGAATCATCACAACTGACAGCCATTCGAATGCCCGCATCATGGATGTGCGTCCGTTCAGGGTGCAAGACGAGCTCGAAAAGGGCCATATCGTCATCATTGCGGGTTATCAGGGCACCAGCTACCGGCGCGAAGTCACGACGCTTGGTCGCGGCGGCAGCGATACCACGGCCGTCGCACTGGCGGCGGCTCTGAGCGCCGAAGCCTGTGAAATCTACTCCGATGTCGATGGCATCTTCAGCGCTGACCCACGCGTGGTCCTTGACGCAAAACAGCTACGTTCGCTGACCTACGAAGAAATGCAGGAGCTCGCCCGCTCAGGCGCGAAGGTGCTCAACGAACAAGCAGTAGAATTTGCACGACTCTCCAATATTGCCCTCTTCGCACGCAGCACGCATCTGCCTGACTCAAGTGGCACCGTGATTCGCCCTGATGGTTTTTCAGATCGTGCAGCACGCGCCGAGGCCGGAGTGCCCTTTGTCGCCGTCTCTCACATGGCCACAGGCCTCTTTGTGGAAGCGTCGACCGCCGTGGCCGCAAATAAGCTTGGCGAGCACCTGAGTGACTACGAATGCATCAGCGTCGATTGGAAGACCGATAGCCTTCAGGCTTACCTGAGCGTCGAAAACCTGCACGATTGTGAGCGGTTCATCGCCGATGTCATGGCTCTTGATGACACGATCTGTGTCGAGCGCGCGGGGATCGTGAGCGCGGTGGGAGAAGGAATTGGTGCAAAGCCAAAGTGGATCGGCAAAGCTCATGCGGCATTGCTCGAAGCCGGCGCGCACGTGAGGTCTTCATTTTGTGCGCGAACCCGACTCACGTTCGTGGTCGACGAAAAGCACGTGGTTCCAGCCGCCAATGCACTTCACTCGGCGTTTGCCGTCAGCTGATCCAGAAAGCTCCGCTGAACTCCACGCAGTTCCGGGTTCGTCTCGGCATCGCACGCCTCGCGTGCGGCTGGCAGATTTCCATGAAGGATCGCCAACTCGAACGGAGTCAAATCGATACCGCTGTCGATGCGTTCGACCAGATGAACGCCATAGACTGCGTCCTTGTCCAAGATCTTCGACGCTGCGGCCTCCCGGAAATGCCCCTTGGCTGCCTGCCAATCCTTGGAAGTCAGACTTCGAGACGCCTGCGCCATTTCACGCTCATAGGCCGTACCGCCCAGAATAATCTGTCCGGCAACCCACAAAAGCATGATGCCAATCAGCGCTACAACACCAAGGCCAACCCGGCGACGCGCGGATTGCGGCGCCGGTTCATTCATTCAACCAACCGATCGCAGCCTCCAAGACCAAGCTCGACCATGTCTCAAGTCGATCACGCTCCGCCTGGAGTTCCTCAACGGTCAGCCAGAAACCATCCATTTTTTCGGTCTCTCGAACCGAAACATTTTCGGGTGAGGCGATCGCAAAAAACACCGCTCCAAGGTGAACTTGGCCCACAGCGTTGGTGTCATCGTTCAAAAAACCCTGAAAATCGGGATTTGACGTGCAATCTATTCGCAATTCCTCGTGCAATTCGCGCATCATTCCTGCACGAATAATGTCAGATTCGCCACGAACATCGGCTTCATTAATATGGCCTCCCACCCCGATGGACAGCTTTCCATGCAGTCGAGCCTCGGTTTGAGCCTTTTTTCGCGCCGTAACGAAGAATCGAATTCCGTCTGAGATCACCACGTAAGGGATAATCTGCTTACGCGCAGGGTCATCCTCGAGCACCGAACGTGCGGCGAAGGCGTGGTTGCTGGTGATGCGGGGATATCTGCCATCTCGATCGGCTTCAAACCCGTGTTTCAGCCCGCCCCACTCTTCCAAATTTTTTCGTTCAACGAAAAGTACTTCTTCCCGCATAGAATCTTGCGATGACGACACTTGATGTTCCTTTGCGCAAAATGGGCACTCAATGAAATATCCCATTGATGTCGCCCAGTTGTAATGAGCGTCCACAGGGTTAAAGTCCTCTGCATGGCGCACGAAGTATTGGACTTTTTAATCTTGGTGACAAGATTACAGTCTAGTTGACATTTTCCAGCACGAGTGAAATAAAACCCCTACCAACGGGTATTCAAATGTAAGTTAGTTCTACACTCTCAGGTGTGAGGCAGGTTGTTCCCCCGATATTCCCATCAATACCTTCAGTATTTCCTACGAACGTACCTTCCCCATATCCCACCGACCTGACTCGCACCTGAGAGCGCAGAACTTCAAAAAAGCCGATTCATCACGAATCGGCTTTTTTGCGTTTTAAGGGGTATTTGGCTTGAGCTTGATGACCAGACGGTTTCCCTCAGCGGCGGGAACGAGGTTCACTTCGAGTGTGTCGTAGCCGCGCTTCTCGATGAAGAGCGTAGCCTCGCCGTTGGCACCAATGCTGGGATTGATCGCCAGCGGGGTCTCGCCCAGCACAGAAGGCGTGTCGCCCTGCAACGAGACACGGGCACCGCTTGGAACCGAGTCGATTTCGACGCCGGGCCGAAGCACCGTGGGTCGAACGGGGTCAGTCAATGGCGCGACCGACTGAGACTCTTTGCCGGCATAGGTAAACCAAGCCACGTTGCTTAGGATCAGCACGAACAAAATCGCGCCCCATGCAACAGCGCCAGGCGTCGGAGCACTGACGTCGTCGAGCTCTTCGTCAAAGTCTGTGGGGTCTGCGACCGGCGCAGAACGTTCTCGCTCCGCTTTGACCTCGGTCATGGGCGCTGGAAACGCGGCCTCACGCAGGGCGTCGGCCAACTCCTGAGCGCATTCTGGACGCGCGTCAGGATTTCGGTCCAACGCCGGACTTAATGCAGCCCAGATGGCTTCTGAGAAGCCAAACTCGCCCAAATCTCGAGCCTTGCCGGTCTGAATCGCCAACAAACCTTCGCTTGTGTCGTTCACATCATCAAAAAATGGGTGTTGCCCGGAGAGCGCCATATAGGCCAGCGTCCCGATGGCGTAGATATCTGACGCGCGAGTGGGCTTGGCTCCTGCGGCAAAGAGCTCTGGAGCAAGTCCAGAAACCAAACCAAAGGAGAGCATAGCGCCTTCGATTTTCCGAATTTCAGACATCGGAATTTGAAGAGCAAATTGCCCAACATGCGCTCGTTGAACGTCTTTTTGCGGCAGAATCACGACTTCGGAAGACAAATTACCGTGCACAACATTTTTCATGTGTGCTTCGTCCACGATGCGGCCAACTCGCTCGACCAGACCCACGACTTCTTCAAGCGTGAGCGTCCCCGATTGTTCCAAAAACGCCGCTAACGTGGGCCCACTGCCCCGTTCGCACACCACAAAGGGCACGTCGGAACTCAACTCCCCGTAATCAACCACCCGAAGCACGCCTTCGTGATCCAACACGCTCGCCCTTTGAGCACCCTGTTTAACGAGCGCGACCAGGGTCTCAGCGTCCGGGGCTTCTTCGAACAAGTCGTATGCCCGAATCAAGACAGCGCGATCAAATGGGTGCTGTGTTCCGCGATAAACCGTGGCCAGTCCTTGACGTCCGACTTCGGCGTCAACGGTGTAACGGTGTTCGAGGGCAAGCATGCCTCCTTGCAAATTCTCCATGACATCCTCGTCAATGTGTCGGCGCAGCGGGGAGGCCCTTTTTGCGTGGATCCGAAGCTCCTTGGTACACACCATCACGTTTCACCACAACCTGAACCGCAGTGAAGCCAGGTGAGATTTTGAGCTTGTGCCCTCTCTTGGCAAGAATTGCGGCCTCGGTATCCGTGACAGCCTCCATAAAAACCAAATCAGGCAGCCATTGTGCATGCAGTCGCGGTTCGCTGACCGCTTGAAGTGGCGACATTCCAAAATCCACGATCCGAAGAATCGTCTGCAACGTCCCAGAGATAATCGTTGGTCCACCGCTGGCCCCGACCGCCATGAACGGCTCGCCGGATTTCAGGATCAAGGTGGGAGACATCGAGCTCAGCGGTCTTTTGCCAGCAGCGATGGCGTTCTGTGCGTTGCCCACCAGTCCGTATGCATTTGGAACGCCTGGCTGCGCGCTAAAATCATCCATCTGATTATTCAAGACGATGCCAAGGTCCGACACCGCCACCATCGACCCGAAAGACGTGTTCACCGTGGAGGTGCAAGCCAACATGTTCCCAGCGCGATCAATGATCGACACGTGGGAGGTCCCTGAATCCGTTGGAAGCTGAGCCGAGGTACCGTAGGATTCCACGGAGCCAACGGTCCAAGGTCGAATTCGCAGACGCAACTCGTCCGCATAGGATTTCGAAATCAGCTTCTGGACTGGAACATCCACAAAATCGGCATCCCCCAGCCAGGCGGCGCGGTCGGCAAACGCGTGTTTCAGGGCCTCAATCAGCACCGTGTCCGATTCAACCCCGTCACCAAACCCGTTAAGCCGATAGCCTTCCAAGATGTTCAGGGTCTCCAGCAACGTGGTTCCTCCTGAAGACGGCGGAGGCATCGTCAAGATATCGAGGCCTCGGTACGTTCCCTTCAGCGGAACGCGCCAGGTCGCTTTGTAGTTCGCCAGATCTTCGAGGGTCAGGAATCCACCATTGGCCTTAACTGCGGCCACCACGCTCGATGCGTTCTTGCCCAGATAAAAGGCAGCAGGCCCATCCTTTGAGTACGCCAGCAGGAATTTCGCCAAGGCCGGGTTCTTGTGGCGTTGGCCGGCCTTCACCGGCTTACCGTTTGAGCTGTAGAGCTTCAGCAATTCCGGGTGACGCTCCAGCGACTCCGCCTTCTGCGCCAAACGTTGCGGCAACAACTCACCGACTTCAAAGCCATCACGCGCGAGCTTCATCGCGGGATTCACGACTTTGGCCCACCCCAGTTTTCCATATTTTTCATGAAGCTGATGAAGCCCCTGCGCTTCGCCAGGAACCCCAACGGCGAGCCCACCCTCAAGTGAGAGCTTGCGGTCGACAGTGCCGTCAACGACGTACATGTCTGGAGTCGCGGCCGCCGGAGCGACTTCTCGGAAATCCAGAACCGCGGATTCTCCGGTGGCTTGCCGCACAACACAGAATCCGCCACCTCCAAGACCCGACGCAAACGGATTAAGCAATCCGAGCGTGAGCATCGTGGCGACGCCCGCGTCGACGGCGTTTCCACCGTCTTCCAGAACCTTGGCGCCAACCTGAGATGCAAGCGGGTGGTCCGACGCAACCATGCCATTTGGCGATGATACCTGCGCCAACCCGACGCTCGAAGCCAGCGTTAGCGCGATTGTGACAATCACGTTACAGAAAGAAGTTGATTTCATGATCTCGGCCTCTGGTGTTTGACACGACACGCGCAATTCCTATTCTCCGCGACATTAGACCGGCACGATTGAGGCAAAATCTATGATGGTTCGTTCGATTTTCACCCTGTTCGCGAAGAGCCCCTTCATTCCTCTGATTCAGCTGGCTGATAAGGTGGAAGAGTGCTGCGATCAGGTTCCCGTTCTATTCGATGCGTTTTTTGACGGCAATTACGAATCCGTCCGCGGCATCGCCGAACAGATCTCCCACATTGAACACGAAGCTGACGTCCTAAAGGCTCGGTTACGCGACGAATTGCCACGAACCATCTTCCTTCCGGTCGACCGTCGAGACTTCCTGGATGTGCTCTCGGCGTTGGACGCCATCGCAGATTGCGCCGAGGACGTGGGCATTCTTTTTACCTTGCGTGAAATGGAACCCCACGAGGAACTGATCGCTCCCCTTAAGAGCCTGATTCGACGCGTGATGGCAACCGTTGCACACGCCGCGGCCACCGTGCGCGTACTGGGCACCGTTGCCGAGGCCGGCTTCGAAGGTCGGGAAGCCAAACGCATGCTCTCGATGATCGACGAACTTGGTCGACTCGAACACGAGGCAGACCTCGTTCAGGACGACCTCGCTCGACGGCTTTTCGCCATCGAGGACCAAATCAAACCAGGCAGCCTTTATATTTGGAACAAGATTTTCAATAAGGTTGGCGACATGGCTAACCATGCAGAACGCATGGGTAATCGACTCCGTCTCTTCGTTGCAGTTTAAGAGAGAATCCCGTGGAAATCGCTTTATGGATGGCAGTCGCATTTGGCTTTTACATGGCGTGGAGCATCGGTGCTAACGATGCTGCAAATGCCATGGGAACCAGTGTCGGCTCCAAAGCTGTCACGTTTAAAGAAGCGGTCGTTATTGCCGCTGTTTTTGAATTCCTTGGGGCATTGCTCGCGGGCGGAGGCGTAGCCGACACGATGCGAAAGGGCATCGTCGACCCCATGATCTTTCAGGATCCGGCGTTCTTCCCCGCCGGCAACGGGCACGAGTACTTTGTCTGGGGCATGATGGCCGCGCTGATCAGCGCGGCGCTTTGGATCCACATCGCAGCTTTCCTGGGATGGCCTGTTTCGACCACACACAGCATCGTCGGCGCGATCGCGGGATTTGGCGTGGTATCGGTCGGCGTTGAAAACGTGGAATGGTTCAAATTAGGGACGATCGCGCTGAGTTGGGTCACAAGCCCGATCATCGGCGGCATCATGGCCTACTTTGTCTTCACCATTATCCGAAAATTCATTCTGGACGCCGAGGACCCCAACCGGGGCATCAGGCTCTGGGCACCAGCTCTGTCGTCTCCTGCGTTCACCACCCTGTTTTTGATCCTGTTTTTCAAGGGATTGAAGGGCCGCCATGCGGACCTGCTCGCGCTTGGTTTTGACGACACAATGATGTTCATTGCGTCGGTCGTGCTGGGCATTCTGGCCTCGGTGGTTTTAGGCTTTTTCCTGCGCAAAATCACGATCGCTCCCGACGCCACAAGCGAGGTCCGCCACGCGGTCGTCGAACGTGTTTTCCGTTACCTGCAGGTCATCACCGCCTGTTTCGTGGCCTTCGCACACGGTTCGAATGACGTGGCGAACTCCATCGGACCACTGGCCGCAATCGTCACCACGATCGAAAATTCCAAAATCGCAACTGCGTCCGTGATCCCCATGTGGGTACTGGTCTTGGGAGCCGTTGGTATCGTCATCGGTCTTGCGACGTACGGCTATCGTGTCATTGAAACCATCGGCACAAAGATCACCGAAATCACCCCGACACGCGGATTTGCCGCAGAGTTCGGAGCAGCGGCCACCATCTTGATCGGCTCCAAGCTCGGCATTCCACTTTCCACGACACATACGGTCGTTGGCGCCGTGATTGGCGTTGGATTTGCTCGTGGGATGAACGCCCTTAATCTGAGAATCATCGTCGATATTCTGAAATCTTGGATTTACACGATTCCGTTTACGGCTGTGCTGACCGTCATTTTGTACTCACTCTTCACCGCCATCTTTATTTGAGCGGTTGACCGTGCCGGCCTGACTCTCCATCCTGAAGCGGATGAACGCCCCAACTCCATGGCTTTGCCACACGTGTTTTTTGGTTCTTTTCACAACCAGTTGTGCAGCGATCCAACCGGCCATCACAGGCGCGACGCCTGCGCAAAACCCCTCGGCGACTCTGACAGTCTACGAAGGTCGTCCCGCAAGCATCGTTCTGGAACTCCAGGCGATCGAGTCATCGGCCGAAACGATGGAATTATGGCGTTCCGTCGATGGCGGACCGGCAGAACTGATTCAAAACACGCTGTTCGACCAGGCCACCAGGGCGAAGATGGCGGACTCCGGAGTCTTATTGGTCGATGCTGATGCGCCTTTTGGCACCCTTCTTTATCAAGTAGTTTTCCGCGTCGCAGACGACATGAGCGAATCGACCGTTGTGAAAGTTCAATGGGTGCCTGGGCCGAGTGCGCCGACGCTTCGACTGGAATCACTTGGCACCAGTGCAGTTCGCTTGCGCTGGGACCAACCCTCTCAAAATGGATGTGTTGTGTTTCGACGTGACCTACTCACTGGGGATCGACCAAAAGTTTTGACGCGAATGAAAGGGTCGTGTGACGGGCTCTTTCTGGACACCGATGTGCACGCCTCAGGCGTATACAGCTATCGAGTTGCAACCTCGGATTTGAGCCGCGGATTTCCGCGCTACTCCGAGCCCAGCGATGAAACCTATGTCACGATCCCGGAGGGTCCATGACCGAGTATCGTGACAAGTTCACCCGTGTCTTTGACAGCCTGAGCCGACTTGAACTCCAAGACGGCGTCCGCGGCCTCGACGAAATCGGCCTTGAGGACCTTTTTGGTCGCGGCGACGAGAAGTGGCTCGGCTTCTACACGGCAGATGGCATTCGAACCGCATTGGACCGCTACGGGCTTTTTGCGGACCTGGCCCAAATGGGTTTCGAGGTCGCAGAGATCGAGATTCGCACCGACGACCCCGACGAGCACTCCCTGCGGATCTTCTCGAGGACCCCCGCAATCCACGACCCGTTGCTTGAGTTGGTGGTTCGGCGAGGAACGCTTGAACCCACAGGTGAATTGCGTTCGCGGGTGAAAAACCAATACATCCACTTGCTGCAAATCGAGTGGCTACTGCTTCAAAACCCGTCTCAGGTATTCGGCGACCGACGACCGCCCTTGCCCGGGCAAGAACACCCGGGGCTCGGAATCGGAAAACAGGTGTTGGAGATCCTGCGCAACACGGCGAGGCGTTTGAAACTCGATGGTCTCGTGACGGTACCCTCGTATTTTCATAACTCGTTTTTCTACAGTGAAGAGTTCTACTACTTCGACCCCAGCGTCCAGGGCCTCTTCTTGGCTGCGTGCCGAGATGTCCTGCCCCAAACGAAATCCAATGTCGGTGCGGCGTCGTGGGCATTTCTTTGGAACCTTGTGCGGGAACATGACAACACCGAGGCATTCCCGTGGTTTCACGCGGCGCAGATCTGCCCGGTCTCCGATCTCTTGGTCGAGTATTTCGACGACGCCGATTTCGACCGCGAAGTCGCAACAGGACTCTCGAAGGTGGAGTTCGTGGTGGATCGGGATGCCCTGCGCGAGAAGCTCGCTGAAGCAGGCATCGACCCGTTTGACGCCGCCAAGTTTCACGAACTTATCTCGCCCTAGCCCGCCTTGACGCCCCAATTTTGGCCGTGCTAGCGTCCCGCCCGCTTAAAAGGTCGCTTTCAGGCCGTTTGATGGACATAGAATGAATCGTACGTGGCAGGGTATTCTCATCTCGATGTGTTTGGCAGCTCCGGCTGGTGTTCTGGCGCAGGAAGCTCCTCCGCAGGCGCAACCGGCCAAGGACCCCACGACGACCAAGACCAAACCGGTTGTCACTGACGAGGCCAAGAAAGCCGCAACTGACGCCCAAGTCGTTGCGGAAGAGCCCGCTGTGGTTGAAGAGCCGGTCGAAGAACCCGTTGAAGTTGTCGAAGAAGTGATCGAAGAGGAAGTCCAGGAGCCAGCAGGCCAGGGTTCTCCGATTGCCGACCTTGCGTCCAACGAGTTTGTACCGCTCGAAGACATCGAAGAAGGGAGTCTGGCTCAGATCATCCCGGCCGATGTTTATCCTCGCGTCGAATGGCATGGTGGATTCCGCCTTCGTTCCACCGCAGCCATCAATTGGGATCTCGACACCAACGGCACTTCCGCAGTGATTCCCCCGCTTGAAAGCTACGTAAGCGGTGCGGCTCCTGACAAAGAAGAAAGCGCCATTGCGGATCCCGGAAAGGACACGCTTTGGAACACGAACATGAGACTGCGCCTTGAGCCAACGATCCAAGTGACCGAGGCCCTCGGCGTACATATCGAAGTCGATTTGTTGGATAACGTGGTGCTCGGCAGCTTGCCATCCAAGGGCAACGACACGGTTTCACCCGACCTGACACGCACGCTGACCGACTCATCACAAATCAGCCCTCGTGAACGCTCGTGGTACGAAGACGCACTGCAAATCAATGAGGCCTATGGCATCGCGTCGACGCTCTTTGGCGAGCTTCGCGCAGGCCGCATGGACGACCATTGGGGTCTGGGCATGTGGCTAAACGACGGCGACTGTCAGGACTGCAATTACGGCACGAACGTCGATCGCGTCATGATTCGAACAGGCATCGCAGGCTTCTACGGTCTGGCCGCCATCGACTTTCCTGATGAAGGCGTGACCACACAAAGCCCTTATCGACTAGGCGGACAGCCGTACGACCTCTCGCAGATCGACGACACCGACCAATTCACCTTTGCGGCGATGAGCCGAGCCACCACCCCCGAAGAACTCGAAATGCGTCAGAAGCACCTGCTTGACGACGATGCTGTGGTTCTTGAGGGCGGTCTTCTCTATCGTTACCGAACACAGGCAGGCACGTTCGACACGAGCTCGCTCACCGATGAGCCTATCTCGGCAGACAGCCCACCAACGCTTTCGTACGTGGGTTCCTCGATTCACGTGTTCGACCTTTCTGCAGACTTGATGTGGCAGCCGGACTACGACCGCTCCGTCAATATTCGCTTCGAAGGCCTCCTTGGATTTGGTTCGATCGACAACACTTCTGGCCTTCCAGTGGGTGGCGACACCTCACCCACGCTTAGCGATGCGGTGAATTGTTTTGACGAGGTTGAGCGCGCTGCGAATGCCGATCGCTGTCTGGCGACCGACGAATCCGTGCTTCAGTTCGGTCTGGCCATGGAATCCGACATCAAACTCAAGGGACCTGTCACCTTCGGTTTGAATGCAGGTTTTGCCAGCGGCGGAACGACCTCAAATTGGGGAACCGGCGGACAGAACTTCGATTTCTTCCGATTCAATCCTGATTATCAAGTCGACCTGATTCTTTTCCGCAATGTCATCGGAACGGTCACCAACGCGGCGTATTACAACCCGCACGCGAGCATCGATTTCCTTCGCGGGAGCGACCGGCACATGCAGTTCGACATGGATGCGATCTTCTCGCACGCCATCAAATCCGAAGCCACTCCTGGAGGCGAGAGCCTGCTTGGGTTGGAGTTCGACGGCGCGGTTCGATACATCGTGCTCGATGCCTTCGAAGCTGCCCTCGAAGCCGGCGTACTCTTCCCATTCGCAGGCCTTGGTGCCCGCGAAGACGAAGCCAAATACACCAATATTGGCGCCAATGCTTTCTTCTCGGACTCGATCGATCCCGGCATTGCCTGGACGGTTCAAGGCAAGTTGAATTGGAATTTCTAGTCGTTGGGTTCGTCCAAGGGCATGACGGAAATTTGAGGAGCTCGCTTTGAAAAAAATCACTTATGTACTGGCCACGGCCATCGCGTTTACGTCGCTGCCAGCGATCGCTCAGATGCCCGAGACGCCTTCGCCACGCACCGACAACATGAATCCACGTGAAGCAAAACGCGTGAAGATGTTGAAGCAGCTCGGCCACGACAAAAAGAAAAACCCAGACGCAAACGAGACGTCGGAAACAAGCACAAACAACGATTCTGCGGATGTTTCGGATAAGCCGATGCGCCCCAAAATGGGTTTGTTGCGCCGCGGGCACCAGATTGGGACGCCCAACGTTTCCAAACGCATGCCGTCCTTTGCTCTGGTTTCTAAACAAGGGCGGGAGCGCAAGAAACACTCTATGCGCATCGCTAAGCTCGACCGTTTGGAGTCGATTGCTGCCGAGAAAGGCAATGAAGCCCTTTCTAAAAGGGTTTCCGAGATGCGCGCAAAGGAGCTGAGTCGTCACCAGCGAGTCATCGCCCAAATCGAAGCAAAGCGTGCCAAGAGCCTGCAGCCTCCATCAAACGTGGAAGTCAAAATCGACGGCGAACCTGCACAACCGTAACGGCCCCCAGAAAGAACACCAGGCCGATGGCTCCGCAAATCAGGGTCCAGTCCACGTCGGCGGCGTCGCTGAGCATCTCGGCGACCTCAGGCGGCACCTCGGGCAATTCTCCTTCCGGCCGTGCAAAACCCATATCCGTTTCTTGAACTTCCGGGTCACTCGGCATGATGGCCTCGACCGTAGGCGATTCCAGCGACACGTCGGGGTCACCTGCGAACGGTTCGCCCTTCCACCGTTTTGAGGCCTTCGAGAGGTCACTCAAAATCGCAACGCGCGCAAAAACCCGCTGCGTCGTAATCTGTTCGGCCAGAAGCGTTTTCACAGCGATGGGCAGGTTCCGCAGGTAGAAAGACGATTGCCCCAGCAGCCACATGCTCTTTTTGGGATTCGGTCCGATTTTTCTTCGATCGACCGCGAAGGTGAATCCGGATTTTTCCAGGGTCATTTCCGCGACGTCAGACATCTCCGCGGCGCTGAAAAACAAGGCCTGAACGCTGCCGCCAAGGTCCCTTAACGCCATGAGCGGCAATACGGGCGCGGCTGATTCAAAGTCGATTCGCAATGGCGCCAACGTCTGTCGTCCAGCTTTGGCATCCCAACTTACCGCCGCAAAAGTCCAGTTCTTCTGCACATGGTATTTGAGATCTTTGGCCTCGATCCCAAGCAGCGACAGCTCCGTGAGCAGTTCAGCAAGGCCCGATTCGGCATCCACGCCCTGAGTCGTCAACGTGTGAATCCTGAGTGTGCCAGACGGAATTATTTCGCCCATATCCTCGGCAGCACTCTCGTCCCCTCGCTTTTTTGCCGACTCAAGCCATGACACCTGAACGACCTTTGCGAGGTCTTCAATCGAGTCTTTCCCAAGGCGAGAGACTTTCGTAGGTGGCGTGGGGAGGGCCAAAACGAGGGTGGCCTCGCCGTCTTTGTCGACGTCCACCGTTGGACTCCAAAACAACGTTTCTTTGCCCTCATTATGGAAGACGACCATTTTTTGCTGAATGCCTGAAACCCGCGGGCCGCCCTCAGCGACCGGCGTCCACGCCATCGCGTTTAGAGGCGTCAAAATGCAAAAAGCTGAGACCAGCGCGAGTTGAAACTTCATGAACGCACAACGTGTTGGGGAGAGGTCCATCGTGCCGCATGGGCATTCTGGATTCAATGATGAGTCGCGGCAGGATCGGTTTTCCCTGAGGCTGAGACGCGAATTCCCAACGAAATCAGCAAGGCCGCGGCCAAGAGAATCGCGCTCGCGTAGAACGGAGCGGTGATGGTGATCTCGAAGAGCATTCCAGACAACGCGGGGCCCACCACGCGACCCAGCGCGCTCGCTGACTGTCCGATGCCAAGCGCTCCGCCCTGTTCGTCGGCGTGCACAGATTGCGAGAGCAGCGAGTTAAGGGAAGGCGTCGTGAGGCTGGTCCCCGTGGCCATCAAAATCGCGAGCGGGAACATTGCCGCATACTCGCCAATGCCGCCCACAACCGGGATCAGGGCCGATGACAGGCCGATGAACAAAAGACCAAGCCAAGCGAGCCTTTTTTCTCCAAACCGACGACTCAGCCGTCCGATCAGTCCGCCTTGAACGATCGTCGCGGTGACACCGACCACCACAAGGAAATAAGCCGTCAACGCCGCCGCATGCCTCAAAGCCTCGGCCTGCGCTTCGCCGTCCAGGGTCAAGGCCCCAGGCACCCAGATCCGTTCGATGTACAAACCCAGCGCTTGTTCCATCAACGCAAAACCGGTCGTCATCACCCCAAGGATCACGACAATACGCAAGAAGTTCGGGAGTTTCACAAGGTCCGGCAACACCGACCAGGGCGCCACGCGGACGTTGGTGGCCCCGGTTTCGGGACGCGTTTCAGGCAACATCGTAAACGCGAACACAAAATTAATGACCCCCAATATCGCTGCGCCAAACGCGGGAGCCGCCAGCCCAAATTGCCCCAGAAAACCGCCCAGCGCGGGACCAAAAATGAACCCGAGCCCAAACGCCGCACCAATCAGGCCCATGCCCTTTGTGCGGTCAGCTCCGGTGGTTGTGTCGGCGATGATCGCCTGTGCCGTCGCGATATTGGCGTTGCCAAAACCCGACAACATCCGGGCCGCAAACAAGAGCGCCAACGAGTTCGCGAATCCAAAAAGGATATATCCGATGATGCCAAGAGCCACGCTCGTCAGGATGACCGGCCGACGACCAATCCGGTCGGATAAGCGGCCCCAAAACGGCACGAAGAGAAACTGCATCAACGAGTACGACGCACCGAGCCAGGTCACCATCATCGGCGACGCGCCAAAGGTCTCGGCGTAGAAGGGTTGAATCGGGATGATGATCCCAAATCCTAAGAGGTCGAGCGTAACCGTGATGAACGCAATAAGGAGCGGACGGGACTTGCCGGACATTTCGGGCTCCTGCAACGTTCACCAAAACTTTTTGAGGGAATGCCCCCAGTGGGATTCGAACCCACACTGGACGGATTTTAAGTCCGCTGCCTCTACCGGTTGGGCTATGGGGGCGCGGGGGGGTTATACGGCACGTCGGCACTCGCCTCAAGCCATCATCGACCCAAGAATTCCCTAAAAGCGTCGGCCACGACCTGAATGTGCTCCTTTTTGACATCAAGATGCGTGACAAGACGAGTCGTGGCGCCGCCTCGCATGATGATTCCTCGCGCAGCCATAAATTCGTTAAGCCCTTCTGATTGCGCAGATTCCATCGAAACAAAAACCATATTTGTCTGATGCGTCAGGTACACAACAAAGAGTCCAGGAATCCCGCCGAGCGCCGTGGCAAGCTCTAGGGCATTTTGGTGATCATCGGCGAGTCGATCAACATGGTGTTCCAAGGCGTAAAGGCACGCAGCGGCCAGCATACCTGCCTGACGCATGCCTCCACCCAACATTTTCCTCCAGCGGCGGGCTTGATCGATCAGATCATCCGACCCAACCAGAACCGATCCCACAGGGGCGCCCAGTCCTTTTGAAAAGCAGACCGATACCGAGTCGTAATGACGCGCAATTTCCCGTGCTTCAACTCCATGATGGACGGCGGCATTGAAGATCCTCGCCCCATCAAGGTGAAGCCGAAGTCCGTGTTCGTCGCAAAACGCCTTGGCTTGAGCGTGGTATGCCATCGGCAACGCCAACCCACCATGCGTGTTTTCGATGCAAAGAAGCTGCGTGCGCGCAAAATGGAAATCATCGGGCTTGATGAATTGAGCCACCTTTTCAAGGTCGAGGCTCCCGTCTGCTGCCATTTCGATCGGCTGAGGTTGAATGCTTCCAAGCACGGCCGCCCCACCCGCTTCGTAGCGATACGTGTGCGCTTGTTGGCCCACAATGTATTCGTCTCCGCGCTGGCAATGGCTCATCAGCGCAACCAGATTGGATTGTGTGCCGCTTGGCAAGAAGAGTGCTGCCTCGTGGCCTAATTTCTCGGCCAGCGTCGCCTCAAGCAGATTCACAGTAGGGTCGTCGCCATAGACGTCGTCGCCAAGCGGGGCGCTCATCATGGCATCGAGCATGCCCTGAGTTGGACGCGTCACCGTGTCGCTGCGCAAATCAATCATCATCTTTCACCTGCTCATTTTCTGTGTTCCGGGCGCATCTGAAAATTTCGCGAATAACGCCTTGTCTCGACGCAAAGTTAGTCGTGTGGCAAAAACAACGCACTGAAAAACAACGAGAGAAACGCCATGCACGAAGCGACCACGTCGAACACTTCGAACCCCGAGGGCTTTCCGGCACCGGGAACGATTTCGCCCGCAAGCGGTGAGCCCCATCCCGAAGTCCCTGCCACCCCGACCGAGTCTGTCGCCGGGATCGTGCAGGCGTCCCGCAAGGCGCAGGTGCTCTGGGCCGAAAAGCCTCTGCCACAGCGAATCCGCGCCCTTGAAACCCTGGGACAAGCCATCTTGTTGGGCCATAAAGACATCGCAAAAATCATGAGCGATGAAACCGGGCGCAGCGAACTTGAATGCACGATGAGCGAGCTGGTGTCGTTGGGCGCGTACATCAAGGCCGCTGCGAAAGTCGCTCGACAGCAACTCCGGCCAGAAAAAATCGCACTTTCGGCTCTGGAATACCCAGGTAAACGCGGCGTGATTCAGCTTATCCCGCGCGGCGTGATCGCCGTGATCGCACCTTGGAATTACCCGCTGGCCAATTTCTGGAAACCGCTCTTCCCGGCACTCTTGGCGGGCAACGGCGTCGTTTTGAAGCCATCTGAATTCACTCCCAGAACCGGAGCGTGGTTGGTGGATCGCTGCAACGAAGTCTTGCCCCCCGGTCTGGTGGGATTGGTTCAGGGCGGTGGCGAAGTGGGCGCTGCGCTTTTGGATGCAGACATCAACGCCGTCACGTTTACCGGAAGTGTCGCAACGGGCCGAAAAGTCGCTGTGGCTGCGGCCCAGAAGCTGATTCCCTGCTCGGTCGAACTCGGAGGAAAAGACGCTGCGATCGTGCTCGCCGACTGTGATTTTGATCGGACAGTTGCGGGCATCGCGCAGTGGAGCATGCATAATTGTGGGCAGAACTGCGCCGCGATCGAACGGGTTTATGTCGAGGAATCGATCGCCGATGCCTTCGTCGATCGATTGGCCAAAGTGGTAGGCAAAATGCGAGTAGCCCCCGCGGGCCCCTTCAGCGAACTCGGGCCGATGCAAAGCCATCAACAGCGCGCGATCGTCGAAGACCATATCGCCGACGCCATCGCAAAAGGCGCCGTTTTGCGCGCTGGCGGTGCCCGAACCGAACACGGCCTTGGATTCCAACCCACGGTTTTAGATAAATGCACCCCGGACATGAAGGCTGTCAGTGACGAGACCTTTGGCCCAACGGTCGCAATCATCCGTGTCAAAGACGCCGAAGAAGCTCTGCGACTGGCCAACGCCTCCGATTTTGGCCTGAACGGTTCGGTGTGGACCAGAGACATCGGGCGCGGGCTAGAAATCGCGGCTCAGCTCGAAGTGGGCGTGGCTTTGGTGAATAATCACGCCATCACCGGAACACTCGCCCAGGCTCCCTGGACGGGCATGAAAGACACCGGATACGGCGTGGCGGCAAGTCGTCATTCGTACCATGTCTTCGCAAGGCCTCGGACGCTCTTCATCGATTCATCGAGCAAACCAGATCCGTGGTGGGCCCCGGCAAACGAGGACCTTCAAGCGATGGCAGACGCGCTGATCGCACGCTCGCAGGGTTCGATCGCGGCAACCTTGAAGCTGGCAGGAATTGTGGGGCGACGGGTCAAGGCTATTCAAGCTTTTGCGCGCGGGGAATGACCCATCTTGCCCTGCTGTTTAATGAGTGCCTCGGAGTCAAAATGCGTCCAGTGTCCCTCATATTCGTTTTCGCTGCGTTTGCGGCTACCGCCTGCGAAAACGCGCCCTGCAGTGAGCCCCAGAAGCTGGAGGAATTGCATGAGCGGTTCGATGAACGCTCGAGCGAGTGGATCGATGAGGCTGCCCCCTACCCATTGCAGCTCGAGAAAGTGGCCGAAAAACGGGCCACACTGCGCCCGTTTCGCGAAAAACTGGTCCGGGGACGGGAAGCAGACACCTCCAAAATGATCGATGCTTTTGTGAAGCCGACCCCCGATGTGGCCACCATTCACGCGCTGGTCAATCAGGCGCAAAAGTCGAGCATGACCTATGGCTGGAAGCTTTTCGAATTGGCATTCGACCTGCAACCCTTGTTCACGACCGAACAACGCCAACTGATTTCGGACGGGATGTCTGAGCCACCTGACCCATTCAGCACGCCGTTCTTGGCCCGGCGAGCCATCGACTACACGATGTTCAAGATCGACGCCGACGACGAACAAAAGTCAGCGGTCGCAAAATCGCTTTCAAGCACCGAATCGAAGATTAATGTGATGCTCAAGGCCCAACACAAGACCAAGATGGCCCTGCTTGCGAACTGGACCCAACGCAACCCGGACCTGCCGACCGCAAAGGCCATCGTGCAGAAATCGAGCGACGACGTCACCGGGTTTGTGCACGGTTTGATTGACGAGACCACCACTCTTGCGCAACGTTTCCGCCCCCAACAACGCGAATTCGTGAATGACCGTTTGGTCCGCATGAAAACCTGCCCAACGAAGTGATATGGATCGTCGAACATTCCTAAAATCCCTGAGCCTAAGTGCGCTCGTTCCTTGGTACGTAGCCTCGTGCGCAGAAGACGAGGGACTCGAAAAATACGTTTGGGAAGGACCTCTTGGCCCCGAAACTGTCTTCTCGCACAGCGTGGCCAGCGGCGATCCTCTAAGCAACGCCGCGATCATTTGGACCCGAGTCTCGCTCGAGTCCCACGCCCCCGTGGAAGTCTTTTTCGAAGTCGCTCGTGACGAGGCTTTTAAGGACCGAGTCTCGGCTGGCTATGTGGGCACGTCGGCCTACGAAGACCACACCGTCAAGATCGATGTCACGGGGCTGGCACCGGGCAAAACCTATTATTATCGATTCGCCTGCCTTGGCCGTTATTCGCCGGTGGGCCGCACGCGAACCGCCGCCGCCAGCGGGCTAAAACCCGTGACCTTCGGGGTGGTCTCTTGCTCGAATTACCGTCGAGGTTATTTCCACGCTTACCGCGCGCTCGCCGAACACGACGACTTGGATTGCGTCCTGCATCTGGGCGATTACATCTACGAAAACGGCGGCCCCGGCGAGATTCCGACACGCGACTCAGACCCACCGTGGGAATGCTTGACGTTAGAGGACTATCGTCGACGCTACGCCCAGCATCGAGCCGACGAAGACCTGCAGCTCTTACACGCGCGCCATCCGATGATTGCGGTCTGGGATGACCACGAAACAGCCAACGACGCCTCTCGCGATGGCGCCCCCTCACACAGCGCATCCGACGGTTCGTGGGTGATTCGAAAAGCGGCCGCGACGCGCGCCTATCTGGAATGGATGCCAATCCGGGAAACCGTTGCAGGGCGTATCTTTCGCGGGTTTTCATTTGGCGATGTGCTCGACCTACACATGTTGGACACCCGGCTCTGGGCGCGCACAAAACAAGTCATCTCCGCCGACCTCGCTCGAAGCGACGAACCAGACCTTTTGGGGCCCGACCAAGAAGCCTGGCTTTTTGAGCGATTCGCCCAATCGACAGCGCTTTGGAATGTGCTGGGTCAGCAAGTCATGATGGCCCAACTCAAACTCCAGGGCGGTTTGGAGGCCGACGGCGGCGGCTCATTCATCAATTTTGACCAATGGGACGGTTATCAACAGTCCAGAAAACGACTCTACGACGCTGCGAGTGCAAACGATTCCAAACTTGTGGTGCTCACAGGCGACATCCACTCGTCGTGGGCCAATGAACTGACTCTCGATCCCAACA
Organism: uncultured Bradymonadales bacterium; assembly: GCA_964394615.1. Lineage (GTDB taxonomy): Bacteria > Myxococcota_A > Bradymonadia > Bradymonadales > Bradymonadaceae > JBFFMO01. Next base: position 99,593 of record CAYMYJ010000018.1, on the reverse strand, counting down.
ACCCAGAGACGTTCGACCCCACGACAGGTCGGGGAGCCGTCGGGGTTGAGTTCGTGACCCCCGCCGTGACCAGCCCCGGCTTTGACACGCTTCCCCCCTCGATTCTGGAGCGTCTTCTGGTTGAAAACCCGCAGGTACGCTGGGTCAACGCCACCGAGAGAGGATTCATGGTGGTAAATTTCGACAGCGAAAGCATCCGCACCGAGTTCTTTCATGTCGAAGATATTCAGGCGACAACGGGCGTCGTGTATTCCGCTGCGGTGTTTTTGACCCAACGAGACGACCTCGTGATTCGCCGGCAATAGAGCGGCGAAAGCCTATTCAGGCCAAGGGTAGAAAGGCACTTCGGGTCGGCCAGCAGACGTCTGCTCGGCAGGCGACCAGGGACAATGACGGCAACCGTTTCCGCAGCATTCTTTGCGGGTTCGCAAATGAAATGACGTCATCACGAAATACCCCGTTTCGGGGTCCATGTAGCCGCTTTCTCCGGCTTCACACGCCGCGCGGTGGCGTGCCAGCGCCGCCTGGCTTGGGATGCTCACTCGGCCCCTCTCACAAATTCCAAAGCCTGTAACAGGACCTCTGGGCTCGCCCCCGCGCGCCATACATTTTCGCTCAAGTGACGGCGCCATGCGCGCGCCCCAGGCTGCCCCGCGAACAAATGCAACATATGACGTGTGACGGAATTCAGTTTGTCGCCAGCGACCAGCCGTTTTTCGGCATAATCAGCCATCGCGCTCACGATTTCGTCCTGCCCAATCACGTCGTGTTCCTCGCCGTAGAAACGTCGGTCCACGTCCGCGAACATGTAGGGATGATCGTAAGCAGCACGGCCAATCATCACCGCATCGACGCGCTCCAGATGGGCCTGCGCCTCATCCAAGGTTTTGATGCCGCCGTTGATCTCGATGTCGAGTTCCGGATGCTCGTCTTTAAGCCGGTAGACCTCTTCGTACCGAAGCGGTGGGACGTCGCGATTTTCTTTGGGGCTGAGGCCCTGAAGCCAGGCTTTGCGCGCGTGGACTGAAAACCTTTTGCAACCGCTCGCCGCCACCGTATCGACAAAATTGACCATATCTTCGTAACGATCGAGGTCATCAACGCCGATGCGGTGTTTGACCGTGACCTCGACATCCACCGCGTTCGCGACGGCTTCGACGGCGCGTGCCACGACGGCGGGAGTCTTCATCAAACACGCCCCGAAATTGCCGCTTTGAACGCGGTCGCTGGGGCATCCGATATTCAGATTGATCTCGGTATATCCCCAGTCTTGGCCGATTTTTGCGGCCTGCGCCAACGCCTCAGCATCGTCGCCGCCAAGCTGAAGCGCGACCGGCGCCTCCTGGTCATGACCTAGCAGCTTTTCGCGGTCGCCAAAGAGGATGGCGTTGGGCGTGATCATCTCGGTGTAGAGCAAGGCTCGACGCGAGATGAGGCGCATCATCCAACGATAATGGCGATCGGTGCGATCCATCATCGGCGCGATACTTATCGGGTGTTCGAAAGCCATTGTTCAGCCCTGAAACTCGGTCCACGCCGAGCGCATTTCTTGGAACTCACGAATGGCTTCGGAGTAGACGACGCCGGGCACATCGCGCAGTTGATATCGATTCTGCGGATGCGAAAGGTGCCGGTGGAACGAGACGCCATGCAGTTGCAGCGTGTCTTCCTGAAACGTGCATTGAATCTCAACCCGAACGTCAGGAGTGCGAAATACGCGACGAATCGGCTCCCAACCATAAGAGCTGCCTTCGCCTTTGCGCCAGCGGCGCGCCGCCAGGTACTTCATTCCCCATTCCGCGCTGACTTCCAGCTCGACGGGGACGAGTTCCTCTTTGCGTTTATCCCCATGCACCTCAAAAATCGGGCGGTCGAACTGAGGACAAATCGTAATAATGGCGTAATTCGAAAACAACTCGCTCCAGGCTTTGAGCGCAGTTTCTCCCGCGTCCAACGGATGCAACACCCCAACAAAATGGTCAGGTTTGATCGTGGTTGGATCGTCGTTCTCGTCGGTAAGGGTGAAGTCGTCCGAGACCCTAAACATCGAGATACAGGTCCCGGCCTTGGAGTAAACTCCCCAAGCCAATCGCTGAATCAGGAGTCGCATCACCGGATGTTGAAGCAGGTGTTGACGCCAATGAGCCTCATCCCAGCGGAATTGTTCAACCAAAGCGGCTTCGAGCCGTTTCGCCTGGACGGGAAGCATGTCCTCGACATCGGCACGCACCATTTCGAACCGAGCTTGCGCGGCCTTCACTTTTTTCGGGTTGTCCCCAGACTTGCGGGGTGGCGGTGCGTCGTATGTGCGCCAAGTTCCGCCGTCGAAGAGTTGCGGCTTCAGCCAGGCATCCAGCACCAATCCAAATCGCTGATGGCCATAATCAAACGGAAACTCTTCGTCGGCCCCAAGGCCACACATCGGCACAAAAGTGTCCTCCAACTCCCAAATCCGCATGCCGCGATCCTGGGCGGTCCGGTCAAGTGCGCTTGCAGCGGCATTGGCCAATGCCGCCGACTTCGCGTCACCAGCCATTCGCTGAAGTTGAAGCAAAGCCACAGGCCGCCCGTCCCGAGCAAGGGCATTTACGGCCGCTGCTGCAATATCTTCTGGCAGATGGGTATCGGTGGTGTGCATGGCCCAGTCGCCAATCGCGTGGGCAGAAACCGAATTTCCAAAACGAGCCGCTGCTTCAAAAACCCAAACGGGTGGTGATGCTTCGGTCGCCAAAATAGGAGCGATCAAGAGCGGAACAAAAAGCGATGCATCGTCGGAATCACCTTGGAAAACATCGCTTTCGACGCTGAGTTTTAAGAGTGCATCCACCAATTCGATCGTGGGGGTTTTGATTCCGCTGGCGGTATCAACCCCAAGGCCGGCTGCTTTGATAATGTCGAACGATTCAGCCATTTATGAGTACTCGTGTGCGTTGGATCGCGTCTTCTGCTGCCAGCGTGTTTAGGATATCAGCGGGAGTCAGCCATCCTCGTCGCGCTTGCTGTAACGCGTAGTCGATATTTGACAGCCCGTCTACGGACGCGGCTGATGAACTCACCACCAGGTGCGCCCCGCCATCGCGTGCACGCCTTGAAAATTGCCCGTTAAGGTCCAAGCGCTGCGGGTCTCCGCTTAATTCGAGCGCCACGCCAAAATCGACCGAGCACGCGACGACGTCATCAAACCGAGCGCCGTGGCCCTCATGGACACCTAAATGGCGGCCTGTGGGTGCTGCCAGACACGAAACCAATCCGGTTTCCATCGCCCACATGATGGCGTCCGTGGCCTCGTCGGGCTCATCTGGCATGCCGCGATACACGCCAACCACCCACGGAACTTGAGCTAATAACCGGTGGTCAAAATCTAACATTCCATCGGGCATGATTTCGACTTCAAGTCCCACCGTGACGCGGAGCCCCAATTTGGCGTTAAGAGCCTCAAGTTTGTGTTTGTAGTCGGCAAAGTCGCCGGGCTTGATTCCGCGGGTCCGGCCGGCCCTCTCGGTCACGACAACCCATTCATATCCACGCGCAGCGCAGCCTACCAACATGTCCTCAAGTCGGTCGACTCCTCCGCTGAGGGCCGAACAAATATGGACCTCACCCCGAATATGGTGTGCCTCGACCAAGGTGGGCAGAGTGCCGGCCTCCCCCATTTTAATTTCGTTTTTTCCGTTGCGGATTTCCGGGTGAATATAGGGCAAGCCCACGGCGGCAAAGACTTCTTCCTCAGTGTTCATGGGCCCGACGGGGGTCTCGGTCGGATCGTCATAGAGCATGACGCCCTTCTCAGAAATTTTGAGGCCCATACGTTTTGAGCGAAGTCTCATCTGGATATGGTGGTCCTTATCCCCCGTAAAATAGTGAAGACCTGCCCCAAAAAGGTGCCGTTCGACGATGCGTAAGTCGGCCTGAATTTCGTTGGTAATTCGCACCGAGGCGCGGCTTTCGCCGTCGAAAATCACTTCAACAACTTCGGGAAGATTCTTGAAATAGCTTGCGACGGCGCGGGGATCATCAGTGGTCACCAAGAGGTCGATGTCTCCAATCGTTTCTTTGCCACGCCGGATCGAACCGCCAACCTCGGCACGGTCGACCATCGATAATTCCAGAATCTGGCTGCGCAACGAATCCGCCAACGCTTTGGCCTCAGGCAGCGGATAACGCCGGCCGCGGCCGCGCTCCCAACCTTCGATCTCTGCCAATAATTTGGTCTGAATCGCGGCGCCAAATTGGGGCGCCTTGGCTAGCTTTCCTTCAAGCGCTGCAGCCTTGAGCATCGCGACACTCGCGATTCCCAGGTCTTGATACAGAATCTGAATGCGCTTGATGCCAAGGCCCGGGATTTCCCAAAGCTGCGTCACATCGTGGCCCACCCGATCCAGCAACTCCTTATGGCGCGGGCTATAACCCAACAACCGCAATGCCTCGAGCTCCTCCTCGATGCTCTCGCCGATGCCTGGAATTTCATCCAATCGACGACGGTCGATCAGTTGCTCAACCGGCTCGCCGAGGTCCTCGATCAGGCGTGCCGCGCGCGAAAACGCCCGAACCTTAAAGAACCCGTCGCCGACCACACGCTGCAACGTCGCGATCTCGTTGAGAATCTGGGCGTATTCCTTGTTATCCAATCGAAGACCTTAGCTCAGGGCGCAACCCGCGCCACCTACTCGGCGAGCATACCCGGATTCGGAGATTGTTCACAAAAAGCCTTGGCCCTTTCTCGAAGATCAACAAAAGCACTCACAAGGCCCTAAAGCCCGCCTCCAAACGCGTCGAAGTACTCTTGCATCCAAATTATTTGGGCAGGAGAAATCGATGATGAATTGGAAGAAGGTCGGCTTAATCTCAACATTTATGGCAGTGGCAATCACCGCCTGTGGTGATGATGACAATAAATCGCCTGCCCCTGATGCCGGCACCGAAGACACCGGCTCGGCCTGCGCCATCGATAACGGAGGATGCGATACGCTGACAACGTGCGTCGACGTCGACGGCATCATCACTTGTGGCGCCTGCCCTGCAGGATACGAGGGAGACGGTTCCACTGAATGCATCGATATTGATGAATGTCAGACGGACAACGGAGGCTGTAGCGAGCATGTGGAATGCACCAATGTCGATGGGAGCTTTACCTGCGGTGAATGCCCAACGGGATACGTGGACGACGGCCCCAATGATTGTGTCGACATCGATGAATGCGCCGTCGACAACGGTGGCTGTGATGCGTTGACTCTTTGCTCGAATAACGATGGCGGAAACACGTGTGGGAACTGCCCGGCAGGCTATAGCGGTGACGCTGCTGCTGGATGTGTCGACATCGATGAATGCGCGACCGATAACGGTGGCTGCTCTGAAGTTGTCTCCTGTGCAAACATGCCTGGCGGCTTTACCTGCGGCGATTGCCCGGTGGGTTATCTGGATGACGGGGCTGGAGGATGCGTCGATATCGACGAATGCACGACCGACAACGGCAGCTGCGATGCCTTGGTTGGGTGCACAAACACAGACGGCAGCCGCACATGCGGCAGCTGCCCCAACGGATACAGTGGCGACGGCATCAACGGCTGTTTCGACTTGAATGAGTGCAACACCGATAATGGCGGATGCGCGCAGACTTGCGGCAATGTCGACGGCGGCTTTGAGTGTTCATGCGGCGCGGGATTCATGCTGAATGCAGACGGACTCGCCTGCGACGACGTCGACGAATGTGGAATCGATAATGGCGGATGCAGCCAAACCTGCTCGAACTTAAGTGGAACCTACGCTTGCGGATGCAACAGTGGTTACGCCCTCGCGGGCGATGGCTTCAGCTGTGACGACATCGATGAATGCGCAAGCGCCAACGGTGGATGTGCCCAGACATGCGCCAACATCGACGGCTCCTTCGTCTGTTCATGTGACCCTGGATACACCCTGAGTGGCGACGGCTTGGCGTGCGACGACAATGACGAATGCGCCACCGACAACGGCGGTTGCGGACAGGTCTGCACAAATAACACGGGCAGCTTCGCCTGTTCGTGTGATGCCGGCTACGCGCTCAGCGGCGATGGCACCACCTGCAGCGATATCGATGAATGCTCAACCAACAATGGGGGCTGTGACCAGACGTGCAGCAACTCCTCCGGTGGCTTCGCGTGTTCGTGTGATGCCGGCTACACACTTGGAAACGACGCGCTGGCCTGTGACGACATCGACGAATGTACGACCAATAATGGCGGCTGTGCCGACGTCTGCATGAACACCGCTGGGTCATTCGAGTGCGTTTGCCCTGCCGGCTACGTCTACGACTCGTTCGGTGTGTGCCAACAAGTCAACAGCTGTCTGAATATCCTGGCCATTCTGCCTACCGCGCCAAGCGGCGTGTACTCGATTGACCCAGACGGCGCTGGCGCTGGCCTGCCAATAAGTGTCACTTGCGACATGACGACCGACGGCGGTGGTTGGACGGTGGTCTCGTTCGAAGACTTCGAAAACGGCGCGATGGGGTGGTCCAACAACGCCACCAGCACCTCTTGCCCCGCCTACACCACCACGTTGGGCGGGTATAACCTGCTTTCGTTCGAATCCGTCAACAAGACCTACGACCTGTTGAACGTTGCTCACACCGAGACTCGAGTGTCGCTGACCTACTACAGCATCGACAGCTGGGACACCGAGCAAGCCTTTGTCCAAGCCGATGGCACCGAAATCTTCCGCCAGACATTTCAGCACGACCAAGGCTTGGCGGATGAGTGCGGCGTGAGTTGGCTTGACCGAACGGTGCCCATCGCAAGCACGATTTCCCACACCTCAAATTCGATGTTGCTCACGGTGGGCTCAACGCTCAACCAAGACCCGAACGACGAATCCTACGCCATCGACGACGTCGCCATTTTGGTTCGTTAAGAAGCACAGCAGGACAAGATTCGTCCTGAGCGTTATAAGGTCTTCCGGTCGTTCAACCGGAGGGCCTTTTTTCATTTATGCTCCAATATTTTGCCGCCACGCTGGTCCTTAGCGCCACCTTACTTTTTGTCGTCCAACCCATGGTTGCGCGCATGCTTTTGCCCATGCTCGGCGGAAGCGCGGCCGTGTGGACGGCCTGCATGCTGTTCTTTCAGGTCGCACTGCTGGCGGGTTATGCCTACGCGCATGGACTTGCAGGCCGCCTGTCGATCAAACGCTGGACCGCACTGCACCTGGTGCTGATGACAGCGGCGGGCTTGACGCTGCCCTTTTCGTTTTCCCAAACCGTGCCCGATGCCAACGCGCCGCTGACCTGGCTACTCACCACGTTGTTGTTGCGAGTCGCGCCTGCATTTGTGTTGATTTCGGCTTCAGCCCCAATGATTCAACATTGGTTTGCGTCCACGACTCATGTCGCTGCACGCAACCCTTATCAGCTCTACGCGGCAAGTAATGTCGGCAGCATGGTGGCCCTTCTGGGTTATCCAATTGCGATCGAGCCACTCTTAGGTTTGCGTCACCAAAACCTGGTGTTTTGCGGCGGCTACATCGCGCTCGGCTTCATGATTGCGGGGTGCGGGGTGCTTGCGACCCGAAACTCTGAACCCCGCTTCGAAAAGACGCTGAAGGCCACCGAGTCGCCCACATGGAACGCGCGCGGGCGCTGGCTGGTCCTGGCCGCGATTCCATCGAGCCTGATGCTTGGGGTAACGACCTTCATCACGACGGACTTGGCGTCAGTCCCGATGCTCTGGGTGATTCCGCTGGCGATTTATCTGGCGACCTTCATCGCAGTATTTGCGGACCGCGCATTTTATTTCCCGCCCAAATGGACACCGGCCGTAGCGATTCTGGTCGTTCTGGCGTTGGCGTTGTCTTCGTCCGATGCCAACTTTTTTGTGTCGGCCGGCGCCCACCTGGTGGTCTTTGCGCTCTTGATTTGGATTCTCCACGGGCAGCTTGCCGCCTCCAAACCAGCACCAGCCCACCTGACCGAGTACTTCTTGATTCTCTCAGTGGGAGGCGCGTTGGGCGGACTTTTTAACGCGGTCCTCGCGCCCACTTTCATGTCTTACGCCATCGACTATCATCTGGCCCTGATCGTGGCGCTCCCCCTGATTGTGTGGCCTGTGGTGACCGACCCATTTGGTCGCGACCCGTGGAAATATCTGGCTCCTGGCCTGATCTTTTGTGCCGGGCTCTGGATGACCTACGAGGTTGGCTCCTTGGCCCCCAAACGCGGGAGTTCCGTGGCTTTGGTGGGAGGACTCTTATTACTCGCCGCCGCTGTGATTTACTTAAAACCGTCGTTCTTGCGCTACGTCGCCTCCGCACTGGTCTGCGTGGCAGCGTTCGAGGCCGCCGATACACGGGGATTGGTCACGGCCGAACGCTCATTCTTTGGAGCGTACAAGGTATTCGACCGAGAATCTCATACCGGGACACTTAGGAAATTCAGCCACGGTACGACCGCTCATGGGGCCCAATTTCTGGGTGAAAAAGAAGGCCTTCCGACCGCCTACCATCACCCTTCGGGGCCGGTAGGACAGATCCTCGGCGCGATTCCCCATAAGACTGTCGCCGTCGTCGGTCTGGGTGCTGGCGCCATGGCTGCGTATGCAGCACCTGGACATCGTTTCGACTTTTTCGAAATCGACCCACTCGTCGAAAAAATAGCACGAGAAAACTTCACCTACCTGTCGCGCTGCGGCGATTCATGCACGGTCGTTGTTGGGGACGGACGTCGAGAACTGGCCTCAAATTCCGCGCTCTACGACATCATTTTCTTGGACGCCTACAATTCGGATTCGGTGCCGATGCATTTGCTGACCAAAGAGGCCCACGAACTCTACAAATCGAAGCTGAACGGCGACGGAATCATCGTTTACCACGTGTCCAACCGTTATCTGGACATTGCCTCGGCCGTGGGCGCCATCGCCAAGGACGCAGGCGACACGTGCTGGGTTCAGCAGCATCGCCCTTCCAAAGAGCTGGAACGCTCCGAAAAAGTAATGCCGTCGATGTACGCAGTCGTCGCTTCAAAGCCCGAGACACTTGAACCGCTCAGAACCACGGGGACCTGGCGGCCCTGCCCGCAGACTGCTGCCTTGTGGACGGATGATTTTGGAAGCATATTGGGCCTGCTCAAATAATGGCTTAAAATCCAAAGGGATTTCATGAAACAGATTTACAAATCGCTGGTTGCCGCGGTCGGGTTTGCCGGGTTGCTCAGCGGATGCAATTCGGGAGATATTCCCCAGGCTCATAAAGGCCAGATGTTCGACCGAACCGGTGCGCTCGCGCTCTTTCAGGGCGGCGGCGGGCTTGATGGCCCCGTTTTGGGACCAGGAACCTATTGGACGGGGCTCTACGACGAATTACGAGTCGTCGATTGTTCACAATCCACCATGCGTGAGCCGCTCGAATCACTGACCAAAGACGGCGTGCAGTTCAAACTCGACGTCTACATCACGTTTTCAGCCGATTGCGCCGACGACTCCGTGTCCGGACTTTTGGAAACACTTTCGCCCGACGAAACCGGCGTGATCACCAGCCTGCAACTCTATGAAACCTATGCCAGGCCGGCGATTGGCGAGGCTGTGCGTGAAACGATTTCTCCTCATAGGGCGAATGATATCAATGAAAGGCGTGAAGAAATCCTGGGGCAAATCCGCGGACTCTTCATCAAGAACATGGAACAAGAAGACCGTAAGAAATTGCGTGTCTTCGAGGTGGTTCTGTCGAACCTCGACTACCCTGACGCTATGGACCAGGCCAACACCGAACGCGCCGTGCAAGGCGTGCTCAAGGACAAGGCCATCGCTGAACGCGAACGTGTGACGGCTGAAATCGAGACCACCGAAATGCGAAAAGTGCTTTCGCAGAAACAAGGCGCAGCCGAAGCTGCACGCATCGACGAAATCGGCGCTGCGTTGCGACGAAACCCCGAATACTTGCAGTTCGATATTCAGCAGAAAATGCCTGAGATCTACAAAGCCGCGGGTGCCCAAGGCAACATGATTATTACGGCTCCCAATCCGCAGATTCTAGTGAACCCACAAGCCAACAGAACGACCGCAGCGGCAGTCAAGTAGCGGCATTCCTGCACTCTTGGTTTGCCAACCAACCTACGCTCGCCATGTTGCGAGCGTGGGGGATATTGGCTACATCTGCGGCTGAGCCGTAATTACGGCAACTAATTTTTGGCAAAAGCGAGGCACGCTCATGAGAGACCTGTTCAATCCATCCGAAGAACATAAAACCCTGCGTGAAATGGTCCGTGGCTTCGCCGAAAAAGAAGTCGACCCGCAGGCCGAAGAATTCGACCGCAACGAGCAGTTCAACTTGCCCCTTTTCCGAAAGCTCGGAGAGCTCGGCTTGCTTGGTGTGACGGCCCCTGCGGCCCACGGCGGGTCCGGGATGGACGCCACGGCAGCCGTCATCGTTCACGAAGAACTCGCCGCCGCAGACCCCGGTTTTTGTTTGGCCTATCTGGCCCACTCGATGCTTTTTGTGAACAACCTTTCGGTCAACGGAAGCGAGGCTCAACACGCCAAGTTCCTTCCGGGCGTTTGTGATGGCACCAAGATCGGCGGCATGTGCATGAGCGAGCCTGGCGCTGGCACCGACGTGCTGGGCATGACCACGGTCGCCAAAAAAGATGGCGATTTTTATGTGCTGAACGGCGCCAAAATGTGGATCACGAACGGCGCCATCAGCGACACCGAGTTAGGCGATGTATTCTTGGTTTACGCCAAGAACGAAGAGCGCACGGAACGGTCGGTTTCGCTGTTCTTGGTCGAAAAAGGAATGCCCGGTTTTTCGTTGGGTCAAAAAATCCACGGCAAGCTTGGCATGCGCGCCTCGACGACCGCCGAATTGGTTTTTGAAGACGTCCGCGTTCCCGCAGCCAACCTGGTCGGAACACCCGGCGGCGCGATGCGCTCGATGATGCGAAACCTAGAGCTTGAGCGCCTGACCCTAGCCGCCATGAGCCTTGGCATCGCGCGACGTTCTATCGAGATCATGAACACCTACGCCCAAGAGCGGCAATCGTTTGGCCAGCCGCTGAACAAGTTCGGCCAGATTCAACGCCATATCGCCGAATCGTACGCCGAATACATGGCCGGCCGAACCTACGTCTACAACACCGCGGCCAACCTCTCGCTGGAATCAGCGGGCAACCGAATCGACTCCGACGGCGTGAAACTCTATTGCGCGTCGATGGCCAAAAACGTGGCCGACCGCGCCATTCAGGTCTTGGGCGGTTACGGTTACGTGGCCGAATACAAAGTCGAACGACTCTGGCGCGACGCCAAATTGTTGGAAATCGGCGGCGGCACCAACGAAGCCCACCACAAGAATATGGTTCGCGACCTGACCTCGCTCAGCAAAATCCTATAGCTGCGACGGGTACGCGTGGCTCCAGCCGCGCCTGCGACTTGCGCACGGCCGCCAGGCTCCAGCCTGGCATTGCGATTCGCGACCCATTCACTCCCATAAGGTGTCGATGCATCTATTTCGGCGACGAAGAAATAACCCAATAATCGCGAGGCCCCACCAAGGGGTCGCACCGACCGCTGAACAGCCACCATCCGATCGCCTTGGCGGTGCACCCAAGTCCAGGCCGCCCATATCGGTCTCAGGCGAGCCAGAATTGACGCCAGCGTCCACCACCGTTGAAACACCCATGTCGACCTGCATCAGGCTCCACGCCCGCGTCTGGGACCCTTTCAGCAGGCAAGACGACTGGGTCATCGACTGTCAACGCCGGACAAAGCGTGGGGTCGGCAGGATTACATTCCACCTGGAACACATGAGTCGCGACTTTGAAATCGCTGCCATCGATGCGAATCGCGGTGGTGATGCCAGCTTCAAAGGTTTCGCCACCGACCAAATCCATCGTGGGCTGCAGGCGCACAATTCTTGTCCAACCCGACCCGTCCAACGCGATCCGAGTGTGTTGAAAAGCACTGGGGCAAACGTCGAATCCGCCCAAGTGGCTTGACTTGCGCCGTTTTGAAGCCCCTTCGAAGACACAAAAGTCAGCCACTCAGCGCCCTCAGTAGCCCGTCGCGTTGAAGAGCGGCGCATCCACGGGCAACTTGAGCTCCGCCTTTTTGTCGCCCGAAAAATACGACGGCGCGTTCAACACTTCCTTGGATTTCAGGACCGTCGCCAAGGCGTCTGCGTTTTTTGGCAGGGTATTGACGATATCCGCATCGACCAACAACGATGCGGGCTTCGAGGCCTCCATCGACTGATGCTGTGCCATTATTTGCAAGCCCGCATACAAACCAATGAACACACCTTCGACCGTGTATTTATGACCGAAGCGGGCGTAATCGATGGCATCAAAGGTCAGGTCTGGGTCGACTAACTCACAATTCCTGGCGCCTTCCAACTTGGCTTTGATCACGGCAACATTCAGGTCTGCCACCAGTTTTGTAGCATCAGCCAATGACCTCAAGCCCAATACACCTGCAGCCCGGCGAGCATTGCTCGGCATCCCTGCGGAGTAGTGCCCCATCGGCCCAATGGCGTGCGCTAGCAGGTCCAAAGACTTGTACAAATCCGATTTGGTCGCCGTGGCCAGCTTATAGTTAGGATCCCGAAGCATTTCGTAGGCGTCATTTCGCTGAAGTACTTTGACCCAGCGGGTCGGCAGCCAACCCACGGTGCCTTCATCGAATTGAACCAACACAAAATCGTTGCCCGAATAGCTGGTATGCGAGCCATCGGGTGCCGTATGGAGCCTCAACACTTCGCCGCGACCGCCCTCGCTGAAAAAACCGAACTGGACGCGCGAGCCCTTTTTGACAGGCAAGGGCTTGACGACCGGGCCCCTGAATCGAGTCACGGCCTGCTCTTGTTCGGCGTATGAGACGTACGGGGACGTGGTAAAACAACGTGGCCAATAGTGGCCGAACCCGCTTTCCATGGCTTTGCGAATATACTCGGCGATAGACCCTGCAGGCACCACGCCCTCGCTGCCCTCAGCGGCAGACGCGAAGATAATCCGAACAGGACGACCTTTCTTGCCCTTTTTATCGCGCACCAACCAGGTATTTCCTTCCGCAGTGATTTCGTCCAAAAGCATCGCTTGTTGGTCGTCGCCAAATCCCATCCAATGCTCGTCTTCGCCGGTGAACTTCGTCCACTGCGACACCGCAGGAATTCGAAGGCAACCGCCACCGCTTGGCTCCGCAAACTCCCACTCAACGTGCGCGCCGTTCATTTCAGCGAAGAAATCGGCGAGTTCGGGGACAAGCCCGCGGACGTAATCCACATCGGCCTTCGAGGCTTTACGTCCTAGTTTCGCCACCGTCACACGAATGTCCGGACGCTTTTTTAGGTTGGCGACGAACAAACGAAGCTCGGCAGCGACGGCGGTCATTTCGGTCTCGTTTTTCGCCTTTTCGGCAGCCGCCTTTTTCAAAAGCTTGTCCGCGCCCTCAAGCTCGGCAGCCCCAGCACCTCCGGCCTTGAGCGCGTCGACCATCTCGAGTTCGGTCATCAATGTCACACCCAGCGTCTGAGCCTTGGTGAGCTTCGACCCCGCATTATCCCCATGAATCAAAATATCGGTCTTTTTTGAAACCGAACCTGAAACATTCGCTCCGGCTTCTTTCATGACCTTCTCGGCTTCCGAGCGCTTCATGGTCACAAAAGTTCCCGTCAAAACAACGGTCTTTCCTGCAAATGCAGAAACCGGCGTCTCCTTGATGGGTGCGACATCTACAGCCTCTGGAGCCTCGACCTCAACACCAGCAAGCAGTGCGGCAAGTGTGGCCTCATCGTGGACTGGGATTTTGAGTGACTTGGCTTTCGCGAGTTTTGAACCCGCCTTTTCGCCGACAAATAACATGTCGGTTTTTGATGACACCGAACCAGATACATTCGCACCAATCGCACTCAACGCGGCCTCAGCCTCGGAACGCTTAAACTCCTGGAACGTGCCCGTCAAAACCACATTCTTACCCATCACGTCTGCTGCCTTCATGACTGCTCCATGTTTGTTATCGATGGAGTCAACTTAGCGTCGTGGCTGAATAAAACACCTGAATTTTTCTGAAACTGACCAGAGTTCAAACATCGCGTTCTAGGTGTGTGGGCATCCTGCGCAATGCGACGTGGTGCGCGGCGGAAACACGTCAAAATAATGTGAATACCGCAAGCGAACGCAGAATTCTTCTGATATATCTTCCCCGACCTGTCTTGATTGAACGATTTTTTAATCAGCCATGCGTTGACGTGGCAAGCATGTGGAGAACGTATGAAAACGTGGATTCTTGCACTTATTCTTATGCTTCCGATGACGGCCGCGGCACAGACAACCGTCAAGGTGGGCGGGGTCGAAGTCGACACTGCAAACGGAAAGACTTCCGTTAAAACCGACAATACAAAGGTCGAAACCGACAACGGTTCGACGACCGTGAACACGTCAAAAACCAAAGTAAAAACCAACGGAACCAAAACCACCACGGTCACAAAAACAACGACCAAAACCAAAGCTCAAAAGCCCATCACCTGCACAGGCGACAAAGAGCTGGTGATTGAGGGCGCGACGTTTAGCGGAGCGACGACGGTCAAGGCGCAAGAGAACTGTACGCTGACCATCCGCTCCAGCGTGCTCAACAGCACCAAAGTCGCCGTTCAGCTGAGCGGCAACGCGACCGTAATCTTGGAAAGCTGCACAGTGAATGGGCCTACGGCCATTTCAGCCAGCGGAAACACTCAAGTCAAAACCGTTGGTTCGACCGTCACCGGCGCGGTGAAACTTGGCGGGAACTCGACGCTTGAGACCAGCTCAACCGTATTTTCAAACAAGGTCTCGACGCGTGGCAACGCGAGCGTTGAGGACAGCGGCGGAAACACGTTCGGCCTGGCCAAGTAGACGATCAACGTCACCGCATCGGCTCATTTCACGACGCACTACAACCGCCCCCCTTGGGCGGAACGACGGGGCGATAGCCGTTGCCGACTCGCTCCATCGACGAGCTGGACATTCGAATAAGACGACGCGGCAACGCAAACGTTGAGCTCCCCCTATAAAATCCTGAAAGGCTCTGCATCGGTGAGACCACCAAGAGCCAAAACTAGATGGACCGGCGACCCAAAGTAGGTCACCAGTCCACTCAGAGCCTACCTGCGACGTCGAATCAGGCCGATGAAGCCCAACGCCATCAATCCCCAAACCAAGCCGGTGGGTTCTGCGTCCGTTGAAGAGCAGCCACCGTCCGCAGGATCTACGAACGTGGACTCTACCCCTTCATCATCCGTGGACGAACCGGTGGGAGTGTTCGTTTCCGGTGTGTTGTCGGTTCCCGTTGTGTCAGCGGTGGCGCCATCAGGGCAGCCATTATTCAGGCCCGGAGCCGCGGTTTCGGGACATTCGTCACACGCATCTCCAACCCCATCTTGGTCAGTGTCAGCCTGATCCGCATTGACGTCCGCAGGACAATTGTCCTCGCCGTTATTGAGGCCGTCCGTGTCTGAATCAAACATCGCCGAATTCTCACGGAAGGTATCAGCATTCAAGCCGTCGTCGTCGCCCACAGGCTGGTCTGGCCCAAATCCACTGACCGAGCTTGGGTGGCCTTGGAATGCCAAAAGAACATTATCCCAATCATGGTGCGAATGGAGAACCTCGATGACAGAGGGCGTTGGATCTTCACCCTCCTTGGGGTCTTTGGGAGGCGTAAGATCGTACGAGAGCGAAGTCTCTGTGCGATCGTCATTCTTGTTCCAATCGACTTTGCTGTCGGCACCTTTGGCACCAATGCTTGTTCGGACACCTAACATTGGGTCACGATATCGATACAAGAGCCACACCCACGAACGAGGCCCTTGAATCCCCTTGGTTTCGTCCAGCGATGACTCATCGAGTGAGGGCAAATTCCATCGCGAATAATCCAGCGGCCGGCCTGCGTAGACATCAGGGAACGAGTACATGTAGTTCATGATCGACAGGAAATTGGGCTTGTTATTTATGTGATCCCCGCCCCCATGTCCGATGTTCAAGTTATGACCAAGCTCATGCATGAACGTGGATTCTTGGATGGACTGTGTGTCGTCAGCCCCCCAACTCCCAGTCGCAACGATAAAATCGTTTCCGGGAAGCTCGCCAATACCGCTGGCTGACATGCCTTTCAGGGCGTGGACATAGATCGAGTATCGGTACACCTGCCGTTTGGCCAGAATGATGTTTTTGCAGTTTTTGGAATCACGGTCGGCCTTGGTTCCAAACCACCCTTTCTTGCTGCCAAACCACCCACCACACGAAGTGGTCGACGAGGTCACCGATTTCGTGCCGAATTTGGTCAGATCGAGTTCTTGGTAGTCCAACTCGGACTTTTCGGCCAACGCGCTCCCCCCCACCTTGTCGACCTCTTCGTCGATCAACACGTGAAGGGTAATCCCTGTGGTGCCATCAGGGTTCTTGACTGGAGCCTTGGCGAACGCCGCCACCACGTTGTCCAACCCATATACTTTCTGGCCCTTCCAGCGATCGATTTCGACAAAAAGGTCTTTCTTTCGGGGATCCGCGCCAAGGGCCTTCAAATCGAGGTCGATCTTGCCGTCCTCATCGATATCGATCCCGTCGGTTTCCCACGCGTCACAAAGACCATCATCGTCGGTGTCGAGCTCGCACACGATCTGATCGACGATGAAAACGCCCGGTTCGCTCACGGCTTTTTCAGTGCCCGCGACTGACCCCTCAATGAGCTCTGTCGCCCCTTGCATCCGGACATCGACTTTGTAGTCGGCAGCGGTCTTTCCGTTATGATTTTCAACCCACACATTATAAGTGCCCGAAGGCGGCTTCTTGTCGTAGGGCCACACAATATGTTCGACATGTTTATGGGTTGCCCCGTCCACACAATCTTCTTCTCGGTAGCACTCATCTCGCGTGATGCGCCCACCCTGAGCAGCAGTGGTCGCATCCAGCGCGGATGACAACACCGTTCCGTCTGGCAGCTTAAGCTGAACGTCAAGATCCGTGTCGGCCTGCCATGAAAGCGTGACAGTCAATCGACCAGCTTGCAGGCAGTTATCCGCAACACAAATCAGTCCTGTACTGCATTCCGCCGCCGAATTGCAGGCATCGGAGACGCCTCCGCCCGCAGCGAAAGCTGGCGCCCCCGTAAGGAGAACGAAGCCAAGCAACGATGAAGAAAATATGGATTTCATGAGAGTCCTAAAAAACGACGAATTTGGTCACTCGCTCGTCAGCCCAACCGAGCTTTTCCGAAATGGTTTGTCCGAATTGTTTGACGACCAAGATGATGAAACACGCCACAAGGATGAGGAGCACAATGTACTCAGTCGCCGTCGCGCCGCTTTCATTTTCGTGAAAGTGTTGAATGTATTTAAAAAATGAGTTCACCGTAGAATGTTTATCACGTGAGAACATCTGTTGTCAGTCCAATTCCCGTGACCAAGAAAAAATGTCCACCAGCAGGCGATTCTATTGCCTCAGGCGCACTTGCCATGAGCGATCAAAGGCAGTTTCCAAAACCCGAAGCGGCGAAGCTGAGA
>CAYMYJ010000018.1:61188-82006 GCA_964394615.1 uncultured Bradymonadales bacterium | reverse complement strand
ACTTGCCATGAGCGATCAAAGGCAGTTTCCAAAACCCGAAGCGGCGAAGCTGAGAAGGTTGATGACTAGGCCAACACAGCCAGCTGCTCACTGCTCAGGGGTACCGCCCAGATGCCACGTGCACTTGGATTTAATCCAAACTAACGTGCACGCATGAGCAGTCCATCCCCTAAAACATCCTCGCCGGCTCCCTTAAATATTCTTCGCGATGTTTTTGGTTACGATGAGTTTCGCCCGACCCAAAAAGACGTCATCGACAGTGTTTTGGCGGGTCACGACACGCTTGCCATTATGCCAACTGGCGGTGGAAAGTCTTTGTGTTTCCAGGTTCCCGCCCTGCTCTTCGACGGGTTGACGGTGGTCGTTTCGCCGCTGATTTCATTGATGCAAGACCAGGTTCGCCAACTTCACGCCGCGGGTGTGGACGCCGTCGTGATGAACAGCACGTTGTCGACTGAGGAATACGCAGCCAATCAAGAGGCCGTCGCCAGCGGCCGCGCCAAGATGTTGTACCTGGCGCCCGAAACGCTGATGCAGCCTCGGACGATGGACCTTCTAAGCAAGGTCAAAGTCAGCTGCCTGACCATCGATGAGGCGCATTGTATCTCCCAATGGGGACATGATTTCCGCCCCGAATACCGACAGCTTGCCGACGTGCGCTCGACCTTTAAGGACGCGGTCTGCATCGCGCTGACTGCGACCGCGACTCCACGAGTCCGTGAAGATATCGCCCAATCTCTCGGCCTGGCCAAAAGCGCCCAGTTTGTGGCGAGTTTCGACAGGCCAAATCTGTTTTTGAAGGCCGAAGAAAAAGAAGGCGGATACGACCAACTGACGCGCTTCATGGACCAAGTCGATGGAACCTCTGGCATCATCTATTGCTCGACGCGCAAGACCACAGAAGCCATCGCAAAGAAGTTGGTTTCAAAGGGCATCCGAGCACGCGCTTATCACGCCGGCCTGTCATCGGACCAACGCCAGAAAAACCAAGACATGTTCATCCGCGATGACCTCGACGTCGTCGTCGCCACGGTCGCCTTTGGCATGGGCATCGATAAACCCGATGTGCGCTGGGTGGTTCGCTACGACATGCCCTCAAGCATCGAGTCGTTCTATCAGGAAATCGGCCGCGCCGGCCGCGATGGGCAGCCCGCCGAATGCCTGCTGCTCTTTGGTGGCGCCGACTTAAGCACCATCGAGTTTCATATCTCGCAAAAGAGCGATTCTGAGCAACGTGTGGCCAGGCAACAGCTGAACCATATGCGTGCCTTCGCTGAAGCCCACGGCTGCCGACGCAAACCGTTGCTTGCGTATTTCGGCGAAGAATCAGCAGAAGGCGGCTGCGGCCATTGCGATAACTGCATCGAGCCGCCGCCAGATGTGGTGGACCTTTCCGAGCCGGCACAAAAGCTTTTGTCGTGCATTTATCGCACGGACCAACGTTTTGGCATGAACCACGTCATCGACGTTCTGCGTGGCTCAAAAGCCGAGCGCATCACCCGAAACGGCCATCATGAAATCTCGACACACGGCATTGGCAAGGATTTAGACGAGTCCGTCTGGCGCTCGCTCGGGCGGCAGCTTTTGCAGGCCGGCCTGGTGCAGCAAGACGGTCAATATGGCGGTTATTCGTTGACGCCAAGCGCGTGGCCGGTGCTCAAAGGCGACGAGACCTTCAAAGGCCGTCTGCCTAGACCCGAGAAAAAAACCTCGTCACGCTCCGGTCGTTCTGGTCGTTCTGGCCGCAAATCGAGCAAGAATACCGGATTGAGCGAAAAAGAACTCGAGCTCTTCGAGTTGCTGCGAGCCAAGCGCAAAGCCCTGGCCGACAAAAAGGGGGTTCCGCCCTACGTCGTGTTTTCCGACCGCACGCTCATCGAAATCTGCCAGAATCTGCCAAGTGATTTGACCGCCTTCAATGAGATCCACGGCGTCGGCCAAAAGAAGCTCACCGACTACGGCGAGACATTCTTGGCAATCGTAAACGATTGGCAAGGTTAGGGCTTTTGCGACGCGTCTTCAGTATCCGGTCGCGTTAAAAAGAGGCGCGTCCACGGGCAATTTGAGCTCAGACCGCTTGTAACCCGACTGATACGAGGGTGCACTCAGCACCTCGGTGGATTTCAAAACCTCAACCAACCCGTCAGCATTCTTTGGAAGAGCGCTGATGATATCAGGCTTGACTAGCTCCGACGCTGGTTTCGAAGTTTTCTTCGACTGATGCCGCGCCATAATTTGCAAACCACCGTAGAGACCAGCTACGGCTTCAGGCACCTCGTCAAAACAACACTTTTCCCAACGACGTCTGCCTTCTTCATGGTTTCTCCCCACTTGCTTTCGAAACCTCTAACTTAGCGTGGTGTTTGAATAAAGAACCTGAAACCTCCTTAAAAATTCGCAATTATTCCGCCAGGGGAATGCTCGCCAAATCAAAGATTTTCTGTGCTACACTAGTCTGACATCAACTCAAATTTTGGGGCGACACGTCCGACAGAGTTAGCGCTGGGAGCCTTCATGAAAAAGTGGATCATTAGCACCATTCTATTTCTTCCGATGACCGTTTCGGCCCAGGGCGACGGCGCATCCAAAGAAGTGTTCACGGGGTCCTTAGACAAGGCCGAGGTGCGCGAAGTCATCCAGCAGAACTATCGACAGATCCAAATCTGCTACTTGAAGCAGCTGGCCAAAGACCCAAATCTTTCTGGAAAAATCACGCTTGAATGGGTTGTCAAAACTGATGGGCAGGTGCGTGACGCCAAAGAAACCCAAAGTACGCTGGCCGACTCGGCGGTCTCGGAGTGCATCTCGGCCGTCGTCAAGACGATGACGTTTCCAAGCCCCAAAGGTGGCGAAATGAAAGTCGTGTTCCCATGGGTTTTTAAGCCTATAAGAAAGGAAATCATCTGCTCCGGCGACGACAGCGTAATCCTGGATGGACAGTCGCTAAACGGAGACGTCGCGATTAAAGCATTCGATAATTGTGCGTTGAAAATCAGCGACAGCGTCATCACCGGGAAGGTGGTCGCCATTCAGGCGGCCGGAAACGCGACCATTGTGCTGCACCACTGCACTGTGACTGGGCCTACGGCGATTGCCGCCGGCGAAAGTTCACGCGTCAAAATCGACTCATCGACCCTTGACGGTGCGGTAATTCTTGGCGGCAAAGCGACGCTTGAGACTGCCTCGACTGTGTTTTCATCGAAGGTCTCGAAACATGGAAAATCTGAGGTCGAAGACGGCGGTAAAAACAAGTTCGGGGCCCAATAGGACAAGAAATGAAAACACTATTCCTAAGTGTGCTCTTTGCCCTTTCTGGCTGCGCGACTCAGGCAAACGAAAGCCACAGTGCCACCAAACACGACACGACCGTGACGAAACCTGTTAGTGATGATGCACCGGTTGAAACACCTAATGATTCCACAACTGAAACCGCTTCAAAAAACACATCTAAAACGCTGCGGTTAACAAAATCAGAGGTCTGGAAAGTAATAAACGCACATAGTGGTCCCATTGCGGCGTGTTACGAAAAACAGCTCTCTAAAAATCCGGAACTCACGGGTAAGCTCACTTTTGAGTGGGTCGTGCAGATCGACGGCACCGCAAAAGACATCACAGAGACAGCCGCCAATACCCTTGGTGATTCGGAGGTTTCAAAATGTGTCGCAAATGTCATTGCGACGATAAAATTTCCCCAGCCTCAAGGCGGCGAAGTTTCGATCGTTTTTCCGTGGAATTTCATCAGCATTTCACGAACGCTCATCGTCTGTGAAGCAGGCGAGGATCTTGTTCTTGATGGAAAATCTTACGAGGAACGGGTGATGATCAAAACGCTCGGTGAATGCACTGTCACAATTCGTAATAGTATGTTCGAGAGTTCAAAAGTCGCTGTTCATGTGATCGGTGATGCCCACGTGATTTTGGAAAACACTACTTTGGTCGCGCCGGTTGCGATCTCCGCTCACAGCGACTCGAACGTGAAGGTCATCGGTTCGACGGTCAACGGAGCTGTGGAGTTACAAGGAAACGCACAACTTGAGACAACAGCGAGCACTTTCAGCACCGAGATCGTGCCAGAAGAAAACGCCGTGGTGATCGATGGCGGCCAAAACAGATTCAGTAGGCCGAAATAGACCCGACGACTCACCAATTTTTGACTGAGGTAAGTTGTTAGCTTGTATTTGGCTTGGACACGCCATGACCAATGCCGCGACGATCGACGGTGGTAGAATTACGTTCGACGGAGGCTATCCACCATTGCCCCAAGCCAATGCAGGCCACAGGGCCTGCCTGCGTCACCTAAAACCTAACAGTTATAGACCTACCCGATGAGCCAATGGCCCAGTGCGGTGAACAGCGCGATGCTTGCACTAGCCATCAAAGCTGACACAAAACCGTCGATTCGCAGGCCGTCGCTGAGTGCGTCGGTCATTTTGAGCAAGATGGCATCAACGATCCACCAGGTGATGAACGCGAAGAGGTAACCAAGTCCCAGCGTCCCGATGGCGAACACGGTGAAGAGCAGCCAACCCAGCGCAAAGTTCAAGACTCCAAAAATTGCCGCCACGCCGACGGCCGTCCAGAACGACTTGATTTTGACGCCCGGCACGATCATCGCCGTAGCCCAGACTGCGACGCTGACGAGCAGCCAATTTAAGAAAAAACCAGTCATGAGAACCTCCTGTTGGGATTTGCAACCGCAGCGCGGTGCATTCCATTCCGCGTGGAGTGTAAGCACCAGATGTTGCACGTAAATTGCTAAATCCAAGAAAGCCCGCATGACGCGCTCCCATCAGGCCCGTCGGCCATCTTAACCTAAGAGGCAGACCTTGACTTTCTGCCGTGAATGAATATTCATTCACTATGTTCATTCCCGATCCAAGAGTGGTAAATCATGGAACACTATCGCGCCCCCATTTCTGACATGATGTTCGCCCTGAAGACTTTTAAGTATCAGGACCGCGTCGCGTCGCTTGCAGCTTACGAAGACTTCGACATCGAAACCCTTGAGGAACTTCTTAAAGGTACGGCCGCGGTCATCACCAAAGAAATCCTTCCCTTGAACGCGATTGGCGACAAATACGGCGTCACGTTCAACCCAGAAGACGGCTCGGTCACGCTTCCAGCGGGCCACAAAGAAGCCTACCAACAGCTTGTCGAAAACGGCGTTGTGGGCATCACGGGTCCAGTCGAGTACGGCGGAAGCGGCGCTCCTGAGACCTTTGGCTCGCTCATCAGCGAAATCTCGACGGCCTCCAATAAAAGCCTCTCGATGTGCCCCGGCCTTAGCCGCGGCCTGATCGAATCCCTTTTTGCTTTCGGAACCGACGAGCAAAAAGCATTTTACCTTCCGAAACTCGTTCGCGGCGACTGGTCAGGCACGATGTGTCTCACCGAGCCACAATGCGGCACAGACCTTGGTCTACTGCGCACGAAAGCTGAGCCAAACGCGGACGGAACGTACTCGATTACGGGCACCAAGATTTGGATCACGTTCGGTGAGCACGACCTCACCGACAACATCATCCATCTTGTCTTGGCGCGTCTTCCTGATGCTCCAGCAGGCATCAAGGGAATCAGCACATTCATCGTGCCGAAATTCATCGACGGCAAAAAGAACTCGGTTTCGTGTTCAGGCCTTGAACACAAGATGGGCATCAAGGCGTCACCAACTTGCGTCATCGAACTCGAAGGAGCCACGGGTTACCTGATAGGCACACCCAATAAGGGTATGCGCACGATGTTCGTGATGATGAACGTCGCTCGACTCCACGTCGGCCTTGAAGGCCTTGCTCTGGGCGAAATCGCCTACCAGACCGCGCTCGCCTTCGCCAAAGAGCGCGAGCAGAGCCGCGCTTTGAACCCTGAGCGTTCAACGCCAGACACCGAAGCCGACAATATTTTGGTGCATCCTGACGTTCGTCGAATGCTGCTCAACATCAAGGCCACCAACGAAGGCATGCGTGCCTTGGGAACCTATGTGGGCATCGAACACGACGTCTCACTGCACAGCACCGACGAGACGCAGAAGCAGAAATCACATGACCTGGTCGCCCTTTTGACTCCGGTCATCAAGTCGTACTTCTCGGCTCGTGGTTTCGAGAACATCTCGGAAGCCATGCAGGTCTGCGGCGGTTCGGGTTACACCACCGACTGGAATATCGAGCAGTACCTTCGCGACGAACGCATCGCGCTTATCTACGAAGGCACCAACCATATTCAGGCGCTCGACCTCGTCGGTCGTAAGCTTCCGATGCACGGCGGCCGCTTGATGCAAACCTTTGCGGGCGAAGTCACCGACCTGATTCGTTCCAACAAAGAAGTCGCCGAAATGGCGCCTTTCCTCGAGCCTCTCAAGACTGCTTCGAAAACACTCACGGGTGTGACGATGGAATTGGCGGGTCGGGCTATGGAAGACGCGGAAATTGCAGGCGCAGTTGCCAACAACTACCTCGACCTCTTCGCACTCGTGTCGATCGGTTTTGCACTGGCTCATGAAGCCAGCTACGCCATCGCCAACCCAGGCGCAGAGAGCACCACGAAGCTCAAAACCGTTAAGTGGTACTTCGACTACATCCTGCCCGAGATGGACTCGCTGGTCCGCCTTATCGCAGTTGGGAAATCCAACATGTTCGATTTCGCAGTCGAAGAGTTCTAATGCAGCCCAATACCCACCTTGGGATCAATCAAGCCTTGTGCGGCGTTCCGGTGAAACTATCACCTGGCGCCGCACAGGTAGCGCTCCAAACCACGCCGGAAATGGCAGCAGACGAACAAGGTCTGGTCCATGGAGGGTTTGTGTTTGGTGCGGCCGATTACGCCGCGATGCTCGCGGTCAACGATCCTTTTGTGGTGCTTGGTGCCGCTGAATGCCGATTCCTTGCCCCCGTACGCGCGGGCGAGGTTGTCGATATCCTTGCCAACGTCTTGGAATCGAAGGGCAAGAAGAGAGTGGTTGAAACCACCGCCTCCGTGGCCGACCGTCCGGTCTTCACCGCCACCTTCACGACATTTGCCTTGGAAAGCCACGTTTTATCGGCAACTTGAGCCAATCGTGACTAATTTCGCAACCTTTTTATGCTTTGACCGATAACCCCCCATAAACGTTTTTATGAGGGGAGAAGAGATGAGCAAAGTTACCGGACCAAGCGGCGCAGATTTTCAAACCACCGATAATGTTGATTCAGCGGGCCCACCGCCTGATGTTGCGCCTGGCGAAACTAAGGAAGGCTGGCTGTCCACGGCGTTCAACTCCGTCATTGATACCGTCGAGAGCGCTCCAGGCAACATTGCGAACGGACTGGTCGACACGGCGAAGGCCGGCTTAGATGTCGTTATGTTGCCTGCCGCCATGCCCAAGTACGTGTTCGGCGAAGTTCAAACCTTCTTAAACGAAAAAAAGTACGAAGACCTGACGCTCAATCCATCGGCAGCTCTGAAGCGATGTGTTGAAGGCGCGAATGACACGTTGAAAGAGACGTACGGCGCCGAAGCGCTGCAGATCACCACGGATCCTAAACTTGAAGATGTGATCTACACGGCACAGGTCTTGACCGGTCAAACGGATAAGACGTCTCAATTGCGAACAGCTGCTGCAGCATTTGGTGTCGGCGTGGCCCACGAAAATATCGGCGTTGTGGATTTTGCCAAGGAGGGTCCGGCCTATCAGGCTCTTTCCGAAAATGCGGGAACGGTCCTGAACACCGTCGCCGGTATAGGCGCGGGCGCGCTGTGCCCTCCCCTTGGGATTGCGATTCTTGCATCAGGACCGATCAAGGGTTTTGTTAACGACGCTTTTCGATCGATCGACGAAAATGTCGCCCAGCTTCGTTCAGACCCAGCCGCGACCCGTGCATGGGTGTCAGTATTAACTTTGCCGGTAGAGCAGCGACTCGAAAAAATGCCCGTTGGCGATGTGCTCAAGCAATCATTTTCTACCAAAATTGCTGTTTATGACGGTGTTGGAGGGTCGCTCGACTTGGAAGTTAGTCGGACCATCAAAAAGCTCGAAGATGGTTACGAGGTGACAATAAAATCGAAGGGTGGCAGTGAGCTTGGACTTGGTCTTGGTGCCCAAGATTCGACGGCTTCAACGAAATTCGCAGGTGAATCCGGGGTAGAATCGAAATTCGTTGTGAAAGGCGAAGGCGCCGAAAAATTCATTGCAGGAACGAGCAACGGGCTTGAGGCCTTGTTCGCCGACAATTCAAAGGTCCAGCTGAGTAGTGGTGACGTCAATATTGAGCAGGCATTCGGTATCGAGGGTGATTTCGGCGGAGGCACGACTTCCGCTAAGGTTGAGTTCAAGAACCTGCAACCATCACAATTATCAGCCGAGTTTAAGCTCTCGAATGCGTTTCAGTTTCATATGTCTGGCTTGCCGCCCGAGGACGACCGAAGCCTCAAGGATTGTCTAAAGTCCATGATCGAGCCGTCTCTATCGAATTCGGTCAAGGCGGAGGCAAAAGTTGGCCTTGAAGACGACAAATTCAGCGCCGAGTTGAAGCTCACCACGACATCGGGCGCCGACCGAATCGAAGCCGAGATAAAATTCGAGATCAAAGACCCTCAACGCCTCGCGGATCATCTCAAGATCCCCGTCAATGAACTCAAGAATCTCTCAGCAGAGATGATGCTTGAAAAGGTCGGGAGCATTCCAAGCGACATGATGGAAATCAGCGTGTCGATCACGGGATATGAAGGATACATGGGTGCAAAGGCCAAAATCCCCGGAATGTCGATAGGCGTCGAACAAGAGCATCCGACTTATTATGTGAGAATTCCCGATCCCAATAATTCAGACAAATCCCTGTCGGCGAGTCTAACAGACGCACATCAACAGATCGTGGCCCTCAGCGAAGGGTGGAACAACGAACGGCCGGTGTCGCTTAAGGCGTGATGCTCTTCGACCGCATTGCGATTCTGCGACGAGTACGCGGGGCCTGCCACACATTATAATTCAGCGACCGGCCCGCGCTCCGTGGACAAAACGCCGTGCAGCCTCGTAAGGCCTGTGGACCAAGCGCCGGGGAAATTCGTTCAGGGGAACGGAAAGAACGTTTCGCAAACAGTCGTATCGCCATCGGGGCTGCAATATTGCTGATTCGGTCCAGCGTTCGGGCAATCCGAGTCCGTCTTGCAGGGGGACTCGTCGTACGCGCAATGGGTTCCGATGAAGCGATGATTGCAGGGGCTGAAGAACGGCAAGCACTCACCGTTGGTGCCGTCGGTACATTCTTCGTTGTTGACGCAGGTTGCGGCAACACAGCGTGCAACGGGTTCACCAAACACGCCTGCGGGTTGGCACGTCTGCTCATTGGCGCAGGGGTTATCGGGTCCGCATTCGTCGTAGAGGCATGAAAGCTGGAATTGAGGAGCAGCCCCACCGCAATAGAAGATGGGGGTTTCGACACACGCACCGCCTGTTGGGCCGGTACAATCCGTAGCAGCGCAGCACTCGGGATCACCGAGCTCACCGGTCATTTCACAGCCGACGGGATCGGTCGGCAAAACGCGGCAGGTATGCCAGCCTGAAGCATCGCCGTTCACCGACACGCATTCGCCCGACTCGCAGTCCGCATCAACGGAGCAGTCTCCGTGCCCCAGAATCACGCTGACGTCGTTTTCGGCGTCTGTCCCGGTATCGGCTCCAATATCCGAAGAAACGTCCAGAGCAGCGTCCTGACCGGCGTCAGACACACTGTTATTACCGCCGTCGGTGACGTCAGTTGTCTGATTATTCGTCGAAAAGGTCGTCATGTTGTTCGTCGTCGAACCCACCGCTGGCGTGCTGTCATCTGAACAAGCAGCAGCCAAGAGAACAATCATCAGAAGATATTTCATCGCTTCCTCCTCAACATCAATCCAACCAGACCCAACATAAACACAAACCCAAAGTCACGATGTCCGGTAGAGGAGCAACCTCCTTCCACTTCAAACCCCGACTTTTCTTGAACCATCGGCCCAACGTCTGACATTCCCATGTCGACAACACCGACATCAGGTTCAAGCCCGCCCTGACATGCATCCCCGATCAAATCACCGTCGGCATCCAACTGATCTGGATTTGGCACCGAAACGCAGTTGTCTTCCGTGTCAAAGACTCCGTCGCCATCTTGATCGGCGCGCACTGTCAACGTCTCGGAGGTGATCGAGCCCGCCAATCCGCCCTCTGCCGGAGCCGACCATTCGGCAGTATTTGAAAACAAAGTGTTGTCGGGAAGGTCCGCCAAAATCCCTTTGAGTCGGAGTTCAACGCTTTGCCCCGCACCCACGACAACGCCCTGGGCCTGAAATTCCGCCGCGGTCGAGGCATTTGTCCCCCCGCCCAACGAGGTCACAGACCATGATGCAAACTCGGCCGGCATCGTATCGGTCACGTCGACCGTTGCTTCCTCGTTGCCGCTATTTTCCAAATGAATCACGTACTCAACCGAATCTCCCGCACTGGCAACGCCATTATTGTCCAAGTCGTTCAACGTTCCGGCCTTGAAAGACTTTTGCGAAAGGACCGGGTCAAATAGGTTCACGCCGACCACGTTCACGGCCAGCCAGACCTTGTCTTCGCCGGCGGTGTAGGTGGCTGCAACGGCGGTGTCTCCGGCGGTCAAAGCTGCCGAAATATCGTGGCGGTCGATGTCGACCCCAATCGAGTTTGTCTGCGGTGGGCTGGTGGTATTGATGGTGCGATTGAACGGGTTATCCGCGGGATTCACAGAATCCGACAGGGCAAGCGGACCTTGCGCGCCTGGCATCCCGTCCACCGAGACGCCCTCAGGTCCAAGTCCGCCAAGATCTCCTTCGAGGACATAGTAGGTGAGATCGCCGTTGGGCATCGTGTCGACGTTGACGTCGAGCTGGAAACTTGCGGTCGCTTCCGAGAGCACGTAATTCCCGTCAAAAAGCGCCACACGACGCGGCGAGAGTTGGTCGCCCTCATAAACGAAGAGCAACGCGGCGGAGGCCGTGTCCGTCGAGTTATTCGCGACCTGCCCTTCGTATTCGGAAAATCCCCATTGGCCTTCAATTCGAGTGCCTGCCTCGGCACTGATATCGGAATGACAGACCCAAAGGTCATACGAGCCGCTGTCTGCGCCCGAGCAATAACAAGTGTCGGCCTGAACTTGAATCGTATCGCCGTTGGGCATCGATACTAAAATCTCGGCATCCGCCTTGGAGTCGACACAATCTGCCCCGGATTGGGCCTGGGTGCCGCCCCAATACACGCGAACGTGCCGAAGCGTGACGTTGGCTGGGACCGTGTTCACGGGAACTCGAACCACGACGGGCAACAAGATCCGGTCGACCTTGGAGTCCATGTCCGTGTCGACCGCAAACGAGACCCCGGTCATGAAGTAATCGACCCGACCTTCCCATATCTGACGCAACTTTAGCGACTCGTCGGCTGCGGCCGGAACCGACGCCCCAAGCACCAACAACCCACACAACAAAGCAATTCTTTTCATATTCAAACCTCTAGCGGGCGCGGAAGATAGCCACTTGGTGCAGCAGGATCAAGTGCTCGTGTTCCACCACCCCGCTTTACTCGTCTGAATCTGCTGGGTAGCATTCCGATTCCTCAAGACACTTTGCCATCAGGAGAAACGCCGCATGATTCGATACTTAATCAATGATGAAGGGTTGTTCTGGAAGGCGAGCGTCCTCGACGATATCGTCGTGGTCGAACATGGGGAATTGGGGGGCGAACCCGAGGTCTCCGTGATCGACACATGGGACGAATTCCAGACACCGCCCCAATACGCCTTGGATCGAATTGCCGGGCCGATCATTGATGCTGGCTTTCGAAGTGCGCCGATACCCAACGTAGCCGAGCTGATCGAAAACGCGCACAACGCCAAGCTGCCACCGGTGATTCGTGCCTTCTACGAGCAGGCCACCTACTGGAAATACCAGGGCGGAACATGCGCCAAACTGAAGTGTGAGGTCGACTTTGTGACTGACGACGTTCTGGGCAATTACGACCAAGAACACTACGACCGCGAACGGGGTGCGCACCGTTCATTCTTGCCAATTTCCGGGCGCATTTACGACAATGAACCCGACGAACAGCAATGGATTGGCGTGGATCCTGATGAACCCCAAAACCCCAAAATCTACGCGCTCTACACGTCAGGCGAATTCGAATTAGCCTTCGAGTCTTTTGAGGCGTTTTTGGCGGATATCAGCTTGGTTGCCGATTAGAAGAAGTGGGCTCCAATGCCCAAGAGCAAATTATAACGTCGGTCATCGAAGTTGAAGGATTCTGCAAAGATCTCGGTCACCAACTGCAGCCTCACACGCTCCAGAAACGTGAACGCGATATAGGGCTGCGCGATGATCTGGCTGCACCGCCGTTCGTCACCCACAGCGTTATTTTCTGAGCATTTACGGAACTTGAAATCGTCGATGGTGCTGAACTGAAAACCACCACGCAGACCTATGATGGGCTGAAAGAACGCATTGGTGAGCGGTCCGATTTCAAATTCTGGTCCCAACATCGGGGTCAGCTGTAGGCCCGTCCCATCGAGTGTCAGTGCAGAAAAGAGGCCTTTCACCTGCAGCGACATGTTGAAGCGTAGCCAGTTTGGGTCCCAATCGAATGGGGTCCATGAAATGCCGCCTTCTGCCGCAGATCCTACGACCACATAACCGTAAAAACCCGGTGATTCATAAGCGATGTCGTTGACTGCTGAACGCCCGAAAGTCAGCAAAGCCGTCCGTTCTGTTGTCGCGGATTGCGCATCCGCAATGGACTTGACCAACGCGAGAATGGAGCGACGAATTCGGTATTTCCCCTTCTCAGCGTCGACTGCCTTCAAGCCCAAATCTTTGTATTCAAATTGGTATAAGGTCAGCAGACGCAATGTGAATTCGAACGACGATTCATCTTCCGAACGATTCCAAGCGTCCCCTGTGGCCCTCACGCCGGAGATTTGTGGCGGCGAATGACGTCGGGTCGCGGCTTCGCAATGCTCATGATGAAATGTCCCCATTTCGCTGGGCGTCAGGCGTGAGCACTGAGAATAGATGCGGTCGAGCGAGACTTGCAGAAGGATCCGAAAATTCCTCAGCTCCGGCCCCGAACACGCTTCGCGATAGTCGGAATGCGCCGCTTCGAACCAACCCAACATGCATGCAAAGGGTTTCCACGACTCCGCAAACTTGCCCCCTGGACGAATCACGGGGTCCATGTCGAGCGTTCCGTACGCATCATCGAGCGTGTAAGCGCGGGCAGTCACCAACCCGTCGTACATGCCCAAATAGAAGTCAAAAATGCGAAAATCTTCTTCCAGAAAGCCCATGAACGCGTACAGATGCTCGCTTACCGTGGGGTAATGAACCTTCGAAAGGCGCATTCGCCCCTCAAGTTCAGCGTTACTTCGAATCAGCTCGTAGAGCTCCCGCGAACGTGACGTCTCGACAAAATCCATCACCAGCCCAATGGCCTGAGAGATCAATTCATTGTCCCCTTCCTCGGCCACGTCGTCCGCAGCCAGCGTCGGGTAGGCTGGGGTGTCCGGATCGACGTACAAGTATTGCAGGTCATTATAGGGCGGGAAAAGCGCGGGCGGCGACACTGGATCCCGCCAGAACACCTCACCAGATTCGTTCACTTTCAGCCCCTGTCTGGCGATGCTATGCGCCAAACGCAGCGGGTTATTATCGTAAACTCCTCCATCAAGAAAAGCCTCTCGTCGTTGTGGAGTCTCGCAGCTTGGGCGTTCCACGAGTGCTTCTTCAGGCCCGGATCGTGTCGTGTAACAGAACTGCAATTGTTTGGGTGCAAACGCGATAGGGAACGACATCGAGGCGAACACAACGTCGACAACATGGTCGAAATTTCGTTTGGCGGTCTCGAAATCGTCCTCGGTTCGAAGCTCGCGAAACGGCAAAAGCGGCTGTTCAACATTCGATCGAGGATCGACGTAGTTTTCGATGATCGGTGCCTTGCCAAGCCCCATTCCACGAATCCGAACCACGAATTTCTCGTCCTGAGACGGAACGCTGAGCCCAGGGGCGAGGTCGACGATTCGAGCCACGGCGCGAGTCGTTGCCATGCCAATCACAACATCGCAATCCGCGCGCAATCCTTCCTTAAGTCGGTCTCCGACCTTATCCGTGGCAATAATAAGAGCATCACGATTGAACACCGAGACACTCGACACCCGCGCGGGGTCAAAAAGCGCGTCATACCCCACCCCCATCCATACCTGCCATCCAAGGTCTTTGCGGGGATCGTGATTGGACGGAAGGCACGAATTGATTGCCGCAATCAGGGCATTCGCGCTGCCGGCCGAGGCGCCCGTGAAGAGGCGCAACCGTGAGTGGTCGCGCTTCATCATTTCGGTCAGCACGTACATGAAGCCCGCCTGATAAACCCCAAGCGAAACACCACCGCTGACGGTGACACCCAACTCGCGAGCGGGCCGTTGGATCACCGTCTGCAGCACCGGATCAACGACCGCCGCATACACGAAGCTTGACGCAATCGTGACCGCCTCGTCCGTCGCGCTCGGCGAGACCCGCGGCTTCGCTGCCGCGGGCTGGGCCATCGCGCACACGAGCACAAAAATGCCAATCAAGAACACCTGGACTCGGATCATTGAATCACCATGCGCTCATCGGACCTAGATTATGGACTTTTTCGAAACCTTTCCCGACCAAGATGGACTTCGCCTGGCCGCTGCGAGCCCCCGAACGACAGTACACGACGATGTCTTTGTCTTTGGGAAACTCTTTGATTCGAGACGCAACCTGGTCCAATGGGATATTTTTTGCGCCCTCGACATGGCCCGCCGCGTATTCGGGCTTGGACCGCACGTCGATCAGAACCCCTCCGTCTGCGACCAATTTGCGTGCCTCGGACCCCTTAATCATCGTGCCCATCATCGCGCGTTTGGCCATGAACAACACCAGTATCAGTGCGATTGGAATCAGATAGGGGATATAATCACTCATGGGATTTCTCGTCGTGTCTGCGGGTTTTTCGGATGAAATCAGCGTTCCAAACTGAACGGCTGACAAATTCGGATTCTCTTACGGGGCAATCCGGCATTTCACATTCTGAACAGCTATCTGGTCGGCAAGCTTCCATATGCACCATTAATTCAGTTCGCATGCCAAAATTCGCTCGAACCGCCTCTTCCATCTTCACGGTGGCGTCATGGGTGGTCTGCAGCGACCAGTAACGCGGAAACACCATATGCAAATCAACGTGGATGGTAGACCCAAGGCGATGGACTTTGGCGTGATGGGGGCAGGTCCAGCCCGGTTCGCGCACCCCCTCTAATACCGCCCCAAGCTCGTCAAGCAATTCTGGACTCGCTTCATCGAGGATGCCGCCTATCGCGCTTCGCACCACCCGGCCGCCATCAACCATCAGCCAAACCGACAAGACCATCGCGACGAGCGCGTCGAGCATGACCTCACCGGTCAGCATGACAAGCCCCACGCCCACCAAGGCTCCAATGCTCGTCACCGCATCGGAACGAAGGTGAATTCCGTCGGCTTCGAGACTCGGAGACGAGAGTCGTTTGCCCGCTTTGATCAAGGCCATGCCCGATGCCAGCGAAACCACGACGGCGACGATGGTCAACCCACCGCCTAACTCCAAGGCCTGTAACTCAGGGGGATGTGCGAGCCGATAGGCCGAGATGACTAAGATCGCCACACCGGCAACCGCGACGAGCAATCCCTCGATCCCGGCGCTTAGGTATTCGATCTTGCCATGACCGTAGGGATGCTCAAGGTCGCGAGGCTGTGAACTCAACCAGACGGCATAGAGAGCAAGGCCGCTCGTCACAATATTGATCAACGACTCAAGCGCGTCGGACAAGATCGACGAAGATCCCGTCAATGCGAATGCGCTCACTTTGACCGCGACCAACGTCACGCTCGCGCCGACCGCAAAAAGCGCCCATCCAATTGCGGCTTTGCCATCGAGGTGGTTGTTGCTCAATTCGTCATCCGTTTTTCGACCGTTTGCAAAAGCTTCTGCGCGGCTTCGTCGGCAATCAAGTCGACGAGCGTTTCCGCCAGCCGGTCTTCGATTTCTGGAACAGAAGCGCGCCTCGCAAGGGTAGTTCCGATGGCCAACGCCCTCCAATGCAATTCATGCGTCCTGCAGCCCTCAAAATCGCAGGCGGGTCCTAGCCATTTTTTGGCCTCAGAAATCCGCCCGACACCCAGACACGCCGCCACCAGAGCCTCATGAAAACTCGTGTGAAAACTCGCCTTACCAAGTTGGTAAGACTTGTGGACTTGCTGCAACTCGTCGTAGGCCGCCTGATAATGACCGCCGGCCAGAAGGGCACGGCCCAAATACTCGCGCTGGATATAAGGGTAGGAGGTTCGTGGTACGGCCAATTCGAATAATTTGACGGCCTTGCGATGTGCCTCAGCCGCAAGATCAAATTCGTCCTGCGCGTCCGCGATAAACGCCGAAGTCTCAAGGCAACGAGCCTGTGCAACCACAAGGTTGAGCCGATCCGCAATCTGGGTGGCCTGATCAACCGCAGAGGTCGCCGACTCCAAGTCCCCACGTTCGAGCTGGCAGCGAGCAAGGACCTGCAAGGCCTGCATCGTTTCGAGCGGTGTCTCCGCCACGCCCCACGCCACGGTGGCATGCTGCAACATCGAATCGGTGTCTGCCAAAGCACCACAAACACGAGCAGCGGCAATCTCACATTCGTAGAGGGTTGCTGCGTCTAGTGACGGATTGCTCAGCACTTTTTGAAGAGCGACGTAGGCCAAATCAAGCGGCATGTAGCCGTAGAGCGCTGCGATTCCGGCGCGCGCCGCATAGCGTGCCTGGCGGCTCGCTCGGGACTTTTTGTTCAGCGCCGAGGCCGCGCGCCTTAATAAATCAAAGCCTTTTTCACGGTTCTCCGGCGCGGCATCCAACAAGAACGTGTAGCTGCGCATGGTCCACAAATCGATTCTTTGTGGGCTATCGTTCGCCACCCCCATCCCGTCCAAGCATCGCTTCCAGGCGTCCGCACACATCCGAAGCGCGCCGACGTCAAACCCCAAACGGCTCTGTGATGCAGCATGTTTTGCAGCCACCAAAGCGGCATGCCATTGCCCGGCCTGTGACAGGTGGTCCGCGATCCGGAGCGCAATCTGCGGATGCCCGGCCTGGTAAAAACGACCGATGACTCGCGCGCACGCGCCGTGCATCGCCGCAAAGTCCTCTCGTGAACGGGCGGCAACCAGCAAGCTTTCTCGCAGCAGACGGTGCCCAAACGCAAACCCGGTGTCTGTGGGTATCGCCAGACGAGACTCGATCATGGTTTCGCGGAGGTTGGCGACGTAGGGCACACCGAGCTCGTCACAAATCGCTTCGAGAACGCGCGTCTCAACGACTTCTCCGATCAAGGACGCAACCTCGAGATTCATTTTTGTCGCGTCTGCCGAAGCCGTCCCAGAGGCACATTTATCGATCCGACGTCGCCATAGAACCTCGATATCGCGCGGCAATATGTCGTCGCTGACTTGAAGCGCAGCGCGGCCGCCATCGTTGCGAATCAGGCCGCGGTCCATCCAATCGTCCAAAAGCTGAAGCGCAAAAAGCGGGGAACCCGCTGCGTATTCGACCACACGCCCGCTGACTCCTGGGGGAAGATGAACGTGTTTTTGGAGAATCTGCTCGATCGAGGAATCGGTAAGTGGGGAGACATCTGCCACCCAGCATGCATCCGTATGCAGCCATTCAACCGACTCAAAAGACGAGATGCCCGTTGCAACGATATGCACCGGCAGAGGCGTTTCTTCTTCGAGCAACCACCCGACAAATTTCTGCTCAATTTCGCCGCGGTCCAAGTCGTCGAACCAAATCTGGACAGGCCGGTCCACGGCAACGATACGCAAAAGCGCCAGAATCGACGAAAAAACCTGCTCCACGGGGGCGTGCCCTCCGTCTGAACCCATATCGGCAAAATCGGCCAGAAGTCGTGGCTCAAAATCGTGTTCACCACGCTCCACGAGCCACTCTTCCATGCGCTCCTGCAGGCTCACCCCCACCAAACCATGTGACCTGAAGACACTGTTCACCAACCCTACAAGTCCGCCGGTGACGCCAAATTCGGCTCCCACACTGACCTTGAACGAATGCGACGAGCCGACTTCCCGGCTGAGGTGATGAATCCATTCCCCAAGTCGCGATTTACCCAGCCCGACTTCGCCGCGCAAAACGCTCACACGCACCTCGGCCCGAGACGCGGAAATTTGACTCCACAGCCGGTCTCGAATGCGCTCGCGCCCCTCGATCGGCACATGGCGTAAGCCAAAAAGCCCAAAACCTCCGCCCACCACGGTCTCGGTTCGATAGCGACGATTCACCTGTTCCCACCCATCGCAATCACGACTTGAGGCGTGTTCATTTTCCAGTGACATCAGGGCATCGTAGGCATCGGCTGCACAAACGAACCGCTTATGAGGTTCTTTGGCCGTCATCTTCGCAACCCAGGCTGCGAGACCCGCCGGAACTTCGAATTGCGGCGCAAACGCTGGGAGCGCGTGTTTCATGTGCATGACCCCCACCATCACCACATTGGACGCGCGAAACGGAGGTTTCCCCGTCGAGAGCTCCCACGCCACAATGCCCAACGAGTACAGGTCGGTCCAAGGCCCGTAGGTGCGCCAGAGCCCCATAAACTGCTCCGGAGCCATGTAAAACGGCGTGCCTGCAGCGTCTTCGTGAGAGCCACTCGTCTGATCCAGGCCGTGAGTCGACGTATGGCGTTCTGCGGCGTGCGCAATGCCGAAGTCGGTCAGGACGTATTCAACGCCTTTCGGCGTCAGTCGCCGCAGAATATTGGCGGGTTTGATATCGCGATGAATCACGTCACGCGCATGCCCGTGGGCCAACGCCTGCAGGCAGTCTCCCAGAATCGCTTTGAGTTCTCTCCATGAAGTCGGCGAATTCTCCGAGATCGAGCCGCCATCCAGCAGCTCCATCGCAAAAAACGGAGATCCGGCCTCAAAACCGTCCAACGCGTCACTCAGAACGCCGTAATCAAGAATGCCGATCACGTTTTGATGGTGCAATCTGGCGGTCGCTTGCACCTCGGCGAGCAACCAATCTGCGCGTTCCACACCATCACCTTGATCCGGCTTGATGAGTTTCACCGCAACTTTCTTGCCCGACTGGACGTGCTTCGCCAGATAAACGGCGCCCATGCCGCCCTCTGCTAGCTTCTGGTCGAGTTCGAACCAAGTTTGAGTTTTTTTCATCGCTGCACTTCCGGTCTAGTCCCGGACTTTAAAGGTGACACCCGCCTCATTCAACCTCGTAACGAGGTATTCGCCCATTGCCACTGACGGTGTCAGCACACCTGCGGGTGTCTTCAGGTCATCGTAGGCCAAACAACGCGCAGCCTCGGCCAACATGATGCAGGTGGCTCCATAACCGGGATCGGACGTCGCTTTCACGTCAACTGAATGCGACACGTTGCCGGTATGTGC
The DNA here is from genome assembly GCA_964394615.1 of uncultured Bradymonadales bacterium. GTDB lineage: Bacteria > Myxococcota_A > Bradymonadia > Bradymonadales > Bradymonadaceae > JBFFMO01. The sequence goes on along the minus strand of CAYMYJ010000018.1, from coordinate 62,545 downwards.
GACAACACGAATCAAAAAGCCGCCGGAATCGATTTTCTCGTTGGACGGGCCCTCGCCTTGCGCAGGCAAAACTGTCTTTTGGGCCAAGGTTCGGGTGGGCCCAAATGCAAGGGCAGCAACCCCACCACCCATCGCGGCGGTTAGTCCGTAAGCGGCAATGCGCCCCTTCAGCCCCGCCCCCATGTACGTTTTTTCGCGGTACGAAAACTTGTCCCCGTAGGGATGACCAACAAGCGCATGGGAGCGCCGCACAACTCGGGTATTGACCGACGCCATCAGGAAGGGCGCCGTCCAACCACCAATTGTCGCGTCAAAGGCCGGCTTGAAGTCGTCATACCCATCCACTCCCTGCTTATCGTCGGGTGGGTTCAAAGCGTAGGGATGCGCCACCGCACGACGTACGGCACGGTCTTCGGATTCATCCAACAAATTAATGATGCTCGCGACCGTTCCGCCGCTGAATCCGCCCTTTACGTACATCACAAAAGCGCCCACGTTCTCGGCGTAGACGCCTTCCTGTTTCTTGAATTCGTTTTGAGCGCAAAAGACTCCAAGGTCGCTCGGAATCGAGTCGAACCCGCAGGTATGAACGATGCGCGCCCCGCTCGCCTTCGCACCTTCGTGATGCGCGGCGATCATGCGTTGCATCCACTGCACTTCGCCGGTCAGGTCACAGTAGTGAGTTCCATTTTCAACGCACGCGCGGACCAACTCGTCGCCATAGGTGGCGTAGGGGCCGACCGTGGTGGCCACAACTTTTGTTCGGGCTGTAACAGCCTTAAGCGACGCCAAATCGTGGGCGTCAGCCACCAACACCTCAGGCGGAAAGTCCGTCGAGAGGGTCGACTTCAACGCCTCAAGTTTGGCCAGCGACCGGCCAGCAATGGCCCAACGTGTCTGCCCTACTTTCGCGAGGTACTGCGCCACCAACGCCCCCGTGAATCCCGTGGCACCGAACAAGACCAAGTCCAAATCTCTTTGTGTTTTCATCACGAACCCCCAGCAAATCCCAATATTCTAGACTCATCACAGACGCCATTTTCAAAATCACATTGCTTCAAAACTCTGCGTTCACTAGTTTCCGACCTTCGATAGTGTACCCATGGTCGTGTGTCACGGACACTGCGACTCAATCACCGTTTATGGAACGTCTTATGAAACGAACTCTAGTGCTGCTGACCATTGGCTCTTTGGCCCTAAATGCCTGCAGCGACGATGCAGCAAAAGCAAATAACGCGACCAATAACGCGACGACCTCGACCAATAACGCGACGACTGCGACCAATAACGCGACGACTGCGACCAATAACGGGACGACTTCGACCAATAACGGGACGACTGCGACCAATAACGGGAC
>CAYMYJ010000018.1:0-61088 GCA_964394615.1 uncultured Bradymonadales bacterium | reverse complement strand
ACCAACAACGGTACCAACAACACCAACAACGGTACCAACAACACCAACAACGGTACCAACAACGTCTGTGACATGAACGGATTTCAGGTTGGCTTCACCGACCTCGGTGTCGACGGCACAAGCGCATACTTGTACGCCGCCACAAGCGAAGCAGATCCAAACGACTTCTTCTCGCTTGAGTTCATCGAAACCAGTGCTGGCCCTTCACCACTTGATGGTGGAGTCGGAACCTACACATTCGGTTCGACAGCTGACGACCAGAACTACGAAACATGCCAGACATGTTTGTTGATGGGATCGAATTGCACCGCTGATGCTGGTTGTGAATCGTACTACTTTGCAACAAGCGGTTCGGTGGAAATCACAACGGTTGACCTTGCTTCGAACACTTTGGCTGGTCGCCTCGTTGGCGCAGATCTCGAAGAAGTCACGGTCGATTTCGACACGTACATCTCGACACCAGTCGCAAACGGCAAATCATGGTGCGTCGCCGACGTCGCGTTCGACAGCACTCCAGAGTGCGTTGTTGATGCAGATTGTACCGACCCCGCAAAGGGCGTTTGCAGTGAAAACGTATGTGTCGGTTGCACATCGTCATTCGATTGCACCGACGCCGCTGCACCTGCATGCATCGAGGACGCGACTACTGGCGAATTGGCTTGTGGCGCGATCATGGAATGCACCGGAGACGATGCCAACGAAGAAGACGACGGTCCTGCAGGTGCTAAAGACCTTGTTTCGGGCACACCTTTCACCGGCGGTATCTGCGAAGGCACCAGCGGCGCAGAGACTGACTGGTTCAAGATCACCATCACCGCAGCTTCAACTGTTGAAATCAGCCTCTCGGCTGATGCAGCGGTCGATCTTGACCTCTATGTCGGCGACAGCGATGGAAACCTCGTTGGTTCCTCGACGACCGGCAAAGCAGTCGAGACTGTCCTCGCTGGCATCACTGCACCTGGTACCTACTACATCTTGGTCGCACCAAACGACACGCAGGCAGTGGGCGCCGGACTGGAAGCAGCCCCATACACCATCACCTACACAGCCACGGCCGCTGAATGTGCAATGGATACCGACTGCACCACGCTTCGTCCGTTCTGCAACACTGACACGCTTCTTTGCGTGGGTTGTCTTGACGACACCGCATGCACCCTTGCAAGTGCCCCGGCCTGTATCGCTCAGCAGAACAACAGTGTTTGTGGTTCGTCTGACGAGTGCACCGACGACGATAACTTCGAGCCCAACAGCGATGGCCCTGCCGGCGCTTCTGAAATCACTCTTGCTTCGACGACGAACGCTAAAATCTGTGGCGACGCGGAACTCGGCATCGCCGAGAACGAAGCCGATTGGTTCAAGTTCACGCTTACGGCCGCGACCGACCTTCGCGTGACGATGGCATGGACCGTCCTCGACATGGTCACACCTGACCCGGACCTCGACATCGCGATCTACGACAGCGGATTCAACTTTGTTGATTCGTCCGAATTCGACTTCCCAGAAGTCATCGAGCTTCCAGCTTTGGCTGCCGACACCTACTACGTGCGAGTCATCTCGTATCAGTCGTCCTTCGGCTTGGTCGCACAGCCTTACTCGGTCCAGCTTGAGACCTACACACCTGCACCCTAAGCAAGAGCTTTGGATGTAAAAAAGGCGAGCCCTCGGGCTCGCCTTTTTCTTTTCTTGCACCGGGCATTAGGCCTCCAGCACATCGCCCTGCAATGCCGTCACCCTTGGGTCCATCACGCGATGCCAAAGCGGGGGAACCAGGGCCATCAAGAGCATCGTAGGATAGCCATAAGGCAGTTGGGGCCCCTCGGACACAGCGCGCAACAAATGATAGGGGCGCGCCGCGTGTGCGTGGTGGTCGGCATGGCGCTGGAGATTAAAGAGCCAATACCCTGAAACTCGCTGATTGGCGTTCCATGAGTGACGCGGCTGCACCCGTTCGAATTTGCCTGGGGACCTCTCGGCACGCGCTAAGCCGTAATGCTCCACGTAGTTGATGACCTCAAGTAATGTGAACGCAATCACGCTCTGCAGCGTGAAAAACAAGACTCCAGCCCCACCAGCGACCAACGCGATTCCCGCGTAGATGACGACCAAAGCCAAGGCGTAACGCGTGAGTCGATTCCGCAGGCTGAACCAGCGGATTCCCCTGCGCTCCACCCGCGCCAACTCGATATGGACGGCACTTTTTAGACTGCCAATCATGACGCGCGGAAAGAACCCGTAGACGCTTTCACCCAGACGCGATGTCGCCGGATCATGGGGCGTCGCAACGTTTTTATGATGGCCGTACACATGCTCGATACAAAAATGAGGATAAGTCACACTTAACATCAAGGCTTCGGCTAAGGCTCTTTCGTACCAGGCCTTACGATGCATCAATTCGTGGGCGATCGTGATGCCAATCCCCCCCGTGAAGAGGCCCACTGCGACCACCAGCCCAACCCATTCCCATCCACTTCGAATCATCGATTCGTGCACACCCCACCCTAGAATCCCGATTTGAAGTGGAACCCACAGGTAAAGTGGAAGGCCGTAGAGCCAGTCGAAACGACGGCCTTTTTCGTCTTCCGCCGACGGGTTCGACAGATTATGCCCCGTGATGGCGTCGGCCATCGGAACCAGCATAAACGCCACGGCTGGAGCCAGCAGGTTGGTCCAGCCTCCAAACCAAAGGCCCGCCAATAATGCAGGCACCGTCGCATAGACGATCAAAAACGGAAGCACTCTCATCATGTATCCTTTGTGAGAAGCATGGCCTTCACCAGTGACCAACTCGCCGGCTCTTCAACCGACTTCCAAAAAAGCGTTTTGAGCTCGCCTGTCCCATTGCGAAGCAGCGTGTCGCTGACGATATGCATCAGAAGGCTGCGAACCGAGACCTCGGGCCTGACACGACCACTTGCGCTCACCCAATTCTCGATTTCATCGATCATCGGCCCACCAAGCTCCACGAGGCGTCGACGGCCAGGTCCTTCGGATGAAATCACCTCACGCAACAGAATCGCCGCCGCATCGGGCCGATCCGCCAGGAATGCCGAAAAGCCGCTCACCACATTGTAGAGCTGCGCCTCAAAGTCGCCCTGCCCTGTCATAGCGCCGCCGAGAGACATCGCAAGAGCGTCAAAAATCCTTGTGACCACGGCCTCGTAGAGCCGGTCTTTGCTCGAAAAATGGTAAAGCAACGACGGTCTGGAAATCCCCGCAAACTTCGCTACGTCCTCAAGGCGAGTCGCCTTCAGGCCGTTCAATGCAAAGAGCCCCTCAGCTCCTTCGAGCAAGCGGTCCACGGTATCTGCTGCGAGTTCTTTTGAAGGTCGTGCCATACCCGAAGATTACCTACTCACGAGTAGATAATCAAGCAGATTGGAATTCCCCGCGAAAAGCGAGTACATATCCCCCGAATTAATTGGGAGAAATGAGTGATGAAATTTCGATTTATACTGAGCGTGCTTTGTTTTGGCTTGATGGCCTGTGGGGACTCTTCAAAACCCAAAAAGTCATCGGCGGCAGGCGGCGTCAATCAGGCTTGTTACGATAATGGCACCTGCAACACCGGTCTGAGCTGCGTCGACGGAACCTGTCTGGGGACCAACAACGTTACGAACAACAGCAACAACACGACCAATAATGGCACCAATAATGGCACCAATAACACCAATAATGGCCAGCTTTGTGGCAACGGAGTCGTCGACACGGGCGAAGACTGTGATGGCGCTGAGCTCGATGGCGCAACATGCGACAGCCTTGGCTTCGACGAAGGCTCCTTGAGTTGTTTGGACTGTAAGTTCAACAACTCGTTGTGCACTTTGCTCACGTGCGGAAATGGCGTCATCGACCCCAACGAAGCCTGCGACGGCGAAAATATCGGCGCCGCAACCTGTGAAGGCCAAGGATTCGGTGCCGGCGAGCTTTTCTGCAATTCAAATTGCAGCGGTTTCGACACGTCGAGTTGCGAAACTTTGTGCGGCAACGACGTGATCAACCAGGGCGAGCTGTGTGATGGTGAGGCCGTAAACGCATCGTGTGCGTCGCTTGATAAGGGCACGGGCACACTTCGATGCAACGCGACCTGCAACGCCTACGACCTGACCGGCTGCACTTCACTTTGTGGAAACGGTCAAATTGACGCCGGTGAATTCTGTGATGGCTCCAACCTCAATAACATGACCTGTACGAGCCGTGGATTTGTTGGCGGAACACTCGCCTGCAACGCAACCTGCAAGAACTTCGTCGATACCGCTTGCCTGACGACGTTATGTGGCAACAACGTCCTGGATCCGGGCGAAAACTGCGACGGCACGAAATTAAATAGCGAAACCTGCCAGAGTCAGGGATTTGCGGGCGGAACGCTTAAATGCTCCACAACCTGCACCCTGGACACCAGTTCCTGCACACTCCCACCACTCGTTTGTATGTTGGTCGCCGAAACACCGCCGTGCGACACCAATGATGCTGTCCTCTGTGTGTGCGAAGGCTGCAATATGAACGGAATTTGCGACAACACCGACGATTGTGTGTGCCCCGATTGCGCGACGGAGGCCTTCTGCGGTGACCCTAATCGAGCAAATTGCACGAATGACGGACAATGCAATCCTTGGTTAGAAGGCTGCCTTTGCGCCGACTGCCTTGGCCACACCTACTGCAAACCTTGATGCGACCTACCAAAAAACAAATTCTAGTCACACTCGTGGTGATGCTGCCGTTGATCCTGTGGTCATCCGCGGTGATTGCCTTGGCCGGCGGCGTCGGTGGCGTCGTTTGGGGCGCACGAACCCTGTTGGCAGGCGTGGCTTTTATCGTGCTCTTTTCCAGCCTTGTTATGCATCGGCGAGCCTGGATTGGAGTGATTGCAATCACGGCTATCCTCACGTCGGGATGGGCGATGACGGCACCTTCACTTGACCGCCAATGGCTGGAATTTGCCCAACGCACACCCTACGCGAGCGTCGACGGGTCAAAGGTCACGATCCATGATGTCCGCAACTTCCGGTACAAATCCAACACCGAGTGGACGCCAGGCTGGTACGACGAAACCTACGATGTCGACGAAATCGAACAGGGTTATCTGGTCCTGACCCGTTTTGGCGGCATCGACGGCTTGGCCCATGTGATGGTGAGTTTCCGCTTCAAGGGAGACAAATACTTGGTGTACTCGGTCGAAATCCGCAAAGAGGTCGGGGAGTCGTATCACCCTGTCGGCGGCGCGATGCGTCAATATGAGCTCTTTTATGTCGCAGCCGACGAACGCGACGCGATTGCGCTAAGAACCCATGTTCATAAAGACGAAACGTGGCTGATTCCGATGAATGCCGGCAAACAAAAAACCGGTGAGTTCTTCCTGGACATGACCCGGCGGATGACCAAATTGCACACCGAACCAGAATGGTACAATTCGTTCACCAGCTCCTGCGCCTCAAACCTCGCCGCACACTACGAGACGGTCAATAACGTGACCTTCCCTCCGGATTACCGAGTGTTGTTGCCAGGTTTCAGCGAAGAATTGCTGGCCGAACTCGACCTCTTGCCCGCAGGCATGTCGGTTGCCGATGCGCAGGCGGCCTTCCGGGTAAACTCACTGGTCAACATGCTTCCGGTGGACGAAGGCTTCTCTAAACGCCTGCGACCCAAAGAATACCCGCCAACGCCCTGATTATCGGACGCGAAAAATAGTGGTTGTTCGCGAGTCGAGGTCTTCAAGTTCTCGCGAGGTCGGCACCGTATAGGATGCCACTTCTTCCAGCTCATCTTTAGGCACGTAATGGCGTCCGGGATCTCCGACATAAATTTCAATGTTGTCGCGACGAATCTCCCTAAACCAAGTCATGAACATCAGCGCTGGTGCGCGCTCGTAAAAGACATCGCCGGCCGTCACCAAGTCGACGCCAGTCGGGAAGTCCTTCATCACATCGGCGACTGGAACCTCAATATCGACGCGATTGAGCTCCGCATTCAGCGCAATCGCCGTTCGTGCAAATGGATCGATATCGCAGGCAATCACTCGGCGCGCACCCGCTTTTTTGGCAGCAATCGCGACCACACCGCTGCCGCTGCCAAAATCCAGCACACAACGCCCAATCACGATGTTTGGGTGGTCCAGAATAAAACGCGCTAAACCTTGGCCGCCTGCCCATGGGAACGCCCAGAACGGCAGGGGAATATCACCGGCAGCAATCCACTCCTGGGCCCGTGTCCAAAGGGGCAACGACTCATCCGCGGTGAAAAGATCCATTTCCGGCAGAAATGCAGGCGACATCGGCCGCGAGTTCTGGGTGATAAAATTTTCGTAATTGGTTGCAGGCAAGATGAGCCAAAGAAAAGCTACGCCCCGAGGCGAGGACCGAAATAAATTCACTTCAAGTTTATCTGCCTTTCTTTGTCGTCCGTCACTCTATGAGACTGAAAAAAAAAGCAAGGATGCCTTAAAACGTCCAAGAACCCGTATTCAGAATCCGATGCGTCGCAATTCAGCGTTCACGACAATTCAACCGTACCGTCGAATAAAATTCTGTCGCGAACGACGCCCATTCGCAAAAACGAAACTTCCTTTTTGAGCAATGGTTTATTGAGCGCTCGCGCATGGGGGTTTTCATTTGGTCGATCCAATTGGCCGAGGACCACGAAGTCTTGCAGGGGCGGCCCGTGCAGAATCTCGTTGCATCCGATCTGCACGTTAACTACCGTCCGCCGTCATGCGACTGTTTATTGATCGCCCGGTGTCACAGGCAAAGCGACCATGTCGCTAACTTAGAGAAACATTTTTGAACAGAACCCTTCTACTATTGAGCTGTGGCTTGTTGGCCTTGACCGCCTGTGGCGACGATGCCGAGAAAACGAATAACGGCACCAACAACGTTACGAACAACAACACGAACAACACCAACAACACCAACAACACGAACAACACCAACAACACCAACAACACCAACAACACCAACAACACGAACAACACCAACAACACGAACGGTAGCTGCGATATCAATGGTTTCACCATTGCTGCTCAGGATTTCACCATTACTGCTCAGGAACTGGGCACCGACGGATTCAGCACGATGCTGCAGGCAGTGTCGGCGACCACCGATCCGAAGGACTACTTGTTCCTTGAATTCCGCCAGGTCGACGCCAATCCATCACCACTTGATGCTGGTCCTGGAACCTACCCGTTGGCTGCAAACGTTGACGAACAGAACTACCTGACCTGCTCAACATGTGTGCTGATTGCTCAAAACTGCATCAACAACGCTGACTGCTCGTATTTCCTCGCCTCTGGCGGAGCGATTGAAGTTGAAGCAGTCGACCTCTCCTCGAACACGCTCAAGGGCAAATTGGTCAACGCCACACTTAAAGAAGTCACATTGGACTTCGACGGCCAGACCAACCTTTCGACCGACGTCCCGAACGGCAAGACCTGGTGCATCGCTGAAACAGCTTTCGACACCACTCCAGAATGTGTTGTTGATGCCGATTGTACCGACGCCGCCAAGGGAACTTGCACCGATAATGTCTGTGTTGCATGTGCTTCGTCATTCGATTGCACCGACGCAGCTGCTCCAGCATGCATCGAAGACGCAGCCACTGCCCAACTGAGCTGCGGTGTTGTAGCTGAGTGCACTGGTGACGACGCCAACGAAGAAGATGACGGACCAGCAGGCGCCAAGGCACTTGTCTCGGGAACTCCTTTCACCGGTGGAATCTGCGAAGGAAGCACCGGCGCTGAGTCGGATTGGTTCAAAATCACCATCACCGAAGCTTCGCATGTCGCTATCAGCCTTTCGGCTGATGCTGCTGTCGATTTGGACCTCTACCTCCGCGATGCCAATGGCAACTTGATCGACTCGACGGACTCTGAAGAACCCATCGAGAACATCTTGGCCAATATCATAACACCTGGTGACTATTTCATCATCATCACTCCCTACAGCACATATGCTGTTGGTAACGGATTGGCCGCTGCTCCGTACACGCTCACCTTCACTGCAACCGCAGGCTGAATGTGTCCCGGATGCCGATTGCACCGACGAATTCTGCAACACCGACACACTTGTTTGCGTGGGTTGCCTCAACGACGACTCATGCACCAACCCAACAGCGCCAGTTTGCTTGACTGACGCCAACTACGTCTGCGGATCGTACGATGAGTGCACCGGCGACGACGCGCTTGAACCGAACAGCGATGGCCCTGCAGGCGCGTCAGACCTCGCCATTCCGTCGACGACCAACGCCAAGATCTGTGGCGATTTGCGCACGGGAGTCGGCGAGAACGAAGCCGATTGGTACAAGTTCACCATCGCAGCACCGACCGACTTGAGCGTGACCATGAGCTGGAACTTCGCCAGGTTGTTTTCGCATGATCCAGACCTGGACATCACGATCTACGACAGCACTTTCACCTTCGTGGATTCGTCAGTCTTTGATTTCCCAGAAATGATTGAACTTACGGCACTTCCTGCAGGCACCTACTACATCAAGGTCAGCTCGTCTCAGTCGATCTGGCGACTTTTCGACGCGCGCCAACCCGTAATGTTCGACGTAATTTATGACGTCTTCAAGTTCTCGTGAGGTCGGCACCGTATAGGATGCCACTTCTTCCAACTCATCTTTGGCCAGCAATCCACTCCTGGGCCCGTGTCTAAAGGGGCAACGACCCATCCGCGGTGAAAAGATCCATTTCCGGCAGAAATGCAGGAGACATGGGCCGCGAGTTCTGGGTGACAGAACTTTCGTAATCGGTTGCAGGCAAGATGAGCCAAAGAAAAGCTACGCCCCGAGGCGAGGACCGAAATAAATTCACATGAAATTCACTTCAAGTTTATCTGCCTTTCGTTGTAGCCCGTCACTCTATGAGAATGAAAAAATCAGCGATATCCATCCTTCGCGTACTCAGCGCATTTTATGTCATCGCGATGTGCATCCTTTTCGGGGCGCAACGCCACATGCTTTATCCTGGCTGGGGCCATCCATTCCCTGACTATCAGCCAGATCCCGACGTCGAGCAAATCTGGATCGATACTGACGAAGGCAAGGTTCCAGCGCTATTTCTGCCGGCCTCAACCAAGCGCGCACCACTGGTCGTTTACACCCACGGAAATGGCTCGATTGCGGAGCTAGAGGTCGCAGACACTCGAGGCTGGCAGCAGATGGGCTACTCGGTTTTAATCCCTGAATACCGTGGTTACGGCAAGGCCGCCGGCTCGCCCACTCAAGACGCCATCGTCGCGGACACGCTCAGGATGATCGAGGTCGTCTGCGCGCGCAAAACGGTCGATTGCAGAACGACCGTTTACCACGGCCGTTCGCTCGGGGGCGGTGTGGCCGCCGCACTTGCGGAAAAACGACCGCCCAAGGGCCTGATTCTGGAATCCACGTTCACCTCGATTCGGGCGTTTGCTGCCGACTTCTACGCCCCCGGCTTTGTGGTTCGCGACGGCTGGGACACGGTCGACTTTTTGCCGACCTTTGATGCTCCTGTCCTGATTCTGCATGGCGATGTCGACAATATCGTCCCGCTGGACCACTCCCGACAAAACGAGGCTGTGGCGATGCATGCCACCCGCCACGTCTTGCCGGGTCATCATATTTTGGCAGCAAATGCGGCCTACTGGAAAACGGTCAAGGACTGGACGACCCAATCAGGTCTTCCAAACTAATCGCTTCAAGACCCAACGCCTCCACGAACGCCACATCGTGTGACACGATAATCAACGCCCCTGCGTAGGTGTTCAGCACCCGTTCCAAGCGTTCGATGCTCGGCATGTCCAGGTCGTTGGTCGGCTCGTCCAACACAACCAGCTCCGGCTGATTCACAAGCCCAATGGCGAACGCGAGTTTCCGAACTTCCCCAGGGGACATGTGAACGTCGTCCAATACGGCCTTCACATCCAACAGGAGCGCGGCTGCGACATGCATGACCTGTCGACGTAGGTCCGACGGAAGTCCTTGCCAGAAGCCAACCACTTCCGCGTGCGAAATCACCTGCGGCACAAAGAGCACTGGAATCGTCAGGCTCCGCAGAACGGTGTTCATTAACGAGGTTTTGCCAGCTCCGTTACCACCTTGCAGCCATACTCGAGCTTGGCGCTCGACGTTCCAAATGGCCGAAAATAACCGGCACTCCCCCGCCCGAACCTCACCTTCAAAACGAAATACCCACTCCCCTGCGCGTGGCGTCGCCTCGATTTTGAGTTCTCGCCCTTCGGCATTCGGACGCACCAACGACTCCACGTGCTTCTGGGTGCGTTCGAGGTCACCTTTGGACACTCTTCGCGCCCGCCCATGGGAAGCCTCAGCCCTTTGCGCGCGGATCTTTCGAGCGTCAGTTCCTGCATCACGGTCACCTGCGTTTTTCATCCGTGATTTCACGGAAAGCGAACGTTTGGAGGCGTCATGCGTCGCCGCCACCTGATGAACTTGCATTTGGGCCGTTTTTAGCTGGGCTTGGGCATCGTTCAGCGAATCCAGCTGGGACCTTTTCTGAGCGCGAACACGGTCGACCGCGGGCTCGAGTCCACATTTAAAATGCTCCACGCGACCGTTTTCGACCCAAATTGTCTCGGTAGTCGTTTGATTTAGGAACGCCCGGTCATGAGACACCACAAGGCCAACGCCGTCATAACGACTCATCGCCCTTATCAGCAGGTCGCGCCCTTCTAAATCCAAATGATTAGTGGGCTCGTCGAGCACCAAAAGTGGCGGGTTTCGCCAGAACACAGCACCGAGCATCCAACGGTGTTTCCAGCCCGGCGAAAGGCTCGACCACGAATTCAGATCAACAAAATCCAGACCGAATAATGACTTCCAAAACGCAGCGTTTTTTCCCCATTCCTGCGTGAATTCGGCGACGATTTGAAAATCAGGTTCTTGGCTTGTACGGCATGAAAAAGGAGAAACAATCGAACCCTGGCGAGCCTGAAGGTCGCCACAAATAAGGCGAACAAGTGTGGATTTCCCGGCACCGTTTGGACCAACGATTGCGGTCCAACCAGCAGAAATATCGAGTGAAACATCAGCAAGCATCCGCGTTTGATGCGGGTATGCGAACTCGACGATCGAAAGACGAACGACAGACATAAATGACCTCTCTTTTAATAATTCGGATTGCGGAATTTATTAAAAAGAAAAGCTCATTTCGTTCGCTGGGTATGAGTAATAAAGCCGCCCGGCCAAGGGTTCAACGTGGCGACCGGGTCAGAATAGACGACCAACGTTGGTCATGCAACACGCGCCGCGTTTACCGGTTCACTTCCGCGTTGCGGTCCTGCGGCCTTACTATAGGGTGCGCGGCATCCGCTATTATGCGTACAGCGCAAAGTCGCTGTGTTGGGGGTCGTATCATGAATAAAATGCTGTTGATGTTAATTTGTGGGTCCGTGTTGCTGAATGCCTGTGGTGGGGATGGCACCAAATCGACGAACGTAGCCACAAATAACACCACAAATAACACCACAAACAACGCCACAAATAACGCCACAAATAACGCCACAAATAACGCCACAAACAACACCACAAACAACGCCACAAACAACGCCACGAACAACGCCACGAACAACGCCACAAACAATTCGTGCCCCCAACTCGAATTCGTGGCCACGAACGTAGAATTTCGGCTTGGTCGATTCGTCGCCTACAACCTCACCCCATCCACTATTGACTATCTCGAACTGATCGTGCGCGCCGATATGCCAGGAATCTACGAATTCGGGAGCGCAGAGGGGCAAACCTTCGAAACGTGCGAGACGTGTTTAAGGATCGGCAAAAACTGTGACCCCGGACTTCAGTGTGAATCATACTACGTCGCGACAAGCGGTTCCGTCGAACTCACCAAAAGCAACCAGACGGAGGGAATCATGAAAGGCGCTCTGCTTGGCGTGGAACTTAAGGAAGTCGATTCCGATTTCAACGTTCCAATCCTCAACGCAGATCCATTATGTATCTCTCGCCTCGAATTCGACGCGACACCTCCTTGTAGATTCGATGACGACTGTCGCGTTCCCGGAAAGCCTTATTGTTACGAATCCATATGTGGTGAGTGCGTTTCGTCTTTCCATTGTACCGACCCGGCCGCACCGGGCTGCATTGTAGACGTGGATTTGGGTATGCTGGTCTGTGGGACCACGATGGAGTGCAACGGTGACGATGGCAACGAGGAGGACGACGGTCCTGCAGCCGCCAAGCCCCTTATCTCAGGTACTCCATTTAGCGGTGGTATTTGCAGAGGCACGCTGGGGGAGACTGACTGGTTCACGTTCACGACGGCCCAAACCGTTAACGCTTCAATCACCTTCGGATCCGATGCGAACGTTAATGTTTATCTCGTCAGTGAATTTCAAGTGATATTCACTGAATCAAGTCAGCTCGGCCCCATAACAACGAATAACAATCTCGCACCTGGCAGGTACTACGTGATTGTCGAGGCAGTTGACACATCGGCCTTTGGAGGCGGATTCGATGCTGTCCCCTACTCGCTTTCCTACACGGCCACCGCGACTCCGTGACTTCGTCCAATTGAGGAAAGCTCAAACCCATGCTGCGTGGTTCACGCAAAATGGTTATGGCTGGATGATTTCCCAATTAAAATCGACGAGCCTCGGGATGCGATAGCCGCGATGTTTTTCGATAAAATCAATCGTCGGTTGGCATAAAAGACCGTTTTCCAGATCCACGGTATCGACCGTCCCTTCGGCATCGTTCATCAGGCAGCCCTCGCCCTTCACATGCGGCAGCCCCATCACATGCCCGATCTCGTGATTGACGACCTTCACCACTCGCCTGGTGGCTGTGTGGGGCTTTTTGAGTCGTTTATGGGTACGCTTTGAACTGACGACCGCCGCCACACCGCCGACCTCGCCTAAGCCTAAAATTCCCCAGTCTTTGTGTTCGTCTTTGGTCGTCGAGATATCGTGCGACGTGAAGCCGACGATGAAGGTGCACTCGGTCCGCGGCAAGACATCATCACGCAGGTAGTCGAGCAGGACTTCGGCGCGGTAGCGCTTGCGAGGCGAGTACCAAGCCTTCTTGGGCATCTTTAGAGCAGGTCTGATTTCGACCTTGAATCCGTACAGGTATTCAACACCTTTGGCGGACGCCTTCAGCATCGACTTATCGTATTCGCCCAAAGGCTGCATGCATAACGTCACTGCAGGGTTCAGTGGCTCCTCGGCCGATGCAGCGCACGGCATAAACAAGAGAGTAAAGGCAAAAAACGGAGCAACGCAGCTTGCCATCATCTGAGCCCTTTTTCGTCGGTCGTTCAACACCAAGTAGACCTCGGTTCTTTTTCCTGCCCATACTAACACTCTTGTATACAAGAATCCGGGACCATTTCATCTCTGCAGAGCGACGTGTTTTGCGACTAAAAATCACAGATCTCAAATTCTCGTTTTTGCTCGCCTCCTTGTTTTTCACGGCTGCGTGTGGGGGCGTCGGGGGATATGCCAAACCCGGAATGGGTCTTTATAAAGCGTTTTCAGATGAAAAAGTCACCGATGATGAAAAAGGCCAGCTGTGGTTGCCGGAAATAGCGCTCGACACCCATATCGGCATCGACCCCAATTGGGGGGTGATGACGGGGTTCGCAGCTTGGGGTGGTTTGATTTCTCAACGAATTGGACCTGCATTCTACCTGAACAACGCCCATATTTTGCTGGTTCCCTACCTATCGACGCCGCTTGGAAATCACTCTCCAATTCCATTCGCCGCAACCGCGAGTGCAATCGTGTTTCCAGGACAAAAGACTGGATGGCGCTGGGGTTTAGGTGCCGAGTACTCGCTAGGTTTACGTTCGGTCGACGACGACCCACGCCGGTGGCGGCTAGGGTTCAATTTTGTCTTCGGTTATCAAGACCGGGCGTTTCATCTTTGATGATCAAACACCTCGGTCGAACCTGTTGTCGCCGCGCAACGATGAATGCGTCATGACATTTGAGCGCTGACCGTTAAATAATCTCGTCTTCGTCAAATAACGGATCGGCCACAAGTTGGCTTTCCATGCTGTCGAGCTTGGCCTGGGCTTTGTCTGCGCTCTTGATGGACGCGATATGAAAAAGTGCATCACCTTCGTTGACGACTGGGAAATTAGAGCGGCCAATAATTAGCCCCCGAGTCGAGGCGACAACCTCTGCTTCGATCAGCCCAAAGGGGTCCGAAACGACTCCCAAGACCTCGCCTTTTTTGACCACTTCGCCAATAGTCTTAAAGGTCCGCATAAGGCCGCCAATAGGCGCGCGCACCCACGTGCTGGACTCCGCACGAACCGACGCCGCTTTGGACTTCGAAATGCCTTTGGCGGGAACCATTTTGGTCGCTCGCATCACGCGCAACACGCCCGACACACCAGCGCGGATGGACATTTCATCAAAACGAAGCCCCTCACCGGCTTCGTAAAGCAGCATATCAACCCCCACATCCTGAGCGGCCTGCCGCATCGAACCATCCCGCAATTTGGCGGTAAGAATCAGAGGCGCCCCGAACGCTTCTGCGAGCACGATCGTCTCAGGTTTTGACGGAGAAACTCGAATCTGCGGTAGGTTCGTTCGATGAATCGCGGCCGAATGAAGGTCGATGCCAAAATCTGACCGACCGACAATTTCTTCCATAAATAAATGCGCTAAACGGGCGGCGAGAGAGCCTTTAGGAGAGCCCGGAAACGAGCGATTTAAATCACGTCTATCCGGCAAGTATCTGGAGTGATTCAGAAAGCCGAACGTGTTCACAATCGGCACAATCAATAAGGTGCCCCGCAAGGAATCCAACGCCTCCGCGCGCATCAATCGACGGGCGATTTCGACGCCAATCACTTCGTCGCCATGAACAGCGGCGCTGACAAACATGGTTGGGCCAGGCTTTCGCCCGTTCACCACATGAACCGACATCGTAATCGGCGTATGATCCGACAGAACACTGACCGGCAATTCGACGGTCTGACGCGTGTTAGGAGCGACCAGTACAGAGCCGATTTTGAACGCTTTATTTTCTGCCATCAGCCCTGACCTCCGGTTCCTGTCGTGTACATTCTCTTTCCAAACGACGACTCAACCTTGAACAATTGAGGCTCGTCTTTTTGGCACTTCCTGAGCGAACTCTCGGACTATGAACGCTCCAAGGTCGAGGCTTGCTCATCCGAACGCAATGTTAACACAGACACGCCAGCTTCAGTCACTGCGACAGTGTGTTCAAACTGCGCAGATAATGAGCCATCCCTGGTCTTCACAGTCCAGCCATCCCCAGCAGTTTTCACAGCTCGTCGCCCCTGATTAATCATCGGCTCGATTGTGAAAACCATCCCTTCGCGCAGCACAAGTCCGGTTCCAGGCCGGCCAAAATGCAGAATCTGCGGTTCCTCGTGCATTTCTCGACCAATTCCATGGCCACAATACTCGCGCACAACGGAGTAATTATGGCGTCTGGCATGGCTCTCGATCGCCCAGCCGATATCGCCAAGCCGCGCGCCAGGACGAACGGTTCGGATGCCTTTCCACATCGCCTCGTAGGCGATGCGGACCAGCCTCTTGGCGGCCGGTTTGACCGGACCGACCAGGTAGGTCTTGCTTGAATCAGCAATATAACCGTTCTTTTCTAAGGTGATGTCAAAATTAACAATATCGCCGTCCCGTAGCATCACGGACGCCGCGGGGACGCCATGACAGACAACATCGTTCACCGAGGAATTGAGGACGAAGCCATAACCATACTGCCCCTTGCTGGCAGGCCTGGCTTGCAGATCCTCAACGATGATGCGCTCGACAAGCTGGTCGATTTCTAGCGTCGATTTGCCAACAAGTGGGGTCCGATCGAGGACTTCGAAAACCGAAGCTAAAAGTCGTCCAGATTCGGACAAGAGCCGCACTTCTTCCGGACGTTTCGTCATGCTGCGTGCTCGGTCAAAGGGGCGACCACGACACCTGCGGCCGCGAGTTCTCGCTGCACGATTTCGTTGAAACTCAAGGTGGGATTGGTCTCACACAACATCCCAATCCTGATCCAAAAACTGGCCTGCGCGTTGATTGAGCGAAACGAGACGGTGCTCGCTTTGCGTATTTGGTCGTGCAACTCATCGTCGATATTCACAATTCCCATCGAAAACCTCCACAATACGATCCAGACATGGAGCGTATATGAATCGTATATTCAATTCTCGAATGAATGGCAAGATGCGTTGATTGTGAGTTAAGGTGATGGCATCGCTGCAGGGTCAGTGGTCTGGGCAGGTGGCAACGAAAGCTCCAACACTGCACGGCGATTTAGCGCGGCGGCTTCAGGCGTATCGGCGGGGTCGACCAGCTCGGCATCACCTCTGCCTTCTGCACCGACCTGCTTAGCGGAGACACCTGCTTTGATCAGAGCTCGGCGCACGGTTTGAGCTCGTTCGCGAGAGACTCGAAATTTCGTCTGTGGACTCCCCTTTCCGTCGGAATGGCCCACCACCAGAATCCGCACATCTGGCCCTAGCCTCCGAATCACTTCGCCAAGCGCCTCGATGACCTGTAGCTCCTCGCGGCTCAGTCGAGTCGCGTTGCGCGCAAATAGGATGGGCTTCATGCGGCTCTGGAGGTCCACGAGTCGCGCGGGCGCGTCGTCGGGCGCTCCGTCATTGTCCAGACTTCCATTGAACGTCTCACGCACATTGGGTTCTTTATCTTGGACGTCCGCCACACCATCGCCGTCGTTATCAGGGTCCGGACAACCGTCGGAATCCTGAAATCCATCGATGTCCTCGGGCTCCGTTGGGCAAAGGTCAAAGAGATTCGCGATGCCGTCATCATCGTCATCCGAATAATCTGGCGGTGCCAATCTATCCCACTCATCAGGTGCAGGCTCTTTGGTCGGAGGACCTCCGAACTTTGCCCACCAGAACACCCCAACACGGCCCTCAGCTGCTTCACCAAACGTGGTGTCGACCGTCCAATGCCGGGCAATCCGTTTTTCGATATGCCCCTCCATCATGTTCACGCCGGCGGGCGCACCATGACGGTAAATCGTCTCGACATAGAGGGTTTTGGTGAGCTGTTTGCCCACGGTCAAAATCGGATTGGTGATCGAAGAAGCGAACCCGAGACCCACCTTATCGACACCGAGCCGATCGAAGAGTTGACGCTGCAACGACGGATTATGATAACGCTCAACGAGCTTTGCGACCGCCTTTCGCACGTTCCCATTCTTGTCGTCCACGGCATCGACGCGTCCGGTCACCAGAAGCGTCATGATTTGGTACTCGGGAACGGCCGGCAGCGACGCCAGAGTCAGGGTTGGCCGCTGAACAGCACCATCAAGCCGCACCAGCACGTAGGTTCCTTCGACCTCACTTTGAGCGGCGAGCGCGATGACGGGTTCCATCGCCGACGGCTCGGGCGCGCCGTCTTCTCCAAGGCGTGCGGCTCTTCTTAAGTTCCCTTCAGCCAGCGTGACCCGGCCTTTGGTAATTTTGAATGGATTATCGAAGAGTGAAAACACGCCGCCTCGCTCCGTATCCAGCCCCCCTTTCACCCGCACAATATCGTCCTGGCGATGAACGTGAACCGTGCCGCCGACCTTGATATCCGTGCCCTGCCCCACAAGCCTGACGCTGTCGACTGTCACACTCAGTTCCAGATTCTTGCCGCCGGCCTTCGTTGCATCGACGTCTAAATCGACAAACTCGATGTCGTTGTTGAACGGAATACTCTTGGTTTTTGGCAACTGCTCGTCGATCAGGTCGATCCTTGATTTCCCAACATCAACCGCCACCTTTGCCCCGGAATGGGTCCACTCACCCGTCATCTTGAGGTCGGCATCCACAAGCCCAAAAGGAAAGTCGCGCTGAACAAAGGGGAAGCGTTTCAAGGTCAATTCCGCTTCAGCACCGGCCTTCCAACGTCCCCAAAGCCCCTCTCCCGTTTCCGCACCGGTCGGAGAAAAACTTGCGGTGCCTTTTGCCTCAAATTTGCCCGGCATTGCGGCACCGACCACCGTCCACTCAGCCTCTTGCCCCGAGAACTTCATGGTGCCCTTGGCATCCTTAATACGGCGATGCAGGTCGACATGCGTGAACGAGGCCTTTGCGGTCGACAGCTCACCCTCCCACGTGGGTGCATCAATAATGCCTCCCCATTTCACCTCCCCCTTCACGACGCCATTGGCGTCGTGGATACTCGGAAACACAGCAGCCAACGCACCGGTGGGCATAGCGGCCTGAAGGTTTCCCTTCCACGTCGCACGCGGAATCGCTTCGGGATCATCCAGGAAATTTCGCAACGAGAACTTGGACTTCACCTGCCCATTCAAGAACTCGCCCCAATTTGCGTCGATTTGATGCTCCTGTTTCACGGTCGAAAACCAGATTGCAAGCGGTGCGGACACGCCCCCTGCCACGGCCACGCCCTCGATTTGGCCGCTGCCCGTCAGCGCATCCAGCGTGCCGGTGGCTTTCACGTCTCCTGAAAGCCCAAGCTCCAAACCGCGGGGCAGCCGGACAAAGGGTTTCAGAAGACTTGAATCGAGCCCAAGGACTTTCCCCGTGAAGCTCAGCGGGTCTTGCCTGCGCAACGTGATATCGCGTGCGACCGCGTCAAAGCTCAACGGTAGTGTGGCGCTGACATCGATGACCGCACGACCT
Source organism: uncultured Bradymonadales bacterium (assembly GCA_964394615.1). Classification (GTDB taxonomy): domain Bacteria; phylum Myxococcota_A; class Bradymonadia; order Bradymonadales; family Bradymonadaceae; genus JBFFMO01. Next base: position 42,493 of record CAYMYJ010000018.1, on the reverse strand, counting down.
GCGTTCATCCAACGCCACCCAATCTGAGACTCCTTTGCATGGACCCAATCGACCTGCAAATCTCCGATTTTTTGACCATTCAACGCGGCATCTTCCAGATGAAATCGCGCCGAAAACTCGGGCGATTCAGCCACTCCCGACATCGATAAATCCAGAAGCACACGCCCAGATAAAGCCTTACCCAACGTGGCAGTGATGGCCGTGATATCCGCCAAACGCATCGTCAACGCGCCACGAATCGGGCCGGGCCGCAACGTGACGGTTTTTGCCACCAGGTCGAGATCCAAATCCGCTTCCAGAACGAGCTGAGCGCTTCCTAGCACCCCTTCGATCATCAATTGCAGCCGCGATTGCGTGGATATCTTGGAACGCCGCCACGTTCCTTTAAGCGTCCCGACGGGGAAATTCCCGACCCGTATCGAGTCACACGTCACATCCAAGACCGTAATGATGTCGTTCTTGGGCGCGCTGCCGCTCATCTTGACGTCGATCACGCCCGAGACCCCCTCGAACGGCGTTCCAGCCACGAAATCCGCGATGGCGAGTTTGAAACTGGCCGCGGCCGCGACAGGGGCTTTCGTGGCATCAGCTGGAGTCTCGATGACCTTCTCGACCGACTGGCCAAAGGCGGTCGATGAAAAGAACATGACCAACACACAAAGAAGCGTCGTCTTCATAGTGTTTCTCCCAAGCCGAGGTAGATTCCCCACGCCCTTTCGTCAGGGTAAACACCGGTCTCGTTCAACCTAAAGCCTGCATCGAGGCGAACCAGCCCAAGTGGCGTATCCACGCGCACTCCAGGGCCGGCCGAATAATTCCACTCGTCAATTTTGTAGGTCATTTCCTCACTTTGCACGTCGCCGACGTCTGCAAATGCAACCAGCCACAGAGGCTTCAAGACACGGAATCTGAGCTCGAGATTTCCTTGAACCATTGTGTAACCACCCACCGGAATCGAATCACAATTCCCTTCCTCGTCGCACTCCTCCAAACGCGGTGAAAGCCGACGCGACCCCCAGCCTCGGACCGACGAGGCCCCCCCCAGATAAAAACGTTTATTAAACGGAACGGATGGATTCTGCCCAAAAGGCACGATCAGACCGGTTTTCGCACGTGACGCCAGCTGGAACCAATCAACGGGGCTCCAGTACCCACGCAGCTGAAGCGCTGTCCGATGAAAATCAAAATCAGAGCCAATTTGCGAGGCGGCCACCCCAAACGAACCCTCAACAATCACGCCATTTCTGGGTTTGGTAATCGAATCCACAAAATACGCTGCGGCTTGCCACTCAAGGATGCTCAGCAAGTACGGGTCGCGAAAATCGCGCCCCAGCAACGACGAATTGACATCGAGCTCGGGCGAAAGATTGAAGAAGTCCACGTAATCGACCGTATGATTCAGGCCCAGCCGATACATTCCCCGAAACCAACGTGAGACGCCAAAACGGTCGCCCACCGAGTAGTATTGATAACCTTCTTCCAAATCGAGCTTGAATTGTGGGGCGAGCGACCACATCAAGTGGCGCTCCAGCAGGCCTTTCTTGCTGAATTCGGGCCGCACCATCACCACAGGCCCCTGCAAATCAGTTTCCCAAGGATTGGGCAATTGCGCCCAACCGAGCACCATCTGCAGGTCCAAACGCGTGAGCTCTCCAAAAACATTGGTGTGGGTGTAGCCGGCTCGGACCTGCTCTTGCCAGCGCACCGTGTCGACTTCGAGCTCGGCCCCAATTCGAACGCTATGCGGGTCGGCCTCGGAAACACGAATCAAAATCGTGGTTTTGCCGTCGACGACCTCGGTGGCCGGAACCGCTGAAACCCAGCGAAAAACCTGCAGACCTTTGACAGCATTTTCCATCTGCGCCACACGAGCGGGCGAATAGGGCTCTCCCAGCAGGAACTCGATTTCACGATGCACCTGATCCTCGGGCACATCGATGAGCCCCTCGAACCTCACATCGCCTATCTTGGCAGCGGGGCCAGGAACCAGATTAAAAGTGCAGCGCACCGAATGCTGAACGCGGTCGACCTGCGCCCTACCCGAGACATCAGCCAGCGGAAATCCGTTGGTGAGCAGCGCAAAACGCAGCGCCCCAAGGGTCGCGTTATAGCTGCTGATCTCGAAGGTATCCCCGAGCTTGAACTCGGCCGCGGCCTCCACATTCTGTCGAATCTTGGCGTCGATCGGCCCCGGCCAGATAAAATCCACGCCTTTCACAAGAGTCGGCTCCCCCTCGTGCACAAAGAACTTCAGGAAAGAGCGACCGTCTTTTTGGCTGACCTTCACGTCGTCAACACGAGCATCATGATACCCATTGGCCGCATAGAGGCTCTCGATCCGCTGAATATCGGCCGCCATCAACGCCTCGTCGAACGGCTGGTCACGGGTGTCGGGCAGCCACCCGAGCTCGCCCGCGTACAAGTAGGCGGTGATCTCGGAATCGCTGAAGCGCTCGACCCCCTCAAACTGCACGCGCTCCACCTGAGTCCCATCACCCACAACAGTGCGCTCGGTGGTCCCACAGGCGCTTAGGATGAACAACGATATTAGAAAAAGACGTTTCATGATTTTAAGGTTACCCCAAGCTGGGCCGGCCGAAAGCAGCATTCTGACGCAATATTGATGACGAAGGGTACGTGCGCATTCCGAAAACTCTGGTTAGAATGGACACAAGCTCGCAGGAAATAATTTGAAAAAGACCGCAAAATTCGCCATCGCCATGGTGTGTGTGTTTCTCGCCATTGGAGCCGTCAACTTCTTTGCGGGCTGGATCACGCCCGACGAGCTCCAGGCCTGGCTTCTTGAGATGAAGTCTGAGCCTTTGCTTCTGGTCCTGGCGATCATCGCGGTGCTCTCGGTCGACTCGGTACTCTCGATCCCGACCATCGCGACGGGCATCGCCGCTGGCTACCTGCTTGGCCCTTTGGTGGGTGGTTTGGCAACGGCCATCGGCGTCTTGAGCGCCGGGTCCTTATGCTACTGGTCGGCCCGCCTGACCGGAAAATCCGGTTTTGTCAGCGCCGACACGCTCGAAGAAATCCGGACCACCGTTGGTGATGTCGGGCCTGTGCCGTTGATGCTTTCACGGGCCGCCCCCATGTTGCCGGAAGTGATGAGCGTCTTGGCCGGCGTCGCGAATATGCCGGTCCGGAAATACTACCTCTACTTTGCCCTGGGCAACGTCCCGGTCGCATTTGCGCTGGCGTTCGCGGGAAGCATCTCCTCGATGGACAGCCCGATGCCGGCCGTTCTGGCCGGGCTTGCACCCGCAACATTGGGCGCCACCGTGATGGCCATCCGCCGGAAATTCCGCGCCGTCTAATTCCTATTTTGAGGCTCGCTTTTTCTCTTTGTCATTGGCGAGCGCCACATTCCGATCCAAATGGTCTCGATTTTCTTCGGCCCATTGAAGGAATTCTGGATAGGTCCCGGCAAAATCGGTCACGCCATCTTCGGTAATTTCCAAGATTCGCGTGGCAAGTCTCGAGACAAACCAGCGATCGTGGCTCACAAAGATCATGGCGTTCGGATACGCCTCAAGCCCTTGTGCCAAGCCTTCGATGCCTTCAAGGTCCAAATGGTTGGTCGGCTCATCGAGCACCAAAACCGTGGGTTCCTTCACGCTGATTTTTGCAAAAGCCAGCCGCGCCATTTCCCCACCAGAAAGGTTCACAATCTTTTTCTCGATGTCTTCGCGGACAAAAAGAACCTCGGCGAGCTTGCCGCGGACGTAGCCTGTGGTTCGGCCAGCGCAGAAATTCCAGAGCCAATCCAACAAGTTCGAATCGCCCTGTTCGGTCATCTCGGCGTGGTCCTGCGAGAAATAACCGGGTTCGGCGTTATGACCCCACTCTACAACGCCTTTGTCGGCCTTGTGCTCATCCATCATGATTTTCAGCAGCGTCGACTTTCCAATCCCGTTGGGCCCGATGATGGCCATCCGCTCGCCCTTCTGCATCGAGAACGTCACGTTATTGAGGACCTGTTTGTCGCCAAATGACTTGGCGATATCTTTGACCTCAACCACCATCTTGCCGGTATCACGCGCCGCCAAAAACTTGAATTTCGGGTACATGCGCGAGCTTTGCGCCAGGTGTACGACCTCGATTTTCTCCATCATTTTGACGCGGCTTTGAGCCTGACGGGCTTTCGAAGCCTTGGCCTTGAATCGCTCGATGAACGCCTTGTGGTCTGCAATCGTCTCTTGTTGCCTTTCGATCTCGGCTTCTTTGCGGTCGCGGTCGCCCTGCTTCACAAAAACGAAACGGTCGTAGTCGCCAGGATAAAGCGTGGCCAACTCATAATCGACGTCGATGATGTTATTGCAGGTCGTGTTCAAGAAACTATGGTCATGGGACACCACAACCGCGACGCCCAAGAAATTGACCATGAAACGCTCCAACCACGCGATGGAAACAATGTCCAAGTGGTTGGTGGGCTCATCCAGAAGCAGAATATCTGGGTTCGAAGCCAAAACCTGCGCCAGCAACACACGCAATTTGAAACCACCGCTGAGCGTCGACAACAGGTCGTAGTGGACCTTTTTGGGGATATTCAGACCTTCCAGGATATCGGCGGCGCGCGACTCCAACGTGTAACCGTCGTAAACCATCACCATGTCTTCGAGCTCGCCGAACCGCTCCACGTTGAACGAATCCGGTTCGATCGCGGCCTTGGCCAGCATCTCTTCCTTTTCCACCATCGCATCCCAAAGTTCTGGGATGCCGCTCATCACCACGTGGATGATGGGCATATGGTCGTACTTGAAATGGTCCTGCCCTAGCACGCCGACGCGCTTTCCCTTCTGAATCGTGACGTCGCCCATCGTGGCTTCTTCTTGCCCGGCAATCACCCGCAAAAGGGTCGACTTGCCCGCACCGTTGGCACCCACAATTCCGTAACGGCTTCCCGCATTAAAGATCATCGTCGCGCCAGCAAAGAGCGTTCGGGCTCCGTGCATGACTCCAAGGTTAGATATCGAAAACATAGTAGGTCCGCGTCACGAGGGTTCGGCGCGCTTGTTACACGGGATCGCAGTGAATGTCACGACCCGGCGCGCTCGACCCTTTGAATGTGGTCGCGCAATAGCGCATTGAACTCCGCAGCAATTTCCCGCGTAAGTCCATGCGCTGCATTGACTTCATGCAACGTCGCGTTCGGAATCAAACGCCCTAAACGCTCACATTGTTCCGGTGAGACCAGCACATCGTGGGTCGGCTTGATGATCACAGTCGGCAGGCCAGAGAGCTCGTGCAGACGATTCGCGGTATTATGATTAAACACCGCGTGCAGATGCGCCAGCCGAGTCGCCTTGGGCGGCTCGCCACCGGCAAAGTCCTCGCCGATGAGCGTTCGAGAGAGCTCAGGGTTGGCTTTTAAGAATGGGGTCGAGAACAAAAGTCGGCCCAGCGCATCGACTTTGTCTTTTGAACCGTTGGCAGCAAGGAAAAGCTTCAAGCCCTTTATCGGCGGAATGACGTGCGGAAAACCTCCGGCGGTGGTCGCCGCCAGCGTCAGCGACTTCAGGCGGTCCTGGGCGCGAAGAGCCACGTGCTGCGCGATCATACCCCCCATCGAAATACCGACCAAATGGGCATCATCCCATCCCAGTGTATCCATGAGCCCAAGCACGTCAGACGCCATATCGTCCATTTTTAGGCGACGCGTTGAAACCGGACCACTATGGCCAAGACCTGCATGGTCAAAATACACACATTGGTGGTCTTCTTTGAGGCCTGCAACTTGGCGTTCCCACGCATGTCCACGCATCGCGAAGCCCATCACAAAAAGCACGCGAGGCCCTGATTCTCCCTGTTTTTTGTACCAAATCCGATGGTCAGTAGAGGTCGAATAATCGGTCATCGTTTGCGCTCCAAAAAGTAAGCATCTTCGTCAAATTCGCGCGTGATGGCGCGGAACTTAAAGGTGAAATCAGGCCAAAGTGTCGTATTCTTGCCGTCTCGGGTTCGGTACCAACTCACACAGCCACTCTCCCACACCGTTCCATTCAATTTCTGTTGAATTTCGTCGTTGTAGATGCGCTGCGCCTCCGGCCGTACATCGACTGTTTTCCACTCGTTTTTTGCCATCTTTTTCACGGCATCGAGCACATAATTTATCTGAGATTCAATCATGTAAATCATCGAATTATGACCGAGCGCGGTGTTGGGACCAACCAGGACAAAGAGGTTCGGAAACCCTGCGATGGTGGCGCCTTTATAGGCCTCGGCGCGTTCGTGCCAGACCTCTTGAAGCGATTGATACCGCCCCTGGATCGGAAAAGGAGCGACGTCCTCGGAGACCTTGAAACCGGTCGCCATCACCACAACGTCATGGCGGCGCTCCCCGCCTAGGTCATCAACGATTCCAGCCTTGTTGAAATGCGAAATCCCCTGCGTCACCAGATGAACGTTGGGTTTCTGAATGGCCGGATAAAAGTCGTCGGATAACAACACCCGTTTGCAGCCCGGCAAATAGTCGGGAATCAGCAAGTCTCGAAGCTCTTTATCCGCAATGGATTTCCTCATAAATGCAAGACATTGCTGTTTTGGAATCACCATTAATTTGGGATTAAAAAAAGCGACGGCATGAGCCTCAAAACCTGCATAAATCGACGCACGACGAGCTTCTAATAATTTTGGAAACTTTCTAAATGTCGCGCGCACGCGTTTGGATATTGGCGCGTCGTTTCTAGGGATAATCCATGGAGGAGTCCGCATATAAACGTCCACAGACCCGGCAATTTTCGCGAGCTCTGGAACGACCTGAATAGCGCTCGCCCCGGTTCCAATCACCGCGACCTTTTTCCCACGAAGGTCGACATCATGTTGCCAGTCGGCCGTATGAAAAACCTTGCCAGAAAATAAATCCAAGCCTTCAAATTCCGGAATGCTCCACCTACTCAAACCGCCCGTCGCAGCCACAACAAGGTCGACTTCATGAACCCCCTTACTCGTCTGAACTCGCCAATTCTGTGTTTCGGCCTGATACACAGCGCTCTCGACGCCCTCGGAAAGGCGCAAGAAGGGCTCAAGCCCAAAATCACGAACCAATCCGAGGGTGTATTCCAAGATTTCGGATTGGGGGGCAAATTGCCGGCTCCAATTCGGATTCTGGGCGAATGATAAAGAATAGAGGTGCGAAGGAACATCACAGGCGGCGCCGGGATAATGATTATCCCGCCACGTGCCGCCGACTTCTGCAGCTTTTTCGAAGATCACAAAATCAGTGAATCCGGCCTCTTTGAGTCGGATACCCATGGCCAGTCCGGCAAAGCCCGACCCGATGATGGCGATCTTCATGTGCGTTCGTGATGTGAGTGTTCGTGACTCAGAAGTCCAAGTCGATCCGTTGATCGGCGCCGACAAAAACGACTTTCTGAGCCGACATCTTACCATCGGCTTGCTTGATCGACACCTCGTGTCGACCCAAGGTCAAAATCAACACGTTTCCAGGCACGGCAGCCCCCGTATCGACTCCATCCACGACGATCGTTCCTGCAGGACCGGCCACCGAAACATAGCCTGGCTTTGAAAGGTCCTGTTGGTGTTGAACGTCGTTGATGTCGCCCGACGCAACGACCGGAGCGGGAGTTTTGAGTTCATCCCAGAATCCTCGTGGGCCCGCCACACGGCGCAAATAGGCAGCCTTAGCAAAAAGCGCCTGGGCCTTTTCGGGGTCCTCATCGAGCTTGTAGCCCAACCATTGGGTGCCGGTCTCGTAGAGCTTCCCGAGCTCCTCGCAGCTCATGGCATGGCCGCGCTCGCAGGACTTGCCCATATAGTCGGCAAAACCTTTCAAGTCGGTGACCTGTCGTGACGCCGTCCAAACCAGGTCGATGTAGGCCGAACAACCGTTCATATAACCCGTGTCACAGGCCTGTTTGTAGAGCTTGACGGCTTCGCCCTCGTCTTTGCGAAGCAAGCGACCGTCACGATGCAAGTCGCCCAGCATCACGCAAGACGGGCCATGGTCGTTTTTGCAGGTATGCTCCAACAACAGGTGCGCCCGAATCGGGTCGTTCTTGTCGTACATGAGCATCAGGGCTTGCTGGTAACATCCAGAGGCGTTCCCGAGCGTGCAGGCCCGATCATAGAGTTCAAGCGCCTTGTCGTGGTCATGAGGCACGCCCTCGTCGCCCCGCTCGTACCGAATGCCCAACGACAAACACGATGCCGCCTCGCCACCCGCACATGCCTGATCGAGGTGTGAGGCGATATCAGTCTCACTGGGGCCTTGTTCGACGATGCCATATTTTTCGGCGACACTTGGCTCCACTGTCGGTGCGGGGTTTGCCGAACATCCGCCCAAAAGAACCATCAACAACCACTTCTTCATCGTGCACTCCAATCATGATTATGGGGCTTCTCGTCGCAAACAGCGTGCCATCGCCCACAAGGCGCGCCAATCACGTATGACGGCGCCCAAACATCCCTTGACGACGATTGCGCTGCGCAAAAATTACGGCACCCTCTAGCTGGTGAAAATACTGCGCTACCAGCCTCGTCCATCGAGCGGTTCGCGCCCCACCTGAACCACTGCATAGGCGTAGGCTTCGGCAGCGGCCTGACATTCCGTCAAGTCGCCAGTCAACCACGCGGCCGCAAAGTTGGTCTCCGTCGGCGGTGGGAAGATTTTGGCGGCACGCACATTCGCCGACTTCAGCGCGGCATCAAGGGCAATCGAGGCTTCCATCGGAGGCGCAACCAAGTAGGCCATCGAATCGCCGAATTTCAGCCCAGCTTGTTCGGCCAGATAATGCCCGATCGAGCTCACCACATGCGGGAACACCGCAATCGAGCCCGCTTCGTCCGCCGTGTAAAAACAAGCGTCATGCTCCAGGCAACGCGTCGCCGCCTTGAGGCCTTCTTCGATTTCGTCGGGATTTGCGCCAGCAATCACCCCCAAAATCTCGCCAGAAAGCCGACCAGAGGCGTGAGCCGCACCCGCATAAAATGAACGCGCAAACACGACGTCGACGTGGGCGTGTTTGGTCGCCTCATCAAGCGCCACGTAGGTCGAATCATCCTGATCGCAGGTGATAAGTCCCAACGACGTATGCTTCTTGGGGTCCGCACCGTACGCCAGCAACATGCTTTCATGCGCGTTATGCAGGCGTTTAACAGACAGAATTTTCGGGGGAATCGGCTCAAGAATCATTTTGGCACCTCCACCAGACGCTCTCGTTTTTGAGGTGCACGATTTGCGCGCGTAGCAGCCTCACCCAATTCACCGATCAAATTCGAAAGATCGAGCGTCACGCCGGACGTCTTCTGATCGAGCATGGCGCCTGCCAGAATGGCCAGACGCTTGGCCGCCAGTTTGGGCGGCGTTCCACGTTCATGGATATTCGACATCATATTTCTATTGGCGTCGGTGTTGCCGATTTTAGGCTGATACACCATGTACGCCGACAGACCGTCTCCGGTTCCAAGGCCAGGCCTTTCGCCCAGCAAAATCACGCAGACTTTGGCCCGAACAATTTGCCCGATTTCGTCTTCAAGCCAGACGCGCGAAAACTGCGCTGCCACCGGCGTTCCGACGGACCAACCGCGAGCCTCACACTCCTGAATCATGGCGTTCAAGAGCGAAATCCCCGCTCCTGTGCAGGCCACGGCCGACAAGCCATCCGCCAAAATCACCTGAACGTCGACGTCTTTGCGCGCGCGTTCTTTTAAGAGCGAAACGGACTTTTCGTCCAGACGACGCCCGAGGTCGGGTCGCAACAAGAATTCATGATGGTCGGTCACACGCGTATGCAGACCAAGCAATCCGTTGGATTCCGCCCATCCATCAGGCAGCACGGCGTCTACGGCTTCGTGGGCCACGGCGAGTTCTGCCTGAAATTGCAAAACCACATTCGTGGCGTAGCGGGTGCCGACATGGCCAATTCCCACCAGCGCCGTCGTGTGTTCAGCGGCATGAACCGCGAACTCGGAAACCTCTTGGGCTTTGACCTGAATCTTCTTTGGCGGAGGCGCAATCTTTCCGATGGGCTTTGGCGCAGACAGCGGCCGGGTATGCCCCATCTTCACCCGAAGGTCTTCGATCATCTGGCGAGTGATGCTCATCGAATCACCTGCTGGTCACCGAAGCGTGGTCCGGGTTTATTGCCGTCCCAGATGCCGACCTTATTCATCCACGCGTCGAATTCCGGCGTGGGTTTGCGGTCCAACAAAACCCGCAATGACGGGATGTCGTGATACGAGGTCGATTGGTAATTCAGCATGATATCGTCGCCCACCGGCAGCGACATCAGGTACGAAACGCCCGATGCAGCCAAGAGCACTTTGAGGCTCTCGACCTCATCCTGACTCATGCGGGAATGGTAGGTGAAACACGCATCACACCCCATCGGCAGGCCCATCAACTTGCCCATAAAATGGTCTTCAAGGGCCGCCCGCGTGATTTGGTTTCCATCTTCCAGATATTCTGGGCCGATGAACCCAACGACCGTGTTCACCAAAAACGGCTCGTATCGCCGAGCAAAGCCGTAACAGCGAGCCTCAAGCGTGACTTGGTCGGCGCCATGATGAGCATTGGCAGAGAGCGCCGACCCTTGGCCGGTCTCGAAATACATGACGTTTGGACCACGAGTGGTGGTCATCTTTTTCATCATGTCCCAAGCTTCGTCCATCAGAGCGACCGAGATCCCAAACGAGCGATTACCGGCCTCTGACCCCGACATCGACTGGAACATCAGGCCCATCGGTGCGCCCAATTTCAGCGCCGCCATCTGCACAGTCACATGAGACAAAACACAGTTTTGTGTCGGAATGCCGTTACGCTGCGTCAGATCCGTCAAAACCTTTAGAATTTCTGCCGTCGATTCAGCTGTGTCGGTCGCTGGATTCACGCCGATCACGGCGTCGCCGCAACCGTAGGAAAGGCCTTCTCGAGCCGAAATCAGAATGCCTTCGACGTCGTCCGTCGGGTGGTTGGGCTGGCATCGAGAAGACAATCGACCCGCCAAACCCAACGTATTATTCGCGCGAACGACGACCACGGCTTTTGCAGCGGCTGTCATCAAATCCAGATTCGACATCAGCTTCGTGACAGCGGCGGCCATTTCTGGCGTCAGACCCGCTGCGACAGAACGCAACATCTCGCCCGTAGTCGCAGTGTCGAGCACCCATTCGCGGAATTCCCCGACGGTCAGATCTTTGACGGCCTCGTACGCCAACGGATCAAGCGTGTCTTCGACAAGCCGAGTCAACTCGTCGATTTCGTAAGGGACGACTGGGTTTTCGCGAAGGTTCGCCAGCGTCAGATTCGACAAGGCCGCACGGGCTGCAACGCGTTCTACAGCGTCGCGCGCAGCGATGCCCGCAAGCTGGTCACCCGATTTGGGCGGATTAGCCTTCGCCAACACCTCTTTCACAGAAGAGAACGTGTAGACGACGCCACGAATCGTCGCTGAAAGTCGCATAGGATTGGATTAACTCATCATCTGTACACATTCAACCCGCGCGTTCGGAGGGTTGATCTTTCCAGCAATTATACTATACCCCAGTATAGTTCATCAGGAGTCCCATGCCACATACACCCCACGAAAAAAAACGCGTCCTTGCTCGCGTTCGACGCATCAAAGGGCAACTCACCGCGCTTGAGACAGCGCTTGAGTCAGACACCCAATGCACGGCTGTTCTGCAGCAAATCGCCGCGGTTCGTGGTGCGGTAGGCGGCTTAATGATGGAAGTTTTGGAAGCCCATCTGCGCGAAACGTTCACGCCGGGCGAGTCAACCGATTCAGAAAAAGCGGTCGTCGAAGACGTAAACGCCTTACTTCGTTCATATCTAAAGTAAATCTACCCAGGAAAAATAATGAAAAGTCGCGCAGCAGTCGCATTCGAAGCTGGAAAGCCCCTTCAAATCGTCGAGATCGACGTCGCCCCTCCACGTAAGGGCGAGGTCCTCGTTAAAATTACGCATACGGGCGTGTGTCATACCGATGCATTCACCCTCAGCGGCGACGACCCAGAAGGCATTTTCCCCGCCGTCCTTGGCCACGAAGGCGCAGGAGTGGTGGTTGAAATCGGCGAAGGTGTCACGTCGCTGGCCGTCGGCGACCACGTGATCCCGCTCTACACAGCCGAATGCCGTGAATGCAAATTCTGCAAATCCGGCAAAACCAACCTCTGCCAAGCCGTTCGGGCCACGCAGGGCAAGGGCCTGATGCCAGACGGAACCTCGCGCTTTTCGTATCAAGGCAAGCCGATTTTCCACTACATGGGCTGCAGCACGTTCAGCGAATACACGGTCGTCTGCGAGATCTCGTTGGCCAAAATCAATCCGGACGCGCCCCCTGAAAAAGTCTGTCTTTTGGGTTGCGGCGTCACCACCGGCATTGGCGCCGTGCATAACACCGCCAAAGTCCAAAAAGGCGACACCGTCGCGGTGTTTGGACTCGGCGGAATCGGGCTCGCCTGCATCGTGGGCGCCAAACAAGCTGGCGCCTCTCGCATCATCGGTGTCGACATCAACCCCGGGAAATTCGACCTCGCTAAGGAACTCGGCGCGACCGATTGTGTGAATCCCAAAGACCACTCGGACCCCATTCAAGATGTGATCGTTGGCATGACCGACGGCGGTGTGGATTTTAGTTTCGAATGCATCGGAAACGTAGACGTCATGCGCTCGGCGCTTGAATGCTGCCACAAAGGCTGGGGCGAAAGCGTCATCATCGGAGTGGCCGGTGCCGGACAAGAAATCAAAACACGCCCCTTCCAGCTTGTGACCGGTCGGGTCTGGCGTGGGTCGGCATTTGGAGGTGTTCGCGGTCGGACCGAGCTTCCCGGAATCGTCGAAGATTCGATGAACGGAAAGCTAAACCTAGACCCTTTCATCACCCATAATATGCCGCTCGAGCGCATCAACGAAGCCTTTGACCTCATGCATCACGGCGAGTCGATTCGAACCGTCATTCACTTTTAAGATCGAGGTAATTGATGGAACGCACAGAAACTCACGCGTCATTTGGTGGAACTCAGGAAGTCTGGAAACACCCATCCAAATCCGTCGGCTGCGAAATGAAAGTCGGCGTTTATTTGCCGCCTCAGGCCAAGACCCAAAAATGCCCGGTCCTGTACTGGTTAAGCGGGCTCACCTGCACCGAGCAGAATTTTATTTCGAAGGCGAATGCCCAGAAATACGCTGCAAAACACGGTGTCATTATCGTCGCACCGGATTCCAGTCCACGCGGCGAAGGCGTGCCGGATGACGAAAAATACGACCTTGGTCAGGGCGCTGGGTTTTACCTGAACGCCACTCAGGAACCCTGGGCAAAACATTTTCAAATGTACGACTACATCGTCAACGAGTTGCCCGCGCTGATTGAGGCCAACTTCCCCGCCACCCAGGCGCGTTCGATTTTTGGACACTCGATGGGTGGACACGGCGCGTTGGTCATCGCTCTGAAAAATCCAGGGCGTTATAAAAGCGTCTCGGCATTTTCACCGATCGTGGCTCCAAGCCAGGTTCCATGGGGTGAAAAGGCATTTGGAGCCTATCTAGGCGAGGACAAGGCGACGTGGAAGGAATGGGACACGTGCGAGCTTATCGCCACGGCTTCCGAGCGACTCCACCTTCTGGTGGATCAAGGAGACGCCGACCCATTTTTGACCGAGCACCTGCAGCCTGAACGCCTGACGAATGCCTGCGAGGCGGCCGACCATCCGCTTACGTTGCGCATGCAACCAGGCTACGACCACTCTTATTATTTCATCGCGAGCTTCGTCGAAGACCATCTCGATTTTCACGCGAAAGCGCTGAAAGCTTGACTCACTTGAACGGAACATGGCTGCGACGGTCGTTCTCACGTAACCGCTTAAATTCGTCGAATTGTCGTTTCGTGAGGATCGAACGCGTCAATTTCTCGGCTTCACGGCGCGCTGCCACAACGCCGCCCTGGTCCTTGTTGCCCGAAGCACTGAACTGAGCTTCGGACTCTGAAAGCAGGATATTGCGCAGCTGGTCTTTCGTGGTTTCAGACAAGGTCGTTGAGGCAGCAAAACGATCGACAAATCCCAGGACGTTGTCCTGACGCCGACTGTCCCGAAGGACCTTCCCCGCCCCAAGTGAGTGGCTTCCATTGGCTTGGGCGGGCGCCTCTTGCATGTCTTTTGGAATCGGCGGCTCTGGCAATGCCTTGACTCCTCGTTGACGCATGCCCCGACGCGGAACCGGCGTCACCCCTTGCTGGATCTCCTGCACCATCGCCTCAACCGCCGCGCGGTCCTCGGCCTCTTGCGCCTCCTTCTTCGATGTCTCCGAAGAGTACTTCACGGCAAAGATTGCCACGACCACAAGCGCTGCCGCTGCAGCAAGTCCTTTCCAATTTAGCTTCATTCGAATCTCCCTCTGGCCCTCAGAATGCATGAAATCTTCTGAGTGTGCATTCTGGAACCGTTCGCTATAATGACCCACCATTCATAAGTGGCAGGCGAGTATGGCTGACACACAAAACGCAACAGATCTTGGCCTTGAACTTCACCACTGGGTGGCCGCCCTCGATCCTGCCAAATGGCGAGACGAAAAACGTGCCGAATTGGTGGCGGGATTCGCCAGTCTGGCTGCGCGATTCGAGGAAGCCACAAATCAGTTCAAGGACACCGACGCCCAAGGTGAGTACGACGCCGTGATGCAGAGCCTGCGTGCGGGTGTGCCCACGGCCTCGGACCTCAAGAATCGATGGATGGAGTTTAGACAAGAGATCCACCCGCGTTACGAGGCGTTGGCAAGCGCGATGCGAGCGCATCATGTCGAGCTCCCAAGCCTACGACCGACCAATTACACGCGCTCGATCATGCATATGTTCTCGGGTTTTGTTGGACTCTTTTTTGTCGAGTTCACGCCCTGGAATATCGTGATGGCGGTCGCGCTTGGATTCGGCGTTCTGGCTTGGACGCTGGAGCTCACGCGACGCAAAAGCCATCGCTGGAACGAAATCCTGATGTGGTTTTTGGGGCCCGTCGCCCATCCTCACGAACGTTTTAAAGTGAATTCCGCGACGTGGTACGCCACCGCGCTCGGATTATTAAGTCTGACCGGAGAGCCCGCTGCATGCGCTGCGGGCGCAATGGCACTGGGTCTTGGTGACCCCGCTGCGGCATTTATTGGACGAAAATGGGGGCGAATCAAGCTTATCCATAATCGTTCTCTAGAAGGAACCACGGCCTTTTTTGTGGTCGCTACCGTCGTGGTTTTTGCAGTTTTTCAGGTCTTTCACGCCGAGATGTCGCTAAGCACCAAGATTATGACCGCGTTGGTTGCCGGTTTGGTCGGAGCCATCGCCGAGCTCTTCAGTGGCAGCGTCGATGATAATTTCTCGATTCCGCTTTTTGCCGGGCTCGCTACGTGGGCCACGCTGGCCCTGCTCGCCTAAAACAGCTCGATATCGTTGCCATCGAGGGGTGCACCAACGAACACGCACTTGTTGTTGATGCAGCGTCTGTTCCCCGGCATCTTGGGAATCGACATGCGAGCGCAATCTTTGGCGGTCTTGCACTTCATCGGCTGATGGCGTGGCGCTTTGCCGTTCACATGAACGGGCTCATATCCCTCGCCCATGTCCAAATCGATCGCGGGCGCTGATTCCTCGCGGATGGCCTTATCCACCGGAAGAGGAGACCATTCCACGCCTTCCACAGGGTCGGCGTTCGAGTCTTCTGTCGTCGTTTCCTCTGGCTGCGCAACCACCTCATTCGCCGAGTCCGCTTCCGGCGTAACGGGAATCGGAAGCGGCTTCTCGGCACCGCAGGCGTTCGCCATCAATAGAGCCACCGTCAAAAAGGATGCGCTCAAGGTCGTTCTAAAATATCTCAATGACATCTCCATCGTTATCAAAAAGGACGATCTCATTTTTCCTCAAATTGGCTCGTCGACCTTAGAAAAGTTCAATGACGTCCCCATCTAGTTTCTTGCGCACAAAAACACATTGTTTCTTGACGCAGCGATACTCGCCTCGGTGTTTCCATTTCGGCATTTTGTCACAGTCCTTTCTCGTGTTGCACGATGGGTCGACTGGTTTTGGACGCGTATAGCCGTCAACCACGACATCGCCGTATGCGCCTTCGATTCCTAACTCAACCGCTCGATCACCGTCCTCAGGCAGCGTATCGTCTGGAGCCCACTCTGTGTCGGCCAGCGCATCGGCGTCTGGATCGACAACAGCAGGCTCGGATTGAGTTTCCGCGACTTCGTTGGCAGTCTCGACTGCGGGTGTAACAACCCTAGGTTTGGTTTTTTCTGCACCGCACGCGACCAAGAGGCATGAGATGCAGGCCACTTTGATGAACTTCATTTTTGCCTCCAGCTTGTCGGGGGTTGCCACGTCGAGGTAAACACTTCGCAGCCTCATAAGGACCGCACTATGCCACAAAAACCCTCGCTTAAAACTATGTTCTCGCCCTTGACCTTGCCCTGCGGCCTCAAGGTCAAGAATCGTATCGCCAAGGCGTCGATGACCGAAGGCGTTGCGGATGTCGACGACAACCCCACGAAACGGCTCAACAGACTCTATGCTACGTGGGCCAAGGGCGGTGCTGGGATATTATTGACTGGCAACGTCATGATCGACCGGCGCTATCTAGAACGCGCCGGGAACGTCGTTGTGGACGAAAAAACCGACCTCGAAGCACTCAGCGCATGGGCCGCGGCTGGCAAGAAGAACGGTAGCAAGATTTTCATGCAAATCAGCCACCCGGGTCGCCAATGCACGCGCCTTGTCAATTCATCACCTGTCGCGCCATCTGAAGTGCAGCTGAATATCGCCAGCCTCTTCGCAAAGCCGCGCGCACTCGCCGATGATGAGATCGAGGACATTATCAAACGATGGGCCTTCGTGGCCAAGACCGCCAAAGACACCGGCTTCAGCGGCGTGCAGATTCATTCGGCACACGGCTATTTGTGTTCGCAGTTCTTGTCGCCGCACACGAACCGACGCACCGATAAATGGGGTGGCTCACTCGAAAATCGCGCACGGTTCCTGATGCGACTTGTCGACGAAGTTCGTGCCGCCGTTGGCGACGACTACCCTGTGGCCGTGAAACTGAATTCGTCGGATTTTCAAAAAGGTGGATTCTCGGACACGGATGCGGCCACGGTGGCCAAATGGCTGGCCGAAAAGAAAATCGATTTATTGGAAATCAGCGGTGGCACCTACGAAAACGTGGCGTTTTTGGACGCCGACGACACCCGCCCAAATGACCGAGAAGCTTATTTCCTTGAGTACGCAAAGCTGATTCGCCAAGCCGCACCGGACCTGCCTCTGATGGTCACCGGCGGCTTTCGGACCGCCGCTTTCATGGAAGAAACCTTGGCCTCCGGCCAGGTCGACATCATCGGCATTGCACGCCCCTTTTGTTTCATGCCGAATTTTCCCAATAACTTGGAAGATGGCGACATTTCTGAGCTTCCCAAACCTGAACAGAAAATAAAGTTGGGCGACGGCTTCTGGAGCCACAAGAGCTCATCCAGCACCATGCGTGGTCTAAACAGCCAGACGGGCACCGCCTGGTTCTACGAGCAAATCTACCGACTCGCAGACGGCCTTACGCCCGAAACCGAACCCACAGACCTTAAGAGTGTTCTGGTTCGACATTTTATGCACGATTTTAAAGCCGCCAGAAGCAGGAGCGCACGATGACCGACAACTTAGAAAAAGCCCTCATCATCGAAAATGCGTTGCTCAGAGGCGACCATATCGTTGGACTAATCTCTCCAGATAAAATCGACGAGATGATTCGGCTCCTGAAGGAAGACGACACGCCATTGGCGCACATAAAACTTGGCGACACCTACGCCAACGGAATATTCACCAGCCGAAACCCAGAGAAAGCAATCCTCCACTATGGCAAGGCCGCAGACGAATTCCCAGGTGCAGCGCTCCATCGAATTCGGCTCGCTTACTTCTTCGTCCCCCACGAAGCAGCCAAGTACGCCAAGTTGGACCTTGAACGCCTTTTGGCGGATGACCCAGACGGTGATTCGCACCTGCTCGCGGGCTACATGGCCTACTCGGGTGTGGGGCTACCGCAAGACCCAGACGTCGCCCTTGCTCATATCAAGACGAGCGCAGACCGCGGCAACGCCGACGCCATGTTCGAGCTCTACGTGCTGTTGTCGACCGGCGAAGGCATCGAACACGACGAGGCCGCAGCCATCGATTGGTGTCTGAAAGCCGCTGAGGCCGGCTCACGCCGGGCCATGTTCAACGTGGGTTCCTTTTACGCGACCGGAAACGCCAAGATCGAGCAGGACATCAATGAAACGGTCGTCTGGTACGAACGCGCTCGCGCGGGTGGACACGGTCGCGCCGCCGCAATGCTCGGCGTGATGTACGCCACCGCAGATGGCGTAGAGTTCGACGAAGAAAAAGCCAACGCCTATTTCGACGAAGCCGTCGAATTGGGCTTCGACGTCGACGAGTTTTTGAAGTCCATTGGCATGGCGTAACGGTGAGTTGTGAGCTGAGACCGGTCCGCAGGCCCTATCGCCTGCACTACGACTAACGACATGAGCATCATTTCTAGCCTCGGAAAACAAATATGAGCTTCCTGCCAACCGCCGACCCCGAATGCCCTTCTTGCGATTCGGATCATATCGACACCATCATCATTCCTCGGGCCCGTGATATCGGCGGATTCGAGGTCCGGCGCGCCCTGCCCGCCGTCGCCCGACAGATGGTCGGGCCCTTCATCTTCTTTGACCAAATGGGACCAGGCGAATTCCTGACAGGTCAAGGCATCGATGTCCGCCCGCACCCGCATATCGGCCTCGCCACGGTCACGTATCTGTACAAGGGCGAGTTTCAGCACCGTGATTCGTTGGGCACGAACCAGATGATTCATCCGGGCGATGTAAACTGGATGACAGCCGGCAAAGGCATCACACATTCCGAACGAACTTCAGCTGAAACTCGAAAGCACCCGTCCAGCCTGTTCGGAATTCAGACTTGGGTGGCGCTTCCCGACGACCACGAAGACACGGCCCCAGCGTTTGAACACGTGGGAAAGGACGCCCTACCCCTCATTGAAGACGGCGGCGCACAGGTCCGCCTGATCCTCGGAAACGCTTATGGAGAGAGGGCTCCCGTAAAAACACTCTCCGAATTGTTCTACGCCGACGTGGTATTATCGGCAGGTGTCTCATTGCCGCTGCCAGACAACCACGAAGATCGCGGAATCTACATTTCTGAAGGTGAAATCACGGTCTCGGGAACCAGATACGCGGCCGGCCAAATGCTGGTTTTTAAACCCGGAGACAAGATATCCGTTAAAGCCGGATCAACCGGTGCTCGCCTGATGATGCTGGGCGGCGCGACGCTGAACGGCCCCCGCTATATTTTCTGGAATTTTGTCGCGTCTTCCAAAGACAAGCTGGAAGCCGCCAAAGCCGCATGGAAAGAAGCCGACTTCGAAAACGGCCCATTTAAGCTGCCGCCCGACGACAACCAGGAATTCATCGAGTTATAGCTCGACATACGCGGCATCAACTAAATGGGCCCACAAGAGGCTCAACTCATCGCGTGACCTCATCCCCTACGCAGAATTGACTTCAACTCCGCCCGCGTGAATGATGAGACATTGGGCGCGACGACGGTCGCCTTCCAACCAGGCCTTGTTTATACGAGGTAAATTTTCGATTTTGGGGGATTCATAAAATGACATTTGAACTCGGTGCTTACATCGAAGCGATAGAGAAGGCTCGCGAACGCAAACGCGTTGAGCTCAGCCCAGAAGACCTGCGGGAAATCGTCGAGGATTTGGGTTGGAGTGAAGCCGATCTTGAAGCCCTTGACGCCGAGGTACAGGCTCATGTCGAGCGTGGAGCCAATTTTTCGGCCCATCAGTTATGGGACAAAGCAATTTTGGAATTGCGCCAAGCCCGTGCACTGGCGCCCACAGACTTCGAAGTCTGCACCGAACTCTCCAGGGCCCATTATGAACGTTTTCGCACCACCAACGACTTCAGAGATTTGGATTTTGTCGAGGAGCACGCGAAGCGATGTCTGTTCTTAGAGCCTGGACACACCCCATCCTACACATTATTGGCGGAAGCCGAAGCCGCCCGTAAGGCGCGGCGAAACAACAGAAAATTGATAGCGATATTCTTTGTCATTTTGGCCACGAATATTTATGTCGGCTTATTGATATTCACAGATTTGGCGTTCCCTGGAGGGAAGCTGGCGAGGGACTTCGTCAAGCATGACCTGCCAGAACTCATGACTCGAATAAGAGGACCTGTTGCCGTCGAAGAGGCGCCAACTGCTGTCATGGTGCCGGCTCCTGCCGAAAAGGCTCCTGACATCACCGGGGAGCTTGCAAGGGTTGAGCTTGCTTCCGGCGCGGTCTCCGACCCACCCACAAAAAATGATAACGCCCTAAAATCACAAGCATTTTCGACGCCTCCAAAAAGTGCCGAAAATGACAGTGACTCGCTCGACAAAATCCGCGGCGCTGACCTTTTCGAAAAGGCCTGCAACATGGGCAACGCCGATGCCTGCGCCGGCCTTGGGTGGAGCTTCTATCACGGTGAAGGGCGAGCTAAGGAGTTATTGCGGGGCAGCGATCTTTTCGAAAAAGCCTGCGATATGGGTTCGTCCTACGGCTGCATCAATCTTGGCTGGGCCTATTATCAAGGCCAAGGTCGGGCAAAGGATTGGGCTCGTGGCAGCGCCCTCTTTGAACAAGGTTGCAACATGGGCAACGCAGATGGCTGCGCTAATCTTGGCGGGAGTTACTCGACAGGTGAAGGTCGAATAAAGGATTTAGTTCAAGCTAATTCCCTCTACGAAAAAGCCTGCGATATGGGCAGCGCCAACTCCTGCGCCAACGTAGCGCGGCTCTATTATCAAGGTGAAGGCAGCGCCAAGGATGCATTGCGCGCAAGTGACTTTTACGAAAAGGCCTGCAATATGGGCTCGTCATTCGGCTGCAACGGCCTCGGATGGCTCTATTACCAAGGTGAGGGTCGAACAAAAGATCAAATTCTTGGCAGTGATTTTTTCGAAAGAGCCTGCAACATGGCCAACGCAGAAGCGTGTGCCAATCTTGGGGCGAGTCACGAAAACGGTGAAGGCCGAGTCAAAGACCTAGACCTTGCCAATAAGCTTTACGATAAAGCCTGTAATTTGGGCTCGTCATTCGGCTGCACCCGCCTTGGTTTTAATTATCAGAATAAAAAACAACCAGCTTCAAACCTCCCCACCAACAACAAGGCCGCTCAAGAAAAAGCTTGCGATTCGGGTGATGGCGTGGCCTGCACCGACATCAGCTTGAGCTATTATAATGGTGATGGGCGCGAGAAAAATCTAACCAAGGCGAGTGACTTTTTCGAAAAAGCCTGCGACTTGGGCAACAGTAACGCCTGTGCCAACCTTGCATTGAGCTATTATAAAGGCGAAGGCCGAACTCAAGATTTTTCGCGCGCGACCGACCTCTATGAAAAAACCTGCAATATGGGCAACAGCGACGCCTGCAGCAATGTTGGCCTTAGTTATCATTTGGGTGAAGGACGGCCTCAGGATTCAACCCGTTCCGGCGATTTTTTCGAAAAAGCCTGCAATATGGCCTCGGCCGCCGGCTGTTCCAACCTCGCATTTTTATACAAGAAAGGAACAGGCAGAATCCAGAACACGAATCGTGCAACTGAGCTTTTCCAAAAGGCCTGCAGTTTAGGTTATACGCAAGCCTGCGATAACTCGAAACCACTCAAATAGTTGAACGTATAGAGTTGCGGGCAGGGACGCCCGCGCACCATTTTACTCGACGGTGATTTGCGCGTTCTGACAGGGGAATGGAAACTCGCCAAGGCCGTCGGAAGCAGCGGAGCGAAACTCAGGGGCACCAAACTTCCCACCGCCCATGGCCTCTTCGTGCACGATGTCGCCAATCACGACACATTTCCCCGCTTCCTTTTCGAGGACGCTCGCCACCAATACCTCACGGCTGATGGGCTCTCCAGTCGTACTCCGGCTGACTTTCCAGGCCGTCTCGAGCACACGGAAATCAAGGATTTTTGTCTTCGGGAAAACGCCCTTCGCGACCTCGTGAAGCCGCGTCACCTCGCCCTTATCCTGCATGGCATTTCGGATGAGATAGGGGCCGACATTACTGGCAAACGCTGCCCGGCCAGCTGCGTCCACGGTCAGGGCGAGGTCTCCGGTCGCGAGGACCTGCGGCTCCATTTCGCCTCTGCAGCGCACCTGGAATTCAAACGCCAAAGAATGCTCGCCGTCGGCCAGCCCGTCGATGACTTTGAACAATTCCATCTCGGTGTTGGCCGCGGTAATACTGGACTTCATGCTTGGCCAAAAAACCTTACGTGAACCCCAAAGTGGTTGGTCGCCCGCACCGAATCGAATCGCGGTCCATTTTGTCCATTGCTCGGTGTCGAATTCTGCCCAATCAAGGGCTTGCTTTTCGCCGCCATCGACTCCCACGCGGAGCTGCCAGCGCGGGTAACCGCATTCCATGTTGAGGTCGGTGAAGTGGTTGGCCGCAGACTCCGAGAAGAACGCACGCGCAAAAATCACATCGCCAAGAGTAGCGGCGTCGCGCAGTTCAGTGGCAGCGGGAGCGTCCGCTGGAACTGCGGACTGTGAAAACACGATCTTGTCAGCATGCGCGCCATGAAGCTCACCCATAATGCCATCATCTTGGATACGCTGGTCTTTGGGTTTTTCCGATTCTTTTTGGAGGGTCGACAGGCCCGCGCAACCCGTCGAAGCCGCGATGACAAATACAAGAAATTGAGAACGTAACATGAAGGCACCCTTAAGAAATTCGATTGATAAGAGCCCGCAATCTAAGACCCTTTCCGCGCCTGTGCAAACTCAACACTGCGCTCGTCTTTTCCGCTGGTGACACGGAGCACCTGGAGCCTCAGGCATCGAGTCGACAGCTGCCCATCCTCTCGACAAAAAAAAACCGCACATATGTGCGGTTCTTGAAGTTCAAAAGCTGTCGGACAACTTGAAGCTCAGTTGCAGCCAGCACCCGTGGTCGTGTCCGTAATCAACGCAACGAAGTTCGAAGTTGCGCCAGTGGTATTAAACACCGATTCGCCTGACCCGGCGCCCAACGAGACTGTGCAGCTTGCCAAGTTGCTGTCATTTATGACCGCATCAGCGTCAGTGCAAAGCGATACTGAGTAGTCGTCTGCATCCGATCCGGATGGGCATTGTTGACCAAATTCGAACACGCGAATCTGCATGTTGTCCTCGATCGCCACAGGATCGCCGGCAGTGTCAAGGAAACGGACCGCAATGATTCCGCCACAACCGAGTGCGGTGACGTTGGTCTCAAGGAATTCTGGGCAAACATCTGCGAAGTCTGGTTGCGTCCCATCAAGGTTCGAACCGAGGTCGTAGCCGTTATCGGTAGAGTCGATTCCGTCGTAAGCGAGCATACCAAAACCAAGGTAATCGCCGGTGTCCGCTTCAAGACTGACGTAGACGATGTCGCTGCCTGGGTCGCCAGTAGCGGTGTTCGTCGAGTTATTCGTCGTGTTATTCGTCGAGTTGTTCGTCGAGTTATTCGTCGTGTTATTCGTCGTGTTGTTCGTCGAGTTGTTCGTCGTGTTGGTCGTCGAGTTATTCGTCGTGTTGGTCGTCGTGTTGTTCGTCGAGTTATTCGTCGTGTTGTTCGTCGAGTTATTCGTCGTGTTGTCATCATCGCCGCATGCGACAGCAGCCCCAGCGATAGCGAAGGTAAGCACAAGAATTTTAAGCATTTGAAGATTGTTCTTCATTTTCATTTCTCCCAAAGAGGCAAATTTGCAATCAGGCGATTACACCACGTCACTCAATTCGGCAAACTCGAAGAACGCATGAACTCGCCTGCGGCTGCACTTATGTCGAATACGACCTCCGAAAAATCTTCGGTCATCAGGAGTTACGCAGCAAAAGCCATGTTGGGAGTTCGCGCGCAAAATCCGCCTGCATTTCCTTCAAAATTCGGGCTTTATTTAGCGCTTCGCTTTTGGAGTAGTTTAAACACACAGGTCGTTTACTGGAATCCAAACTTGCCGCTTGGGTGCCTTACATATCAGCGGCGGCGGCTAAACCTGAGATAGACGCCGCATGAGCCATACTCCAATGAAGCGACAATTTCTCGCCTTCTGGATTCACCGAAGACAGCGACTCAGATGATTGATTGGTTAGGAGCACGCTTGTCGTCAACAAGTAACCAGCCGTTGCTCAACCGGTGGCGTGTTGGGGGGCGTCAAAACAGCATCAGCTGGCTAGTAAAGACTAATGCGTATGGGCAGCCTCAGCATCGGCATGCTCAGGCTGAGCTTCGTCTTCGTCGACAGAAAGATACTTGGCCGGGTCCGCAGCGAAGTCTTTTACGCATCCCTTACAGCAAAAATAATAAGTCTTCCCATCCACAATTGAACTGGGTGAAGTCTCGCTGATTGTAAAAACTTCTTTAGTCACCGGACATGTTGTGACGTCACCAATCGCTCGGGTTCCATCGTTTGGCAGCACATCACCGGTGGCCGTCGCAGGCCCCATATTTGGCTCGTCTCCTTCGTGATGTTCCTGGCTCATTACTTCCTGATTTTCAGGATCTGGCGATTGCTGAGATCCGCACGACAAGGTTCCTGCAATCAAGACAAATATTAGTGATTTCATCATAGTCTTCCTTTGGTTTTCTGCAGACGCCAGACTGGCGTCGCGGTTTTTCAAACGGCACTTTCAAATTGAATTAAATTCTCGTCAGATTTCAGCGTTTCGCAACCGCAATGCATTTAGGATGACGGAACCGAGCTCAGACTCATCGCAGCGGCAGCGAACATGGGCGAAAGCAAAATTCCGAAAAACGGATACAGAACACCCGCGGCGATCGGTATGCCGACGGTGTTGTAGGCAAACGCAAAAAACAGATTCTGACGGATATTCGCCATCGCCTTTCGTGACAGTTTGCGCGCACGAACGATGCCTCGCAGGTCGCCTTTCACGAGTGTCACTCCGGCACTTTCCATCGCAACATCCGTCCCAGTGCCCATCGCGATTCCCACATCGGCTCTTGCGAGCGCAGGCGCGTCGTTGATGCCGTCTTTTGCCAGCGATCCAAAACGCGATAGGAAAATGGACCACTATCGGATGAAGATTCTGAGCGTGGCTTAAGCCAGGAAAAAGGTCTTGCATCATGGTCTCCTCATAACCAAAACCTGACTCCCACGACCGCATTCAGCGAAGAAACATCGCCTCCGGCCGCATCGACAAGGTCAGCGGTCTCACCAAATTTACGAACCCAGCCCACACCCAAATAAGGAGCAAACTCGCGGGCGAATTCGTATCGAATTCTCAATTCTGTGTTCAGGTCGTTTAGGCCCTGACCGACACCAAATTCGGGCACGGCCTGCAAAGCTGCATTCACCTCGAAACTTGGCTCAATGATTAGTCGCTGGGTGATCCGGAGGTCTAAGCTCGCCTTAAAACGAGCAGAGAGGTCGCCGTCTTGAGAGACGAAGATCGAGGGTTCGAGCTCAAACCAATACGGGGCCAACCCGGTGATCCCCACAACGCCGAAAAAGCGCTGATTTCCGTCGGAACCTTCGAGCTCGCAGTCTGCCCGGGCGCCGATTTGAGCTTCCCAATACGGAGAAATCAGGCGGCTGTAGAGCACTTGCGCCTCGGTGCCGAAACCATCAAATGCCGTGGGGACTTCGCCTTCGCTTTTCAGCCAAAGTCGATTCCAGTCGTTGCCGACCCAAGCCATCAAATCCCAGCCGAAGTCGCCCTCGTCCTGGCCAGCATATTCGAGCTGGTCGACCATGAGCATGGTGTGGGTACTGGAGCCTCCCATCGCCATCGCTGACGACGAAAAGAGGCCAATTCCAAGTAAAAAGACCACTGAAAGAACGTTGCGAGCCCTCATGATTTCACCTGCAAGACTCGGAACATCCCAGCTTCCATGTGGTAGAGGATATGACAGTGAAACGCCCATCGACCGACTTCTTCGGCGTCAAACGCGAACGCGATGCGTTCGGCCGGATTTACACTCACCGTGTGTTTTAAGGGATTGCGGTCACAAGCGCCGACCTCGAGTTCGAAGAACATGCCGTGCAAGTGAATGGGGTGCGCCATCATGCTGTCGTTGATCAGCACGATTCGCACACGTTGACCGCGCCGAACCACGATATCAGGCATGTCTGGGTCGTACTGGACCCCGTCAAACGACCACATGTACCGCTCCATGTTGCCCGTCAGATGTAATTCGATAATTTTGTCCGGCTCTCGAGGCATTTTTCCCGGCAATGAACGACGTAAATCCGAATATTTCAGGACTCTCCATTTGGCGTCCCGGAGCCCAACCCCTGGGTCGTTGAAACGCGACGTCGCTTCTTCGGCCACCATCGAGTTGCCCGCGCCGTGAGTATTGTCATCATGAACAAAAACTGTTTTTGAGTCGTCGGCACATTCTTTGGGATTCTGATGTTTCATGGGGCCCATCTTCATCCCGTGCATCATGTGCATGCCTTCCATTCCCTTCATGTCCATGCCTTCCATGCCCGACATGTCCATGCCTTCCGTGCCCGTCATGTCCATGCCTTCCATCTTCATCCCCATGTCGACCACGGATAAGGTCGCCCGCGCCCGTCGGGCCGGAATTGGAGCCACCGCGGATTCCGAGGTCGCTAAGGTTCCAAGCGCATATCCGCTACGATCCATGGTCTCAGCAAAAATCGAATAGGCGTTTTTGGTGGGGGTGACAATCACGTCCAAAGTCTCGGCAATTGCTAACCGAAACTCGTCGGTCATCACCGGAGAAACCGCCTGACCGTCCGCATAAATCACAGACATCTCCAAGCCAGGAATTCTGACGTCGAAATAGGTCGCTGCTGATGCGTTGATGAAGCGCAATCGAATGCGTTCGCCCTTGGCAAACACGCCATGCCAGTTTTCTAACGGCGAGTGCCCATTCATCAAATAGGTATAAGTGGCGCCGGTGACGTCGGCGATATCCGTAGATTCCATGCGCATCGCGGCCCAATCCATCCTTGATGAAAGGTCGGCCCAAAACCCCTGTTTTCCGCTCCCTAGGTCAGATAATGTTGTCCGCTGGAAATTATAATACCCACCGTATTTTTTCAGATTGGACGAAATAGTTTCGGGATTTTCGAAGGTCCAATCCGATAATAAAATGGTGAATTCGCGGTCGTAGGGCTCCGATTCTGGGCCCGCCTTATCCACAATTAGCGCGCCAATCACGCCGGTCTGCTCCTGGAATCCACTGTGGCTGTGGTACCAATACGTCCCATTTTGGCGGACTGGAATTCGGTATTCGAACGTCTCACCTGGCGCAATTCCGTCGAAACTGATTCCTGGAACTCCATCCATTGAAGGCGGTACCAACATTCCATGCCAATGAATCGACGTAGGTTCATCCATGCGATTCGTGACACGAATGACAGCCTCTCGCCCTTCTTGAAGACGAATTTCTGGTCCAGGCACACCACCGTTGATCGTGGTTGCAGACGCCACTGAACCCGCGATTTGAATTCGCTGACGGGCAATTTCCAGTTGAATGGGTGCCTTTGAATTCAGAGGATCGTTGAAAATCCGCGTGGCTGTTGGGCCTGCACAACCCGGAATAAACTGAGCGCCCAACGCTGCACCCAAAAGTCCTTGCGTAAATGAACGTCTTGACACGCCATTCACAGGCTTACTCATGGTGATGGCCCATCTCGCCATGCCCGTGTTGCTGCAATTTCATTCCGCAGACGGCACATTTACCGTCGCCTGCTTCTGTTCGTGCGTAGTGCACCTTGCCGCCCATCGAGCACATCCACGCGCCGTCTGGAATCTGCTCAGGACTGACGGGCGGGTCGAATTTTGTCCCTTCAGCCGTCACAGCGACCGTTTCGGTCACCCTCGGTTTTTGAGGTGTCTCAGCGTGGGCTTCCGAAACGACTTCGATCGAAGTGTTCGAGCCTTCTTCAGATGTGTTGGTCGCCGTCTTGTCGCATGCGGGAAAAACTGCACTGACCAGTACTACCAATAGGAATGTCTTCATCGCTTGACCTCAGATCATGGTGTTGATTCACAACCACTACTGAGTGCAGGCTCTGTACCAATAATGCATTCCCCTTATTTATCAACTACATAATAAAAAGCCGACTCAGATTCCATGCCAATTGTAACCAATAGAGTTACAAAGATGAACCCGGCCGACCGATAAAAACCCGTAACACGCTATATTCTAACGCCTTATAAATGTATCTCCTCGCGTTACAGCGTGAGACCGAACGAGTCGCCTAAGACTTGGCTGCATCGCCCGAGTGGGCTTTGGCGAACTCAAGGTAGACCGGATCTTCGTCTTCAAAGATTTCGTCGCCCATGCTCTTGTACGCGTCGCTCAACAACTTGCCGGCTTTGGCCAACGCTTCTTCGTTATCGTCCCGATCGCCAATATTGAACTGCGATTGCCCCGCGCGGAGCAATAGGAAGGGCTCAAAATGACCATGAAGCTCGCCATGAATGCGTTGGGCTTCCTCAAAATTGGTCAGCGCTTCTTCGTATTGATGTTGGAAGAAGTACGCGTCCCCAATCGAAGCATAGACCAACGACGAGATTTCATAATTGTCGTGAGGCTTGGGAATCGGCTCCAGCGCACGCTGAAACGTGTCTAGCGCGCGTTCATTCTTGTCTTTGTCCAGAAGTTCGTTGCCCGTGTCGAGCAAGCGAACAACCTGATCGTAGAATGGTTTTGCGAGTCGTTTTGCTTTCTTCGTCATTTTCGTGCCGGTGTGCGGGTAAAGTTGGACGCCTTATCGCCGATTCTGGCTCTCAGCGGAATAGCAAAGCACTTTTAGGCCCGTGACACTCGGAACTCCGTGCCCTCGCCCGCTCCGAATTTTTCATTTTCATCCATTTTTGGGGTTGTCCGAGTCGCAAATCTGCGCGATACATTCGCCCCTCGCTACGGCGAGCACTCCGGCTTAGCTCAGTGGTAGAGCAATCGGCTGTTAACCGATCGGTCGCAAGTTCGAGCCTTGCAGCCGGAGCTTTAAAGGCCCAGTTCATCAGAACTGGGCCTTTTTTGTTTTGGCCTTCGGCCGGTTTCGGGTTTCAGGACGTCAGGTCTCAGCACTCGCTGTGATTGGTACGCGGGGCTTTGCGACTCAGAGCCGCAGTGCGTGGCGTACTTTCATCACTGTTCGCATGAGCCAGAATGGAACCTTGGGGATTCCACTTCCCACGGCCTTCTCGTAGCTGGGCCGGGCTTCGATCGACGCGATCCATTTTGTGACATGAGGGTAACGGTCGAGAGGAAAGCTGAGCTTTCGTAGGAGCTCCATGTTCGGGATCCATGCGATGTCCGCGAGGCTGTACGTGTCACCGGCGAGCCATGGTGTCCGGGAAAGCGCACTCTCCATCTCGGCAAGAATCTCGTGATTGAGCTGCTCCGCCTGCTCGACCTCCTCGGGCTTGAAACCGTCGAGGCTCTTCTGGTGGAACGCGATCAACTCCGCATCAGGCTGGATTTTCCGGTAGTGCTCCATGTCCTCGGCGCGCTTGGAACTCACACCCATCTTGCCGTACATGTAGGTCTTCATCGCCTTGATATGAAGTGATGCGGAGCGCTCGACCCAGTCTCGCATCAACTTCTCCGCCTCGGGGTCGGCTGGCGTGAACGAGGGCTGAGGGAACTTGTCTTCCAGGTAGTGGAGGATATCGTTTGATTCCGTGACGGGAACGCCATCGTCAATAATAGCCGGCACAAGGCCCTTGGGGTTGATCGCGAGGTACCAGTCCTGGAGGTTCTCTTGATTCCCCAAGTTGATCTCGTGGCTCGTCCAGGGAATCGACTTTTCTTCGAGGAGCAGCCGTACGCGCATCGAACAGTTGGAGAGCATGGCGTGGTAGACATGCAGTCCTCGTGTCGCTTCGGTGGGGGGCTTGGTGGAAAGAATGGGCATGATTCAGCTCCTGTGATTTCGGTGAGGTCTCAGTAGGGCTTCCGCCCGATAAAATTCCCCGGAGGGTCGTACTGACAGACCCATAGTTCGCCCGGGCCGCCGAACGCGGCGAGGTTATCGCAGCTGGTCGCGGCGCACCCGATGTGAACGGTGTCCCGCCACACGAGCTGCGTGTAGTGGCCGCAAACTCCTGAGCAGCTGTTGTTGTCGTAGGTGTAACTCGCCGCTTCGCCAGCCCAACTGTCGACGACCTGCTGCGGCGCGGTGCCACTGCCACTGCTGGCGAAGAGGTTCTCACCTGGACCGCTGTGCTCGAACTTGCATCGATCGGCCCACGCTTGTGCGCTGGCGGCGAGCTCGTCGTCCCACACAAGGTCCGGGATTGGAGTGCTGGGCGCTGGTGAGACGTTTTGTCGAACCACGTTGTGGGCGTCGAGCATCTCGTTGCCTGTTAACTCAACCTTGGTTCCCTCTCCACTGTTGCCGGGAGAGGCAGTCTCACCGCAACCGGCGACAACCAGTAGCAGTGCGGCGATCACTAAGATGTACATCGTTTTGTTCATGGGCTTGTTCCAAATCTAGGCACCGATATTTTCTCATCTACTTTCCGCAATATTGGAAGCCGGTCGAGGGCTCAGTCAACGTTGGATGTGTTGATCGATTTCGCGTACGACGACCCTCGAATGGCGACTGAGTACAGTTTGTGGCTTTTCACAGATAAGGGAGTAGATGCG
This sequence comes from uncultured Bradymonadales bacterium, assembly GCA_964394615.1. Taxonomy (GTDB): domain Bacteria; phylum Myxococcota_A; class Bradymonadia; order Bradymonadales; family Bradymonadaceae; genus JBFFMO01. The sequence continues at coordinate 11,827 of CAYMYJ010000018.1, read as the reverse complement.
GCGGGACTTCGAATCGCCCCGGTAAAAGACGGAGGATTGATGCCTTGCGGCAGCACTTCTTCGTGTCGAAAAACCACCGTTTTATCGATCGGTCGCTGGGCAAACAGCGGCACCGCAAAACCAACACCCAACACCATGACAGCGACGCCAAAAAATACACTGATTGTGAGCAACCCCAGCCCCGACAAAAACCTCCACAAGGCCTACAACAGCAAGAACCACGTTTGCGCCTGCATCCTCACGGTGATCGAATCGGCTCACTAATGGTCCCCAGAGGGCTTTTCCTGCTAAACTTCCTCCGTTTCCGACAGCTATCGTCTCTTCAGTCTTCAGATGAATAAGAGTCCGTGAACGATGACAGGAAGCTTACCAAACAGGCGGGCACAACCAACCTGACCACGCAGATAAAGAGCTGTGGGTTGCCACTGAATCGGGTTTATTTCGGCGAGACAAAAATGGCGAATGGGCCGAAAGCGAGCACCTTCCGCAACAGCGCTGTTTTGCACTTGCGGTGACACAAAGCGCGCTCTGGGTGGGCAATCAAACCAAGACCGGAGAAGTGCAGCTCTCGTGTTTTGGCGCTAGCGGCGTGGACCACTATACAAAGCAGCAATTAGGCATCGACCTGTCAGAGCTGATGCAGATATCAGTCGCAAAAGACGATAAAACCTGGGTGTTCGGAGGAAGTGACGTCACCTGCTTGGAAGCTAAACCGAGCCTGATTATTGGCCAAAAAGAGCTGGGCGATCGAATACGTTCGCTCACTCTGGATGAGGATGGTGGATGCTGGGTCTTGGGGCTCAAAGCGCTTGGTCGTCTTGCGCAAGACGGACAGGTTGAGACGTATCCACTTCCTTCTGGCGTTAAGCTGCAGAAGCTCGTCTTTGTTCAGGGAATAGCCTGTGTGTTGACCACCGCTGGTCTTGTGCTGCGTTACCACGAAGGAGACTGGTTGGCAGTCAATTGGCTCAACGCCCTCCCCTCGAAGAGAAAATCAACACGGGCCAAAGATATTGTGGTGACCAAGGGCGCCCTCTGGATATCAACCACCAACGAAGTTTTTCACGTGCCTAGCAAGGAATTCGCCCAAATATTTCCTAAGCGCTGAGCCTCTTTTTTCTTCGCGCTCCCAGTACTGCTCGAAAATTGTGAAAATATTGTTGTGACTACGAGCCGGACAAGCTCGTAGGGGGCGGAGTTCTTCTGTCGGCTCCCTGGCATCGATGGGGCGCGCTTCGATGCGTTTGTTCGCTCCGCGCATGGTGGTGACATCTCGAAGAGGGAGGTTTTCCGCAGGAGTAGGTCGATGACGACGGTCCTCGATCTCGCGTTCGCATCCGTTTCAAGCGCGCATAGAAAGACGGCATCCCGCGTCATCGAAACCGATCACCAGTTCAGATCCTGCGAGTCGTCGGCCGCGCCTAATAAAAACGGTTTGAGCGGCGGCAGCACCTCGAACACGGTATCGACGTGAAAATCGGGCCGTCTCGCGATGTCGATATGAAGCCCAATCGACCAGATAACCTTGTGGCTTTTCATGGATAACGAGTAGATGGGCGGGACTTCGAATCGCCCGCTATAAGACCGATTGGCGTCCTGCTGCAGTTTTTCCTCATGATGAAAGACGACTTCCGACCATACTTTGCTGTCTCTCCCATGCCCTTTGGTGACGATTTCGCGGCACTGAAAAACGACTGTGGCGCTGTTGATCACCACGCCAGGCTTGGGCTTGAAGCTCGCCTTCCAATTCACAGGCATGCCCGAGCGCACCTCTTTCGGCTCAAAGCTCAGCTTGATTTTCTCGATCGGCTTCTTGGCAATGAGTGGTATCGCAAAACCGAGACCCACCACCATGGAACCGGCGCCGAAGGCAGCACTCATCGAGAATAAACCGAGCCCCGTTAGGAACATGACAAGGCCTATGCCCGCAAGAATCATGTTCGAACCCGCATCCTCCTTCAGCTCCTCCACGACCGAGCCGACAACGATCGGAAAATCCTCGCCGCTATCAACCTCGCCGGGGTTGAGCTTGAAGACGGCGGTGGCCTTCGGATCGATCTTCCAGGGGATGTCGGCTCGCCCTTTCACGAACCATTCGACCTCCATATGGGTACCGGCATAAGTGAACGGCCCATGTGGGGTAGGAAATGCGAACGGAAACGCGTGCGCGCCGGCCTCGAACTCTCCGGTGAAGAGGTCTTTCGTCTCTAAAACCTCCCCAGATTTATTGCCTTTGCCTGTGATTCTCCAGCCCATCTCCACGCGAATTGTGCCTGTATGGGGTTTCTTAAGGGCAAGAATAAGACGCCCTGTGACGGTGTCTCCGGAGTCAATTTCCGCGTGGTCTAACTCCACACGTAGTGCGTCTTCAGCGAACATAATTACCTGACCTCATTGATGCCGGACGAGGCTCCCCAAAGTGTGTCGATTGAACCCCTGTTTATTACATTATTGGCCGTCCACCAATGCCAGATCGTCGATCTGATATGACGACCCAAACACCCACTCCGCTCTGAGGGTTTCGGCGTATCTGGCCAGGACTCGGTGCTCTAGCCGCTGCCCCCGTTGAAACGCCTCAGCAACATCAGGCCGGCAAAAGACGGTCTCTCAGCGCGCTCGGTCGAAGTCGCCCGCAGCAAAAAACAAGTACATCTCGAGCGCTGAGTAGCCCGCGTCGTTCTGAACTCGGTACCCGTCAAACTGATAGGACGCGAGGACCTGGTCGTTTGAGGTGATCGCGTGTGCGGTCGCGAAAAACGCGGGGATGTCCGAGAGCCCGCCATAGAAGTCGCCGGACCGAGTGTTCGTCGGCAGGACCGGCTGAGTCCAGACCTTGTTGAACGGATTACGCGAGATTTCGTCACGCACGTCCTGAATTCGCAGGGTGTCGTAAGTGTCGAGGTACCGGCCGCTCACCCCTGAATCGCTCACAAAAGCATTGGTTCCGACATCGGCGAGCACGCGCGTCCAGGCTTGCGTCGCTGTCATCACGACGGTCGCGGCGAGCAGTGGGTGCTGCGTGGTGGTGAAGCGCGCGTCCGGCAGCGCTTCGCTGCTGCTGAAGTTCGTCCAGAGGCCGCGGTCATCGAGCTGTGGCGTCGGGTAGAGCACGCTGTGAAAGTTGTTTGCCGTGTATACCGTTGGCGTAGCTGGCGCCTGCACCTTGTTGTCCTGGCCGGCCCCCGGCGCGTACTCCGAGCCCGCCGTCAGGTGGTTGCCGATGAAGTTCACTTCGCCGTTGCCACCGTTGATATTGGTCAGGCGTGAGCCCCAGCTGAAGAGCACATTATTGATGATATCCGCACGGCCGTTGAGCGCGAGGTTCGGCGTGCGGTGACCTTGGTGCACAAAAAGGTTCTGGAGCGTGCTGATTCGGTTTGTGCCGTCGAGGTACTGGGCACTTTGGTTACCGACGATAATACCCGTCGCGTTCTCCGAGAATATACAGCGTTGAATCGTGCCGTCTTGAAGTGGGGCAAAAAACGGCGCGAGCGAGAGGGCCTGGTCGTCGTTGAAGCTGAACGACAGGTGGTCGAATACAAAGCGATCGCTGCCGCCGCTTATGATGCCGTTATGGTCGAAGGCATCTGCCTCGCCGGTGTAGCTGCCATTTCTGAAGCGCACGTGTCGGATGATGACGTTGTCGGTCGACGAGGTCGCGCGGTCGTATCCGCCCGCCAGCAGGAGCGGTTTGCCCGAAATCGTGATGCCGCCCTCGGGGGCCGTCTCGCCGGCGATGGTCAGGTCGCTGTTCTCGGCGATGAGTTCGATTCGACTGTTCAGGTTGATGCGTCCGGAGACGTCAAAAACGACGAACCTTGGTCCGGTGGCGAGCAGCGCTTCACGGAAGCTTCCCGAGCCGCTGTCATCAAGATTGGTGACGTGAATCACACGCCCTCCTCGCCCACCCGTTGTGATGGATCCAGCGCCCGAAGCGCTTGGAAAGGCCCGGCGAGCGCCAAGGACGATGATGTTTTGGTCTCCCGCGTCGAGGTCACCCACACCCGTGTCGAGGTCATCCACACCCGCGTCTCCCAAGTCGGGGGTGCTTAGGTCGGGGGTGCTCGAATCGATGCCGGAGTCACGAGGCTCGACCGTGCCGCTGTCCTGCGTCACGCTGGCGTCAGGATCGATGGCAATTTGAGAATCGTCTTCATCGCAGGCGGTGGCCGCGAGGCCCAGTAAACAAACGCATGCGGCCGCAAAAAGGCGCAGGCGTATTGAGGTTATATTCGCGGTTTGGGTGCCCACAAAAGGCTGTACTTTTGTCATTGAGTCTCCCGACTTCGCGCCGTCAATCTAGCGTTTTGTAATCTATTGATACGCAATGTAGGGCGGATTGAATTTGGGCGTCAATGACCCACACCTCGAATCACCGTTTGATCTCGGTCTTTCGTATCGAAGGCCCCCTCATGGCATGCCATCTTCGTCGTAGCCAAAGATCTCGTCTGGAGATCAGTGGCTCAAGTTTTGCATCTTTGGTTGCATCGTTTTCCCGAGCAATCTGCTCGTTTTCTCAGTCCATTTGAAACAAAGGCATCTTCATGAAACGTCTCACACTCATCTTCGCACTCGCCATCTTCGCCCTACCGAGCCTCGCGGCAGCTGCGCCCCCAAAAGCGGAACAAGCCCCAACGAATATGGTGACTCCTGAGGACGTCAAAAATCCAAAGGTGGTCTTTCACATGAAGTCCAACGTGCTCAACGAAACGGGCATCCCCTACGTGATCGAACTCGCCGCGCGGATCAACAACTATTACAAATCGAAAAAGATCGACGCCAAGATCAAGGTCATCGTGCAAGACGAAGCGGCTTATTGGATGCTCAATGACACGACGTTCAAGAAGGAAAAAAAGGGTGCTTCGAACAAGGCAGGCGCAATGATCGAAAGCCTCATCCAGGACGGGGTTGAATTCGAGATCTGCATGTTCGATCTCAAGAAGCACAGCTGGAAACCCGACCAACTTCAGGCCGGTGTTCGACCACTCATGGGTGCGCTCCCACGTCTCATCGAGCTGCAATCAAAGGGATGGGTTTACCTCTCCTACTGAGCGACCTCGACAACCGTCGAACTCCCCGCGCGGCTGGCAGGTTGACCTTTCGGTGATGCTGCCACGCCATGGATGCGAAGACCGGCAATCGGTCAACGGACGCAAAAAAATCCAATCATACGCATTATTAGCGTCGCAATAGCGGATCTGACCGTGACAGACGGCGACGTACGGAGCTTCTTGCCCAATACGCGCGAAATCTGCGAAGCCTTGCGCTCTCAAGCTCGGTATTGAGCTTGTACGGGTACCTGGCGCATTGCCCGGCGAGGTCATGGCGACCATGTTCAGATCTTGCCTGAATCATCTGGCCAAGAGTTCGGCCGACAGAAAGGCGTCGGCGTGGTCGCTCAACTCGACGTTATAAGTCTTCACAATCCAGCTATCAGGGTCGACTGACCAACAGTTTGCGCCTGGCTTAGGTCCGTTGGGCTTCGGCCACGTGATGCTTACCTGCCCAATAGGCGCGTCATCTTCTGAAGCCAAGGTGTGGGGATGAAGAACTGAGCCGACGCTGAGAATCTCACCTGGCTGCAGATAAATGATCTTCCAAGTCCCATTCCACTCGGGGTTCCATGAGCACCATTGGACTGCGCCTGCTGATGTGTTGGCTCGGAGCGAACCACTGCCGCCGCCATCATCGGTTATGCCGTAAATCACAACAGGCTCATCACAGCGATTTCCTATGTCAGCGCTGAAGAATCCGGCCCCAATGTCTCCATTCGGGCGTGAACTGAACGACCATGCCCCCAATAAACACTTACTAATCTCGTGCGGCCCTTCGCTGAACAAAGCTAGCTCGGCCCGACCAAGACCTTCACTCAACTTCTCAACCACTTGAGCCTCGTAGTCAGGCCCATCATCTTCACTTCTGCAGCCGAACGTAGATACCGCCAGTGCTAACGTGGCAAATGTTGGAAAACATCTCATTTTGCGGGCCCCTCATATTCATGCGTTGGTTTTTGCACGCTGCGAATCAACGCAAAGTATATGCCACGGGCGAGCGGCCAGCGGGTCGATCCCAGCGTTTGGTGTCAAATACCGAGCTCCGTGCCCTCTCGCAAAATATCAAGGTAAGCCCTGATTGCGACCGCTCGATTCTTCTTGCGATCGTCGAGCGCGTGCACGATGCCAGCTGATTCCAGCACACGTAGCGCCTTCGCCGCGGCAGGGCGCGAACAGTTAAGGAGTTCAACGACCCTGTTCACCGTGACAATCGGGTGCTGCGGCAATAACTCGAATAATCGAATGCTCAACACAGTCGCGTCTTCCCGCGCGATGAGCCGTTCACGTGACTCGCCGACAATGGAATTCAGCCGACGCGCGGTCTGGATGGCTTCTTCGGCAACCACCGCCACGCCTTCAAGGAAATACGCCAGCCAAGCTTCCCAATCGCCGTCGGTTCGCACTGCGCTGAGCAGCCGGTAGTACTCCTGGCGATGAGTCTTGAGGAAGAGACTGAGATAGAGCAATGGACGTGAGAGCATCCCCCAGTGTCGAAGAAGTAGCGTTATCAGCAACCTACCCAAGCGACCGTTCCCATCGAGGTACGGATGCAAAGTCTCGAATTGCACATGAAGCAGGCCCACACGAACAAGCGGCGGAAGGTCGCTTTCCTCATGGATCGAACGCTCGAATGCGCTGAGCAAATCGCCCAGCCTATGAGGCGGTGGCGGAACAAAACTCGCGTTTCCCGGACGTGTACCCCCGATCCAATTTTGGGACCGACGGACCTCGCCCGGCTGCTTTTGTTCGCCTCGAACACCGTGCAGCAGGCGACGATGGGTGTCCGACAAAAATCGCACCGAGATTGGCAGCCCCGAATCGCTACTGAGTTCATCCCACGCGAAATTGAGCGCATCGACGTACGCGCAAATTTCCTCGACATCGGCATCAATTGGCGCTTCGTCAGAAGCCTCAACCTGTAAAAGATCCATCAATGTCGCTTGAGTTCCTTCTATTTGAGATGAAAGCACCGCCTCTTTGCGCACAAACGCATAGACGAACCACTCGACCGACGGCACAAGGTCGCCGGCAAGGTCCAACAGCCTCAGTTGTTCTTGGGCGCGGGCCAGCAGTGGCGCAAGCTCACCAGTCAGGTCGAGCTCAGGGTCGCGCGGCGGTAATGGAAACGGAATGAAAGCGCTGACCTCCTCTCCGCTTACCGAGCTTTGTTCAAAATCACCTGTCTGTCGTTTCATGACCGTCCTAAACGAAGACTTCACGTTACGCACAGACAATAAGCGATCGCTTCGTTTGAATCCAGCATAAGAAACGATCGTTTATTTACGCTCTCATAAACATAATGATCGTTTACTTGTAAGGAATTCTTACAAGTTCGAACCGAAGGAAATCGTGAGGTTTCTCGAACGATGCGCCGCTACAAGGTTCGTGGTTATTGTGCCGCAATCAATGTTTGACATCGGTCTTGCTGAAGTCGTCGCCCACAAACAAGAGCGGAACATCCAAATGTTTTGCCAGCGCGTACGAAAAACAATCACCGAAATTCAGTCCCGCTTTATGCCTGCCCTTGCCAAATTTTTGATAGGCATCGATGGCAAGTTCGGACTGAGCCTGATCGCACGCTACGACGTCGATATTCAGCACTTGGACAAGGCGTTTCAACGCACGACGCCCAGAGTCGCCATGACGCGAACTCGCCACGATTCCAGCTTCAACATAGGAGGCCGCCGACATTATGGTTGATGACTCCGATTCGAGAACTTTCAAAAGACTGGGTGCGGTGTCTTCGTTTTCCAAAATCGCGATGAGCACCGATGTATCGATCGCTCTCATGGCATTCCATCTTCGTCGTAGCCAAGGATCTCGTCGGGGGAGCGGTCATCCATCGATGGGGATGACTGGTAGTCCGCTTGTATGCGTTGGATTTCGGCATAAAAGTCACCCCGCGCAGCCAGAATCCGCTGTCTATCAAGTCTTTCTCGCAGCGCATTAAGAATGGCCTGCGTCAACGACTCGCCGGTGAGTTCCGCAAGCTCTCGAGCCAGCAAATCGGCCTCATCATTCTTGATACTGATTGCCACCTTATCTCCTTCTAGAATCCAAGCATGAATTCTAGAAATCCGCAGACATTAGTCAAGACCTGTGGCTTTTGCACAAGGGCAGTGCGAAACATGTCATAGTGTTGGAACAACACCTGCTCACCGCTCACTGCGCACTGCCTACCCCAATGAAACTACCCATCGACGAAATCGAAGACCAAGTCCGCGCCGCTGTCCGTGCGCCAAAGCCCCTAATCGTCACTGCGCCAACGGGGTCCGGCAAATCCACTCGCCTGCCCCTCTGGCTGGCGGCCGACGGGGCACAGGTGCTTGTCATCGAACCGCGGCGCGTCGCGTGTCGCGCGCTGGCGACCTTCCTTGCGGCACAGCGCGGCGAGTCGGTGGGCGAATCCATCGGTTACACCGTGCGATTCGACGACCGTCGAGGACCCAAAACGCATATCCATTTTGTGACACCAGGCGTCGCGCTGAAGCTTTTGGGCAACGACCAGCCCTTCCCTTACGACCACGTGATTGTCGACGAATTCCACGAACGCGGCTGGCAGGTGGACCTTGCGGTGATGTTGTTGCGCCGCCAATACGAGGACCGTCTTATTTTGACCAGCGCGACGCTCGACGCGGCCGAACTATCGCAGCGCATCGACGCGACGGTTCTGCACGCCGGCGGTCGTACCTTCCCCGTCGACATTTCTTATCGCGGAGAAGTCGGTCAACCGACGCAAAAGGACTTGGCCAAACGGATTGTTCGCGCCGTCAAAACCGCGCTGGACGCGACCGACGGCGACGTACTGGTCTTCTTGCCTGGCAAACGTGAAATCGGCGAGTGCGAGCAAGCTTTGCGCTTGCAAGTTGGCGCGGCGGAGCTTGTGCCAGTGCATGGCTCGTTGTCCCCCGACTGCATGACACGTGCACTTCGGGACCGTGCACCCGGCGAGCCACGGCAAGTCTTTTTGGCCACGAACGTCGCCGAAACCTCGCTTACTTTGCCGAATGTTCGGGCCGTCATCGACTCCGGGCTGGTGCGCATGCAAATCCATCGCGGCGGCCGTAATGCGCTCGCGTTGGTGCCGATTTCGCGGGCGTCGATGGACCAGCGCGCCGGCCGTGCGGGCCGTGTGAGCGCAGGCGTCTGTTACCGCCTTTGGGAGGAGCGCTGGTCGCCAGCTTCCACCACTCGCCCCGAAATCGAGCGGGTTGAGCTCAACGATGCCGTCCTTGCCGCAACGCGAGCCGGTGTACCGCTCGCTGAGCTCGCCGGTAGCCCTTGGGTCACTCCGCCACCCGAATTCAGTCTGGAACGTGCCTGCGGCCATCTGCGCGACGCTGGCTTGGTGGATAACGCCCAACAACTGACGGAATACGGCGCGCGACTTAGCGAATTGCCAGTATCGGTGTTCGAAGCGCGCATCCTGCACGACCCACCGGAAGGGCTTCGCGCCACCGTCGCTGACGTCGTGGCGTTAATGCAGTCTCGTGGCGCGCTACTTTTGCCAGCACCCGAGGCCGTCGCCGCACAACGCCGCGATTTGTTTGATGCCTGCGAAAACGAAGTCGACGAGGCGTTAATCGCCCTGCGACACGGTGATGCGAATCGACACAGGCTCAACGCCTCGACGCTTAAAGAAGCGAGACTGGCAGCAACTCGATTACGCGGCCTGCTAGGCTGCAAACGCCTCGACCCATTCGGCGATTTTGAGGCACCAGGAGCCACCGACGAGCTCGCCAAACACATCTTGAAGCGCGTGCCCGAAGCCGCGTATTTGTTGCGTGACCGGGCCAAGGGCAAGCGTGCATTTGGAAGCGGCGAGCCATGGAGCAATGGGGAGGTCGAGCTGCGTTTGTATCCGTGGGAGCCGCATAATCACGAGCGCCGCAACATTAAGGACCTTCCCGTCGCAGGTGCTGTGCTGGACCAATTCTGGATCGGCGACGATACCGGCAATGGCGTGAATGGCGTGGGTCGCATGCTGCTGCCCTGCCGACCGCAAGTTCTGGCTGAGCTGGGCTTTGGAACCCTGGAGGTTGCTGATATCCGTGTCACCCACGGAAAGGTCACAGCAACCGTTCGCCGCGAACTCGCCGGTATTGTGCTGGAGGAAGGCGAGAAAACCCTGCGCGACAAAGAGCTCTGTGATGCCGCGGCCAAGCTCATCATCGAAGGTCGATTGATGAAGCGCACAGACGCTCGCGAGCGCATCGCTGATGCCTTTCATTTATGGCGAATTCTTTCGATGTGGCGCCCGATGGACGACACCGTAAATTGGGATTTGGACGAACTAAAATCGAAGCCCGTCCCTGATGAAGCGACCTGGTTGGCTGCACGATTAAATGAAGTCGGAGTCGAGCGCACCGAAGACCTGTCGTTGCTAGAAGGCCAAGACGTCGCACCCGATATCGCGGCGCTTTCAGGCGTCCCAGACTGGGAACTTCAGACGCTGCGCGACGATTTTCCGCGCACCTGGAAACACCGCGACGGAACCTACCTTTGCGAAGTCCGCCCAACGAGCCATAAGGTCATCCTAACGCCGCTGGATGGGGCTGCCCGCCGCGTTGGTGTGCCCGATCGTCAACAACTGCCGCGCTTCCGCGGCTTCAAGGTGATTTATTCGAACGCCAGCCGTGATGTTGTCGTTCGCGGCTGATAGAAACGGCAATACTTAGAATCGCCTAGGTTTTTCTTTAATAATAATCTGGCACAAAAAAGACGGTACATAAGTTTGCTTATCAAACAATCACACTTCATCGTCCTCGTTTGATAATGGCAAATCGCTAAGTTCTGCTTCAATGCTGGCGGCCAAAGATTCCGATAACTCAATGAATCGATGTAATCGCTCTAGTCGATCGTTCAACCGATCACGGACGATATCAGACTGATTGGGACTTTGATAAACGTCAGATTCTGATAGGAAACCAACAACTATCTCGGCAACGCTAGGAGCGGCGAGTCCGTCTGCAAGCCGCATCCATTCTTTTGAGGAATCCAAAGTCAAGGAAACCGCCTTAGACAAACAATACCCAATAAGTACTTTGGCGGCTTCATCGATGTTATCTACCACCTCTAACCAGACTTCTTGTTCATTTGTCATTGCCAATTCGACAATTGAGTTTCTGGATTCAACGTAATATCGAAGTTTACCTTTTTGTAGATCAAGACTTTCTATCGTTTGAACCACCCTTTCAATTTCTTCAAAAGGACGTTTGCCATTAGGTAATTCCGTCTGATGTTTCCATAATGCCAAGATGGCATTAAAACACTTACGACGTGCTTCATCATCTTGATTGTCTGAATTCTCCGCAGCAATGATGAGACTAGCAACGTAATGCGCCATCCATCGTCCGAGCGTATCAACAGAATCGTCTAATCCCAACTGTTCAACTAATCGTTTTCCTAATGCTAATAGTTGTTCAGCATGTGCGGAATCGTCCATCTTGTCCCAGAATGAAGAGTTTGACTTGTGATTTTCGATAGTTACCTTCCTCATTCATTTCATATTGTTGGTCACGGCTTCTGTTTTCGATCTCAACTTCTATGATCAAGTCGCGTTCAAGTTTTGCCAACATCAAAACGACGAACGAAAATGATGCCTTAAGCCGACTTCCACGATTGGGGGTTTCATCCCTATGAAATCTTTGGTCCGCAAAATGCCCCCACACCTCAGTTTGAAGAGCAATTTCAGCGTCGCGGTCATGCCATAGCCGTAATGTTAACGCTCTCTGAAAAACGGGGAAACTTGGACATGCCGGTTTTAGGGTGAA
>CAYMYJ010000017.1:0-125644 GCA_964394615.1 uncultured Bradymonadales bacterium | reverse complement strand
ATGGTGAACTGACTGAAACACCAGTTTTATGCATCAAAACGACAGCCTCCCTATGACCTGCATTGCGATTTGCGATTCGCATCCGCATCACAGCGGGCAAGATGCCCGCGGACCGAGTCTCAGCGCATCACCAAATCGAAAATTGAATATCTGGCGCCAACTTCCGTCTTACGCGCGTCAAAACACAGAACGGAGTAGGACATGCGCTGGCTCATATTAGTCATCTTTGCAGGTATTTTCGTGGGTTGCGGCCCCGGCCTGAAACACCAATCATCTGGGCACGCAGAATCCGAACGCGCGACCAGCCTCAGGGCGTGGCCGGACGTCTCCGCGACCACTCCGATTAAAAAAGACGGTGGCAAAGATGTGGCGCTCATTGTGGCGATCGAGGACTACGCCTTCCTGCCCGACGTCCCCGGCGCCGTGAAAAATGCCGAAGATTGGCGTCGGTTTTTGGAAGGCAATCTGGGGATAAAATCCGTCTACACGCTTTACGACCGGAAGGCCTCGCAAGAGGAAATCCTGCGTTTTGCCGACAAGGCAGCCGCCGAAGTCGGTCAAGGTGGGCGGATCTGGTTCGTTTTTGTAGGACACGGCGCTCCGTCGGTACAAGGCGAAGGAATGCTTGTGGGCATGGACGCTCAGCAGACGGTCGATTCACTGCAATCACGCAGTGCGCGGCAGGCAGACGTCGTGGCCAACCTCAAAAAGGGCCTCGCTTCGAACATCGTCTTGGTGGTCGACGCCTGTTTTAGCGGGCAAGACTCCAGCGGCGCCCTGCTCGCCAGAGGCAGCCAGCCCGTGATTCCAGTAAATAATCCGATGGTCCCGGCCGGTGTGACCGTGCTCTCAGCGGCTCGCTCGAATGAATTCGCGGGTGCACTGCCCGACTCAGAACGCCCAGCATTCAGCTACTTGTTGCTCGGCGCAATGCGTGGCTGGGCGGATGACGGCGACCAGGTGGTGCATGCCGACGAAGCCATTGAGTGGACTCGCGCACAACTCAAACATGTCACAGGCCGCACCCAAACTCCCGAGTTTGCTGGGAACGGGTCATTGACGCTGACAACGAACGTCCAAGAACGCGACCCGGGCATCTCCGACATGATGCGTGGGGTCGTCCACAACGACTCCAAGGCCGCCGAGCGCTACGACACAGGCAAAGGCGTGTCCTTTGTTCCTCCGCAGGGCTGGACGCTCCACAGTTCCATTCCTCCAGACTTTTACGAAGAATCCCTGACCGAGGTCGTGAGCTACTACGACACCCAAAGCGACTCAAACTACCGACTTCAGCATATGCGCAACGGTGCCCAGGCATTCGCGGGCAACGTCGACGTCATGAACAAAGCCTTCACGAATAATAATGGTGGAACGATGCTGCAGCAGCAGGCGATTGAAGTGGATGGCCATAATGGCCTCTACCAGCGCTGGCGAGTGACGACGGAAGATGGCACCCAGAAGACATTGGTTGCCTTCTACATCACGCATGGCGGCCATCTTTGGTTCTCGTTTTCGGCCGCCCCCATCGAGCAAGAGGCCTTGCTCTTTGAGGTGAATCAGCGGACCTGGAACACCTTCAAATTCTATTGAGGTGTAAGCCGTTTTTATCGGAGATTAAGATTTCGACTGCCAACCCAAGGTCAGCACAAAGACACTGTCTTCCACGGCGCTGACATCGTGTTTAAGGCCCGCCCCGAGCGCCAATAATTGCCCAGTCTTTAGATCCACAACCTGGTCAGGCAGCTTCAAACTAAGGTGCCCACTCAAGGCGTGAACTGACGCCGTGACATTGGCATCGTGCTCCGAAATGGTTTTCCCCGCTCGCAGCGCGATCACCACAATCCGCAGGTCCAGCGTGTGAACCAGCGTACGGGCCATCTGCCCCGTTCGTTCATAAGCATCTTCGGCACGAAGTTCGTTTCCTAAGCGGTCAAAATCGAAGACTGTACCGTTGTCGGGTGAGACGAGAGAGCTCATAGATTTCCTTGCGTTATAGGATTCCGAACGGGCAGCTTTCCATGAACACCAGCCGGATTCAAGCCTGCAACGCCCGTGGGAACAGGACGTGATTCTCCAAATGGATATGGTCCATCAGATCGGCCTCCATCTTCTCAAGCTGCTCATAAAGCGCGCGCCAAGTCGCACATGCTTCGGGAGGTGGCACAAAATCGGTCGCGAACTTCCGATTGGCCTCCAGCGTTTCGCCATGACCCTCGTGTTCCTGCATCATTAAGCTAACTGGGGCGCTCAAGAGCGTGCCTCGGTTTCCAGCGACAATCGCCGGAAACAGAACCTGCTCTTCTTTGGCCATATGACTGACCATATCCATGCGCATGCCGCGCAGGTGCTCGGCGAGCCCATTGGGGCATGACGGCTTGGCGCCGTGCACACGCTCGACTCGCTCAGCCGCGGTAATCACGCTGTCGAGCTGAATCGCCAGCGGACGATGATAAGTCTCGACGATGAAATCGACGATTTCGTTCAACGGAGCTTCTGACCAATCCCGTTGGTCCGACGGTCCCTGCATCGCCTTTTGCAACTCGACCGCGATGTCCTCGGTGTTTAGGCCTGCTTTTTCACATGCAGCTGCAAGGGTGCGTTTGCCTTTACAGCAAAAATCCAACTGGTGGCTGAGCAGCACTCCGCGGGCGCTCGGACCTGTTGCTGCGATTTCACCAAGACTCATGTTTTTTTCGTTCATTTGAAGACCTCAGTCGTGTGTAAGCATTAAAAACTACTTGTATGGTTTATAATAACGCTGCTAGGTTTTGCAAGCAGGAACGTGAACGTTCCACCTGGCTACTTTAAGGAGTCCCACATGAGCCAAACGACAACCCCGGCTGTAGACCGACGCCGCGAGCGTTTCTCGATCGAACAGATCGAAGCGATGGTTCACGGTTTTTACGCCAGCGTGCGCGATGACCAGATTCTTGGCCCGGTTTTCAACGCGCGCATCGAGGCTTGGCCTCAACACATGGAGCGCATGGTGCTGTTCTGGCGTGCCGTGCTTCGATCAGAGGGAACCTTTACGATGTCGCCGCGTGGCGCCCCTCCAACTCTGCATCGGGCCATGGACGAAGTGAGCCTAAGCCATTACGAGCGGTGGTTGTCGTTGTTCGGAACCGTGGTCGACGATATCTTCGAGCCCGACGCGGCCGAGGAAGTCAAAGACGCCGCGTCCAGGATCGCGTTTGCTTTCTCTCGCTACATCTCGCCGGACAACACGAGTGCCCTATGACTGAACCGTCGCAAAACGATTCCAGAACCTCTATTTTAGAGGAAATCCGACGTCGCGGCGACGTAACGATCGATGAAGTCGTAGAGTCAGTTGGCCTTTCAAAAACGGCAGCCCGTGCACATATCCTTCGCATGGAGCGCGATAATATCGTCGCACGCGTTGATGCCGAAATTGAGGGCCGCGGCCGTCCTGCTGCGACATTCGCACTGACGGAACACGGGGCAACGCTCTTTCCATCTTCGGATAGCGCACTGCTGACCCGACTCTTGCGCTATCTGAAGCAACACGACGGCGAGGCGTTCGTCACTGGATTTTTTGAGGAGCTTTGGGCCGATCGAATGGCGGATTTACTTGAGATCATTGATGAAACCTCGACCCTAGAGGAACGGCTTAACGCTGTTGAAGCGTCTTTATCGGCTCACCATTTCATGCCGACGATCGAACGACAAAGCTGCGCAGACGGCTCAGAACTTGTATCGGTGCGTGAGTGCAACTGCCCCTTCCGGACTGCAGCCGACGCCAGCCGCGCACCATGTCGACTCGAGGTTGACTTCCTTTCACGAGCGCTGGGCGGGGCTCCAAATAAAATTTCGATCGCCACGGACCGCAAAGGCACGTGCAGCTTCGAGTTCGTCGTCCCGAAATAGGATTCCGGGCTGTGGTGGGCACGCATCATTTCGTTAGTTTGTCGGCTGGTGTAGCCTCAAGGGGCAGAGAGGACGACCTCTCTTGATTCAATAAACACCAGGACGACCTGACCGGATGAAGCGGAGGGCCAGTGGCCTGGATCTACTTATTTATTGCGGGAATTCTTGAAATAGTCTGGGCCTATTCGATGAAACAATCGGACGGTTTCAGCCGGCTGATGCCCTCACTGATTACGTTGGCAGGCATGCTGGGAAGCTTCGGATTATTGGCCATCGCCATGCGGACCATTCCACTGGGTACGGCGTACACTATTTGGACGGGCATCGGCGCGGTCGGCGCCTTCATCGTCGGCATCGTGTGGCTGGCAGAACCGGTCAACGCGATGAGAATCGTCGCAGCATCACTGATTCTTTCTGGCTTGGTGTTGATGAAGTTATCGTAAGCGCCGATGGGTTGACCGACCTAATCACCAAGAGTAGTTTCCGCGCGAATGACGTGCAAAGTACGAACCGCGTCAGGAGGTGCGGCTTGCGCGCTAACGATCAAACCACCAAAACCAGGGGATGTGTTCGCACGAGGAGCATACGGGCTCTTTTCCTAGTGTTGGCACCCGCTACCGTTGCTGGCGCACCGCTGAAGGTCTTTTCGGCGATTTCTCCGATGTTCTGGCTCCCGATTGCACTGACGTCGTTGGTATTGGCCTTTGCGGGCCTACGCCACCGGGTTGGGAACACGTCCCTACGAATCGCTGCGACCTTTGCATTCCTGTTTTGGGCGGCCAGCACCATCGCTGAGCACCCAAGCAATCCGGGACGAGGCCTCGTGGTCTTGCTCGGCGTCGTCGGATTCCTTGCATTCACGTGGCCATCCGAGAGACTTCGGAAATTGGCGGCGGAAGAACGCACCCACCATCCCGACCAAGAACTTCTGATTGCCAGTGGTGTGGCCGCACTCTTCGGGCTCGATGAATGGTTTTTAAGACTTGAACCTACGGCCTGGGAATCGCTTTCCCTAGCCGTCGCGTACGCTGTCCCGCTGGGGCTCGCTGCCAGGCGACACAGTTTCCACCACGGATGGGAGCGATGGATGCTGTCGGTGGCCACGATTCTAGGGCTTCTGCCAGCGGTCTCGGCGCTGAGTTCGGTCCTTGGCTACTCGCTTTACATCACGCCGATCGGACTGATCTCGCCGCTGGTCATGTTCGGAATTGTGGCGCGGCGTTCGGCCATTCGTTGGATTACGCCCACCGGAGCGCCAAGTGAACCCGGACTCGTGGACGCGATCCTCGTCCATCCTTCACGGGTCTTGGTGCTCTCGTTCATCGCGATCTGCACCCTTGGAACCTTAATGCTCGCCCTGCCGGTCTCGTCGGCAAATAGCCAAGCACTTCCTTGGTTGGACGCCGCATTTACTGCGGTCAGCGCAACGTGCGTGACTGGGCTGAGCGTGGTCGACACTCCAACGACATTCGGTGCGTTCGGCCAATTGGCCGTCCTTGTATTGATCCAAGTTGGAGGCCTCGGAATCATGGTTTTTTCGGCGGCAGCCATCGTTCTGCTGGGCAAACGCATGTCGCTCTCGCACGAACGCGCCGCTGTCGACATCGTGGGAGCGACCAGCCGCGCGGGCCTGACGCTTGCGATTCGAGGCGTTTTAACCGTCACATTGATCACCGAAGCCACCGCTGCACTGCTCTTGTTCGCCGCATTCCTTGTACGTGGAGACACCGTGGGCCAAGCCGCTTGGCGAGCGGTGTTCACGGCGATTTCGGCATTTTGCAACGCGGGATTTGCACTGCAAAGTGACAGCCTCGTGTCGTATGCCAACAACCCATTTGTTCTGAGTGTCGTTGGCTTGACGATCATCATCGGCAGCATGGGGCCGGCCGTTATTGCCGCAGTCGTGGGCTGGAAAGACCCTTCCACGCGCACCCTTCATGCACGCTTGGTGCTCTGGACCACGGCCGCCTTCATCGTCGTTCCTGCGATCTTGATTACCGCGATCGAATGGAATGGCACGCTGGCCGGAATGATGTGGATCGATAAAATCTTCAATGGCCTCTTTCAATCCGTCACCTTGCGCACCGCGGGCTTCAACTCGATCGACCTCGCTCAGATTCATCCCGCGACTTGGACGGTGATGGTATTGGCCATGTATGTTGGCGGCAGTCCGGGTTCGACCGCAGGCGGCGTCAAAACGACGACCATTGCCGTGTTGTTGCTGGCGATCGTGGCCGTTGTGCGCGGAAGCGACCGGGTCGAGGCTTTCAAACGTGAAATCCCAATCACGACGGTCATGCGAGCGACCGTTGTCGCCACACTAGGTGTGCTGGGTTCGTGTGTCGCGTTAGTGGCGATTCAGCTCACCCAACAACTGGAATTGGACGTCGCGCTTTTCGAGGTCGTAAGCGCCCTTGCGACGGTCGGACTTTCGACGGGCGGCACGGCTGCCCTTGATGAAGTGGGCAAATTGATCATCATGATGTGCATGTTTGCAGGTCGAGTGGGCCCACTCACCCTCTTTGTTTTCCTTGCCTCGAACACACGCGATGACGTTCGTGGATACCCAGAAGAATCGGTTCCGATCGGATAATATTAGGAGGCATTATGTCAAAACAAACACTCGTCATCGGCCTTGGGCAATTTGGAATGTCCTTAGCGCGCGCCCTTGGCCAGCACGGCAGCGAAGTCTTGGCGGTCGATACCAATCCTGTGCATATCCATGAAATCGCACCTCATGTTGCGGATGCAGTTATCATGGATGCGATGGACGAGGCAGCGCTGGCCACACTTGCGCCTTCACGACGAGACACCTGCGTTTGCGCCATCGGCGGCGATAATCGAGAAGGCAGTATCATCGTGACAGCGTTGCTCAAGCAACTCGGCGCCCCGCATATCATTGCGCGCGCCACAGATGAACTCCACGCTCGAATTCTGCGTTTGGTGGGTGCCCACGAAGTGATCAATCCCGAACAAAATTACGGCGAGCGATTGGCGATTCGATTGGCGTGGCGGAACGTGGTGAACGTGATGCCACTTGGCGGAAATCTAGTGCTGACCGAGATCAACGCGCCCGAGTCATTCTGGGGCCGCACCCTCGCCGAGCTCGGACTCCCCAAACAATTTAAGGTCATCGTATCCACCGTGCGACACGAAACCGAAGCAGGGATGGAGGCCGAAATTCCTAACCCGCATCTGCCGCTCAAACGTGGGGATATTTTGATGCTTATCGGCAGTGAAACCGATGTCCGTCGTCTCACGGAGCGCGTCTAATGCGTTTACGACGTGAAGTCAGCCTGGGTATCGGCGCCATCCTCGTGCTGCAGATTTTGCTCTCGATCCTCGCGATTGGGTTGTTAACCCGCATGGGGCCGGCGATCGAGCACATCATTCAAGAGAACGTCGTCAGCAGCGAGGCTGTAGAAGAAATGGCCTCCATCTTGGCGATGAGCCCCCCCACCGGTCCGGTGCCGGAGGGCTTCGAGAACGCCTTGAAGCGGGCCAAGGCCAACGTGACCGAGCAGCCCGAAGGGCCGTTGCTGGTGACCATCGAAGAACACCGAACGGCGGCGTTTGGCGGCGACCCTACAGCACTCCAAACCACCGTGACGGCGCTCCGCAAATTGGGGCAGGTCAACCGCGATTCGATGCGCCTGGCAGATGCAAAAGCCAAACGGCTTGGTCAAACAGGTGCGTGGGCGGCCGCGATGCTCGGCGCGCTGACATTGGCGTTGGGTATCATGGTGTATCGGCGTTTGCGCTTGCGGCTGGAACTCCCCATCGAAGACCTCCGACGTACAACCCAGAATGTGCGTTCAGGAAACCTACAGGCACGCTGCATCGTGGGCGCCGGCCCGTTGGAAATCCGGCAAATCGCCAACGACTTCAACTGGCTCCTTGATCAATGGTTGCATCAGAACCGCGCTGGCTCGCCGGTCGGCGACGATGAAAAAGAGGCCGAGATCCGCCGAGTCTTGGCCTACTTGCTCGACCGCGACCCTGCCCCCGTGGTGGTCGTCGATGAAAAAGGGACCCCCGTCGCTGCCAACCGTGCTGGTATGATGCTCGCGCCCAACACCGCTCCAGACGAAGCATGGGTTTACGACGAAGTGCCCGGCACCTCGCTCAGATTCGCTCGACTCCTAACCTGAAGAGAATAACGATGAAAGAAAGCGAACACATAACGTTCCGGAGCATCCTCATTTTCGCGCTCCTGACTTCGCTGACATGCAGCTGCAGCCGAGAGAAAGAAGCCCTAATTACTTTCTCGGAAAAACACAGTTGTCCAGAGGATAAAATTCAAGTCACTCCGGCGAGCGGAGAGTCGTATGCCAAGCGATATGCAGCAGCATATCCGCAAGTTCCACCGGCAGAAATCGCTTCGGACCCTGCGCGCGTGGCGGTTTGGAAAAAGAACCATGGCGCTGACTACGAATGGGCAAACGCCTACGAGATTTTCAACGTCAAGGGATGCAAAAACGCTGAAGAACTCGCCTGCACCTGCCCAGGTTTGTTCAGCAACACCAAATGCACCGGATGTAGGACGCCTCAAGACATGTGCACATGCCGAACAGTTGAGCGGCCGTCAGGTCAATAGTCCGAAAACCGCTATTTCGCCATTGGCTCAGTAATATAGCCGCGACGCAACGCTTGATTTCGCGCCGAACATACGATTGCCGATGCGGCGGCAAATCCCGCAGCAGTCCACATGGTGAAGATTTGACGGAGGTCTGGCGCGATTCGGGTTTTTGGATCGGACCTCACGACTGAGTGTCGGGCCTTTTGTCGCTAGCCAAAAGCCGCAACAAGCTCGTTGATTTTCTGCATCACCTCTTGAGCGTGTTTTGGGTCCAAAGCCGCAGGATTAGGGTCCTTAAAGCGACCTGAGTCATTATCAAAATACTTTCCGGTGGCATCGGCAAAAGAATCATCAAGCGCGGCTGCGCACAGGATATCCGCGCCGATTTTCAGGTCGTTCCCCGCCACTCCAAATCCTTCTTTGACCATCTTCGACGCCAATAACGACCCCGGATTCACCGCGACGACCACAGGCCCCTCGGGCAATTCTTTTGCAAGTTCTCTCGACCAAATATTCATAGCCAACTTGCTCTGCGAATAAGCCGCCATGTCATTCATTTCGCCCGGACCAGCCATCGCCAGCACGTCCACCGGCGCCTGCGCAGCCGACGATACGTTCACGACGCGACCCGACTTTGGAATGATAGGCAAAAGCAGCTTGGTCAGCACATAAGGGGCCAACGTATTGACGACAAAACGAAGGTCCAGCCCAGCTGCTGTGCACGTATTCGGGGCTTTGAGGACCCCTGCGTTATTGATCAAAACATCCAGCCGGGTGTGCTTCTCCAAAACCTGCGCGGCCATCGCCTCGACCTGGTTCATATCGGACAAATCCGCGATATAGCTTTCGGTATCGCCGCCAATTTCCGCCGCCACTCCTGCCAGCTTCGCGGCGTTGCGTCCATGCAGCAGAACCTTGTGGCCTTTGGCGGCGAGCATTTTAGCGGTCAGCTCACCAATGCCGTCGGTTGCGCCGGTAATCAAAATCGTCCTCACCATGAATCTTCCTAGGCCATTGAAATTAAAGACTTAAAACACAAGCAACCTGAGGAACCTCAGACGTCTCCGAGCACCGCTGACAAGTACCGTATTCATCAGAAATTTTAGATCTTTTTAGAATCTGACATCTGAAAGATCACACTCGTGCTCGGGTGTGACGACGGTCTTCGCGGGCGGCACCAACACCGCCGCACAAATCAACATCGTCCCCAAAAACCACATACCGATTCTGGGCATCCAGTGTTCAGCCTTTTGGTAAACCCATGCAGTCAAACCCATGCCGCTAAGACCAAATACAATAAGGGCCACGACCTTCGGGGTCATGTCATAATCGTAGACCGCTGCGCCACAGGCGGCCCAAATCGGCGGACCTGGAGGTTGAGAAAACGCGTAGGCGAGAAGGAAAACGATGCCCAATTGACCCAGAAGTGAGATCAATTGAAGTGACGAAAACCCCTTGCGGGCAAGAGTCGGTGTAGATTTCAGATCCGTTCCTGTTTCCGAGCTTTGTTTAACTCTAAAGAGATCTTGGCCAGATAGCCGGCAGGTCTTTTTGGACTTATATGCGTTAGAGAAAATCATCCGCTGCGAGGCCGCATGGCACACATTTCAAAAATTATCGCTGCGCTCATTTGGGTTGCAGGCTGCACGAATTCTCAGAGTGGGCCGAGCCAGACTGCTGTGCAAGTCCCTTCTACTGCCACAGAAAAAGGCGCCCCAGTGAGCACGATTAAAGACCCGATTACGCTTAAGGCCAATTGGTACCACGAAGACGGCATCTGCATTCAGTTTCAAGAAGACGGCCCCTGCCTGAAAAGTCTAAGTGAAATGCGAGAGGCCGCGCCAAATCTGCACAAGCGTACCGAACACCTTGGCGCGTTAGCCCAGATCATCCACCGATTTCACCCCGGAATTAGCCAAGAGGTCTTTCCGCGGCTCGCCGGCTATCAAGCCTGGTGGACAAAGGCGTTTGAACCGGCCGACTTTTTTGACCGCGAGCAGGGTAATATTTTGGTGCGTCCGAGCGGACCAAATGTCGAAACTCTCCACGACGTAAAACTCGATGGCGACAGGCTGATTTACTTCTCGGGACGCATGATCGGGCCCGACCATGGTGTTCAGGTTTTTCGCAACGAAGTCGATTTTGCATCGAACGACTGGACCCCAAAAATCACTGAACTCGAAACCACCGAGCAGCCACGCAAAGGCCTGAACGACCGCACCATCGCGATATTTGGGGCGTTGGCAGAAGGTTACGCCCACGCCAAACTTCCAGCGGGCGACGTTTACCTGGCGGCAAAACCCGCGGCGGGCGCATCGGCCTTCGTTTGGCGGAACAGCGACCAAAAAATCGAGCGCTTTAAAGACTGGGCGAGCCTGCTTGCCAAACACCCTGAAGCAGCATCGCCAGAGGCCGCAAATCAGCTGGCTTACGCCTTCGCCAACTATCCGTTGAGCTCGGGACGACAGCTCATCAAAGACAGCGCAGCGTACAAAACGGAATACACGGACGGCGATTGGGGACTCGAAAAACTGCGCTACCATGTCGACCAAATGCGCATCACCCGCTACACGATTGCCGACTGGGATGGCATCACCGACCCCGTCATCAAAGACGGCGTGTTGGTCGCCCACTTTCAGCAAGGCCGCCAGCCCTCGCGAATGACCTACCGAATCGCAGACTTCGCGAACGACACCGAGGCGGAGTACGTCGACTTGGCGACCTCAAAGACTATTTCCGACTCTAAGGGAGGACCTCCCCTCACGACCGACTAGCAACGACGCAATTTTGACGCCAACGGTTGTTCGATTTGAGGCGGCCATGTGGTATCTATTGATTACTTCCGAGCACGAACAAAACTCGAAACCATCCTAATTGGGCATGCATAACACTTGCACAGGTGCTCATCCCTGAAGCCCGATGGGACAAAACACCATCACGGAGAAAATAATGCGCAAACTTTGGATAATGGTCGTGGTGGTTTTGGCCGGCTGCAGTTCATGCGACGACGAGACTTCGGAAGGCTCGAACAACACGTCGAATAACAGCACCACGGGCTCGAACAACGCTCAAGATTCGGGGAACACCACAGGCACGGTAGACGCTGGAACTGTGGGCGACACGGGCTTGGATCCAGACGCAGATACTCGCGCAAACTACTGCCAAGGCGATGGCCCACCGGTCCTGAATCCTGGAACAGCTCAGGAATTATGCACCGGTGAAATTGCCGCCGTAAATTTCCGCTTCGCGCTGTGCAGCTGTGAGGGCTTGGTCACGGCGGGCACGCTCACCACATCGTCGATCGACTCGAATGGGGGCACTTCTGGACAATCGGCGTCGGTGGGAACCAATGGAAAATTCGACGCAGCGGCCCCCGTCGACATCGGTGGTTCCCTGTGGGCTTCGGGCGATGGCGGCATGACCACTGGCAACACCGTCAACGTTACCGGCGACCTGCGTTCAGGAGGAAGCGTTTCTTCCGGAGCACTTAGTGTCGGCCGAGACCTGGACCTCGAAGGTAATCTCGTGGTCCCGGGCGACGTCACTGTGGGCAACGAGTTGCATCAACCGGCTGCGGGAACGCAGACCGTTGTCGGCACTCTAAGCGCAACCCAGGTTCGGGGACCCATCGATATTCCAGAGCCCTGCGACTGCTCACCGGAGCTGATCCTGCCCATCGGCGAAATCGTGACCTCGATGGCGACCGCCAACGACAACGCCGAAACCGGTTTCGATTCCGAGGCGTTAAGAAATATCACCTCTCCTGTCACGCTCGACGTGCCTTGCGGTCGCCTCTATCTGAGCGGCATCGACGGAGCCAATGAAGTCACGCTGAATATCAATGGCCGAGTGGCGCTCTTCGTCGGTGGAGACCTTTCGATCAGCGGTAAATTGACGATCAATGTGCCCGCAGGATCACAGCTCGATTTGTTCGTGGCGGGCAACTTCACCGCGGCAAGCGACGTCGTCATCGGCGACCCAGACCGGCCCGCAGCCACCCGCATCTATATTGGCGGAACCGGCACCGTAGCGATTTCTTCGAGCGTGGACCTGAACGCAAATCTCTACGCCCCACAAGCCGAGCTGGTCTTGGCTGCAGCGACGGTGATTCGGGGCGCAGTTTTCGCACGCCGCATCGCTGTGGCAGGCGATCTTGGTATCGTTTACGACGAGGCAATTTTGGACGCCGGCGAGGACTGCGAAGTTCCGGGTGTTCCTGGCGACCCCAAGGTCTGCGACTCGTGTCGTGACTGCGCAAATCAAGCGTGCACCGACGGCACCTGTGCCGACTCCTGCACCTCGAACGATCAGTGCTGCACCGGCCTCATCTGCAGACAGGGCGAATGCACCGTGATTCTGTGAGCCTCAAAGGGCCATTGCTTCAAGGTTAACGCACCTTCAAACCCGCTAGGTGCATGTACGACGCGTACGATTCGAATCCATAGACCACCACCTGCACCGGTTCTGAAGCGATAATCTTGGCCTGAACCATTTCGGGAATCTCCACCTGCGCGATCTTGTAATTCGCATCGACAGGCTCAAACGCAGTCAGCGCAATGCCGTTCACGGTCACATCAGCATTTGCGGGTGCGATAATCTGGAAGGTCCCGGTGGCGTCTGGCAGTCCAATCGCGTCGTACTCGGTGCGCCACAGGGTTTCCGCGGGTATCACAGTCATCGAGGGCGACCGGCCTGCACCAATAAACTGGGTCACCTGAACAGGCGCGGAGGCGGTAATCTCGACGCCTGTGATGCCGTCTTCGTATTCGAGCGTTTTGGCCTCCCCTGCCGCGAGCGTAAACGTCTGCGGCGAATCTCCCTCAACCTCGACAGACGTGCCGTCGACGGACCCCACAATCTGAATGCCCTGCGGCACGTTCGTTTCGCCTTCAAAATAAGGGCCGACGACGTGGTGAACACCCAGCAATTGCGACGGGAACATCACACTTTCCAAATGGTCACAGTAGGCCGTAATCACCGGAGTACAGGCATCCCCGCCAAAGACCAGGGCTGGCGCAGTGGTCGTGACTTCGGTCCCGGCCAAAGCAGGTTCCTCGAGGAACCACATGGTTTTTGCGGGGATCGCGCTCCCACCATGGCTTGTCGTCGTCGCGCTGTTGGCCACGTCCGATAAAACCGCCATGAATCCACTGTCATCCCACGTTGAGACAAACGACTTCGTGCCCCACAAATGTTTGGGCAACAAAAGTGACGAGTCTTGGCTTGATATGTTTCCCGGCGCGTTGACTTGATATGCGCTAACCGGCGTGTCCGACGAGATGCTGATAACAGCAAGGTCTTCTTCGATCTCAAAGACGGTGAGATCGCCCGATTGCAGTCGGGCCTGCTGGGTTTCGCCGGAGGTTTCGTTCTTAAAATCCACGGTGGCGATGAACGGCGAGGCATTCTGGACAAGGAATGCCGAACCAGGCCCGCCCTGTGAGTTTCGAAATTGGGCGCCCATGAAAAAACAGCCTTCATGGCCCTGCGCCAATTCGGCGGCAGCACAGACATCGATGCATGTGCCTGCGTTGCAAGCCGTTCGATCCTCGCAGGCGGTTTCAACGACCGCGCCGCTGGCATCGCAAGTGATGACGGCGCCTTCGTGACATGCCGGTGCGCCACAAGATGCGGCAATCTCGCAGCCTGAAACATCAAAGACACACGTATCTAGACATTTTAACTCGCCGGTTCCGCGGTTGAGTTCACCACATGTTGATGGCACCTCCTGACCGTCGCACACCTCGGTCGTCGCCAACATGCCATCCCCGCATCCAGGCGGAATAACTACGTTAGCGTCACCTTGACCTTGGTCAGTCCCCGCATCGGTTTGGGTCGTAAAATTATTGGACGCCGAGGATTTTTTGGCGGTGTCGTCGGAACAACCGACAAGCAGCAACGCCAGAAGCAAGTAACGCATTGAATCTCCATTTCTAGACAATTTAGTCGTATCCTGCCCCACCACCACCCCTCAAGCAAACGCGGTCACGCCCTCAACGTTGCTTGGACGACCGGGACAATGTTAGGCTCCACGGATGAATCGCCGCCTTCTAAAAAAGCCGACCGTCCGCTACTTCTTCCAATTCCTGCTCTTGTGGGGATTGGTCATTGGGCCGCACGGTAGTCTTGAGGCCTTGGCGCTTTTAGACGGTGATTGCTCCACGTCATGCCCTTGTGACAGCGAGCAAGACGAACAGGCATCGCAGCAAGCCGAGCCTTGCTCGGATGCGTGCAAAGATTGCAATTGCAAGGCATCCTTCATGGTGGCCCTTGTGCCATCGCTATTGACCACGAAACCAGCCCGTATTGCGGCTGAACGCGAGTCGACCTCAGCGCTCTTGCCTGCTGTGGGCGAGCTCCACGACATCTTCATACCGCCCAAGAGCTAAGCGAGTCATTCAAGGCACTTTTGCGCCCTTTTTCAGGCGTAATCAGAGCCTCCGTGAGCACGCATTAGTAACCTAATCACAGGTCGCTGCGGTCGTTTTGCGACCACGGCGGGGCTTGGAAATGAAAAATCTATTTATAAAAGCGCGGGCACTGATCTGCCTTGGCGCGGTCTGGTTTATTTTGCCTTCGCTCGCATCGGCCCAGACGAAAATCCAGTTCGACGAGGCGCTTCGAATGGCCAAGGCCAACGCCCCGGAACTCTCCGAAGCGCAGGCGAATATCGTCGTGGCTCAGGCTCAAGTCGATGCTTCTGACGATTGGCGTTCCAACCCGACCTTGTCGGTCTCGAGCGGACCTCGTTTTGGCAACGACACCAGCCTCGACGTCATGATCGGGCTGGAGATGCCCATCGTTTTTGGAGCGACCCTAGACAGTCAAACTGGCGTGGCCTCTGCCGCTGAGCAGGTCGCCCGGACGGAACGCGACCATCAGGAACAGGTGGCCGTCGTGGCGACCGCACAGGCCTTTGCGAACACGCTTTACTGGCAATATCGAGTGGAAATCGCGACGGATAACCTAAAACTTATCACCGAAATCGAAACCGTGGCCGCCGCGCGAAAAGCCGCCGGAGATTCCGGCGCCCTTGAATCCTCACTCGCGGTCCTCTCCCGACATCGGGCTCAGGCCGACATTGCTCGATTCGAGGCCGCACGGCTTGACGCTGTGGGGCTCTTGCGATGGCTGATTGGCTTAGATGCCGGTGTTGAATTGGCTGTCGAAGGTGACCTTAAGATCTTGGCGAATACGGGCAGGATGCCCGCGGACCATGACCGTGCGGATGTCGTCGTGGCAAAAGCGAAAATCGCCGAGGCCAAAGCCAGTCAGGACCTCGCCGCAAACGCCAAGGTTCCCGAACTCAGCCTCGGGGCCGAGGGCGGAATCGAAGAACACAGCACCCTGCTTCGAGCCACGCTGGCCATCACCCTGCCCATCATCTGGCGCGGCGCCAGCGATATTCAAGTGGGTATCGCTCGCGAACAGGCGCAACTCGGTCAGACGCAAGTCCTAGAAAAACGCGTGAAACACCAGACCCAGGTCGCTGAACAGAAGGTTCGCCTTTTGAATTCGACCCTTGAAGCCTTTGGCAACGAAGGCATCCCAGAGGCCCGAAAGGCCGCTGAAATCGCCAACGCCACCTACAGGGCCGGTGCGATGCCACTGGCCGACCTGCTTGTGGTCCGGCGTGAACTCGTGTCTGCCGAAGAACAATTTGCAGAACTCATGCTCTTGGCTGCACTGGCGCGAATCGAAGCGTTGGCCAGCACCGGCGCCATCAACAGCATCATTCAAAACGATAACTAAACGGAGAACTCGAATGAAAAACACGACCCTAATCACCATCGCTATGACCCTTTTCTTGTTTGTTGGCTGCGACAAAGCCGAACAAGGCGCCACGACTTCTGAACCCGCAGCCCAAGCCAATCACGACGACCACGCCCATGGAGCCGACGAGCCGGCTGCTGTTGGACACGCCGCCGCTGGTTTCGAGCCCGGCAGCCACGAGGACTGGTGTGAGGAGCATCAGGTGCCTGAGTCGATGTGCACACGCTGCAACCCAACCCTGGTCGCTGGTTTTAAGGCGACGGGCGACTGGTGTGATGAGCACAAAATGCCGGAATCACAATGCCTTGCTTGCAACCCGGACCTCAAGATTGATCGTCCCGATAAAAAGGCCGCGCAGTGAAATTTATCCTTCTGATCATCTCGGTTTGCCTGTTGATGGGATGTGATTCGGAAAAGAGTCGCAATACAAGTCGCAATGCCGGGCTGGAGCCCGGCGGACCGAATCACGAAGCACAAGACCAGAACGGAATGTGCGAGGAACACGGCGTTCCACAAAACCTGTGTACCAAGTGCAATCCGGCGTTGGCCCAGGTGTTTAAGGCCAAAGGCGATTGGTGTGCCGAGCACGAATTTCCCGAATCTTTCTGCCCGATTTGCCACCCCGATGCCATCCCACCGGACGTGAGCGATAAAGGCGGGAAAGCCCAAGTCGTCATTAGCGACGGCCAAGTCGAGGGGCGAGTCGTGCGTTTTGCGGACCCCGCAATCGAAGAACGCTCCGGCATCAAATTTGTCGAAGCCATTAAGGCCGAGGGATCTGCCCAGATTTCGTGTTCAGCGGAGCTGAGTTTTAACGCCAACAAAGTCGCCGATATCCGCGCCATCGTTCCCGGAGTCGTCCGCACGGTATCGGTTGAACTTGGGCAAGATGTCGAAAAAGGCGACGCTTTATTTGTCTTGGAAAGCACGCAGATTGGGGACATCCAAGCAGGTCTGCGCACGGCCACAGAGCGGGTCCGCGTGGCAAAAGCAGACCTTGAACGACAACGCACGCTGCGAAAGTCTGAAATCGCTTCGGCTCGGCAGGTCGAAGTCGCAGAAAGCGAGCTGGCGTCTGCCCAATCGGCGGCTCAATCGGCATCGTCGACGTTGCGGATGGCCGGCGCTCAAAAGTCGTCGTCCGGCCGCTTCACCCTTCGTTCGCCCATCTCGGGCCAAGTCGTGCGCAGACCGGGCGTCATAGGCGCCTTAGCCACCCAAGATGATTCGCTCGCCACGGTGGCCGACACCGGCACGATGTGGGCGTTATGCGCCATTCCCGAACGCGACGCAGGGCGAGTGCAGACCGGGTACACGCTAAAACTGGAGCTCAATAACGGCATGTCGGTCGTCGGCAAAATCACCTGGATTTCGCCTGAAGTCGACCAGCGTACCCGGATGGTGAACGCGAGGGCCGAAATCCCAAATCCAGACGGATTTTTGCGGGCCAACCAGTTCCTAAACGCGTCGATCATCGCCGGGGCGCCTAAGGCTTCGGTCGTGGTTCCACGCGACGCGGTTCAACGCGTCGAAGGCCGTGACGTGGTCTTTGTTCGGGCCAAAGCCGGAACCTATATCCCACGCGTGGTCAACGTGTACGGAGACGCCGAAAACGTTGCCGTCGAAGGCAAAATCAAGGTCGGCGACCAGGTCGTGACCGATGGCGCTGTCTTTCTGCGAACTGAAGTCCTGCCAGGCAGCATTGGTGCGGGCTGCTGCGAGGTCGACCCTCCAGGAGGTGAGTGATGCTCACCCGTCTTATCGACCTATGTTTAACGTATCGCCCCGCCGTGCTGCTCATCACTTTGGTGTTGGTGGCCCTGGGAATTGGCTCGTTTCAAGAGCTTCCATTTGATGCGTTTCCAGACACAACACCGGTGCAGGTGCAGGTCAACACGACCGCGCCAGCACTGTCTCCGCTCGAGATCGAACGCCAGATTACGTTTGAAGTCGAACAGGCCCTAACCGGCCTTCCCGGCCTGGTTCAGGTCCGCTCGATTTCTAAATTCGGATTCTCTCAGGTCGTCGTGATTTTTGACGACAAAACCGACATCTATTTGGCGCGACAAACGGTTTCTGAGCGGCTTTCGACCGCAAGCCTACCTCCAGGCGTCGACCGACCCACCTTAGGGCCAGTGGCCACGGGACTTGGCGAGGTTTTCCAGTACCTGATTGAAAGCGACTCGATGTCTGCGCAGGAGCTTCGAACGCTGCATCATTGGGTGATTCGCCCGCAGATGTTGCAGACGCCCGGCGTGGCTGAAGTCAACACGTGGGGCGGTTACGAGAAACAATTCCACGTGGTTGTGGACCCTGCCCTACTCATCAAATACGAGCTCACGCTCGACGACCTGGCGAGTGTCCTTGAAGACGGATCTCGCAACGTGGGCGGAGGCGTCGTTACGCGGTCGGGCGAATCCAAACCCGTCCAAGGTCAGGGCCTTGTATCCAGCGTCGAAGACATCGAATCCATCGTCATCGCGTCGGCTTCAGGGCTTCCGATTCGCGTGGCAGATGTCGCAGAAGTTCGCATCGACCACGAGATTCGGCGAGGAGCCGTCACTGCTGACGGCAAAGGCGAAGCCGTGCTTGGGCTTGGTTTCATGCTGATGGGCGAAAACTCAAGGGACGTCACGCAAAGACTCGAGGACCGCCTTAAACAGGTCGAAAAATCGCTGCCCGATGATGTCACGGTGACGCCCGTCTACAAACGGACCGACCTGATTAACAAAGTCCTGGAAACGGTCAAAAAGAACCTTCTAGAAGGCGCCCTGCTGGTCATCGCGATTCTGTTCATTTTGCTCGGGAATCTGCGGGCAGGAATCATCGTGGCGATGGCGATTCCGCTCTCGATGCTCTTTGCGTTCAACGCGATGCTGCAATTTGGAATCGCCGGCTCGTTGATGAGCTTAGGGGCCATCGATTTTGGACTGATTGTCGATTCTTCGGTCATCATTGTCGAAAACGCGGAACGACGTCTTTCCGAGGATACAAGCGGCCGAAGTGTGCGAGAAATTGTGCGTGATGCTTGTGTGGAAGTCCGTAAACCGACGCTTTTTGGTGAGCTTATCATCGCGGTGGTTTACCTGCCGATTCTGGCGTTGGAAGGCATCGAAGGGAAGCTCTTCCAGCCGATGGCCCTTACCGTCATCTTCGCGCTCGCCGGTTCGATGTTGATTTCATTGACCTTGATGCCCGTTTTGGCCAGCTATGCGCTTCAGCGCGGGGCCGGTGCCCATAAGGGTAAAAACCGCCTGGTGCTATGGCTTGAGTCGTCCTACGGATGGGCGCTCGAACGCGTTCTGAGTGCGCCCAAATTGGTTCTGGTTTTGGCGGCCATTATTGTCGCAAACGCTGCACTTTTGGCCTCGACCTTGGGGTCGGAATTTGTGCCCAGGCTTCGCGAACAGGCGATTGTGGTGAACACCGTGCGCATCGCCGGGGTTTCGCTGGAAGAATCCGTCCGCTACGGCTCGCAACTCGAAAAAGAGCTCTTGGCCAAATTCCCAGACGAAATCGAACATATCTGGACCCGGACGGGCAGCGCCGAAGTCGCAACCGACCCCATGGGTCTTGAGGTTTCCGATGTTTTCATCACCCTGAAACCGCGCGGTGAATGGACCCGTGGAAAAACCCAGGAAGACCTGATGGAGGCCATGCGCCTTGACCTCGAGGGGATGCCGGGCATGCGCGCAATCTTTACCCAGCCCATCGAAATGCGCGTGAACGAGATGTTAGCCGGCATCCGGACCGACGTGGGCGTCAAGGTATTTGGCGACGACTTTGAACAATTGGGGACCTCGGCCGAACGGGTACGAGCCGCCATTGCCGGCATCGATGGCGCGGCCGACGTAACGGTCGAACAATTGACAGGACAAGGCATGCTGCAGGTCGATGTGAACCGCGAGGCGGCTGGGCGTTACGGCATTCCCGTCGGCGATATCTTGCGAGTTATCGAATCATTGGGCACCCGAAAAGTGGCGCAAGTCATCGACGGTCAGCGGCGTTTCGACCTGGTGCTTCGCCTTGATGACTCGTTTCGCAGTTCAACAGAGGCCATTGGACGCGTGTTGATTCGCACGTCTTCTGGAGCACGAATTCCATTATCAACGGTGGCCGACATCTCGATCGTCGAGGGCCCATCCACGATTCAACGCGAGTGGGCAAAACGCCGAGTGGTGGTGCAGACCAATGTCGAGGGCCGCGACGTCGGTTCCTTTGTGACCGAACTCCGCGAAGTTTTACGTAAAGTCGACCTTCCTGACGGCTATTACACGACCGTGAGCGGCGAGTTTGAAAACCTACAGCGTGCGCAAGAACGGCTTGCTGTGGTGATTCCCATCACCCTGTTAATGGTCTTGGTCCTGCTATTCCTGACCTACGGCCGCATGTCAGACGCGCTGCGCGTCTTCACCGGCGTGCCCTTCGGCGCCGTGGGTGGTGTTTTGGCCCTATGGATTCAAGACCTGCCGTTTTCGATTTCGGCCGCCGTGGGGTTCATCGCCCTTTCTGGCGTCGCAGTTTTGGGCGACATCGTTTTGGTGGCAAGGATCCGACAATTGGAAAAGCACGGCAAGTCGATGGCGGAAGCCGTCCGTGAGGCTGCCAAAAGCCGCGTACGGCCAGTCTTCATGACTTCGCTGGTCGCAGGCCTAGGTTTTGTTCCGATGGCCTTAAACACCGGCGTAGGCGCCGAGGTTCAACGCCCACTTGCAGCCGTCGTGGTGGGCGGAATCATCACCTCCACCATCGCAACGTTATTTGTGTTGCCCGTTCTGTACACGTTATTCGCCAAATTTTCCGGCGAGGACAAAGCGTGAAGCGGACAACCATCATCATGATTGGGTTTTTTATCGTTTTGCAGCTCGCCGCCGTGGCTGTGTACTTGGTGGTCGAATCGAACCGCGCAAAACCGCTGTCGGCCGAACCCCCACGCCAGATTCAGGGCCAAGTCGATTCATTCGAAATCATAAGCCGCGACGGCAAAAAAACCGAGTTGGTCGGCGGCGACCGACCGGTATTGGTCCACTTCTGGGCCACATGGTGCGCCCCGTGCATCGAAGAATTGCCCCAAGTACTCGCGCTGCCCAACACGAACCTTCGCGTCGTCGCCATCGCCCTCGACGACGATTGGAAAAAGATCGACACCTTCGCCAAACCCCATCCCCGAATCTTCCGCACCGACGCCAAAATCGCCGAAGAAATATTCGAGCTTTCATCCCTACCCCAAACCGTCCTGATGATGCCCGACGGGCGTTTGGTCCTGCGCGTAAACGGAGCCCGAGACTGGACCGACCCGGTTTATTGGAAGAGCTGGCACTTCGGTGAGCAGTGAGCGGTGAGCAGCAGGCAGTTTAACGCCGACGTTGTGCTTGGTCCGACAGGCTCCAGCCTGGCACTGCGACCAGTACGCGTGGCTCCAGCCGCGCATGCGATTCTGCGACCGGTTCGCGTGGCTCCAGCCGCGCCTGCGATTCTGCCATTGGTCGGCCAGTGGCTACGCGGTCTCCCACAACCTAGATCGTTAGTTCGTTGCCAGATTCTTGGAACCGCCATTCGTTGTCGACTCGTGCACCAAACGCATTGGTTCAGCGATTTGGGCGTTGCCACTTCGCCCCGGACGGCCTCCAAACGGGTATCAGGCACCACATGCAAGCCGTTGCGACCAACCAAGTTCGGCGAGGTGGTCCAGGATGGCCAGCCAGCGCGCCCCTTCCTTGGTGTTGGGATCGGAGTAGAGCCCGATGCATTGAAAGCGGATCGTGAGGTGCCCGTGGTCATAGGACAGATAGCAGAGGTCGTGCGCGAACTCTGCGGCGCGACGCACCCAGATTCCGCCGTTGTCGCCCACGCCATCGGTGAGCACCTCGAAGCTGGTTCCATGCCTGCCTACAAACTCAAATGCGTCATCGCGCATCCAGACGCACGTCCCGTGCGCGCTGAACTCTTCGATGTTCGTCGACTCGACCAGCGTGGTCGACTTAGCGGAACCCTGTGCGCTCAACACCCGCAGGTGGTGAAACCGTATGACGGGCTCGATCGCGACTATTGTGTCTCTTAAGACATCATCGATGGCCCTGTTGTTCCTTGTCATGAAAACGAACGACGACTGCTCGCCCAGCCCATCGCTTAAGAAGACGCTTCGCATCATAACCTACCGGACATCGGGCAGTTGGACATGGTCGCGGGCCAAATTCAGAGCATACAATACGCCATTTTGCCGTGCAAATGGTCCCGATGAGGACAAACAACCGAAGCCGACCTTTCGTTGACTATCAATCCCGATTCGAGCGAAGAAGCACGCCCGATGCCTTACCGGCGGTTTCCCGTCACCGCTTCGCGGACACGATTAAATCAGACGGATTGCAGCCCCATCACGAGGGCATCGGCAAAAGCCTCGACACGGCGCGGATGACTTCGCCCCGGCCGAAAGACCAGCTGCAATGCGCTTGCCGGCGCTGCGAACTCCGCCAAAATCTCGACCAAACGCCCGGCCTTCAAGTCATCGCTGACGTCCCATTCCGACTTCATCGCAATGCCGCGACCCATAACGCACCACTCCCGGATCAACGCACCGTCATTGGCCGCGCGGTCTCCAACAACTTGAATGGTCAACTCGTCACCAGATTCTTGGAAGCGCCATTCATCATCGACTCGCGCACCAAAACGCATGCACAGACAATTATGCTCCAGAAGGTCGGCCGGCATCTCTGGAGCCCCATGAATGCGCAGGTATTCAGGCGATGCGCATACAACCCGACGTTTTCGGCCCACGTGACGCACCCGTAAAGTGCTGTCGGGCAAGGATCCAAAGCGAACCGCGATATCGACCGATTCTGCCATCAGGTCGATGTATTGATCGGACAATAGAAGCTCTGCCGTCACACCAGCATTTGCCGCCAAAAAACCGTCAAGTATCGGAGCGATTCGTTGACGCCCAAGGTCAATCGGAGCGCTGATTCGAAGCGGTCCCGCAAGCGACTCGATACCCAGCCGAATATGGGACCGAAGCTCATCGGCCTCGGCCAGCAGGCGCGGAGCGCCTTCGAGCAGCGTACGGCCTGCCTCGGTGAGGTGCAGCGCGCGGGTAGTTCGATGAAAAAGCGGCGCCCCATAATAGTCTTCCAACGCAGCCAGCCTCTCCGAAACCGTCGTGGCTGACAGGCTACAAGCGCGCGCTGCCCCCGCTAAAGAACCTCGTTCGACAATGCGCAGGAAGATGTTCAGATGTTCAAGATTCAATATTACGCCCTCGATTGATTCCACGGATAATCCGGACAGTCCATTTGGAATACCACCTATTCCACGGAATTACCTAGTGAACTACCTTAAGACTTCATCGAGACCTCTCGACCTAACAAAACAAGGAAAAACCATGTCGACACTAACGATCGTCGCAAATATCAAAGCCGCCCCCGATTCCGTTGATTCGGTGAAAGCAGCCCTCGAAAAATTGGTGGACGTTACACGTAAGGAAACCGGCTGCGTGAAATATGACCTGCATCAAAACAACTCGGACCCCAGCCACTTCATGTTTTACGAAACGTGGACCTCGCGTGAGCTTTGGCAGCAACACATGAAGGCGCCCCATCTAGCCGAGTACGGGAAAGCCACCGAAGGCAAAGTCATCGAGTTCACTTTGTTTGAAATGACTCAGATCTAAGAAAACCCCACACACGCAGGTCCCCATGAAAGCCATTGCCTACAAAACAGCCGGTCCCATCGAACGCGAAGACGCGCTTGAAGACATCAAATTGGACAAACCAACTGCGATTGGCCGCGATATTCTGGTGAAAGTCCATGCCGTGTCCGTGAATCCCGTGGACGCCAAACTCCGCGCTGGCCGCCCGCCAGAAGGCGAATGGTCGGTGTTGGGTTTCGACGCATCAGGTGTCGTCGATGCCGTCGGTGACGACGTCCACGGCTTCAAAGTCGGCGACGCAGTCTATTACGCGGGCTCGATCGCAAGACCCGGAACCAACGCCGAATTCCATCTGGTCGACGAACGCATTGTTGGCCACAAACCAAAGACTCTAAACGACGCACAAGCAGCCGCCCTGCCCCTGACAGCCATCACCGCCTGGGAAATGCTTTTTGACCGACTCGACGTCAAACGCCCAACCGCTCAAGGCGGCAAAACAATCTTGGTGATTGGCGGAGCCGGCGGTGTCGGCTCCATCACGATTCAACTGCTGCGCGCATTGACAGACATGACGATCATCGCGACGGCCTCACGCCCCGAAACCCAAGAGTGGGTCAAAGAATGCGGCGCCCACCATGTGATTAATCATCGCCAACCACTCGCTCCGCAAGTAGCAGCGCTGGGCATCGGCGCACCCGGTTTTGTGTTCTCGACCACACAGACCGAGCAACATCTCGCCGACATCATTGAACTCATCGCACCCCAAGGCCGTTTCGGACTTATCGACGACCCCGCAGGCCTTGATTTCATGCCCTTCAAACTCAAAGCCATTTCGTTGCATTGGGAGCTGATGTTCACCCGCTCGCTCTTTCAGACGCCCGACATGGGCGCCCAAGGTGAGCTGCTGAACCAGGTCGCACGGCTGGTCGACGAAGGCCGAATCAAATCCACGATGACCGAAGTCGCGGGCAAGATCGACGCGGCCACATTGCGCAAAGCCCACGCCCAAATCGAGACCGGTTCGGCACTTGGAAAAATCGTGCTCGAAGGATTCTAGGTACGATTCCACAACCTAAACTGCGATTGGTCCGCCAGGCTCCTGGAGGCTGTCTCTTTGACTTGACGCCAGAAATTCTGGCAACCGTGTTCGGCCGATTTCTGCGATTCTGCGATTGGTGCACAGGCCCTATAACCTGCATGCGATTGGTCCGCAGGACCATGCGATTATTCAAACACATGCGAGCCATAAGGCTCGCGGACCCACCGCAAGCGAGCCATAGGGCTCGCGGACCAATCACAAAAACCACCTCTTGTTCGCCCCTTATGCGACAGCCTCCTCCAGCCTGGCACTACCATTCGGCTCCCGCACGATTGTAGAATCTGACGTTCTTTGACATGCTCCGCCAACACTTCCTCCAAGAATAGCCGGGGCCTCCGTGCCGTTGATGATCAGCGCGCAAGATAATGAACTTCTAGGTGTGGCTAACCGATCGGACGCGATGGGTGTGCTGGCCGTTTGGTCCGTTCGCGGGCGCGACCTTGTGCCCCACCTCACCGAACAATCCACCAGCGTTCGAGGCTTCCAACTACTGGTCGAGGCCTTCCGCTTGTGGGAGCTCTACGAGCCCGCCCATCCCAAACATGCCGGCCGTCCAGACGACTTCTTTTTGCTCATCGAGCAAGCATTCGCGCGGACCGTGGGTCGCATCGACAACGAATGGCAACTGCCGGGAGCCCGACGTGTTAAAGCCCGCGCACACGAACAACCTTTCATTTCACTCACCGACCCTGATTGGCATCTTCTAGATGGGCAAAAGGCCACGGGGATTTGGGGCCTCTATCGCGGAGCTTCACGACGCGCAAACCTCTTGGCAGAAGATTTAACGCGACTCTCAAGCGACACGATGGTCGCTGCGACGCTTAGGCCAGGACTGGGCCCAAACGCCCAAACCAAGCTCTTCGACCTCGTCGGCAAAGCGATGGACGGTGAAACGGTGGCACTGCCTACAGACCAGAAAGATGCCCTGGTCCAAGACCTCTACAGCACCATTCGCAAAGTTCCGCTCGCCGAACATCTGCGTGAAAAACTTATCAACCAGTTCCCACTCAACGCAGCGCTGGCCGAACGGCTGGTGGTTCCTGGAGATTTAAACCGACGAGAATTCATGATGGCCGCGTCAAACGACCTTCAGGCCCACAGCGATATGCTTCAGGACGCCATTAAATGTGAAAACTTCTTGGCCATCGTAGAGGCCGTGTTTTTATGGCTCTGCAGTAGCAAAGGAAAGACCGTTGAAGCCGCAGTCGCTGAACTTCCCGTTGACCTGGAAGCTTTGGAAGCCTCCCGGGCTGCCTTCCGCCGTTCGGGCCGATATGGCACCGAAACAGGCCATCATCGCCAAAAACGTTTTGGCCAAATGCTCGACACGACCAATAAAGTCGCGCTCGCCAAGTCCGTGTTGTGTCTGCACCAGGCAGTCAGCGATGAACGAGGCCGCGCGGTATGGGTTTGGGACGATAATGGAATTCTGCACAGCGACACCGACCTGCCCAAACCATCGGACGAAGCGTTTCAAAGCGAAGTAGCATGGCGTAACGACTACTACCTGCTGCCACTCCAATCCATCGCCCGACAGCTCGCGGTACTGCATGAGTGATAACGCCACCATCCGGGAGCGAATCCAGCGGGCGAGCGCGTATTTCCACAGGAAAGAAGGCGTCGTGATGACGACGTTTAACCTGAATGGGGAGTTTTTCGAGGAGCAAGCTCTTCCGATCGTCTTGGGCGTGGAAGCAAAAACGCTCGCAGCAAGACGCGCCGAAACTCATCAGCGATTAGGGGCCACGCCTTGCACCGTGTTCTACTCCCCGGTCAGCCCACCAAGAATTTCGGGTCGATATCGCTTTGTCGCTCGTCCGGTGCCGCTGCGCGGACGTTGTTTCCACCCAAAACTTGTCATTATTGCCGGGCGTTCGACCGACGATATCACTTGGGTCTATGTCGCGGTGTCTTCAGCCAATCTTTCGCTTTCAGGTTGGGGACGAAACGCCGAGTCCTTTGGCGAAACTTGGATTCACACGCGCCAACAACAATCGTGGCAGGCTCTGGACGAGTTACTGCAATGGCTGCAAGCCCATGGACCACTCGGAGGCTCCCCAAGCGATTCTGACGCGGTGCACCGTGTACGCGCCGTCCTGGCCCGAATGCCAGACATCTCGCCGTTCCCCAACGACGGCACAAAACCTTGGTCAGGAACACTCCAAGCCCGTCTCTACACTTCGATTAGCCATCCGGACGGTTTCGCCGACTTCCTTCGTTTAGGACACGCCGACCGGCCGACCAGATTGATCGCTTACAGCCCATACTGGAGTGATGTCGCGGCACAAGTTGCAGCTTTTGACGCCGAAGAAACCGTTCTATTTCCGGCCCTTTGTGCCGATGGGTCCTCGCTCGGCTTGGCACGCACCCAGGTTAAGGATTTGCCGAAAAACGTAGAGGTTCGCCAAAACGCGGCAGATATCGGCAAACGTTTCTGGCACATGAAGACGTATTGGATTCTGCACGGCGATACCGCGTTCACCGCGGTGGGCAGCTGCAATTTCTCGCACCCCGGACTCAGTGGTCGCGGCGGAAACGTTGAAGCGGCGCTTATTTTTGAGGCGGACCCAGATTGGCTTCCAAGTGGCGATATCGCAGACCCATCGCGACTTGCAGCAGAGCCCATCGCAGAAGACGAATTGCCTCCACTGCCCACCGTATTGGTCATCGTGGCATTCGATTGGGGATCGGATATCTGGCGAGTCTGGCTCGACGCAGAAGCAGGAGACCGAGACTTCATCTTGCATCTACCGGAACTCGAGCCAGTGAACACAAGCCGGGGAACTCATGAATTTTCTGGGCCCGCCCCACCTCGTGGCGCGACTTACGTGCTTCACTATGTGAACGCAGATGGTGAACACCGACTAGAAGGACAAATCGTCGAGGTCGGCCTCGACCTCAGCAAACGTGTTTACGGACGCCCCCTTACGGCAAGCGAAATTCTGGATTCTTGGCGCGGCCGTGCGGCCACCTGGGACCTTGGTGGAGGCGGCGGAGATGGGGATGCCGACACAGATGGTGCCGACACAAAACGCGAAATCCCCGCAGCATTTGATGCGGTCAATCTATACGACCTCTATCGCTCGATGCGCGCGCTTCAAGTCAAACTAACAAGCCTGGATTCCCACCCGGAAATCCAACGTTCACTGCTTGTTGGCCGACCAGATTCAGTGATGGCGCTCGCCCAGCTTGCCGACCATGACGACGAGGCCCCCATTATTCGTTATCTGGTACTGCGAGAGCTTTTCGGCGTTATGAACAAGTGGCCGCATGTGCTGGACCGCAACATCATAAATAGTGCGACCCAAATGGCAGCGGCGGCACGCCTACGCACCATTCAGCGCCTCGAATCTGAGCTGGACGGCGATACGCAAAAAGCCGCCGAAATGCTCGATTGGTTCGAAGAACGTTTGGCCGAGATGGACGAGGGCAATTCATGACGCCATTCCAACAAGTCCTACGACCATCTGATGTGGGTGAGCTCATCGACCTGACCGTCGTCGACGACCCGCATACACGCTCAATGGCAGATATGCAGCTCGAAGGCGTGGCGGCGCTCTACAATATCCTTTGCGGCAATTCCTTTGCCTATCTGGCCGACGAAGTTGGGATGGGCAAGACCTATCAGGCGATGGCGCTCGCTGCGGTGGTATGGAACGAAAAACCCAACGCGCGCGTGCTCTTCATCAGCCCGCGTCATAACCTGCAGGTGAAATGGTTCGACGACTATCAGCGCTTTTTTGCGTCGAATTACCGCCGCAACCAGGGGCTGGGGGATGACCGCGTAGCGTCGGTGCTTTTTGGCGAGCCGGTGCAGCGGCCAGTGCTCTTTGACAACCTGCGTAGTTGGACACCTACGATCGGAATGCCCGAGCGAATCGCGTCTTTTATCCGTCACACGAGCTTCACCCGACCGGTTTACCTGACCGCGAATGACCTCGGTGATATGGATATTTTATGGCAGCAGA
Source organism: uncultured Bradymonadales bacterium (assembly GCA_964394615.1). Lineage (GTDB taxonomy): Bacteria > Myxococcota_A > Bradymonadia > Bradymonadales > Bradymonadaceae > JBFFMO01. The sequence continues at coordinate 96,698 of CAYMYJ010000017.1, read as the reverse complement.
CTGAGCGAAAACTGCAGGGTTGGGGCCTCTTTGATGTTCAAAGACCGGAAGACCTCAGACCTGAAAACGCGTCTCATTTGTTGAACCTGACTTTCGCTCAGGCCCTAAATACAAAATTGACCGCGGAATCTGGCCAAGGCCCCTACTTCGACCTCGTGATTATGGACGAAGCCCAATGCCTTCGAAATCCAGACAATCAAACGAATAAAGTTCTTTTTGAAGCACTTAAGGGCCATGTCCACAAATGGCTATTCATGAGTGCCACGCCCGCTCATGGCGGGGCCGAAGACATCCCCACAATTTTAAATCATTATCCAGATGTGGGTCAGGTCCTTGACCCCTGCTTGGCCAAAGACCTGCCAGCCCTGCAAAAAGAACTTCAAAAATTCATGATACGCCGGCAGCGGCGCTATCGAACCTCACCGACTCCTTCAACAGTCGGCAAAGAAACCTATCGTCACCACGACCAAGAGAGCTGGGGCGTTCGCGATGCCGAGATGAGCGTCCTTGGGACCTTGGCGATGGGATTGGTTCAAAAAGGGCTTGTCGACGTTTTGCAGGGCCGAAGCAATCGCTACCGCATTGGATTTCTATCGTCGTTTGAGAGTCTGCAGAGTTCTCTGAAACACACGCTTAGAGCCGATACTGCGCAGTCCAACGACGATGCTGACAACGACACGCCTGGCGATTGGCATCACGACCAATCCGATGGAAGCAGCGAATCCGAGGCACCCGATACCGGTTTCATTCAAAAGCTTTCCGACGACTTCGAAAAGCGCTTCGCAATGCCGCTTCCCCATCCGAAAGTAGATTCGGTGGTTGGCCGTGTTGCACCTCTGGCATTCGGAACCAGCGAAATAGACGGCGGGCATAAATTCCTAATTTTCACCCGCCGCGTAAGCACCGTCGCGACTCTGCGCGACCGCCTGACTGCGCGCTATCTGGCGTCCGTTGAAGCACGCATGCTTCGCTGCTGGCAGGTCAAATTGGACTGGAGCGGTGGCAGCGTTCCCATCGAAGAAGCCGACGAAATCGATGACCCCGAGGCATTTGATTTTGAATCTGGCGAAAACCCATTTCGACAGGCGATGTCAAAAACTGGATGGCTATTTAGATACCGAAATACTTTTCGGGCCAGCGGTCGAAATTCGCTTTTTTTCGAGGACGGCTGGCTTCAACGCCTATGCGAAGCTGGTGGCGTAGATCCAAGCCAGGCGGCCGATGCCCTGCCGCAGCAAATCTGGGCCGAGAGCTTTACCCACGCCGCGCATTCCGCCGGCCCCAAGCGCCAGCAACATCGCGCAGACCGTGTTCGTTATATCGCCGTTCAGGCTGTGCGGCGACACCCGGGCGTTTTTGGGCTGGACGAAAACACAGCCGCGCCATGGGTAGGAGCCTACGAGGCTGCATTGCACCGCCATCTTGAGCGTGCCTTGCCTGATGAAAACCCTCATGTTGCTCCAGAATTATTCTCCACCCCTACCCTATGGACCACGTGGGATGCGCGTTTCAGCGAAGGTCCGCTGGCGCTTCCGGGTGCTCGACCAGCCGACGTTAACGACGCCGACGAGCTAAGCCGGCGGCAGGTAGTGCGGTCGCTGCTTGGCCAAACCTTTCGCCTAACCGACACGCTGCTCGACCTATTTTATGCCGACGAAAAAGGCGATTTCGCCGAGACCTTTCTGGATTGGCTCGAAACCAAAGACCCCGCAGCGAATCAGCTGCGCCACGAGTGCAGCCAATGGATAGCCCATCTGCGCCTCATCGTGGACTCTTGCCTCGAGGGCGCAGGACGCCCCTGGCGAGAACTTGCACGCGAAGAAAGTTGGCCGCAGCTCTTTAATCCGTCCCCCGTCATGGGCGTCACAGGCGGAGCCACCACACATCGCACCGCGACCCGGCAATTCCGCACGCCCTCCCTGCCACGCGTCATCGTTTGCACCGACACCTTGAAGGAAGGCGTGGACCTGCATCTATTCTGTGACCGCGTGCTGCATTACGGCGTGGCGTGGACCTCCGGCGACCTTGAACAACGTGTTGGCCGTGTCGACAGGTATTTTTCGCAAATCGAACGACGGCTGAGCAGCGAGGGCGCCCCACCTGACGTTCAGTTGCACGTCGGCTATCCGCATGTCGTGGCTTCGCTGGAACGGGGACAAGTCGAACGTGTCATTGAACGCCAACGACGTGCAGAGAAATTGATGGATTCGCCGATCGCCGGCACAGGCACAGAGGATCGCGACCTCGTTATTGGGGCCAGCTTTGCTCGGACCGAGCGCACCCTTGAGCCTTACGGAACCCACGCATTCCCCGACATAGGTCGAGATATCGTGGCGATTTCGGCGGACACAGCACGGGGAACAGCCAGTCACTACGAGGCCTGGTACGAGGTGCTTCTTAATGTTTTCCATAATCGAAACTGGCGCATTTCACCCGATGACCGCAAGCCTGTGCGCACCGCGACGTTATTCGGCAACGGACAACACGAAATCACCTGGTCGTTTGATGCCGCGCTCGAACGATACGTGTTCACGGTATCGAACCCACCGTGGCCAGATGATTTGGCATTTAGCGGGGGCAAGAGGCGGCGAATGGTCGGACGCTCACGTCGAATCGAGACGTTCACTCGCCTCTTGGTTCCCACCCCCGAAGAAGGTCTAGATTCGGAAGTCATCCGCCGTTTGCTCCGGGTTCTAGAGGGCGTGGCGCCCCAAACACAAACCGACGCTAAGGGTTTCTGGAACGATGCCCTGTCGGGCTTGGGCAACGGCGAGGTCGTGTGGATGGGTGACCACAAGGCCCAAGTTGTCGTTCCCCGCGGTACCCGAGCCCACCGAATCACGCTCTACGCCTACGAAGGCGGTGTCCGAATCGTGGGTGTTGTCGCCGCAATGGAACACCTGGGTTCTCGAAGCGCTTGGGGTGGTGAACCGACTGTGGAACGTGTCCGAGAATGGGCGTTGGATGCAACCAACGAGCTGAGTCTGGGTTATTTAGACCTCCACCCGCGGGACGGACTCGTGTTTGGAATTCACGTCCTGCATGGAACCCTTTCTCCGGGCTCTCGTCGTCGATTGGTGGAAGAAGTCGCGTGGAGGGCCGATGTTTGGGAGGCAGCGCTCACTGGCGCGGACCGCTGGTAAGTGGCTTTGCCGGATTAATAAACTCAGTAAGAAGCAATGAATCGGGAAGATGAATAAAATCCTTGTCCGTCGTCAGCAGAGTTGCACCAGTTGCCTTGGCACATGCCGCAATCCAAAGGTCGTTTTTCCCAATATGGGTGTTTCTCTGGCAAACATAGCGCGTCCGTCATCCGATAGACTTCAACGCCTCAAGCAGCTGGTCGTCGCTCTCGTCGCCGGGCCAGGTGCCAAAAAAGGCTGATACGCCACTCAACTCAAGGTCTTTCGCCCCCATGCGGGCGGGAACTTGGGTGCCATCCTTGAGCTTTAAGAGCATGTCGGACCGCGACGCCGAAATGGTGTCGAGTGTTCCAGCCACACGGACCGCTTGCGGCGGTGGAGTCTTGTCCCGAAGAAGCTCGAGCTGCGGAACAATCGTTGGCATGATCTCAAGCGCTTTGGGTCGACCACACAGCCCTTCAAGGCGTAGCCCTTCGAAACCACCTCCAGAGACCTTGGCGAACCTAATGCACGTATCGAGCAGCGCCCGATCGGCCATCACATCATCATGCCCTTCAATAACAGCCGCCAGAACACCGCCGAAGAGGTCAACAGCGGTTTGCTCGCCAATGTTCTGGTCGTTTTCCTCAAAGCGTGAATGCTGAACATCGGGTCCGAAGCGTGCTGCATCTACCTCGCGCAGAGTCGGCGCTTCCATAGAAATGACGGCTGAACCGGCCGAGAGCCCGGTAATGTCGAAAGCGCAAGCTGCGTCGAGCCATGCAGGACGGGTACCCTTGCGCAGACTCTCTCCTTCCACGGCAAATCGGGTTGCAGCCCGGGCACCGTCGATCAAAGCGCCCATCGCCTCGTGAAGAAGCGCGGCCGAGACGCGTAACTCGTCGTGATGTCCGCCCATCAATGTCAACTTGTGTTGATTCACACCAGCCTCCAGGTCACTTCCACCTAAGCGTTTAAAGTTCCAAACGCTTTGGAACTAAGGAGTATGTCACGGGATCCGTTAATCGTCACGACACGCGGTTTGAACCTAATTCCACGTAAAAACATAGATGGGCTCTCATATCGCGGCGGCAGTTACGTAAAAGTCACGCGGAAAATCGTTTTTTTTTATGAAGCTAGAAGTCTCCAAGCGGGATAGGCATATGGAGTAAAAAAGTGCCCACGGACGCAATCAGACTAGTTGATTAAAGGGAATCAATGCCAAAAATTCATTGTTTAAAATGGATGGAAAAACCGATTTTATTGCTGGTTATTTTTACTGTCGCTGCATGCTCTGAGGACACCAAACCAACGATTAAACCGACCGGTCCCTTGGCCGTCGACGTTGGCCCCATCATTTGTGCGTTTGAAAATATCTGCGACGAACACTCGGCTTTGGACTTTTGCCTAAGTCACTACATTAACGAGTCGTGGATGACTCAAGTCTCAAACGACTATCGGATTCGCGCTGCCCAACAAGCTGAATGTCTGGCATCAGCTCAGGACTGCGATGATTACCGAGCATGTGTCTACACGAGTCAAACCTGCACCGAGACTCGATGCGATGGAGCACTCGCCAAGAACTGCCAACGGTCAGGGCTCGAAACGACCATGGGACTGCGCGGCGCAAGGACTGGAGTGCGTCCTCGTCGGTCCCGTCGGTTCCGAGTATATGGCAAAATGTGGCGTGCCTGGAGCCACCTGTGACGGCCAACCTGAGCTGCGCTGCGAGGGAGAAAACTTTTTGTGGTGCCCTGGGGACGCACCAACCTCGCCGTCGGTGCAAAACTGTTCCGTCCAAGGCAAAATCTGCAACGGAGTATTCTGTGGTGAAGATGGAAACTGCGAGGACGGGGTTTCGTGCAGTGCCGACAAGAGTGTGATGACCTACTGCATCGACGGCAAACCAAGTTCGTATCTATGCAAAGAAATCGGCCCAGACTTTGTGTGTGACGAGACCACCGGTCAGTGTGTGACCAACGCTCCATCGGCAGCATGTGGTCCAGATGGCGATACATCACACTGCGACGGAGATTTCGCCATGATTTGCCTTCACGGATTCGAGGTCCGCGTTGATTGTTCGCTTGCCGGCGGAACCTGTGTGCATGACGTAAATACACGCTGTGTTCCGCGGTGAGCCGATATCTCAGACCAGCGAGCCACAGACTGCGACTGCAGCCCCGATACCATCTTCATTTGCCATCTCCGAACTGAGTCGTGCGGCGGCTGCACCTAATGCAGCGTTGTCGAGCGCGCGAGTGATGGCCGCTGCGAGTGATTTTGCAGTAATTTTGCTGCGCGCCGGCGCGGAAACTCCAACTCCAAGCCACTCAACCTGAGCCGCCCAAAAAAACTGGTCAGCCAGATGCGGCACCACGACTGAGGGCACCTTGGCGCGCACTGCCATCTGCGTCGTTCCAGCCCCACCGTGATGAATCACTGCAGCACAGCGCGGGAAAACCAGCGCATGGGGAGACGATGAAACGTGCAGCACGTCGTCGGCAGCAGTCGTCTCTCCGGGCGGTTGCTGCAGCACGAGTCGCACACCTGCAATTCTTGCCGCTTCGATGAAGAGCGCAGCGTCGGACGCCCTACGCGGACCACTACCGGCGCCTATAGAACCAAAGCTCGCATAGACTGGCGGCGACCCTGCTTGGAAGAACGCCTCTAAATCCTCGGACATTGTCGCGCTCGTGGAGGACGGCGCGTGCCAAAAACCGGTGAGGTGGTGGTTTGAAGGCCAGTCGGCAGGCCGTTGAAACATGGCAGGGCTAACAGCGACAAGGTTTGCGGTGGCAGAAGGCCAGATATCGCGCAGGACACCGGTCGGTTTCGGCAGTTCTGCACGTTCACGCAATGCAGCAGCCGACGGGCCAAACACGCTGCTGATGCCCTTGTCGGCAAGCCACCACGCCGCGCTCTGCAACGGGCCTAAGCTCGGCATCCCAGTCGGAGGATGCACCTTAGTCGGCAGCAGGTCGGGCGTAAGGAACACCGACACTTCCGGCTTGCCCAGCTTCATCGCTGCGGCCTGAGCCATATAGAGGAAATGATGCCGTACGATGAGGTCGCTGTCTGCGGCGAGCTCCAATGCAGCGTCGTACATCTCATGGGCGCTCGGTAAGAGCCCCTTCTTGAGCACGAGCTTCGCCTGAGCTAAGGGCGAGGACTGGGCGATGACTTGATCAAGGAGCTCGTCTCCGTCCGCCTGGGTCATCACTGCACCGACGCGTTCAACAGACAGGCCAGGGAACTCAGGAAGCGCCAGGTCTGCCTGCGTGGTCACGAGCAATCGAACCTCGTGCCCCGCCTCCGCAAGGCCCCGGCCAAGCGCAAAAAACGGCTCGACATCGCCACGAGTACCCCACGTCTGCATTCCGATCTTCATGACCCATCCTTGCGTTCAAATGCCCAAAATCACACCGACAGGCACCTTGCGATTTCGGCCAGTTTCGCAATCGGCGCGGCGAGCTCTTCCTCGGTTGTTAAATCGGCAGGAATCATCAATCGCAACGTGCCTCGCTCCAGCGTAGGCTCGCCCAAATCCAGTCGACACAAAAGACTGAGCCCCTGCAGCGTCTTGCCCTTTTTCGCCCAATCTAAAACGACCTGCTGATTCTTGCCGCTGACATGTAAATTCTCGTCTAGCTCGGTCGACCCGACACGAATCTTTTGGGAATCCGGCGAGTCCACAGCTTGGGAATCATAGGGTCGGATGACCAAATCAACGGGTAGGCCAGCCCCAATGAACATCTCGAAAACCGTCGTTTCCCGACTCGACTCGTCATTGGATTTTTCGAAGCGAACGCTTAATGGAAATCCGTCGACGTCTCGGGTCCACACTTCACCATTGAGGGTTAAGTTTAGATTCTGAGCCGACAGCATCAGCCGTTTCTGACGACGTTTATCGATGAGGTATGCGGCGAAAACCACAACGAACGCGATGATGAGCACATAGGCAGCCGCTGTGGCCAATCCATAGATTTCTATCATTTGCAGCTCCCGTGGTTGTCGCCATCATCCACGATTCCTTCAGAAAAGAAACCAGGCGCACTTCCAAAGTCTTGGTCCCCTTCTTGCGTAGTTTTTGAAAGCACTGAAATCACGCCGATTTCAACGCCAGATTTGCCAAAAGGACCACCAATGGCGCAATTCCATCGCAGAACCTATTCCGGCCATCAGTTTAGAAAAGAACTGTTTGGCATCGCGAAACAAGCAAGCCTCTTTGCGTCGGCCATTGGCGGAGTCTCCCCGGCGTTGCAGCAGAAGCTCCCGATTGCCGTTCGTGGGCTAGACCCGGCCCTTCGAGAGCGAATCATGCTGACGGTCACCGGTGTGAATGACTGCCATTATTGCGAATTCGTGCATTCCAGAATCGGGCAAGCCGTGGGTGTTTGCCACAGCGAAGCCTCCGCCATCCTTTCTGGCGATTTTGCAGAAGTTCCAGATCCGGACCGCCCCGCACTCGAGTTCGCGCAGCGATGGGCCCAAAACGAGGGCCAAGCGGCCCCTGAGGACAAGGCCATACTGGTCAAGGAATATGGGCAACAAAAGGCCGACCAAATCGAGATGACCTGTCGGGTGATGCGCCTGTCCAATCTGTTCGGAAACACGTTTGACTCGCTGCTTTTCAAGGCCAGCGGCGGAAAGGTTGGCGGGTAAGAAGCCAAGCGACCTGACGGTTGAACCGAATCTGCTATGCTGAGGCAAGTCCCTAAGCATTGAGAGTCAAAAAATGAAGATCTTTTGGTTGTGCGTGTATCTACTGATTACATCCGCAGCGTGTTCAGAAAACACGATTGGCGTTCACACGCAAGATACCGTGGACGCCGCAACGGACCAAGACGTTGCCGCAGACGCGAGCCTCGACCAGAACACCCAACCGGATTTGTCTGGCGACATGACGGCCGACACCTCAGATATGCAAAACGGAGATCTGGGAGCCGATGCTCCCGATGCCTCACAGCCCGTCGACCTGAGTTGCAGCGAGCATGCGGAGTGCGGAAGGTGTGTGTTCCAAACAGCACCCAAAACCGTTGCGGACTGCTACTGCACTGCATGCGACACAGCCGTCCTTCCTGTGGCGGTTTGCCAAGCCAATCAGGCCGAGTGGGAGCGCGTCTGCGGAAGCGACGACTCATGGCAACCCAATGGTGCTTGCCCACAAGCAAGATGCATCGCTCCCAAGCCCACGGCCTGCATCAACGAAGTGTGTATCGACGCATGTGCGCAGGCGATTTGTCCCGCATTAGACTGCCCGCTTAACGAGCAAACGACTCCGCCCGGCGAGTGTTGCGCACGCTGCAGCGGCCCCAATACCTGTGAAAATGACTCGGAGTGCTCGATGTGTTCCTACCCGAATCTGCCGACCCAGCCGAGCGAGTGTCAGTGCCCAATTTGTCCCACCTACCCTACGACTCCAACGGAGTGTCAGGCTCGGACGGCCGCATTTACCACGCATTGTGATGCCGATTTTCAAGCGACCTGTCCCGTCGCTCGGTGTTTACCTGTCGCACCCGCCACTTGTGGTGATTCAGGGTATTGCGAAGAGCCCCCCTTCAAATGCCAATCTGAAACGGACTGTGGTTATTGCCCCTTTGCGGTGGCGCCAACAAACCCGTCCGAATGTGTATGTGACGGCTGTGGCACAGCAATGTCCACCGATGAATGCACGGCCATTACGGATCAGGTCAATGCTGTGTGTGCCGGCTTTGATTTCGATTCCTGCTTAGCGCCGCCCTGTGCTCGACCACCTGCCTTGACCTGTGACCTTGGCGGTGTCTGTGTTTCCGTCCTCCAATAAACGTCAGGACGAACAAAGGTTCTGATACGTGCCCAAACCAAGGCCCGATGGCGCATGGCGGGAAGCTCGTGGAACGATTAAAGTCCGGCCATGTCATTCGCCAAAATTAATCTCGCTATAAATATTTTACGAGTCGCGGTCGGCCTTGGCTTCGTTGGCATCGGGTTGCTGCACCTCGCGTCGCCCGAGCCGTTTCTGCAAATCATGCCCGAAGCGCTGCCCTGGCATTTAGCCCTCGTCTACGTGTCTGGCGCTGCAGAAATCCTGGGCGGCATCGGGCTGCTGGTCCCCAAAACACGACGGGCGGCGGCGTGGGGCCTGCTCCTGCTGCTTTTGGCGGTATTTCCGGCCAACATCAATATGGCCGTCAACGAGATCTACGTTGGTGGCATGCCTCATGAGCCTTGGCTCCTTTGGGCGCGGCTGCCGATGCAGCTTGTAGGTGCGGCGGTGGTGTACCGGGTTGGGCTCCATCATTCGCAATCAATCGGTGACTGACCGCCCTGCCGCTGATAGAGTCGCGCGCGAACCGCACTCGAGAGTGAATCATGACAGCACCGAACGACCTGATTTTGTGGGAAACAAAAGACCACGTGACGACCCTCACGATGAATAACCCGCGCAAGTTGAACGGCTGGACGATGGACATGCTCGTCGGCCTGCGCGCTGCGATGACGCGAGCTGCCGAAGACGCGGAGACGAGGGTCTTAATTCTGACGGGCACCGACCCCTATTATTGCGCAGGTGTGAACCTCAGTGCCGTGATTTCGCCTGGTCACCCCGCCAAGTTGCACGCATTCATCGCCAAAGAGAATGAAGGTCTTTTTGAGGTGTTTTTGAGCTTTCCAAAGCCAATCCTGATTGCCGTGAATGGCCCGGCCATTGGCGCGAGCGTGACCTCGGGAACGCTGTGTGACGCCATCATCGCCAGCGAAAACGCGACGTTTTCAACCCCCTTTGCAAAGCTCGGTGTCACGCCGGAGGGCTGCTCAAGCGTGCTCTTCCCGAAACTGGTTGGCCAAGACAACGCCAAACGAATCCTCGGCGACGAAGGCTGGCAGCCAACGGGCACAGAGGCTTTCGAAATCGGACTCGCGGACCAAGTCGTCCCACACGAAAAGCTGATGGACGAGGCACATAAGCTGGCGAAAAAGTGGATCAAAGAGGATCGCAAACGCACGTTTAAGGCAGGCATGACAGCCGACGAACTACGCAAAATCAACGCCCGTGAGTCCCAAGAACTCGCCTACGCCTTCCTCGCCCCTAAATTTTTGCGTGGCCAGTACGAGTTCCTGAAAAGCAAAGGCAAGCGCGGACCGGCACTGGTGTTCAAGAGCCTTCTGCTCACCCGTCCCCTCTGGTCACGTTTACTACCTTAGACTCTCCAGTCGCAGGAACATCTCTTTGCCGTGGCGCACGACACAGGCAAGTTTGAACTGCATCACATTCCGATAAACCGGGGGACTCATGAAATCACTTGTTGATCGTTGGCATCCCGATTTCGTCCGCGATCCCGGCTATCGTGGCGGCACAGATGTGAGCGGATAGTCCAATTACAGCATGGTTCGAACACATTGCGGCGGCGAGGACCCAGAGCCTTACCTATTCGATTCAAAAATATATCGGCAGCGGGTTAGAGAGGGAAAGTCGAGGGAATAATTGGTACACACTTCACACTTCTCTTCACAGAGTGGAAGTTATACGTTAAGTGTCGCTGGAGCCTAGTCGTTCAAGCATCTTGAGGACGCTCGAGAGGTAATTTTATGATGGAAACACCGCTAGTTGGGCCACCACCCACTGAAATACCGTTAAGCCGGTCTCCATTGATTCGGGTCATCGCGCAGATTCGATTTCCGTTGATTATGAAAATTGAAAACCCTGAGTTCATTGCGGAGTTTCAGGAAGCTATTCGACACGTATATCCGATCTTACGAAGCGAAAAGCAGATTGTGGCTGTGGCTGGTCCGGTCGCGAATATTCGTCCACAACAGATCTGGCGTTTTGAGCAAGTGAACGGTCCTTGGAAGGCAACGCTCTCCCCCGATTTCTTGGCCATCGAGACCTCAAGTTACACCAGTCGCGAAGACTTTTTAGGACAACTGAGTTTGTTGGTTGCCGCATTACAGAAACATATAGGCCCGGCCATTATTGACCGACTGGGAATTCGGTATGTCGATCGGCTTAAGGCGAAAGATGTGACCAAAGTTCCTCAGTTTTTCCGCCAAGAGGTTGCAGGAATACTTGGAACGGAAATGACCAGTGGCGTGCATTTATCCATTTCGGAAAACGTGTTTCAACTGCTGGAAGAGGGTGCACAGATGCGCACGCGCTGGGGTTTGGTTCCGCCCAATGCGACGATTGATCCGTCAGCCATTGAACCACTCAACGAGCCGAGCTGGATCTTAGACGTTGATGCCTTTGACGCAACGTCCCGCGGTTTGGATTTAGAAGGTGTTTTGGCACAATCACGCAAATTATGTGAGCGCATTTACTCCGTGTTTCGATGGGCCGTCACAGATGACGGGATCAGGCATTTTGGAGGTGAGATATGATCACAACCACCACGTATTTGACAGGTTGTGCCCAGACCATTGTCTTGGTTGCCGGTTCATTAAGCCCCCAAGGCACAACCTCGGCACCGATGAATATTCAGACACCAGATCACCAGTACGAGGTTTCCACATCCGCTTCAAACGGAAGCATAATCTGCCTTGAAGATCCTCAAATAGAAGACGCCTTGGAACCATCGAACGAAGTTACCCAGCGGACGATATGTGAGCTTCGACGTATTTCAGGACTAACGTGGGATCAACTTCGTGAGTTGTTTGGGGTTTCACGCCGGACGGTTCATTTTTGGGCGAGCGGAAAGTCGATGAATGGGGATAACGCCCGTCAATTGATGTCGGTTTTTGATGCCGTTTCACGAAGCCATGCAAGTGACGCAAGTAGCACGCGTGCGTTGCTTTTTACGAAAGGGCCAAATGGCCAATCCGCGTTCGAGCTTCTGCGTGAAAACAAGATTGTTGACGCGATCGAGATTTTAGGCGCAGGAGCTCAACGAACCCGTCCAAACCTAAAACCTCTCAATACCGCTGCCAAAGAAGCGCGAAAGCCGCTTTCGCCTTTCGTCTTGATGGATTCGATTGAAGCCTCATCGCCCACTGAATCTCGCCCAGGCCGGGCCGCACGCACGGTGAGGACAAAGCGTGACAAGACTTGATGAACGCGCCCGTGAAGAACTGACCGCCAGTCTGAGTGTGTGGCAACAAGGCGATTGTGTTGTCGACGAATTCTGGTTTGTGTTTCGGGTGAATCCCAACGGCGCATTGACCATGCCCGGCGAAAACGCCGTTGTTGAAGGCAGTGAAAACGCTGAGATCGATGCGGCGGGATTTATGGTCCTCACGCAAACCTGCGACCTCGTGCGCGATTGTGACCCCCGGCCTTTCATTCAGGTGAGTCCGTTAGTCGAAATAGACGACACCGAACTCGCAAATGTACGCAAAGGTAGAATTCTTAAATACGCATTCATCCCCGGATTGGCAGCAAAAAGACTGGTGGCAGATCTCGACCGTGTGATGACGCTCGAGAAGGCAGTCTTACGTGATGTCACGCGGGTCCCAGGATGCTTAAGTGACGGTGATTCACGTCAACTTACCCTATCGCTTTCACGGAAAACCACCCGTTTCGCGTTCCCTGATGATTTTGTAGAGTTTGCGCAAAAGCTCACAGACCGTCTGCGCAAAAAGCATGGCAAAATTTCCGAAGAGGGTGCAGGTTTACAGGCTCTAAGAGAAATTCGTGTTCGAGCCGACGACTGGAATGCTGGAAACGTCGAATTGATGTTTTGGTTCATCCGTGAGGAAGACGAACCTAATTTCAAAGACCAATCTTGGGACTCATTGCTTGAGAAATGGCTAGCATTGGTCCCCAAATCTGGCCGTTTTTCGTCCGTCGACGGCCAAATTGCATCGTTGGACGATTTGACCGCAAGAGATTACGTCGAAAGCGATCCACTCGACTTGGATAATTTGACGCTTTCAAGCCAGAGTTCGCGGCAAGAAGCCCTAAACAATCAATAATTTTGGGTCGCTGCCAGATGCCCCAGACTAAAATCATGACGTCGATCGCAAACGCGAGGCCGGGAGTCTTGAGTGTAGATAACCGCTATGGCGTTCGTGATTGGCGAACTCGTCGCGCTCGCAAAGTCCTTGGCGACAAAACCATCACCATAGAACGTCATCATCCGCGTCCGCGTCGGCCTCAGGCTTGTCTACACAACCCGACGAAATCAGCGTGGCGATCGACACCAAATCTTGAATCTGCATCCGAAGCTGGGCGGGGTCGGCGACAGGACCGCTGATTTCAATCCGCAACGTGTCGCGCTGAAGGCGGAACCTCTTAAACGTCGCCAGCCGCTCAAGCCCCGCAGCCACATCTTCGCGACTCGCCCATGCCCGAACTTCGTCGCCATTGCGAGCCTTCACCATTAATTTGGGGTCCAGGTCGGGCAGGCCAAGTTGAACATCTTTGGAACCGAATAGTTTGGAGGTTTTTTCGGCCAGCCCTTCTGGCTCGATCGACAACCCTCCGGGAAGGGCCTTCTGAATACCAGCGCTGAAGGTCGTGATCGTTTCACGGGCGTTTCCAATGCCAAGAGTCAAGGTGCCCACGTAGATCTGGAAGCCATCGATCCTACCGACAATCCTGTCATCAATGAACTTCAGGCCCAGGCTCTGGGCGACCTCCGCCCACTTCTTTTTGCGCTTTTTATTGAACCGGCTCCCCCAAAAGACGAGGCCGATAATTACCGCCCAAAAACCTATCGCCAATTCACCTTCCATCACTGTTCTCGTCTGTGGACGCCAAGCGTGTGTCCCGTCCAACCCAAGGTAAAAATCACCTTAAAACACCTTCATCCTGGTCAGGTTCCTGCGCAAGGAGGGCGGTGGAGGGAGAAATCAACTGCGCGACCGAAACCAACTCTTGAATATGTAGTTCCAATTGCTTCGGATCCGAAATAGCCCCACGAATTTCAAAGCTCAACATCGTGGGTTCGAGTCGGAATGCCCTCAAGTTGATAAGCTGGCGAAGGCCTTCTGCGACGTTTTCAAGTCGCGCCCAATCCTGTACCGCCTGGCCGTCCTTTGCTCTAACCATCAACTTAGGGTCGAGGTCGGGCAGACCAAGCTGAAGGTGAACATCTTCAGAACTCAATAATTTGAGTCCTTTTGCGACCACGCCTTGAGGCGTTATCAACAACGAAGCAGGTAAACCGCCCTCGATCTCGGCCTTAAAAACCGTGACAGGTTGTTGTATTTCTTTTTCAACTGCCACCAAGACCTGGACCCCGTCGACACGACCGACAAGGGTACCCCTGACGTATGCTATGTTTAGACTTCGCGCGACCAAAGCCCAGTTCTCTTTACGTTGTTGATTCAAGACAACCATCAACGCTACAGACATTACCAAAGCGCCCAGAAGTACGAGCATCAAAACTGGAATCATCATTTCCCTGGTGTTCCCGACGGTTTCAGCGGCACATCATAGGCCCGCCGGACGGGTTTGACAGCCGTTTACGAAGGTTTGGGATTTGTAATCGCATTTTGTTGACGTCGTTCAAGCATTTGAGCCTCGGACACATAGCGAGCGAGGATCAAATCGCGCGACGTTTGTCGACCGTAGACCACGACACAAAATATCCAACGGAACTTATCGCGGGGAAAAAGGCCGTAATGAGTGGTAATTCCACCGTGGTTCGCACTACGCTTCACGCTCATAGGCACCTGATCAAAACCCCACCGACCACGACACAAATATGAGTGGCGTTAACTCTGAGCGAACCACTGAAAAGGTCTCGCTCATCTTCTTGTTGTCTGGAGCATCCGGGCTCTTGTTCGAGACCCTCTGGTTTCGCCAAGCTGGCCTGATGTTGGGCAATTCAGTGTGGGCCTCAAGCCTAGTGTTGGCTGGGTTTATGGGCGGCCTGGGGCTTGGCAATCTGCTGATTGCGCGATGGGGAGACCGCATCACACGTGTCGTTCGCACCTACGCCGCGATGGAGTTGATCATCGCCTTCACCGGCTTTGCGCTGGTCATGACGCTTCCACATCTGACCGGCGTATTTGCGCCGGTCTACCGGGCCCTTTCTGATTATCCCATTCTTCTGAATCTTGCGCGCCTTGTTGGGGCGTTTTCGCTGACGCTGGTGCCGTCGACGGCCATGGGAGCCACGCTTCCTTTACTTGTTGCCGCCCTGCTTCGCGAATCCCCTAATTTTGGCGCAGTGCTTGGACGTTTATATGGAATGAACACCCTGGGAGCCGTTGTCGGAGCCGTCGTGGGAGAGGTCGTGCTCATCGAGGCTTTGGGCGTTCGGGGCACGGCGATGGTTGCCGCATCGCTGAATATCATCGCAGCGATCCTCGTAATGACGTTGCGGGGCCTCGACGACCTTCCAGGCCAAGCCGTTGGGCCCGCTCAAAGTTCACTCTCAAAAAGAGCCAAACTCATCTTGCTCGCGTCCGCGTTCTGCGGCGCCACCCTGCTCGCCCTTGAGACCGTCTGGTTCCGCGTCCTCTCGCTTTTTGCGTACGGCAGCTCCCTGACCTTCGCGCTGATGCTGAGCGTGGTTCTGGCTGGCATTGGAGCCGGAGCTCTGGTCGGTGGCCGTATTTCCACGCGCGACTCTTGGCGCACGCTGCTCTCGGTTTTCTGCGTCGCAGCTTCCCTGATGACCTTGCTCGGATACCTGGGCATGGTGCCCGTAGCCGCGAGATTTCCGCACGCTTTTGAATGGGACGAAATCGTGCCCGGGGCCATGGTCCTGATGTTTGGCACCTCATTTCTATCCGGCATCATTTTCACACTGCTGGCATCAGCTTTTGAAGCCGAACGCGGCGGCAATTCGATTCAAAATGTTGGAATGCTGGTCTTCGCAAATACCGTCGGAGCCATGGTGGGCCCAGGATTTGCTGGTTTTGTGATGCTTCCGTTTCTGGGCATGGAACGCTCGATTCAGGCGTTCTCGATTATCTATCTGATGGTCGGTGGCCTGATGATTTGGGCTTTCGGCATGGCTCGAGGTCGCCTTCTGGCTGCCCTGAGTATCGGCGTGGCGCTGGCATTTTTTACCAGTATCGGCCTGATGGAAACCCAGCTCAAAACGATGCGGTTTTCGCGCTATCAATCTGAAATGCTCGCCTGGGTCGAAAGCCCAACCGGGACGCTCGCCTATATGGGCCGCAAGAAATTCGGTGAAACGGTCGACTACAGACTGGTCACCAACGCGCACTCGATGTCGGGGACACTTTATGCTGGCAGACGTTACATGAAATTGTACGTGTACCTTCCAGTCGCAATGCATCCAAAAATCGAAAATGCCCTACTCATCAGCTATGGCGTGGGCGTGACGGCCAAGGCCCTTGCGGACACGCCCGAAATCAAGACCATCGACGTGGTGGATATTTCGGCGGATACCCTCGCGCTTTCGGACATTGTATATCCCGACCCCGCGACCCATCCCCTCAAGGATCCACGCGTATCGGTCCACGTAGAAGACGGCCGCTATTTTTTGGAGACCACAGAAAAAACCTTCGACCTCATCACCGGTGAACCGCCGCCCCCAAAAAATGCCGGCATCGTGAACCTGTATACGCAGGAGTATTTCCAGCTGGCGCATGACCGACTCAATCCGGGCGGCTTTCTGACCTACTGGCTGCCCGTACGTGAGCTGCACGAATCCGATTCCAAAGCCATAATTTTGGGGTTTTGTCAGGTCTTTGACGACTGCACTTTATGGAATGGATACGGCCTGGATTGGATGTTGGTGGGACGCAAAAAGGGCGGCAAAACTGTTAGCGAATCAAGGTTTCGCGAACAGTGGAACCCGCCACGCGACGAGATCATCGGCCTTGGTTATGAAGACCCAGAATCGCTCGCAGCGATGTTCATGATGGGAGCCGATCAGCTCAAAAAAATCGCGTCGGACGCCCAACCGCTGGTCGATAATTTTCCGGCAAGGCTCGCCCCTGATACGCCGCCAAAGGAGGCCTATCGCAATTATGTTCATTGGCTGGATTGGGAGCGTTCACGCGATGAATTTGCGTCAAGTCGCACCATCGCGTCATGGGTTCCCGCCGAAGTTCGCGCAAATATGGGTGACCACTTTTTATGGGAAGACATGATGGCCCGCTCTGAATTCATCCCGTTTGATGACGTGGCGGCCCGCCTTGTCGTCGCCGAGAAATTCCTGACGGACACCACGCTCAAGGTTGCACCACTGAGCGTCTTGGGAACGAACTCTGACATGGTAACGGCCGCTGAGGCGGCACAAGCCAAGGGCAATAGAGACCCTGAGATTCAGCGAGTCTTAGGACTTAAAGCGCTGGCGATTCGTGAATACGACGCTGCCGCACTCGCCTTCGATGCCGCCGGAAACGCCGAGCTTGGGGCCTTTGCCAGATGCATGAAAATCAAGCCGGGTGAGTGCGCTTCAGACTCGCCGAGATAGTCAGTTGGGGTCGCATCATGCTGCGCCCAAATGTCGCTCAAGAACCGAGATCGTCGGCAGATCCCTCCATAAACATCGCACTGCCAGAAGAAATCAATTCCGTGATCGATACCAAGTGCAGAAGTCGCTCCCGGACTTGGTCCAGATCCGACATCGCCCCACGAGTTTCAAGTCTGACTTTTCCAGATTTAATCTGAAATCCCCGCAATTTGACAAGTTGACGAAGCCCCTCGGCAACCTGGCTTCGCTGAATCCATTCATGGACTGCCGAGTCATCCTGTGCACGGATCATCAGCTTTGAATCGAGGTCCGGCAGACCAATTTGAACATCCTCGCCTGCAAATAATTTGACTGTTTTTGCGAGCACACCTTCAGGCGTAATCACCAACGCTGCGGGCAAATCCCCCGCGATATGGGCCTCAAAAATCGTGACAAAATGGACTGATTTCCCGGAGCCGCGAGATTCGACAGCCACCGAGATTTGGACGCCATCAACATATCCGGTGATGATGCCTTCGTCGTATTTGAGGCGGAGACTCTGCGCGAGTTGCGCCCAATTTTTCCGGCGTGTTTTTTCGGAAATATACTTCCGGACCCCCATCCCCGTAAGAACGGCCACCATCAGGGCAAGTACTATTGAAGGCTCCACTAATTTTTCTCGCGTTCCTAAAGATTCGACGACACATCATAACGTCGTTTAAAAAAAACGATACTCGCCCTCTCCCCGACGACGCCCCAGCTACGGTCGTGCCGGTCACCGGCGATATCCAGAAGCTTTGCGAAAAAGCCCGACAGATTGCAAATAAATAGAACGTCTGCCTCGATGGCGGACGCATCATCACGCAAGCCCTTGATGCGGACTGCGTAGATGAACTGATCGTCATCCCCGTTCTTCTGGGTAAAGGTATCCCACTTCGCTTTAACGCCGAATTTCTAGGACCTTATGGCACGATGCTGCAGACGAAACTTACGCGTTAAACCGACACAACCTTTGCCACCAACGGTGCGACATTGGCGCACCACAGAAAACAGTGATGGCAATTTTCCATAGCCATATTCGAACCTTACACAAAGCCACAAGAAAACAACCCCGCCAAATAATGGCTACAACCCAATAACCAGCAGCACGCCATTGGCGCCGTTGGAACTCTGCAGCTGAAATAGACCTGATCCACACGGAAGTAATCACTTGACATCACCCGGCCCGTTCTGTGGTATCAGAGCCCATCGACACTATTTCCCGGAGCCGTCGTGAAGTTCAATGATACCAAGATCATCGCCGGCCTATGCTTGTTGGCTCTATCGCTGAGCACGGCGTGTGATGACGCTGCAGACGCCGTCGACACGAGCGACGCTTCGACGGCCGATACCGATCCCAATAATTTCTCGACCAACGACCTCGGCACTGCGAAACCAGACGACGCGGGAACCACGGATGATGGCGGCAGTGGTGACGATGTCGGCCTTGTCGCCAACGCGCGTTGTCGTGACTTTGGCCCATTGCGCGCGTTCCCTGGCGCCCTTGGTTTTGGCGCGGCTTCAGTCGGTGGACGAGGTGGCAAAGTGCTGGTCGTGACGAACCTGGACGATAGTGGGCCGGGATCATTGCGCGCGGCGGTCGAGGCCGATGGCCCACGGACGGTCGTGTTTGCGGTTGGTGGCACGATTGAATTGCAGACGACGCTTACCATCACGAACCCGAATATCACGATCGCGGGACAGAGTGCCCCAGGCGGAGGCATCGCCCTGAAAACCGTCGATAGCCTCAGGTCTCCCGCCATCATCACGGAAGCTGATGATATTATCCTGCAGCACCTTCGCGTTCGCCCCGGCCCTTCGGTCGAACTGTCGAATAGCGTGGATGCCATCACGGTCGTCGCTGGAAAACGAATCATGTTGGCCAATATCTCGTTCAGCTGGGCCGTCGATGAAAACGTCAATTTTTGGTACGACGCCAGCGACATCACCATTCAAGACAGCATCATCGCCGAGGGTTTATTCAACTCGACCCACGAGTACCAAGAGCCGCATTCCAAGGGCATGATCGCTGGGCCAGATAACTCGCGCATGTCGATCGTGCGCAATCTATTTGCCCATAACGACGACCGAAGCCCGCTGATTCAGTCGCTCCATCCCTACGAAATCATTAATAATATCGTCTACAACGGCTACCAAGTGGGGACTGGCTTGGGCATGGACGACGGTTCGCAGGCGAATCTAATCGGAAATGTCTACCTTCCCGGCCCCAATTACCGTCCAAGTCGTTATCAAATCATCGTGTCCGACGTCGTGGCTGCGTCGCTCTATGTCGATGATAATATCAGCCCGCGCTCAGACGCTAACGACCCATGGGCAGCCATCGGTTGGGGTGGAATTCATGGCGGAGACTACAACGGGTCGCCGTTGCCGATCGAAGCGCGCGCGCTCACGCCATTCCCAATGAGCGACGCGCCGATCGACCCCATCGCGGCAGCGACGCTCCAGGACTCGCTCCTTCCGACCGTAGGCGCGTCGCTTCCCCAACGTGATTCGGCCGACACCCGGGTGGTTGGTGATGTCGTGAACAAGACCGGCCAGCTTGTCGATCATCCCGATGACGTAGGCGGCTGGCCTGCGCTGGCTGCTGGCACTGCGCGCTTAGACAGCGATGCGGATGGCCTTCCCGATGAGTGGGAGACCCTTCGTCGCCTGAATCCTAACGACGCCGAAGATGCCATTCTGGATCGCGATAATGACGGTTACACCAATATCGAAGAGTATCTGGCCTGCATCGTTCCTGAGACCTAAGCGATTCATTATGCCGGCTTACCTCCAATCCTCATTGCTCTCGCCGTTTAGCCTCAAAGCGCGACTGCTGTGCAAGGCGTTTGGTCTTCAGCCAAGGCTGACTCCAGAAGACGGAGGGCCGGTCATCGCCGCACGGATTCAGGCAAAGATGGAGCTTGCTGCGCACGGCTTTGGCCGGTGCCTTCATCGTTCGCCCTCCCCGCTCGACGAGCTCCCTTTGGTTCCTTGGCTCTTCCCAAATACTGGCGGGTATCTTTGCGATAGCACCGAAATCGGGCTCTACCTTGAGCGGACCCAGAAGGCCGACGGGCGCCTGACCGCCAGCGACCCAGCTTGTGCCTTTGCCGTTCGCCTGATTGAGGAAGCAGTTGATGAGGTCGGCCTTTACGCCCTTCATCACATGCGATGGGTGGCCTCAGGACGCACCACAACGGCTATGGACGTCCTCCAGGACGAAGTCGCGGGTAGTCTTGGCCGAACGGCGGCCAGGGTCTTTACAGGGCGTTTTGGGCCGCGACAGGTCCGGCGTTTGGCCTATCTATTCAGCGTGGCCCCAGAAACCGACGAGTTTGCAGACATGGCGCCTGCGATGCGCCCACCTTCGCGCAGCGGCTTTCCACCGACCCATCGGCTTCTAGAAGAAATCTGGGAGCAAATGATCGATGCCGTCGAATCCGCACTCGCCGACGGGCGCCCCTATTTGTTTGGCGAGGGCCTGACGTTGGCTGATGCTGCGCTGATGGGGAATTTGGGAAGCACATTATCCGTCGATCCTGATGCCGCTCTACGGCTCGAACAACGCGCGCCGCTGACGACCCAATGGCTTCGAAAAAGCCTGGACAGCTCACTGACACTGTCTGCCGTTCAGCGGCTGGATGATGTCCATAGACCTCTCTTAAAATGGGCCTCCGAGGCGTTTCTTCCTTTGATGCAACAAAATGCCCAAGCCTACGCCCTGTGCCCTCGGGAGCACGGCGGCCCACGCAATGAAATGGCTTTCGATCGTGGGGTCAACCTCTTCGAAGGCCACCTTCTAGGCCATCCCTACAAAACGGTGGTGAAGGATTTTCAGTACAAGGTTTATCGGGAACTTGGACAGCTGCACGCAGGCCTCTCAGGTGCCCAGCAGTCTTTCCTTGCCGACCTGTCGGGTCATAAAATTGCGATGATCTAATCGACCGCGCCCAATTTTCGACACTTCACCATAGGTTCTCCTTAGCCTCATCATCTTGCGGGACTTCATGGTCGAGAGACTGCTCCGCCGCAGCGTCGAGATTCTGCAACTGATTTGAATCAGCCTGCACCAATTTAGGTTTAGTGGATGACACCAACGCAGCGATCGACGCCAGTTTACGAATCGAACCCTTAAGTTCGTCCGGCTCAGTCCAAGCGCCAGACTTTTCAAAACTCAAGGTGTTCTCCCGAATCCGAAATGCATCCAAATTAGACAACTTTCGTAGGCCTTTGGCCACGCCTTCGCCCTGCGCCCATTCACGCACCTCGTCTGCGTCCTGAGCCTTAACCAGAAGTCTGGAATCCAGTTTCGGCAAACCAAGTTCAATATCTTGCGAACCAAAAACCTTCGCTACTTTTGCGCCCACCCATTCGTCAATGATCGACAAACCCTCGGGTAGATCCGGGATATTGACCGTAAAAACGGTGACATTCTGGCGTGAGTTTTTTCCGCCGCGAGCCTCGACGCACACGTGGACTTGAAAGCCCTCAAGGCTCCCCACGATGCTCGGATTGAAGTATTCATCGACGTATTCTAAGCCCAGACTCTTGGAGACTAAAATCCAATTTGCGCGCTGTTTTTTTCTGGTCCAGACCGTCCAGGCAATCCAGACCCCACCAATCCCTACGATGAAGGCTATCAAGGCTGCGTTTTCCATCGTTCTTCTCATGTATTAGGTGGCCACCCTACCCTAGAACCAATCCGCGGCCGAGGGCACGCCGAAATGGAATCACCGCCGGTTATCGTCATTGAATTCCTCAAATGCCTTGATACGGTGACGGCTGAAATATGAGGAATTGAAACGACAATATTTCCACGTCGACTGATGGCATCGAAGCTATTGGAAATAATCAGAAATTCCAAAAAGAGGTTAGAGATGAGACATCTTGCACTTCGAATAAGCCTGGTGGCGTATGCTTTAGCATCGATTGCGGCTGGCTGCGGCACGCCCAACGAGGACAAGCCCAAACCCACGGATGCCGGAGATACGGATCTCGCAAGTGTCGACGCCGGGACGATGGACGCAACGAGCTCGGATGCCGCGAGCGATGCCGAAGCGGACGCCTCGCCAGACCCATGCGGCACCGTCACGGCCGATTTCACCCGATGTGCGGCAAACCCCTTATACACGGCAGGCAACGCCCATATCGATGGACGTTTGGAGCTTTTTGTGGCCGACCCAAGCGTGATGTTCGATGCGGAGGAAAACCTTTGGAAGGCCTGGTGGCAGTCGCCCTTGGACGTCGACTACCTCAATCCAGACAACCGTACGGCCGTGCTTTATGCCGAAAGCCCCGACGGCTTGGCATGGACGGTCCAAGATGCTCCTGTGATGACCACAGGCGACGATCCGGGCGACTGGGATTACGACCGAATGGAGACACCCTCCGTGGTCAAAGTCCCGAGTAATCCCCCCGACCGCCGCTACGTGATGTATTATTCGGGCGGGAATTTTGCGGCCGTCCAAACCCCATTTGACGGTTATCCTTGGTACCAAATTGGGGTCGCTTTTTCGCCCGATGGACGCAATTTTACCCGCCTGCCCGCTGCAGAATCTCCGTATTTTGAGCGAGATACGCCATTTCAGAACATCGAGGGTTTGGTTTGGTACGGGGGCGATGCGTTCCCAGGCATGCCAGCGGTCAAGGACGGACTGGCCGCCGACCCAGAAGTCATCGTGGTCAACGGCATTTGGCACATGTATTTTTCATCGTTTGGAACCGACGAAAACTTGTCTCCGCTGGCGTTCGGTATCTCTCACGCGACGTCGACCGACGGCATCCATTGGACGGCCGCGCCCAACAACCCACTCATGGCCGGACAACAGCCCTCGGTCGTTTGGGATGGTTCACGCTTCGAGATGTTTTATAACGCAGATAGCGACGCCGAGCGGGCCTTGCTGCCAAGCGCGTTCAACGCCATCGCGAACGCGACTTACGCCTATTCGACGGATGGATCCGTTGGCGACACATTCGCGTCGCCAAGCCGCGTGTTGTCGTGGGACCCAACGCTAGATTACGAACGCTATTCCTGGCTAACCGGAGCCGACGCGGTGCTGAGAGAAGACGGCTATTGGCTTTTTTACACGGGGTTCAGCAACGTTTCACCGCCCGAGAACTTCCTTATTCCGGCCCATGACGCGTGGTGCCAGACCGCTGACACCTGCATATGTTACGACGATAACGGCACCCAAATCTGTCTATTGAAAAGTGTCGTAACCTTCAACTTGGCGAGGCGCGAGCGTGGGATGTAAATGCCCACGGCGTCGCGTATTTCCTCATTGCTGTAGCCGGTGTTTTGCAACGCGGTCCAGCCCGTCAGAGTTTCTGGAGACAAGACCATGAACAACACAAGCGTTGAATCGTATCTGGCAGAAGGCTGTGGCCGCTGTAAGCTCTTCCAAACCCCAGAATGCAAAGTGCATCTTTGGACGGACGGCCTCATCGAATTGCGCAAAATCCTGCTGGAGTCCGGCCTCGATGAAGACATGAAATGGGGCTCCCCATGTTACAGTTTGAACGGCCAGAATGTCGTCATGCTGACGTCGTTCAGAGAGCACTTCGCGCTTGGTTTTTTCAAAGGCGCGGCGCTTCCAGACGCAGGCGGCGAACTCGCAAGCCCCGGACCCAACTCGCGATTCTTGCGCAGGCTGAGTTTCACGTCATTCGATGATTTGATGGCTAGGCGGCAACGGGCCGTCGATTTTATAAAGCAGGCCATCAAGCTGGAACGGGCCGGCATCGAGGTCGACCCCGGCGAGACCGAACCCATGCCCATCGAATTGGAACAAAGGCTCGCCGCGGACGCGGACCTGCAAGCAGCGTTTGATTCGCTTACACCAGGTCGCCAACGCAGCTTTATTCTTTACGTTTCAGGGGCCAAACAAAGCGCCACGCGCGAAAGTCGCGCCGAACGATGCGAGCCCAAAATCTACGCAGGTAAAGGCTACAACGAGCGCTGATCCGCTAAACCCGGTCCATCTTCGAGTTAGAACTGGATATCGTTGGTGACACCTGGATTTCCTCCGCACGAATATTTCGGCTCCACCGTCTTTCCGAAAATCGTGATCCCCGCGATCAAAACACAGAGCGACAAGACCAAGACTGCGAAATGCTGTCGCCCAGACTTGGCAAGGCACCCGCCGCCCAGACTCACACCAAGCGCACAGGCTGCCACCAACATAGCGGTGATGTCGGAGCTTAAGCCAATGGAACAGAACAACGCCAAAATGCCGCCAAAAAACCAGGTTCCAGTCATCTGAGTAACTATTTTGGGTGCGCCGACCATGGATGTCCTTTTGTTGAATTCACGACTTCGATTCACCAACACTAACAGGCCCGCTGGCGTTGCGAATGAAACGCAAATGAAACGTATGTGAAACGCCGTGGTGTGAATCTAAGACCTCACAAACCAAGCGACGACACGAGCCAAAAAATCGTCCAGGAGAGGGGCTACTATGAGCGATGGGACACGTAATGATGAATTGAATAGTTGACTGTCTCGTCCATCAAGTTCACTTTTTTGAGGTCCTTCAAAATAATTTTTCTCAAAACTAGGGTCGAACCACCATGCAGTCTTACAAGTCAGTTATCCTCTGTCTGATGTTCATCAGCTCGTTTGCATGCGGCGACGACGAAAAAACCGAACCTACCCCCGAGGCCCCTGTTTGCGGTGACTTGGTAAAAACCGACGGCCTAGATCTTAACTTCGAGATCGACCGCACCGTACCGGACCGTCAACTCTTCACACTCGGAGACTCGTATGAAGACTCGTCGACGACCACCGTCACAGGGCTACCTCCGGGAGTAACACTCGGCACCTACTGGCAGACCACCGGCTACCCGACAGAAGTGGGGACTTTCACAGTCGTCGTAGACGTCGTGTCAAAAGACGCGGCATGCCCAGCGATTGAATCGATTACCCAGACAATCACAGTCGTCGATCGCCCGTTAAACTGCGACGACGACAGAGACTGCAACCTACTCTTTAATTATGACGATGGTTGCACAGACAACGACTCGTGCATGACGGGGGATAACTGTTTCTCGGTTATGGAAGGGCTGACGACTTGCCTTCCCTTCTCGCAGTGTGGTGACGGAACCAGAGCGATCGATTACGACCGAGTGGATGGCACGGAATTCCCGGCCTGCCTCGAAGAAGGGTTGCCATCCAAATGCAACGAACGCAACCATTGCCTAGATCCAGTGGAGTAAGTCGGTTCCCGAACGGGTCAAAGAGCGTCATGCGCTCCTAACTTATGCCCGCATGACTTGCATTGAACGCTAAAAATAGTGGGTTATTAAAAGTAATCGTAAAAAAGTTCCGGCTGGAACAACAATGATAAACCCAGCTTGTAGGCTGCAACTCGGGCTCGCAAGGACCTGTGCGCGTAGCAGGCGAATTCCATGCGCACTAAACGCATAATTTTCAATAATCCACTCTAATGATCAAGATCATAAACGCTGTGCTCATGTGAGCTAGGACTTAATAAGAACAAAAAAGGGCACGGGTCAAAAAGTTTGGTTCGTGGAATATCGATGACTGAAATCCCCTCGCTGCGAAGATCTCGCTGGCGCGGAAGGAGGCGAAGATGAGAAGTTTTTTATTCATAATCCTGGTCGGCACCTTTGCAATCGGTTGCAAAGACAAGAAGGCCGTCCAGGAGACCCCAGCGACCGCAACTCAAACCGCAGCGCAAGTGCCCGTGGCGGCCGCAATTGAGATCTCACCAGCAGAAATGACTCGCGGTTCCGCCATTTACTTCGACAAATGTGCCGGCTGTCACGGCTCCACGCGTCACGGCGCGACGGGCCCGGCGTTGTTGCCCGACGGCGACGGCAAAGCTCCAGCCACCAAAGCCCTTGGAATGGTGGGCCTGAAGACGTTCATCGAAAACGGAACGACCGCTGGCATGCCAGAATGGAAAGGTGTTCTTACCGACGAAGAAATCGACCTGATGTGCCGATTCCTCCAGGTTGATCCGCCCGTGCCCCCACCCTTCGACATGGCAGACGTCCAGAAGTCATGGAATCTGATTATTCCAGTCGCCGATCGTCCAACCAAACCGCAGCATAAGCGCAATATCGACGGCTATTTCGGTGTGATTATGCGTGACGCAGGGAAAGTCGCGATCATCGACGGCGATACCTACGAACCGATCGTGGTACTGAACTCGGGATTTGCGGTGCATATCCTTCGCACCTCAGCCTCGGGCCGCTACATCTATTCGATCGGACGCGACGGTCGCATCACGATGATCGACACGTTTCCAGAAATCCCAACCGTGGTCGCCGAAGTGCGCGCCTCGTTGGACGCACGATCCGTGGAAGTCTCGAAGTATAAAGGCGAAAAGGGCGACTTCTTCGACAAGTACTTGATTGCGGGCGGCTATAGCCCAAGCCACTTTGTGATCTTCGACGCACAGACACTTGAGCCTCTTAGCCTTACCAAGACCTCAGGAAACGCTTGCTGTGGTGACAAGGAATTTGTTGCTGAAGCCCGCGTCGCTTCCATCGTTGCATCAGAAACCGATCCACTTTGGGTCGTAAACGTCAAAGAAACCGGCATGGTTTGGTTGGTCGACTACACCGACCCACACAATCCAAAGAGCACCCAGATTCCAACGGAACGTTTCCTTCACGACGGTGGTTGGGATGCCAGCGGCAAGTACTTCTTGGTCGCGGCAAACTCGAACAACAAGATTGTCGTCGTCGACGTGCCAAACCGTAAGCTCGAAAAAATCGTCGAAGTCGGCAAAACACCTCATCCTGGCCGAGGCGCCAACGTCAAAGATCCTGTGCTCGGTAACCTTTGGGCAACCAGCCACCTCGGCGACAACACCATTCAGTTCATCAAGACCGATCCAGGCGAAGGTCAGTGGACCGTCGTCAAAACCATGGTTCAGCCTGGCGATGGTGGCGGGTCGCTTTTCGTAAAAACCCACCCTAAATCAAGACACTTCTATGCTGACCGCACGATGAATCCTTCGCCCGAACTTCATAGCGCCATCTTTGTGTTCGACCTGGACACGTTCAAGTTCCTGAAGAAGCTTGAAGCCCCAGAAGGCGTCGACGGCCGCGCCGTGCACATGGAATTCAACGAAGACGGCACCGAAGTGTGGGTCTCGTACTTCATGGGTGAAAAGAGCGCGTTGGTGGTCTACGACGACAAGACCTTGGAAGTTAAGAAAATCATCCAGGGCGATTGGGTCCAAAACCCAACCGGCAAGTTCAACGTCTACAACACGACGCACGACGTTTACTAAGTCGAATCGGCCCATCGCTATTCTGTGATGGGCCCTCTTTCCCCCTAACTTTCAAAAGCTGAAGCCATGACCATGTCCATGACTAAGTATTATTCCGGCATCTTGGTTATTTCGGGCTTCCTGTTCACGCTTCCTTGCGCGCTCCAGGCGCAGGAGATGCCGTTCCTGACCGACGATTACGTCGTGACCGGGACGCGTACCGAACACGATCCCAAAGACGCACCGATTATCACCGAGGTCATCACGAAAGAAGACCTGCAGACGTCGGGCGCCCGGACACTCTCTGACGTCCTTCGCCAGCACACCGGCGTGGTCATCGACCGCGAGTTTACGGCGGCAGGAGCTGGCGTTCAGCTGCAAGGCTTGGATCCCAAACACGTGCTGGTCCTTATCGACGGCCAGCCCGTGATTGGGCGCTTTGGAGGCACGGTCGACATGGACCGTTTTTCCGTCGAAGACATCGATCGAATTGAAATCGTTAAGGGCCCAAGCTCTGCACTCTACGGTTCCGATGCACTGGGCGGCGTAGTCAACATCATCACGACCCCGGCGGTCGGTAAATTCGTCAACGGGTCCCTTGGTGCTTCGTACGGCACTCTGAACGAGACCAACGCCTTTGGCAGCGTGAATATTAACGCCACCAAATGGAATTCGAGAACCTCTGCTGGTTTTCACCGCCGAGACGCTTTTGACCTTGTCCCAGATGATGAAGCCACCACCGGTGGCGACGATCGAATGGTCAACGCAGAAAATCGCACCCAGTATGAGCTCCTCGAAAACGTCCGTTTAATCTCGAATCTTCGGTTCAATAATCGCGAACGCGACGATGTGGACCTTAGCCGCGGCAACTTATTTGACCGCAAAAACGTGACGAATGAAGGAAGCATTTCATTGGGTCCAAAAATCGATTTCGCAGACAATTCGACGCTGCAAGTGACCGGGTATTACGCCCTCTTCGACAACACGCTCACGGTTTCCAGCGATGGACAGCCCGACACCGTCGAAGACACCTTCCAACAATATGGCCAAGCAACTGCGACCTACACCTGGCCCCTATTTGTTAACCATACCCTCATCGTCGTGGGCGAAGGCGCTTTCGAGGTATTCGAATCGGATCGACTCGATAACGGGCGCGGTGAGCGCTTGAAGGCGGCTGGTGCCATCCAAGACGAATGGCGCATTCTAAAGAATCTTCAAGTCGTAGGCGGCGTCCGGGTAGACCACGACACAAAATTTGGAACCCATCCCTCGCCAAAAATTGCGCTTCGTTACGACCCAATTCAGGAACTGACGCTGCGCGCAAGTTACGGAATGGGATTTCGGGCGCCCGACTTCAAAGAACTGCACCTAGAATTCAACACGCCCAACGCCAACACGGTGATTCTTGGCAATCCAGATTTGGATGCCGAGACATCCAACGGCTACAACGCGGGCGTTGAAGTCAACGTCGGAGTCGTCACAGTCGGCGTGAACGGGTTTCGAAATGACGTCTCAAATTTGATCTTGGTCAAACCTGTTTCGTCGGGTCTTCCTGGGCCTCCCACGGATTTCCAATACCAAAACGTGGCCGATGCCAGGACGCAGGGCATTGAATCTACAGTTTCTGCGCAGGTCATCCCGACTCTACGACTCGACGCCGGCTACACGATTACGGACGCGCAAGATCTCGAGGAAGACCGAAAATTGGAGGGGCGCGCCATGCATCGCGGCAATGCGAGTATCAGCTACCTCCCACGTTTTGGTTTCGAAGGCACCTTGGGCGTCACATTCGTCGGTGAGCGCCCCTATTATGAGGCGCAGCCTGGAGCCGAGGACGCCGAAATAATGGCCGACCCATACGCCATGCTCGACGCGCGAGTTGCCCAAAAACTACCGTGGGATTTCAAGATTTTTGGTGGCGTCCGCAACGCCCTAGATGCAGGCGATGTGAACTACCTTTCGATCACGCCGCGCACCTTCTACGTGGGCCTGAGTGTGGACATCAACGCCGAAGAAGCCCAGGCGCAAGAGGCCGTCGCCTCAAACTAGGGCGACTGCCGAGTGCGGGACGGCCTCCAGAGCCATGCCATCGTTCCGAAAAAAACCATATGGGCAATCCCGAGCGTCAGCATGGCGACCCACATATGCCCAGACATCGCCGTCAGAATCGCCGCGGTTCCGTAGGATAACGCGCCCACGACCGCCAAACGACCGCTCGTGGCGGCGCCCATTCCAAAGGCGGTGAGACCCACCACAAGGGTTTCGGCGACCTGAATATAGAGCACGGGCGGGTTCAAATAAACGGCGCCAATGCGTAACAACAAAATCCCACCCAAAGCGGAGCCAAAAAAGGCAACCAATCGTCGATTCGCCAAATTGGAGACCAGCTTTTTCCAGAACAGCCCCACGCCAATCAGCGCAATCACCGACACTCGCCAGAACACCTGAAGAAGCGCCGCTGGTGAGTCTTCGGGCTGCCCAGGACGTGTCGTCCATACCTGCCACAGCGCCAAGACAGTGAAACCAACGCCCATAAGAATCACGGCCCGTTGGCGACCCCGCGTTCCCGTCCGAAGATCTAAATTACTTTCGAACGCTTCAAGATAATCGACTCGTTCTGCCCTGTCTTTCAGATCGATTTCGAGCGCTTCAATCGCCTCGCGCAACTCCTCGTTTGGCCACGGCAATTGCTCAAGCGCAACGCGCGCCCCAACGACCTCGTCGTGGGTTAAACAAGACCGAATTTTTGCCTCCAGCGTCGACTGCAACCCAAACTGGGCGCCTGTATTTTGGCCCCAAATCGCCAGCGCATGTCGGAATCCAAACTCGGCTTCAAGCAAGAGGTTTGTCTGTTGTTCGGTGGCTTCAAGTGCCTTTTCCAAAACGACCATCGCTGCATCACTCAGCGAAAATGACGCGCGATTTTCAATAAAACCCTCGATGGCAGCAGCAAATGCACCCACCGTTTGGAAGCGGTCTGCTTTTTCGCGGCTCATCGCTTGATGAGCGATTTCAATGAGTTCAGCCGCCACGCCCTCTTCGTACACTTGTGGTGCGGATTGGTAGGCTTTCATGAAAACCTCGAGCAGCGAACGACCGGCATGCGGTGGTGAACCTGTCATCAACGCATGCAGATTGGCCCCTAACAGATAAATATCCGTTCGTTCATCGATGTTGGTGGTGTCGTCAATAGTCATCTCAGGGGCCATGAACGCTGGAGTTCCGGCAATTCCATGCGAGGTGTGTACCGTTGGAATGCCCTCGTCTGCCTCTGCGTCGAGGCTCAAAGCCACGCCCCAATCCAAAAGATAGACCTCGCCAAACTCCCCAATCATGACGTTTTCCGGCTTAATATCGCGGTGCACGACTCTGCGCGCATGCGCATAACGCAACGCATTGCAGATTTGCAGAAGCACGCGTAAATGCCAGACAAGGTCGGCCGCTCCGCCACCGGGCACGTCGGCCACACCCGACAGGACGTCTTCCCAGCTCGTGCCCTCGACGCGCTTCATCACCAGAATCGGTTGGCCATCCTGATGACGCCCTAGGCTGTACGCAGGCACCACGTTGGGGTGCTCCATGCGCGCCATGATAAACGCTTCGTCCAGCACCCTGCCGTACGACGACTGGTCTCCACGTTTGGGCTCTTTGACTGCAACCAACCTGCGAAGCGCGGTTTGTTCAGCAAGCGAAACCACACCCATTCCGCCTTCGCCCAATGGCCCCACAATCTTGTAGTCGGCCAACCGCCCTGCCATCGGGTCGACCTGAAACGGCGGGAGCGTATCCATTGCCGGACTCGAACGAGTGGCGCGCGAGACAGTCGGCATAATGGTCGCACCATGCCCTATCTGCAGCGTTTTTTCGTCGAGTTCAAGAGATTCAAAAGTGGTTTTGTAGTCGGAATTCATTGGCGCGGATACTAGCCGAAAGTAGGCTTCACGCCTACCTCAACTGCAGCACAGCCTCATTCGCCGCCACCGGTCGCGGCCTCGTCGTCGGCAAAAACGACCGTGTTTTGTCTCGAAATGCCGACAGCAGGAATCTCGCCAGAATGTGCAAGAAGGTGTTCCAGCATCGCCGCCTTGTCCTGCCCGGTCACCAACCACAGCCGACCACGAGCTCGATTCAGCATCGGGTAGGTCATCGTCACTCGGCGCCAACCGCCGTAGACTTGGCTGACACCGATATCCTCTGCGCATTTTAGAACTTCATCGTTGGGCACCAGGGACGCGGTATGACCGTCGGAACCCAAGCCCAGGTGGACGAGGTCCAAGGTCGGCTTCACCCCAAGAAAATCGTGAATAGCACTCGCATAAAGGGCGGCTGCAGATTCAGCATCCACGGCCTGGTTCACATGGTGAACTTGGTCGGGCGGCAAGGGAACACGCGACAAAAGCGCCTCATGCAATTGAAAATAATTCTGGTCGGGTCCATCTGGTGCCAAGCGCTCATCAACCTGAAACACATGAACTTTAGACCAGTCGATGCTCTGGCGCCCTAGCATTTCGAACATCTTCAGCGGTGTTTTCCCTCCACTGAACGCGATCAAAAAAACCCCTCTGGCTTGAATCGCTTCTGCGGCCCTTTCTGCGATAAAGTTTGCGGCTTTTTGAGCAGCATAAATTTCGCTATTGCCAATAATAACGGGCAGTTTCTTCACTGAATGATGGCTCCAGAAATACTATTCCAAAACCGAATCACCCGAGAAGTATGCTCGAATGACAGCTCGCTTATCGAGGCCGGCTCAAGGGTCAAATGACGACCAAATTTGGCAGGCATTCCAACCCAACGCGCCGCCAGGATTCGTAGGAAATGAGCGTGCGAAAAAATAAGAATATCGCACTCAGATTCCAGAATTTTCGACACAACGCGATCCGCCCGTGCCCCCACAGAATCAAGGGTTTCCCCCAGACCATCGTCGGTGTCCCACACTTGCCAACCCGGAAATTCTTTGGATATTTCGGCAGTTGTTTTGCCCTCGAAAACTCCGTAATCCCACTCCATTAAATCATCGTTCTTTTTTGCGTGCTCACCGTATCCTGCGGCGAGGCAGGTATCGTTGGCGCGTTTCAAAGGACTTGTCCAAACCTCGGTCGACTTGAACCCCCTTAGACGTTGTGCCAACTCCGCAGACTGCACCTCGCCATGCGGTGTCAACGGCAGATCGGTCCGCCCGGTGTGTTGTCGGGACAGGCTCCACGGCGTCTCACCGTGGCGAACCAAGAATATGCGTTGATGGCCGTTCATATTTTCTCTTGATGGCCGCCAAAGGCGCCGCGCATGGCCGACAGCAGTTTATCGGCGTAATCCGACTCACCGCGCGACGAAAACCGTTGAAATAATGCCGCGCTTAACACAGGCGCAGGCACCGAAGATTCAATGGCAGCCAGGAGGGTCCAGCGTCCCTCGCCTGAATCCGAAACACGGCCGGCAAAGTGCTCAAGCTTGGAGTCAGTCGCCAACGCACCGGCCGTCAAGTCCAGCAACCACGACGCGATCACGCTGCCTCGCCTCCAAACCTCCGCAACTTCGGCCACATCGATATCGTATTGAAAATGCTCCGAATCTCGCAGCGGGGAGGTCTCAGCGTCGACCTCACGATTCGAGCTTCCGGCGTTGGCATGGTGCAAAATATTCAGCCCCTCGGAGTACGCCGCCATTAGGCCGTATTCGATGCCGTTATGCACCATCTTCACAAAATGACCTGCGCCTGAAGGCCCACAATTCAAAAAGCCTCGAGCAGCCGTACTGCGCGATTCGTCTCGGCCTGGAGTCGGTGGCGCCGAATCCTGCGTCGGAGCGAGCGTCGCAAAAATGGGTTCCAGTCGGTGCACGATGTCTTTTTCGCCACCAATCATCTGACAATAACCACGCTCCAAGCCCCAAACACCGCCACTGGTGCCCACATCGACGTAATGAATGCCTTTTTCTTTGAGCGATTTAGCGCGGCGAATATCGTCAATATAATACGAGTTCCCCCCGTCAATCAGCGTGTCTCCCGGCGAAAGCAGCGGCAACACATCGGCAATCGCCGAGTCCACCACGGCAGCCGGGACCATCATCCAAACCGTACGAGGGGCCTTGAGCGCCTCGACCATCTCGGCCAGCGACCCGACTCCAACGGCTCCTTCGACCTTCAAGGCTGCAACCGCTTCAACCGAGCGGTCGTACACCACACACTCATGACCACCCCGCATCAGCCTGCGCACCATGTTCGCGCCCATCCGACCCAGGCCGACCATGGCGATCTGCATAGAAGCCTCGTTCTTTTCGTTTTTCGCTTCTGGCCAAGCCCTGAAACCACCGATAAATGCGTTGGAGTTTTGGCCAATTTCAACGCCCTCAGGCGAGTCTGTGAGTCGGGCGGCGTTTCCGCCACCAATCACGACGTAGTCCGGCTCCAACGCGTGCTGGAGGGCTTCTACAGCCTTCCAGACGTGGTGTTGCCACTTCTGTTCACCACTGTGCTTCAGCGCCTTGACCCCCAGATAATCTTCGTAGGTTTTGCCCTTCTTAAACGGCAGATGCGCAAGCTCCATCGGCTGCAGAACCCCGTCGACGACCATCGCCGACCCCAACCCTGTGCCAAGCCCCAGAAAGAGCATTCTGCCCCCATGATACGACCCAAGAGCCTGCATCGCCGCGTCATTCATCACCTTCACAGGCCGAGCAAACGCCGACGCGAAATCAAAACCGACCCAGCCCTCGCCTAGATTCGCCGGCTCAGACGCGATTCGTCCATGCACGACCAGCCCCGGATATCCAATCGTAATCCCGTCAAAAGCCCAGTCTTTGGTTGCGGTGAGTGTCTGGGCGATCATTGACTCGGGCGTCAAATCCTTCCCGGAGTCGAATTTGCGAATTTCGTCGGTCGAGCTGACGCGCATTTTTACGTGCGTGCCCCCGACATCCAACACCAATATCTTCATGTTTTCACCCTCGGATTCGACCACCCGCCGATATCGGCAGTAATCGTATTAGACTCCACCGGCCCCCAAGAACCAACGTCGTAGAAAAGCACTGGCGCGGGACAATCCAGAGCCGCGTCCACCACCGCCCAAGCGGCCTCGATCGCGTCTTGTCTCGAAAACAGTGTCGGATCGCCTTCAATAGCATCCCCCAACAAGCGCTCGTACGCACTCATTTCATCCGACGAGGCGTCCGGCGTCAGCGATAACTCCGTCCGGGTTCCAATCATGTGTTCGCCGGGAACCTTCACGCTGGCCCCCAATGCGATGTTCAGGTCGGGACTGAGTCGAAAACGCAGGTAATTATTTTGACCCTGTGACAGATTTGTCAAAGGCGGCCTTTTTAACGTGACCAATACTTCAGTCGCGGTTTCAGGCAGGCATTTCCCGGTGCGAATCACAAAGGGAACTCCGTTCCAGCGCCAAGAATCAATACTCAGTCGCAGTGCGGCAAAGGTCTCGACATTTGAATCACTGGCCACGCCTGGCTCATCGCGATATCCACGAAATTGACCGCGGACGACATCCTCGGAGGTGAGCGGTCGTATTTGTCGAAATACTTTCACCATTTCGTCACGAATCGACCCTACATATGCCGCGGCCGGAGGTTCCATCGCAAGGAACCCGACCACTTGCATCAGATGATTTTGAACCACGTCTCGAATCGCACCAGCTTCTTCATAAAACTTCCCGCGCCCCTGAACACCAAACTCTTCGGCCATCGTGATTTGTACGCTTTCAACATAATTTCGGTTCCAGATGGGTTCCAAAAACGTATTTGCAAACCGAAAAACCACCAGATTTTGAACCGTTTCTTTGCCCAAATAATGGTCAATTCGAAACACATCCGCTTCGTCAAAGACGCTATGGATGGTGGCCGACAACGCACGACCTGACTTTAGATCACGACCAAAGGGTTTCTCGACCACGACCCGCGCATTTTCGGAGCAGCCTGAGTCCCCAAGATGCCCAACCACGGTCGCAAACATGCTGGGCGGAATCGCCAGATAATGGAGCGGTCGCTTGGCATCTCCGAGTTCTTTTCGAAGCGCTTTGAACGTCTCAAGCTTGCTGTAATCACCATCGACGTAACGCAAAAGTCCGGTCATTTTTTTGAAGGCGGCCTCGTCGACGCCGCCATGTTCTTCAAGGCTTTCACGCGCCCGTTCCACCAGCTGTTCCAGCGTCCACCCTGCCCTTGCGACACCCACAATCGGTATGTTCAGCTTGCCGCTGCGAACCAGGGCCTGAAGAGCCGGGAAGATTTTTTTATAAGCCAAATCACCGGTCGCTCCGAAAAACACAAACGCATCGGAAAATTCTGTCATTTCTGCTCCAGCGCGCCCAAAAGAATGGAAAAGTCTCGACCTTCCCATCGATTTTCCGCCGTCCAAAAGAAAGTAAACTCGAGCCGACTCCCGGCGACCGGTGGCACATCAAAATAAAATGTTCCAACACCCGAGGCGACAAGTTCGCTGTCGGTACAGGATTCCCAACCATCGACACTCCAATGAATCATGCACGAATCCAGGGTTTCGATACGCAAAGGACGTCCAAAAGTAGCTCGGATTTTATGATTAAATCGCCAAAGTATATGGCCGGCTTGGCGGTCTGGACGGGCAAAATGGTCCTTGACGCAAATGGGCGTGTCAAAGTTCCGACCTTCAACCAAAGACCGCAAGAGCTTGATATGCTCAGCATGAGCCCACACCAGCGGCATCGCAGAACCCGTCGCACGCCCGAAAAACAACTCACGTTCGGCAATATCGGGTCCGTCCCAGACCTGTTCCGGAATCAAGTCGCCGGGCCCCGCACAGGCACACAGAGTCCCCAGCAATCGCTCAGCCTCCTCACGGTTTCCACGTGCAAGTTCGTAATGTGCGCGCTCCCCGCACAGCAAGGGCCACGGCCGACCAATTCCGACGCCATCAAATGGATGACCATCTTCGTGTTCGCCATAACCGTCCTCATCATAGCGTTTCCAGACAGGGCCTTGAGGGAATTCAACCCGCAGGCGCGCGTCGATCACCTTGACGGTGTTGGTGATTCTTGGATCGTCGGGCGATCGAATTCCAAAGCGCACCAATGCCAGCGCGTCTGGACTCACGACGTTTTGTGAACGCGCCCGATCGTGGCCAGCGAGCCGATTTTTGACGACGATGAATTCCTCCACAGAGTCGTCCTTCGCACGGGCCGCTGCGACCCTGACGTAATACCCCTCGACCCCAACGTGGTGCGAAATCGTGGTGTTTTTAGCATACATCCAACGGTCTATATCGGCTTCCCAAGCATCCGCTGTGTCGCGCAAATAGCCGGCGATCGACGGTTCGAACACGTCGGCCATGCGGGCGGCGGAAATCAACGCGGCAATTTCGACGGCAACCGTAAACGGAGAATATCCAGCGTCCTCTTCCCAACGGTCCTGCTGGGTCACAGGCCCGTTGCAGGCGATGAACGCTGCCGCGGCCCGGACCATGGGCCACAACCGAGTCAAGGTCTTCTCGTCCAAAATCCCTTCGGCGCGGCACAGCTCGACCAAAAGAATAGGAAACCCAGTTTCATCCATCTGAACGCCGTTCCAATACGACGTACCGTCAAGCCACATATTTTGAGGCCAATGTCCGTCGGATTCTTGCGTCACCGACAGGTAAAGCAAGACACGCAGGACGTCCGCGTGGGCCCCAGCCGCAAGCAAAGCACCTGCGCTCTCGACCAAATCACGCGGCCAAACCAAGTGATAACCACCGAGGTCGCCGTCCCCCTTAGAACTTCCCCAGGGGATGGAAAGGCTTGCAATCAGGCCGCCGGGAAAGCGCGACGATTCGTGTGATCGAATAACAGCGGTAGAAACTCGGTAGCGCGCCTCCTGGCCGGGCGAGCTTCCCAACGGCAGCAGGCGGGATTGCCAGGTGGCCCATTGGCTCTTGCAGGTGTCCCACGCCACGTCGAATCCCTGCGCCAAAGACGCCCACGCCCGATGTCCGGCTTCTCCCCAAGTTCGTCCAAAACCCAGCGCGACGTCGATGTCGCCCTCGAGCCCACTGAACTCTCCCGACATCGCTACGTTGCCGTCCTCGGCACGCTCGTAGCTCCACGTCTGTTTTCCGTGTTGATGAAGGTCCTGCCAGCCATCAGACACCCCGACAAATCCAACCGACCGGCCGACCCACGCGGTCGACGATGCCAGGGCGATGGACACGCCGTCCCGTTGAGCAAACAACATCGGGTGGCCCTTATACTCCCCAATCCACGCCGAATTATGGTGCCCAGCATCACCAATATGAGGGGCCAACAAACCGTAGAGCCGATAGTCTTCTGCCTTGCCTTTCAAGGGCGTAAATCTCAGTCGCTGCAGCACCACGTCACGACGAGGGTCGGCGACCACCTGCTTCGCGATCGAAAACCGCCCATCCACACATTTATTGACCAAGGAAAACACCGGCACGCCCTTGCCTGCCCACGAGATCGTCTGGGTCGTGTGTCGTTTTTCTTCGGCCAAAAAATCTGGGCCAGCCACCATCAGGCCGAAATCTCGCACGCACGCTTGGTCAAGACGCGGATAATATATTTCGTTTAAGATGCCGTGACTTAGCGTAAACCAAACTCGCCCTCCTATGGAGGTTCCTATTCCCGACTTCGCGCTCGAGGTCCAGGTCGGTTCGATCCCAGGCCAGCCTGGGGCAATCTTCGAGTCAGTCATGGCTTGCCAGCTTCGAGGAGGGGTAGTGATACCAAAAAATCAGGACGTATATTCCATGAACTATCCGTGTATGATTAATGGCGTAGACTTTGGTCTGCGTTAGACAACCTCCCCGTCTCCTTGCAGTTCTGCGACCAAATCACCTCAGCTTCCTATGACGTTTTTGGATAAATTAACGGGCACGGGTTCAATCGCAAGCATCATCATTGGTCTGCTGGCTGCCGGCCTCGGTGTGCCGATTCCAGAGGATCCACTGATTGTGGCCGGTGGCGTGATTGCACATCGTGGTGACATTCCCTGGTGGGCGCTGCTTCCGACTTTCCTTGTTTGCGCGATTGTTGCGGACAGCGGCCTTTTCGCGCTTGGTTGGAAATTCGGCCCCACACTTCTGGATCGACGACCGTTCTCGTGGCTCGTCACACCTTCGCGACGCCAAAAAGTCCAACGACTCTTCGAGGAAAAAGGCGTGTATGCGGTATTTTTAGGCCGACACATGTCCGGTCTGCGTACCGTAGTTTTTCTTTTCGCGGGCAGCCAGCGCATGGACTACAAAAAATTTGTGCTCTGGGACGCATTGGCGGCGGCCGTGAGCGTGCCCATCATTTTTGCCATGGGGTATTTCTTTTCAAGCCATATCGACGCGGTCATGCATGGCATCGCTCGAACCGAGCATTGGATTGCATTTGCGCTATTCATCATCGGCATTGTCGTCTGGGCCGTGTGGTCTCATCGGAAAAAAAAGGCGTTAGAACAGCCCCGAAAATAGGTCATTACATGACTGAAATCGGGTGTTTTAATTGCGTACCCGTCAACGGATTCAGTCGGTCACCAAATGTACATTGCTGTACAGGCGTTGCACACCCACCCAAGCAAACAAGACACCATAACGGCAAGACATCAACGACTTAGACACCTCCAAAGCCGGCACAGAGCTCGCAATACAGTGAGCGCCACCACGGAGGATAAACGTGAACTACGTGAAAAAAAGCCTGATTCAAACGACACGACGACGTGTTCTGGTGAACTTTGGGTTGGCTTGCGTCGCGCAAGTCGCCCTCGCGTCGCTCACCATCTACGCCGTGTATTGGAATCTTGCCCCAATCTTCGTGCCGCGGAACGACCTCTGGTGGTTGACCGACTGTGGCCTTGGCTCGGGATTCTGGCTTATCTTCTTG
This sequence comes from uncultured Bradymonadales bacterium, assembly GCA_964394615.1. Classification (GTDB taxonomy): domain Bacteria; phylum Myxococcota_A; class Bradymonadia; order Bradymonadales; family Bradymonadaceae; genus JBFFMO01. Next base: position 57,150 of record CAYMYJ010000017.1, on the reverse strand, counting down.
CTCTGGGTTGTTCTGCTTCCCGCACTCGCCGTTCTGGTCATCACCGGCACTTTGCACGTCTACTTTACCAAAAGGGACCCGGTCGATTGGAACGCATGGCTGGAATCAGACGAAGAAGAACCGCCTAAAATACTGAAGTGGTTGAACGTTCGACGAAGATGGCCTTGGGCCCCGTGGTATCTGACCTTCGTCGATCTTTTCATTTTTGCGATGGCCTACGGAATCGGGGACTTTTTCCCGCGTTACGCTGGATAAAACCGCCTAGAACTCGAAGGCACCGACCGCGTTTTCGCAGCCTTCCCAATTCACCCGAATATTATCCGAGGAATACAGGTAGTCTTCTGGAGTCAGGCTTTCGGGGAATCCCGTACGTCCTTCTGGCCCATAAAAATCGCCGGATTTGGCCGCTGGGTCCATGCAGCAACGAATGATGCCCAAAGCCCCGTCCTCCGGCGATTGGGCGGTTTTCATAAACTCGCTCTCGACATCCATGCCGCCGGTTTCGGCCGTCGTGATTTGAAGACTGGTTGCCGCGAGTCCCGGATGGGCAACCAACGATTTCACATTCGTGATTTTATGCTCTTCCAACTTTGCCTTCAGCCCGTAAGTGAACGCGCAGTTGGCAAGCTTAGTCTGGTGATAACGCTCCCATCGGGGACTCGCGAAATTGGCGTTTTCTTCGTCAGTGCCATCACCGCCCAAATTTCCGCCATTTTTTCCAAAGTATTTTTCGACCAAAGGACCGCCCTTTCGCGCCCCCGACGAGTGGTTCACGATGCGCGCGTCGTCGCTTTTACGCAGCAGAGGAAAGAGCTCTTTAGTGAGCAAGAAATGCGACAAACAATTCGTCTGCATCTGGACGTCATAACCGTCTTTTGTCGCATAGTCGGGCAGCGCCATCACGCCAGCATTATTGCACAAAACGTCCAATCGCTCGTGGCCTGCCTTGATCGTTTTAATCGCCGTTTTGACGCTTTCGAAATCCTGCAGGTCACACGTGACGGCTTCGAACTTCCCATTTGGCACTTCTTTTCTCAGCGCTTCCAACGACGTTTTGGAGCGTCCACTTTCGCGGTTAAGCAGCAGCACTTTGGCGCCACGTTTGGCAAGTTCACGGGCGCAGACATAGCCGGTACCACTGGTGGTCCCCGTGATGGCGGCGACTTTGCCCGTCATGTCTTGGGTGTGGTTTTCGAGAACTTGGTTCAAAAATAGTGTTTCAATTTGCTTCGTCATTTGGGTCCTTGAGGGAATCTAATCGACAAGAAGATGCTTCGAGCCGACAAACGATTCCAGGTGACTAAATGTCGTTGAAACTGATTAGGATTTCCTGAAATCGGGAATCAATGCCGACCTCCTATGCTCAGGGCTCTTTTTTCTGCGTCGTGGTGATTGGAATGGCATCGCATAACGAGACTTTTAGTCCACGGAGCATCGTCTGGATTCTCGGTACGCTTGTGTTGGTCTTCTTGAAGAAGGTTTTGCTGGTTCACTTCAAAATCGTCAAAGGTCAGGAAGCCCGTCGAGCGCGCAACGGTGCTTTCTTTTTTGGCTTATCCCGCTCATTCCTGCCGCAGTTTACGTACTCGTTTTCATGAACTAATCCGGCGACCTGCGAATCTGCGGTTTTGGCCCTGCAACCTCCGGTATCGAATCGTTCAACCCCAGATAATGCTCTCGCAAAATCTCGCCAATTTCGACAAACCAAGCTGCGTTTGGCGACGTCGCCCGCCATTGAAGCGTCAAGGTACGCCCAGGTGGCGAATCCCCAAACGATCGCGCGACAAGCCCCTGCCCCACGCGCACCTCGGAACTGAGCGCGCTCGCCGGCAACAAAGTCGCCCCCAGCCCGCTCTCGACCATTCGCACCAAGGTCGCAACGCTCGCCGCCGTTACTGACGTCGAGGGAGGTGCACCGGCCGCAGCGCACACCTCAATCGCCTGGTCGCGTAAACAATGTCCATCCGCCATCAGAATCAGGCTCTCGCCCTCGATTTCGAGGGGTTGAATGGCTTGGGCCACCCCCAACGAATGACCCGTGGGCGCAATCAGCACAAAAGGCTCGACCACCAAATCCGGACCTTCAAGTCCCTGCGTATCGAACGACCGCGCCAGCAGCCCCACGTCGATCGCGCCGGATCGCAAATGCCCAAGCAGGACCTCCGTATGGAGTTCTTGAATCGCAAACGAAACGTCCGGAAAGAGCCGACGTAATTTGGCCAAAAGCCCAGGCAACCCATAAGGAGCAATCGTCGGAATCACGCCCAGCCGCACCGTTCCTTGGCGTGCACCCGCAAAGGCGCCAGCGGCGTTCATCAGCTCGCGCGCATCAACCAGCAAGCGCCTGGCCCGTTCCACGATTTCCTCGCCGGCACGCGTCACGATCACCCTTGGACGAGCGCGCTCAAAAAGCTCGATCCCTAGCATGTCCTCTACCTCTCGAACCTGTTTACTTAGTGCAGGTTGGCTCACGGCGCACTGTCGCGCGGCCTCCACAAAAAGGCCGGTATCGGCGAGCGCAACAATGTATTCGAGCTGACGTAGTGTGGGTGTGTTCATTGTATAACCTTAGGCTATACAAACTATGCGCACAATGTCTTTGTAGTAATGACCTTCTGAGTGCAGAGTCTTGTCCATGGCAACACCCCGGGGCCGCCTGCAGAGGACTGATATCCTTGATGGATGCCCCGTTTCAGAACCCAAATCAGGTAGGAACTATTATGGAAAACCAAGGCAAATGCCCAGTCATGCACAGTCCCGATCGTGAAAAAGCTGGAACAGCATTTTCGAACCAACACTGGTGGCCAAATCAGGTCAGCGTGAAGCTTCTTCACCAGAACTCGACGGCCGGCGACCCGATGGGCGCGGACTTCGATTACGCCAAGGAATTCAAAAGCCTTGACCTCGCCGCACTCAAGAAAGACCTCTTTGCGCTGATGAACGATTCGCAAGAGTGGTGGCCGGCCGACTGGGGACACTACGGCCCATTCTTCATCCGTATGGCCTGGCATAGCGCCGGAACCTACCGAATCCACGACGGCCGTGGCGGTGCAGGTGCGGGTACGCAACGATTCGCGCCGCTCAACAGCTGGCCCGACAACGTGAGCCTCGACAAGGCACGTCGCCTTCTTTGGCCAATCAAGCAGAAATACGGCCGCAAAATCTCATGGGCCGACTTGCTGATCCTCGCAGGCAACTGCGCCATCGAGTCAATGGGACTGCCAACCTTTGGTTTCGGCGGTGGACGCGTCGACGTTTGGGAGCCAGAAGAAGACATCTACTGGGGACCTGAGACCGATTGGCTTGGAGACGAGCGCTACAAAGGCGACCGCGAGCTCGACAACCCACTCGCCGCCGTGCAGATGGGCCTGATTTACGTGAATCCAGAAGGTCCAAACGGTAACCCTGACCCACTTTTGTCGGCCAAAGATATCCGCGAAACCTTCGCCCGTATGGCGATGAACGACTACGAGACCGTCGCCTTGTCGGCGGGGGGGCACACCTTCGGCAAATGCCATGGCGCAGCCGATCCAAGCAAATACGTCGGTCCTGAGCCAGAAGGCGCAAGCATCGAAGAGCAAGGCCTGGGCTGGACCAGCACCTACAAATCCGGTGCCGGTGGCGACGCCATCAGCAGCGGCTTGGAAGGCGCGTGGACCACTAACCCAACCAAATGGGATAACGGTTACTTCGACAATCTCCTCGGCTACGAATGGGAGCTCACGAAGAGCCCGGCCGGCGCGCACCAATGGCAGCCGAAAGACCCGGCTGCACGCGTAGTTCCAGCGGCTCACGACCCATCCGCGAAAATGATGCCGATGATGACCACGGCAGACATGGCGTTCAAAATGGACCCTGAGTACGCCAAAATATCGAAACACTTCCACGAAAACCCAGCTGAATTTGCAGACGCATTTGCGCGCGCTTGGTTCAAGCTGACTCATCGCGACATGGGCCCTGTCTCACGTTATTTGGGACCAGAAGTTCCAAAAGAAGAATTGATTTGGCAGGACCCTATCCCCGCAGCTCCAGCCAAGCTGAGCGAAGCCGACATCACGGCGCTGAAGGCCAAGATCGCTGCGTCGGGCCTCAGTGTCTCGCAGTTGGTTTCTACAGCTTGGGCTTCGGCTTCGACCTTCCGCGGAAGTGATAAACGCGGTGGAGCCAACGGTGCTCGCATCCGTCTGGCTCCTCAAAAAGATTGGGCAGTCAACGATCCAGCTAAATTGGCGACCGTCCTGAAGGCTCTTGAAGCGATTCAAGCAGACTTCGGCAAGGCCAAGGTCAGCCTGGCCGACCTTATCGTCCTGGGTGGCTCTGTGGGCGTCGAGAAAGCCGCAAAAGCAGCTGGTCATGACGTGACGGTTCCCTTCACGCCAGGCCGTGGTGATGCGACACAGGCTCAAACCGACGTGGAATCCTTCGCCGTCTTGGAAGCCAAGAACGACGGTTTCCGCAACTTCTCGGGCAAGGCGAGCAATCGTTCACCCGAAGAAATGCTGGTCGACCGTGCGCAATTGCTCACGCTCACGGCTCCAGAAATGTCCGTGCTGGTCGGTGGTTTGCGCGTCCTGGGTGCAAATACAGGCGAGAAAAACCACCACGGTGTGTTGACCACGAAGCCTGGAACCTTGACCAACTACTTCTTCAAGAACTTGTTGGACATGGGCACCAAATGGATCAGCGCTCCAGACGGTGGGTTTGACGGTCGCGACCGTAAGACCGGTGCCATCAAGTGGACCGCCACACGCAACGACTTGGTCTTCGGTTCGAACTCAATCCTGCGCGCCGTCGCCGAGGTTTACGCCGCCGACGACGCCAAGGCGAAGTTCGTCAAGGACTTCGTCGCAGCATGGACCAAGGTCATGAACCTTGACCGTTTCGACGTCGCGTAGTCGTCGGGGTTCAGGTGGTCAGGTTTCAGGCGCTGTGACTCGGTCCTCGGGCATTCTGCCCGCTGCGACTCGATCCGCGACAGATCGACATCAAAAAGGCCGCCCATTTGGGCGGCCTTTTTGACATTTAAACACAAAGCTACCATTCGCAAGCTAAAGCCTTCTAATTATTCCGTTTTGCTGAAGTTCATATGCCCCAGGATTTGGTGTTAAATCGAGCCAACTCTTGATTCCTGACCAACACTTTATGAGCCATACAACTTGGGCCCAATAGTTTTTCTTTCTAAACGCCTTACAAGGCACCAACAAAATTGCATGATGGTTCCGGTAGGCAATGCGTTCGAGAGGATTTGTAAGAATTCTGGCATCGAAAGTAAGAATACAACGGCCTTCTTCTGCGATAACAGGAATCCAATCAACGTCATCAATCTCGCCATTTTCCCAACGGTCTGAACAATGCAAGATATCCACAACACTGTTCGCGCCTTCGAGTGCTCTCAAACCCCGAGCAAGGTTAACTGAAACATTATTATCAAAAAAAAACTTCAAACTGCTTCTACGTGTGTCTGCCATGCGATGGCATCCTCGATATCGTTTTCAGATAAATCATAAAGGGATGCGACAAACTCGGAGCTATCGCCAGCAGAAAGCAACCCGATCACAATGTCAACACTAACGCGACCACGAATTGTTGGTGCTCCAAATCGACGTCTTGGATCGAGTACTATACCTCGGTCATTACCAAATGGATGCCAACGACGAATAGCCCCCGCCTCGAACTCAAAAAACCGAACGTGTTCATTGACAATGGCTAACATTTCATTCTGAAGCGATTCAATATCTACAAGCCCATCATCATCAAGCAACACAACTTGTCTCCCAAGGGCCCCGAACCTCGCAGTCGAAAAAGGATGAGCGGTCCCAATAATCGAAGCAGCATTCCTTGCGGCCGCGCGAATCTGAACTCCCGGCACACCGTGATTCACAAACTCCTGGATAAAATATAACTCGGCAAGGTCTAAAAAGCTCAAGGACGGAACGTCTTCATCCACAAGCTCTGCATGGAACAAGGGTTCATGAGTCACACCACGGCTTGAGTATCCGGTAGCCCATCGGCGCAATGTACGATACTCGACGCCCAAAATTCGTGCGGCCTCTGCGAACGTATAGATTCCTATCTCCAGCAAATTTTCAGAACTTTCAGACATTGTGCACCTCACAAGAATCTTATCTTATGTGACTCATGCCTTCACCTACAACTTAACGCTTCTTCGTATATCGAACGTTTCCATACTACCATTGCATTTCGATTGCAGAACTAGGAACACAAAGAAATCAATATCGTAGAGGGTCCTCGAGAACCTGAACGCCAATGGCGATGAAAGCAATCGTTCACCCGAAGAAATGCTGGTCGACCGTGTGCAATGGCTCACGCTCACGACTCCAGAAATGACCGTGCTGGTCGGTGGTTTGCGCGTCCTGGGTGCAAATACAGGCGAGAAAAACCACCACGGTGTGTTGACCACGAAGCCTGGAACCTTGACCAACTACTTCTTCAAGAACTTGTTGGACATGGGCACCAAATGGATCAGCGCTCCAGACGGTGGGTTTGACGGTCGCGACCGTAAGACCGGTGCCATCAAGTGGACCGCCACACGCAACGACTTGGTCTTCGGTTCGAACTCAATCCTGCGCGCCGTCGCCGAGGTTTACGCCGCCGACGACGCCAAGGCGAAGTTCGTCAAGGACTTCGTCGCAGCATGGACCAAGGTCATGAACCTTGACCGTTTCGACGTCGCGTAGTCGTCGGGTTTCTCAGGTGGTCGGGTTTCAGGCGCTGTGACTCGGTCCGCGACAGGTAGACATCAAAAAGGCCGCCTATTTAGGCGGCCTTTTTTTGTAGAAAGGTTCTACTTCCAGACGTGGCGCGTCTGATACTGCGCCGTACCGCCGCCTGCCCGGTAAATCACATGCATGTTCGCGGCATCGTCAAACATCACACGAATGGGCGATCCGAAGTGACGCACCGGGATCGACTCTTTGGGCCAATTCCCAGCGCTCGCTCGACGGTAAATATCGACGCTATTTGTCCCGCCGCTGGTGAAGAACGGCACGCCGGCCGGGTCTAGGCCAACCTGCACAAAATAAACCCCAGATGGGCCATTTTCCCAGCTCCACATGCCCGCGGTGGCATCGTAGGTTCCGTACTTAAACGGGATATTCCCAGACGGCGTGTAGACCGCGTGAAGTTTATCGTTCGCGTCCTTGCCCATCCAAATCCCGGACGACGTGGAGGAGTAAGGGTCAACAATCGCCGTATCGACCCAAGTGCCCGACGCGTTGGTCGCGAAGTGCAACGAGGTTTGGCTCGTGTAGGTCAGCGTCTGAACCCAAAGAATAAACGCGCGCCCCTGAGCATCCACCTGCAGGTTTGGCTGATAGACGTCGCCGTTGCCTCGGTTATAGGGGTCGACGGGGGTCGCGAGGACCTGCGGAGTACCCATGCCGTTCTCGTACTTCAGATAAGTAAGTACGCTGCCGGCGTAGTTTGGGTAAGACCGCCCGGCGAACGCAAAGTGCCAAGCATCATTATCATCGATCACAAAGCTGAGTGACTGGCCGGCCGAAAAGAACTGGCCAGCAATGGTGCTCGTCCACCCCATCGGGCCCTGACTGAAGACCTCAATTTTGTCGTACGCGTTGTAAAAGGTAGGGCGCGCCTGAGTCGTCGCGATATGAATATAGCCCAAGCTGTCCACAGCCACGGCGTTCATGTCGTAAGTGTTAACGGTCGAGGTGTCGTCGACAGCGGTGGCAATGGTCGTCCAAGCGCCCGAAGCGTTGGTCGAATACTGCAAACCTTCCGTACTGCTGTATGCAAACGTATGGAGCTCGTCCATCCCGGTGGCGACCATGGGCTTGTCGATCGCCGCATCGGGTGTCTCATAATTCCACACCGAACATTGTCCCAACGGATTGCACGACTCGCCGCCCAAACACTGACCACAAACACCGCCGCAGCCATCACTCCCGCAGAGAATCCCGTTGCATTGCGGCGTGCACACGGCAGGCGTCGTAATGTTCCAGTTCGCATGGAAGAAACGGACCGTGTCGTCGCCGAGCTTCCACAAGACACGTTGGATATTCCCCAGCGAATCCCATGGCTCCCCGGTTCGCTGCACCCAATAACCGTGGTCGTCGAGCCGGTACAAGTAGGGGTCGTCCATCACTGACTCGAGCATCGTGTCCGTGTTGAACAAGCCGACAGGCTTCAGATAAAGCAAGTTCCCGAATTCGCGGACCGTTGATTCACGCAGCACCTGCGTGCCATCCGTGCGAATGATCAGCATCGAATCATTCGTTCCGACCTGAAGCACTTCACCCAACTGCACCAACACGTCGCCATTTGGGGCGAGCGCAAGGCCGTCACGGCTGATGAATCCGTCCTCGTGCAGCGTCAATGTCGACCAAACGCCGGCCCGGCGCGTGTGCAGATACACAGGCGGCTGGTTGTACGTGTTCGCCGAATTCGCGACCGAGCGCGAGGCACCGGCAAGCACGTAAAGGTCGCCGTTGCGGCTCCAACGCATCGTTGTAATTGGATTCCCTGAACCTGACCAAGGCCCGATGGTGTCCAGTTGCCAAGTCGTACCGTTCAACGTTGCTGTCTTGAGTTGGCCGTTGGTGATGTCGCGGAACACCACGATCGGCTGCCCACTCGGCGTCACCGACACGGACGGCGATGACCCAACATCGCCGGGGGTCGAGACCAACGACAAATTCCAGGTGCCAGCTTCTTTGCGGCCAAAACGCAGGTCATCGTTGGTTGGGTCGTAGTAGGCGATCATCGGCCGCCCCTGACCATCGAGGGCCAAGGCAATCTCGCACCCTGCTCCAAGGGACGGTTCGACGGTCTCCTCGTGCCAGCCGCCGACGTCACGCCAGCGGTAGCGCACCTCCCCTGTGTAGATGTTGCAATAAGCGATTCGCGGATTGCCGGTCACGTCGAACTTGATGTCAACCGAGGTGTTGCTGACGGATGGAAGCGATGGAATCTCGGTCTCCCAGGATCCAGAGATGCAAGCACCTTGGAAGCATCCTTCGCTGCACTGAATACGGGTCTGTTGGTACGAGCACATATTACCCGCATCGCAGGAGCCAATGGCGAAGTACCGGGTCAGCTCGGATGAACTTGCACATATATTTGCGGGCGGCGCATTGCATACCGTGCTGCCACACGTCGGTGCCACGCAGGCGCCATTCTGACAGCCACTAGGACAATCGGTATCGACGTAGCCGTAGTCACAACCGCCGGCTCCATCGCATACGCCAGCGCCATAGTTTCGGGCGGTGTTCGCGCTGACGCAGCTGTCTGCGGGCGGTGTATTGCAGCTGACACTCGCGCACGGGTCACTGAAGACACATGCCGCGTTTTGGCAGACTTCGTCGGCCGCACAATTGATCGTTGTTCCCCACTCCAAACACGGATCACCATCGAAATCGCCGCAGGTGCGCTTGGCGTCGACGCCAACAACACACTCGTCGACGCCGGCCGTCTGGCATTCGTCGGTGCACTGTACCGAGCAATAGCCCGCCGAGCACGATGCCTCGCCTGCGCAAGGCACCGGGTCGCCCCAATCCAGGCATGGGTCGGTGTCGAAGTTTCCGCATACTTTATAACCATCACCGTCACACGAGCGCTCGTTGACCGCGGTGCATTCATCGGTGCATTGCGTCGAACACTCGCCGGCCGAGCAAGTTTCAAGGCCTGTGCAGGTCTGGATTGGCTCCCAAACCAGGCAGCCGTTAGCATCTTGGCTGCACTCGGTGACCCTACCCGCGCCGCCTGCTTCACACTGCCGTGCGCCAACGGTCGAACATGCGTCTTGGCATTGCGAGACACACTGGCCGCCCGAACAAAACTCTTCGCCGCCGCAGGTTTGCAGCGGAGCCCACATGAGACATCCATTGCTGTCGCTGGCGCATTCATACAGGTCGTTGCCGTCGCAGCGCGTCGCCCCCACGGTGGAGCAGTCGCTCACACATTCAACACCAACATCTGGCGTTGTGGCCCCAGAGTCATCGCTGCTGCCGGCGTCGGACTGTGTGGCATCGACGTTCCCGTCGTTATTAGAGCTGTTGTTGCCATCTTCGTTATCGCTGCCTCCGCAGGCAGTGATCGAAGCAGCCATTATCGTAAGCAAAAGGCCATATCTCAGAGAAAACATGAACGCCCTCACAGTAGGTCAACCAACCAATTAATCGAAACAAACTGTAAGAACTCCTTTTCTCGATCACATCTGAAAATGTCTGAAAGAAGACAATAAAACCCATTTGAGCGAGCGCAGAACTCACCCATTACGGAATCTACTTCCAGACCAGACGGTAGTTTAGGTTATGACCAATTTGGTGCGAGTATCCTCGGATCGTCTTTCGAGCCAACTTCATCGTCAGCGACGCAGGCAAAACCGCCGACAGGCGTCCCACAAGCGAGGGCTGCTCACCGACCGGAGACTTCGCGACCGTCGGGAAGGTCACGTCCACGTGCGCGCGGCGCTGCCCTGCTTGGTCCAAAAACGTCGAGAGCTGCTGGAACATCAAGAGCAGCGGGTCGTTGCGGCGCATCCACCAATTTGCCGAGGGCATGAAATCCACAAAATGCATGAGGTGATAGTTCAGCTGATGCCAAAGGTTCTCGGCATCTAGAACAATCAGCTTGTTGTCCATGACTCGGTAACAGTGGACCTCTTCGAGCTCATCGAGCCGGTGCAGATTAGCCGTAAGCTCGGTGAGCAGCCCCTGATCGTAAAACAGCCTCAAGATGGACGGAAACGCCTCGATTTGCAGCGCCTCAAAATCAGTGAGTCGTTCGCTGAGCGCGTCAAACTTCCCGACCGGCATGGCAAACGTGTTCGTTGCGGTGCCCATGATCGAGTGCAGTAGCGCGACGTTCGGCGAGTAGTCTGCGTAGTGGCGAGCGGCGTAGTTGTGGCAGAACAGGAGGTGCTCAAGGAAGGTGCCGTCGGCATGCTCCATCGAAAAATCACACTCTGCGTGCATGAACGAAATCAAATCTGGATTGACCTCTGGTTCGGGTTCCACCGCCACAACCTCCATGTAGGCTGACTCAACCGCCTTGGCCGCGAAGTCGCTCCAGACCGGTTCTTTTGCCAGCTTGTCGTACATCACGGTGCGCTGGAGCGTACCTTGTAGACTGCCGAAGATCGTCCTCTGCATGTCAAAGTCCTCGATCGACACCACCCGCACGCGACCGGCGTGATCGACCGCGCCCCCAGCGAGGATGGCCGCCTTGCGCTGCAAGTTCAGCGCTGCGTCAAGCTGGGTGTTGGGTGCTGGCGTCTGCTCTTGGTTCGTTGCTGCGGTCATCGAGTTCTCCATTGATCGGTCAATTATTAAATTACACATGTAATATAACAGACGTTGGCTTTCAAGTGTTAAATGACAGCCGTCACATAACGCGTGCTATCTACCTCGCTGTGTGTTAGGCATACGGCTATGCCACCCAAGACACGATACACCGCAGACAGTGTCCTCGAAGCCGCCCTGAAGGTCGTCCAAAACGACGGGCTAGAAGGAGTGAGCGCGCGCACCATCGCCAACATGCTGGGATGTTCGACCGCACCCGTTTCTGCGGCGTTCGAGAACATGCAGGCACTCAATGACGCCGTCGTGACCGCGATCATCGCCCAGCTACTCGCCGCCATCGATGCAACGGAAGCCACAAAAGCAGATCCAATCCGTGGTGCAGCGTTCGCTATGGCGCGGTTCACCGCGGACCACCCGCGATACTACGAGGCGTTGTTCCTGCATCGGCATCACTCGCCGCCCGATTGGGCCGCGATCCGCTCAGGTTTTTCAAAAGATTTGGGGGCATCAAAACGCTACGCCCATTTGGACGCACGGCAGCGCGACGCGTTGGCCTGGCGAGCAAGCGTGGTGACCCATGGCATCTGCATTGAGATCTGGTCGGCCCGGTGGACAAAAACGAGCGATGCTGCGCTGAAACGCCTGATTGACCAGCTCGTCGAACCTATCATTGAAGGCTCGATACCCACCTCAGAATGACGCTGTGTTTGGTGCGCAGGCCCTATGGCCTGCATGCGATTCCTGCGATTGTTCAGACACATGCGAGCCATAAGGCTCGCCCACCAATCGCAAGCGAGCCATAGGGCTCGCGCACCAATCACAACACAAGTCTTGTCATCGCCCCCTTATGCGACAGCCTCCCTATGGCCTGCATTGCGATTACGACCTGACGACTACCAAGAATTCTCGGAAAACTCCCCAGAATCAGCAGGGTCTTTATCAATCACCGGACGTTTAGTTGTCTCAAGCTGTTTTATGGAAAGACACGAAACAATCGACACCAGTCGCCGGATCAAATCCTCGATATACGAGGCCAACTCAGGTTCCTTTTCGATCCCGGAAACATCCACGTAGAGTCGGCCATTTACAATTTTGAAGCTGCCATCTGACAAATCCAAGAGTCGGTTCAGCCCTTCGATGACGTTAGGTCGGCGGGCCCAATTTCTGACCTCGTCTTCGTTATGGCCTGTCACCACGAACTTGTCGTCGAGTCTAGGAAGCCCAAGCTCAATACCGCGTTCAAGAACTCTATCCCAAGTGCTTTCGGCTTCAATGGACAGCCCCAGGGGGGCGTCATCAGCCAACTCATGTTGGAAAACCGTGTATACCTTGCGATGACCATGACCAAGGCCCTCGCGGCGAACAACCCTGTCGACCGAGAAAGGGATATTATCGCAGACTCCCGAAATTGATTCCTTTTGATAATCCAGTCGCAGCCGCTCCGCGACCACAGACAACGCCAGCCTGCGTCTTTTCTGCTCCTGAAATTTCATCACAAAAAAGAGGACCGAAAAAACGATTCCAGCCACGATCATGATGACAGCAATATACACGGTTCTCTCCATTCACCGGATTTCAACCGAATACCCGAAATCGCATAGATTGGGCGGTCGTTTTTCTCTAATATCTCCAAAACGGAGCATCCATGAAATCTAAACTTATCCTAATGCTCGCCCTTGGCCTTGGTCTGGGTCTTGGCTGCGCTGCAAACCCAGAACGTGCAGACGCCCCGCCGACGACCGGCAAGTCTGTTGTGGAGCTCGCGGACGTCAAGTGGTCCGCTCAAGTCGTGGCTGACATGGTGATGCTGAATGATCGCCAACCCTTCATCATCTTTGCTGGCGACGGAAATATCACCGGCAACGCCAGTTGCAACAGCTTTTTTGGTACTTACGAGGCCTCTGGAACTTCTCTGAAAATCACCATCGGTGGCATGACTCGCATGGCTTGCGCCGATCCCGTCACCAAACAAGAGCAGTTATTTATGACGACGCTCAGGCAAGTCGACCGTTACGAAATCGCGGGCGACGTGCTCACGTTGTTATCGGGAGAAAGCTCCGTCATCACAGCGAATCTGAAGCGATAAACAGGAAGGTTAGGCATGGCAAAAAACCCATCACATAAGTGGACGTTTCGGGCTCGCTTCCGTCGCTCCGCCTTTGGTTGGCAATCCGCTCCGGCCATTCAACGAATTCAAGAAGCCGTCGCCGAAATTAAGCTGGTCGCTGGTACGGATCCAGAACTCGCCGCAGAAGGCGCGGTCATTTTTATCGAGAAATTATCGCCGGCACTTGAACATGTGGACGGCTCCTCGGGCGCGATTGGCGCCGCGGTGAATTCTGCGATCGCCGAACTTGCAACAATCATCGGTAGCGCGCCCACCGAGCCTGCGACGCGTGACAAATGGCTTGACCGCTTATGGCAAGCGCTTGAGGACGACGACATACCCTACATCGAACGCCTTGGTGATCATTGGGGTGAGATTTGCGGCAGCCCAGAAGTCGCTGCCCGTTGGGCCGACCTGCTCATGACGCCAACCAAAGAGGCGCTCAATCCGAAGCCAGCGACGCGGGTGAGCTTCAACGGAACTGCCTGTTGTCTGAGCGCATTATTGGCCGCGAAACGTTATGACGAAGTGCTCAAACTACTCGAACCCGTCCGCCTTAGGGCTTGGTTTTATCGACCTTTTGGTATCCGAGCCCTTGTCGCGATGGGACGGATTGAGGACGCCCTAATCTACGCCGAACAAGGCGACGGCGCCGCGTCATTTGCCGCGACCTGCGAAGACTTATTGCTTTCACTGGGACGAGTCGACGAGGCATACGAACGCTATGGGCTGGCCGCCAACAGCGCTCACACCCATCTGGCTTGGTTTCGCGCTGTTTCAAAAAAATACCCACATAAAACCCCAGCTCAGGTCCTCACAGACCTTGCGGCCCACACGCCGGGCGAAGAAGGCAAATGGTTTGCCGCCGCTAAATCCGCGAAGCTTTTTGATGAAGCGATCGCCTTGGCCAACCGCACTCCGTGTTCACCACAAACACTTACGCGCGCCTCGCGAGACTTCGCAGAAAAAAACCCTTCCTTTGCGATCGAGGCCGGCATGACTGCCTTGCGATGGCTGGGTGCAGGCTTTGGCTACAAAGTCACGGGCGTAGATATCTTAGCCGCGTACGAACAAACGATGGCCGCAGCGACGGTCGCAGGCAGGACCAAAGAGACCCATGAACGCATTTGCCAGCTCGTGTCCAGCGAGGCGTTCACTCGAACCTACGCGAAAAAAGTCCTTGCTCCTTTTATTGGTCAACCTTAGGGATAATAGTCAGCCCAACGACAAACTCGGAGTCGCAGCATGAAAGGACGCAGACCAAAAACGACACAGACGGAATGGATCGGGGGCATTATCCCACTACCCATCGTGATCGAAGAGCCCAAGATGGCCAACCCAGAGTTGATCGTCTGGCTAAACGCTGACGGCTTCATCGTTGGTCAAGAAATGCATGCTCCAGGCGAGGCCAAGCTGGCGGCGTGCACCAGCTTAAATAACACGATAAAATCCCCGATGGTTAAAACTCCGCAACGCCCCACCTGTATCCGCGTCGCGTCAAAAAGCCTAGCGGATATGTTGAAAGCCGGCTTCCCAAACATGGATATTGTCTGCGCTCCAACCCCAGAGGTGGACGATGTTGCCCAATCGTTGCTCGGCCATTTTCAAGAAGACGCCGAACCGACCTTATTCATGGATGACGTCACTCCTGCCCAAATGGCCTGGGTTTTCTCGTGCGCGGCAGAATTCTATCGCAAAAAGCCATGGAAGGCTCTTTCGCTCGAGGAATCCGTATTCACGCTGAGTATTCCGACATTGGGACTTCATGACGTCGTGCTCGTCGTCTCGGGCTGTACCGGGGGCGACTTCGGTCTCATCATTTTCGACAACCTAAAAGACTACGACGACTATCTGGATTCGAATTACGACGCCAACCCGATGGCCACGCTTCCCGAACATATGATGTTGTGTTTTGAAACCAAAGGGAAATACCCGCCAAGCATGGTCGAAGAGGTCGCAGCACATCAGCTCGAGATTGCGAGTTCGCGCGCCTATCCCTTTGCGGTTCATGTCACAGAAGCCGGGGAGTTCGCTGCCCCCTACCCCGATGAACTCATCGCCATAGCGGCATGTGCGCACGTACTGGCGCAGATCAAACCACACCAAAAAACCCTTCAACACGCCCTCGAAAACAACACGATGTTCTCGACCACATTCTTGGTTCCGACACCCAACGGATCAATCGAAGTCAAGTTATCTGTCCCCGAAGTCAAAGACTCAAGCGATGAAGGGGACGACGGCGTGTGGCGACGACTCAGCGAACATGGGCCGCGTAATAGACTAGATTATGACGAACGCATGGTTTTGGAACGTCGGCTAATGGATCTTTTCCTTGCTTCGCCTGAGGCAGAAGGCATCGACGAAGTGATGCATGCGCCCATCATCATGGATATTGCCAAAAACTATTTCGGACGAACGCTTGCGACGCTTCCCGCCTCGGATTTGCGAGAAGTTATTTTTGAGTTGGTTCCAGCCAAAGTGATGATGCCAGCCTCAGAAGCGGAGGAACTCATCACAGAAATGCGCGCCATTTACGCGTTCCTTGGCCGTCGTTTCGGGTTCATAGGCGCCCAGGCATGTTTGACCGTATTGGGTCGAAAAGCTGTCAAAACCCTAGAAAAGGCACTCTCATCGCCTGAACTCATGGGCATTGGAAAAAGCATGCTTATGGAGGGCCTGAACGCGGGGTTCGACATGCAATCCGAAGACGATATTCGTGCGTGGATGGCGCTGCAGATGATAGCTCCTCCAACCAGCCCCGAGCCGAAGAAAACCGCACGAAAGAAGCCCAAGAAGCGGTAGGACTCTATTTAGGCACCAACCCTATTGTCGACCGAAAGCGGCGTCTCAATCCACCGCTCATACTATCGAAACATCGATACCAATATCGACATTTCGATAAATATGTATTCCTACCTCGCCACTGACGCGCCGCTCCATCAAGCACGCCGAGCGCCTCTGGCGACCAAAGAGTCGAAGCGAAAATCGAACGACATCAGACTACGTTCCCATATCTGTCTGTTGAACGCCTGTGTCGAGCTATGAGGCATCCGTGGCCATCCCGCCGTCCGACGTGCTGATTTGAACCAAATCGTCGTCTGAGGCACATCCAGTGACCGCAGACACAAGCATCGCCGATGCTCAACACACGGTTTGGAAGGCTAAGTAATCAAAACCTAAGTCCATGCATTCAAGATTAGAAGTAAACGTATGAGCATTAAGTGGCAAACAAGCGCAAGCCATTATTGGTTCGTCACCGAAAGCGGCGTCTCAAAATACACCGATTGGCTTGGGAACGCGAAGCTTCCACCGCCCTCCTCAACCACAGTCATGGTCTTGAACATCAGGCGTTCTCGAATCTGATGCCACTTCCACATGTCGAACGTGCCCACAAAACAATGAATCAATATATTGAGCGATGAGTCCCCAAAACCGTTGAAACACACCAAGATCCGCTCGCTATCCACGTCTTCGTCGGCATCCAGCACCTCCTTCAGGCTCGCGATAATGCTCTCCATTTGAGGACGCGTGGTCGAATACATCAGCCCAATCTCGAGCTTCACATTCATCGACTTATTCATGGTCAGGTTTTCGACCGCAGTCGTGGCGAGGTCAGAATTGGGAATCGTAATGGTCGTATCTTCGAAGCTAAGAATCTTGGTGGACCGCATGCCGATGTCCTGCACAACGCCTTCGCCATGTTCTGAACGCACGTAATCGCCCACCAAAAATGGCCTATCGGTCAAAATCATAAACGACCCAAACCAGTTAGACAGCGTCGATTGGGCGGCGAGCGCAAACGCCAAGCCGCCAATCCCCAGGCCGGCAATCAGGCTTGTAACGTCATAACCCCATTGTTGAATGATGGTGATTACGGTGACGGCAATCACGACAATACGAAGCACACGCTTGAGCAGCGGGACCAAATGGTCGTCCAGCACATTATCGGTACGGTCCGCCATTTCGCCCAGATATGCAGCGACGGCATCCACCAGAACGAACACACTCCAAGCCACAAAAACGGTCCCCATCGTCTGAAGGACCAGCACCGCTGTGCCAATCACGGTTTCAGGCAGCTTCAAAATCAAGAGGGCAAAATAAACAGCGACTAAATTAAAAATCCAACCGAGCGGTTTTCTAACATCCTCAAAAAAGGTCTCGTCGACTTCTGTCTTTGTACGCCGCGTCAAAAAACCGAGTGGTTTAAGTAGTTTTGCGAGCACCGTCGTCCGCATCACAATGCCGGCCATCATAAGCAGAATGGCCGCGCCGATTCGCCACGCAGCAATCGCCCCAATATCCATCTTCATGATGTCATCGAGCAGAACTTTCGCCCCAGGAAGTGGTGATTCAGCGGGGGCTTGTGCCCAGGCGACAGAACTCAACGTAAGCATCTGAACGGAAACAAGGACAGACGTAATGGCAGATTTCGAGAACATGAAAAACACTCCGGACCAGCTTTTGAGTGTTCTGTGTAGCAGGTGGGCCCACATTTGCGAACGTCGGTTTACGCGCCGCAGGTTGCGCTAGTAACGAATCCTTGACTAACAAGCGCCACTAGTAAAGAATCCATTCCTAGTCCACTTAACTAGTCAACAATGGTTTATCAACGGAACGCCATGCAGCAACGCGAAACAGGCCGGTACGAGGACTCTACCGCGGGTGGCGAACAAGTACGCGCGTTTGTGCCCTTTGCCTTGCCGCCCACAAACCCTCCAATCGCTCTGAATGACACACTATCTGAGCGCTTGCGGACCGCCGAAGAAGCCCTTGTTCGTCTCGAACTCGCCGGTGAAATGGTACCTTCGCTTGACTGGTTCATCTACGCTTTCGTGCGCAAAGAGGCAGTGCTTTCGTCCCAGATTGAAGGCACCCAAGCTACGTTGATGGACTTGCTGAACTTCGAGGTCGCATCCCACGCGGCGCCGAACGCCGACGTCGAAGAAGTCTGTAATTACCTTGACGCACTGACCTTTGCCCGAAGCCAGCTCGCCGACTCCACCGGCTTGCCGTTGTCGATGCGGCTCTTAAACGAAACCCACCGAATCCTTTTGAAGGGCGCACGCGGCGCGCAAAAACAACCCGGTGAAATCCGCCGGAGCCAAAACTGGATTGGTGGAAGCAGACCTGCCCACGCGTCGCACATTCCACCACCCCCAAATTTATTGCCGGAATTACTTTCAGAATTCGAACGATTTATTCACGCGACCGACGACATGCCGGCGCTCATGCGGGCGGGCCTGCTTCACGTGCAATTCGAGACGATTCATCCGTATCTGGACGGCAATGGCCGCGTTGGCCGCCTGCTGGTGACTCTGCTTTTGGAGAATTCCAAACTGCTAACACGTCCCCTTCTCTATTTAAGCCTGTTTTTTAAACGGCATCGTCAAGAGTATTACGATCGTCTGAACGCTGTGCGGAAGGACGGAGATTGGGAAGGATGGTTGGACTTCTTTTTTGAAGGCGTAGCGACCATCGCTGACGAAGCGGTTGACACATCGCGCGACCTCTTTGCCTTGGTCACCGCTGACCGCCACCACGTTATCCATAGCGACAACGTGAACATCACCGCCGTCCAGCTTTTTGAGCGTTTGCCGGGCCATCCCATCATCACAGCACCATGGGTGGTTGAGGCATTTTCGACGACAAAACCAACAGCCGGCCGAGCCATCGAGACGCTTGAAGCTGCCGGCGTCTTGGTCGAGACAACCGGTAAAAAACGCGACCGTGTGTACTCATATCGCGCTTACCTTGACCGCTTGCGCGTCGGGACAGAGCTCGACTTCTGAAGCAAAGGCAACATTGCATTCACGATGTCTGACGATGTAGATTTATGGAATCAAGGCAAGTTGATTGGGGGAACGAGTCGGTCTGCTGTGATTCGCATCAATCGACGCTTCAGCGAGGGAGTTTGAAATGACGACTCATAAAGGTGACCTAATATTCTATCGCGCCCCAGATGGCGCCGTCCGCGCTGAGGTTCGTCACGAAGACGACACGTTTTGGCTGAGCCAACGCCAAATGGCAGACCTTTTTGGCGTCGACGTGCGAACGATCAACGAACACCTTCGAAACATTTACGAGAGTGGTGAGTTGGTCGAAGAGGCAACTATCCGGAATTTCCGGATAGTTCGAATTGAAGGCTTACGCGAGGTTGCACGGGAGATTTCGCACCATAGCCTTGATGCCATTATCTCTGTCGGATATCGCGTCAACAGCGTGCAGGCCACCCATTTCCGAATCTGGGCAACCGAGACCCTTCGCGAGTTCATCACGAAGGGATTTGTCCTAGACGACGAGCGCCTCAAACTCAATACGCGTTTTGGAAAAGACTACTTCGACGAACTGCTCGAACGTATCCGCGAAATCCGCGCGAGCGAGCGCCGCTTCTACCTGAAAATCACCGACATATATGAGCAGTGCAGCATCGATTACGACAAGTCGGCGCCTGCGACCCAAAGCTTCTTCAAGACGGTTCAAAACAAGCTGCACTGGGCCATTACCGGGAAGACTGCTGCAGAAATCATCTCGGAGCGCGCGGACGCGTCGAAGCCGGCGATGGGCCTAAAGACATGGAAAAACGCCCCAGAGGGCAAAGTGCTTAAGAGCGACATCTCCGTCGCCAAAAACTACCTCGAAGAACGTGAAATCAAGGAACTTGAACACATTGTCGCGATGTACCTCGACTATGCCGAACTCCAGGCCAAACGACAGAACGCCATGAAAATGGCGGACTGGATTCAGAAGCTCGACGCGTTCCTGGAATTCAACGAATACGACGTCCTAAACAATGCGGGTTCGGTGTCGGCAAAGGTCGCCAAAGAGCTTACCGAAGGCCATTACGAACAATTCCGCGCTACGCAGGACCGCGCATTCACAAGCGACTTCGAAAAGGCTGCCAAGCATTTGACCCGCCCAGAAGACAAAAGCTGATTTAACATTCTCAAAAAACACGGTTACCTATCATGGCTATTTGTCGAGCAATCTCCTCGGCACAGCAGGAGCACGGACCTGCGCTCCATGTCGTTTGGCAATCAAGAAAACGAGAATACCAAAACAGCACAGTGAGAAATGGCAGGCCATTCTGACGCGATTGCGAAGAATGAAGTGACCTGGCATGGTTTCCGTTTTCAGCCCACGAACGCTGCGAGCAGGTCATCATTTTGTTAACGTTCAACGCGCTTGACGCCCCCAGAATGGTTGACCACATCCGGAGCGGACTAGGCGTAGCCAAACGCCTCGATGTCTCGGTTTCTTTCGTTCGATTCAGTGGCGTTCAACTCATCATAGATGCCTTAAAGGATTTCCTTGCACGAGGTGGCGAAGCCAGACTGCTGACCTCGACATACATGGGAATCACCCAACCCGAGGCATTGCGAGCTCTGTCCGGTTTGAAGGGACTTGAATGTCGGGTGCAGATCTCGTCCAAGGTTGGTTTCCATCCGAAAATTTATCTATTTTTGAATGACGATTCACAAGGCTGGGTTGGTTCATCCAATCTATCGAAGGGAGGACTGGTCTCAAACATTGAAGCGAATCTGATGGCGTCGGACCATGACACCGTAAACCTGCTCAGTTCCAGTTTTGATGAACTCTGGAATCGTAGCGACGTGTTTAATGTCGACAGTTTATGGATCGACACCTATGCCGCTGCACTACTTCGCCAGATTTCTCGACATCAGTTCATCTCTCCTCCTCCGCCCTTTTCATCAACCGTTACGCCTATCGAGCGTGATCAACAACCAACTCCAAATCAGGCGCAAACCGAGGCCTTAAGAGCGTTGGCGAATCTCCGATCCCAATCTGAGAATCGGGCCGTAGTGATTGCAGCGCCAGGTGTCGGAAAGACCTATCTCGCAGCATTTGACGCGTTTAACGCCAAAGCCAAACGAGTGCTCTTTGTGTCCCATCGACTTGAACACCTCGTTCAAGCTCAACAAACTTTTGCAAAAGTTTTCCCCCAAAGCACGACTGGGATTGTTGGAGCGGGGAGGAGTGACACGGCCGCTGACTTGGTATTTTGCACCATCCAAAGTCTTGGCTCAAAACTTAGCGAACTATTGGATTTTGGCGCATTTGATTATGTGGTGATCGACGAATTCCACCATGCGGCCGCCCAAACATATCGACGTGCAATCGAAGACCTTCAACCCGGGTTTCTACTTGGGTTGACGGCCACCCCTGAGCGCCAAGATGGCCATGATATCCTTGAACTTTGCGACTACAACATCGCGTACGAGGTGCGTCTGGTCGAAGCGGTTAATAATGGCTGGCTATTGCCATTTCACTACTTTGGGATTGGTGACTCAACAGTTGATTGGGAGACGATCAAATGGCGAAATCGTGCCTTTAACGTCGCGGACCTTGAAACAGCTCTCGCGATCGAAAAGCGGGTCGACCTCATATTAGAGCACGCGACTGAAAAGGGTTATGATGGGAATCGCCGCGCGACCGTTGGTTTTTGCGCGGGAGTGCGTCACGCAAACTTCATGGCCGTGCAGTTAAACGAACGCGGATTTTGTGCGGCCGCATTAACTGGCGAGGACTCGATCGAAGTTCGCCAAGCCACGTACGCACAATTCGCGGATCCCAATCATCCGCTGGAATGGCTCTTTGTGGCAGATTTGCTGAATGAAGGCGTCGACATTCCTGCGATCAATAGCCTTCTTTTCCTGCGACCTACGGATTCGGCAACGGTTTTCATCCAACAATTAGGCCGTGGCCTGCGCCTGACCGAGGGGTCTGAAGTACTGACCGTTTTGGATTTTGTTGGACACCACCGAAATGCATGGTTGGCACTAGAAGCCATCTCCGACCGAACTGCCTCGACAAATATCACCACAGTTTTGTCTGTCACGCCTCCCCGAGATTGCGAGATCATTCTTGATGACCTGACCAAAGCGATTCTTTCAAAAGTAAAACGATTTGTCGGACGAAAGAGGGACAGTTGCCAAGAGGCTTACGAACTTCTGCGTGACGAAAGTGGACCACCTTTTCCCATCGACTTATGGGGACGGCTGGATATGCCAGAGTTTTCCGATTTCAGGTCCACTTTTGGTACTTGGCTCAAATTGAGAGTCGAGATGGGTGATGAAACAGCCTGGGAGCGGTCATTAGACGAGAATTCGACGGTGTCGCGGCTTTTCGCCATCTGCGAGAAAGACTGGCAACAGTCGCGCGTGTATGCCTACGCGCTCATATGGGCCTTGCTGATGCAGCCCACTGATCCTGTTGCAGGATACGAAGCCTTCTTTGCACGCTTCCCCAAATGGCTGCCTGAATACAAGCAACTCGACAAGACAAACGCATGGATAACCGTTGAGAAACAGTTTGGCGAACTCATCGTCAACCAAAGACTTGCCCCAGATATTTTTCAAGTTGCGCCTAGCGTTGAGCTTGGCCACCACGTTGAATCTCGAATACGTCTCACCTTGGAAAAAGACTTCAAACTACGACATGGCGGAGTCTTAAAAAGCCCAGACGCCCTTCGTGTTCACGGCCGGTATTCCCGAAATGAAATCGTCAATCATTTTGGGGTTCAATACGATCCCGCACGTCACAACCTTGGAGTGATAAAGTTCCCACAACACATTGTTATTATTACCAAGCTGGACACCGACGGGGCGAAATCTGAGTTTCAGTACAAGAACGTACTGCTTGCGCCAGATTTGATGCAGTGGCAAAGCCAAAACCAACAACGCCAAGCCAATAGCCGCTATTTGCTAGACCACAAAAACCTAGGGACGACCATTCACATGTTCGTTCAACGGCGCTCACACTCTGAGGTCTTTTATCTAGGTCCGGTCAATGTCGTTGCGGTTGAGGGAAACGGGCCAATGACCGTAAACTTCCAGCTTCAACATCGGGTTGGACTAGTTGCCGCCGACCTTAACGTCACATTCGACGATTTCGAATGACTTTTTTCATCCGAATTTTGACGAACCTAATCAGACGACCATGAAATCTAAAACACTAGCACTTAGTTGTTTCACTACTTCTGGGCGGTTGACCTTCAAGTCCTGAGTCATGTCGACAAAACGCATGTGAATAGTCCTGTCCGTGCCGCTGATGATATCGAAGGATTCTTCCGACCCGCCATGAATCCATGGGTATAAGAGCACCACGTGACGGCATTCGTAGTGATGGGCGTAAGCGTAGAGTTGTAGAAAGTCGGCCTTACTCGCGCCCTTCCGGCCGTGCGATTGGTCACTCAGGCTCTTCCACTTCGTGTCGATAATGATGTTCGGCTGGCCACGCTTGGTTAGGGTGATGTCAGGCATCATTTTGGACACGCCAAGGCTATCGGACTGACGTCTAGCTAGATACCGCGGCGAAATCCCCCTGCCCTGCTCCCGCACTCGCCAACCCTCAAACTGTCCGCGTCCTACGACGTATCTACTCAAAAACTCGGCAATGAAGGATTCGAACACGGCGTTCATGTCGAAGAGCAGTGAAAACGTGTTTACTGAACCCACCGCTGAGGTCGGCGAGCCGTCCAGGAGAACCAAACGTGCAAAATCGACGAGCGGTTCGAAGCGTTGGTTTTGGCGATTGATGTGGATCTGGTCGAAATCCAACTTCGTCACAGCCACGTCTGCCACGTCGTCCATCAGTATGAGCGCCTGACGTAGCAGCTCACGCGTTCTAGGCAATCGTGCAAGCAATATGAGCTTTTGGCAGCACGCACGCAGCACACGATTCAGGAGGTTGTCTGCCGAGAATTCCTCGTAGGCCACAAAGAACCTGTCTGAGCGCACGGAGTTGAACTTCAAATGCTGCGAAATCTTAAGCTTGCCTTTCACAAGCGGCAGGTTTTCTTCGCGCCCGATGTAGTTGTGCGGCAAACCCACCTGAATTTCATGCAAGAGCCGTTTGCAGAATGTCCGAATCAGGGCCTCAAGCAGCGGCAGTTTTGCACTGGATTGGCCGGCGAGGTCGCGCTCGCGAATTGGAACGCGGGTAGCGACTGAGAGCATGTAGAGCAAGTTATGCCTGGCGAATGCCGCGTCGTTGGTATGACCGGCAATCTTGGGCAGAATCTCGACGTTTAGGCCTTTGACCTCGACAACGCCGACCCATTGGCGTGCCTTGGCCTCTTTCGCCGTCCAGGCAAAAATCGTCGTGCCACGCGAATCGGCCGTTTTTTCATCAAAATCCCGCAGGCGGTCAAAGTCGACCTTCGACAAGGTAGACCCGTCGGTGCCCTGCTCCGTCACACGTCCAAGTCGAAGGCGCTCGTGTTCAATGACCGAGATTCTACGCACTAGAGAATCCCTTTAAAGAAGGCTTCCAAATCTTCTGGCGTCGCTTCATCCTTTAAAAACATAGGGTTGATGAAGAATTCGAGTTTGTCCTCAAAATCATCATGGTCAAAACCCAGCACCTCCATCTGAGGTGATTTCGAGAATTCCACCAACGCGTGCGCATACGCTGTGGACGAACGCCTCGCTTTTCCATCTTCGTAGTAGGGGCAACCCAGTGCCGTGCAAACGAGGTCCCATGAACCGTAGAAGTACTCTTGCAATAGTGGAATCACGCTCTTGACTAGGACGTCGCGAAAAGCCGCATGATCTGTGGCCTGCAGGTAATAAGCGTGACCAATCATGTGATCGCGGTCATATAGAAATTGCACCCGCTTATTGATCTTCTCAAATACACTCACCACCAAATCCACAAACTCATCGGGCTGGTCGACGTGATCCTCGACGCGACCGGGTAAAACCGCCCGAAGAACGCCAGCATCGGGCATAATTTCTTCAAACTTGAATCGTCGCCGCAAAGCCACGTCCAGCAAAGCGATCGAACGGTCGGCTGTGTTCATCGTACCGATGACATGGAGGTTTGGCGGCACACCAAAAGCACGTCCTGAATAAGGCAGTCGAACGACGAGTTCGTCGTCTTTGGTCAGCCGTTTGCTCGGCTCAAGCAAAGTGATTAATTCGCCCAATATTTTACTAATATTTCCACGATTAATCTCATCAATAATCAGCACATATTGGTCAGCCCCGTCGAAATCAAACTCGCCTTCTGCAGAATGGCCTTCAAGCAGGTCCTGAGCAATTTCTAGTCGCTCAGCGAGGCTGGCCGGCCCAGGCACAGCAGCGTCTGCCAAGTGCAAGAGCTTCTGAATCGCCCACCAGAGCATGTTGCCGTGGCAACCTCCCCCGGTTCCACGTTCTTCGGCCACGATCCGGGATACAAGGCTGTATGAATAGTTATCCCCAAGGTCATCGCGGCGAGCCCATAATGCCCTCGCATAAGACTTGTTTGCGGCCAAAAACGCGCCCGTCGGCTCCACCAGACCGTCGACTTCACGCCACTGACGTCCTTTGATATTACCGGTTGGTGTGGATTCCGCGAGATAGCGCCGGCCGCCGGGTGCGTCGATCCAGTAATGGCCGTTTTCCACGGTTTCGGTTTGAATCTCATCAAGTAAGGTCGACCATAACGACTCGAAAGTCGGCACAGCTTCTATCTTTTTTACACCAGCAGCAGCGGCATGCAGGGCGAGCCTCGCAAAGACTCCAGGCTGAACCTCAAACGAAACTGATTGGTCGTTTTCGTTGGTTGCAGGCCGGATGCCTTCGACAAACTCCTCGTAACCAAATGATTGATGAAAGGTGATGAACCGTATTCTTCCGCTGGCAGATAGGTCCGAAAACACCGTGTTCAGCTCAGTAGAAGCGATGGGCGTTTTGATGACCAAATCAACCGCGCGCCGGCGGGTGACGAACGTCTTGCCGGTACCCGGAGGGCCATGAAGGATGAATGCCTGAGCATTAGACGAAGCCTCAGGCGTTGTCGACTCAGCCAGAGGCTCCAAGATTAGTTTTCTTAACTCAGGTGAAATGTCGCGAACAATGGTCTGCTGCCATGCGTCCTGGCGGGGGATCTTTTTTGCGTACGACACGTCCCACTCGACCGGGACAAAATTTGGAGCTGGATCTAGCTCTTCGCGAAACTGATATCCCGGTGCTTGAACGACACCGACGCCCAGAACTTGGCTCTTGCCCTTATTGGCGACAATCACGTCGCCGGGCTTGAGGTTTCGATAAGTCCAGAGATCTTCTGAGAACCGATAAAAGGGGACTTCATTATTCTCGGTTTGGGAATACTCACGAGACATCGCAACACGCAGGTCATCCACGCTTTGGTACTGTTTCAGATCGCCTATCTCGGCCCATCCAACAACCATGCCCCTTTCTTCTAAACACTTGGGCCAAAACTCGGCCTGCATCCAAGGTGCGACCTTGATGAATTTCGATTCGGATTCGGCGATAATTTGTTGTTTAACCACAAGCGCATTTCGAAGAGGGAAAATATATCCCGGTAGCGGATTCCCACTTTTGTCGAAGGCAGGTCCATCCCGCATAATGGAGTCGATGGGCAACACGTCCGTTTCTTCAAAACGGACCCTTACTTCGTATTTGCTGCTAGACTCGTCGTCAGTCGATGCGACGGGAGCAGCAGACGTCAGCGCGATCAATTTGGCTCGAACTGCCTGGTTCCAATAGCCGTAAATGACGTCGTCTGGATTCACGCGCAAGAGATCCGACGGCGTGCCGTCCTCGTCGTCGGCGGATACCAAACGACTATTTGCGAGCAGGTCTTCATGATTCTTTCCAAGATTCGCCCACCAATACTGCGTCGGCGCTTTCAAAAGACTAGGCAAGGCGTAGAGGACCATATCAAGTTCTAGAAAGTCGCTGAGTCCCAACTGATGCAAGAGTTCGTTGGAGGACTTCAAAAAGCCTAATTCCGTGGAATCCAAATGCAAACGGTCCAAGACAGCGATCGTCGGGGCGGTGCGTAAGGCCCAAGATTCCGGGTGAAAAATGGCCATAAATCCACTGGACACACTTGGCCCAAGACCGCTGATACCCTTGAGCGCGTGATACTTTTCTATGGGTGGCACATCCGAAATTAGAATCTTCCGGAGTTTTTCGACCGCCGCGTCGCGCTCGTCTGGGGTCGAGTTGGGGGCGAGGATACCTGTCGCCGCTGCCCATAATGTGTTGCCACCACAGTCGAGCGTTCCGTCGGCCAGTTGTCGGTCGATCGTCTCGAAAGGTAGATTTCGGTTGTCGAGAGGCACAATAAAACGGCCTTCAACATTGATACCGCCCAAGCGCCAAACACCGCGATGAAACGTCTGCCATTCCACACGCCCCTTCTCGAATATCTTTCGAATTTGAGCCACGCGGTATCGGCGAATGGCCAACCATGTTTGGTTGCCACGCACCGCCATAATTGACTTAGATTTCTCCCGAAGCCCAAGTGTCTCGATGAGCGACGTGACAGCGAGCTTGGTTGCGTCGACATCGGCAACCTTAGAAAGCTGTGGAAATGCGGAAAAAAGAGCTTTGGATTCAGCGCCACTGAGCAGGAAGTTCGTGCCCTGCATAGGTTTGGTGAATACGCTCTTTTCTAAACCCCGCGCACTGGTGATGGCATCTTTATGGATTGGGCTCCCTAGGACCTCGGTAACAACCCACCATACGGCATGTTTGCCGTGATTCGTGGCGTGTTTTCTAGGCGGGGCCACGATACGACCCACCGCGTAGATTCCGGAATCCACTTTGGCAGCGCCCATGAAGCTCCAAAGCAACACGATGTCTCCAGTCCTCATTTTGGCGCGGTGCTGGTTGGCCGCCCATTCCTCGATATGGCCAGGGCGGACCTTCTTTAATTGTTCACGTACGTCCCAATGATCAGGGTTCGCGGCAAAGAGGAAAACTCGTCCATCCATAGTTATACTCTTGAGGGGTCCCTCGGTTCTACGAGAGGGCGCGCGCCACGACAAGGGAAAGTGTGGGAAAGGAGGCGTGTCAATCAATCTTCAGAATTTGCGAAGTCTCAACGTGGTCGGCTGACATGCACGAGACAATCGATACCAACTGGTAAATCAAGTCTTCAATAAATGACGCCTTTTTCTTTTGGTGTTCAAGACCAAGCAGATCAACGGTAAGCCAACCTTTTTTGATTTTGAATCCACAATTTCGCATTTCAAGCAGCCGACTTAGACCCTCAATCACGCCGGAACGTCGTGCCCACGCCCTTACTTCTTCCTCGTTGCGCCCCTTTACGGTCAATTTTGGGTCAAATTCATGAAGCCCGAGTTCGATATCTTGGGCGCCCATGACAGTGAGAAGCTTTTTGCCGGTGGTTTCGAATACGATCGACAAATCTTCAGGTAGGTTAGTCGTCAGCTGAAACCGAAAAACCGTGTACAGCCGTCGATGTCGTCCAAAACCCCGGAACTGAGTTCGGACGGACAAAGGAATACCGTCAAGCACTCCACTGATCGTTTCCCCTTCACACTCCAAATGCAGACGTTCGGCGACTTTTCCCAGTGCCGCTCTGCGTTTTTGTTTCGCCTCGATTGTCAGCGCCACAAGCGCGACCGCAACAACAGCCACAACTGCGAAAATCACAAAATTCATAGTCTCTCATCCACTAGGATTCCAACCCGATGAATAACGTCATCGCACGGACGCTAGAGATAACAAAGCGTTCGGAGAATGCGTGCGTCAACTTGCCGCATGCGATTAATGGGAAAGCTGCGTATATTGAAGTGTGAATTTGTAAATTTCTTGTTCGGAGCCTTTCTTGTCCACGCCACGCCCCTTTTTGTTGCTCGCCTTTGCAGGCGTTATGTCTTTGTCTTTGGCCATTAGCTGTTCGTCAGCCGATGAAAACAGCCCGGTTATTGCCGAAACCAATAACGGCGCAGCCGACGTTGGCAACGACGCCGAACAGACGAATAATGACGCCACGAATAGCGGCGATAATAACAGCACCAATAATACCGTCGTGGAGATTGACCCCGAGAACACCTCCGAAATTGCGCTGCCAGCGACCCTTTTCAACTACGCCATCATCGATACGCCGGCGCATTTTGAGGTCGAGTCCGAGGGATTCCACCAGCAACAACCGACCTTGGCCACGGACAACACACCGGCCGACAACGTCACAACTGACGCCGGCGCAACGCTTGGGCGAGTGCTCTTTTACGACAAGAATTTGAGTGCAAATCGGACTGTTGCGTGTGCGTCCTGCCACAAGGCCGCCGAAGGTTTTTCGGATAACCGCGTGCTTAGTGAAGGCTTCAACGGCGGGTCGACCGGCAGACATTCGATGGGGCTTACCAACGCGCGTTATTATGGCGGTGGCCACTTCTTCTGGGACCAACGTGCAGAAACGCTCGAAGACCAGGTGTTGATGCCCTTCCAGGACGAGGTCGAAATGGGCATGACGCTTGAGACTCTGGTCGCACGCGCTCAAGGCGCCCCATATTACCCCGAGCTCTTCCAAGCCGCATTTGGTGACAGCAACGTGTCCTCGGAACGTATCTCGAAGGCGCTCGCCCAATTTGTGCGCAGCATCGTCAGCACCAACAGCCGCTACGACCAAGGCCGCGCGCAGGTGTCTGCGCGTTCGGCGGACTTCCCGAACTTCACCGAAGCGGAGAACTTGGGCAAAATGCTCTTTTCGTCGCCTCCCCCACGCGGTGGTTTTGGATGTTTTGTCTGCCATCAGGGCGAAGCCATGGTGCCGGCAGTCGCAACCTCAAACGGGCTCGACGCCGAGGTCACCGACCAAGGATATGGCGCGATTACGGGACTTCCGGCCCACCAGGGAACATTCAAGGTCCCGTCATTACGAAACGTCGAACTGACCGCGCCTTACATGCACGACGGACGCCTCGATAGCCTCGGTGCAGTCATCGACCACTACTCCGAAGGCATTCAGGGCTCTGCGAATCTCTCGGGCCCTCTCCCCGTGGGAGGTTATGGAATGACCACTGAAGAGAAAAAAGCGCTGGTGGCATTTCTAAAAACGCTCACCGATACCGAACTTGTGAATGACCCCAAATTCAGCGATCCCTTTGTGGAATAACGGGGCTAGCCCAATGCTGCGATGAAATCCGAGTCATTTTTGAAGGGCTCAAAATCATCGTCCTCCAGAAAATCTTCTTTGCTCCGACCGAGCTCAACCGCCCGCTTAACCCACTTTAACAGCTCTTCTTTTTCTGCAAAGGCGGAGGCTGCAGCAGCCAAGTGGTAGGCCAGATTTTTGTTGTCGGTTGGTTCCAAAACTTGGCCCAAAAGCTCGTCAAAAAACGCCTTGTCGCGATTCAGTGTCGCGGCAGCGACAGGCAAAAAGAGTAGTTTCTGAACCATCTTGTCTTTGAGCAGCGGAAAAACACTTTTGTTAATGGCCTTCAGGATTTCGAAATGGGTGTCGTTATTTCGCTGCAAGAGCGTGCTGAGTTGGAAGCCTAAATCCATTTCATAATTGACGTAGTCCGCGTCCAGGCTCTCTATGTTGCTGGCGATGCGCGCCAAGCGTAGTGCGGCTGCAAGTCGATCGTCGTCGTTTCGAGCATAATTCACGGCTTCTTTAAAAGCGATTTGGAAACTTTCCTCGTCGCCTGCGGGCGGTCGTTCAGCCTCGGAAATCGGAAGAATCGCATCCCCGCCCGTCTCAGATTTTAGTGGGCTGTCCATGGCCTCGAAAATGACGAGCTGTTTTTCATCGAGATTTTCTTTAATCACACCGTTCAGGCCTTCGAAATACTCACGCCCCAGTGTTTCCAGATAATCGCCTTGGTATTGCGAATAGAGGCTCAGGACGGAGTTCATCTCTTTTTCGTCTCGACTCTTTTTGGCCGCCACGGCGAAATAGATGTCCGCCCCGTCTCCGCCCTGATCATTAAGCATATCACCGTCTGCATCAGTCAAGAGGTCGAGCAAGGCTGCGGTTTCGAATCGCCCGAAAAGGTCATCGTACAAGGCATCCAGAACGGTGTTTCCACGGATACGATGGCCAAAATCATGATGAATTGCGGCCTGTTTAAACAGCGCAATCACACGTTTCTGAGCGTCCACATCGTTTCGCTCGCCAATTTCCTGGACCGCCAACACGGTGATCAGGAAATTATGAAATGCAATCGACTTGAACGAGAGGTCGACCAGCTGCAAAAGCACTGGAAGTCCAATATCTGCGCCATACTTTTCGAAGGCCGCGTCCAATTCCAGGAGGTGAACAAAGTCCATTTCATCATGTTCAGCCCCGAAATACCCGGCGAGCGGATTATTATCCTCGGAAACGTCATAAACGTCGTCAATTTGTGCACTTAGCTTTGCAATGCTCGCCGCGAAATCGCGCGGGCTTTGTAGCTTATCGGCATCAAAGAGAGTTCTCATAATTGGCTCACAGGCTGTCGTAATATTATCTTTTTTTCCTCTGGCGCGACGACTCTTTCGCAATCGCCATTACTGAAAATCCAAGCCCAGCTCCAAAACTTAAGCTAAACGGTGACGTTCTTTTACATTGACTCGAAAAACGCGGTCGACCAAGCACTCGGTCTTTAAGAATAAGTAGACCAACTCAGGGTTTCGGAGGCAAGACGGGAGTCTTAATCTTCACGACTTCCAGCAAGTTTCGTGGCGTCGACAGCAACACGATGCGTTTTCGGGCGGCGAGGAGCGCCGGCGCTAGATTCTCGGCGCACTTCTGACGCATTTCGTGAGGACTCCAGGGGCCGATATTGCACGGTGAGTCGTTCAATACGGTCACGTCGAGCTCCTTGAGGGTTCTAAATCCGTGCAGAAGATGCCCAGGACTGATGTCCACCCGAAAATGGACAATCTTGTCATCGGGCGAAACGCCAACCTCGGTAATGACGGCCTTGGCATCAGCGTCGAATTCGTCGACCACCCATACAAGCACGTTGGCCTTGAAGTCGAAATCTTCAAGGTTAGCCAGTGCTTCCTTACCAAATTTGCTCTCTAAGTTTTCAAACGATTCAAACACCTGCCCACGTGTAATTCCGTTCAATTCCACGGAAATCGACGCAGGCGGCTCAGCCACAGAAACGCTTGAAAATCCGACAAAAGCGAGAAGGAAAACCAGAAAAAACAATCGCATAGAATCTCAAAGCTCGTGAGTTTTACATATCTTAGAGACGTCGAGGCAGTGATCAAATTCAAACGACGGGTGGAACCCCCAATTCGGTTGCCGGGTGTTGGTGCACAGATGGCCTTCACGGAAGGCGTTCGTGCCAGCGCTGACTGTAAATGGATCGTCATCGAACTCGGCTCCAAGCGTGGCGCGTCGAACATTTCCGGATGGAATCCAAACGTCAAAAAAAGCTAAGCTCGCGTCGTTCAAATTTGTGCAAAAAATTCACGATCGCGAGGAGCGGCATGCCGAACTCTATAGAGCTGATGAAACGCGACGATCCCGATCCGCTCGAAGTATCCGACGAGCCACTCGACCCAAAGACGAAAGCCGGTTGTCGTAATTTCGCCTTCTTGGTGTCGTCGATTGTTTTCAGCATTGGCGTTTCATCTGCTGTCTGGGGTTGGACCGCGTTTTCTGACACAGCCCGCGCCGTCGAATTTCGAGATTGGATCGTGAATCATTGGCGCTTGCTACTTGTCGTAGTCGTGCTCACCAGTGTGCCCGGTATGGCGAAGCAGATCGCTGCGCACCTGCGGATTGCGTACCAGAACAAATATCCAGACGACATGAATCTGGGCGCAGACAAATGGTTCTCAGAACGTCTCGATCAATTACGACTGAATCAAGATGTCGCCCGAGGTCCCCTGAAATCCGTGTTTGGCTTCATCAACGCCTACGATCCCAGACGGGATCCTGTGATTCTGAGCTACACGGTGAAGGATAAGGAGACCCCAATCGCATGGGCGATTGCTGCGCACGAGCTGGGACACATCGTCGTTCATCGTAAAAACCCTGGCTGGAGCGCATTGAATTTGTTCAACCGCAGTGTGCTGCATTTTCTGACCAACGTCCTCCCCATCTGGCTTCTTTTCTCGGCCTTTTTTGCCACCCCACTGACGGTTAAAATCGTTTTCGGAGCGCTCATCGTAGCAACTTCTGTGGGAGCCCTTGTCTGCATTGATGATGTGTTGGCTTCACGCGTGGCGATGCGAGAAATGCGGGCCGAACAAAAAGTCAGCGAGCCGGCGCTGATGGATATCCGTCGCCTTCTTTTTGCGATGTTTCTGACGCATGGGGCGCCGGTTATAGCGTTGGCGACCACGTTAATGTTCTGGGCACCGCTCGAGACCTTGTTGCTTTCGGGCAGCTTTGAGGTGGCGTCCCCGCTCGCGGGCACTGCTCGAATCATGACGATGATTCTGGGGGCCGTGCTTATCGCCCTGAGCCTTTTTAACATCAGCAAACTGACGATGAAGGCGGAGCCCTCAACCTTCGGATTCAAGCTCATTCATAAATGGGCACTCATCGGCCTCACGTTCGCGTTTGTGTTCTTGACCTGGGATTCGAGCGACACGCCGCTTTTTGTTGTGGCGGTCTTCTTGGCTGCTTCGCTGCTGCATCAGGTCGTGACCTTGCTGATGGTGCCCTGGGATGTCCTCAAATTTCCAATCAGTTTCCTCTTGGTGTTAGTGCACCTTTTTAGCGAGAAGATAGCCTCGAAGAAGTCCAAAGCGCCGACAAAAACCCGAAATTCATACCGCTTCGATGACCCAGACAGCATTATCACTCACTATACGTTCTCGGTTTTGAGCAACCTTGCCGTGGTGCCGGTTGTCGTCCTGTGGTTTCTGGCCAGCATCTAGCCTTTGAAAGAGACAAATCGACCTTGAATCCGGATTGCAGGGATTACCTTCACTTCCAGCTCAGAGGGCTCATTTTCGCCGAGGTGCTCATGTTTTTTCGCATGTCGATTCTTGTGTTCTTGAGTCTGTCTCTAAGTGCCTGCTCGGACGACGGCAGCCCATTCAACGGAGATGGCACGGTGGTGCTCAAGGGTTCTCCGAGAAGCATGGCCTTAAACGGTGGAGACATCTTTTTTGCGAACGAGAGCGGCGGGCGACCGGTCATCTCGATGCTCAGCACCGCCGGTGGAGGGACCACACAGGTCGCGGGGCCGCTCAACGCCAAAGTCACACAGGTTGTCGCTGATGGGGAATGGATCGCTTGGGTCGAGTCCGAGGACACAAGTGGCGTCATCTACCACATGCGCCTCTCGGAGCCGGTTCCTCAGCGTTTTCTGGACTCGCTGGAAAACCCAGTCATTGCGCTTTCCGACGGGATTCTTTACGCCGCGGGAGTGTCGGGCGAGGCAGGTGGTATTTCCTCGCTCCCTTTAGCGGGTGGCGATCCAACCTCGATGGCCGCCGACGTGGGTGCAGTTCGCGCGATGGCTGCTGACGATCAGTACCTTTACATCGCTCAGGCGTACGACGCGCCTAATGGCCGAATTGTCCGAATGCCGCTAAGCGCCGGCCCGCACACGCCTGAAACTTTGGTGGGTGGACTTGGAACGCCTCTGGCGATTCTTCTTACCGATGACAGCGTGTGTTGGCGCGAGTTTCAGGGTGGTTTATTGCAGTGTGCCTCAAAGGCGGACGGAACACCTCGATTGCTCGGCGCAAACTTTGGTTTTTTAGCCGTATCGAGTCCCAAATTTGTTGCTGACGATACCTCGATCTTTTTTGCCACCAACAGCGAAATCCAACGCGTAGCCTTGGCCGGAGGAACGGCGCAACTCGTCGCTCGACTTCCGTCCTTGTCCTTTGTCCACGCGCTCATTCTCGTGGAGGACACGCTCTATTTTTCGGACGGCAGTGCGCTTCGCTCGATCGATAAAAATAACGTCATCGCTTCCGACACCACGACCTCGAACAACCTTCCCGCGGGTCCCGGATGCCCCTCGCCGTTCGACGGCAAGTACATCGGACAGTTCGAATACGAATACGAAGCTGGGGATCCTGCCAATCCCCCACTGACCACCGTCCAAGATGCGGTGCAGGTCACGGTTGACCTAGAATGCATTACAGATTTCCAGGGCATGGCGACCCTAAACGTCACTCACGTCATCGCATCTCACCCTTATTTTGGTTGCCAGATTGGAGGATGCACCCCGATCTCTCCTTCGGTCGCGATCCTGCCTTCCGAGCTGCCCGTATCCACGGGTTCACCGTCCGGATCTGGTTTGGTAATCATGTTTCCCAATGGCACCAACCTTGGCACCACCAATGGCGTGGGGGCGCTTCGTATCAGTTCAGACGGACGCACGATCTCGAACAGCTTAGACCCAACCTACGAGAACTCCACTTGGCTCCCGTGTTGCGATGCGTTCCCACCCGATGCACAAGGGGTGGTGCGCTATAAAAGCTGGATTCTGACAAAGAGTGCGCTCTAGCCAATTTACTTGGAGCCATTGATGGAACCCATGGTGATTCCTAAACATCCCTTCGGAGTTCGTGCCGTTCTGACGGTCTTGTTGATTGCCGCAGGGGCATTTTTTATGGGGGTAGGTATCTTCGCATCGCAGGCCTCGGTGCTGAGATGCGCGGCGCAGCAGTGTTCGCGAATCTCAACCTATCCATTTGGCATTTCGTTTGACGAGCCTATTCCGCCCGTCGTGCGCGCGGCCATTCGCCTCAAATATGGTCACACAGGGTCGTCGACGAGACAGGCGAGACAGACGAAACCGACCCTGAACCTGACGCTCTATCATGACGATACGGCCGCCATGGAGTTTCCGGGGGTCGGCAATGGTGGCGAACGTGCAGCCGCAGTCGCCGAATCGATAAACGCTTATCTTCTCGCGCCAGATGGCGAGAAAGTGTTTGAACTGCGGTCGGGTTCGATACCGGTTGGTGCGGGGCTGTTTACGTTGGGACTCATTGCTTTGCTGATGCTACCCATGGCCCACGCGAGCATACGCATGACGCCGCTCGGCGATACTGTGGAAGTACGTGTGGGAAATTGGCCCCGAAATATAGTCCGCACAATTCTCATCTCAAACCTTCCGACGACACCCTTGGCAGACCAGTTCACAAACGACGACGAACGGTACAACCTGACCCTGAAAATGGACGGCGAACCTGGTCTTCGGCTTTCCATCGCAAGGCGCAACCGACCAAGTGCGATCGCGCTCGCCCAAGAAATCGATTCAAATTTCGAGCGATGGCGGACGATTCAGGACATACGAAATGATTAAAATAATTTGAGTTCTATTTTTTGGTCTCTATCCCTGCCCTGAATCGTGACATTCTTTCGGTCGACGCGTGGCAATCGTCGTCGTGCAATCAACACGAACACGTAAGACGTGAAAAAATCGATGGATTTAGTTGAAGTGCCCGTGCACAATACCCTCATGCGGATTGGACCTTACGAACTCATCGACCAGCTTGGCTCCGGCGGCATGTGCGACGTTTGGCGCGCACGCACGGACGGCGGCGCCGAATTAGCACTGAAGGTGATGCGACCGGAGACTCCTGCGGATTTATTTCAGCAAGAGATTCAGGCTATGGCCCGTCTCAACCATCCGTCGATCGTACAGATTTTGCGGTGGGGCTATGCCAACGCGCAAGACGCGTGCAAGTCGAATGTGGCCGTGGGAACGCCATGGTTTGCCATGCGCGTCGCCGAACATGGTGCGTTTAAGCCAGGCTCGATAACGACCTGGGACGAGTTTTTATGGTTCGCCACAACCATGCTCAAGGCTCTCTCTCATTCGCATGCCCGTTCGTTTATCCATCGCGACATCAAACCCGAAAATATTCTGGTCGAAGGCGACCTGGCACGACCTCATTATATCCTGAGTGATTTCGGGATTTCGATGCAGGACCGAATTCGTGTCACGGACTCACGGGAAATACCCTATGCGGCGGCCGGAACCCCTGGATATATCTCGCCAGAACAGCTGGTTGGCCGCTGGCGGGATTTCGGGCCCTACACTGACCTCTTTAGTTTAGGTGTAGTTTTTTATCAGGTCATTTATGGGCAGTTACCCTTCGTCGCGCCGAATCTTCTGATGTTAGGGATTGCGCACACCAAAGGCGCGGACTTCTCGTCGCTTCCTAGATTTGCGACGCCAAAAAACCTTAAAAAATGGCTGGCACATCTCTTGGCGTACGACCCGTGCGACCGATTTGCATTGGCGCCCGACGCCCTGCGCGCGCTCGTGGCCATGACCCCTCCGACCGACAAGACTCCTGCGACTTCCGCGCCCGTCGATCGGCTCAGAAACACCACGCTTCCGTTGCCCATCCTCACGACCCAGACCGTCGCCAGCACAAACCAGCAGACCGCTTTTTCGGCCACCGTGCATCTTGGCGACGGTCAAACACTATTCGAAGACTGGTCTGAATCCTCGGGTCAATCGGAG
Organism: uncultured Bradymonadales bacterium; assembly: GCA_964394615.1. GTDB lineage: Bacteria > Myxococcota_A > Bradymonadia > Bradymonadales > Bradymonadaceae > JBFFMO01. The sequence goes on along the minus strand of CAYMYJ010000017.1, from coordinate 19,586 downwards.
CCCATTGGGCTCGAGCTCTTCGGATTGCGACGCGCGCATCTGGTGGGACGTAAACCGGAACGGGATTTGTGCTGGTCAATCCTGCGGCAATGCTTGGAGACAAAAACCTCGCATGTGTTGGTGCTCAGCGGCGCGGATGGAGTCGGTTCCACGATGCTCGGGCAATGGATCGGCGAACACGCGGCGGAACTCGGGATTGCAGCCCACGGACATGTGCGCTCCGACAGCGGTACATCGGCAATTACTGACACCCTGATTCGGATTTTGGGCCTTTTTGGCCTAGATGACACGCGCACTCAGCAGCGTTTATCTCAGCTTTTCGAAGGAACCGACGTGGACGCAGAGTGGGTCACACGCTCGGTCTTAGGCCCAGGAATGTCGCTGTCCGATCAGGCCAAGCTTGTGCGCCAAGTACTGACAGTCTTGACCTTGGAACGGCCCATCGTGGTTTTGATGGATGACGCGCATCATGACCTTGAAATGCTCGAAATAGCGCATGCCCTCAGCGGAGCACCGATTCCCGTACTTTTTGTGCTGAGTGCGCGGAGCGACGATCCCGAACCGATGCCTCATGAAACCGCGCGCCTAAACGAGCTTCTTGAGCTGGAGCACGCGCACCTTATCACGCTGATGCCATTATCCGATGACGAGACCGGCGAGTTCGTGGACAGCATCGCGTCGCTTAAAGTGGACGTTCGGGCGCGAGTTCTTGAGTTGGCGCACGGCAACCCACTTCATGCGCTGCACATACTTGAGATTTGGAATCTCACCCACGATCTTGAAGGACTGGATGCCGACCACTTTGATCTCTGGAACCGGCGTTTTGACCACCACTTTGGAGCCATGGAGCGGCGCGCCGTCGAGGTTGCAGCCGCGCTGGGTGAATCCATCCAACAAGACGATTGGCGCCAAGTTTGTGCGGCCTGCGACCTCCCGGTGGACCTGGCACTGGTCGACCGGCTCATCGCCGCCAGAATCTGGAGCAACGATAACGGCGTGCTCCGTTTTGAACACAGTTCGATGCGAGACTCGATCTTGCGCTCGGCCAACTCCAACCAGTTGAAGAAGGTCCATTCAGCTGCCGCCGCAATGTATGGCGCTGTACATTCGCGCTTAGAATTTGGACGGCATCTTGTTTTATCCGGCGACGCTGACCGTGGGATGCAAGTCTTGCACGAAATTGCCTACGAGTTGTTGCTGCGGTTTCGGACTGCCGAAGCAAAAAGCCTGTCCGCCTGGTGTGCCAGCCGTTTGGCCGGGTCCGCTGATGATTCAAAGGCGCGTCTATTTTTGGACCTCATCCGAGCGAATATCGCGCATCGCGAAGGCGATGACGGAGTTTTAGAAGAAGCCGAAAGGATTCGCATCCTGGCCGAACACGCCGGATTTGGAACGATTGCGGCCGAGGCAATTCGAATCCGAACAGTCTGCGAGGACCCCTTTATAGACCCGGATCGCCCGGCTGCTCATCTGGTGACGGCCATGGAGCGTGCGATAGACTTAGCGACTGAAGAAAACGATCCAAACGTGATGGCCCGTTTAAGGCATCGACTGGGATTTTGGTACCTCGCCGCCGACCAACCCAAGAGCGCTGCAAAAATCTTGAGACTTAATGCCAAATCCCCAAACAACTTCTTTGCAAGTCGGTCGTTGGCTGCGTTGGGCCAGACCCTCATCGAACTTGGAGAGCTTGATGAAGCGCTGGAAGTGACAAAAGCAGCCGCGGAAATCGCCCCACTCGCAATCGGCGCCTCCCAACTAATGGAGTCGTTTAATACGCGTTCCGAAATCCAACGCATTATGGGTGATATCCAGGCCGCCGATGCAAGCATGGACAATGTAGAAAAATACATCGACTACGAATACGACGTGGACCGGGCGACGGTCGTCATCAACAGAGCCGCGATTCGACTTGGGGATGGGGATACCAAGGGATGCCGCGCGGGCATCGTAGAGGCGTTATCGATGTTGGAGGAAGTCGACCCATACTTCGCCTTCCATTGCGCGGTATTGCAGGCCGTGGCGGCTGCTTACGACGGCGATGCGGGTGCGTGGGAGGAAGCCCTGGCGGCCGGAGCATCAAAATTGCCCGGCGCCGTCTACGGACATTTTTGGTTAGACGCAGCGCAGAAGTGGCAGGAAGCCGGTGACGAGGACCGGAAACACCAGGCGGTCGAAATTGGGCTGTCCACGGTTCCCGAACACAACGATTGGCTTCGAGCGAAATTTCGGAAATTTGTGCAGGAATGATTGTCAGCAGGATGCCCACGCATCAGGGCGGGAAAATCATCAGAATCACGATGAATCAGGCTTGATGAAATTTGATCTTAGTAGCAAATAAATGAGTAAATTCTGAACACTATTTTTAATCTCTTTCGGAAGTTGAAATGACATACGACGAATTCATACAACTCATTGAAAAACCAGAAGGTCTGACGTCGCCCAAATGGTCCGCGTATCCTCTGTGGTTTGACGAACATGACACGCTGGCCGAGGAAATTGCGCAGTTCAGCGTGATCGATGATTTCATGAATGACCACGGAATGGACGATTTTGAGGCTGATTTCCACGAACATTTTCCCGGCTTCCAGATTCTTGCAGCATGCGACATGAGCAAAGCAGACGACGAACCCGGATTTGCGACGGATTCGTACTCCGAATTCTTCTTGGCCGTGGACACGAGTTCCGACGTCGATGCCGTATTTCTGTGGGCGGGTTCGGGTGAGCCCGAGCCGTTCTTCGACACCTTCGAGACGTTCTGGGCTTCGCTTGAGCCTTGGCCTATCAAAAAATAACTCGCCGACCGTTCCGCTTCAGCAATCATGGCTTCATTCAATCCCCACTTTACAAGTAGGGATTGAATGGATTATGAGCAGTTTGGCTTTGAACCATCCAATGAGGCGAGACTTATGTATCGAAAAATGAACGTGTGGACGGCGCTCCTATTGGCTTCGTCTCTTCTGGCAACAGCCTGCAACGAAACGGTGACCAATCAAGAGTGCACAGCGGCCGACTCAGCCCTCTGCAGCGCACAAACACTAAACACAAAGGTCTTTGTGTCGCCGCTCGAAGCCCTCGAATTGCGTGATGATGGGGCTTTGGTTTTGGACACCAGAAGCCGCGAGAAATACGACGCAGGGCATATCAACGGCGCTGTCTACACTTTGGGCGGCAAGGAGTTCCAGGACGAGCTCGGCCTGGTGATTCCGGACATCATTTCGATCACCGAAACGGCCCGACTTCTGGGCATGCATAATGACCAGAAGATCGTTGTTTACGGTGACACTATTTCGAGCAATACCGCGCGCCTGTTTTGGACGCTCGAATATCTGGGGCACGGCGACGTGTATTTTGTCGCTGAAGGCTTCGAAGAAATCTTGGTAGAAACCAGCGAGGTCGCCTCAACCCAAGAAACCATCCCGCCCAAAGGGGATTTTGTGGTCGCTTTGCGCAGCGAGATCTTTGCGTCGGCAGAGGAAGTTCGTCAGGCAGCGACCGGCGAAAAACCCGCAATCCTCATCGACACTCGGCGCGAATCTGAATGGCTGGGCGACGAAGATCGCGGTGACCCACGGCAGGGGGCGATTCCCAACGCGACTTGGTACTATTGGGAAAACGTCTACGACGCGAATACTGGGAAATTGCGACCCAAGGCCGAGTTGAAGGCCGAATTCGAAGCGCTGGGCCTCTTCAAACCCGACTCAGTGATTATCCCCTACTGCCAGACTGGAGTGCGCTCCGCGGTTGTTTATGCGGTGTTCCGCTGGCTCGGCCACGACAACGTCAAAAACTTCGACGGTTCGTGGTCGGAGTGGTCACGTGACAACAACCTGCCGATCGTCGACAACGAGCCAGAAGTCACCGAGTAGGATTTTTCATGCCACGCGTCGCCCAAATCTTGCCATTTATCCTCGTGTTTTGCGTAGGAACTGATGCCCTTGCTGGATCGTGGGTAAAGCCCCCTGGCGAAGCGTACATCAAGGTCTCGGGTTCCACGTTCACGTCGGACCAAGTCGCGGACGCCACGGGCACAGACTCGACCACTCCGTGGACCTACTCCAACCGTTCGATCACCACCTACCTGGATGTCGGCATCGCCCCTCGAACAGGGCTGAACGTGTCTTTGCCCTTTCAGATTGCGGCAAATACCTACGACAGCATCGCCTACGAACGCTCGGGGTTTGGTGACTTAGGGCTAGGTTTGAGTATAGCGCTTTTGCAGAAACGCTGTCCGCTCACCCTTGAGCTGTCAGGCTCAATCCCCCTCTATTCGGGGGTGATTGCATCCAATGCCGAGGTCGGCGCGACAGGAGGGAGCGACGCCAGCCAACGCTACCTGCCGATGCTGGGCGATGGTGCCATGGAGTTCGCCCCAGGCCTGTCGGCCGGCTGTTCGCTTCACCCCATCCCTGCGTGGATTACCGCTCAAATCTCGTACCAAATCCGAAATCAAGGTTTTGGAGACGGCCTCAAATCAAGCTTCGGCGTCGGTGGTTTTATTTGGCCCAAACGGCTCGCTTTGACGGGCGGAGTCAACACTGTGCAGCGCTTCGATTCCGATGCCGAACGACCCACAAAATCCTACCTAAGCGCCTATGCGGGGCTGCTGATGACCATTGGGTGGGGAGTGTCCGCCGAAGCCACGGCGAGCATCGTTCCCGGCGGTGTATTCGTCGCCAAAGGCACAACCTACATGTTCGGGCTCAGCTACACCGGGCCAGTCTTTCCAAACCCCTACGAGTAATCAGGGGCGCCCGGACAGACTTGTTTCAACAGAAATACTAAAATACTATCGACACCTTACGTGCAACAAGGGGTGTCATGAATTGCCCACATTGTCAGAAGCGAAATCCTTCGGATGCCAAGTACTGCCTGCATTGTGGGGCAACTTTCGAACTTCAAGGGGATGATGGTTTTTCGATCGATGTTGCCGACGGAGACAGCGGTAATGTCATAAAATACGCGCTGGTCGGGTTGCTCGGGACCCTTGTTCTAATCGCCGCTTTCGCATTCGGTGTTGATACAACCACAACGAAATGCACCCGTTCAGAAGACGAAATCGCCAAGTTCGAAGCCGCGCCGGAATGGAAGCGCGACACGATGGAGGAGCAGCGGATGCCCGGTCGCTCAGGCAACGCTTACACCAGGCCATCCCGTGCGTTCCGAACGGATGAGGGCCGTCGTTGCTATAAAAAGAAGACTGGGCATGTTAGCGGCTTTTTTGAAAAGTAGTCATATTGGTACGTCGCCGTTTACGAGTCATCTCGGGTTCGCAATGCAGGCCGCAGGGCCGGCGACCAGGTGCAGAATCGCAATGCAGCCCCGGGAATTGGACCAACCTTCGAACGGCAGCGCACTTCATGAAATGTCCACATTGTTTATCCGAGAACTTCGCCGACGCGATCCAATGTCGTAATTGCGACGCGCCACTTGAAGTCCCACCCGACACTTCTAAAAAGTGGATCTATTTCGCATGGGGTGTTGGCTTTTTGGTCGTTGGAGGCATGCTAATTTTTGCCCTAAAGCAACCCACAAGCGTCGTGAAATGCACGGAATTCAAAGCGCAAATCGAGGCCTACGAATCGTCACCATTGTGGATCCGAGACAAGGGAACCGAAAATTGGAATCGCAATCGAGAGCGCAGAAGTAGACAAGGTGGTTCGGCGGATATGCGTGGCCCATCCATGATATGGAGCGAAAACACACTTTGTTATGCAAGCGTGCCGCAGGCGAAAAAATGACGTAGGCTGACGCCTCAAAGGCTCTGAAAAAATTGGCAAGGACGGTAGATGACTGGAAACGACACAAAGTTCCCCACCGATCACGGTGAAATCGAACTTCGAGCGCAGGAATCTTTCGCTCAAATCGACCGATTGCTGAAATTCCCTGCCCCCGCGGTCGTGCGTCTTGGCGCGTTTTTCGCGGCGGCAGTGCCGTACGGAAAGCCCAAATTCGACGTGCTGCCGAGCTCAATTCGAGAGGCCGCAAAAGACCTTGGATTTCGTCCCGTTTGTTATATGTGGTGGGGTCGCTGGCCTTTACCCCTGATGGTCAACACGCCGCAATTCGTGGGTCCCGAAGGCTTTACGAAGCTGGAGTCGTACAAAGGTACGCGTTTTTATATTCGCACCTTATTTACGGACGGATCATGCATTACGACGAGTAATAGAGCCGAAGGCGGCAAAAACTTGATAACAAAATACGTCGCCTCAGTTGGAGATTTCGAACAGGATTACCTGAGGCATTTGGAAGAGGTAAGAAACTACATGAAATCCAGCGGTGAACGTCCTATCTACATCCCGGACCGCCATACCGTCAGTGCTACCTACGGCGTCTATAATCGCCTGCACGTTCCCGCGTTTGCGGCTGCCGTTCTAATGCTTTCAGAACTCTTCATTATTGCCTGCCTCATCTATGGCATTTACGAAATCGCCCGTTAATTTTTCGCGTCCAAGCGTTGCTTGGCCGCACCGTTGGAGCCGCATCCACAGGGTCTAAAACTCGTTTGCCTCGACTCACGATTAGGCAAAGACTCATTCTCCGCGGGATATTGCGATGACCCTTGAGCGAAATATTTTTAGAGGCGAACTCCTAGACTTCGACGCCCTTCCCAGTCGCGAACAGATTCTGCGTGGACTAACCCTGCGCGCCGCCAAATCTGGCGGTTTGGTTCCAATGACGGTCATTCGCTTTCTTCAAATCTTGATGGGGATCTACGTCGTCCTCGGCGTGACTTTGGCTGTGCCACTCATAATCGACATCATTGCCAGCCAGCCAATCCGAACCTCGACCGGGCTTCTCTTGGTTCTTACCCTTCCCCTGGCGTACCTCATTCCTAACTTGCCAAAGCTCGTACTTCGCTACCAATTGGCATTATTTGGCATTGCGGCACGCCGTGGAGTGGCTGCGGCAGCACACTTCATCCCAGGTTCGTTTGAAATAGAGCTCGGGGAGTCCAACATGAAAATAACGTGGGAAAAAGGCGCAGAAAAAAAGACGATGGTGCGCCCGTGGTCGACGTTCACCTACGCTGCTCAAGGCGACGATTTCCTGATGCTCTCAGATTTGAAAAAGTTTTCGACACCAGTTTTTCTTAAGACAAATCCAGCCGCCCAAATCGCCATGAGCAAACGACTCGAAGAACTGGGGCTTGGGCCGTTTGACATGGACGTAGCACTTGGGTTTAAGGGGTTCCCGCCTACGTTCGCGGACGTTCAGTCGATGCCTGCTCGAAATGGAAAACGCAAATAATGACTAAAGTCGCCATACTTGTTTCTGCCAACATGCTTCCGGGCGCAGACGGTGCCCGAGTGGACGCTTTTGAGCTGACCGCGGAGATGGGTAAAATCATCCCAGCCTTTGCGACAGAAGGCCTCGCAGCGGAGGTGGTCTTGTGGAAAGAAGCCGCAACGCGGGCAAGCGATTATGCCGCCATTTTACCGCTCATCGTCTGGGATTATTTTGAAGACGAAAACACGGCACTTTTCCTCAAAGAAATGGCGAAGGCCTCGAAAAAAACCCGGGTATTTAACAGCTGCGAAATCCTTAACTGGAACTCCAACAAGGCTTATCTGGCAGAGTTAGAGAAAAAAGGCGCGCCCGGCATTCCAACGATAACGGTGGACAAGGTCACTCCTGCACGGGTTGCTATAGCATTTGAGACCTTTGGCTCCGAAAAGTTGGTCATCAAGCCGCAGATTGGCGCCGGCGCGTGGCGGCAAGTGTTGCTGTCCAAGGACGATGCCTACCCCAACGCCCAAGACCTGCCTCCTGCCGCGGCCATATTGCAGCCCTTCCTGCCTAGCGTGCAGTCGGAGGGAGAATATTCATTCCTCTATTTTGGCGGAGAGTTCTCTCATGCTTTGCTAAAAACTGCGGTCACGGGCGATTACCGTATTCAGTCGGCGTATGGCGGCAAGGCAATCGGCTACAAACCCAAGCCGGACGAATTTGAGACGGTGCAGCGCATTCTAGACAGTCTTGATTTTAAGCCGCTCTACGCACGGGTAGATCTGCTTCGCGGTTTGGATGGAGAGTTGAAACTGATCGAGCTTGAAATGATTGAACCCTACCTTTATCTGCCTTTTGCCGACGGCGAAGGCGCGGAAAACCAGGGAGCGTTGATGCTTGCGCGGGCCCTAAAAGAGAGGCTGAAGTGGTCGTAATCACCCGAATTTTCGCAGTATTCTCTTTGTCCGCAGCCATATCTTGCTCCAGCGATAGCGCTTCGACGCCTGACGCCGGCACGATGGACACAAGCAGCGACGCCACTTCGACCGCGGAAGTTGGCGCCGTCGCATGCACCGTGTTTTTTGGACGGCCCACCGCAAAAACCGGATTAACCGAAGACCAATGCAAACCCGCATGTGATTGCGGAGGGCGATCGTTCGAAGCCGCTGAATTCGACGCTGCGCGCCTGGAGCGCATGGCCGCGCTGCAGTGGGCCAATCCCGCCTCAGAACTCGCCAGCGACCCGTACGGCGAGCCTGCGCCGCCTGTGAGTGGGGTATGTGGAATCTTGGTTGATGGTGCCAGCTACACGACAGCATCCTATGCTTCCACTGCCGAAGCTGAAGCTGCCGGCGCTGTCGTGAGCCATAGCGGCCTATGCGGTGTCTGCTCGTCGCTTCAGGACTTGGCGGTCTACGCCACCAACATCGACTTGACCACGCCGGTACGCCAATGTGGCATCCTCGGCATCACCCAGGGCGAAGAAGCTAACCTGCAATGTCTATTGGACCTTGGGTTCACAAAACCGTGTGCCCAAGTCTGGTACTACAACACCGTGCATACTCGCACGGAGTGTCAGGAACCGTGCATTCGGCTTTTGAACGCTCCCTATCAGAACGCTGACGGCACTTTGAACGAATGCCTCTTATGCGATGAAGAAAAGAGCGGCCCCGTCTTTAAGGCCATCGCCGGAAGAACCCGACGAAACTCTGGTCTGGCCTCGGCCCTTTGCCGTCCGTGCGAGGAAGTTTTGCCGCTGAGCCACGACTATTAGGCCATGGCCCGGCCAAGACAAAAGCGACGGTATTGTAATACTTTCAGGTAGTTTCAGATGACCGGCAAGATTGTGCTGCCTAAGCTCGGCTTCTAATCAAAAGGAGCACGACATGAAGAATCTCGTTCAAATCTCACTCGCCCTCGGAATCCTGCTCACCAGCGCGCTCGCATTCGCCGCGGTGACCGTTCGTTATTATAATACGGACAGCACCAACTACACCTGGGACGCGACCTGCAGCGGGTCATCCACGAAGGTGTCGTTCAGCTCAAGCACGACGAGCAGCACCACCATTCAGGGTTCGGGCCCATGCATCGTCCACACGCCCAATGGTGACGTTAGCTTGTCGGGCGGTGAAAAGATCAAGATCAAGGACGCTAAAATCATCATCGAGTGATTCAGACTGGTGGGCACCGAGCCGCAGCCGTCCATCGCTGCAAAACACTTCGGTTCTGGAGGCTGGCTCGGCGCACGGAATACCAGAAAACATACCGCAAAACCCCGTCATCTAACCTTGAAGAAATTCACGGTTTAGTCGGGCGACCCGCCGGCGTCGCTTTTTGGTTCCTCCAATTTATTTTGTCGATCAATGCGCCATCCCGAAGCAGGTTCCAGGCCGCAGCTTTTGGTCCCAAGGTGATAAAAAACCCCTCCTGGGCAAATCGGATTTCTTGGCCTCCCATTCTGCCGTTGCTTACGGCGCGAACCTCAAAGCCTGCCGGCGCGAACCACCCCACGACGCTATCCGTCGTCTGAGTGCGGGCGGGAATCACAAACGAATCATCACTCACAACAAGCTCGTCGGGTTTCCAACTCGGTACATCCGCGACGGATTCTGAATATTGTTGAGTTCCGTCGGCGCCGTAGACAACAAACGTCAAAACGTCGTTGTCGTGGTTGGCCGCGACGACATTTTGCCCCACCGTGAATACGAGGTCTTTTTTCGCCAAGAGTCCTTGTTTCCACACGAATTCAGGCAGGTCACCTTGCCCTCTGCCTAAGGGAAGCTCGAAGGGCAATCGTTTGGGTGCAGGAGCGACGTGGCCCCCCACAACCGAGTACATGAGTCGCTCAACGAACGGGCCTCTAGTGGTCCAAACGGCGCCGCCGCTTTGGCTCGCAAGAATTGCCACGGGAACGCCCATCAACACCTCGGGGCTCAGCAGCTTGGGGGCGTCTTTTCCAAGTTCAAAAATATCAAGCTCGGTCAACGGACGGTCCATCGTTCGGTCAGGCCATACCGTGCCATGAAGACGACGAGCGAGAAGTAATCGATTGCCCGCCATCGCCAGCTGTGCCCCCTCCTCAAGCGCCACCGCGAGTGGCGTTCCATATTTTTTTGACTCCAAATCGAAAGGCAAAACCAAGAGAATTTTCTCTCCAATTGTATCCCTGTCTTTGGGCACCCAAAGTTCGTCGCATTTCAGACGGCCGCTGAAATGCCTTCGCCCCGTGTTCATCGGGTTGATCTGCCACGAAAAGTGCGGGCGAGCCTCCTTTGGGAGCTTAATTTTTAGAGCGCGCAGAGCGTTTTCGGCTTCGCCGAATTCATCAGTCCTGACCTCACGAGCCTTCTGAGCAACATCACCGGGTACATGAGGCTCCGTTTCCTGAACGAAGTAGGCCATCTGCGCACCTAAATCGACATGTACACCAAGGGTCCGGCCTTCCATTCCCATCGAGTAGATGAACTTAATGCCACTCTCGTCAGGGCCGTAGAGGTCGATCGTGGTGTTCTGGTAGTGTTCATAGTGCATCACACGCGTGTTGCGGTAGACACCCCAGCTTGTCGACTTGGCCCCACGTTCGAAGCGCGTCAACTCGTTGCCAGGTCCCACGACCCAGGACGATTTACCCAAGAACACGAATCCACCGGAAACGTTTTGCAGCGCCGGACGACGATACATCGGGTTCTCGACCACTTGCGCCTTGCGGGTGTTCACATCGAGCACAGAAAGCTTGTCGTCGGACTCGACGTAGAGTCTGTCTCCATCCACCGCCCAAAAACGGGTTGGAGGTCCAACTCGCGGAGGGTTCTTGGGCACATGAACTGGTTTGCCAAATTTATGAGGAAAGCCTCGACGTAACTGATGAGCTACAAGTGCATCCTTGACGTAGGAATCGTAGTCCTCACACGTCTTCAATGGTTCGAGGCCTAGCTCGATTTCGGCATCGTTGAACGCTCGTTCGTCTCGTAATTCTGTGAATTTCGGTTCATCCGAAACTGGCGCGCGCTCTGGTTTCGACGGTGCGAGTGGCGGCGTTTGTTCGACCCGAGCGGCGGGTATTTCCAAGCCTGGGGCAGGCTCAGTTTTGTCGCAACTGACGCAAAACACCGCGGCAATGAGACTTAGTGCGTTGTGTTGGCGAGCATTCTTCATCGAATATTCCACACGTCCGAGATTTCCCAGCTTAACCGACAACGAACAAAACACGCTTCGCAAAAATCCTCTCTGCCATTCCCCACGTCGTATCTCGCGAAGCGTTCCGAATCAAAATCAGAAACTCCAGCCGTATCCGCAGAGCAGACCCGCGAGTTCTTCCGACCAGATTCCGAACTCACATTGGTAAAAATTGTCGTCGGAAATATGCCAATCCATCCCCAAGGTAACGTCGATCAAATCGTCGGTCAGGCCTGCGCCAATCTTGGCACCAAAATAGACCGAATCGACCCAGACGCCCCATCCCACTCGTCCCTTCGCGGCGAAGGTCGAGTAATTATCCTTGGTGGAATTCGGCTTTGTCGCAAAAGAAATGGGCAACACCGTCAACGCCAATTCAGCCCGAAACCCCAACGGAAACTGATACCCAGCCCTCGCGCCCAAAGCCGGGCCCCAGGTATCCCAGGGTGAATCCGTGAAGATTTGCACGCTCTCAGCCACGCCCGCCATCACAGAAATATAGGGGCAAAGATCGAGCCAATGCGTGTCTTCACGCCAATTCGTTTCCGTCAAAGTTGTGCTCTGTCCTAAGGCCAAGGCCGGCCAAAGAATCATCGCACTGAGGACCATCGGGCCTGTATGCTTAAATATGAAATCCCGCATTTATTGCCCTGGGTACCAAACCCCAATCGTGGCGCCAAATCCGCGCCAATTGGGGTCGTATTTAGCAAAAGCCGAATCGATCGAGAGGTATCCAATGGCCAACGAAATATCCACGTAGCCGAGCTTCCATTTTGGCCCAGCTTCGATGCGCATATTCAGGCCGCTGTTGTTGCCGCCCACCGCCGCAAAAACCTGAAAGTCCGCGATTTCGGTGCCAGGAAACGCACATCGCAACGTTCCGGCGGCCCAGAGCTCTTCTGAAAAATCTCGCCCGTCACCAAAACGATTCCAGGCGCCCATGGCCCCAACCCAGATAAAAGCGAAAATATTATAGTCGACGACCAACGAGACACCGTCATCGGGCTCCGGAAACGCATTGGTGTAGGCCAACCCAACCGCAAAATCGTCGAGCGGATCGGCGTAAGCCAAGCTCGGCATCGCCAGCGATAACACGAGCGAAATATAGCGTATCATCAAGGTTTCCCCGCAAATCCCTTGATCTCGACACGAACTCTCTTCTTCATCGACATCGGCAGATTTTCACCAGAGATCCAAAGATCGATAACCCCTAGCCGATTCATCCCGAGAGCTCGGTCCACAAAGACCTGCGTCCGAGTGTTTAGGAACTTATAAGCGGCTGGTTCTGGCCCCCCATTCGGCACCTTTTCATCCATCTTTGCTTGGGTTTCCGCGGGGATTTCAAACGTCGTGGTGTAGTCATAAAAGTGGCAGGGCACGCCAGCCCATTCTTCATCGGGCGTATGTTCGACAGGAAAACCTCTGACCTTCAAATCATTCAGGCCAGAGTCGGGAAATAGGGCAGGAATTATTTGCTGAGCACGTTTAACAATCATTTTTTCTTCAACGACATAGACCATCGCATCTATCGCTCTGGGATCCACGTTTGGAAGAGCCTGAAAAAACTCCCGGACATAGTTCTGGACCGGCTTAAGGCCTGGGATCCCCTCGAATGCGACCATATGGCCTGTTGATAAATCGACGGTAAAGTTGGGCAATACGCACTTCAACTTATCGAAGACGGCCTCAAATTCCTTGGGGTCTTTATACGGCGTGAGTTCCGGCAGACTTTCGGCCCCACTGAGCGTGACCAAATTGCCGTCCCTTAAGCCCTGAAGCGTGTACTTACAGACACGCACGGAACCTGATGCATGCGCGACTTCGAGTTCCAAACTGAAGTGCTTCGGTAGGCCCGGCGCGAGCTGCGGCACAGGTTCTTCAATAACCGGTTCAGTCGTGGAGGATTCGGTGTTCGGCGGAGCTGCGGCGGGAGACTGTGGGTTAGCGCAACCGCTTATGGCCTGCGTCGCAGCAAACACGCCGAGAATCAGACAAGGTGCTCTAAACAAATGAAAAAAGGTTCTATTTTGCATCATTCGCCTAAATTCCATCGTAGTTGATATCGATACTCACAGTGCCCCGCCAACCATCGGTCTGCAAAACGAATCCTTCCCGGCCGTAATTTCGTCGTTCATAGCCAAAATAGGCCCCGAGCGCCCAGCCTTCAAAGGGAAGAGCATAACCGACGCCACCGCCATAATCGAAATAGTCCAAAATCTCGGGCCATTTTTCCGATGTCGAAAGCATCAAGGGGTCGACCCCCAAAGAGCCTTCCAAACCCAATCCGTAGAGGAATAATGGATAGACCTTCTGGACGTAAGACAGTGGCATTCGGCCCTTCCATTCCTCGACTCGGGATGGATCGCTGGCATCAAATTCAATAAACCGTGAAATGACGACGTATCGCTCAACTCCGAGCCGAAACAGAAATCCATAACGCAGCCAACCTTCGCCAAACATGAAATCCGAAAATCCCAGGTGCAGCCCAGCTTCACCGATTTCAGTTCTAAAGTTACCCGACCCGATGATGATATACGTCGAGAAATCCTGCGCAGTAATGGGTCTGAACGCGGGATTGGTATAGACGCCCTCTCCGTACCGAAAATACCCACCACATTCTAGACCCGAGTACTCCGCCTGGCTGTGTTGTCGGTATTGGTAGCCTGGTGTCGGGTTATCAACGCTCGAATCCGATGCTGGTCCATGGTCTTCACTTGGGGGCCTGAACGAACCACAAAGAATGCCAGACCGGTCTGATAAGGAAATCTCATAGGCGTCTTGTATGTAATGACCATAAGTGGTTTCGGTCTCGGACGTGCGAGACAAGCGCGCGTGCGAACAGCCAAAGCTCAAGGTCGCGACCAGAACACATACGCACCAACAAGAAAGATTCGTGAGTTTCAAGGCGAGGATTCCCCAGACATAGAGTGGCGTTGGTCGTTCGGATGGACTAGGTGTGCGAAACGTCTGCAACACAAGACGATGACTTTATCGCATAACGCACCCGAGCTCAAAACCATGAAACACTCAATCGCGATGATCGGAGCCACTGGCGCCGTTGGAACGCAGGTCGTCAAGCAGCTGCTGGTGTCGCCACATGCAGCGCAAATCACCCTTCTGGGTCGGCGAAAGACCGAGGCATTCGGTGATTTCCCTGCCGTCAAAGAGCATGTCGTCGATGTGATGGGCGAAAACCCGTACGCAGACCTGCTCGCCGGGCACGACGTGGCCATTTGCACTCTGGGTGTTGGTGAGCCTTCCAAAGTCTCAAACGAAGAGTTTGTCGCCATCGACAAAACGGCCGTCTTGACCTTCGCCAGAGCCTCTAAAGACGCAGGCATCGGACATTTCCAATTGCTTAGTTCTGTTGGCGTGGACGCTTCATCTTCATCATTTTATTTGCGCACAAAAGGCGAATTAGAAGCCGAATTAATCGCACTAAAATTCAGACGACTGAGTTTTTTTCACCCGTCGATGATTCTGACACCGAATAACCGCTATGGGTTGTCGCAAGCCATCGTGCTGAAGACGTGGCCCGTCCTGAGTGCCGGCTTATTTGGACCGCTACGTAAGTTTCGGGGAATCGAAGTTGAGCATTTGGGCCAGGCCATTGCGAAGAACCTCTTCACGACCAAGGATGGTGTCGAGACGTTAACCTGGAGTGAAATCGAAGCGACGGCGAAAAACTAAATCTCGCGTCTTAGCGTCGGCGGTACCTGTCCATTAAGAGGGCTGTGCCCAAGATCGCCCACCTTGATTCAAATTCGGCCGCTGGCTCGAAAGCTATATGCATCAAATCATTATTGAATAGGCCTCCTAGGCCCGACCAATCTTGTTCCACACGGGCCAAATCTCTTCCATGGGAGTCGATCACAACATGGGCAGTTTCGTCCCAGAGCGACCTTCGAACGATGGCTTTACCTTGGGGCCAGGTCATGTCGAAAACCCGACGAATCCACGTCGACCGTCGACTCAAACGGCCCAGTTCATGCTTTTCAGCATCTTCGATGACCATGAATTCGTCGCCCATATCCCCATGCCGGATCGTGTGAGTCACGGCGCCATCTACGCCAATGACATCGACGCGAAAGCCCCTATGTTTTCTCGTATTTCTGCCCCGGTCGCGGGTTAGGTTCAGACGACATAGTTGCTTTTGCCCTTTGTTGAACAACGCATATTCCACGTCGCATTTCGTCGAAACACCTCGGAATTCACCGCCCCGTTTGAGCACGAGGATGTCCAAGAGCAGCGCGTCCTGAAGGTCCACCGTGGTCCCGCTCCCTCTCGGTGTCTGCACCATCGGGACCAAATCTTCCCGGAATACATATTGCGCCGTCTCACCGGGTTCAAGAGGTATTGGGGGAGCCTCCGAGTCAGCGTCGGGGCGGAGTGATTTCCGCGGCACCCCAGCCATTGCGGCCCTTGCAGCCTCAACCTCTCTCGCCTCACGGGTCAGGCGTTTTACGACCAAATCCCGAACGGCAGCCCACTCGGCGCCATCGATTTCCCCGTCGCCATTGGTGTCAAAATGATTCAAAACTTCTTGGTCGGTTTGGATCATTTCGCGCATGACGGCGAGTTCTTTTTCCAACTTTTTCGGGTCGATTTCGGACATTTATATACCGGGTTAGTTTCGCAAGAGAATAACCGTCCTCCACATAACATGCCATCGAAACACCACACCTCGACCTCAGCTCCCCTGAAATAATTGACCCCCGCTCGGATGGTTTTGTCAGAAAAAACGTCTATATTCCGAGCCAAGGCAATCGGGAGTCTCGGAAAATGAACGAAAAGGAACGAACCAAGACCAGTCGGTTCATGAGTCTGGTACTGAGGCATCAGCCCGAGGTCGCTAACGTCGAACTCGACAAAAATGGTTGGGTTGATGTCGACATTCTTCTGGCCGGAATGGCGGTTACGGGTCGCGCCATCACGCGGGAGGAATTGGACGAAATTGTGGTCACTAGCCCGAAACAACGTTTTGCATTGAACGAAGACGGCACCCGAATCCGTGCCAACCAAGGGCATTCGATCGACGTCGAGCTCGGCTATGAGGCGGCGTCTCCGCCCGATCGCCTATTCCACGGAACGTACGCCGACGTGGTAGATATCATCTTGCGCGACGGCCTGTCGAAAATGAAGCGGCATCACGTTCACCTGTCCGCAGACGTAGCGACAGCGACTCAGGTTGGAGCTCGACGCGGCAAGCCCATCATTCTGGAAATCGACGCGAATGCAATGGTCGCCAAAGGCCTCAACTTCTACGTCAGCACCAATGGGGTCTGGTTGACCGACTTTGTGCCACCAGAAGCCATCCGGCTGCAGGACTAGTCATTCGAATTCGATAAAACCCGCGTACACGGTTGATGATGAGACCATCGGGGTCGACGTCGTCGCAACGAAAAATTCATCTACGGCGGTGTGCTGGAGCGCGTTTTCTCTTTCGATGGCCTCACGAGTCAGTCCGTCCCATTCTGCGCCATCCTTTGCGATTTATCTCTTCAAGATGCCGCGAATCTCGTCGGGCAGAGTCATGGGATTGAAGGGTTTTTCGATCACCCCAAGAGCGCCGGCCGCAAGATAACCCTCGACTTCTTTTTTCTGAACTTTCGCGGTCATGAACACGACTGGTGTCGTGATGTCGGCTTCGCGCATGCGTCGAAGGCCCTCTAGGCCGTCCATGCCGGGCATCATCATGTCCATGAGAATCAGGTCAAATTGACTTTCGCCGGCTGCGGTCAGAGCGTCCGCTGCACCTGAGCACATCATCACATCAAATTTGCCCACTCCAACCAAGCTGAGCCTCGCCACTTTCCGAATATCTTCTTCGTCGTCCACCAAGAGTATCTTCATAGGCCTTCCTCCGCGTCCCAAATTTCGGAAACCTCGGTCAAGGACCCGGCCCCCATAATTCTATTTCTGCCGCTTCTTTTACCGGCGTAGAGTCGATCGTCGGCGCAGCGGAACAAGGCTTCCAGCGATTCGCCGTCGTCCGGATAACCGGAAATTCCTGCGGTAAACGTCACATAAAACTCGGTGCCGTCATCCGAATAGAACGGAATCCTGCTGAATTCACGCAGTAAGTTTTCAGCGGCATGCGTCGCAAATTCGCGTTCCTGTCCCGGAAAAACGAGGGCGAATTCTTCGCCTCCCCACCGTCCACGCAGGTCTTCCACGCGGTATCGCTGACGCATTAATTCGCCCAGGCGAGCGATGACGCGGTCGCCAGCAAGATGACCGCGAGTGTCGTTCACCATTTTAAATCGATCTATGTCCAGGAACACGAGCGCGAGCGGTTCGAGCTCTCGTTTGCATCGCCCCAGCACACGCTGAAAGTTCTCCAGCAGCGCACGACGACTCATCAAACCCGAAAGTCCATCTTTGTCGGCGCGGTCTCTCAGCAAGCGTGCACGCTCCATTTGAGCATCCGCACGCGCCACTAATTCCTCGGGGAGGACAGGTTTTGACATCACGTCCGACGCGCCCGCCCGATAGGCGTTCACTCGCAACCGCGCATCAGCCAAACTGGTAACGATTAAAATGGGCAATAAACCCCAGCGTTCCGACATCCTGAGCGCCCGGCAGACATCGACACCGGATAATCTGGGCAGGTTTACATCGAGCAATAAGAGGTCAGCGCCTTTTTCTTCGAGGGTTTCGACCAAAACGTCGGCGCATTCTAGACCAGACACGGAGTATCCCGCCTGTTCCAGAATAAACATATACATTTCGCGCGTGTCGGCATCGTCTTCGACCACGATCACTCGCCCTCGGTCGTCAGCTGACGACTTCAGAAAAGCCTCCATCGTGGTCGCAAACGAATCATTCAAAGTAGTCTTTTCTAGAAACTTACTGGCGCCCGCCTCAATGGCTGAAACTCGAGTTTGCATCGCTCCATCACCAGAAACGAACGCGATTCGAAGCGACTCATTCTGAGGGGTTCGCCTAATCTCTTTTGCCAACTCGAACGCATTCGTGTTGGGCCCAAGATGAACATCCAGGAGGGCCGCAACAAATGGGCGTGTACGCGCATATTGCAGCGCTTCTTGGGGAGTTTGCGCCGTCACGACGTCGATCATCAAAGCGCGTGAGTTAGCCTTCACCAGTCGCAGGAAATCAGGGTCATCATCCACAACCAAAATGGCACGGGTTCGCCCGATCAAGACTCCGGGTGCAATCGCTTCCAGTTCCGGTGCGCGATTCGCGGACATTCGCGTGTCTTGAAGCGCCGAACGAACCGACTCCCAAAATGCATTTTGCGACGCCAATTGCCGGTTTTCGAACACATCGGCCAAGAGGTCTTCGAGTCCAGCCGCCGCGTGACCCACCGCTTCAAAGCCGTACGATCCGGCAGATCCATGGAGGCGGTGCGCCAACATATGAGCCACTTCGATATGCGCGGGGTCCATCTGTGCTGCCGAAACAGCCTCACTTAAGGTGTCTAGTTTCGAGGGCAACGCATCGGCAAAAACCTTGCGCAAATCTGCCAATTGAGCGGTCAGATCGCTAAGCACTTCGGCCTCCTCCGTTGGGACAAGGGCCATGATGCGTTCGGCAAAATCGTTGACATCAATGGGCTTAGAAAACACCAATGGCAAATCAAGCGAAGGAAGGCACCTAAGCGCCAACGAGGCTTCAGTCAACAAGACGATGGGCACCTTTGTCAGGGAGCGCACGACATTAATCAGATGCAGCGAAGTCGCGCTTCGAATGTCGGAGTCGATCACCACCACGTCGGCCGGAAACTCACGAAGTTGTTTCTCAACCGTCGACTCATCGTGAGCATCCAGCACGGTCATCCCGCGCGCCTGCAATAAGGATCGAACAAGCTGCGCAATGTCATCATCATCATTGATCAACAACACAGTGGTCATGCCAAATCCTTTCTTTTTCGAACCAGTTCACTGATGGTCACTTTTAGGTCAAGCGGGACCGTACGCGCCTTTAGAAACGCGCCGGCCACGTGGCCAACCAAGTCCTCAGGGGCCGATGAGGCCGAGAAGATAATCACAGAAGCGTCTCCGACCAACGTGAGTACCTCTTCGCCACGGCCATCGGGCAAATCTAGATCGAGAACGACCACATCAAAAGCCCGTTCCATAAGCTGTCGCTTCGCTTCCGCCACCGTCGCTGCCGTTGAGACGTCCCACTCGGCCGAGAGCGTCCGACGCAAAATGCGC
>CAYMYJ010000016.1:85540-126344 GCA_964394615.1 uncultured Bradymonadales bacterium | reverse complement strand
GAACTGACTGAAACACCAGTTTTATGCATCAAAACGACAGCCTCCCTATGGCCTGGAAAACTGATAACCGTCGAAGGCAATCAGAGCGCGGTGGGTGGCGCGAAGACTGGCAGTCGTTGCGGAGAGCCCGAGCCGTCCCCAAGCTGGCCGTCGGCGTTTTCGCCCCAGCAGAACACGTCTCCACGCGGGCCGATGGCGCAGCAATGCTCCTGCCCACAGGCCAGATGTTCGAAATTGGGTGAGCCAAAAACGGGCTCTGGCAAAGCGTGGTCCACAACTGTGTTGTCACCCAACTGTCCTTTATCGTTTTTCCCCCAGCAATACGTGATGTCAGCTGTGACGACACACGCGTGGCTTCCGCCGATGCTCATTCGTTGGAAATTGGGACTGACGAGCGGAATCGTTGTCGGGGTGGGTGTCGAAATGAGGGCGAGATCCCCGAAACCACCATCTGAACTTCCCCAACATTGAAGGCCCTGAAAGAGCGAAAACGCGCAGGTCTGATCGCCGTATGCGGCGACCGCCGTGTATTGCGTATTTCCGATGCGAACGGGGTCATGGCCGCCGTTGCCGACTGCATTTTCGCCGAGTTGGTTCGATGAATTGTCGCCCCAGCAATACAAATTAAAGTCCGATGCCAAGCCACAAACATGGGAGTCGCCGGCTGCGAGATCCCTGAAAGCCAAGGATGGCTGGGTATTTGTAGGCTGAGTCATAATCGCGTCGGAGGACGCATTGATGACCTTGTCGGAGTTGCCGCCCCAGCACCTGATTGTCGAATTTTCGAGCAATGCGCAGCTGAAGTCTTTACCAAGGGCCATCTTTTTGACCGGCGATCCAAACACCACCTGGCCCGGTGTCGCCCGCTCCAATTCCGTGGTCAAAGGACCCAGCTGGTTGGAGCGATTATTTCCCCAGCACCTCGCGCTGCCCGTATTGGTGGTCGCGCAGGAATGGTCGAAACCGGCATAAATCCCGAGAACCAACTCATCACCTAAAATTTGGACTTCCTCGGCCGTCGCCGCGATCGCCTTGTCGAGTCGACCGGCTTGCATCGAATCGTTGGCACCCCAGCAGGTCACGCGTCCGTCGACTTTGGCAGTACAACTATGCGCTGCTCCTGCCGCAATTCCTTTGTGCACACTGTAGACGAGCACGGTCGCCAGACTGCTGGTTTCGCCAAAGCTGGCCAAAATCGAGGCTTCGCCGGCGGCGATTCCTGTGACGTTTCCGTCCTGATCGACACTGGCGATTTCAGGGGTCAATGATTCCCATTCGAAGACTGCGTCCGGGACTTCTACATTGTCGATTTTCAGCGTCGCGGTCAGATGTTTGGTCTGTTGCAACGACACATAGGGGCGCTGAGGAGCGATAGAAATGAAGGCTGTCGATTCGTCGATATCGGCGCCCATGTCCAAATCAGCATCCGCGCCGGCGTCTACTTGCGACGCATCCGACCCGATGTCTGCCATCCCCACGTCGTCGAGGATCGAGATGGTATTGGGGTTTGAAGAACCTTCATCACCGCAAGCAGCGAAACTCAGAGCGATCACTAAAATCGCAAGTACACTTCTTTTTGCCATGACTATGGGTTTCCTTTCTGGACGAAGAACAAAATCAGAAGGCCGGTGCATCTCGCCGTTGGCGCCCCGAGGCACACGTATATCCTTTCAGAATAAACTAAATTGGGTGGCTCGGACGTTGGCGTCACTGCTTGAAATGCTATAACATGATTACAGATAAACCAAGTTCTTCTGAGGTCGCTATGAATTGGCTCATGCTTCAACGCTTGTTGGCCACTGGCTCAAATATGTCCCATCGAAACCACAGACGCGAATTGGCTATGTTGACTCGCATGGCGCTCGTTGCGGTTGTGTCGGTTTTCATGATGTTGGATGGCAATCGAGCCTACGGCTATTTTGGCGCCCCATGTTCGACCGCTTGCCCGACTATGAGTGCTGGTCAGTGCCCAACTATTTATTGCAAACCTGCGCCATCCGACCCAGAAATTTCCTGTGACGACTGGTGTACGAATTTCGCCGGCCCAGGCACTTGTGCCAATTGTGGGGATTGTTCCGCCACTGATTGTGCTGTGCTTTGCGAAGGTCCTAGCGCGAACTGCGCTACAGCTTGTGACGACCGTTCTGGTGGCTCATGTCTACCAACGACCTGTGGGGCGAAGGGATTCACGCCTCCCACATGTGCAGCCAGCGGAGCGGATATCCCAATCGGCGGCCCGTATGACTGCTGCGCGGACAACGCTGTAACGTGTACCTGCCAAGACGTCGACTATGTCGATAGTTTCTGTGTTGGCACGACCTGCACCCCAACCATCATGGGTTCCGGAACCGAAATGACCGGCTGTTTCGACTGCACGGATTCCGTTGCTTGTGAAGTGAATGTATGCGGCCCCTCTGGAGCGTGCGAGTTCTCCCTCTACGACGATGGCGCAAGTCGGGCTTGTTATACTGGTCCTGCAGGTACGGAAAATACCGGCACGTGTGTGGCAGGTGTTGAAGTTTGTAAGGATGGCTCTTATCTACCATGCACCGATGTCACGCCTGTCCCCGAGGTCTGCGACGGATTGGACAACAACTGCGACACTCATCCCGATAATGGAACGTGCACCTGTATGACGGGAGATGTGCGGGCTTGTTACGGCGGCCCCTCGGGCACCCAAAACGTGGGTGAGTGCAAAGATGGTTCTCAGGACTGCGTTGATCCAGGGGTTTGGTTTGGCTGTGCCGGTCAGGTGATGCCAACCGCTGAGTTGTGCGACAACTTGGACAACGACTGCAATGGAGACATCGATAACTACGCTGAGCCTTGTTATACCGGCCCGCCTGCAACTCGTGGAGTCGGCGTTTGTAGTGATGGACTGAAACCATGTACGGCGGGGGTATTCGGAGCCTGTTCCGGGCAAAACCTACCCAAAGCATCCGAGACTTGCGGAAATGGCTTGGACGACAACTGCAACGGCATGACGGACGACGGATGCCCTAGCCTGCCGGCCATAGAAGTATGCAATGGCTTGGATGATGACATGAACGGCATCGTTGATGACGGTGCGGCAAACTCGGATTGCCCAGGTTCCCAGATCTGCGAATGGGGCACGTGCTTCGATGATTGCACCCTGATGACCTGCATGGGGACCGAGCTCTGTTATGCGAATGATTTCCGTTGTGATGACGCCACCGACCCATGTGTCGACATCGCCTGTCCTCCGGCCATGATGTGTTTCAGCGGCTCTTGTTTCGACACCTGTGCGTCGAGTGCTGAATGCGACCCGACGGACGAGCTTTGTTATCAGAGTGGCCGATGTGCCCTCGAGAGTGACCCGTGTTTTGACGTGCAATGCCCAGAGACGCAGATTTGTTACTCCGGCGGATGTTTCGACCCTTGTGCCGACTCAACGGAGTGCATGACCCCCGATATCTGTTTGGATGGCCGTTGTACCTCTAATGCTTGTTTCAACGTCGACTGCCCAGTGGGGACGATTTGCGCAGGCGGAAGCTGCTTCCAAACCTGCAGCGCCGACTCGCAATGTGACCCCAACAGCCATTGTTATAACGGTCGGTGCGCTGCCGATAATTGTGAGGGCATCGCGTGTCCCCAGGACACCAGCTGTTTCGGCGGTTTTTGCGCCGACTCATGTTTGACCACGGCCACCTGCGGTGCGGGTGAGGAATGCTACGACGACGCCATCAACTACTGCCAGGATTCGAGCGACCCATGCCAAGGCGTCGAATGCGGAACCACCGAACTGTGTTTCGCGGGATCGTGTTTCACGGCGTGTTCGACCGATACAGCCTGCGGCACTGATGAAGTCTGTTATGCCGGTCGTTGTGCTCATGACTCCGATCCACAATGCGATGGAATTAAATGTCCTGTGGGCGACGAGTGTTTTGGTGGCAATTGTGTCCAGGCATGCTCCTCCGACGACCAGTGCGACCCATCGAGTTATTGTTATCAAGGGGCGTGCGTCGTTGACTCGTGCACCGGAGTGGTTTGCCCAAGTGGCGATGTGTGCCATCGCGGCGTCTGTTATCAGGGGTGTGACGCCTCGAAACCATGTGTAGCGCCGGACGGTTGCTTTGATGGTCGGTGCGCGCCCTCGGCGTGTGAGGCGCAGGCAGCCACGACCATACTCTCCTACAACACCGATCATCCGTTCCGAAAAGCCAAGAAGCGCCTTCGCGCGTATCAACCCATGACTCCATGGATTTACGGACGCGCATTCGACGCCGTGGGAGTCGACGCCGTTAACTGGGTGAACACCGCACCTGCCGGGCTTTATCGGCCGAAGAAGGCTCGCGTTGTTCTGTATCGTGATGCTGCCAAGGGAAGTGCACCGGGTGAGTACGCCCTCTATTTGACGCACGGCGGGACGACCACTCAAGGGGCCGCAGAAGCCGTGTATTCAATGCAATTTGAAGGCGTGAATCCGGACGTGCTCAAGACTTATCCGGATAATAAAGAAGCGTATTGGGTCACAGACACCAATCCTCGACATATCTCATCGCTGATCACCACGGGTCCAAACCAGCCAGGCGGTGTGTTGATCGGACATATGCCGGCAAATTCGAAGTGGAAAATCAAGATCACGGCGACTCTGCACGGGGACCTCGACGCCTGGCAGTTCGTCAACGGAGAGACCGGTGAGGTCTATGAACTTGACCCCAATTATCCACTGACCCTGCGCAGCGAGGATTTTTCCGCGAGCGAGCAACTCTCGCCGGAAATCGGGACGCCGTGCAATCGAAGTGGTCAGGGCATTTGTCAGCGTGGCACGTATTTGGCGTGTGAGAATTCAGAACGCATCTGTGGACAGACCGTGTTCCCTGCGACTCTGGAACTCTGTGATGGCGTCGATAACGACTGTGACGGTGCCATCGATGAGGATGACCCCGATTTGCGTGTGCCCATGGTCTATCGCCGCCAAGGTCATGATTCCGGCTGGCGCGCATGGATGAGTTTCGACACCGCCGGAACCTCGAGAGATCTGCTTGATTACACACCAAGTGCGGGCGACGACCGGCTTGGGAGCACCGAAATCAATTTGCCAGGTTATGGTGCGATTCAAACCAGCGTCGACCACTCGCATACCTTTGCGCACCGCGACATTCGTAATGGCCGCATCACCTTTCCGTTCATCCATGGCAAGCAACAAGCGGTCAGCGATTGGCATACACGGAAATTCGAATTCGATGGTTGGGCACCCTTTGGCTACTACCTCGATGACATGTACGTCGCTTGGTATGAAGACCGAAAACCCGGCAGTACCGGAGATGAGATCGTCGACGAGTGGTACACGGATACCGTCGAAATGGATTTGGCCTGGGAAGTCGAAAAACGTGACGGGATGGCCGAGACCGATGGGGTCGTACTTGGGGTCGATTGGTACGGCGTAGACGCCTACTTCAACCTCAAATGGGACTTCGAGGGAGGCAACCATCATGATGAAGAGAATAACCCTTACGATTGGTTTGTCTGGTCGCCTGGCGTGGGCAGCGAAGAACTTCAGACCCGACGTTCGTTACAGGTGCGCGTCAAGGCAGCACGCCTCGACGAGACCGCCTGTCGTGCACCGACGACGACGGTCAGCGGCTGTGGAATTGGGCGCTACACGTGCCGCGCCGGCGTGTTGAAGTGCTCGGTGGCGAGCGACCTTGCTTGCAACACCTGCGTGGATGTCGATGGAGACGGGGCGCCAGGTTTTGATGCAGCGCTATGCCCCTCTGGAACAGACTGCAACGACAACGACCCGACCGTTGGCCCCGGAACTCCGGAACTTTGTAACGGCCTCGATGACAACTGCGACGGAATCATCGACTTGACCGTGATCGGATGCCCCAACGGCGAGGCCCAATGCGGTCCGTCGGAATGCGGATTCATCAGCGCATGTGTGTGTCCGGACGGGCCCGAGGACGAGAACTTCGACCCCGCAACGATGGAAGCCTGTTATTGCGGAGAAGGCCTCAAGCCCTGAGCGGATTAGCTCACGCTCGGGGGCAGCACCGGAACATCGCCAAGTAGGGCGCCGGACTGAAGCCGATCAGAGGTCGGACGAGCCAAGATCGTCGTGGATTTGCGGTGTTTTTTGATGGCGCGCTTCCACGCACCAAAAGAGCCGCCATCTTTCCAGACCTCTTCCGCTGCGTCGGCCATTTCCCAGCCGCCTTGCGCCAATGCATGCTCGATCCACGCCCAACGAATGCTCGTCGACCGCACATCGATTTTGCGACCAAGGGTCTCATTGAGACGCTTGATCTTGGCCTCCAAGAACTTCTCGTCTTGAAACGGAATTCCATCGAGCGGCGTGTTCTTCTTGGACACCAACGGGCTCATCCCAAGCGCAATATCGCAAATCTTGGTGAGCTCTCCGACAAAATCGATCATCTCGTCGATGTCTTCCATGGTTTCTTCGGCGTAGCCAAAGACCATGTAGAGCTTCAAAAGCTTCAGGTCATAGTCTCTGACGTACTCGGCGCACCGAATGATCTGCGACTCTTTGATGCCCTTTGACGCCACCTTACGCATGCGATTACTGGTGCCGTCGACGCCGATGGTCAACGTACGGGCGCCGCCCCGCTTGAGCAGTTCCATGAAATCGGGCGTCATTCGGTCTGCCCGCAGGCTGGAAAGGCCCACCTGACGGCCCGACGAGACGATCGACTCCAGAATTTCTAGAATCTTGGGATGGTCGCTTGTGGCGGCTCCCACCAGCCCAACTTTGGTGGCGTGGTCAGGAATTGTCGCCATGAGGCGCTCTGGGCTCACCGCGCGCATGCCGCCATTTGTGGTTCGTCGCATCACGCAGAACGTACAACCTCGATGGCAACCCCGGGCGTTTTCGACCAGGTGCATGTTGGCGAGTTCGGTGTTGGGAGTGATGATCTGGCTGTAGGCGGGGAGCAGCTCGTCTTTCACCTGAGCGATCGGTCGCAAAACTTCGCCGTGGATGCTCGGGACGTAAATCCCTGGCAGCTGAGAGATGTCCTCAAAAAACTGCTCACGGTTGTTGCTGGCTTTCCACCAATCGATGACGACGTGTATTAATTCTTCGCCTTCTCCCATGATGATCACGTCCGCAAAGGGCGCGATCGGGAGGGGATTCGAGTTGGTAAGTGGTCCTCCAAAAAGCACCAGCGGCCATCCCTTGCCGCGATCTTCTGCTCGAAACGGAATCCCGGCTAGATTCAAACACTCCAACAACCCGATGATTTCGCATTCGTACGCGACCGAAAACGCAACCAGATCGGCTTCGTCCACCGGGCGTTTGGATTCGTAGGTTAGAAGTGGGGTGCGTGATTTACGCCAAAAATCTGGGTCTTCGGGCAAGAATGCCCGTTCGCAGACCACGTCAGGGCGGTCGTTGAGCAAACGATAAATCGTCTGAAACCCAAGCGAGCTCATCCCGACATTATAAGGAGACGGGTAGACCAGCGAGACTCGAAACGGAGCGTCTTTGAAGATCGTTCCTTTTTCGTCCGCCACCAGAGCGTCTATTTTTTGTTCAATTTCCCAGCGCATCTTATCGGTAGCCTAGCGGATCGTTGAGCCCGTACACAGATGCACGCAAACCCTTAACGATTCCTCCCAACGGCACGAGAGAGCTCTTCTTCGGACAAACCAGAAGTTCCCTCGACTGTGATCGATTGTGATTTGTTGGTCTTGAGATCTTTGGCGTGCACACTAACGATGCCGTCTGTGTCGATCTCGAAACTGACTTCAATGCGCGGTCCGCCGGCAGGTGCGGGTGGAATACCCGTTAGATTGAACATACCCAACGCCTTGTTGGCGCTGGCGACGTCGTTGTCGCCTTGAAGAACCGCAATACTCACCATGTCCTGATTATTTTCGGTCGTGGTGAACACTTTGGATTCCCGCGTCGGAATCGAGGTGTTCTTGGCGATGATCGGGCTGAAACGGTCGCCAGCCACCCGGATACCAAGGTTGAGCGGAGTCACGTCCAGAAGGATGACCTCGCGAACCTCACCGCCCAAAATACCCGACTGAATCGCGGCGCCTACGGCAACAACTTCGTCTGGATTGACGCCCTTGCTGGGTTTGATGTTGAAGATGTCTTTGACCTTCTCTTGCACCAGCGGCATGCGAGTCATGCCGCCCACAAGGAGGATGTCGTCGATCTTTGACTTGGTGATGCCGGAGTCCTTCAACGCTGTGCGACATGGAGCTTCAAGGCGCTCGACCAAGTCGTAGACCAGGTCGTTGAGCTGTGACCTCGACAGCGTCAATGAAAGGTGGCGTGGACCGTTTTCATCCACGGCCAGGAAAGGCAGGTTGATGTTGGTGTCGGTCAGCGTTGAGAGTTCGCATTTCGCGTTTTCCGCAGCTTCCTTCAGACGCTGAAGGGCCATCTTGTCGCCCGACACGTCCACTCCGGTCTCTGCCTTAAATCGCTCAAGCAAGAAGTCCAAAATGGCGCGGTCAAAATCTTCACCACCGAGTTGGTTGTCACCGCAGGTCGCCAGGACTTCGAAAACGCCGCCTTTGAGAGCCACGATGCTGACGTCCAGCGTGCCTCCGCCAAGGTCGAACACGACCAGGGTCAGGTCCTTTTCTTTGCCAAACCCATAGGCCAGCGCGGCCGCAGTGGGTTCGTTGATGATGCGGCGCACGGTCAGGCCTGCGATCTGTCCGGCTTCTTTGGTCGCGCTGCGCTGCGCATCATTAAAATACGCCGGCACCGTAATCACAGCCTCCGTAATCTCCTCGCCGAAATAATCTTCTGCGGTCTGCTTCATCTTTTTCAGGATGAGCGCCGAGATTTCTTGAGGACTATACTCTTGGCCGTTGACCTCGACCCACGCATCCCCGTTGGTGGAGCTCTTCATCTTGAACGGAAATGAAGTCAGATAGTGTTGGACAATATCCGAGCTGTACGTCTGCCCGATCAACCGCTTGATGTCGTAAATGGTGCGTTCGGGGTTGATGATCGCCTGACGTTTGGCCTGTTGGCCCACAAAACGTTCCTCACCCTCGGTGAAACCAACCATGGATGGCGTGGTCCGCGAACCTTCGCTGTTTGGCAACACAAGCGGTTCACCGCCCTCGATGACGGCAACACACGAGTTCGTGGTGCCAAGGTCAATTCCGATTATTTTTCCCATTCAACTTCTATGCGGCGAGGGGCTGTTCC
Organism: uncultured Bradymonadales bacterium; assembly: GCA_964394615.1. Taxonomy (GTDB): domain Bacteria; phylum Myxococcota_A; class Bradymonadia; order Bradymonadales; family Bradymonadaceae; genus JBFFMO01. The sequence continues at coordinate 117,181 of CAYMYJ010000016.1, read as the reverse complement.
GAAACGGGGCAGCTGAGTTTTCATGAAATCTACACGATGATGGGCTCCGCCCATCATTTTTTGAACAAATTCTTGATGAACGAACCGGGCTCCGACGTGTTTCGCTTGTCACGCATCGCGACAAATCGCAGCTCGCGTTCGGCTTCTACACAGCCGGGATTGAGTTTTAACGCTCTTTCGTAATGTTTTACAGCCTTATCGGTATCATTACGAGCCTTCCAGATATGGCCCATGAACAGATAAGCATCCGGAATCGCCTGCCGGTGTCCACTGAGCAGAACCTCGCGAAGAATTTCTTCCGCGACTTCATGTTTGTCGGGCTGAAGCTTGAAAAGCAAATAGGCGTAGAAGGTCTGATAAAGCGGTTCTTCGGGAGCCAATTCATACGCGAGTTTGATGTCCACGAATGCCTGCTGAAACTTGTCCTCTTTGAAGAGCCGGTATCCCGTGTTGAACGCCTCTTTTGCGGGATTGGGCGCATTCGGATGGTTCACAGCCGACGCCTTTTTCATCAAGACTTTAAGCTTGGCTCGGCGTTCAGCCTCGACATCAACTTCGGGCTCCACCTGAACAGGTTCAGGCGATTCATAGGCGTCCGAAGCTTCGCTGAGATCGGCTTCAGAATCGATGCTCAGTCCATGGGCCGAGTTGCGCCGCCGAGAGCGTTGCTCCTGTTTTTGACGGAATCCGCTCAGGCGCTCGATTCGTGACTGAACATCAGCTTTAGGTCCAGGATCGACCGCCGACACGGTCGACGTCGGAATTCGCTCGGCAAAATTACGCGACGGCTCAAAGCCGACGGGCGCAGAGCTCGTCTCAGGGCTGATGATGGGCGTATTAACGTTGGTCAGAACACGGGCGGTGCCTGTTTTCGAAACTCGGACCGGAGGAGCTGCCGAGGCAGGTGGGGCAACGGTTTGATCGCCTTTTTCGGCTTTCAGAAGCTCGGAGTAAGTGACCTTGACCAGGATGAAGATCTCTTGAGCCAGCTGCTTGACCCGTCCCGTGACGTTTCCGCCGTAAACATCGGGATGGTATTCCTTGACCAGCGTGTAGAAGCGTTCTTGAACGACGGCCCGGCCACAGCCCTCCCAGACGCCAAAAATGCGATATTTCGATTGAGCTCTCATTCCCATCAGAGCGTCTTCAAGTTCGTTTTCGAGTGTGGTTCGGTCCTCGCTCGACGCGCGAAACGCCTTGGTCTGCTGGCGCGCGACTTCGTCGACTTTCTCCCGCGCCAGTCGGATATCTCGCGCGTAGGTAAGCAGCGCTCCGCGAATCGAGGATGAATCGTGGGAGTAGATGATGTCCGTATTCACGGCAAAATAAGCGGCTTTGAACGCTTCCTGAGCGAGCGACCCCATTTTCGAGAGCACTCGGCTCCAAGAGGAGCGGCCGTCCACAACGCGCATCAAAGCATGCAGCGCCGTGAATTGGTCGAGGCCGTCTTGGCGTTCTTCCCAGTGGTTGGTTGGCACGGGAAAACGTTCCATCCAGGAATTCATCTCGTTCATGAGTTGCTGATGAGGGATCCGCGAAAGGCCGCGCTCAATAAGTGCGAGCGTGGGTTCACGGGTTCCTGCTGGGGCCGAAGCCTCGGTGAAGGCGTAGTCGCCTCCTGCCCATGCAAAAATCCCGATCACTTCCGCAACCGACGCATATCCCGGAGCTATCTTGACGAACCCTTCGTCAAACGCGATCTCGGCTGTGCGACCCCCGGCATGGATTCTTAAGAACCCTGAGGGCTTACGAACATGACAGGTGTAGAGCAGCCGTGTGATCGAGACGTTGCTCAGTTTTCCCTGCGCCAGTTGAGGAAGTTGAACCTCAAGCTGCAGGATATGGTTGGACTCGATGCTTTGATCTTCGCCACTGCGGGTGACGGCGTTTTCAGCCGCAAGCGCAGAGATGTGTTCGATTCGTTGGCTGAACTGTTCTTTGCCCAACGACATGTCGATGGTTTCGCTCAAGGAGCGAAGGCTGCCGTGAAGTTCCTGAGTCGCAGGAGTTGACTTCCGCACCATCAAACAACCGAACGTATTCTCGTTCGTGAGGATGTTGTCGATCGTGATAAATGCTTCTAGATTCTCATCTTTCAGGCACTCGTAGTCCATGCACACGAGGTCAAATCGCTCTTTGAAAAGCGTTGCCTGGCCAATTCCCCACTGTGTTACGACACTGAATTGGTTTTCGGCTCCGACGTGGGTTTTGACCAAGTCGGTGAGCCTGGGTTCTGCGCTGATGATCAATACACGCATTATCAACTTTCTCGGGTGTGCTTCTATCGAGATAACTTAGCCGCCGAGTTCCTTTATCTGACGCAAAAGCTCACGGCGAGTGGCAGTCGGGACTTCTTTATCTTGAGTTCCTTGAAGGTACTTCTCGAATGATTCGACCGCCAGTGAACGTTGGCCAAGGTCTTTATAAAGATAACCTAAGGTTCGAAACACCTCGGGGTCATCATAACCTTGTTTGACTGCCATTTGAAGACGCTGCGCACCCTCGCGCTGTCGGTTGGCATAAATGAAGGCCATTCCCAACATGTATTGCGCTTCAGCGTGTTCTGGTTGATGGACCAGAGCCTTCGAAAGGTTCTCGATCGCCTTGGTGTAGTTCTTGTCGTTGAAGCTTGTCTGACCCATGGCCAGAAGCGCATCAACAAGGTCGGGGGCAAGCTCAAGAGCCCGTTCGATGTCTTTGCGGCCTTCAGCAGCGTAACCAAGTTTGCTTAGCAAGCGACCGCGATAGATGTAGACGCGTGGGTTCTCGACGCCAAACGCCGGATCCACGGCTGTTGCCTTGCGGTACTCGTCGAGCGCCTGAGAATCACGTCCGGCTTTTTCGAGGGCTCGACCCATGAAGAACCGGTAGGTTCCACGGTTGGGCTGATAGTCGAGGACGTGCCGGAAAATCTTGAGCGCCTGTTGCGTATCGCCTTGTTCAAAGGCCGTACGTCCCACGTAAAAATACGCGTCATGGAAACGTGGATCGATGTCGTACGCTTTCGAGAAGTCTTTGAGCGCCGTCTCGTAATTTCCACGATCGAAATGAATTCGGCCCCGGATATAGATGTATTCCTGACTCTTCGGAAATTTCTCGATGACCTGGTTGATCTCGTCGATCGCGCGGTCAAAGTCCTTTGATTGGCGATACGCGTCTGCAAGATACGCCGACAAGCGCACATCCTGCACACCTTCGCTTCGGGCTTTTTCCAGAAGGGTTCGGGCCTCGTCAAACTTGTTTTCTTCAAGGAGCAGTTTTGACAAAGCCAGTCGTGCTTCCCAGAAATTAGGATCGCGTCGAAGCGACTCGCCGTACCATTGAGCGGCAAGATCTCGTCGGTTGCTCTGGTGATAATAGCGGGCAACTTCCAATGCGACTTCGGCGTCGATCAGTTCCGGTTGTTCCACAACTTTCTTGATGTAGGACTCACCCTTCATCAGGTCTTTGTCCATTCGCCAGGTCAGCTGAGCAAGAGCGGTCTGCGCGGTAAGAAGTTTCGGATTGATCTCCACCGCACGTTCAAACGCTTTTTGAGCCTGGAGGAAATCCCCGCGATCGCGATTCAGACGGCCAAGATAAAAAGGGAACCGTGCGTCGTCTGGGAAGAGCTTCTGAGCTTCTTCGAGTTGATCGATCGCTGCTCCCCACTGCTCGAGTCCGATATGCGAGCGAACGATGCCGAGCATCACTTCGGGTTCCCGCTGACCGAGATTCTTATTCGTCGTGAAGAAATTGAGCGCTTCTTTGTATTTCTTGGCGCTTTCATACTCAAGCGCGAGCGCCCGCAGGGTCTCGGTCCGAGTCGGATCGACCTTCAACGCCTTGGTGAATGAGTCAATCGCGGCATCGCTTTGTCGCTGGGCCACGTAAACCTGACCGGCGATATGAAGCGCTTCAGAGCGCTCGATGCCGCTGGCTGAGGTGGCCATCTCACCGTTCACCATCTCGACCTGAGTCAACGCATCTTTGAGCTCACCGCGCAGATAGAGCAGATGGGCCAGTTTCACATGCGAAGCGACGTGTGTAGGCGAGGCCTTGATCGCCAATTCAAAGTGCTTCTGAGCCTCTTCTGGGCTTGAGAGCGCGGTCAAACGTCCCAACCAATAGTTTGGAAGAGGCGATTTCGGGTTCGCGTCTGCAGCCCCTTTAAGGGCGATGGTTGCGCGCGAAACCAGTGGGTTTTGGGGTGAATCAGCGACCGCAACGGCCTCTTCAGTCCCCGCGTCCGCACCCGCATCAACGCCAGCATCCGCATCATTGACGGCGACTCCAGCATCGACATCCTGCACCACCGGAGTCGGCGTTTTGTCGAGTTTGAGCGTGCCTGATTGGATGTCTTTTTCCAGCGTGACGACGTCGGCAATTCCCATCATCAAATTGGCCAGGAATACCTGCTCACCGTCTCCGGCAAGCAGAGGCTCCAGATAGGCCCTCGCGGCATCTCCGTTTCCGGCCTGAGCCTCGAATGAGCCCCGTGCAAGAGCGTCCCACCCGCTGGTGGCATTCTTGAGTTTTGCCGCGCGGTCAGTGGCGCTTTTAAGGATCGCATCATCGGAATAGCGGCTCAAGAATAACGATTCAACCACAAGAAGTTTGGCATTATTCTCTGCGTCCAAGCCCCCCTTGCTTGCGTGATCGATCAACGTCGAAAGGTCGCTGAAATTATCCGGGCTGATCGTCGCCAAGGCGATTTTCACAGGCCCTTGTTTGACCACTGTGGGCGCGTCTGGCGTCTTGGTGTCGTCCGAAAAGAAAGAATAAGCGAAATAGCCGCCAACGAACACGACTGCTGCGGCGAGTACGCCGGCCGCGATCATGACGGGTCCGCGTTTTCGATCTTCGTCAACCACTTGAGATTGTGTGACTTGTGCGTTTTCTACGACCGGTTGTTCGCGAATCCCCGTCGATTTGGGTCGGAATGGGTCGTGGACGGCCTCTTGCGCGGCCTTCTTGGGCTTGGCTACCGGGGCGCGATCGATGAGGTCATCACCCCAATCGTCGAGCGGCACGGGGGCCGAAGCCGGCGGAGCCGCCGCCTTGGCTGGAGGATCGGCGAAAAGGTCATTGCTCCATTCATCGCCGGCATCTTGAGGAGGGCCGTCGTCGAGGAACGAAAATCCCGCGTCTCCGCCCAGAAAGTCATCGTCGTCCGTCTTGGCGGCGCGATTGGAGATGAAGATATCTTCGTCATCCCGTGATGAGGTTCCAAAGAGGTCATCTTCGGACATCGGGGCCTGAGCCGAGATGGCCGGTCCAAAAAGGTCATCCTCTTCTTTTGCCGGTTTGGCTGGAGGACCTCCAAAGAGATCGTCATCTGATTTTGGGCTCCCGAAGAGGTCGTCGTCTTGCGACGGACTCCCGAAGAGGTCTTCATCGCGACCTGGGGGCGAAAAAACAGAATCGCCGCCTCCAAAAAGGTCGTCGTCAGCGATCGCTGGCGCAGCCGATTTTGGTGCGGGCAAATTTCCCGTACCTTTGAGGGTGGGGAGCGATGGCGCGCCCAATGCTGGGAGTTCAGGAGCGCTTTTGGGCGCGGGAAGACTCGGCGCACCTTTAAGGGCCGGCAGAGCCGGCGCACCTTTAAGGGCCGGCAGAGCTGGCGCTCCTTTGAGTGCTGGGAGCTCTGGCGCTCCTTTGAGTGCTGGAAGCTCTGGCGCACCTTTAAGTGCTGGAAGCTCTGGCGCACCTTTAAGCGCTGGAAGTTCTGGCGCACCTTTAAGCGCTGGAAGTTCTGGCGCCCCTTTAAGCGCTGGAAGTTCTGGCGCCCCTCTGAGTGCTGGGAGTTCAGGCGCCCCTTTGAGTGCGGGTAATTCTGGAACCACAGGCCTGCCCGGTGCCGCTGATTTGGGCGTTGGCAATTCGGGGATTCCGCCCTTTGGTGCCGGAAGATCGAATCCAGACTTGAGCGCAGGAAGATCTGGGACATTGCCCGCAGCTGCGGCAGCGGCCTCTCGTTGAGTCCATCCACCCATCATCGTGGCTTTGGGATCCATGTTTTCAAACGAAGGCAGTGCATTGGAGTCCACAAACTCCGAAAAGGCTGGAATGCTCGAAATGGGGGTCCATGAGAGTTTATCGATCGAGACTTCCGCATCCCCTGCGAGCTTCGAAGTCTTGAGCATCATCTGAATGGCGCTGGAGTCAAAGGGACCAAAAACCTTTCCGGTCGGCCGTTTGACGTAGTACCGCTCATTTTGAATGGATGCGCCGCCGCCATCGAGCATGGTCGAGGTTCCAATCGCTGGAGCCTCGGCGGATGTCGACCCGTCTGCACTGACATGAAAGCTCTGCGCGCATTTCGGGCAGCGCATGGTCATGCCGTTGGCTGAAACGCGTGTCGAGTCGATGTTGTAGCTTGCTGAGCAAGCTGGGCACGTGATCTTCATGGGCAAGGGCCTCTCATGGAACAATACACAATGGCATACGGACACCGCGAGAGTGTGTCTAAGTGCCGACAAAGGGGAAGATCTTCAAGCGAACGATACTCACGCTAAGCTCCATTGGCAAGCTGCCACGGGGCCCAAACTCGTGCGCGAACTGGACTCTTCCAACGTGGGATAATAACCCGTTGTCTGCCGCTGAGAAGAAAAACTTATTTACCGCTCATAATTTGGACGCCGTGTCTTCTCGCCCAACGTTCAAGTCGAGGGTCAGGATTGACGGCTACGGGGTTTCCGACGGCCTTGAGCATCGGCAAATCTGTGTACGAATCTGAGTAAAACCAGGCGTCATCGAGCCGCTTTTTGTGCTCGTCTAACCACGCCTGTCCGTACGCCACCTTGGCGGCCCCGTAACACATAGGGCCCTGCAGTCGGCCCGTGAATTTGCCGTCTTGAACCTCAAATCGGGTCGAAAGAAAATCATCAAACCCGAGCTCTTCGCAGACTCGTTCTGAAATGTAGGGAGACGACGCGGTGAGCAAGACCAGCTTGTGGCCCGCATCACCATGGGATTTGATCGCTCTTTGCATCATGGGATCAATGTGCTGGCGCACCTCACGGTCATACCATCCATAAACCTCGAGGCGCATGTCGTCTTCGGGCATTCCCGCGATTCGAGTCACCGCCACATTCACAATCTTTTCGACGTCCACCAGAGCAAATCGGTACCCAAGCAAATATCCAAAGGTTTTTAGAAGATCGCCCCGGGACAACATGCCCTTTCGATACTGATATTTAACCCACAGACTTCCGGAGTTGACCGATAATACGGTGTGATCGAGGTCAAAAAATGCGACGGTCATGGGGTTCCTTGTCTTGCTCCGGCCTTCTCGAGCCATGCTTCGAGTCGCTCAAAAGGGCGACTCTGCTCACGATAGGTTCGAGCGCGCCGATCAAGGGCTTGCATCTGCTGGCTCCTGACCTGTTCTCGGCCACCGGCAGCCTCCCACAGGATCTCGACTTCGTCGACGTGGAGCGTGCGCCACGCCCCTTCCTTTAGATCCCCCAGGAGCTGAGGTCCGATTTGGGTTCGATGCAGCTCCAACAGATTGAATCCAACCTGCCAGGCCATTCTGCGCACCAAACGGTTCCGCCCCTCATCGACGACGACCGAAAATTCAGAGGTCGTGCCGCTGTTCAAGGCAGTCACGCTTCGTGCTCGTGCCGGTCCATCATCAAGCTCTACTCCCTCAATCAGATTCAGAATGCGTGCGTCTTCTGGTTCGACCGGCCCGTCCACGACCAGCGTGTAGTGCTTCTCCATATGATGTTTGGGATGCAGGAGCATGTTCGCCAAATCCCCATCATCTGTGAGCATCATCAGCCCGGTGGTGTCCCTGTCGAGTCTCCCCACTGGGAACACTCGTGCTGGCATCTCGGTCAACCAAGGGTCCAAGCATGGGCGGCCCACGGGCTCGCGCAAGGTCGAAATCACACCTTTGGGTTTATGAAAGATGACATAGGCTTCTGCGGGTTCAAGCCGAGCATCGACGCCTCGAACGCTGATTCGATCCTCATCTGGGAAGATGAGTGCACCCAGATGGTCTACCGCTGGAACAACCTGGATTTCACCGGCTTTCCATGCTCGGTCGCAATCCGAACGGCTCATTCCCATGGCGTCTCGTAAGAACTTATCGAGTCTTCGAGGCATTCCGGAAACCGATGTCACGACTTGGTGCACTTCTACTCCACAAATAGACCGTTTTCGCTTAGTTATGCCGATCTTCGCCCTTTTCGCTGGCTGGCAAAGAAGTTGCTCTATAGATCCAGCAAGTCATCAACCACGAGGTCAATCATGAAGCCAATCACCATTCTTCCTTTTTTGCTCCTGTTGAGTGCCTGCCAGTCCAACTTGACCGGCAACGAAGGGAACCTCGTTTTTTCTTATACCGCTGACGACGCTTTGGGTGATTTCAACAAGCCGATCGGCGTGGGGGCAAGCCTGGAAATTCAGGTCACCACGGTGGGCTCGCGCCTTCCGGTGAACCTGAGTTCAGTGACGTCGAGCGACCCGGAAGTCTTGGAAGTGACAGGGACGGCGACCAATCATTTTGTGGTTCATGGGCTGAATCCGGGCACGTCGCTCATCGAGGTTGAGGCGGATTCGGTCGATGGCACCCTGACCGATTCGGTGAACCTTCTCTCGGCCGCACCCGATGTTGTGAAGCTCTACCACTCGTGTGAGGTGCCGACCGTGCGCACCGCTTTGTATCAGGCTGGAACCAATATCTTGATTCCTTTCGACCTCGAAAAGGCAAACGGTCAGCCGGTGATTGGCTACGGTCTGCATCCCGTCGAAATCACGCCTGCGGCCAGCGGTGTCCTGGATGAGACATCGTTGGACCAGGCCAATTTGCACGTTCTCTTGGGTGAGACTGCAGGAGAGGTCACGGTATCGAGCACGATCGACGACGGAACACTGAATTTGAACGTGGTGTCTGCAGGAGCCATCGACGGTGCCTCGTTCAATCCACTGTCCACCGACGGCACGGATGTCGTGGTATTTGAGGGGGAAACACGCTTTGCTCACGTGTTCCCGATGGTCGCTGACCAGCGCATATGTCAGGCGAATGTCACGATGACAGCCGAATCTAAGACCCCCGAGCTGTGCAAAGTCAGTGCGGTCGCCAATCTGGAGGAGACAACGGCCGTGAACGAGTCGTTGTGGGTCAAGATTGAAGCCATTGCGTTTGGGACCTGTGTTTTTGGTGTCACGTTTCCTGAAGGTGCAGACGGTGCGGGCGCTCAAGTCGATCTGGAAGTCTCAGTCGCGAAAAAACCCTAAGTGGCAGATTGAATTGCCGGTGCGTGTGGCGACTGCAATTGCTTCCATGACCTAAATGTCCGGAACCAATTCCGCCGGAAAATCGACAGCTTTGAATAAGTTGTTGATGTTAAAGGATTTATTTGTTCGTTCTCATCGTTGGCACGAAAGGTGAATAAGAGTAGACCGTTGTTTAAATGAAATGAATGCCCGATTGGGCCTAGGTCTAAGCACTTTTATCAGTGGTTGGTTATTAGTTTTTGCTTATTGAATGTTGTGTGTTTAGAAAAAAGGCCCGAAAGGGCCTTTTTTTTTGATCATTTCACTGCTGCGGGCAGGAACGGATCGAGCGGGTGTGCGATGTTGGTGAAGAAAGCGGCAGGTGTCGCGATAAGCCTAATACCCTTCGTTGTCGTGCTTTTATGCGGCTTCTACGGGTGGACCCTAAACGAAGGTCAGTGGACGGCTTTGGGATACAGCCTCTTGGGATTGGGTGGATTGATCAGCGTCGTAAATTTCTACCTATCCGCGTTGCGGTACCCCATTTTTCGTCTGATCCATGGCAAGACTGCAGAGTTCAAATGGATTTCCGGCTTCCCGTTGCTCGGAAGCATTTCCATCATCGGTTTTCTGTTTTTGCCAAAATCTTCCTGGCTCGTCGCAACAGAGTTTCTGCTTTTGAGTATCGACAGCGGAGGGCTCCACTGGTTTGTTATCAGCACCTGGAATGACGAAGGGTTATGGAAGTCCCCAAAATAGCGTTATTTTCTAGATTTCGGGGGGCCTTCCACAACTTCGTCGAAGGTTTTAGCGGTGGATACGTCGGAGTCCGAGCACGGCTCGGTACATTCCCACATCGCGCGATCCCAAAGCTGCGCCAACGGTTGCGACGAACATCGGACGGCCCGCCGCACGAAATTCGCAGACTGAGACACCGCGCCGCCGTCGACCTTGTCGGGCCAGCATGGGGATTTCATGCGACCAGTCGAGCTCCTCGTCGTTCGTGGCGACTGAGGCGACGATACGTCCGCCCTCGTCCACCACGACACATGCGGAAAGTCCAAAGTCCTTAAGGACTTGTTCGAGTTGAAATACCGTCGCCACGAATCGATCTTCGCTTCGCTGCCGACGCATGTTTGTGTCTGCCATCGTTCCTCCTTGAACAATAAGTGCTTATCAAACGTACGCCGTGTCGCTGAGGGGTCAAAAAATCAGCAAAAATGGCGGCACTTGCATCAGAAAATTTGATCGCTATATTCAGCCCCCTCTGTGACCCGGTTTTAAACCGTCAACCTCGGACCTTTGGATGATGAACGTGCAAAAGATTTGGCAAGTGCTGTTATTAGGTTGCCTCGCATTGGCAGTGGCGTGTGGCGACGATTCGTCCAAAACCAAGGATCTCTGCGCTGACGTGGAGTGTGCGGGGACCTGTGTTGCCGAGACCGGTGTCTGCGATGACACCTGTGTTGTAAGCGAAGATTGTGGCGCTGGTGTTTGTGATAACGGCACCTGCGTCGTTGATCAATGCGCGGACACAACCTGTGACCGTGGTGTTTGCGCCGTGGCGACTGGCGCCTGTGTGAACAGCGAAGCGTGCACGACCGAAACAGAGGCCACGGACTGCCTTGATGGTTTCAGCTGTTACGGTCAGAGCTGTGTGAGTGCCGAGGATTTCTGCTCAACCCTGACCTGCGATCGTGGCGTCTGCTCATTTGCCGAGAAAGCCTGCGCGAACCCTGATTCCTGCTCCATGGACGCAGAATGCCTTGATGGTTTCTTTTGCGACGGTGGATCTTGCACTCAAAATGTATGTGACGCGGACATGGTCATGTGCGCTCGCGGTGTGTGCGAAGGCACCACCGGCGATTGTGTGAACGCGCCGACGTGCACCACCGGAACGCAGTGCCTCGACAACAACTACTGTGTCTCAGGCGCTTGTGTGGATGTGCCAACGGCTTGTGCGTCATGCCTTGGGAATCAAGTGTGCGAGTACGATCAGGCCATGACCGTGACCTGCACTGAGGCCACCTTCTGCAATAATACCTACGATTGTTTGGGCGACCGAATTTGTGACGCGGGTGCGTGTGTTGAGGCCGGAGCTTGCGTCAACGACGCGCTCGAGCCCTTTGATGCCAGCACCGCGGTCGCTGTGGCGGAGGGAGCTGGATTTATCTCGGCCACCATTTGTGGCACCGACGAAGACGGTTTTTCGTATGACACGCTTGCCGACACGGACTTCACGGGAACTCTGACCGTTGTGGTTCGCTTGGTGCCAGAACACGTGGGCCGCGGCGAGCTTGCTCTCGATCTCAAAAATGCAGCAGGCACCTCTGTCGCCTCAGGCGTGACCGTCAACGGTGTCGCTCGCCTCACGAAAGTCATCGGCAACCTTGATGGTGGTGTTTACACGCTGACCGTGACTGGATCAGGCGCGATCTCGACCGCAGGTCTCGATTATTCAGTGTTCATGGATATGCTTGACGCCACCACAGTGGCCGCCTGCGAGATGCCAACGGTGTTGGCAGCGACCCAGACTGGCAACACCCTGTCGGGTGGGAGTCTTGGACTTTCGCCAACCTGCGCCACTTCGGGTTCTCCTGCCGAAGATATCTTCATGTTCGACGTCCTCACCGAGAGCGTGGTCACCTTGACACTCACACCCGCGAATGGCGCCGACCTGGTGGTCAGCCTTCGCACCACCTGCGAAGTCGACCTGTCGGAAGTCGCATGTGTGAACGACAGTGCGACTCAAGAACAATTTGTCGGTCGTTTGACTCCTGGTCGTTATTTCGCCGTCATTCAGGCTGCGTCCTCGAATTCGGGCGGCGAGTACACGCTGACCTATTCGTCGGAACTTCCGATCTGTACGGCAGCTGACAACACATGTGCCGACGTCACCGTCGCCCAAATCTGTAATTCCGCTGGCACCGGGTTCGACATGCTCACCTGTGCACAGGGCTGTGACGTTGCGCTCGGTCGCTGCGCACGCGCTGAATCGGATGTTTGTTATACAGCGATTGACGCATCAAACGGATATTCGGGCGTCATCGATTGGGACCTGCTCACGAACGACTTCGAACCTGAGGCCGCATGCGTTCCCGGCGTCGGTACAACCGACGGCCCAGACGCGGCATTCTTGGTCACGTTGCCTCCTATGTCGGCTTTGACCGTTGAATTGGTCTCCGATGGGTATGACGACGTGTCGATCTACCTTGTTAGAAACTGTGATGATGTCGAGCGCACCTGTTTCGCAGGCGTCGACAGCTCCGGCGATGATACGTTGACCTACGTGAACACCCGCACCACGGCTGAGTCGTTCTACATCATCGCTGATGTCGAAGATTTCTATTACGACACAGCCTCGATCCTGATCGACGTGGCGCCGGTGATTTGCACCCCCGCAGCAGCGACCTGTGCGAGCGGAGTGCTCGAGACGTGTAATGCAGGCGGAACCGCCTACATCTCGAAAAATTGTGGTTTTGGATGTGACATGGCGGGCACCGGATGCGCGCTTCCAACCAACGACGTGTGTGGCGCCGGCGCCGTGGATATCAGTGCCGGTGGATCTTTCATGATCGACACCACCGACTACAATAACGACTACAACCTTACATCTGCGAACTGCACGGGGTTTGGCACGGGAGGAAACGACGCCGTGTACCAGATTTCGGGTCAGCCCGGCGACGTTGTCGATGTCGAACTGGATGCGGGTTTTGACAGCGCGTTGTACGTGTTGACCGACTGTTCAAATTTCAATTCGTGTTTGGACGGCTCGGATTCGGGGAACCCTGAGTCCATTCACTTCGTCCTCGCCGACACCAATCCGGTGTACGTGATTGCTGACGGTTACAGTTCAGGCAAGGGTGCCGCGACGCTCAACGTAACGATCAGTACTCCTGATTGTACGGCTCTTGGTGAGGCGGTCGCTTGTCTCGACGCCAATAACCTGCAGTTCTGCGGTTCCGATGGCTTCCTTGGAAGCTACACGTGCACTGGAGGTTGTGCTGGTGGGTCCTGCGTGACGCCTTCTGGCGATGTATGTTGGGATACCATTCCAATTTTCTCCGGCGGGTCAGCCTCCGGGAATTTTGGCAACTTTACGAATAAGCTCGATCCCGGCGCATCGTGCATTTTGAGCTCGGACCCAGCGCAAGATGGTGGTGAAGCGATTTACTCCATCAACCTGATTCCGGGTGAGACACTCGTCGCAGACCTGACGACCACATCCACCACCGCGGGTATGTATGTTCTCAGCTCATGCGAGAATAATGCGTGTGAATATGGTGTAGGCCAGTCCAAACATCTTGAATATTACAGCGCCACAGGTGGCAACTACTTCTTGGTGGTCGACAACTCGTCGACACTTTCAAGTGCGAACTTCACCTTGAACGTCTCGACTCGTGCAGGAGATGTCTGCCAGCCCGGTGGCGCCATGTGTGATCTTGCCGGCAATCTGACAATTTGTGCAGATGACGGGCTTTCAACAACGGGAACGTTGAACTGTCCAAATGGCTGTTCTGCGGGATTCTGTGATGCACCAGCATCCGTCAATGATACCTGCGCCTCGGCGATGCCTATCTCTTCGGATATTCGTCTGCGTCAGTCCTTCGGCGCTCTGACCGGCGATTACAACCCTGGCACTTCGGGCTGCACAGGCAACAGTCTGGCTGGACCAGATGCTGTTTATGCCATCACGTTGGCCCCAGGCCAGAATGTCGAAGCCACGGTGCAATCGCTCACGACGTCGAATGTCCCAGCGATCTATTTTGTGTCCGACTGTTCGGATGTAACCACCACGTGCCTGGCAGGCAAAGCTGGCACCAACGATCGCGCGACCTTTGGTTATTATTCAGCCGCGGGCGAGACGGTCTACATGGTTGTCGATACCCAGTACTCCACTTCGGGTTCCTTCGTGCTTGATCTCAAGTTCAACGCCGCGGAGTGCACTCCAGCCACAGCGGTGTGTTCAGGCTCCGAAACGTTGGCGACTTGCAATAGCTACGGTCGTTATCTCGAGACACCATGCTATTTTGGATGCGCCGCTGGTGCGTGTAACCCATCGACCAATGACGTTTGTGGCGCAGGGGCTCTTGATGTCAGCGCCGGCGGAACATTCTTGATCGACACGTCCACTTACACCAATACCTACAACCTTCCTGCGTCGGGCTGCACCGGTCACGCAACCGCAGGAAACGACGCGGTCTATCAGATCTCAGGTCAACCTGGTGATGTGGTGGATGTCGAACTGAATGCTTCTTTTGACAGCGCGCTCTACGTTTTGACCGACTGCTCCAACTTCACTTCGTGTTTGGACGGCTCGGATTCGGGCAATCCTGAGTCCATTCATTTTGTTCTCACCGACACCAATCCCGTTTACGTGGTGGCTGACGGATTTTCGACTACGTCCAAGGGGTCGGCGACTCTCACCGTCACCGTCAGAACCCCTGATTGCACAAATCTGGGTCAAGCGGTCGTCTGTATGGACGCCAATAACCTTCAATACTGTGACTCCGAGGGATTCCTTTCGACCTATGTTTGCGCCGGTGGCTGCGCAGGCTCCACCTGCTTGACGCCCTCGGGTGACGTATGTTGGGACGCGATTCCTCTCCTCTCGGGCGGCTCCGCAACCGGGAATTTTGGGGACTTTGACAATAATCTCGATCCAGGTGCTTCCTGTATTTTGAGCTCGAATCCTTCGCAAGACGGCGGCGAGGCGATCTACGCGATCAGCTTGGCACCGGGAGAAACGCTTGTTGCAGACCTGACGACGTTGTCTTCGACCGCTGGAATGTACGTGCTGAGTTCGTGCGCAAATACGGCGTGTGAATATGGCGTTTCAGAAGCCAAACACCTTGAGTACTACAGCGCCACTGGAGGCAATTACTTCCTGGTGGTCGACAACACCTCCACGTCTTCGACGTCGGCGTTTACGCTGAACGTGACGACTCGAGCGGGTGACGTTTGCCAGCCAGGTGGGGCGACGTGTGACTTGGCCGGAAACCTGACAATCTGCGCCGATGATGGTCTTTCGATGCTTGGAATGGCGTCGTGCCCGAACGGCTGTTCGGCCGGGTTGTGTGATGCTCCGGCGACCGCCAATAACACCTGTGCTACGGCGATGCCGATCTCTTCCGATATTCGGCTGCGACACTCATTTGGAGCACTCACCGCCAATTACAACCCTGGGACAGCGGGATGTACTGGAAACAGCCTCGCAGGACCTGATTCGGTCTATGCGATTACTTTGGCGGCTGGCGAAAGCGTGGAAGCATCGGTGCTGTCACTGGACACCTACAACGCCCCTGCGATCTATTTTGTGTCCGATTGCTCGGATGTGACGACCACTTGCCTTGCAGGCAAAGCGGGAACCGGTAATAGCGCGACTTTCGGGTATTATTCAGCTGCGGGAGAGACAATCTACATGGTCGTCGACACCCAGTATGCTTCGCCTGATACCTTCGTGCTTGATATCGCGTTCAAAGCCACAGCGTGCGTCCCAGCCACCAAAATTTGCGGTGATGCGAACACACTTTCGACATGCAACAGCTATCACACCTACGATGACTCTCCCTGCTATTTTGGCTGCACTGCCGGCGCGTGTAATCCCGCCCCCAACGACCTTTGTGGAGCAGGTGCGGTAGACATCAGCGCGGGCGGAACATTCCAGCTCGACACCACATCTTACGCAAATGACTACGATCTTCCGTCGACGGGATGTACCGGTCACGCAACGGCAGGAAACGACGCGGTCTATCAGATTTCTGGTCAACCCGGTGATTTCGTGGACATCGAACTGGACGCGGCTTTTGACAGTGCACTTTACGTGCTGTCGGACTGTTCGAGCTTTGGTTCCTGTCTGGACGGCTCGGATTCGGGCAATCCTGAGTCCATTCATTTTGTGCTCGCCGACACGAATCCCGTTTACGTGGTCGTTGATGGGTATTCGACTTCAGCCAAGGGTTTGGCGACTCTCACCGTCACCGTTCGGACCCCTGAGTGTACGAATCTGGGTCAGGCGATCGCTTGTATCGACGCCAATGACCTTCAGTACTGTGATTCCTCGGGCTCCCTTGCAACCTACACCTGCACGGGTGGGTGTGTTGGATCTGCATGCGCAACACCCACGGGTGACGTGTGTGTGGATGCGATTCCGATTGTTGCCAGTGGAACATTCCAGCTCAACACCTCGTCTTCAACGAATGCATACAACCTGCCTTCAACGGGTTGCACAGGTTATGCAACCGCTGGGAAGGACGTTGTTTATCAGTTGTCGGGACAACCCGGGGACACGGTGGATATCACCTTGAGCACGACGTTTGACAGCGCACTCTACGCGTTGACCGACTGTTCTGACTTCACCTCCTGTTTGGACGGCTCAGATTCGGGCAATCCGGAAACGATCCAATTCGTGCTCACCGACACGAATCCTGTCTACGTGGTGGTCGATGCCTGGTCGTCAGGCAATGGCCCTGCGACCCTCACCGTGATGATTACCCCTCCCTGATCGGGGCTTGATTTTCGGGACGCCGATCGCACGTGGGCAAAAGCCTGTTCATTCCTCAAAAAGGCCTTATCAGTGATCGAAGCGAAGACACTTCGAAACGCACCTTCGACGCTTGATACTCCCACATACTCCGCCTTCAAGGGCGATAGTGTGTGGGGTTTTCATCCGTCGATTAAGCAACGTCTGCGCGAGAAAAAGTGGCAGTGGTTTTCGGTTTTTGATGAAAAGCTGGCTTTAGGTGGCGCCATCGTTGACGTGGGCTACGCGTCAAAGGTTTTTCTCTGGATTTTTGACCGAGAAAATCAAACGTGGTGGCTGGATGGGACCCAGACTCTGGGGCCTAAACGTGTCTTTGTGGCTAACGACGCAAATACTCGGAATATCGCCCATGGTGGCGGCCTGAAAATCATGCGTGATGGCTCGATTTGGAAGGTCCTCGGGCATTTTGAAGGGGCCAAGCTCGACCTCACCTTTACGGCCACTGCTCCACCGATGACCGCACTTTGTCCAACCCCCGTGGGCTGGAACGTCACCCGAAAGCAGGTATCATTGAGCGTCGCCGGCGTGGTGCGCGGCATCGGCGAGCACAAGTTCCACGACGCCACAGGCTTTCTGGACCATTCACACGGCATCATGGCTCGACACACCTCATGGCTCTGGGCCCTTGGCGGTGGCCAGCTGGCGGACGGCATCGCGATTGGTTTCAACGCGATATCTGGATTCAATGGCGATATGGAAAATGCCATTTGGGTTGGTGATGATGTGTTTGGCTTTGAACGCGCTGAATTCACGAAAGGAGCGTCCTGGCGAGTCAAGGATTCCAAGGGGATGATCGACTTGGAGCTCGATATTGAGGCGGTCAGAACAGAAGACTTGGATCTTAAGCTCGTGAAATCTAAATACGAGCAACCCTTGGGCATTTGGCGTGGAACGCTGGCGGGGCATGAAGTCAGCCTGGTGGGCGTCGCTGAGGACCACATGGCGACCTGGTAAAGCATCCTTGCTCATTGCGTCATGTCTTTGGAATTCGAGCAAAAACGACTTATGCAGAAAAGCGGGACGCCAATTTGACATGCCCATTTCAGTCGTTACTATTCACCGCCTAATTGGCCTCCAACGGCGTATTCCAAAGGTTTGCCGGCGTTGGGTGTGGCGATTAGTTGTCCTTTTTTCCGATTCTGAACTACCTAATTTTGAACGGAGTGGAAACGCACTGCGTCATTGAGTCGCCATGGGACGCATTCCCGACACAGTTATAGATGAGGTGCTCAGGCGAACGGACATTGTTCAGATTATATCTGGCTACGTCACGCTCAAGAAAGCGGGAGCCAATTATAAGGGCCTCTGTCCGTTTCATAACGAGAAATCGCCGAGTTTCAATGTTCACCCGGCGAAGGGTATTTACAAGTGTTTTGGCTGCGGAGCCGGTGGAAGTTCCCTCAATTTCCTGATGGAAATTGAAGGATGGAATTTTCCAGAAACCGTGCGGCATTTGGCTGAGAAACACGGGATTGAAATCCCCGAGGAGGATGACGAGGAGCGTGAAGAGGCTCAGAAGAAACGTGAATCGAAGAAATTATATTTTCGAATCACGGAACTCGCTCGAGACTTTTACGAAGAAGCGCTTTGGAGTTCTGCAGGACGTAGTGCGCAGATCTATTTGTCGGAACGGGGAATCGACGAAGGAACGGCACGGTCATTTCGAATGGGGTACGCCCCTGATGGATGGCAACACGTCATTGACCACCTGGAATCCAACGGAATCCAGGCGCGTCTGACGGAGCGAGCAGGGTTGGCATTGCCTCGAAAAGGGCAGTCCGGCTACTACGATCGCTTCCGTCACCGGATCATGTTTCCGGTGCAGGATATCTGGGGCAACACGCTCGCTTTCAGTGGAAGAGTTTTTGCCTCGTCGGACGATGGACCCAAGTACATCAACTCCCCCGAGACGGCCTATTACACGAAAGGTCATCACTTATTTGGCCTGTCTGTTGGCAAACAAGCCATACAGCAGGCTGGTTACGCAGTTTTGGTCGAAGGAAACTTCGATGTCGTCGCGCTTCATGCGCAGGGAGTCTCGATGGCGGTCGCACCGCTAGGAACAGCGTTAACGAATGAGCAAACCAGACTTCTGGCACGATATTGCCGTGAAGCTGTGCTCGCGTTTGACGGTGACTCGGCTGGCGAGGAAGCAACCATGCGAGCGATGTCATCGCTTGAAGGTGCTGGAATCGAGGCGCGAGTGGTGCGATTTGCCGATGGCGATGATCCAGACTCGTTTGTGCGTCGCGAGGGCAAGAAGGGGTTTGAAGAATTTGTGGAGTCGGGAAAACCCATCATCGCTTGGGCCATCGACCGTGCACTTTCTCCAGCGGAAGGCTCAGCCGTCGAACGTAAGCTGCACGCCCTCGAAGAGGCGGCCAGTGTGTTAAGCGGAGTCAGCAACGTCGTGACCTGGGAACATTACGCACAGGAAGTTTCGCGCCGACTTGAGATCGAGCCCGGGCTTTTGCGTGAATACCTGAAGCGACCTTCTGCTCATGCGGACAAGGTACGCAACGCCGTGACGACGGCCGCTGTGCCGATTGAATTGGCTCCCGCAGAATTTGGCTTGCTCGCATTTCTGCTCGATTTTCCGGCCTGGCTTGATGGATTCCTTGGCGAAGCCTACGACCAATTGCTGGAAAGCGCTGAGCTTGGGGCTTTCTTGAGGACCGCTCAGGCGGAAGTCAAAGACGGGAAGTTGGACATGGCGGTGCTCGTTCAGCGTATCGACCATCCTTCGTTCCGAAAGACGGTCGAGGAAGCCCTTGTGGCAGAAGAGATTTATTCGCCCGATCGAGCGGCTCGTTTTTATGACGATTGCGTTCGGACGCTCAAGCGTTCATGGGCTGAAAGGACCTTGCGAGATATTCTCGTAGAGTTGGAAGCTCTGGATTTTGTAACTCAGAGAGAGAAATACCGGGAACTCGTAGATCGAAAGTCACGGGTTGAACGTTTTAGACAATCACTGGAATCCGCGTCAGGTTAGGCAAAATGAGAGGGTTCTTTTTGAGGACCCATTTCTGGCTTGTTCCGAAAAATGCGGAATAAGGCCTTTCCTGTATAGGTTTGTAGGCCGGCTATGGCCGGAGACGCCGTCCGACGGCACGAAAAAGGGAGACGCTTGATGTCGAATGCTCGCACCACAAGTTTGGAAGTACGTAGGCTCATTGATATGGGCAAGGAAAAGGGATTCTTAACCTTTGACGAGGTTAATAATGCTTTGCCCCCGGGCGTGCTCTCGAGCGAACAAATCGACGACATGATGATGCTCTTTGTTGAGCTCGGAATTGAAATCGTCGACCACGAGAGCAAAGCCAAGAACAAGAAAATCCGCAAAGTCGAAGAGGTGGTTCACTCCAACTCACGCAAGAAGATCGAGGTCAAAGACGACTTCGTGAAGGGCAATGACCCTGTGCGTATGTACTTGCGGAAGATGGGCCAGGTCCCATTGCTCACACGTGAAGGCGAAGTGGAAATCGCCAAACGCATTGAGGACGGTGAAAAAACCATCCTTACCGTCGTGCTGAGCACGGCCGTGGGTGTACGCGAGATGCTTTTGCTCGGAGAACGCGTCCGTAAGGGCAAGGTCAAATTGACCGACGTTCTGCAGGCTCCAAATCCTGAGGACCTTCCGAAGGACGACAAGGGCAACCCGATTGAGATGACTCATGACGAGCGCAAGTCTTGGTTCCTTGAGCAGGTTAATCGTGTTCGGCAGTTTGATGCCAATAATCGCGAGCGTGGCGAAGAACTCATCACCAAGCCCGGTCTGACTCGACCTCAGCGAAAGAAAATTCGCGAGTTGAACAAGACCAACCGCAAAGACATGTTCGACGTCATGAAGGGCGTGCGATTGACCAAGAAGCATACCGACAAGATCGTCGCGCGCTTCAAGAACTTGATCACACGAATTGACCGCGCCGAAATGGACCTCGCACGGCTTGAGCGTTACCACCGCGTCACTTACGAGCAAGTGCGCGTGTTGGTGAAAACTGCGCGTCGCGGTGAAGACATCACCTTTCCGCCAAAACTCCTTACGACCGACCGTCTCGAAGACACGTGGTTGGAAATGCGTGCGATTCGTCGCCGTATTCGTGGCGTCGAAATGGAATCCTCGCAACGCGTGGACAGCCTTCGAATCACGTACCAGGCCGTGTTGGCCGGTGAAAAAATGGCCGAGCGAGCCAAGGCTGAGCTTGTGGAAGCCAACCTTCGTCTCGTGGTCTCGATCGCTAAGAAGTACACCAATCGTGGACTTCAGTTCCTCGACCTGATTCAGGAAGGCAATATCGGCCTGATGAAGGCCGTCGACAAATTCGAGTATCAGCGCGGTTATAAATTCTCGACCTACGCGACGTGGTGGATTCGTCAGGCGATCACCCGTGCGATTGCCGACCAGGCGCGTACGATTCGTATTCCAGTGCACATGATCGAAACGATCAACAAGCTGGCCCGAACCGAACGACACCTGCTCCAAGATCTTGGCCGTCCTCCGACACCGGAAGAGATCGCCGAGAAAATGGACATGCCGGTCGAGAAAGTACGCAAGGTCCTCAAGATCGCCAAAGAGCCGATCAGCCTTGAAACACCGATCGGTGAAGAACAGGATTCTTCGCTTGGTGACTTCATTGCCGATGATGACGCGATCAATCCGTCGGAAGCTGTGATCAACTCGAACCTTGCAGACCAAACTCGAAAGGTTCTGTCGACGTTGACCCCTCGTGAAGAGAAGGTCCTCCGTATGCGTTTTGGCATCGGCGGAAAATCTGACCACACCTTGGAAGAGGTGGGGCAGGACTTCAACGTCACGCGTGAGCGAATTCGACAGATCGAAGCTAAGGCGCTGCGTAAGCTCCGCCACCCGAGCCGCTCGAAGCAGCTTGAAAGCTTTGTTGATTTCTAGTTCTGCACTCCAGAAAGCAGAAAAAAGCGGCGGAAACGCCGCTTTTTTTTCGCTCGCTTTGCGGGAGATGTGGCTGCAAAGTGGCTAACAAGAAACGCAAACCATCCCATTCATCTGCCCTCTGGTGCGCATGCCTCCTCGCCGAAAAAACCCCCGTGAGATCATCGAGCTCGATCCAACACAGGGGCAAACGTCCGCAGCAGCCGTGGCTGAGGCTCCCAAGTCCAACCCAAGTCGCAAATACATTGCGGTCGCTGGAACCATCGGTTCGGGGAAGAGTTCGATCGTCGACTTCTTGTGTCAGCGTTATAATCTTGAGCCGTATTTCGAGCCGAATGAGGGCAATCCTTATCTTGAGGATTTCTACGAAGACATGTCGCGTTGGTCATTTCATAGTCAGGTCTACTTTTTAGCAGCCAAGTTGAAGCTGCATCAAGACCTGGACCAGACCCAATACAGTGTCGTTCAGGACAGGACGCTGTGGGAAGACGCTGAGATTTTTGCGGAGAACCTGTATCGGCAAAAGACGATGTCGGAACGCGACTATCAGACCTACCGAATGCTCTACGAGTCGATTCGGGACCAGATTCGTCCTCCCGATCTGATGATCTACGTGCGCTGTCCGGTGCCTACGGTCCGCAAGCGGATTGCGCAGCGCGGCCGTCAGATGGAGCAGGATATTCCAGTGGCCTACCTCAAGCGCTTGCACAAGCTCTACGAGGAGTGGATCAAGTCGTACGACATCTCGCCGCTCGTGATTGTGCCGACCAATAAGCTCGACTACATCACGGACTTGGTCGACCAGCATGATATTCTGACCACGATCGAAAAGTACCTCTGAGTATACCTGCTGCGCGCGTGAGAAGATGCTCAACCTAAGTCGTAAACAGGACCTTCGGTCGCATTACGCGACCGGTCGCTGGACTCAGCCCTACCATTGGTACGAGACCGGTAGCGGTCCTACTCTGGTGATGCTGCACGGGTACATGGCTCACGCGATGGCTTACCGTCGAGTCTTCCCCCTGCTCGAGGGGTATCGGATGGTCGTTCCCGATCTGCCAGGTCATGGGCGAGACCGAACCTATGAGGATCCTAGCCTTCCACCCACGGTGAGTGGTCTTGGCGAATGGTTGAGTGATTTCCTTTCCCGATTTGATGAACCCGTGCACCTCGTGGCGCACTCCATGGGCGGGTTGGCTGCACTCAACGTCGACGAGGAACTGCTGGCATCGCTGACGCTTGTAGCGCCTGGGCTGAGAATCCCTGCGCCGGCTTGGACTTCCAAACTCGTGTCGATGATCCCGACGTCGTTGGCCCGGATCAGTGCGACGGACCTGGCGATGGCCCTCTATGAACCTTTTCAATGGCGAGGTGTGGCGATGACTCGCGAGGAGCGAAGCTCTTACCTTCGACCTCTACGTCAGTCAAAACGCCTGGAGTTCATGATGGCGCTCGGAGCTGACCTGCTGACGGTGCCCGACCGAATGGCCGACCTAAAGGTCCCTCAATGTCCGTCTCTGGTGATTTGGGGTGAACACGACCGTTTGATGCGCCTGCAGGATGCCTTGGTGATTAAAAAGCATCTGAGAGGCTGTACCTTGGCCGTTGTGCCCAACGCTGGCCATGCGGTGATGGAGGACTCCCCTGAGCATTTCGCGGAGGTACTCGTGGACTTTATCGAGGCTAGCCCGAATCTACCTGCCTGAGATCGGCATCTGATTGCCAGACCGTGTGATTCACGCGAAGATGGTAAAACATGAGAGATAAGGCGTTTGGTCAATTATTGGTGCGGGAAGGCGTAATCGATGAGCCGGATTTTGCTCGCGCATTGCAGCGGGCAGGGACTCACGGCACGTCGTTAGTGTCACAACTCACGGAACTGAGATTTGCTCAGGAGCGTGAGATTGCTCAGGTTGCGGCCCGAGCCTGCCGGCTCGACTACCTCGACCTCACCACGGCACCTCCCTCAACCAAAGCTGCCATCGATCTTGTTCCCGCTGAATTTGCCCGAGCTCATCACTGCATTCCCCTCTGGCTTGAAGACGACCTTTTGACTGTTGGCGTGGCGAATCCGTTGGATATGTCGGTCGAAGAGGAACTCTTCGCGCTGAGTGGTCGTAGAATTCGTCGGGTCGTCGTCTTGGATTCGTCCGTTAAGTTCCTGCTTCAACGCCTCTATTCACTTGAGAGCCAGCGAGGTTCATACGCGCGTTTGCTTGATGAAAACGCAGGTAAGACGTCATCCGAACAGCTTGTTAAAGCGATGCTCGTTGACTCTATTCAGGCAGGTGGAGATCTGCACATCATGCCCACGGAATGTGGCTGGCGTGCCTGTTTGTGCATTGAGGATGAGGTCGATGAGCTCTTCGAAATGACTCCGACGGTTTACGAAGAAGTTGCCGAGTTTTTCAAAAGTTTCCTCGCGGCCTCCGACACCGAAGGCGGCGAGTTCCGTATTCGTACTTCGTTGAACGAAGAAGTGACGTTCTTTCTGGACGTCGACGCAGACGATGCCGGCGAGCAGCTTTTTGTGTGTCTGTTGGAGCGTAAAGTCGTCAAAGAGCCCAACGACGTGTCGATCGAAATCATGTTGCCACGAGACGTTGCTGCCGAGTTGGAACGGGCGGCCTCCGACAATGGAATGTGCATCGGCTCCCTGATTCAGAAAGCGTGGACGTTGACACGTGATGTGATTAACACCGCCTGTGTTTGTCCGTGTGCGACCCCGCATCAGGATGAGCGCACGATGACAGTTCGACTACCCCGAGAAACGGTCTCGGACCTTGAGGATGCCGCACAAATCAACGGTCGCTCAACCGATTGGGTGTTGCTCAAGATGCTTGTGATGGCGCGGGAGTGTCTGTTGAACCGTGGGAAGCCGAAGGTGTCTTGAGGTTCGAGGCGAGCCGCTGAAAGGTGGCCAGCACGAAACCAGCACGGCGATGAACGGCGGGCTGGTCCTCCAGTTCCGTATGAGGAACTCGCGTGTCTTTCAGGATGCGCAGCAAGCGATTGACGCCTGATTTGAAGTCCCCGCAATTCAGCTCAACTTCACCTAAATTAACTTCCAATTCGGGAGACATTTCACCGACCTTGGCCGCATGCTGAAAGTCAGCCAGTGCCTTGGCCCATTCGTGGAAATGCATGTGAGTGACCCCGCGTGCGATCCGAAATCCCTGATGATCAGGGGCTTCCTCGACGACGATGTCTAGGATTTTTAACGCATCGCGATGGCGGTGTTCTCGGTTTTGTTGTGCGACAACCGTCAAGATGGCTTCTGCTGTGGTTGAATTCATGATTAGGCCCTGAGTCGAGTGGTAGCGGTTTGGACAAATGCATGCAGGTTGTTTTCATCAGCCAGTGCGGCCTTTAGTGCGGTCGCGGCCCCGTCGCTGAGGTCATCGAAGCTTGCCGTGCTCAGGTACTCTAGAGCATCGGTGGCCGACGAGAAGTCCCCGCCGAGCACGTCCATTGCGATGTCCCCGATATTCCGTGCGCTCTCAAAATAGCCGCGCAGGTCGTCGGCTCCGACCGCCTCTAAAATGTTGTCAGATAGGTCGATCGCGTCGTCGATGAGCCCCACCATATTTCCGCTGAGGGCGTTTGCGATTCCGCTGGCGACATCGCCACACCATTCCGGAAGTTCGAGCTTGTCGCAGAGTGCCTCAAGTAGGGCCCCTGGCCCCGAAGTCGCCATCTCGATGACATCGGAGACCCCGAGTGCATCTGCGAGTCCTCCGATAAGTGTGTTTTCGCCGGCGACAACGTCGACGACAGCAGTGAATGCGTCAGAGACACTCGATACCGCGTTTCCGATTGCTGAAAATAACCCCATAATTTTGCTCCGTGGTTCGTTTAAACCCTTATCGGACAGAACCCAAAAATGTTGCGAAAATTTTTGTAATTATCGTAACTTCGCGTCTTCATTGACGACTTGTGCGTCGAAGCAGAAGTGACGGGTGCCCTGATTGGCCGTATTGATCTCGACCTGAAGGTTCCCTTGGGCGGGCATTTCAAACGAGAGCGGGTAGGTTTGACCATCGTGTGAGGTCTTGCCTTCAAAAAGCACTTTGGCGCCCATGCTCCATTTGGTTTCAACGGGTCGGTTGCCTTCCCCGGAGTCCGCAACACCAAACCAGCCCAATACACGGCCGGCGGGCACGTTGGGGAATTCGATCGTGAGCGGGGCCTTTGCGTAGGGATGCGCCCAAATGCAATTGCGAAGCTTGCCGTTGAACTCGACGGCTGTCGGATAGACCTGCCCCCATTCCTCGCGCGTGCAGAGGTGGCGCCCAAGAACCGACGGGCACCTTTGATGGCCTCGTGCCACCTGCGCGTCTGCAAGGTGCGCCCCTAAATCATAACGCACTTCCGTCACATTAAGGTTTTGCGCTGGCGTGGGTTGCCATGCGGCGAGCGCAATCAAAGCGGCGAAGAGCGCCACAAAACTCAGTGCTACGGCGATCTCAAGTGGCTTTTTGTAGGTGTTGTCAGCGTCTTCAAGCACACCGGCAAGATGCAGAACGAGCACTTCGATGGCGCCAAGCCCGTTTGGTCGCTTATTCGACCAGAGCAGCAGCGCACAGAGGCCCAGCCCAGCCAGAAAGAGCGAGAGGCCCACGTATTCGGGCATTCCACGCTTGAACTCAAAAACAAGTTCGCCCGGAGCCAGCGGAACCGTCATAAATGCGGTGTTTTTTTGGTTGGGCAATGCCGTTGCGGTGATTTTCAGTGCTTTGCCGTCGCGGGTCGCGTGCCACCGCGAGAAGTCCGTCACATTCAACCGCAGCGTGCCTGTCGCCGCCTTGTCAGCGCGCAGGACGATCCGTTCGTCTGACCACGAAACAAGTTCAAATGCGCCCGAACCGTCGACGATAAACGGGTCTTTTTTCCAGTTTTTGTAAGCGTATAGCTTCAGTCCTTGCCCAAAATCGTTGACCAGTTCGTACCCCGTGCCCAGCTGGCTTGTGGACACGACGTAACGAACATTCAAGGCGTTCAATAGGTCGAATGAGGACCCTTCCATTTTGTAGCGAAAGGTCTCGGCCGGGGTGAAGCCTGGTTTGTAGATCGGCATCGGAACAAGCGTGCCAAAGTCTACAAAAGAGTGATCGTGATAGGCGTTGCGAATTTCGACTCGATAAAACGGGACCTCACGCGAGAGCCAGTCCTTATTGAGCCATTCGGCGAGTTTGACGCGGGCCTCCTGATAAGGCGCGTCGGATTTTTCTTGGAAATTGCGGGTGAGCTGGTCGTTTCGAAGCGAATCAACCCATCCAAAGAGGATCGGAGCTCCAAGCAACAACACCAGAAAAACTCGAATCGGCGAGGGAGCGCTCGTGCGTTTTGCCATTCCAAAGATCGACACCAACGCCGCACCCGCCGCGATGAACGCGTAGGGTTTGAGGATCATCGCGAAGCGTTGGTACTGCAGGTACGTGAAGGACTCGGAAAGCTGGGGCAAATGGAACGCGCTGATGAACCAGGTTGACGCTCCGGCCATGCACAGGAAAGTCATCAACGCGATGAGGCTCGGTTTGAAGCGTCGGTCGCGTAGGAGGGCCGCTGTGCCCAGCATCGCCAAAATAGCGACCAGCATCCATGTTCCCTCCAGAAGGTTACCAGCGTAGAGGCGAGCGCCCATGTCGTACGCGTTACGCCACGGTTCGCCGTAGTTTTCCGAGAACTTCTTCGTATCGAAGAAGGGCAGAAGCCAGATGGAGCCGATACAGAACGCCAGAACCGACGAAAACAAAAGTCGAGCCGTGCCAAGAACTCGGCTTCCGTCGCGTTCGCTGGTGATCAACGCCACGAGGCTGACCAGAACGATGACCAGCAGGTGCACCAGTTGCAGCGGGTGGGTTAGCAACGAAAGCCCCATGAAGATCGCGAAGACCGCCATGGATTTTCTGTCTTTTGTGGCCACGATTTTGGGGAGTTGAGCCACGCCGATCATGCCGATTGCGATGGCGAGCGAATTGGGCCAGACGCCCCATTGACCGGCAAAAACCCAGCCTCCGAATCGATATCCGCCTGTGTCCAGCAGGACAAAAAGTCCCGCTAAAATCCCGGTCCATCGGCTGATGAAGGCCTTCCCAACATAATAGGTAGACCAGCCCTGAAGCGCCCAGAATAGGACGAACGTCAGAGCGTATGCGGTGTCGAGCGACCACAGCCCGAGTCCGAGCGCCCAAACCGAAACGACCAGCGCTTCGGTGCCAAACGGGTAGAGGTACTCAAAGGGATTGCCTGCAAACCAATGATGGCTCCAGCCAAAGAGTCGCCCGTCGGCGAGCAATTCCCGCAGCTGCCAGGCTCGGAAGAAATGAACGGGGTGATCGTGGTCGATCGGCCTGTCTCCCATCGCTTGATGCGGGAAGATCGCGGCAGCGATGGCAAGAAACCCCAGCGCGATGGCGACTTCAAGCAAGACCGATGACGGTTTGAACGAGACGCCCATGACGCGGCGCGGTTCCGACAGCGATGCATGCAATGACGTGAAGTGGGCGGCCCAAAAGGGCTGGGTCCAAGCCACTAAAGCCGCAGCAATGGCGATGTAGATGAAAGGAAAGGGGTCGCTCGCTCCTTGCGTGATCGCAAAGAGGAGTGCGGCACTTATCCCTAAGATGACAATGGAGCGGGCCATCTGATCTCCGAAGCGAGCGGAGTCCTAACACAAACGTGGCGGACTCGCCTACAAACGGGTCAGATGCCGTCGAGGCAGGCGGTCAATGCGTCGGTGGATTCCCAACCGCAGAACCCTTGAGTGCAGGCGCAAGAGGTGTTCGGCTCGCCGTAGCAGGCGTACTCAGGGCGGAATTCACATGTGGTGATCACCGGAAGATTGGTGCAAATCTGGCCGGAGCAGCCTGAAACGATGCAATCTGAGTCGGATTGGCAGTCACGTCCACGAGGGGCCGCGACGCAGATTCCGGTGGGGTTGATGCCAAGGTTGCAGTTCGGGTCGTTTGATCCGTCTGGGCACTGGTATTGGCATTCAAAGCCGGCTTCGCATTGTTCTCCGTACATCGAGCAGGTCGCGACAGCAGCGATGCAGATTCCTGATGGGTTGATGCCAAGATTGCAGTTCGGGTCGTTCGATCCGTCTGGGCACTGGTAATCGCATTCAAGGCCGTCAGCGCAGGCGCTGCCGTACATCGAACAACCATCGCCGATTTCTCCCAGACCGTTACAAGCGCTTTCGGTTGCGAAATGCTCGTAGCCTCCAGGAACGTTGCAAGGTGATGGGTATTCGCAGCAGGTTCCGTCGACTGGATTTTTTCCGAAGGTTTGGATGCCGGCGCAGCGCACGTAGGGTGCAGGATTGGTCCACTGGCACGAAGGCTCAGGGTTGCACTGGCACATGTCACAGCCTTCGTAATCCGTTTGATAGCCGTTTTCGCAGAAGAGGTCGCAAACGATGGCGCGGCATTGGCCCGATTCACACGTTCCACCGGCGCAGCCGATGCTAAGTGTGAAGTCGCCTTGTTGGAACGAATAATCGCGGACGATCACAAGGTACGTGCCGGTCTTTTTGACTTCGAAGTGCATGAACGAATCGTAGGTTCCGCCCTCGGGCGAATCGTCGTTTGCAGCGATCAAGCCGCCGTAGGCTCCCGAAGGACGTTTGGGGCCGTAAAGACCCGCAACAGCGTCAAATCCACGTGAAACGCCAGTGACGCGGATGTCGACGATATCGCCCTCTTCAAAAGCGACCTCGTAACCTTGGTAGATTTTGTTCCCAGGAGGGTTGTACGAATCCGAGTACGAATCGTCGATACGAATGGCGGCGCGGATATCCGTATAACCGGCTGTGCGCCAGTCGCCTTTACCATCCACCGAGATTTCGCCCGGTAAATCAGCCGAGGTCTTTGCCGGTTGTGCGTCGCCACAAGCTGCTGCAAATGCAAGCAGGCCAATCAACATCCAATTCATTCGTTTCATTCGTGTCCCTCACAATCGAGCTGTGTGCTGGATACCTACATCAACTCACATGGCACATCAATAGGGGCTTGGTGGAATTTCATTGGGCTTTGCCGGGACACGACCCAAACGGTGACCTCTTTTCGCTGCCCTATCACATCAATTCGCCCAAGATTCATTGAGCCCGGAGTCTGGTCACAGGCCGTATACAATGTTGCTGGAAATGGGATGGCGACGCGAAAATCCATCCCAAAGAAGATGTTCTAAATTAAAGTGGACATGAAAAAGACTCAATGAAGTCTATATTTTCAGTTTTTATCTGAAGTGGCCTTTCAAATTTAAAACTGAGTGCACGAACACCAGGTGGTTTTAAACCTTGTTGAAATCATTTCGTATTTATTTCCGATGAAAATAGGTCAATTAAGTCCTTGACCCCCCCCGAGAATTTGCAACTTTGTGCCGGCGGGATTTCACCGCAATTATAAATATCCCTGGAGGGGAAATGAGAAACTTGTACGGCATGATTGCACTCGCTCTATTTTCGGCCATGTCAACCCGTGCTGTCGCAGCGGAACCGATCGAGTGTGAATCACCGAATTTTAATTCGTGTCATTCTTTTGATCTCGAAGAACTACCTAGGATTGATGGCTACGATATGTGTCAATATCGCCAGATGGCTGGGATTTCGACTACATTCGACGGCGAGACATATTTTGTGACGATCGATCCCAATGCCCCTGGTGCTGCGGGTGTTCCCTTGGCATTTGTCCCTGACCATCAAGGCGAGTGGGAGTCTTGGGAGCAGTTAAATTACGCGTTCGAGCAGTTGCTGGTGGGTACTGACTGTCACGGAACACCATTACCATCATTTCCAAGCCCCAATCTTTGCAATCCGACCGGAATCAACTTCAATTTTGACTTCAAAGGCCGCGTGAATTGGGTCGATCCATCAACACTCGAACTGATTCCCGATGCACCTATGGACGCGTTTTACGGCGCATTTTCGGACGTCAATGGACGCATCCGTGTTCAAGATATCGGCGTTTTTGAAATGGCCGGTGATAGGCAGTGTGCCGACGTGGAGGTTGCGAATGGAAATGGTGAAACGTTTGGTGTCCAGCAGTGTTCGAGCATCACTGAAAAACAAGAGGATGGTCATTTAGTCGTACTCCCATGCGGACCCGGTGGGCATAATGAGTATTTCCCCAGCCTCCTTGAAGTACCTTATGCTCATAACTACTTTGCCTATTTTGAGCTGAACGGCGAACGAGATATGTATATTGGTGATGGCAACTATCAAGACTTGGAGGTTGATGAAGCGGAAATGACCAGTAGTTGGTTCTATTTAGCAAATTTATTTGAACTTCCGTCAACCGAGAGCGAAACCGATACACCTAGATTTGGTGTCGACAAAAGGTATAGTGATGGCGCTTGTGGAGAAGGACGTGTGAAACAGTCGGGCTTTGGCGCTATCCTTCTGAAAACTTCGGCAGGAACCGGAACGTGTCAATAATCCTCAAATCGATTTTAATCGTCGTGTTTCTTTCGGGATGCGCGGATGATTCGTCCCCACCTCTGTCTGCAGACATGGGTGGGGTCGACATATTTCAGCCTGATGCGGAAATTGACTTTAATGTTGAGGACGTGGATGTAGTGATTGATGGTGGGGAGTTTGTGGTCCCCTATTTTTGTGATGAACCCGGAATGGTCGCGGCTAAAAGCACGGACCTACCATTTGAGTTGCCGGCAGGCCTGCCGGAAAGCCCGGGTCCGGTCAAAGCTGATTTTTTTAACTCCGACGACGTGAACACCACGGTGTTCACCGTGCCGACGAATCATAAAACCAACATATTTACAGCCATTTGGAAACCGCTCGGAGATGATCTTATCTTTTATACTGTTTATAACGTTGCCTTAGCCTACGACGCGCTACGACTTCGTTACGTGATTCTTTTGGACTATCAACCGGTGCCTGCCAAAATCACCGTTTGGGATCGCGACCGCACTCAGATATTGGACCAATACACGGGGTATGTTGTCGATCGCGGGGTGATACAAC
>CAYMYJ010000016.1:0-85440 GCA_964394615.1 uncultured Bradymonadales bacterium | reverse complement strand
CCCATACCCCTTATGTTCCGAACGTCGATCCCGACGGAACTAAACATCCAGAAGCACCCATCCTATGGGACCAACGCAGCAACGTGATTCGGTTCGTCCGGACCGACGCCAATTAGCCCGCTGGCCTTTTAAGCCGTCTTCAGGTTCAATACAGGTCTTCAAACAGCTCTGGGGCGATATGATTCGGCATCTGATTTTCATGACACTTTTAGCGGGGTTAGGGGCGTGCGTGGACGACTCACGCGCTTCTCTTGCTGAAGACATGGGAGTCGTGCCTGATGCCCCTGCCGACGCTGGAGACGCTGGGGACGTCGATACCGGAACTATGGATGGCGGCGATACAAATACGAAAGCCGATGGTGGCGATTTTGTGGTCCCCTATTTTTGTGATGAACCCGGAATGGTCGCGGCTAAAAGCACGGACCTATTATTTGAGTTGCCGGCGGGCCTGCCGGAAAGCCCGGGTCCGATTACGGCTGATTTTTTTAACTCCGACGACGTGAACACCACGACGTTCACCGTGCCGACGAATCAAAAAACCAACGGCTTCAGAGCGATTTGGAAACCGCTCGAAGATGATCTTGTCTTTTATACAGTCTATAATGTGGCGCTGGCTTACGACGCGCTACGACTTCGTTACGTGATTCTTTTGGATTATCAACCAGTGCCTGCCAAAATCACGGTTTGGGATCGCGACCGTACTCAGATATTGGACCAATACACGGGGTATGTTGTCGATCGCGGGGTGATACAACCTGGCGAATCCTTGGTCTTCGACGTTGAAATCGATCGAAGTTATCTGCCGGAGGCTCGAACGTATGACCTCATTCTTGCCGAATACGAGGATCTTCAGAATACCGGTCATCAGGTGAATATGAATAAGATCGTGGTGTTCAACGGTTCTTTTGATATTCCGGCCCATCCCTGTTTTGTGAAGGCAAGCCCACTCTACGCCCCGACCTTCGTGCCCACGGCGGACGAAGCGGCTTTGCACGAAGCGCGATTAGGCGTGGGGCTCTATCAAAATTTCCAGATATGGGTCGATGGGCATTTATTGGAGTCCGCAAGCGTCGCGCCCCACGAAATTGACGTTACTGGAAAAACATCGGCCAAAATAAAAATTCTGGGGTATCCGCCGTCCGCTAAGGTAGAAATGGGGCCATGGATCGCCGAGGTGATCTTCCCGGTCCTTGGTGATGCTGTGCTGCCAGACCGATGGAATGTGGCGTTTCCACGAACCAATGGCGGCGAGGGCAAACCCTACATTCCGGTTTGGCGCGGGGAATTTGAGGTTCCGCTTCCTGAGGTTCCAAGCGTTGATTTGCAACTCCTGGGCACCCATACCCCTTATGTTCCGAACGTCGATCCCGACGGAACTAAACATCCAGAAGCGCCCATCCTATGGGACCAACGCAGCAACGTGATTCGGTTCGTCCGAACCGACGTCAATTAGCCTGCTGGCCTCTGGCGATATACGGAGGTCAATTTAGTCTACGAGATCGCTTCAAATTCTTCGCGCGGTAGGGCCAAGCGTCGGCATTCTGCCACCCAATCATCGATGCCACCCGTCAGCGGGACCCCCTGGGTGCGCGCCAACCAATCGGCCTCCTGATAGAGCGAAATTAAACGTCGATTGATACCGTCGATCACGCGTGGATTTGATGCTTGATCTAGCTGCTTCGCCAGGACTTCTTCGATCTCAAGCCGGCTGGGATCGGGTGATGACATCGTTACGAGTCGAGAAGAAGAGATTCCAACAAAGGTAGGAGCGATGTCCTCTAAACGAGCGGCAAGAAGTCGGTCGTGGCCGTCAACAACCAACCACGAGATTAAACCGACGTGGTGGTACAAGAAGATTGGCGGTAGGCAGCCTTCTCGTGCGAGCTTGCGATACCATTTCACCCTTCCAGAATCGGGCGATGATGACTTTCGCAAGGGGATGACCCCACACGTCTCCAGCTGGACCCAGGGCTCTTCGGTGATTGCGTCCGCCTCTACAAAAATGGCGCGTCTGGAGTCCTTTTTGTCGGACTGGAGTCTGAGTGGTTCGACGACAAAATCGCCACGGCCAAATAGTTCGGGCTTCTGGAGCATTTCACGCCGGACGTACGCCGCAGATTCATCCACTGCCAAGTCGACATCCGCTGCGCGCAGATGTCCAAAGAGGGCTGGAAATTCACTGAAGCCAATCCATAACCAATCCCACCAGTCGTCGAGACGAATCAGCGCCAAAGTCGTGCCATTCAGGGATATTCGGTGGGCAATTAAGTCGCGCCGACGGCCAAATTCGAAATGAAGCTGAGGCCGTGGAAACTCGGGCGAGGTCGACAGGAGGACACGGTTCCCGTCTTGAAGCGGAGTTGTAGAAATCCACGTCATTGGAGCGCTCGCTAAATCCCTTCAGCCAACACATCGATGATGTGTTGCGAAATCTCGAAGTCCACGGCGACGGCCAGCATCGCTGCGCGAAAACCAGGTCTTTGAATCAGCACCGAGAGGTCGGTGGTTTTGGGTTCGTCGTTTGGAAATCCACGGTCTTTGACCGCCAGGTCTTTTCGAACCCAGGCCAGCACATCCAGCAAATACGCGGCATCGTCCGAGCTGATCTTCAGCCACGCAGCCAGCTGAGAAAGATCGTCAGACATCGAGTGGCGAAACCATGCCGTATTGTTCTTGGAGGATCCGGCGAGTCTTGGCGGTGGTATGGTGTTCACGTGCATCGCCGGACATGCCGGCGAGTCCGGGGTCGGCAAGAACTGTTTTTTGAACGGCCAGACGTTCTTCTTCGGATAAGGCGGCCAGGAAGGCTTGGACCAGGGCCGAATCGGTCAGGATCAAAGTTTCCCAGAGTGCCTGCTGTTCCGCGGCGCGGACGCGGCTCCAAGCATCGCGGTACGCCTGTTTGAATGCGGCCCGTTCGGCAGCTCGGCCGGCTTCTTCGATTTTTTGAAGCGCTTCCAACTGCGGATCGACTTGGTTTTCAGATTCGATTTCAGACTCCACGGCTCGGGTCCGCGCTACGGCGACTAAGGGCTCAATCCAAGCTCGACACGCCCAGATATCTCGGGGTTTTTCGGCCAAAGCGTCGATGGCTCGCTCGATGCCCACACACACGGTGGCAGCGCTCGCGCCTTGATCTGCCCATTTTTTCAGGGTCTCGATGTCGCGACTACTCAGGACGAGTCCCTTGCCGGTCAGTTCCAGAAAAAATGCCTGAATCGTCTCGAAGTACCCGTATTCGCCTGAGGTCACATACAACATGAAAGCATCATAACTCGCCGACCGCCGATGACGAAAGAATCAGCCGACTTTGTTTTTCTCTGGTGTCGTTTGGTCGCAGAATGGCAGGGCGCGGCAGGAGCCACGTACCGTGCAATTGAAAACCCGACTGAAAGTGCTGCCTCGAAGGTGATGACGACGCAATTCTCCCGGTTAACGGTCTACCTGCTCACTGCCGACCGCTCACTGCTCGCCGCCTAGCCGACTTTGTTTTCTTTGAGTCGTTCTTTCAAATAACCGTCTGCCGTCATAGGCGCGTATTTGGGCGACTCGCCTGCGGGCACGCAACTTGGCAGCACGGCTAGTGATGCGTCGGGATAAGGATGCACAAAAAACGGCATCGAGTAGCGCTCCGTTGGCGTACCCACCGGGTTGACCACGCGATGTCGAGTGGCTGGGATCACGTCGTTGGTGATGCGCTTCATCATGTCGCCTGTATCGACGATCAACTGCCCAGACAGCGACGGAACGGCTAGCCATTCGCCTTCAGGTGTCAAGATCTCGAGCCCTGATTGGGTGGCTTCTGGAAGCAACGTGATCAAGTTGATGTCTTCGTGGGCGGCTGCTCGCATCATGCCCGGTTCATCAAACCCGTCGCAGACGGGGTAGTGGATGATGCGCAGCACGCTGTTTCCGTCGGTAGCCATGTCTGGAAGCGTATTTGGCGCCAGGCCCAGGTACTCCGAAATGGCTCGCAACAACGATTTACCGCAACGATCCATCGCCTCGTAGAGTGCCAGTGATTCAGCCTTAAGCTCCGGCATTTCGTCTGGCCATTGGTTGTCAGCCATACGCCCGCTGAGCGGATGGGCCGCGGCGAACTCGCGCCCGACATGCCAGAATTCCTTGAGGTCGGCCTTATTATGGCCTTTGGCTTGCTCGACGCCAAAGCTCGTATAACCACGTTGGCGGCCGAATTCGGGGCGTTCGTATTTCTTTTTGGTTTCGAGTTCCAAGGCAAAAAGCCGCTCAAAAGTCTTGTAGTTCTGGTCGAGCAGGTCGATCGGAACCCCATGTCCTTCGACCGCGACAAAACCCAACGCCTTGAGGCTTTCACCGAGCTTTTGCACGAAGGCCGCTCGGGTGGAGTCGTCGCCTTGGGTGTAGTCGAGAAGGTTGACCACTGGAATTGTTTGCTCGGTCGCCATGGTGTTACCTATATGCTTAGAGTTCGCGTCGCCGGGAAAATACACAAAGACGCGAAAATCGCAATCGCCGTGAGATTCCGTGGAAGCCCTGTTTCTAGTCATACGCCTGCTTGAGAAGGCCTCGGTTCTTGTCGCAGTGGTGCTGGTGTTGGTGCTGATCAAGCCCGCAC
The DNA here is from genome assembly GCA_964394615.1 of uncultured Bradymonadales bacterium. Lineage (GTDB taxonomy): Bacteria > Myxococcota_A > Bradymonadia > Bradymonadales > Bradymonadaceae > JBFFMO01. The sequence continues at coordinate 80,843 of CAYMYJ010000016.1, read as the reverse complement.
ACGTGTGGCTGCACGAGACGGGGCGCCAAGCATCGGTGCGTCGTCGCCTTTTTTTGGCGATGTTGATGGGGGCGATGGCGGTGTGGGGCGTGTTCCTTGGTATGTCGGTGGGCGGTCAGCGATTTAATGTCCGTATGTTGGGCATCGTGGTCGCTGGATTTCTGGGCGGCCGAAAGGTTGGTGCCTTTGTCGGGTTGGTCGCTGGCGCGGTCTACGCGTGGAACCTCAAGGGGCCAAGCTTTGGTTACGCCCTGGCGGCAAGCGTGCTGGTAGGGCTTTTATCGGGCTGGTGGAGCCGTCGTTTTGGCACAGGAATGCTGGCCGTTGCGCTTGGGGCCGTTGTAGTTCAAGTGGTGTATCACGCGCTAATTGGCGGGGTGATGGTCTTTTTCGACCCACAGCTGGCCATTGCCGAGACCTCTAACTGGCCTTTGCACGTGGCCAAAATTGCCGCCAACGCCATGGGCGTGACGGTTTTTATGGGGTTGCTTTCGTTGATGGACGAGCTCGATCGACTGCGCGAAGAAGCCCACGACAACAAAGAATTGGCCCGTGATGCCAAGCTTGAGGCCCTGCAATATCAGGTGCAGCCGCACTTCCTCTTCAATCTACTCAACACACTTAGTTACCTGATTCGCACCGATCCGGTGAAGGCGCGCGAGCTCACCTTGGATCTGTCGGATTTCCTTCGTTACACACTCTCAAATGACCGGAACGTGACGACGCTTCGTGACGAACTCAAACAAATCGAGCGTTACGTTGAGCTGGAACGGGCTCGTTTTGGTGATGGCCTGAAGTTTTGCACCAACGTTTTGGGCGATGTAGAGATGGGCCAGATTGCTGTGCCTCCCTTGATTTTGCAGCCTCTGGTCGAAAACGCGATTCGACATGGAACAGTCGATGGCAAAGTGTCGGTTGTGGTCGAGGTCAAAGTGGTCGAAAACGGCCATCTGGTGCGGGTGATCGACGATGGCCCGGGTCCAAATGGCGAAAAAAACGAGTCGGACAGAATCGGGATTGGACTTCAAAATGTCCGTGATCGTCTGGAGCGTTTTTTCCACGTGCCGGTGAGCCTTGAATTGAAAGAAGGCCCGGAAGGTGGCGCGGTGGCCGAGTTTGTGGTGCCCACCGAAGGGCGTCGTGAGTCCAAAGTTGGTCTAAAAGCGCAGGCGCGCAAACAGCTTCGAAAAGTGGTGGTCGAATGAATGTGATCGTGGTCGACGACGAAAAACCAGCCCGAGAAGAACTGATTTGGCTGCTTCAACAATGCGAGGGTGTGACTCTTGTGGGGCAGGCCGAATGCGCCGAAGACGCACTTGAGTTGGTCAAGGCCGAAGAAGTGGAGCTGGTATTTCTGGACGTCGACATGCCCGGAATCGGCGGCATGCGGCTCGCCGAATTGCTGCACGAAACCGAAGGCTCTCCGAAGGTGGTTTTTGTGACCGCTTACGAACACCATGCGGTCGATGCGTTTGGCGTGGCAGCTTTGGACTACGTGCTCAAACCGGTGCGCCTGGAGCGGCTTCAAAAAGCCGTGGCGCGGGCCTCGAGGCCTTCCGAAGCTCCTGTGGTGCGGCCTTCTAAGCCTCTGACGCGGATCTCAGTCGAGGAGCGCGGGAGTTATCGCGTGGTCCCGATCGACGAAGTTTTGTTCTTCGAATCGGAGGACGGAATTGTGGTGGTTCAGACCGAAAAGAAACGCTTCATTACCGACTTTAGCTTGAAGTTCTTGGAGACGAATCTGGACCCCGATTCGTTCTTTCGTTGCCATCGAAGCTACATCGTTCGGCTGGATGCCATCGAGAGCATCGCCCCTTGGGGAGCGGGCACTTATCGGCTGATCTTGAATCGTGAAAACGATACAGGCGTGCCGCTGGCTCGGGCCCGTGCGACCGAGCTGAAGGCGCTGATTCCGTGGTCGGCGAACGTGTTCGAAGACTAGGTCGGTTTTCGGTTCTCGGTTCTTGGTTCGTGACTACCTTTTAGGCCTCAGGAGGAATCATGAAACCGGCACTAATTCTTAGCTTCGTGTTGTTGGCGGCCTGTCAGGCTGCGCCACCGGCAGAAAATCCGACAAAACAAGACGTCCCAACACCCCCCGCGGTATCGGCACCCGTCGAAGTGGCGAATTCAGCGATTCAAGATTTGAATCAGATGGACACGCGGACCCCGGTACCGCTGCAACCGATGATGGCCTGGCACCAGAAGCAGAATATGCAGGACCATCTTGTCGCGATTCAAGAGATCGTTTCTGCGGCCGCAGCACAAGACTGGGAGCGGATCACCAAGGCATCTGCTCGGATCGAATCATCGCCTCAAATGGCGCAGATGTGCCAGCATATGGGGGCTGGCGCTCCTGGCTTTACGGATGTGGCGCTTGATTTTCATTCGCGCGCTGATGGGATTGCTGTGGCAGCCAAGACCAAAGATGTTCAAGCGGTGCTGGAAGCGACTTCCTACACCCTTGAGGCATGCACTGCTTGTCATGCGCAGTACCGACAGGACGTGGTCGATGCGGCAACGTGGACGAGCCTGACGGGCTCGACCCACGTGCCGATGCAGCACTGATAAGGCTCGCGGACCCTTCGCAACCGAGCCATGGCTCGCGGCCCTCACATAAACAGCCTCATCGTCGATCCTTATGACAGCCTCCGCAAATCAGCGGCGTCGGCGCAGTCCGAAGAATCCGAACAGTGCAAGCCAGATGGTGCCGCCTGTTCCGGTGGTGCAGCCACCGCCCGAGACGTCATAGAGTTCAGCGTCGATGACCACGCCGCCTGCTGGCTCACGCCAATCTGGGATGTCATTGCCGTTGGAATCAACGGGGTAGGTCTCCAGACTGGTGTCTCCGGCTTCGGCTGCATCTGAAATGCCATCTCCGTCGGTGTCGAGGTCAAGGAAGTCCGGCGTGCCATCAAGGTCGGTGTCGACCGGTGCGGTTCCAAGATTATTGTCGCCGTCTTCGTCTTTGTCCGAAATCGTGTCGTTATCCGAGTCGAGGTCCAGGTAGTTCGGAATCGTGTCGTTATCCGAATCAACGGGCTGAGTATCGAGGTCAGCATCGCCTGCTTCGTCTCTGTCAGCGATCGTATCGTCGTCAGAATCGAAGTCTCGGAAATCGGGAATGCCGTCACGGTCAGTGTCGATCGGCGGGGTCGCCTTGTCGGAATCACCGGCTTCACGTCGATCCAAAATCGTGTCGTTATCCGAATCGAGGTCCAGGTAGTCCGGCGTTCCGTCGCTGTCGGTGTCGATCGGCAACGTGTTCAGGTCGGTGTCGCCGGCTTCGTCGCGGTCCAAGATTCCGTCTCCATCTGAGTCGTCGTCGAGGTAGTTCGGGAATCCGTCGCCATCTGGGTCGTCGGTCCCTTCATCCATATCGCTGATGCCGTCGTTATCCGAGTCGTCGTCGCATGCGTCGCCGATGCCGTCGATGTCTGCGTCTTCCTGACCAGGATTGGCGATGGTGGGGCAGTTGTCGTTGACGTCGTCGATGCCGTCGTTGTCATTATCCGGGTCACAAGCGTCGCCAATGCCGTCATTATCGACGTCTTCCTGACCTGGGTTGGGTACCAGCGGGCAGTTGTCGTCTTCGTCGATGACCAAGTCGCCGTCCGAATCGCCTTCGCAAGCATTGCCCACGCCGTCATGATCGTCGTCGGCTTGGTCTGGGTTTGGCGTGAAACGGCAATTATCTGTGCCATCAAGCACGCCGTCATCGTCGACATCCGGGTCTCGCCAGTCGCCCAATCCGTCTGTGTTGGAATCGACAGGGACTGTGGACAGCAGCGTGTCGCCAGCTTCGTCGATATCGAGCACGCCGTCGTTGTCCGAATCGGTGTCCAACGCGTCGATCAGCGAGTCTCCATCGGTGTTTACGGCAAGCGTGCCACCGTTGGTTTCATCGCCGTCTGAGATCGTGTCGTCGTCGGAATCGGGATCAAGCGGGTCGGTGCCAAAGAAACAACGTTCCTTGAGGTCCGGCGCGCCATCGTTATCTCCGTCGTAAACAGCGGGGATCACGTCAAGCTGAAGCGATAATGGGGTGCTTGCTTTGACGTAAGCATAGGTGTCCAGAAGTGCGCGGTCGCCCGTGCTCTGGTTGATGGTGTTGTCCGTCTGAAAACTGCCCCAAGCGCGAGCGTTGCCGGCGAGGTTTTGAACACTGGCCGCAATAGCAGGGGTTCCGTAAGCGCCGGAGCCGATGCCGACCGCGCCAGACCCAGTCAACGTGGTTTGCGCATTCGCCAAAGTACGGTCGCCATTTACACGAAGGTCGTTCCAGAACATCTGAAGCGGACGTCGAGCGCCGCCAAGTTGGACTTGGTAGAGGCGGAATCCGGGATACATCGTTTCGATATCGGCTGCGAGCCAGTGAAGTTCACCAACGGTCACAGTGGCCTGACAGTTGTAGGTCCCGCGTGGCAAGCCAACGCCGTCGTTATTCGTTCCGTCCCACACGATATGCAGGGAATCCGTAGGACTGACCTCACCCTTGAGGATCACGTCGTTGCCCGATGGGTCAAAGACACCGTTATTATCGGTGTCACAGACCACCTGCCAGACGCCTTCGACGTTGGATTCGATCGTGAACTCTGCGCTTCCATTTGGGGCAACAGCGTTGCATGCCAAATCGCCCTGACCGTCGAATTCAAAGACGGTGATTTGGGGGTCAATCGTGATGTAAGTCGCCTTGGCAGGCGGGCTCAAATACAACGGATATTGTGGAGTGACTGCGTCGGCCGTCAGGTCCGCAAGTGTCGGGTCGGCTCCAAGCATGAAGTCCGAATAATTGACGCTCTGGCCTTCGTAGGTCGAGATGCCCGCGCCGTTCACAAAGAGGTGGTACCACCAGCCAGCCATGCCGTTGAAATTCAGTTCGACAACGGCATCCTTGCCTGGTCCGCCTGCCTTGACGAGCGCGTAAAAGCTGCCCGTGAACGCGTAGGCGCTTGTGAAGCCAAACCCAACGCCGTCAATTGCCGTGCTGCCTGTGCCGCCACCATCAAGATGCCAAGCATAGCTGAAGAGGCGGCCCTTCTGCTCGATTGCGGCTTTGCGGACTTCGATGTCCCAGGAAGGCTGTTTTGCGGCGACCGAGAGGCGGTAAATACCCGATGGTCGACCGGACATAGCAAAGCTTGAGCCACTCGTGACAGTACCGACGGCTCCGCCCGTGCTCGTTGTAATAGTCAGGCTTCCTGTACCACTCCAAAAGATGCTTTCGGTGGTCGGGTCGACGATATCGACAAACATTACTGTGTCCGAAAACAACCCCTGGCTGTTGCCAGATGTGTTCACGAGCTCAGCGGAGCCCTCGGCAAAAGCCATCCCAGGAAGAAGCAAACCAATCGCAAGCCATCCAAAACGCATATCATCCTCGCAAGTGCATTCGGTCAATTGGCGGACATGTAGGTGAAAATCCGCCGCAGATCAACCGGTTCGGGAGATTTGCCCCTAAAATTGCGCATGATCGTCATCCACAGATGCCATTGCGAACCCAAGAAGATCGTGAAAACCTGCCGCGAACAGGGAGATGATTTATGACCGAAACGGCCCCTTATGGTGATGTACGTTCCTGCGCACGTTGCGGCTACCCAATGGTTTCTCAACTTCATGAGGGCACCCGCGTCGACCAATGTCATCGCTGTGGCGGCTCCCTGATCGAGCCGGGCGGAGTCGCATCGAATGTCGGGCATTGGGCAGAACCGTCGTTCTGGAAGGAGACGTTGGGGCGCGAGACTCATGGCGAAACTCTGTGTTGTCCCGGTTGCTCCGGTGAAATGACGGGCTTCCAGGTGCCATGGGACGGACGTTCGGTGGTTGTCGACCATTGCGGAACGTGCGGGGCTCTTTTCTTGGATAAAGGCGAAGGCGAGAAGCTTGTCAGCATTGTCAGACAAGCTGAATCTCAGGGCGCGTTCAAAGGGGCGACGGACGCGCTAGGCAAGAAGACGAAGCCGACTCGGCCAACATACGATGTCGAAGAAGAGATGCGCAGCGCTCAGGACACGACCGACAAACCACCTCTTCCGGTGTACATCTTCCAGGTCTTTACCGGCATGCCGGTCGAGGTTTGGAACCCCGTGCGAAATAGCGCGATGTGGACCCGAACGCTGACCGTGATTCTGGGCGTCATCTTTTTTATCTCGATGGGGTTTTCGATCGGGTTGGGATCACAGGAAAATATCCAACACGTCTTTGGGTATCTGACGATGAAACCCGACGATATCTTGCATGGTCGAAGGCTTTGGACCCTTGTTACCTACCTCTTTTTTCACACTGGAATCATACACCTGCTGGGCAACGCCTACTTCTTGAACGTATTTGGCGACAACGTTGAAGACCGCCTCGGAGGCCCGGTCTTTTTTGGCGTTTTTGTTCTGAGTGGATTGCTAGGCGGCGTCTTTCAAACCGTGTTTCAAGCCGATCCGACGATCTCGGTTTTGGGTGCGTCAGGTGGGATTGCAGGTTTGATGGGAGCCTATTTTGTGCTCTTCCCCCGGGTCAAAGTCTGGATGGTCTTCTTTTTTATGCACTTCCGTGTGCCCATCGCGTTCTATTTCGGCGGCTGGATTCTGGTCAATTTGGCAGGATGGTATCTGGGCGGTGCGACCATCGCCTGGTGGGCCCATTTGGGCGGCTTCATGAGCGGATGCCTGCTTGGCTTCTTCCTTCGCGATAGCGGCAATTAATATTCAGCCAGCGTCAGGTCGGGGCTGCCGTTGGTGCCATAGATATAGCGGCTTGTGGCGGCGTTGAAGTCGATGTCCATCCCGGCAAACGCGTCTCGCAATGGTGTTGCATTGCCGTCATCCGACCACGTTCGGATCTTGTCGTCGCCAAGATAGATGATCGTCTTGTCGTCGATCCAAGCGGCGTTCGCTAGGTAATCCGCGCCTGTGGGACCATCGACTTCAGTCATGAATGCTGCGTCGGCGAACTTGAAGTCCTCTCCCGATACATAAACGACTTTCTCGCCATTTGGGCTGAAACGTGGGCCTGAACCTGATGTTCCTGTGGTGTCGGATTGGATCGGCGTCGACTCAAACGTGCTCAGGTCTGCCAGTCGAATGCTGACTCCGCCATTGGTGGAATAGGCGAGCGACTTGCCGTCTGGAGACAGGTCGATCTGCATCACTGCAAAATCATCGACGACGAGTTCGGGCGTGCCATTGCCATCGGCGGCGACTCTCAAGATGCCGTCATCGCCTGAGTAGTAGACGGTGTTGCCATCCGCGGTCCAAGCAACAGCCGACAGGTAATCAAGGCCGTCAGGGGCCAACACCTTAACATCACCACCGGTGTCGTTGGTGCTTATCAGTGAGTAAGCATCGCCATTTTGCCCGACCATCGCGAGGCGGGTTCCGTCGGGATTGAAGCGGGCAGCGGCGAGGCGTTCGAAGCCGGATGCGCTGATTTGAAGATCACCGCCGGATTTGTCGCTGTCATCGCCGCAAGCGCTGAGTGCGAGGCCAAAAAATATAAGGGTCATGTATTTCAAAGTAATCTCCATTATTGAGTGCGCACCAGACGAGGCTGCGCTTGGGTTTATTCAGTTTTGGATGTCGGGTCGTCGGGTTTCGGGTCCTCGGGTTTCAGGATTCGGGGTTGTGATTCGGTGCGCGGGCATCTTGCCCGCATTGCGACTCGGTTGTCGGTTGCCGAAACTTGGGCCTGAATGTGCGCTTCAGCCCGCTCACCGCTCACCGCTCACTGCTCACTGCCTACCGCAGCACTTGACGCGAAACTTGGGCGTTGTACGTTACGCCGGAATTTGTCCTAACGTTGAGGAGTCCCCGTGAGTCAGTACGATTTGATTGTGATTGGAAGTGGTCCTGGCGGTTATGTGGCAGCGATTCACGCTGCGCAATCGGGTCTGAAGACCGCGATCATCGAACGCGAGGAAACCGAGCGATTGGGCGGCACTTGCCTGCTTCGTGGCTGTATTCCTACCAAGGCGATGTTGGGCACAGCCGATTTGATCGAAAAAGCGCAGCACTCCGAGGATTTTGGCATCACGCTCAGCAACGCCAAGGTCGACATGGCGATGATGCACAAGTTTAAAGATAAAGTCGTGGCCAAGAGTGCAGGCGGCGTCAAATACCTGATGAAAAAGAATAAGATCGATGTCCATTTTGGCCACGGCCGGATCGAGGGCAAGGGCAAGATCTCGGTCACCGATAAGGCCGGCAAAGTCACGACTTTGCAGACCAAGAACTGCATTTTGGCAACCGGTAGCGCCTGTAAAGACCTGCCATTCATCAAGATGGACCACGAACGCATCATCAATTCCGATGACATCCTTCAGATGAACGAAATTCCAGAACACCTTGTGGTTTTGGGCGCAGGCGCTGTTGGCTGTGAGTTCGCGAGCGTGTTCATTCGCTACGGCTCCAAAGTCACTCTGGTTGAGTTGATGGACCGCGTCCTGCCTATCGAAGACGACGAAATTTCGGCCGAAGTCGAAAAGAGCTTCAAACGCCAGAAATTCAACGTGATGACCTCGTCCAAGATCACCGACGTCAAACGCAAGGGCGACAAGGTTACGGCCGTGATCGAGACGACAAAGGACGGCAAAACGACTTCGACGACGGTCGAATGCAGCCACCTGCTTGTAGCCGTTGGACGCAGCGCCGTGACCGACGATGTGGGCCTCAAAAACACCAAGTTGAAGCCAGACGGCCGCGGACAGATCGCGATCAACGAGTTCATGCAGACCGCTGAAGACTGGATCTACGCGATCGGCGACATCGTGAACACGCCTTGGCTTGCGCATGTGGCTTCAAAAGAGGGCATCCTCGCCGTTGACCACATTAATAAGAAGAACCCACGACCTATCAATTACGACCTCGTCCCGAATTGCACCTACTGCAGCCCAGAGGTCGCGTCGGTTGGCCTCACCGAGCGCGCAGCAAAGGAGCGTGGATACGACGTTAAAACCGGCGTGTTTCCGTTTTCGGCCATCGCGAAAGCCTCGATCCTCGGGCAATCAGAAGGTTTCGTGAAGATTGTGTCGGAAAAGAAATACGACCAGGTGCTTGGAATGCATATCGTGGGCCCTAAGGCCACTGAACTCATCACTGAGGGCACTGTCGCGATGGAGCTCGAGGCAACCATCGATGAGTTGATCCACACGATTCATCCTCACCCTACGCTCGCCGAAGCTGTCGGTGAGGCGGCCCACGCCGTGACGGGTCACGCAATTCATATCTGATTGGCTGGAAGGTCGCGTACCCGTCCCACACCTTTGGGATTCGGTACGCGCCTCGCCTATGCGCCCCTCGATTCCCCGAAAAACTCAGCGAGCCCAATCATCAGCGGCGTTATTGTGCGGTGAAAAACCAGACTTGGTTTGACTCGCCGTTGACGTCCTCCATCCGCGGTTTTGCAACGTCGGGTGGCACTTTGGTTGCATCCAAGGCTCGATTAGGACCCTGGAAATTCGTCTGCATCAGGAATCCGTTTCCGGACTTCACGAATCGCCAGCCTTGGCCGGTAGCGCCTACGGTTTGAACAAGAAGGCATGGGTCTGCTCCATCCGAACCCTCAAGCGCAAAACCAACCCCACGGTTAGCCGAATGCAGGTAAAAACCGCCTTGGGGGAATCGAGCAGGAATCCAAGCGTCCTGCTGAGTTCCGTTGGAGGTGAGACGACAATTATCGTTGTTTCCAACACTCAGGTCATAGGCCTGTCCATGGTACGCGTTTCTGATCGAATATTTTTGCCCCTCAGCCAGAGTGACCGTCGTGAACGTGAGCATGGCATCGATTCCAAGGGCCGTTCCATCGATGGACTTCAAGTCGGCTTTGACGACTAACGTGTATTCAGTCTGAAATTCCTCAAGACGGGCTTCAGGACTCACTGTGATGACCGGCCCATTCACGGACACAGTGGCGGGCACAGCAGTGCCGCTCTTGAAAAGCAGGACATTTCCTTGGACTGAACCTGCCTCAATCGCCTTTGAGGCCGTGATCTGCATGAGTTTGTCGACGGGCACGTCTGTGGCGCCAGGTGCCGGCGTGACATCAGTGAGAGTCAAACCGTCGATGACCTCAACCGTTCCAAACAGCGTCGTGGATGGCTGGGTGATCTTTTCGATCGCAGCGTCACAGGTTGCCTCTTCCATCACATGATAAAAGATCGAGAATCCACCGATCACGTCGGGCGCCACCAGGACGACCGTGCCCTCGCTGTTTCCCGCGGTCTGGTCAGACAAGCAATGCAGGTTACCGTTATCCTCTAAAATTACCTGAATTGGGCAATTTGGACACGCTGTGGAGTTTGTGGTCGTGAGCGTCGCGCTGACTTCAAAGGCCGAGGAGGCCACCGCTTGTCCGGCATCGGTGACCACATTATTGATGCGCTTCTCGTCAAAGACCACGGTGGCGGCGTCGAGATTAGTCGTGCCGTTATTCGTCGTGTTATTCGTGCCGTTATTCGTCGCGTTGTTTGTGGCCGTATTGGTCGAATTGTTTGAGGCCGTATTGGTCGCGTTATTTGTGGTGTTGTTCTGCTCAACCTGATTATTCAATACAGCGGCGGCTTCGTCGTCCGACAGATTACAGCCGGTCGCGATCAAAGCCAGTAGGGCGCTAAAAAACAGCAGTCGTTTACCATTCATATGATTTCATCCTTAAAAATAGCGTTATTGGCGAATCTACCAGAAACGCCCAGAAATTCGCACTCATCGGGTTTTTTCGTTCAGTAATTTCAGACGCTCGGCCAGGCCCGAGTATCTCGAGCCAGCGGTCGCGTTTCGGACGGCGATTTGAACGGCGCGAGCCGACCCCACCAGAACAACCAGTTTTCGAGCCCGAGTGACGGCCGTATACAGCAGATTGCGTTGTAGCATCACAAAATGTTGAGTCATCACCGGCATCACGACAACGGGATATTCGCTGCCCTGGCTCTTATGAACGGTGACCGCATAGGCGTGCTGTAGCTCGTCGAGTTCGCTGAACTCATAGGTGACGAGCTTTTCGTCAAATTGCACAAAGAGTGATTTCTTGGCCGTATCGATGCTCGCAATCCGTCCTATATCGCCATTAAAAACGCCGCGTTCATAGGAGTTGCGGGTTTGCATGACCTTGTCGCCTTCGCGCCACCACGTCTGCCCGCGTTCCACCCCAAAATTATCGCCCACGAGCGCGGCCTGCAGCGCTCGATTCAAGGCCGTGCAACCCACGTCACCACGATGCATCGGAGCCAACACTTGGATGTCTTGCATCGGGTCGACGCCAAAGGCGCGCGGGATTCTGGTGGTCACCAACTCAACGATTCGGTCTTGCGCGACTCGCGGGTCGTCCGTGGAAATCGTGTAAAAATCGGTGAGTACGCCGTCCTTGCGAGGTGCATCGATCGGCATTTCACCCGCGTTGATACGATGGGCATTGGTGACGATCGTGGAATCGAGCGCTTGGCGAAAGACTTCCGTCAGCTCGACGACATGCGCGATTCCGCTATCCATGATGTCGCGCAAAACCTGACCAGGTCCCACACTTGGAAGCTGGTCGATATCGCCCACAAAAACGATGGCGGCATCGGCTGGCAGCGCGTCAATCAACGCGTAGAGCAGGTAGATGTCGATCATCGAGGCCTCATCGACGATCAACAAATCCAGATCCAGCGGTCGCTCAGCATTGTACTGAAAACCACCTTCACGCGGATTGAATTCGAGCAGGCGATGAATCGTTTGCGCAGGTCTTCCGGTCGCGTCAGACATACGTCTGGACGCGCGTCCTGTAGGCGCCGCCAACGCGAATCGCTGTTTCAGGTGGTCGGCCAATTCGCAGAGCACCCGGACGATCGTGGTTTTTCCTGTGCCCGGTCCGCCTGTGATGACCGCGATTTTATGCTCCCAAACACTGCGTACGGCTTCGCGTTGTTGGGCGGCTAATTCGACCTTCATCTCGGCTTCGACTTCGTCGATTTGATAATCCACCGATTGTGGTTTGAATCGACGTTCCACCGCAGCCAGCGCGTGGATCTTGGAGGCGGTGTCCGTCTCGGTCCGCCATAAATTGGCGCGATACACGGCGGGCTGGTCCAGCAATGTTTCGATGCGTATTCGATTGTCTTGGCGCAAGGAGTCTACGCCGTCCGAGACCACCTCTGAGCTAACCTCTAGAAGCTCAGTGGCCCTTTCAAAGAGCACCTCCATGGGCAAGTAGACATGTCCATCACTCGTGGCTTCCTGCAAGGTGTAGAGCACGCCAGCGCGTAGCCGAGCGATCGAATCGACTGGAATTCCAGCCTTCTGCGCAATCGCGTCCGCGGTGCGAAAACCGATCCCAAAGATGTCTTCGGCCAGTTGGTAGGGATTGCTTTGGATGATTCGGATGGCGTCGGCGCCGTAGGCCTTCCAGATGCGCAATGCATAGCTCGGCGTGATGCCGTGCGCAGCCAGAAAGACCATCACATTGCGCACGCTGCGCTGGTGTTCCCAAGCTTCTGCGATTTTTTCGCCACGCTTTTTGCCGATCCCTGCGACTTCACGAATTCGGCTAGGGTCAGCGTCGATGATTTCTAGGGTTTCTGTGCCGAATTTTTCGATGATGCGTTCGGCCAAAACCGGGCCGATTCCCTCAACCAAACCGCTGGCCAAATAGCGCTCGATTCCGGCCAAAGTTGTAGGGGGAACCGTCTGGATCGCGTCAATTTCGAATTGGGGTCCAAACTTGGGGTTTTTGCGCCAAGTCCCACTGACCACAACGTGTTCGCCGGGTTGTGTTTCTAATAAATTCCCCACGATGGTGGTCGGTTTGCCACCTGGCCCTTCGAGGTCGGCGACCGAAAACTCCCCATCATCACTCGAGAACCGAATGCGGCCCAAGATGCCTTTGAGTGTCGTCTTTTCGGGATTCACAGGCCCGCCATCGTGTGGTGTGTCTTGAGCCATATCATGTTTTGAAACAGCTGTGCACGCCTCTGGCCGTCGGCTGGAGCCAGTTCTCATTTTCAAAAATTATTCAGGTTTGGCCACTAAATGCCAAATGCCTCACGACAGACCTTGGGGGCTGGATCGGAAGTGCTGTAGCTGCATTTTACCCAAGTGGATCCACGTTGATCGTCCACCTGAGCGATATGAGTAATTTTGATGGGGGCCTTCAGAACGCCATTATACCGTACTTCGTGGCATTGAGTGGCCGTATTGCCGATACGACAATCGGTGATGATGTGCGGGTTGTGGAAATTCTCGATCTCGCCAGGGTCTGTTAATTTCGCGATATCGGCGGCAATGTGGGCCTGAACCGTCTGACGACTGCCTTCACCCCATTTGATTCCGCCGCTCGGGCAGCCAAGTTCAGTGGGACGCAGGAAGTAGCATAAGCCTTCCGATCGCAGCTCCAGCCCAGCGACTCGGGCCGTATTACCTGATGATTGACCTATATTATCGAGCGGGTCGTTCGAAATTCGACGGATCATTTCGATGCATCGATCCATATCAAGATGGCCCTCTTGTTGGCATAACATCCCGATCTTTCCCTTCTTGGATGGGGCAAAGGTGTAGATTCCCTGCGCTAAGACCTCGCCGTTTTTATCAATGTCCGTTCCGAACATCGCCTGTTTATTTTTTCGCAGGTCGTAATCGATGAACTCAGTTCGTTTTCCGTTCAGCTCGCGAAATACGCGATCACCCCAGTAGCCCGCGGGTGTTGGAGATTTTTCCGCGGCCAGAGTTCCAGCATAAGAGAATAAACGTCCAAGATTTCCCCGGGCGGAAGGTCCTGTTTGCAGCATGATTTTCATGTCAGAACAAGTTGCTATCACCCATCCGGTGGTGTGGTTTTCCACATCACAACCAGCGAACACCGATGAATCGACGTCATGGGGTTGTGCAGCGATGATGTCGGATGATGACCGACGATCATCAAAGCCGCCTTCCGGGGGTTCTTCGGTGGGGGATGGGGAAACCTGAATGTCGGCCAAATCGCGATCTTCAACAACCAGCTGAGCGCGCTCGTCGTGGCGCTGATCGGGTTTGTTTTCTTGAGCGCGGCTGATTTCTTCAGCGCCTTTGCCTGCCGTGCCATCACTTATTGAGGTTGGATAATAGTGATTATGCACAGCACAACCACCGGTAAGTGCGGCCACTAGCAATAGAAAGGGGGTTTTCATTCGGGATCCTGAGAAATCATCCAAGTACTCAGGCAATCTCTTGGGTCCCATGACACGTGACTAGGCGAAGGACCGGCCTGCACTGTTCTGACGCATATTTTGGGGATTTCTTCATTTTCGCTGGGCCGAGAGGGGCCCATACCGCCAACTGCTCACCGGGCGGGGAGCCCGGCGTTACACGAACCTTAGACGTCTGCCGCGACTCGAACGGTGATCATGCGATCTGGGTTCATCGGTGGCTCGCCGCGCGTGATCGCGTCGACGTGCTCCATGCCCGAAATCACTCGGCCGTACACAGTGTACTGGTAGTTCAAAGACGCGTTCAGCTTGAAGTTGATGAAGAACTGACTGTTCGCCGAATCAGGGTTCGACGATCGCGCAGCTGCAAGTGTGCCGCGCTCGTGAGGAACTTCTGAGAACTCAGCTGGCAGGTTTGGAAGGTCGGATTTACCTGTACCGGCGAGACGGATATTGAAGTCTTTTTCGGCGTTGCCGTTCGAGACGTCGCCTGTTTGCGCCATGAAGCCGTTGATCACGCGATGGAAAACCACGTTGTCATAGGCTTTGGCGCGAGCAAGCTCTTTCATTCGCGCAACGTGCAGTGGTGCGATGTCGGGCAAGAGCTCGATCGTGACCATGCCGTCTTTGAGTTCCATCAAGATGGTGTTTTCTGGGTCTTTGATTTCGGTCATCATTTTCTCCTTAGGTAGAATTTGCGATCAGACTAGAGCGCGTTGTCTGGAAGGGGAAGGCAATTATTGACGCGTTGTGATTCGGTCAGCGGGCCTCCTGCCCGCCTTGAGTTTTCGGTTCGAGCCGTCTTGATCACTTGTCACCGAAGCACGAAACGCCACTGGAACCGCGTGTTGTTTAACTCTGAGGCTGTTACGATGGCGGCAGTATGGAGCGGTCGGTGGCAATTGAGTTTCCGCGCGCAGACAAAAATACGTGTCTGTCGGCCTGCACCACTGGGGAAAACGCGAAATCTTTTGACACAAGGGCGTGGTCTTGGTTTTCTGCCACGCTTGTTATTCAGCCGGAATCGCCCATGCAGTATCGTCTTAACCTTTTCCTTGTTGTTGTCTTGATGACTTTCGTCGGTGCTTGCGCCGAGGGAGACGTCTCCGAATCCACCAACAACGTGACCAATAATAACGTCACCAATAACCAAATGGACGCGGGCGCCGACGTGGCGCCGGCCCGTTGCGGCGACGGTACGGTCGATCCAAACGAAGCCTGCGACGATGGCAACACGATCGAAACCGACGGCTGTTTGAACAACTGTGTTGCCGCGCGTTGCGGTGACATGATCGTGCAAGAAGGCGTGGAATCCTGCGATGACGGTAACGACGTTGAAACCGACGATTGCACAGCCTCATGCGCCCTTGCGTCATGCGGTGACGGCATCGTTCAGGCTGGCGAAGACTGCGATGACGCCAATGAAATTGACACCGACGCCTGTGTTTCTTGCAAAGACGCCATCTGTGGTGACGGTTTTGTCGGCCCAGGCGAAGGCTGTGACGACGCCAATACCGACGATCTTGATGGTTGTTCGAATAATTGCCGGCCAGCCTCCTGTGGGGATGGTGTTGTGCAAGAAGGCGAAGGCTGCGACGACGGCAACGCCGATGATACCGACGCGTGCCTGAGCACTTGCACCCCAGCAAGCTGTGGTGATTCGTTTGTCCAGGCTGGCGTCGAAGGCTGCGATGATGGCAACGACGACAACACGGATGCCTGCACCAACACGTGTGTTGCCGCAACCTGCGGTGATTCGTTTGTCCAGGGAACCGAGGCTTGCGACGACGGAAACAGCGACGATACCGACGCCTGCACCAGCACGTGTAAGGTTGCGACCTGCGGCGATGGAATCGTCCATATGGGCGTGGAAGCTTGCGATGATGGCAATACGTCCAACGCCGACGCCTGTACGAATACCTGTAAGCTTGCTTCCTGTGGCGACGGCGTCGTCCAAGGAAACGAAGAATGTGACGACGGAAACATGTCCGACACCGACGCGTGTTTAAGCACCTGCCTTCAAGCCACTTGTGGCGACGGCTTTGTCCAAGCAGGCGTTGAAGTTTGTGACGATGGCAATGACGACAATACCGACGCCTGTCCCAATACCTGCGAGACCGCACGTTGTGGAGACGGCTTTGTGCAAACGGGGGTCGAACAATGCGATGACGCCAACCTTGTGAACACCGATGCCTGTCTGAACGCCTGTGTCAGCGCCACTTGCGGCGATGGCGTGACCCAAATTGGCACCGAAGCCTGTGATGATGGCAACAGCACAAATACCGACGCCTGCTTGAACACCTGTGAAGCACCGAGCTGCGGTGATGGATTCGTGCGCAACGGCGTAGAACAATGCGATGACGGAAACAACCTGAACACCGACGCCTGTCTGAACACGTGCGTAAACGCCGGTTGCGGCGACGGGTTTGTTCAGGAAAACATCGAAGAATGCGACGACGCCAACCTCGTGAACACCGACGCCTGCCTGAACTCGTGCGTCGCGGCACGATGCGGAGACGCGTTTGTGCAAAGCGGCATCGAAGCTTGCGACGACGGCAATACCAGCAACACCGACGCCTGCTTAACCACCTGTGAAACGCCGACCTGCGGTGACGGTTTCGTGCGAGCGGGTGTCGAACAATGCGATGACGCCAACACCTCCAATACAGATGACTGCCTCAACACCTGCGTGAATGCGAGCTGTGGAGACGGCTTCGCGTGGTTGGGGGTCGAAGGTTGCGACGACGGCAACATGACCAATAACGACACCTGTACGAACCTGTGTACGCTTCCAGGTTGCGGCGATGGCATCCTTCAAGTCGGCGAGGAGTGCGACGATAATAACTTGATCAACACCGATGGTTGCCTTGATACCTGCACCATCGCGACGTGTGGCGACGGTTTTGTGCGAGCCGGTGTCGAACAATGCGATGACGCGAACACCTCCAATACAGATGCCTGCACCAACACGTGCAAGAACGCCTTTTGCGGAGACGGATTCGTACGTGCCACCGTCGAAGAATGCGACGACATGAACACGACCAGCAACGATGGTTGCTCCTCAACTTGCACGGTCGAAGGATGCGTCACGGCCTCAGCGATCCCTTGCAATGGCGCGCGCGCCGCCAGAAACGACGGGGCTGGATCCTTTGACCTGGTCGATAAGTGGGCGTGCTCAACCTTCTCGTACACCGGCCCTGAAATCGCCTACTCGTTCACGCCTACAAGCTCTGGTTTGGTTCAAATCAAGCTCTCAGGATTGGCCGCAGACCTTGACTTGATCGTCATGAAAGACACGGGAATGCAGTGTTCACCCACAGACTTGGGGATGTGCGTCGGGAAATCAACGCGAGCTGGCTCTGCTGACGAAACCGTGGAGTTCACGGCCGTCGCCAATACCAAGTATTATCTGGTCATCGACGGCTTCAACAATGCGGTATCAGCCTTCAACTTGACGGCCGGATCGATCTCCAAATACGTGCAAATCAACGAGGTCGGCGGTTACGCGGCGACGGACGATTTTGTGGAACTCATCAACCGATCAGCCTGTCCTGCGCCGCTCTCAGGTTTGGTGGTTGAACACTTGGGAACCTGTGACGCATCTGTTGTTCAGACTGCCAGCTTTGCTACGGCAGCAGCGCTGCAACCCGGTCAGGTGGCCCGCGCCACAGAAGGCACTCGCCGTGCGGGCATCGACGTGCCTTACACGTCGTGTGACCTCATCTACGACGGCCCAACTCACACCATGTTGTGTTCGGGATCGTGCGACCGAACCAGTTGCTCCAACGTGCTCGACTACATGACCAGCGATAATAATTCTGGCAGTCCGACTGGCGGCCCGACCTGCGCCACGTTCTCTCCAAATCCCGTCAACGTCTTGAACATGGTCACCGGTCAGAGTATCAACCGGACCGCGTTCACCGGTGCTCCAACGACCTGGCGAACGACCGACTGGATTCTTGCTCCTGAGACCGGGAACTGACCCAAATGTCCCTTCGAAATCTACTGCACGCCTGGCGCGACGGCGAACTGGGTGAGGATGAGCTGATTCAGCGCATCGTTCGTGAGCCGTTCGAGGAGCACCTGCTTGGTCGTTTTGACCAGCATCGTGAGCTGCGCACCGGCATTCCAGAAGTCATTCTGGCCGAGGGCAAAACCCCGGAACATGTCGCCGCGATCTTTCGGACCTATCACGAGCAGGGCCGCCAACTCATTGCTTCGCGGGTCACCCCCGCGATCGCTGAGGCTTTGGCGGACCAACGCGACTACCTTCATTTCTGGGATACCGCCCGAATTGTTGCCACTCGCCAACCCAAGGTCGAGCCCCACCGAGCGCCAGTTTTGGTCATTACCGCAGGCGCGCTCGATGTCCCCGTCGGTGAAGAAGCCGCAGTCATGAGCGAGTTGCTGGGGAATCCCACCCAACGACTCTTTGACGTTGGCGTAGCCGGAATCTCACGCATTGCTTCCTCGCTGTCGAAACTCGATGAGGCCGGCATCCTGATTGTGTGTGCCGGCATGGACGGCGTCTTGCCAAGCCTTGTCGGCGGACTTGCGCGCCAGCCCATCATCGCCGTCCCAACAAGCGTGGGGTATGGCTCGGCATTCGACGGCCTCGCGCCCTTGTTGACGATGTTAAATTCCTGCGCCGGTGGCGTAGCGGTTATGAATATCGATAATGGTTTTGGGGCCGCGGTTCACGCGACGAAAATCAACCTGCTTCTGGCGCATTCCCACACATAGATCGTGATTGTCCCGCATTGCGATTCGGTCCGCGGGCATCCTGCCCGTCTGCGATTCCCGAAACCTGGCCAACCGAAACCCTGAGACCCGCGCCCAGCCTTACGAAATCAAACGATTACGCCTTTCGCGTAAGTCCGCTTTGAATTTTTGTTTTTTCCCCGCTAGAGTTCGCGCCATTCTGAAACGGAACGATTGAGGCAGCAAAATGAAGCGACTTTTGATCCTTGTGGCTTTTGCGATGTTGGCAGGCTGTGCCGATGACCCGGCGAGCACGAATAATTCGAACACGAATAACGCGACCAACAACGCGACCAACAGCTCGACGAACAACACGACCCATACGACCACGAATAATGCCGTGGACGATATGGGTGTGACGGATATCCCCGACATGGCCGAGCTCGATGCGGGTACGGACGCCGAAGCCGATGCCGAGGCAGACGCATTTATGTATCCTGACCTGGCTCAGGATCCATGCGCATTTCCGTCGACCGACGTGACTTGCCCAACCGGTCCTTACGGTCCGGGTTCCTTCATGACCTCGATTATCATCCCTGAACAACCCACCTGCTGTTTCGACTTCACCGGCGATGGTGTCGTCGACAACAAGATCGGTGGATTGCTCGCCGTCGCAAAAGGCCTCGGCTTTGACGTGAATACCGGTATCGAAAATGCGATCGCGGACGGCACCTTGGTGAACCTCTTTGGATTCTCGCATTTCGAGAACGCGATGTACGATCCAACCATCGACATGTTTTTCTTCAAAGGTACGGACTCGGACCTCAATATTCTGCCGAATCTGCAGGGGCTCGGTGAATTCTACGTGTTGGCTGAAAGCCTTAATATGCAAGGGCAGCCCCGTTGGGGATTTGGCTCAGCGCGTGTTCGCGCTGGACTCTTAGAAGCGTTCGACGGCGAATTCGATCTCGACTTCCCTGACCTGCTGGAACAGGTTCGAATCCCAGTCGCACAGGGGCGGATCGAAGCGCAAGTGCTGCCTGGTGCCGACCTATCTGCCGGTGGAACAGTGACGCTGGACGCAGGCAAAATGGGCGGCGTAATCCTCCGTGACGAGTTCTTTGACTCATTAAACGCGGCCTCAAACGCCTGTGTCTGTCTTTCACGCAACGTCTACGACCGCGAAGCCGATGGTGGGTATTCGTGTAATTCAGTCACAGAGGACGAGGTGGCTTGCGCGACCGCAACTTCGGGTTGTCGTTTCCTAGCCGCCAAAAACTATTGTGGAGCGCTGGGTTCGGCGATCTCCAACGCGGTGGACGTTGACACTGATAATGACGGCAAAAACGACTCATACAGCTTTGGCGCGACATTTACCGGCGTTGGTGCAAGTATCATCGGAAATGAACCCTAAGGAATAACCGAAGGGTCGGGCGTACTTCTTCCGCGCGCCCAACACGGAGGTAGGCATGTGTGGAATCGTTGGTTATGTCGGAAAACGTGAGTGCGCCGCAATCCTGTTGAATGGACTGCGACGGCTTGAATATCGCGGTTACGATTCTGCCGGGATCGCAATATTGACCGAATCCGGTCTTCGCATGTGCCGTGCCCAGGGCAAGCTCGTTAATCTTGAGCGCTCTTTTTACGCCGAATCCTTCGATGGAACGATCGGCTTGGGGCACACTCGTTGGGCGACGCATGGCGGGCCCACCGAAGAAAACGCTCACCCTCATCGCGCAGGCCGAGTCGTTGTCGCCCATAACGGCATCATCGAAAACTACATGGCGCTCAAAGAAGAGCTCGCGCAGGCCGGGCGCGAGTTTAAGAGCGCGACCGACACCGAGGTCGTCGCACATCTGATCGACTCGATTTTGCCTCGATCCGCCGACCTTCACGACGCCGTCCGAAAGGCACTGGCTCGTATCGACGGATCTTACGCACTTGTGGTCATGGACATCGAAGACCGAGACCAACTGGTGGTCGCTCGAAACGCTTCGCCGATGGTCCTCGGTGTCGCTGACGGTGAGGCTTTTGCCGCCTCGGACGTCCCTGCTGTGCTCGAACACACACGCGAATTTATCTTCCTCAATGACGGTGAAACCGCGCTGCTTACGCGGCAAGGGGTCAAGCTTTTTGACCACGCCGGAACACCGATCACACGTGAGCCGCGGCATATTCAGTGGGACCCGATCTCGGCAGAAAAACAGGGTTATAAACACTTCATGCTCAAAGAGATCCACGAGCAGCCTGCGCGCATCATCGATACACTCCGGGGCCGTGTGAATCTGGAGCGTGGTGACATCGACCTTTCCGAAGTCGATATCGACGCAGAATGGCTCGCCGAAGCTCAAAAGGTCACGTTTGTAGCCTGCGGGACCAGTTACTATGCAGCATTGGTCGGCAAATACCTGATCGAGTCGATCGCGCGCATCCCTGTCGAAGTCGACCTCGCCAGCGAGTTTAGATACCGAAACCCCGTCATCAACGATCGCACGCTTTGTGTGGCGTTGAGCCAGTCCGGCGAAACCGCTGATACCCTGGCCGCCACGCGCGAAGCCAAGTCTGCGGGCGCAAAAACCATGGCGATCTGCAATGTGATCGAATCCACCATCGCTCGAGAGAGCGACGGAGTCCTCTACACGCACGCAGGGCCCGAGATCGGCGTGGCGAGTACCAAAGCGTTCACCACGCAGCTCGCAGCCCTTGGGATGCTTGCTGTGTGGCTTGGTCGCCGTCGCAATACACTGACCGCGGACGCCGCGCGCGAGATCCTCGAGTCCTTCCGAAGCGTGCCCACCGCGATGGAGTCCTTGCTTGAGGACGTCTCGATCTACGACACGATCGCCAAAGAGTTTTCGACCTCCACTTCATTCCTGTATTTGGGCCGAGGATTAGCTTACCCAATTGCCATGGAAGGAGCGTTAAAACTCAAAGAAATCAGCTATATCCACGCCGAAGGTTATGCCGCCGGCGAGATGAAACATGGGCCGATCGCGCTGATCGACGAAAACATGCCGGTCGTCGTTTTGGCTCCCCAGAACCACGTCTACGAAAAGACCGCCAGCAACGTCGAAGAAGTCCGTGCCCGTGACGGAAAAGTCATCGCTGTCGTCACCAAGGGCGACCAAAACCTTGCGAAACTCGCCGATTTTGTGATCGAAATCCCAGACGTTCACGAATATGTGCAACCCCTGATCACTGCCGTTGTCGTCCAACTGATCGCCTATGCGATCGCCGATTTTAAGGGGACAGACGTTGATCAGCCCCGAAATCTGGCTAAAAGCGTCACCGTCGAGTGACTTTGGCGCTTTGACAAAAACTATCTTGCATCCATCAAAGTGTTCCGCTATTTATCCCCTCCCTGAACCGGGACGTAGTGTCGCGGCTTCAGATTACGGGCGCATAGCTCAGTTGGTTAGAGCTACCGGCTCATAACCGGTTGGTCCCAGGTTCGAGCCCTGGTGCGCCCATTGTGAACGTCACGGAGGTCGCGTTGCTGGTACATCGCGGAGTGCAGTTGGGAAGAATCGATTTGTTGCCAGATCGTACCCTACAGATGACCACAACGGACTTTCAGAAATTCCGACATAATCTTAAGAAGCAGGCGCCTGGTAACTCAGAGCGCCTTTTTTGTTTTTGGATCGCGCTCTTTGAGCGCATGGCTATTGGTGGGCAAGAGGTATGACCGATATGAGGGAACAACTGGCGAAGCTCCGTGAATTGCAGCAAATTGATTTGCAACTCGATGAATACGGCAGCAAAAAGAAAGAAATTCTCGAGCGACTTGGACAAAACAAGGGCTTCCTACAGAAGCTCGTCGACGACCTTGAGGGCCAAAAGGCCGAGCTTGATGAAATCCGCGGACTTCAAACGCAGAAGCAAGACGACCTCAAGGAAATCCTAGAACAACACAATAAACGCAAAAAGCGATTGCAGGCCGTGGGCTCCACCAAGGAGTTCTCTGCAGTTGAGCGTGAGATTGAGGTTCTTAAAAAGTCTGTGGAACAGACCGAAGAAGAACTCCTTCACCTCGCTGAAGTCATCGAGACCACTCAGGGCTCGATTTCTGAAAAAGAAGAGAAGATCAATCAACTCCGTGATTCGATTTCTGCCGACGAAAATCAGGCCGAAGGCCAGTTGAGCGTCCTCGCAAAAGAAATCGATGGCTTGAATAAGGGCGAAGCCAAAGCACGAGCATTCGTGTCGAAGCGAATCCTTTACAAGTACGACTTCATTCGTGGTCGCCGTCCAGGCCTCGCGATTGTGGCTGCACGTGACGCGCATTGCGAAGGCTGCTTTATGGCAGTTCCTGCTCAGCTTTATATCGAAGTTCAGCGGGGCGAAACGCTTCAGACTTGCCCAAGCTGCCAGCGAATTCTCTACTTCGGTGAACCCGAAGCAGATAGCGCTACAGCTGAGGCCTAAAAAATTCGGTTTTCCGGGATGATCGCTGGTGAGCTTCGGCTCACGGGAGGAAAGTCCGGGCATCGTTGGGAAAGGTGGTCGGTAACGCCGACCGGGGGTAACCCTAGGGAAAGTGCCACAGAAAACGAACCGCCGAACTTGTTCGGTAAGGGTGAAAAGGTGAGGTAAGAGCTCACCGGGGCTTTGGTGACAACGCTCGCATGGTAAACCCCACTTGATGCAAGGCGAACAGGAGCTGGACTTCGGTCCGAGGGCGTCCCGTCCTTCATGCTCCGGGTTGCCGCTGGAGCTCTGTAGCAATGCAGAGCCTAGATGAATGATCATCACCGCTTGCGGTACAAAACCCGGCTTATTAGGAAGACCGATACGGCGAGCCACCTTAGGGTGACTCGCCGTTCTTTTTTTCTTGGAAAATTTATTTTTCCCGCGCCGAACCTGAACGAGCTCTTGTTTTGCCCCCAAAGTGCCGGGGCAATTCGCAACATTTCAACGCCTTCGTCCGATAACCCCTTCGAAACGACAAAAACGGAGGTCGGTATGAAGGTCTTGTTGATGGCTTTGATGTTGGTGATGCTGGGCGCTTGCGTAGACGATTCAGTCGAAGAATCGATTCGAATGAATGAGGCCGAACTCGGCAAAGGCGATACTCAGGCGCGAATTATCGGCCGCGGACTTAAGCTGGGAGTGACCAGCACCATAGAGGTGCTGAGCGACCGCGGCTGGGTGATCCATGGCCGATCAAACCTTGACCTGACAACGGTGCAGGCCAGCGTTGCTGGCCGCGATCAACGTGTCGAGGTGGTCTCGTCGGGCTTTCAAGTTCATTTGGATGACCTGGCATATCAGGACCTTCTGGTCGAAATGCCCCTTCAAATCGAAGCATCAAGTGCCGAGCAATCTGCCGCCCTTACGGTGCATTACGCCGCCCGCTGGGTGGAAACCCGAGGCTCAAGGAAACTCAAGTTTGAACGGTCCTTGCAGCCGGTGGTCCTGCAGGGCGGAATTCCCGCCCTTCGCGCCTACGCTCAGACGAACGATGGTTTTGCGCTCGAATCCGTTTTTACCGACGACGACCTCGAACCGAAGATTTTTCGGGATTTCGATTGGAAGTGGCAGATGGAATGGAACTTGGCGCAGGCCGCGTTGTTGTCCGACTTTCAGGAGGACCGCGTTTATTTCCTGACGGCCGACTCCGATGACACTCGTTATCGAACCACGGCGAAAGTCAGGCTGCGCGCGGTGGAGCAAGTTTGGACGCGGAGTCCAGAACAAGAAGAGACGGCCGAGTGTGACTCCTCCACACGTTTTTGCATGCACCACTTGTTACCGGACGCTCGGGACGCATCTGAGTGTGGCAGTGTCCAAGAGGTCCTCGCTTGTTTTCGATACGATGCGCGATGAGAGTGGACTGGCTGCGGTCACAAGCAGCGGTTGGCCGCGCGGGCTTGCGGTGAGGCGGTGCAAGTGATAATCCGTTGCGGCCCGAAGCTGGCTTGTCAAAGGGTGAGTATGTCACGAGTTAAATCGATAGGAACGCTTGTGTTCCTGGCGCTGGGCTTCTCAGCAGCGTGCGCGGATACCTACGTGGATCCGCTTCCACGACCTGATCAGCTTGCCTGGCCCGTCGGCCTTGAAGTGCACCCTAACGGGCGCTACCTCTACGCAGTGAATAGCAATTTCGATACTCGGTACAACGAGGAAGTCGGCGGCACGGTCTCTGTTTTCGACCTTGAGACCCAAGAAATGCTTGTCGGAAATGGTCCGTTCATTCCAAGTTTCGGCGGTCAGATCAAACTCAATGACGACGCCTCGAAAGCCTATGTGGCCGTTCGCTACGACAACCAAGTGCTCGCACTTGACGTGGCGCCTAACGGATCTGCACTCGGATGTGACGTGTCCACTGGGGACACGCAAGAACTCACCTCGGATATGGACACGTGTCGTATCCACAAGGTCCCAAACACCTCTGACGGTGTCTTGATGCCGTCAGACCCGTTTGGACTCGACGTGCTGACCCTTCAGACGAGTCGTGGCGCCATTGAGCAGGCGGATGGCGTCTGGACCCTTACGCTGGGCAGCTTCACCACCAATATCGACGCCACGGGCCGTACGATTGATGAGCTTTTGGCGACATTTGCTCTGACGATTAACGGGCTACCTGGCGTCAGCGCGATTGGTCGTGACGGGTTTCTTACCGTCTTTGGGGATGACGGAAATACCTTTGACATCATCCTGACCGCTCCCTCAGGGACACCGTTGGTTTTTGATACCACCCGTTCCGATGTTTTGGGTGTCTCGCATTTGCGCGGAACTCAACTGACCGCGATCTCGTTGCCGCAACAAGATGTTGCCAGCGCCAGCATGCGCTCGGCGGAGTTCCTTGCCGGTGCCAACGCCATTACGCGCCGCCCTGGAACACGTGATTTTTATGCAGCGGGTCGTTTATCGCGCGACCTTGCGATTTTTCAGCCCTACTTGGCTCCAGAATCCCAGCGGGTTGAGGCGCTCATCGACCGCGGTCGAGTCACCCTCAATCATCTGACGTCGTCTGTTGATGCGCGTGCAATGGCGTTCGAGCCCGATGGCAAGACGCTCTACGTTGCCACTCGCAATCCCGACGCGCTGCACATCATTAGCATCGCGGCTGCCGATCCGGAAAAAGGCACAGGCACCGCTCATCGAATCGTCGCGACAATTCCGCTGGAAAGAAGCCCCTCGGATGTGGTTCGACTTCAAGTTGGAACCCAGATTCGACTCTATATTCCTTGTTTCGAGGACGGCGTCATTCAAGTGGTCGACCCAACAACGCGAGCCGTGGTTGATGAGATTGAAATTGGCGCCTCACCCTATGTGATGAAAGTCGATCGTGGGGCGTACTGCACTCCAGGTTCTGGCCGTTGTTGGGGCTACGTCTCACTATTTGACGACCTCGCTCGGTCTGGTGGACGTTGTGATCTGAATCGCGACGAGCCCTGTGGTTCGATTGGTGTCGTTGACCTCGATCCAGAGAGTCCACGATATCATCAGCTGATCCGTAAGCTCTATTGAGGGACGTGTGAAACGAATACTCTTTCCAATCTGTCTCCTCGCCGCGTGCACCGACATCACACCGATACCGCCGGTATCGCTTGATGGGCCCACTGCGATCGCGATCGCTCGCGGTCGTGTATGTCTGGATTTACAGGCCGACGGCGACGCACGTATCCCAATTTTCAGCGAATGCGCTGAAGGGCGCTTGGGCGCGATTGGGCTTGTCGTGAATGAACAAAGCGACCGACTCACGTTTGTGGCCCTCGATCGAACCACACCTGCGCTCGCGGATCTGCGCCAGTCAGTTCCTGGCGTGACTCATTTGACCGTTGGCCGCCTTCCCGTGGACGTGGCCGCGTCTTCTGACGGAACGATCGCTTACACGCTAAACCAAATTGACTCCGATATTTCGATCGTGAACCTCTGGAAACCTGAGGTTCACTCCGCTCGACTTCAGGTTCCTGGCACTCCC
Organism: uncultured Bradymonadales bacterium; assembly: GCA_964394615.1. Taxonomy (GTDB): domain Bacteria; phylum Myxococcota_A; class Bradymonadia; order Bradymonadales; family Bradymonadaceae; genus JBFFMO01. The sequence goes on along the minus strand of CAYMYJ010000016.1, from coordinate 54,075 downwards.
ATTGCGTTGGAGACTCGGCCAGGCACGAACGAAATCGTCGTGGCCTCAGGCAGTCCTTCAAACCTGTGGAGCCGACAGGGAGCAACCTGTGAAGTCACCGGCTGCGAAATCCCCGAGGACGCAGGTCGTCAGGTGGATCTGCCCGGCACGGTGACTGACTTTGTGATTTCTCCAGACGGGTTGTCGGCCTTTATTGCTTACCGCGATCTGGACTTCATTACGGTCGTCGATCTTGACTCGATGACGATCCAAGCATCGATCGGGTCCTCGGCCTCTTGCTCTGATGGTGTCGACAACGATGGTGATGGGCTGGTTGATGCTCAAGATCCACAGTGCTTTGGACCTTTTGATGCCGAAGCACCCGGGTTTGCAGGTCGAACCAGCACTTCGATATGTCAGGACGGAATCGACAACGACGAAGACGGATTGATCGATCGTGAAGATCCAGATTGCGTCACTGCCGATTCGACCGAGGAAAGCTCGGTGGCAACTTCGTCTGCAATCACTTCGTGCAACGACGGTAAAGACAACGACAGCGACGGTAATGCAGATTACCCCGCAGATCCGAATTGTTACGGGCCCTACGGAAACACCGAGGTTGCTTTAGATCCTGTTGGGTTTGATGCGATCGATATCGATGAACTCGGACAGTTCATCTATCTGGTGGATCGTGCGAGGTCTCAGGTTGTCATCATTGATGCCAAACGACGCACCGTTATCGACGCGGCACGATCAAGCGTACCTCCGACCTCGGCTTTCACAAATCTGATTGGCGTCTCGGTTCTACCAACACCGCTCGACGTGACTGCAACCGTGCGCCGAGATTGTCTAACCGATACCAATTTGGCACTTCCGTGTGATTCTGCGTTCTTTGACGGTTCGTCCAGCTTCGCGCCCTATATTCACGATGAAGTGGTCGTGAGGTACGCCTACGGGGCGTGGGTCGCCGAGGACACCGGCCGTCTGCGCTATATCGAGACCATGGACGCGTTCTGCAAACTTCCGACAACTGAAGTCAAGAAGGTGTTGGGTTCGCGTTTTGTTGAGCCAGGCGCCCTTGACGATTCGCCGGAGAAGAACTGTGTTTTTGTTCCCGCCTTTCCTCTCGAAGCTCGGGCGGATTACGCAGGGACATGCGATGCAAGTTGTGATGCATGCGATACCACGATCTTTCAGCGCCGATTTTTCTGCAATGACGACCAATCGGTCGTACTCAACCCCAAGTTCTCGCTGGTCGATGTCTCGGCAAGTACAGGCCGCATAGGTGGGAAAAGCCAATGCGAGATTCCTGCCGAGGTCGACCTGCAACTGCGTAACCTTGCGAATCTACCCAATGCACCGCGTAACTTCCGATGCACTTCGCAATTACTTCCTCAGCCGATCGCGGCTGAAGCCGGTGAGCTTGACCCAGACGACTTTCCATCACTGGATGCGTACGAAAGGGCCGATTTGCTCGTCACTCAGCAAACCTATTTCGGTTGGGCCGGGTCGACCTTGGGTTTGCTCAATTTTTATCGTGTGGCGGATGAGCGGCTGATCAACGAATCCTGGACCGTCGCCTACGAAGGAATTCTGCCTTCGGCACGTCGTTCCGATGGCATTCTTGCTGCTGAACTGACGGACTTGAATGGCACCGATGTCGTGGAATTGGAGGCAGCGCCCTTAGACCTTTGTGCGGCGGGCGTTCAAGAAGGCGATCGGCTTACGTTCGAAGAAACCGCATCTGATGATGCGGCGTGCGCGGCATTCAAAGGCGACGCCAGATTCTTGACCTATGAAGTGGTCGCGATGACCGCATCGAAGATGATGCTCGGCGTGATCGATAGCGAAGAGTTTGCCGACACGCTGCCAACCCGCGAGTGCTTCCCACGCGGACTTAATTACGCCGTACGACCACACGATCAGTGGATCGTGGTAGGCGAGCGCAGTGGCTTGTTGTCGGAACGGGAAAACGTATTTGGTCAGTGTGTTGATATCGCAGTTGTCGATGGAGAACCGAGGCGGGCCTCGCGCGTGCGCACAGGCGGTGCTTTTGTCGGTCCCTACTTTGTTTTCCACCTTTGGCCCGGCCCGAATGCTCGCGATCCGCAGACTGGTGAAGTAATCCCCGGCACGGTTGCCGTTGCACCGACCGAAGGCCTGTCGTTCACGTTCTCTGTGGTTCCGAACTTTCTTTCGCGCAGCTTTTCGACCGAAGGAATCTTCCCCGCCAAAGTCATGGCCTACCAACGTGGCGACTACTATCGGGTGTTATCGACCGACGCGAACTCTAATTTCTTGTTCTTCAAGGATGGTCGCAGCTCCAGCGAGTTTGGCACTCGCCTCCGCTGAGGGTATTGTCGACTTCATATGACCCAATCCAACCCCCAGAAACTCCGCATCCCCGCGCCACCAGACCCATCTGACGACTCGTTTGGCGTGGTAGAACTCGGCTTGCTTGCAAGCGCAATGTTTGGCGCGTTGGTCATGTGGTGGTTTGTGCAACAACCCGCACCCGAGACTCACCAAGCTGCTCATTCAAAGGGCGATGAACAACACGAGCAGATAAGCGATCAGATGCTCGTCGAGCGTGTCCACGCCGAGAAGCTCGAGAAGTTAAAGCCATCGCAGCTCTCCAGTCGTGAGTGGCCCGACGACGATGTCCGCGCCATTTTTACCTTTGGTAGTCGTTCAACCGCAGAATTGGTTTGTGGAAAACGCGCTGCGCAGATTTCTGCCAACAAGCTTCCTGACTCACTGAGGCTTGAACTCGTTAAGTCGTTGGATCGCCGGTCCAAAAACGCCCCCTATGCCTGTTTGAGTCGCTTGTTCTTTGCCGGCACACTGCCGCAGAAGGACCTCCAGGCAGAGATGGAAGAGTTTTGGACTGAAGCGGCAGCGTGGGAAGGCAACCCTGACCTGGTTTCCGAGGCGCTCAACACATTTCGATTCACGCGTGACCGACCCGACACCGACCGTTTCAACCACTGGCTGCGCGCCTGTTCGCTTAATTTTGATTATGGCGGATCGAACGCGTGTCAGCGATTGCTCAATCAAATTGCGCCCGCACAAGGCGGCGATTTGCTGCTCACGTACGTGAAGCATCTCGAGGAATCCGAGCTCTCAAGTAAGGACCATCAGCAGCTCGCGAAGGGACTCGGTCATCTGGTTCGAGACGGCCAGCCGGCCTCGTTCAAAGTGAGCGAGACCAAAGAACTGCCCGACTACGACGTGGATTTTCGAAATGCGGCGGTTCTGTTTTTGTGTCGACAGGTGAACAGTCCAGACGATGAAGCGGCGTTTGCTGCGGCCGAGGAACTTACCAAATCGGCCCATTTTGGCGCCCGATCCTACGACAAGAACACGCTCTCGCGTTGGCGCGAAGGCTGTCGAGTTGCGTTTGGTGGGAAGCCTGAAGACAAGTATTTGAAGATGTTAGCGGTGTCGACGGGTGTTGAAGGCGAAGCTCCAGACTACAGACTGTCCACCGCGGTGAAGTCGGGCGAATGTGAGCTGAAAGAGGGCTATCCCTCGTGGTATTGCGGGGCGCAGCTTTGGATTGGTGAAGGTGACATGTCGCAGGCGCTCGAGGACATCTTTGTCAAAACCGCTTGGATGGAGTGGGTTGATGAATGATTGTGCTTAAGCTTGTGAACGTCCTAAGGAGTCGTTGTGTATAGAAATCTTTTTGCTCTGGTCGTGGTGGGGCTCGTTTTGTCGGGTTGTGAGGAAGATCCCAAACCCGAAAATGCGCCCGAAATCGGCACCGCAACCATCACCTGCAAGGATCCACGTCGCGTCGGCGAGTACCCTGAGTTTGGTGAAATCGCGATCGCGATCACCGACGTCGAGCGAGACTTGGTTCCCTCGTCTATCAAAGGTACGATCAACGGGATTCCAATGGATGGCTTTGCCGACCCAAATGCCGATGAGAAGTTCACCTGGTCACCGCCCGCCGAGACGGAGCCTCCGATGATTTGTCGCGGAGAGTTTACGCTGGTGGTCGAGGCAGCTGACCTTGGTGGTCGCATCAGCACGAAGACTTTGACGGTCTCCCCTTGAAATGAAAGTGAAGCGATCGGAGGTTCTTCGTTCGCATCCGCTCCAGAGAGGCTTATGGCACACGAATTCGACTTTCAGCGCTACGTCGACAAGAAGAAAAACCCAGGCGGGGGACATCCCGAACGCGGTGGTTTTGGCGATTACGCATTTTCGGGTGATTTGCGCGTCTTGAGACAACTTGAGCGCCTAGTTCCTGTGCGAATGGTGGTCGAAGCAACGGTTCGCCTTTGGAAGTCTTTTCAAAAGAACGAGTTGCTGGGCACTTCGGTGAAGTTGAGTCGACGCCAGTTCCCACACCTGCATGATTTGGTTGTGGAGTGTTCAGAGACCCTCGATATTCCCGTTCCTACGCTCTACGTTTCACAGAGCCCTGTGATCAACGCCGGGACCTACGGAACCAATCAAGAGTCGTTCATCGTCATGACTAGCGCGATCGTTGGCAACATGACCGACGATGAACTCAAGTTTGTGATTGGCCACGAATGTGGACATATCCAAAACAGCCATGTCGTTTACCATACGGCCGCGCGCTTCATGTCGACGGGCGTTGGCGTGTACCTGAAGTACGCCAGCCTTCCGGCGTCTATTGCGTTGAACGCATGGTCGCGTCGCGGCGAAATCACCTGTGATCGTGCGGGTCTGGTTTGTGTGCGGGACCTCGATGTGGCCACCAAGGCGATGCTTAAGCTCGCGCTCGGTGAAAACCTATCGGCGACCGTCGACATGGATGAATACATGAAGCAACTCGACGACCTGAAACAAGGTGTGGGTCGCTTCCAAGAATTGATGAGCACGCATCCTTATCTGCCCAAACGAGTTGAGGCGATGAGGCTATTTGCGAAAAGCTCTTATTATAAAGCACTTATTGGCGAAAAAGGTGGCCGGCCGCTCGACGAAATCGATCGAGAGGTGGAGGACATCATTCAAGTGATATGAATTTGGGGAAACCCAGAACACATCTGCACGGCGCAGCTAGTAGAAAGGATCTGGCTCGGGTTTAACCTGCAGTCTAACGCCACTGGGATTGCGCATGATTGGTAGGATAGGAATCCAAAAGTTTCAAACAACGATACCTATACGCACCATAAGATCGACTTTGAGCGATCTGTTCGGTTCGTCACTAGTGTATCCGCGCACTGGAACAGAACGCCTATCCAAAAAGGTCATGCTTAACAGTGGTCATGGACTCGCAGCAGCAAGAGCAATCACAGTTCCAATGCGAACGCACGCGCCGTGCGGACCCTTTAAGGGGATAAGATGAGCGAAGACCAAGAACACGAAGAAACCGTCGCCGTGCCAGGAACTCCGGTTGTGGACGAATCGGCAGCCCCCGCTGCCCTTGCGCTGCCGGTGACCACCAATGACGTCGAAGATCTCCTTACGGAGCTCGGCGAGATTTCACGTGCCACGGGTCTGACGACGTTATCCAAAGAGATCGTTGAGGAACGTATTCCGTCCCTCAAAAAGGGCCGGATTACGGTCGTGGTCCTTGGAGAATTCAACCACGGAAAATCGACCGTGGTGAACGCACTCCTGGGGGAAGAAGTGCTCCCGATGGGCATCACTCCTACGACGGCTGTGATCACTCATCTTGTCCACGGCGAGAAAGCGCGTGCCACGGTGAAACCTCCGATGGGGGCGCCAGCCTACGACATCCCCTTCGATGAGATCGAGGCCGTCGTAAAACACGTCGAGGAAACCAAGGCCGAGCCAGATTACGTCGAAATCGAGCATCCCAATCCTTTCCTCGATAACGGATTGGTTTTGGTCGACACACCCGGTGTCAACGATATCTCGCGCCAGAAGGTCGAGATCACGTACGGTTATCTGCCGCGCGCGGATGTGATCATCTATGTGTTGGATGCGACTCAGGTGCTCAAAAAGAGCGAGGTCGTCTTCATCAAAGACCGTCTGCTCAAGGCGAACCGAAACCGTATTCTATTTGTTCTGGGCAAGATCGACGCGCTCTCGGCCGATGACGCCAAAGAAGTCGAACTCTACGCCCGGGAAAGACTGGCGGCCATCATTGGACCCGTCGAGCTCTTTGCTTTTTCGGCTCGAGACGCCCTCGCGGCACGCAAGGCCGGGAAGGAACCTGCAGCAGCGTTTACGAGTTTTCAAAATTACGTCACAGACTTCCTAAACGATCAGCGCGCCTACATCATCTTGGACAGCGCTCTTGGCGGTGGAATGCGTATCGCCGGGCAAATCGAGCAGAACCTGGGCATCAAACGTCAGGCCTATAAACTCGAAGCCGGTGAACTTGATAAGCGGATCAAGGCCGTCCACCTGCGCATGGACGAATCGCGGAAACTCATCGCCGAGAATATCGACCTTATCGACAATCGAGTCGGTGACGTCGCGGCTGCAGCCCGTCACAATTTGCGGACCTTCACCCAAGCATTCTCGGAGGCATTGCCGGTCGAAATCGAGCGTGCCGACTCGAAGGACGTGAAGCGATTCTTGCCACAGTTCATCCAGGACACGTTCAAAGACTTTATCGAAGACGAAGGCAGCCAGATCGCCAACCAGCTCGAAGAGTTGGCCGAGCAAATCATCGAAATCACGAACGCCTCGCTGCGAGAGACCGTGGATTCGATTCGTGATGAGCTTGGCGTGACGGGCGATCTTGACCTGGAAGTCGACACCATCGCCTACGATGTCGGTGTCTTTGCGCTCGGTGCGTTTGGCGTCTCGATTTTCTTTCTGGCCAACGCTCTGGTGGGCGGACTCCTGACGCTCGCGGCGCCGGTCTTGGCGTTCTTTCTTAAGGACAAGGTCGACACGAAGATCAAAGAGCGCGCACGTGAAGAAGGCGTGCGGGCTGTGGGCATCGCCGGCGAGAAGATCGAGGAAGAGATCCTCAAGTTTATCCACGATTATGGCGCCAAGCTGAGGACCTTCGTGGAAACGGCTGGCGATCGGCTCTACGGCCAGATCGAAGAAGTTCTGGAGCAGATTCAGAAAGAGCGCGCTGCAGACACCAGTCAAGAGGACCTGTCGATCGAAGTCGAACGGCGTCTCGAAGAGACCCGCCGGGTTGGGCGCATGATTCAGGTCTCTCGAGATCGACTTGCCAAACATGTCGCGGCCCACGCCGAAGCGGCTTCGCAGTAGCGAAATTTACCGTTAATTCGGGCTGGCTAGATTCTAAATACGTCTTAATGATAATTCGTTCTTGATAAGGTGCGTTTTGTGACTATCCTCCATCAAGTATAGAGAGGTGGTTGTGATCGCAGAATTTCGAGATTGGCTAAGGGGGGGCGCGGCATTTATGGCCGTGGTGTACCTCGTTGGCTATCTCGGGGCATTCCTTCACACCACGAGCGAAGTTCATGTCGTCTGTGCTGAGCACGGCGACCTGATTCATGCCGATGCACACATCGCTGAAGCTGCTCCTGCTTCGTCGACGACACAGATCAAAGCATCGGAGACGCACAACGGTCATCACGAGCACTGTGCGCTGGCTCAGTTGGTGCAGTCGGCCCAGGATGCTCGATCCGATCAGGCCGCGGTTCTTGCTCCGCGGTTTTTCATCGCGCCCGTATTAGAACCCGAACTCCTCAATACGCCCATCCGCGGCCCCACCATCCGTTTGGTGCTGCTCGCCCCTAAGACCTCACCCCCCATCGCCTGAACGTTCTTATCCCTACTGGGTAATCGAGTGTTCGGGTGTGCCTTGCGCACGCCACAACAGTGGTCTCGGAATTCGTTCCGATGCGAGGTTTATTTTGAAAGCAAAATTTGTGGTGAGCACTGCGACAGTGCTCACAGTCTGGTCATCGCTTGCGCTTGCACAGGATGGCGAGTCCGTTGTCGCGCCTTCCGTAGGTGAGGCGCAGTCACAGGTACAGCAGGCCGTCGTGGACGCGGAACCCACGCCCAATGCCGAGGTGGATAAGGCCGATGCCGAGGCGTCTCTTTCTGCCGAAGAGTTGGCGGCGATCAATGCTTCGTTGGTCGCTGACGCTCCTGTCGAGGCGGCCGCGGCTGCTCCCGCCACGGGCGGTCTATCAAGCGCGAATCCGGATATCTCGTTGATCCTCGACGTGGCCGGCGCGTATTTTTCCGACACGCCACAAATGGCGGGTGGGCACGACCCCAATCATACGGGCGTCACGCTTCAACAGCTCGAGATGCATATTGCGTCGAGCGTTGATCCGTTTTTCAAGTTCGATGCGAACATCGTGTTCGCGCAATTCGGGGTCGAGGTCGAAGAAGCTTATTTCACGACGCTCGCGCTACCGGCGAGTTTGCAGGTCCGCGGCGGACAGTTCCTGACGCCTTTTGGACGAATCAATCCGACACACCCCCATTCGTGGTCGTTCCTCAATCAGCCGCTGGTGAATGGGAAATTCTTCGGCAGCGAAGGCAGCCGAGGGTTGGGCGCTGAAGTATCGTGGTTGAGCCCGTTGCCTTGGTATGCCGAGGTCGTCGGGTCGGCGACAGAGGGGGTCGGCGAGTGCTGTGCGCGCTCATTTTTTGGGGCGGATGACCTGGGGATCGAAACCCCTTCAGATCTGCTCTACACGACCGCGCTGAAACAGTATTTCCCGCTCTCCGATGATTTTTCGGTCATGTGGGGCCTCTCAGCCCAATTTGGCCCAAATCCTACAGGCAAAGACAACCGCAGCGAGATTTACGGCACCGACCTCTATCTGCGCTATCGCCCCGTCGATGCCACTGACATGGAGTCGCTGAGCCTGCAGGTGGAAGCCATGGCTCGGAAACGCCAAATCCCCAACGATGTCCTGACGGACGCCGGCGGATACGCCGATCTTGTTTGGCGTATGTCCAAAACCTGGGAGGTCGGCACGCGAGCGGAATACGTCACCGGAACCGAGAACGACTACCTTGATCCAACCTGGACAACCGCGCGAACCCGCGGGTCGTTGCAGGCCAGCCTTTATCCATCCCACTTTTCACGCATTCGACTTCAGGGCCTTGCTGACCATCCTTCAGACCAAGATTGGTATTGGGGAGTCATGCTGGGGTTCGAAGTTTTGGTCGGCGCCCACGGCGCCCACGCCTATTAGGAGTTATTCATGCGAATCATACTTACGTTCTTATTGACCTTACTTGCGATGCCCGCCCAGGCCCTCAACGTGGTGGCATCGACTTCGGATTTGGCCGCCATCGCCCGCGAGGTTGTCGGCCCCGATGGTCAAGTGACAGCGATGTCCAAAGCATCGCAGGATCCCCATTATGTCGATGCTCGTCCTAGCCTCACTCTTCAGCTCAACAAGGCAGATCTGGTCTTGGTGAACGGCTTGGAACTCGAAGTTGGTTGGTTGCCGACCTTGTTGACCAACGCGCGCAATACGAAGGTGTTGCCGGGCTCAGATGGCTATTTTGACGCTTCCAACTTTGTCCGGCTTCTTGAAGTCCCTGTGGGCAAGATTGACCGCGCTCAGGGGGATATTCACCCTGGCGGCAACCCACATTTCCTGCACGATCCGCGGGCAGCGGCGAAAACCGCAGTCGCGTTGGGAGATCGTCTGGCCAAGCTTGATCCCAAACACGCCGATGCGTTTCATGCGCGAGCGAAAGATTTCGCACAGAAGGCTGACGGATTGGCAGCTTCATGGAAGGCGAAGTTCGACGCATTGCCGGCTTCTTCCCGAAAAATTGTCGCTTACCACGCATCGCTCCCCTATCTGCTCGACTGGCTCGATCTGGCTCAGATCATAACGGTCGAACCCAAACCAGGCATTCAGCCCAACCCCGGTCATGTGGCTAAAGTCTTGAAAACGATGCGCGAACAAGGCGCAAAAGTCGTGATCCAAGAGGCTTATTACCCCACGAAGACCTCTCAAACCATCGCGCAGATGGCCAAGGGCAAAGTGGTTGTGATCCCTGGAGGAACTGGGCCCGACGAAACCTATCTTCAACGCGCCGACCGGACGGCGAAGGAGCTCTACGATGCGCTCAAGAACTAGATGGCTCTTCGCGCTTCTTGTGATGTCCCCTGCGTGCGCCTTCGACGATGGCAATCCTTGGGGGCAAGTCACGATGAGTGTTTCGGCGGGCTTTGATGACGCAGGTCGTCAAAAATCCGACGGGCTTCATACTTCAAAAGACTACGTCGTGGTGCTTGATAACCTTGATCTTGGGCTTGTCGCGGCCACCGTCAACACGTCTTCGGATAATGTCACGTTGTCGTTTGACCCCGCCAATCCTCCCGAAGGTTACGGTCTTTGCCATAATGGGCATTGCCATGCGGATGACGGGCGCTTGGTCGATTACGCAGACATTGAGGCCGAGTTGGCCGGCGGTGCGGCGTCGGGCCAATCCCTAGTACAGCTGATCGATGCGACGCCCAACTTGTTAGACGACAAGAACGTCGCGCTGGGTCAGTGCAGCGACGGGTGTGAACTTGGGCGGGGTTTCCTGCAGACCGTAGGGTTGCAAGTCGGCACTCTGGGCGTGTCAGGCCGTGTTTTCGACACCCGAACTCCATCGCGATTGCCCGAAGCGGGCCTCCCGCTAACCGGGGAAATTGCCCTAGATACGACGTTATCGTCCGCCATCAGCGGGCAAGTCGGGCGTGACGATCCCGCGGGTATTGACGTGAATGTGCGCCTGATGGCCGCCGCTCCGATGTTCGACAGCATCGATTTTGCGGCCGTGGCAGGTGAACAAACCATTTCTTTGGACGCCCTCTCAGACAGTGACCGGGCGCTCTTTATCGAAAAAATCAGACAAGAACTAACCCTCGACGTGGCACTTGAACGCCATGACCTGTGAGACAGCTATGAAAAAAACAATCTACATAACACTACTCGTCGCCTTCCTTGGCGCGTGCGGCAGCGACGATACGAATACGTCCAACACCAACAACCAGACCACCGAAGAGACTCCAGAAAGCGAGGCGTGCGAACACCTGGCGGAAGGCCCGTTCCAAGCGGTGACGGCCGCTGCGGACGCAACGGGAACCCTTGAAAACGCGGCCTACGAGCACACGCGGGTCAATATCGCGCTTGTGGACATCGACGGCGGCAAGGGCGGCTTCACTTCGTTTGAATCCGACGGCGAAGGCGATTTCTACTTTTTCTTAAGTGCCGATGTACCGCTGAAAATCCTGGACGGAAGCGGCGCCGACGTCGCGATTGAATCGACCACGATCGGTAGCGACCTGTGCACGGACATTGGCGCAACCCATGTCGTTGAACTCGCGGTGGGCACCTACACACTTGAGTTCGGCCCCACGACCTCGACCGAAGTCGGACTTGTTCACGAACTTGCCGGTGCGGAGCACGTACACTGATGGCCACTCTCATTCATGCACAGGCGCTGGCTGTTGGCTACGGCCGTAAAAGCATTTTGCCACCCGTCACCTTCGAGGTGGGAGAAGGCGAGGTGTGGGGCATTATTGGCCCAAACGGCAGCGGAAAATCGACGCTCTTGAAGAGCCTTCTAGGTCTGCTCAGGCCCGTTGCAGGACGACTCGCACTCGGCGAGGGCGTCAAGCTTGGGTATGTTCCACAACGAACGGGGCTAGACCTCGCCGTGCCCGCTCGCGTGGTCGACGTGGTCCGAGGTGGCGTCGACCGTGGATGGAGTTTCCTAAACCCGCTTTACCAAAAACAACACCAGCCAGAAGTGGAGCGTGCCATGAAAGACACGCATGTCACCGCGCTCGCCCATCAACAATTCTCGACGCTCAGTGAGGGGCAGAAGCAAAGAGTGATGATTGCCCGCGCTCTGGCAGGCGATCCGTCACTTCTGGTGCTCGATGAGCCAACGAGTGCCATGGATGCCGGCGCTGAGCGGGTGATGTTTGAGTTGCTGGGTGAGCTGCGATCCACGCGCGATCTGGCCATTTTGCTGGTCTCGCACCATTTGCCTGTTTTGGGTGAATTTGCCACCCATGCGATTTACGTCGATCGCGACAAATCCTTCATCGAATCGGGCGACATTCAGACGGTGTGCGCCTGTGATCCGTGTGTCGCTCGATATGGGAATGTCCTTGGAGGGCCGAAACATGGATGATCTTACCCTACAGCTCTTTTTTGACTCGTGGGAGCTCTTCAAAGACCCCGCCGTTGCCGCGATATTGCTCGGCGGGTTGCTCGGGATGCTGGGAGTCTACGTTGTTATCAAACGCATGGTCTTCTTTTCGGCCGCTCTTTCCCAGGTCGCGGGACTTGGTGTTGCGTCCTCGTTCTGGGTGAAGGTCGTGTTTGGTGCGTCGTGGCTGACATCGCCTTATCTGGGGGCCGCAACGACGTGTCTGGTTGCGGTTGGCTACATCATGACCCAACGCGGGCAGGCCACGGCCAACAGGGACAGTGCCCTGGGGCTCATTTTTTTGTTGGGGTCGGCAGGCACGCTGGCCGTGGGAACTCGGATCGTTCAAGAAGTTCAGGACATCGAGAGCCTACTCTTTGGTTCCGCCGTGGCGGTGCTCCCCGAGGATTTCAACATGGTGGTTTTCACCGTGGTCGTGCTGGGCGTGCTGCATTTGTGGTGGCACCGCGGTTTTGTGGTGGTCTCCGTCGACGCCGACGACGCTGACGTCCGCGGATTAAAAGCGACCCTGCTTGAATGGGTGCTGCTTTTATCCCTCGCTGCCGGAATTTCAGTTTCGACGCGCGTGCTGGGAGCCCTGCCAACCTTTGCGTTTTCGGTGTTGCCTGCCATGGGCGCGTTGAAAATCGCCCCGAACGTCCCGCGAGCGATGAGCATCGCTACGCTTCTGGGAGCGACAGCGGGGTTTGGCGGGTATCTCGCGGCGTTTCTCTATCAGCTGCCGGTGGGCGCGAGTCAGACGATCGTCGCAGCGATTCTGGTCGTGATCTGCAGCGGGATCGGATTAGTGATCACGAAATCGAAGAAGATCAACCCTTCTGCTCAGCCCGCAGCGTGATCTCGTCGACAAGCTTTTTGCTTTCGGCGGTCAGGCGAGTGAAGGCGACGCCCATCCCCTGATTGCCGGGAGCGTTATCAACTCGAACGACTTCGCCTTCACCTTCAACCGTTTCAAAGTCGTCGACGATCACCGAAAACTTCAAAGTCACCCGTGTACCGACCGGTAAAGGGTTCTTCGATTTGATGAAAACTCCGCCCTGAGAGATGTTCGTGACGTATTCGGCGATAAATTCGTCGATCGTGTTGAACTCTTGATTGATCGTCGTTCGGTCGTGCTGACGAAGGTCGTCATCACTGGTGAGTTGTTCGATCTTGCCGTCATCGCTCATGATGCGTCCTTATGCTGCCAGTAGAAAAAGAGTACAACGAGGCAACTCACCTTGGCCAGCCGAAGCGAAAGCAACGCGCAGTCTGGAAGGCAGGTTGACAATTCACCCTCCAGCTTTCTAGGATTGCGCCGAACTATGCGGACTTCAAAGCGGTGGAAGGTGTCTTTGTCTTAGGCAAAACACGAATTTCTGACGCAGAAAATAAATTGATGGCGCCGGTGTGTTGATCACCAATTAGACCTGCCAGCAAAACTGGCGCGACGGACAAGCGGGCTGATGAGCGAACCGGGCATTCTCCCTAATCCAATTCCCTTCGGAAAGTACTACCTACTTGAGCGTATCAATGTGGGTGGTATGGCCGAGGTATACAAAGCCAAAGCCTTTGGGGTGGAAGGCTTTGAGCGCCTTCTTGCGGTCAAAAAGATCTTGGCAGCGATTGCCGAAGACGAAGCCTTCATCAATATGTTTATTGATGAAGCTAAGATCGCCGGTCAGCTGAATCATCCCAACATCGCGCAGATTTTCGACCTCGGAAAAGTCGACGGGTCCTACTTCATTGCCCTTGAGTACATCGGCGGAAAGGACCTTAAAACGATTTTTGAGCGCTCACGTCGGATCGGCGAGAAAGTCAGCATCCCACGTGTCTGCTACACGATTATGAAAGTTTGCGAGGGGCTCGCCCACGCACATCATAAAAAAGACACTCACGGCAAGGACCTGAACATCGTTCATCGCGATATTTCGCCACAGAACGTGTTGATGTCTTACGAAGGCGAGGTCAAGGTCATCGACTTTGGTATCGCGAAGGCACAGGGCAAAACCAGCCAGACTCAAGTCGGAATCCTGAAAGGGAAATTCTCGTACATGAGCCCGGAGCAAGTTCGCGGATTGCACGTCGATCATCGCTCGGACTTGTTCAGCCTGGGGATCGTTTTGTACGAGATGCTCACGCTTGAGCGACTTTTCCTGGGCGAAAGCGATTTCGACACTCTGGAAAAGATCCGGAAAGTCGAGATGAGCCCGCCCTCGCTCTACAATCCACATATCCCCAAAGAGCTTGAAGATATCGTCCTCAAGGCTTTGGCGCGCTCTCCTGACGAACGTTTTCAGACGAGCTTCGAGTTTGCGGATGCCCTTGAGCGCTACATGCGTAACCAAGGGTATTATTACACGAATAAAGACCTTGCTCAGTACATGAAGGAAGCGTTTAACGCCGACATCGAGTTCGAGAGCAAGAAGGGCGAGTACTATCGCAGCCTGAACCTCAAACCGCTTGAACAGGCAGCGCTCACCACACCCAAAGTCAACAACGGTACGCCCTCACGAACGTCCGATTCCGGGTTGAGTTGGGGCGAAGAGGAAATGGAGACGCAGATCTTCGACCGCATGGATGGCGGGGAACTCGACGACGCAGATATTGTGTATTCGGGTGACGCCAACACCACGGACGAAGTGCCGACTGTCGAATACGATCGCTGGCAAAATGAAGGGTTTTCGTTCAACGAGGAGCCTCCAAGACCTCTCCGCGGAAAACAGCCTACGGCTCAGCTTCCCGCGATTGAACCACGCCGTTCGCCTGCTCACACCATTCCAGGTGCTCAGCCGATTCGTCGTAAAAAGAAGATCTCGATCCCTTTGGCGGCGCTCTTTTTTGTCATCGTCTTCGCGGGTGGATTCTTTTTGATGCAGAAGTTCTTGGCCAAGGCCGATCTTCAGATCGAAACCGAGCCGAAGAGCGTTCAGGTTTGGATCAACGGCACGATGGTCCACGACGGCGACACTCCGTTTTCGCAGAAGCTCCCACTTGGCGAGACCACGATTGAGCTCAAACGTGACGGGTACGTCCCGATCAAATTGACGCAGAATCTTGAGTCGCGGCCCTACACGCTGAACGAGGCGTTGTCGCCGCTTGAGCACACCTATTCGCTTTTGGTGAAGAGTGATCCTCCCGGCGCTAAAATTGAGATCAACGGTAAGGCGATCACAGAGGTGACTCCGTTTACTGTCAAAGATCTCAAGGTCGGCAAGGCTTCGCTGAAGGTTTCACGTCAGGGATTTTTTGCGGAGACTCGCGAGGTTGATTTGAAGGACGGCGCGTCGGACTCCGTCGACGTTCGCCTTCGTCCCGAGAAAGTCTCACTCAAGATCACCAGCGTTCCTGACCGTGCGGAGTATGTGCTTTACGCCAAAGGCTCGGCAGAAAAGCTGACCCAAGGTCGCACACCGGACACCGTCAAGGATTTGGATGCATCCAAAACCTATCGCGTTGTCGTCGAACGACGAAAATACGAAATGTGGGAAGGTGGTTTTGAGCCGGGTTTTGAGACGGAGCCTATCTTGGAGGCCAACCTTCGGCGCAGTGATGATACCGAGCCAGTGGTGGCTAGCGTGACCAAGGTCATTCCGCCACGTCGTGATCCGCCGGTGGAAAAGGTCGAAAAGAAAGACCCTGTCGAGAAGGTCGAGAAAAAAGACCCTCCAAAGGCCGAGGAGCCCACAGGTACGGGGATCTTGAATATTGCCTCCAAGCCGGTTGCCCGTGTGTACATCGACAATCAAGATACCGGGCGATACACCCCACTCATGAATTTCAAGATCAAGTCGGGCAAACATAAGATCAGTCTCAAGAATACTGATTTTGGCCTCGACAAGACTTACTACGTTGACGTTTCAGCGGGTGAGACGAAGAAGATCATCAACAAACCTTGAGGGGCGGAATTTTGCCAGGTGGTGAGGCGTGAAGAGCGGGCAGAGTGTCGGCGTGTCGGATTACACCACTTATTGTGCTGTATGTACGACCCTGATTAAAGACGACCTGGACAAGTGTCAGGAATGTGGGGCGGCTCGTCCGCCTGCAGGCTGGGCCTTACTCCAGGGGTCACCTTACCCGTGGCTTGGTCGCATTCTTGATGGCCGATATACGCTGAATCAATTTCTTGGGGATGGCGCAACCGGCTACGTCTATCGCGCGCAAGCGATGCAGATTCACCGCCATTTTGCCGCCAAGATTGTCGACACTCGCCGCTACGGAAAGCCAGAGTTCGAGCAGGAATTGCTGCGTCGCTTTCGGCTCGAAGTCGAGGCGATGAGCCGAATGCGTAATCCGCACGTGGTCAACATCTACGAGGCCATGCAGCTTCAGGACAGCGTCTTTGTCTTGCTCATGGACTTTGTGGATGGTCGGACTCTGCAAGACCTTCTCGATCGAGTGGGCCGAATCAAGTATCAGCGCGCCCTCGACATCATTCGACAAATTGCCAATGGCTTGTACGAGGCTCATACCCTTGGATTCATCCATCGCGATTTGAAGCCAGATAACATCATGATCGAGCGGCTGCCTGCCGCTGGTTTTTTTGCGAGGATCTTGGATTTTGGCATCGTCCACATGATGGACTCGGTCGCCGATACCGCCGGGTTCCGGGGCACGCCGCTCTACGCGAGTCCTGAGCAATGTGTGGGTGATCCCAAGATCGACCACCGAAGTGATATCTACAGCCTTGGGTGCGTCTTTTTCCATTGTCTGACGGGCCAGGCTCCGTTTCCCGGGACGGAGAGTCTGCGTGTGATGGACGCACACGTGAACGACGAACCGCCCAATATTCTGGATGTTCTTCCAAACGCCCGTATGCCGTCGTCGCTGAACACACTCTTGATGCGCATGTTGGCCAAGGACCCGCGCAAACGCCCGCAGAGCATGCAGGAGGTGATTCAGTCGATCGATCGCCTTCTTATGGAACCAAGCCTGGAAGAGCCGACCAACGACCAGCCGCCGATTTCGGGCCTGGTCCAAGAGACCGAAACTGGCCTCTTTGATCTGTCTCTTCGAGTTGAAACGGGTGATTTTCCGCGGGCGAGTCTGGGCGAAGCATCGTCATCGGGGGCCACCAAGATTGTGCGCCCGATCATTGAGGTTCGTCTTCCCGAAGCGGTGAGCAACGAAGTGAAGGGATTCACGGCGACGGCATTGAACCGGGCCGGTGAACTGGCCGCGGCTGCCGATCAACTGAATCGCGTGCACCTGCTAAGCCTCAAAAATGATGGTTTTTTTCAAACCCTTCAACCCGCCCCAGGACTTCTGACCGCTCTTTTTATCGACTCAGCGGCCGAACGGGTTTTTGCCGCCGAAATGGACGGTACGATCTACGCTTGGGACACCAAGTATCCGGGCCGGGACCCCAAGAAAGTGTTTTCGATTGCCGACCGGGTGTATGCGATTTGTTTCGACTCTCGCGGTCAGCGAATCCTGTGCGGCACAGAAAACGGTCAGGTGATCGTCCATGACCTGAATAAGGGAACCACGACGACGTTGATTCCAGGCGGGCCGTCCATCAGTGCTCTGAGTATCTCGCCCACCGAGAACAAGGTGTTGATTGGGTATTGGGGAGGAGGGCTTGAATTGGTGGATTTGCACAATAAGCGCGCTAAGAAACTCGACCCATTGCCCGCAAATCCAGTGTCCATGGTGATTTCCGACGACGGCTACATCGCGGCAGTTCTGGACGGAAATCAGAACGTACGAATACTTTCACTGATTCACGGATCATCGTTCTTTGAGATTACGGCTGAAGTCGCTCATCTGAGGGCCCTAGCCTTCGATCAGAAGTCCCAACTTTTGGGTATGGGAATTCAGAAGACGTCTGTGACTCTGTGGGATATTCGCAATCAAGCAGCCATGCATCATCTCTGATGCTTTCAGTTCGCTCTCCCCAACAACGTGTATCCGGCGACCTCACTTGAGAGAAGGTCTTCGTGATTGATGCCCCAGATGGGTTGAATCACGCCTTCGACTGAATTCGTTTTCTTGAAGGTTTCTGCTTCGCCGATCGTGCGAAAGGCAGGGCGAGCCGCCCGACGACCCGCCAAAACGGCGAACCAAGGCAGGAGAGCTTGAAGTTCTGCATGGGGGCTTTCGAATTTCGCGTGCATGAGTGACTCCTAGGTCAACGGTCCTCATCAACTTGCGCACCGTGTTTCGGGAGTCCAGTTTCAATGATCGCATGTTCTGGGCCGCATAATTTTCGTTTCCCGGCACGCATCGTGCCGCAGTGCAAAGGGGCGTAATTACTTGCTGTTCGCGATGTCCGCCTTTGTGTAATGTAATCGAAACGGTACTTCCGAACTTGGGTGGGTGTAGTGTCAGACCATCAGTTGCCATTCAATCTTGCACGAATTGTTCATCGCGTGATGACCGACTCGAGAGGCTGGCGGGTTGACTCGCTTATGAGTGAACTTGGGATCAAAGACAGGACGTACCGAAAGTACCGAAAAGTCTTAATCGAACAGTTTCAGCCATTTATGAATGGCAGCGGCGAGTCAAATCTACGTGAAGTCGCCGACGGTGAGGCCAAATACCTCCGTCTGGTCTTTGGCGACGAAGTAAAGCTCTACGACTCGACGTTCGTGTCACGAGTGGCCGCCCTTCATTATTCGCAACAGCTGCTTGGATTTGTCGGACAAACGACGATTGGCGCGGCCTCCAACGAGTTGATGACCGATTTCCGATCCCGGGTCAGGGAAAAAAAGCAATTCATCGATGAGGTGCTTGGGAACGTCGATCGGATGTTCTTCCAACTCCCCGACGCCCCGAAGGACTATTCGACCAAGAATCTTGTGATTCGAGACCTGATGGATTGCCTCATTTTCCGTCGCGCCATCCTGATGAATTACACGTCAGCTTCCTTCAAAGACCTTTCGGTCGAACTTGAGCCATATACTTTGGCGGTTCACCGCTCGGCGCTCTACCTGATTGGCAAGGGGACGGACGACGACGTCAGGATCTACGCGGTGGATCGCATCCTATCGGTCGAAAAACTCAGACGAAGATTTGACTATCCGCGGGCCGCAGACTACGACCCCGCGCGGTACACTGAGGGGTCTTTCGGAATCTTCCGAAGCGATTCCAAAGTCCTGATTCACTTCGAACTTATCTTTGATGATGAGCGATGGTTGAAGCTCTACATATCCGAACGCCACTGGCATCCAACCCAGGTTTTGGAGCCATTGGAGGACGGTCGGTTGCGGCTGACGTTCTCGGTGAATACCGACGTCGAGGTTTGGCCGTGGATCCGGCAGTTTGGTGACCGTGTTCAGGTCATTCTGCCGAAGCCTAGCCAGCCAGGCTAAGGTCTGGCACGCTTGCCCCTAAAATCCAGGAATTCTGAATGCATCACGTCAGCGTGTCGGATATTGGCGAGTTCATCCAACACAAATCGTGTCACCGACGCTTCAAGCTCGACCATAATCGTGGCGCTGAGTTTAAGGCCCTGGGGCTCGACCTTGAGCTTTCTGATATCGACCCAGTTCTGCAGGCGTCGGGAGCTCGCCGCGAAGACGAATGGGAAGCTTCGCTTCGACGCGCGGGTTTGGTCGAAATTGCGGAGCCTTATCCTGGAGAGCCGGGCGTAGAATGGATGGATTTCATTCAGCAGCTCGACCTCCTCGACGGCTTTGAGGATGGCTTTGCCCGCGAGGTTGAGGTCAGCGGCAAAGTCGGGCCATTTCAGATTCGTGGGAGGATGGACTTTGTACTCGCCGGAATTTCCAATGGCCGGCCATTTCTTCGGCTGATTGAATGCAAAGCGAGTCGTAAGGACAAAACCTATCACCGTGTTCAGGCAGTCCTCTACCGCTTGATGGTTCGGAAATCACTAAGCCAGATGCCTGTTTTTGTTGGGGGTTTGCAGCTTGGACCCGAAGATGTCCAATGTGTCGTCGTTCGCGTGGACGAGGAAACCCACGCCATCCAGTCGATCCTAGAAGCCGAGCAATTTACGTCCGCTGATGCGATACAGAGTGATGTCGAACGTCTTTTGTCTGAAGGCGGGCTTTTTCAACGTATTTTGGAGTCTGACGTCGAGTCGCTGCCGTTTCAACTCGAAGCGCGCTGCGATTCCTGTAAATACGCTCCTCATTGTTTCTCGACGACCACGCAACGTGGTGGCCTTGAACTGCTTTCTTTGCCGCCCACAACCGTTCGGAGTCTACAGGCTGCCGGAATCGCGGATTTGAATGGGCTGGCGGATCTGGAGGTGGAGTCGGAAACAGGTGCGAAGATCCGCCGTCATCCCGATTTTAACGGCGACCTTGAGGCCTTGCATGTCCGCGCTCTGGCGCGAAGATCGACGTTGGACGGGAAGTCCGAGCCGGTCCAGTGGATCCCAAACACGGGCTTTGGGCAGCTTCCGGAACACGCAGTTGGAGACCTCTACGCTCATCCCCGCTTGATTCGAGTGTTTCTGAACGTCACGTACGATTACGTCGAAAACCGCATTATTGGACTCTCGTCGCATGTCACCGACAGCTCCACCCGGTGTGAGCTCGCAGAGTTTGGTGTCGTCGAAGAAGATCAGACCCCGCTGAAAGGCGATGTCGTCCGGTTCAAACGGGCGCCTTGGACAGGTGATTACGCCACAGATAACGGGGCCGAACTCGAGATGCTTCAGGGTTTCTTTCGCGAAACCGTCGAGGCGATTGAAGTCATTGCAGACGAAAGCGAAATGGCCGCGGTTCATTTCTATGTTTGGTCTCGCTACGAGTTGTCTCAGCTCCTTGAGGCCGCGGCACGGGTGGGAACCGGAATTTTGGGGTCGTTGCGAGAGCTTTTTGGCTGCCGCGACAAACTCGAACAATTGATCTATTCCGCACTGCAATTCGACGTCACGACGCGCTACGCGACCGGTTGGACCAGCAATGGCCTGGTGCCCACCGTGTCTTTGCCATGGTTTGGTCGTGAGTTTCATTGGAAGCGGAAAATCGGCGCTCATGTCGTTGATTTGGCCGAGGTATTTCATGCCGGTCTCTTTGATTTTGTGCAGCCGGTTGACGGCCGACTCGAGGAGGTTCGTGCTCATTTCGCGGATAATCTGCCGGCACCGTACTGGCATGCGTATTGGGGGACTCTGCCCGAGGGAGCTGAGGCCGAAGAATTCGAGGCTGCCCGCAAACCTTACGTGATGCACGCCTACTTGTTGGCCAGAGTCCATGCCTTGCGTTGGTTGGAAGAGTCGATTCCGCTCAAAAACTCCGCGATTGCAAAGAAGCCTATGAAGGTGCGAGACCTTCCGCGCTTTAAGCTCGCGACAGAAAACGCCGTGCAGGCCGCGGTGGATTTTTTGCGTTTTGACCAACATATCGCTTTCACCGAATGGGTGCGTGAACACCTGGCTCCGCCTTGGGTTCGGGTGGCCAACGGCATGTCCGTGCCGGTTCGAGACTTGAGAGTCACCGACGATTGGGGCTCCAAGCTCGCGGGTTTTCTGGATCCAGAAACCTATGGACTGACGCTTTCGTCGCTGAGGTCGAAGTGCGGTCTTGAGACCGGGGCGTTCATTCGTTTGAATGAAGTCAACGATCCCCATTCCGGCCTTTCGATGCATGCGCTGTCCTATGGTCGAACCTGCATTATCTCGGGCATTGACTGGGAGACCGGGCGCCTCTCGATCGACATCATTCGTTCAAATGATGAAGACACTTACATGCCACGAAGCTGGAATTTTTCGCCGAAATATCCACCGTGGGCGAGTGCGACCATGGATTCGTCAGTGGCTGACTTTGTGAGTCGCCGCGTCGAGGAACGTCTCACTAGCGGTCCAGGGCGTCGGTTGAATCCACAAGGCGCTCACGTCATCGAGTGGTTTGACCCATCTCAACCTTCGGTTCCGGCCAAGTCGCCTATGTCGTTGACACGAGTGCAGCGGCTCTTGACGGACCGCATGGCTCCGCGCCGTGTGGACATCGTGTGTCGAGGGCTCAACGCTCGGATTCAGTTGGTGCAAGGACCTCCTGGCACAGGCAAGACGACGTTGACCGCATCTGCGCTGCTCATGAGAGCTTTAGAGAGCAAGGGCACAGGCGTGATTCTTGTCTCGGCAAACACCCATA
Source organism: uncultured Bradymonadales bacterium (assembly GCA_964394615.1). Taxonomy (GTDB): domain Bacteria; phylum Myxococcota_A; class Bradymonadia; order Bradymonadales; family Bradymonadaceae; genus JBFFMO01. The sequence continues at coordinate 31,954 of CAYMYJ010000016.1, read as the reverse complement.
CGGCGGTGGACACGTTGATGGCGAAGACGGCGCGGACTCTGCTCGATTGGCCCGAATTAAGGGGCGAATTCGAACGCGCCGGCCGCAGCGTTGAGTTTTTCAAAATCGGTGGCGAAACCAAGCCGGATGGCCTCGTTTCGAGCATTTCGACTCGAAGAGCCGATGAAAACGCGCTCAAAGACCGATTCAATCAAATGGCGCGTACGGGGGCGATTGCGATCATTGGTGGGACAACCGGCGGTGTTTTGAAATTCGCCTCAACGGTTGGGACCGGGCTTATGGAGGCTCGCGGAACCGGACTGCTGACCTCGCTGCTGGTGGTCGATGAGGCCAGCATGATGCCTTTTGCTCATTTCCTGGCGCTCGCATCCCATGTTCATCCTGATGGGCAAATCATGCTCGCCGGTGATCATCGTCAGCTGTCGCCTATTGTAGCCCATGATTGGGCACGCGAGGACCGGCCCCCCACGGTGTTGTATCAGCCTCATGTGAGTGCGTTTGCAGCCATCGATGCGTTGGGCGCGCGGATTTCTGCGATGCCCAGGAACCTTGAGCGTTTGGTTCGCGACGGCCTCGAGGTCACCTACAGACTGCCGGACGAAATCCGGGCCTTGATTCAGCCGGTGTACACTCCAGATGGCATTATTTTGAAGGCGCCTGAAGGAGCGGCGCCGGACTCCAGAGCCAGTGTTTCGAAGCTCGAGGATATCTGGAAGAGCGGGAGTCTGTTTTTGATACTTCATGACGAGATGGGCTCTCGGAATTCCAATCGATTTGAAGTCGAGCTCGCGCAGGCGGTGATGGCGTCGTCCTCAGGTTTGCCCGATGCATCGGTTGCAGTGATGACTCCTCACCGAGCGCAGCGCGCGTTGCTCAAAGATGCGCTCAAGCCGTGGAGCCGCGAGATCGCGATGGTGGACACGATCGAGCGATTGCAGGGCGGTGAATGCCCCACGATCTTGTTTTCGGCCACCGTCTCGGATCCGGTCGCGATCACTCAGAATGAGTCGTTTATCTTGGACATGAATCGGTCCAACGTTGCTTTTTCGCGCACCAAAGAACGACTGATCGTGCTGTGTTCGCGAGCATTGCTCGACCATATTCCAGACTCCGTCGAGGCTTACGACGCCGCGATATTGTGGAAGTTGCTGCGAAATCGGTGTACTGTTGGGACCGAGATCGAAGTGGCTGGAAGGAGAGCGCGAATTCTTCATTCCTAGGCGAACAGCAAGGAATGGCGATCCCGTGACACGCAGTCCAAAAGTTGGTGAACTTTGAAGTCAGATTCCCTCAGAACTTATGACGGTGGAGTCCTGCCCAGAGTGGGTGAGATTTTGGACGGGCGATATCGGCTGGAATCAGTGATCGCTCGGGGCGGCATGGGTGTCGTGATGTCGGCCACGCATCTGCAGCTTGAGCGCACGGTGGCCATTAAATTCCTTCATGCCCATCTGGCGGGTGACGACACGTTATGGAAGCGATTTCAGCGCGAAGTCAGCATCAGCAAAGAGTTGAACCACACCAATATCGTCAGGATTTTTGATTTCGGTGAGTCTGAATCAGGCTACATGTTCTTGGTCATGGAGTATCTTGAGGGCGAGGAACTCAAGACGATGATGGTGCGCGAGGGGCCCCAATCTACGACCCGAGTTTTGGCCATTGCCGAACAGGTGCTCGATGGTTTGGCCGAGGCTCATAGCGCCGAAGTGATTCATCGCGACCTGAAGCCCGGCAACATCTACATGACCACGGATCGACGCGGTCGTGACGTTCCAAAAATCTTGGATTTTGGGATCGCCAAGAGTCTTCAATCCGCACAACAACAGCTCACTTCGGTCGGAAGCATCACCGGAACCCCCGGCTATCTGTCCCCTGAGTCTTTTGTTCATGGCGACGGTGGAAAGCCAGCCGACATTTATGCCGTCGGATTGATTTTTGCCGAGATGCTTCTGGGGCAGCGCGTCGTCGAAGCTCCCACGGCAGGCCAGGCGATGATCAAACATCTTCAAATGCCGCTGATCTTGCCGCCACGTCTGGCCGAGACGGGCCTTGGACAAGTTCTTCTTCGTGCGGTTCAAAAAGATCCGACTCAGCGTTTTGCCGATGCCGATGAAATGCTCACTGCACTTCAGGCGCAGAATTCAACCCCTGAGTTCACCCTGAGTGCACAAGAGGTCAACGACTCCGTCGGCGCCATGCTTGCGAGTCTGCCGGACATGAGTTCTCCAAAACTCATGCAGGCTGCGGTAGATTCGGCGACGTCATCGCCCAACCTCTCGGAAACCAAGACCGAGTTCATGCTGGACACAAACTCGTTGCTGAACATCACGCAGGTTCCTGTTGCGGAGCCGGCAAAGCCGGCAGGAGTTCCTGTTTGGGGAGTCGTCGCGGTGGCGATTGTCGCGTTGGCTCTCGGTGGTTTGGTGGTTTTTCTGCAAGGTGATTCCCCGCCCGTCATTCCGCCTGCGACTGAGGATATTCTCGCTCAGCCCGTCGTCGCTGATACCGTCGTGGCCGCTGAACCCGGAGTCGTTAAACCCGTCGAGGTCGTTGAAATCGTCGAGCCCGAGGAAGCTGAAGCCATCGTGTTCGAGGAGGCTCCAGCGATCGACGAGGTCGAAGAGGTCGAAGAGATCAAGGCTGTGGATTCAAAAGAAGTCGTCGAGAAGCCTGCGGTCGCGCAAAAAACTGTGAAGTCCAAGCCGAAGGACTCTGCCAAGAAGCCAAAAGACGAAGAAAAGAAGAACGAAGTCGATAACCTGCTGGATGCATACCTCAAATGAAACGAGCCACCCTCATACTCGCCATTCTCTTGGCGGCACCGAGCCTTCAGGCTCAGTCCAAAGCCGAACTTCGAGAATTTGAACTCCAGCTCAAGCTTGCAACCACTGCTTTTGATGCAGGGCGATTTGAGGACGCGATCAAGTCATTTACCCGCGCTTCCGAGATCGTGGACCATCCACGCCTCCAGATTCAGATCGCCTTGGCACACATGAAACTCAGTCATTGTGCGGATGCTCGCGGCATTTTGGAGGCTGTCGAATCGCAAGATTTAGATCCCGGAACGATGGCTGAGCTCGAGGCTCGACAGAAAGATCTGGAACAATGCGTGGGCTCCGGTGAATTGCAGGTGGTCTGTGACAGCGGCGTAGAAGTCCTGGTTAACGGTGTTGCACAAGTCTGTGGAACGACGACGGCAGTGAACGTGGGCGAATATAAGGTGAGCGCACAGGCGCCGGGATTCATGGATTTTGAAAACCTCGCCCTCGTTGAGGAAGGTCAGCTGACCGAAGTCGTGGTGAGCCTGGAGCCCGTACCAACGGTCGTTGCCGTTGAAGCCTCAGATCCCATGCCCTGGGACGTGATTGGCCTTGCCGCAGCCGGCGTGGGCGTGGGGCTTATCGGCGTTGGCATTATCGACGACATGACGACCACTTCGGCTAGGCTTGACGACATGAAGGCGGCCGTCGCGGCAGGCAACCAGAGTCGATTTGAGGAATTGGAGTCCGAAGGCGAGGCTTTTGCTGTTCGTCCGGTGCTTCTGGTCTCTGTAGGTGGGGCGTTGGTGGTTGGCGGCTTGGCGACTTGGTGGTTATCGCGAACCGACGAGTCTTCCTTGGCCATTCGAATCAAAACAGACGGTGTCGAGGCGGCAATCACATGGTGAGATTTTTCTTTTTATTGTCGTTATTTGCCGGTCTAGGCGCGGTCTCGGGTTGTGCGGAGTCGGAATGCACTTCGGATGGCGACTGCGCTGAGGGCCAACGTTGCGCCCAGGTGGGTGGGGCTTTTGGCAGCACCGGACTCTGTCTGTCTGTCGATGCATTCGATCCAAACAAACAAAGTGACGCCGCGCAGGATGCGTCCGACGCTGGAACGGACACAAACGCCTGTGTTGCCGAAACGGATGCGGAATTTTGCGCGCGTTTGGTGCTCAGCTGTGGAGCTGTGACTGCAGATGATAATTGTGGCACCTCGCGAACGATCGAGTGTGGAACGTGTTCTGATCCTGCCGTTTGTGCAGGAGGCGGCACGCCCAACGTTTGTGCCTGCACCGCGCAAACGGATGCAGATTTTTGTGAACAAAATTCTGTGACCTGCGGTCCGCTTAGTGCGATGGACGCGTGCGACCAGATTCGGAGCCTGATTTGTGGCGGCGCCGCGTGTGCCGATGTCGATGAATGTGCGACCGGCGCCGATAACTGTGCGGCCGAAGCGACCTGCACCAACACTCCCGGTTCTTTTTTATGCGCGTGCCCGGACGGTTTTACCGGTGATGGCGTGACGTGCATGGACGTGGATGAATGCGCGGATGGTCTCGATAATTGCTCCACGAGGGCGACGTGCACCAACACGCAGGGGGGATTTGCTTGCGCTTGTCTTCCAGATTTCATGGGCGACGGAGTGACTTGCAGCGACAATTCAATTTGTGCTCCTGCGTGCTCGCCATCGGGCGAATGCACGAACTCGTCGTGTTCTTGCAACACCGGTTTTACGGGTGATGGCGTCACATGTGGCGACATCGATGAATGTGCGACGAACACCGATACGTGCTCACCAGATGCAGCCTGCATCAACACGATCGGAGGCTACGACTGCACCTGTCTGCCCGGGTTTACCGGCAACGGCACCACCTGCAACGACATCGATGAATGCGTGGCCAACACCGATGATTGTGCCGCGAATGCCACCTGTTCCAACACTCGCGGAAGTTTTTCATGCGCATGTAATCCAGGATTTTCAGGCACCGGTACCGCCTGTAGCGATGTGGATGAATGTGCCACCAGCACTGATAATTGTGCTTCCGAAGCCATTTGTGTGAACACCATGGGCTCTTTTGCCTGCGCGTGTGGAAGTGGCTTTGTGGGTGACGGCCTTACCTGTGCTGATATCGACGAATGTGCCAAGGCAGACAGTTGCGCCGCCAACGCCACCTGCACCAACACGACGGGCGGCTTTAACTGTTCGTGTAACCAAGGTTATACGGGCACCGGATTGACCTGCTCCGACATGGACGAATGCGCGGCCAACACCGATAATTGCTCGCCCAATGCGATGTGCACCAACACATCAGGTTCGTTCACCTGTGCGTGCAACAGTGGCTTCACGGGCGACGGTGTGACCTGCAACGATAATAACGTGTGTTCACCCTCCTGCTCCCCCAACGCCTCGTGCGCGAATCAAATCTGCTCGTGTAACGCTGGCTATACGGGCTCGGGGACGACGTGCACCAACATTAACGAATGCATCGCCAACACCGATAATTGTGCCGCCAATGCGACCTGTGTGGATACGCAAGGTGGCTTCACCTGCGCATGTAATGCTGGGTATTCAGGCAGTGGAACCACCTGCTCCGATATCAATGAATGTGTCGAGACTCCCGGCATCTGCGGCCCCACAGCGACATGTTCAAACACCATTGGGTCGTACACGTGCACCTGCAATTCGGGCTATTCCGGGCCGACCTGCTCCGACATCAACGAATGCACCGCGAATACCGATAACTGCGATAATAACGCCACCTGTACGAATACACCGGGGAGCTTCACCTGCGCCTGCAATCCAGGCTATTCGGGAACTGGAACCTCGTGCAGCGACGTGGATGAATGTCTTGCGAATATCGACAACTGTGACGTGAACGCCAACTGCATCAACGTGCCGGGTAGCTTCGACTGCGTGTGTAACTCGGGTTACACAGGCGACGGCGTCGCCTGCAATGATTTCGATGAGTGCCTTGCGCACACCGATAATTGTGATGTGAACGCACATTGTTTGAACAAACCGGGCAGTTTCCTATGCAAATGCAATCCGGGCTTCGTAGGCAACGGCGTGACCTGCGTGTGCGACGCGGAAAGCGATGCAGAGCTGTGTTCGATCGACAACCACTCATGTGGGTCGGCTCAAGCGGTCGATAGCTGTGGGAACCTCCGCAACCTTTCCTGCGGGAGCTGCATCACTGCGGATAAGTGTTGTTACGATGAATTCGGTGGGAACTACTGCATCAAGAAGACCCTGCAATGCTTCTTACAGCGCTGATCAGGGGCAGGTGTCGTTAGCGGCACCCGGCGTGCCAAAATCCGTTCCCAGTGCGGTGATGCCATCGCACCACGACGTTGCCAGCGCATTATCATCAAGGGCTGGGTTGTACTGATTACCAAAGGTCATCGATTTCCCCGGTGTCATCGGGAAGGTCATATCCCACGTCACGGTATCGATCACCGTCGCGCCACTCTTCAAGGTGATTGAATCCGCAGCGTCCAGGACAATGCCCACGTACTTCTGATTCACGGTGACGCCACCATTGGTCAGATTGTCATCGTTGATGCCAAACACGTATCGGGCGTTTGGAGCGATCAGTTTCGGTGCGCCAATCGCGAACGTGTAAGCGGTATCGCCCGTGCTTTCCAACACCAGCCCGTCGACGTTGATGGATCGTGCGGTGTTGTTGATGATTTCGAACCATTCCCCGGCGGTGTCGGCGACGGCTTCGGGGTTCGTCATGATCTCCGTGATCGTCAAATCACCAGCATTGGCGCTGATATCCACGCATGCGGCGTTGATGCAGGTGTCGGCTCCGCAATCGGTCACGACTTCCACGCCCGAAAAATCACACATGCCATTTGCGGGCATGCACATACCGGCCCCGCTGTAGACCTTGGCCATATTATTGTCACAGACGTTCGCCGGCTGCAGGCAGGCGACATTTGCGCACAGGTCAGTCACACACAGCCCATTTGCGCAGAGCTTGCCCGTCAGGGCGCAATCGGTGGTCATGGGCGGGTAGGTGCATGAATCCGCGACCTCATCGCACACGCCAGGAGCCGTGTAGGCACTGGCCACTGTGCCAGCGCACGTTCCAGCCGGAGCGGTGACACAGGGATTAGGGGCACAAAAATCCACGCAAAGGCCAGCTCTGCAGATTTTGTCGGTAAGCCCACAGTCGATGGTTTCTGCCTCATAGGCACAGGTTCCATTGACTGGATTACAGGTGCCTGGATTCGAATAGGAGGTCGCCATCAAGCCAGCACAGGTGCCCGCAGGGGGCGCATCACAGGTGATTCCAACACATGCGCCGACGCACGTGCCGCCGATGCACTCAGCACTCTGCGCCGCACAATCCACGCGGGCCTCGTTATTGACACATTGGCCGCTCATCACATCGCAGGTGCTCGCTCGGCCGTAGAAAACAGCCGTCGTGCCCTCACATCGGTCGGCCGGCGTATCACAAACTTTGGTGGTGCAGACGTTGTCGACACATTCGCCGGCCTCGCAGCTTTGCAACGTGGTGGTGCAATCGACGCGTTGCGTGACAAAAAAGAAGTTGCACACACCGGTTTCGCTTCCACAAATGCCGTCGCCAGTGAACTGAACCGCCACATCGCCCTGACATGAATTGGCTGGTGCCGTGCACTCCGCGTTGGTTTCACATGCCACACCAATGATATTATTAGTGCTGTTGTTGGTGATGTTATTTGTGGCGTTATTCGTCGTGGTATTGTTCGAATCGTTATTGCCGGTAATGATGTTGTCATCGCCGCACGCTCCGCCCAAAATGACGAGTCCTATCAGGGTCCACTCACGCATATTCCACTCCAAAGAGTCGTTGATGCGATAGAGTATGGCCGGCCTGCCACGGAACGCAAGCGGTCAGAAGATACCGGTTAAACACCAGCACCGAGGGTACTATGAGTCAGGAAGAGTTTGAGTCATTCGAAGATTTCTGGCCGCATTACCTTCATGAGCACGGCGATCCTACGAACCGCGCGCTTCATGTCGGCGGAACGATCGCAGCCGTCGCCACCATTGGGGCGGCCGTCGCCGCTCGAAAGCCGGCTTTGTTGGTTCTCGCGCCGATTCTTGGGTACGGGGCAGCCTGGGTAGGGCATTTCTTGATCGAAAAAAATAGACCGGCGTCCTTTAAACACCCACTTTGGTCGCTTCGGGGTGACTTGAAAATGGCGGGCCTCGCCGTGACGAGGCAGCTTGATGATGAATTGGTAAATATTGGTGTTTCAAATACACGGAGAACTCAGTGACCCGCATTTTAGGCCTCATCTTATTTCTAGTCCCCACGCTGGCGTCGGCCAACGACACAGCTTGGGGCGGAACGTCTGGGAATCTGTTTCCGATCCAGACCAGCGAGGTCGAAATGGTGGAAGAACACGTGATTCTTCAGCAGAATTCTAAACAGAACTCTTGGGACGTCAGCGTTGAATTCTCGTTCAAGAATACCAGCGATAAAATCGTCGAGTTGACGATGGGATTTCCGTTTTACGCGAACGACGAAGAAGGCGACCTCGCCCAACCCGTGGGCACTAAGCCTGTTAAGGCCAACGACCCTTTGGTCTGGGACTTCTCGACAACGGTCGACGGGGTTTCCACGAAGTTCAAGAAACAAGAGGTTAAACTCAACGAAAAAAAACCTGATCTCCACTACAAATGGGCCTATGTCTGGCCGGTGAAGTTCAAGCCCGGGCAGACGATCAAAGTCGTCAACACGTACCGCCAGGGCCTCACCGCCAGTGCGGGTGGGGAGTTCTTCATCAATTACACTCTAATGACGGGTGGGATGTGGAAAGGTGGGAAAATCGGCCGTTCCCAAATTGATGTGATCGGAGACGAAACATCTCTGCCGTGCGGTTCGGAATACGGTGAGATTACGCCGGCTGGCAGCCGCCTCGAACGAAATGAGGCAGGGCCTACGTTGAGGTGGGATCTAAAGAATTTTGCACCAAAAACTGACGTTCGTGCCTGTTTCATGAGTCGAAATACCTACCGCAACATGAAGTTTTCAGACCTTCAAGACACCAAGCTCGAGGGCCTAAACGCCGCAGACCTAAGGGTCTTGAGGAACACTGTTTTTGCGCTCCACGGCTACTCCTTCAAGAGTCCTGACCTGCAAAAGCACTTTGCAAAGCAGAGCTACTATTACCCTCGAAAAAACTTCAAAAACTCGGACCTTAACCAAGAAGAACGCGCTTTCGTGAAACTCGTGCTGGCACGCGAAAAAGCGCTGAAGAAATAGAACTTTTTTTTGTTCAAAATAATGGAGAATTTAGTGATTCGTATCTTAGGCCTCATCTTATTTCTAATCCCTACTCTGGCGTCGGCCAACGACACGGCTTGGGGCGGAACGCCTGGTAACCTGTTTCCTATCCAGACGACAGAAGTCGAAATGGTGGAAGAACACGTGATTCTTCAGCAGAACTCTAAGCAGAATTCATGGGATATCAGCGTTGAGTTTTCCTTCAAAAACACGAGCGACAAGCCCGTAGAACTTACGATGGGGTTTCCGTTCTATGTCGTGGACGAGGAGACGGAGCTAGCTCAACCCAAAGGCTCTAAAGAGCTGAAGCCCAATGATCCTATGGTCTGGGACTTTTCGAACACGATCGATGGGGTTTCCACGAAGTTCAAAAAACAAGAGGTCAAACTCAACGAAAAACACCCCGACCTGTACTACCAGTGGGCCTACGTGTGGCCGATGAAGTTCAAACCAGGCCAGACGATCAAAGTCGTCAACAAATACCGGCAGGGGATCACCGCAGATTCCAGCGGACATATTATTCCGAATTATATTTTGATGACCGGTGGCATGTGGAAGGGCGGAAAAATTGGGCGATCGCAGATCGATATCCTTGGCGACGACGATTCGATTCCATGCGGCTCTGGGGACGGTGTCATCACGCCCCCAGGTTATCGTTTGGACAAGGCAGAGGCTGGGCCCGCTCTGCGCTGGGATCTCAAAGATTTTGCACCAAAAACGGATGTTGAAGGATGTTTTTTGAGCCGCAAGCACTTTAGAAGTATGGAGTTTTCGGGCCTCGAATCGACCGAGTTGGAGAAACTTAACGCCACGGAACTACGCGTTCTTCGCAACACTGTATTTGCATTGCATGGCTACACTTTTAAAGACGAAGACCTTCAAAAACACTTCGAAAAACAGCGTTATTACTACCCTCGCAAGAGCTTCAAACAGTCCGACCTCTCCAAAGACGAGAAAGCGTTTGTGAACAAAGTTCTCGCCCGCGAAAAAGCCCTTAAAAAGAAATAAGCGGCCTTCTTTCCAAATGGTATTGAAAGTCATTATCAAAATGGTATCCTCCGGGAGTCGAGAGACTTCTGGAGGTGCTGATGGCTCGCAATCTTAATGACCTAAAACACATCGTGATGATCTGTCAGGGAAAGGACTGCAAGAAGCAGGGCTCAAAAGAACTCGCCAAAGCCGTCAAGGATTGCGCCAAAGAACTCGGGCTTCAGCGTGACACTCTGATCGTGAACACCAAATGCACTGGCAACTGCAAACGTGCCCCGGTGATGTCGATCCAACCTTCGAATACGTGGCTGACTGAGGCCACTCCCGATGAAGCTGTGGCAGCGTTTCGCCTTGGCACCAACCCGCTTCGACTCGTTTCCTAAATCCCGCCGCTGTACGTGTCGCAAGCTTTGACTTCGCCGGTTTCAAGGCCAATCTTGAACCATTTCACCCGTTGAGCAGAAGTTCCGTGAGTGAACGAATCGGGGGTCACGTACCCACGCGCCTGCATTTGCAAACGATCGTCGCCGATCGCGGTGGCGGCACCGAGTCCCTCTTCGATATCTCCGGCTTCCAATAGATTCCGTACGCGGCTCGCGTGATGCGCCCATACGCCTGCAAAACAGTCGGCCTGAAGCTCCTGTCGCACTGAAATCTCGTTTTGCATCGCCTTTGATTTGCCTGCTTTTTCTTGATGAAGATCGCCCGAGATCCCCAGGAGCGTCTGAACGTGATGTCCGACTTCATGGCCAATGATGTAGGCCTGCGCAAAGTCGCCCGGCGCCTTGAATCGATTTTTCAGGTCGGCATAGAAACTCATGTCCAAATAGACCTTCTGATCGCCTGGGCAATAGAAAGGGCCCACTGCAGCGTCGGCCAGTCCACATGCGGACCTGACCTCGCCCGTGAAGAGCACGAGCTTGGGTTCCACGTAGGTCTTTCCCATGTCGCGAAAGAGCGGCTTCCAGGTGTCTTCGGTGTCGGCAAGCACGACCGACGTGAATTCCTTGAGCTTCTCTTGCTCCGGATCGTTGCTTGCCGGGCCTGAGTTTTGCGTTGGGGCATTGGTGAGTGCCTGCTGAACCATCGAGGCGTCGCCTAGATAGAGCCCGAGCAGGACCAGGACGATGGTTCCGATTCCACCCCCGACTGCGACTTTACCTTTCGACCCACGTCGATCTTCGACGTTTGAACTTCGTCTTCCACCTTGCCAGCGCATGATTCCACCTATGAGTTGGACGCCCTCTGGCATCAAAAAATGAATTGCTTATTTACCTTGCGAGGACACCAATATTGGGGAGCCCGTCGTGCCGCCATTCGGCTTCAGGAGCCTGTAATTCACCGGGCCTACAGACTCTGGTTGCCCCGAGCCCATGAGCCAATGACGCAATCGCCAGATTGGTCGAGATCCCTTGAACATGTTGATGCGGAATCGCAACAGCCTCTTTGACCTCGCGCAGCGAATCCACACGTTTGACCTGCACGGCCAACGGCGCCCGCCAGACGCCATCGATCGGCGCTTCACCGAGTTCTACAAATCCATTTCCGGCTCGGAAGATTTCCGCCCTGAACTCCGCCACGCCAAGCGCCTGAGCCCGTTGTTGCAGATCGAGCTCAGTGGGCTCAACGTGCCAAGACGCCTCATAATGACCGATTTGTGTTGCAAGAGAGGTGCAAAAATCTCGCGATTCTTGCGCACTTCCAATGAACACGATGCCTCTCAGTGAAAAACAGCCCTGCTGTCGCCACATCACGACGTCTTGGGCATGGGCAGCGGCGTCGGATTTTGCATCCGTGATTGAAAAAGACACCTTGTGTCCATACCCGACCACCCGGCCTGTGGCTTGAGCCTGCACCGCTCGGATCGTGTCGTCACTGCCACTGACAACGACGACCTCGGCATCCTCGAAAGCCCCTGAGCGCAAACTAGGCACGTTCATCTCATCGACAAATCGGCCAAAATTCTGTCCCCGTCGCGATGCCTTGAACCGTACGTCTGGGATACCTGCAAGGTAGGAGTAGAGCAGCGGTGTGATGCCAGCCCCGGGCAGGGCGGGCCAAAGATGGGCCACTGAGCGCGGGAGCCGCGCCCGAGCGATGCCCTCACGCAGGACCTCGCTGGCCATCGCGTCAATGTTCCATGTCCGTGAGTGCAGCTGAAAACCAGCGCGGACCATCTCGGCGGACCATCCATCAAGGACCACCGCCTTCTGGCCTTCGGCGGAGAGCAGTTTTTCGACTAAAGCCTGAGCGATTTGGTGTCGAGTGGTCATTGAGGCGTTTTATCCCGAGAAAGGGATGTTTGCACCTCAAGGTATTGTCCGGGTAAGATGACGCAGCATTTTCGCAAAAAACTTGATGGGACTTTTATGGTTGGGAACTCAACGCTCGCGTTTGGTGATGCTCTGGTCGTTCGCACCGCATTGCTCGCTGCCGTGCAAGACGTCGCCGATTACGCCCAAAGCCAGACCGAAGAGCCCGATATCGAAGTGGCGGTACACGAGTTTAGAAAATCGCTTCGGCGCATACGGTCGATGGTCCGTTGGTTTCAGGATTCAAGGCGCGACGTGGATTTCCGACCGCTTCGAAACGACCTGCGGGAGGTATTTCAAATCACGAATCCACTCCGTGACGCCCACGTGATCGAAACGATCGCAGAGAGCGTCAGGAACCTCGCGCAGCCCGGCGAATTTGAGCGCCTCTTTCCTTCGAGCCAACCCGAGGTGCATCTCGACGCCCATGCGAGAATTGTGCAGGCAGCCATGCAGCTAGAAACAGAAGTCCAACGACTCGACGGCTTGCTTCCTCAGGACTTGAGCGTGCGTGATTTGCAAAAGGGCACGAGGAATCTCTACCGACGCTGTCGTCGCCGAAGAAAGACCGCGATGCAAATCCCCAAACCTAAAGAAATCCATGATTTTCGAAAGAGAACCAAGGAGCTTCGTTACGTGATCGAAGCCATTGCATCGGCAAATTCGCTTGCGGTGCCCGTTGAGGAGGACCTTGGTTTGCTCGCGAAGAGGCTGGGACGGATCACTGATTTAGAACTTCTTCTGGGACATCTGGATCCCTACACCCCTTGGGCGATCGCCGTGCAGGAAACCATGTCCGATGATTTCGAAGAGGCGGTCAAACATTCCGAAAATCTATTTGCATCTTCGCCTCGCGAATTTGCCTACGCACACTTACTGGTTCTTCGGGGCCGATTTGGAGCAGAATGAGTCGATATGTTGAATTACCCGCGAAGGGTAAGGTGCTGGTGAGCACCGACTTGCATGGAAACCTTGAGGATTTCAGACAACTGACTCGCCACTATCTTGAATTGCGAGAGGCCAATGCGCACGCCTATTGGGTGATTCTTGGAGACGTTGTGCATGGGCCGGATGGCAGCGCGCGTGCTCGGAATCCGACGCTTTATGACTACGAAGACCAGAGCCGAGAAATCGTCGCCGAGGTCATCGCGCTGGAGCATCGGTTCCCAGACGAAGTCTTTTTTGTGATCGGAAATCACGAGTGGGCTCATGTCGGTGGTCCGCGCACTCGGAAATTTCATGTGGACGAAGCTGAACACCTCGAGTCGACCATGAGTCTCTCGGAAATTCGGGCCATGCACGTTCTAATTCACGAGTCGTATCTGGCGATTGCAACACCTTGTGGGGCGCTGCTTTGTCACGGTTCGCCCGCCAAAATACCAAGCCTCGAAGCGTTGAACGAAATCGATTTTGCGTTCTTGGGCCCGCGCTCTCAGGGCTTCGATTTGGTGAGTGATATTATCACGGCTTACGGCCAGTCTGAATCAGATACAGAGGCCATGCTGCGTAGATTATCCAGCCCAGGCGCAGATTTACGCTTTGTCGTACACGGTCATGACCGCGACGAAAAAGGCATCTTTTTTGAACAAAATAATCAGGTTTGTGTCGTGATTTTTGGAGCTTTACGGCACGAAAAACGATTCGTTGTTTTAGATCTGACAAAAAAATATGAGATGGAAAATCTAAAAACCGGAAATATTGTGCGGCGCCTTTATCCCGATTAATCAGGCCGTGTGGGCTCGATAGAGCGCGGCATATTCACCATTTTTCGCCATCAAAATATCGTGATTCCCCTCTTCTAGAATCGCTCCTTTTCGCAGAACTAGAATTGAATCAGCATCGCGGATGGTGCTCAAACGGTGCGCGATGACGACCGTGGTTCGTCCCGCCGTTAACTCTGCGAGCGCCTGTTGAATCTTCGTTTCTGTGCGGGTGTCGATGCTCGCTGTGGCCTCATCGAGCACCAAAATCGGGGGATTGACCAGCAGCGCTCGCGCAAAGCTAATGAGCTGTCGTTCGCCAGCGCTCAGAGTTCTGCCACCTTCGTCGAATACGTGGTCAAGACCCTCCTCGAACCTTTCGACAAGGTCTTCTGCGCATACAGCTCGAATGCAGCCCATGACTTCATCGTCGGAGTAGTCGGCGCCAAGCGTGATGTTCTCTCGAACGGTCCCTGCGAAAATCACGACATCCTGGGGAACCAGCGCAACGCCCGAGCGTAACTTCGAGAGCGAATAATCTCTGACGTCGTGGCCGTCGATCGAAACCCGGCCCGAGTTGACGTCGTAGAAGCGGGAGAGCAGTTGAATAATCGTGGATTTTCCAGCACCTGTGTCGCCGACCAACCCGATCATTTCGCCGGGCCGAACTTCGAAATTGATGCCTTTGAGCACCTCTTCGGTTGTGCCTGGGTAGTGGAACACCACGTCTTGGAAACGAATGGCTCCCTGGTGCACGATGAGCTTCGTATCCACGGAAGCCGTATCGCTCATGGTCGTCGGAGTGTTCAGCACATCAAAGACCCGCTCGCCCGCTGTCAGGGCGGTTTGGATCACGTTGAACTTTTCGGTCAGGTTACGAACCGGAACCCAAATCCTTGAGGTGTACTCCAGGAAAGTGACCAAAACACCGACCGAAATCAGACCGGCGCTGACCCTCTCGTACCCTAACCCGAGCACTGCCGCAGTCGCCGCCCCGCTGATGATCATCATCCCGGGCCTCAAAAATCCCCAGGCCTGAATGACGCGATAGATCGACGTCTGATGCGCCTCAGTCAGCGAAAACCACTCCGCCCGGCGTCTAGGTTCGCGTCGATAGAGTTGATTTTCGCGCATGCCGGAGATGTTCTCGGCCAACCAGCCATTCATCCGCGACTGCACCGCAGACATGGTCCGTAAAGACGGTCGGGCAAGTTTCCGATAGGCCAGCGCAACGAGCACCAGGAGCGGCAACGACAAGATCAAGACCGCCGCCAGCTGCACATCCAGACTCAACATCACCGCGGTCAAAACCGTGACGAACATCAAATCTCGCATCCCTTGCGCGAAGGCATCCGAGAACAACTCGGAGAGCGCCTGCACGTCAAAAGTGGTGCGGTTCACCAGGCGCCCCACAGGGTTTTTATGGAAGTACTCAAGTCCCTGACCCGAAATATGATTAAAAACATCCACGCGAAGGTCGTGCACCACCTGTTGACCGAGCTTTTGAACGATGAAGGTTGTTCCCATCGCACTGACCCAACGGACACACCAAACGCTCAAGAGAATCAATCCGAACACCGCGATGACGCGGGTTTGGGGTGTGCCAAGATCCGAATACGTCGCGAGCTTATTTGCCACGCCATCAAGGGCCTGATCAAAGACCTGCGCCTTTCGTTGCGTTCCGCCCTGAGCACGGTCAAGAGCCAGTCCGACAATGTAGGCCGGCAACGTCATCAAAAACGACTCGACCAGGCTCAGGAACACGCTCAGGCTCGCCACACCCTTATGAGGCCCCAGATATCGAACCAGTCTCCAGAGCAAGGCGAGGTCCACTTCCTCGGATTCGACACGTTCCTCGTCGAGCATTTTCCTGAGCACCGGATCCTTCGCGATCTCGAGCGCTTCACGTTCAATTTTGGACAGCGGTTTCGTCATGAAAGCGCTCCGGAGGAATCGTCGCGCGTCTGCTCATCGGCGATCTGCGCGTAATAACCCCCCGCGGCCAGCAACGCCTCATGGCTGCCTCGCGCGGTGATCCTTCCGCCTTCCAGCACGATGATCTCGTCGCATTTCTCGACGGCTCGAACCCGGTGCGACACGATGATTCCTGTGCGACCCGAGAGGATCTCGCGTAGGTTCTCAAGGATTTTTTCTTCGGTGGTGGCGTCCACGGCGCTCAAGCAGTCATCAAGAATAATCACGCGTGGATTGGCGCCGATCGCCCGCGCAATGGCCAGCCGCTGACGTTGCCCACCTGACAGATTGACGCCCTTTTCGCCCAGCAAGGTTGAATACCCCTCGGGAAAAGCGGCGACGTCGTTGTGCAGGTGCGCCAGGCGAGCCAGCTCTTCAACACGGCCGATTTCGACTTCGGCTTCATGGTTGGAAAGAGAGATATTTCTTTCAACCGTTGTGCTGAACAAGAAGGTCTCTTGTGGAGCCAGCACAACGTGGGTTCGCAAATTCTCGAGCTTGAGGTCTCGAACGTCTTCGCCGTCAATGAATACGCAGCCCTTAGGAGGGTCATAGAGGCGTGTCAGCAGCGAAACGAGGGTCGTTTTTCCGCTCCCAACGGGTCCAAAAACGCCCAACGTCTTGCCCGATTCCACCTGAAATGAAATGTCGGAAAGCACGGGGCCATTGCCCCGTGTTTCGGTCGTTTCTTCGTCAACGCGCGGCCCTTGGTAGGCGAATGTAAGGCTTCGCACCTCGATTTGGCCCACTGGAGATTCCAACGTCTTGGTGCCATCCTCGATTGAGATCGGCGCATCCAGCAATTCATCGATTCGATGCAGCGATGCGCGTCCCCGCTGGAAGAGCGAGATGGACCAACCAAGCCCAATCATGGGGCCCGACAGGTAACGAATCAAAAACAGAAACGCCACAAACGAGCCCAGGGTCACGGAACCTTGCACGACCCCGATGCCACCAAAGACCAACACGAGCGAGGTGGAAACGCCGAGCATCAGATCCAGAGTGGGATCGAATGCAGCACGCACACGAGCCAGCTTGAGGTTCTTGTCGAAATGGCGTTGAGAATAATCGGCGAAGCGTTTCCGATCGTGCTCCTCGCGCGCATAACCCTGGATAATTCGAATTCCGGCGTAGCTTTCACGAACGCGCTCGGTCATCACACCGAGGTCCTCTTGCACGCGCTCAAACCCTTTGAATTCCGCGTGCGAGAGCCGATTCGTGATGGCGTAGATGAACGGCACCGGGATCAGCGCGATCAAAGTCAGCTTCCACGAAAGTGAAACAAGGACGATCAAAACAAGGGACACCAACATGAAAGTATCGGCTGCGACCATGATCCCTGGTCCCAACATCATGCGTACTGCCATGATGTCGGCGGTCCCGATAGACATCAGGTCACCCGACTTTTTACCGTCGTACCAAGCCTGAGTCTGCCCAAGCAGTTTGTTGGCCAATGCGCGCCGCAGATTCTGCCCAATTTGGTGCGAGGGAACAGCGATCTTCATCAACATCGGATAGCGAAAAAGGCTCGCCATCAACTGCAGCACAAAATAGATGACCACAGCGGCGACGATTGAAAAATCAGCGGCCTTCAGACCAACCAGCGCGAGCGGCGTTGGGGTCAGGGCGTCACCGCCCGTCAGTGACGCTTCCGTAAGTTCGATCGCCAGAGCCGTGAAGAGTGGCGCAATCACGTCACTCAGATTCACGACAAAGAGCGCCAGCAAGCCCAGTCCGTAGCGACCGCGCTCAGGCCTGACCAGACCGCTGATACGGTGGATGTCGTCTTTTAGATTCACGGCGCGTTGGATGTCGAAGACTGAAAGGGGATGCAGCTTTTAATGCGAATGGCTAGATGTGCCAAGCGCTTCGTTTCATGCCAGACCGTTCAGGTCGACGCATACGACTGGCGACGCAGGATGACCCAGGCCAGAAATAGGAAGATGCCGCAGAACAGAAAAAGCGGAATCAGGTGTCCTACCGCCGAGACGATCTTGTTCTCGGTCGATGCGAATTCGATCAGGCTGTCATAGCCCCAGCGCGAAGGCATCATTCGGTAGATCCATTCGCTCAGTCCCTCGAAATCGTCTTTTGCGATCGCGAATTCGCTGAACAGAATCTGCGGGAGGATCACCAGTGGGACTAGGCCAACGGCGTAGTCGCTGCGATCCACGGCGGCCGAGATCAACAATCCGAGACACGTCCCACATAATGTCGTGGCCAACAGATTAATGATCACCCATCCGATTGGGATTCGAGTGTCCAAAAACTTATGGAGAATCGCCGCGTAAAGCACCACCTGAACGACGTTGAGCAAGCTCAGCACGCGAATCTTCGAATACACGTAAGAGGCGACGTTCAGATTGACCATTTTTTCGCGAAGGAAGAGCGAACGTTCCTTCACGATTTCACGACAGGCATCCATGCAACCCAGCCACAGCGCAGACAACGTCATGACAAAATAAAGAGAATTGGTCGCTTTCCCCAGATTTTGCCAAACCAGCACGGCAAGCGCCGCCAGGATGGGCGCCTGCACGATCAGAAGAAGTGTATTTTTCCAATCGGCGAGCACAGTCTCGAGGTATCGGTCAGCCAGAACGGCGCCCTGAAACCAATCGATGAATGGTGACTTCTGGGGTGTTTTTGAGTCTTCAGCCGGCATGACACACCCGTGATAATCCACTCATAACGATTCACCGACATCAAGCCGGCGCATCCAGTTGGTGAGCGTTTGATAGTTGTTCAGGCCAAGCATCTTGGACGCTTTTGTTTTATTACCATCATTGAGCGTCAACGCCTCACTGACATAGTGCCGAGCCACGTCGTCGAGCTTCTTCTGAATGTCGAACTCTGCAGGCAAATCCAAACGAATTTCACCGGCCTCGAAAATGGAGGCCTCGAGGTGCTCCACGTCGATCACATGGTCGGTCAACACGGCAGCCCGTCGCAGAGTCGCTTCGAGTTCCGGGTGGTTCCCGGGCCAGGTCCTTTGGCCAATCATAGCCTGAGCAGCCTCCGAGAGCGTGCGTTCACCTTTCATCTCATGGGTAATGCGCACCAGCACTCGAGCCACAAACGGCTCCAGATCTGCCGGTCGCTGCCTGAGTGGCGGGACATGGATCAACCCAATCGCGATGCAGTGGAAGAAGTCTTCACGCACCTTACCCGAATCGAGAATTTGCGAAGGCGTGCCTGTCG
Source organism: uncultured Bradymonadales bacterium (assembly GCA_964394615.1). GTDB lineage: Bacteria > Myxococcota_A > Bradymonadia > Bradymonadales > Bradymonadaceae > JBFFMO01. The sequence goes on along the minus strand of CAYMYJ010000016.1, from coordinate 12,734 downwards.
CAGTGGCCATGAGCCGCACGTCAACCGGACCTCGAATCGATGTGGTCTGCCCATCGCGGACAGCACGGTGCAATAGGGCTTGAACCGAGCCTGCCAGGTGGTCCACGGAATCCAAAAGCAAGGTGCCGCCAGCCGCCTGCTTGAGTAAGCCCGTTGCTCCGAAAAGCGCGTCGGCCTGCTCGTCGGGCTCCAGCGATTCGCAGTCCATCGCGACGAACGCACCGGTTCGGCTGGACGCTTTATGAATCGCCCTCGCCAGAAGCTCCCGACCCGTCCCCGTCTCGCCGGTCACCAAAACAGGTATGTCTAAGGCGGCCAATCGTGTGGCTTGTGCGTGCACCCGCGTCATCTCAGGCGAGCCGTGCTCGATGACTTCTAGGTTTGCAGCGGCGTTAAAGACGGTGACGGGTTCGAAGCCTTTCGCGATCGCCGGATTCTGGTTCGAGCTAGGAAAATGGCCTTGCGAAACGTCGATGACCTGAAGACCGGCAGACTTGGACCACTGGAGAAGTTCAGCCTGGAGTTCGGTATGGGCAAGGTGAATCATCACGGCGTCCATGACGGCCGAGTCGCCTCCCAGCAGGAAGCTCCATTCGATCTCGTCTTCGTCCATGTGCTGGCGGCAGTCCGTCAACGCCTGAAGTGTGGATTCCCACACCTCGTTGTAGTCGTAGGGGTTAATGACTCTAACCCGCTCAAATTCGATCGGCGTCGCCACCATCGATGAGAGCCATTTCTTGACCGTTCGACCGGTTTTTTTGGACGCAGAAAAAAGATAAACGCGCGCGTAGAACTCGTCTGCAACGACGCGTCGAATTCGACTCTCGACCATGCCACCTGGGCCCGCAGCCTCAAGGTCCCTGTCGTTTATCCATGCCACCAATACACTTGCCATGACCCGAAGGTACAATAGACGTTATACAGTGAACAAGCTTATTTATGGGAACTTGGGCGCCGCAGAAGCGCCGCCATACTTGCGTGCCGTGCCAACTGCCATTTCATGTCTGCGTCGACGTTTCGAAAAACACGCCACATCAGCTGTGCCACGTCACCGACACTGCCTGTATCCGACAGATAGCCTTTCCAGAGCGGCTCGGGACATTGAAAAAACCGTAGAAAAAACTCCGGTATTTTTTCGGGCTCGAGTTTCAGAACCACTTCGAGGCCGAGTTCGTAGAATCGCCGCGTGGCTCGTGCACGGTCGGGCCAAATCACCTGCCATGCGGCGTCGGTCAAGGTGTCGATCTCGTCCTGCCATCGAGCCTCGAGCATGACCGCCAGCTCCAGTCCGGTCGCAAGACTTCTTCCCACCGAATATCCCGTGGCGGGGTGGATAAAACTCGCGGCGGCTCCAATGGCGAGGTTTCGATCAGGGGGAGGGACGGGCAGGCCCAGCGGGATGAAACATCGCTCCTCGTCGATGACCTCAACCACGCGCACGCCCATGCGTTCCAGCCGCTGAAAGAGTCGCTGTCGAAGCTTGTCGATCGACATAGGCGGTCGACTCGCCAGGACGGTCTCTTCCAGAAAGTAGACGTCGCCAAGACGCATGCCATAAAGAAAGGAAGGGACGTCGTAAAGACCAGCATCCTGCCAATCCATCAACATCATGTCCGCCCCTCCAAGGGGATCGCCTTCGAGACGGAGGTGCGCCCCATAGGCCGTCTGAGCGGCGACAAAATGCCCCTTGGGCGTCGAGGCGCCACGTGCGTCGATGACCACTCTCGCCCGAAACTCTCCGGCATCGGTGACAAGGGTCGAGTCGTTCGCGTCGTGACGCACCGTGTGTACTTTCGCCTCATGAACCGTGGCTGACCTAAGCCTGTCACGCCACGCATCCTGGATTACGTTGTTATCAAGGTGCGCATAGGCCCGATTCAGGCTCAGCTCCAGGGAATCAAATTTGACCCGCGGCGCGCTCCAGACCTCGGCCAGTCCCTCAGGAAGATCCCACTCCCCAAGCTCGTCCAGCCAAACGCCATAATTATTTTTCCACTTACCGTAATAGTCCGGGGAAAAGATCACCACATCTAGACCGCGCGCGCTCAGGTTCGCACCAAGCGAAAGACCTGATGGACCGGAACCTATGATGGCAATGTCGTGGATCATTTTGCAGCGCCAGCCGACTTATTCGGTTGCCATAAGACTTCTTCTGCACCGCCATGCACCGCGGCCCAACGACTCCATACAAAAAAAGCGTCACTTAGGCGATTCAGGTACGCCAACGCATTAGGATCCGTGGGCTCTTCCGCATCCAGAGCAACGACCAAACGCTCCGCTCGTCGGCATATGGTCCTGCACTGGTGCAGCTCAACGCTGAGCCGATTTCCGCCCGGCAACACAAACGAACGCAGCGGCGGCAGGTTCGCATTAAATTTGTCGATGCTGGCCTCAAGGGCCTCGACGTCTTTCGCGGTCACGCGGGGCATGAACTCCCCAACGTCTTCGGGCAGTGTCGCCAGAATGGAGCCCAGATTAAAAAGCTCGTGCTGGATCCGCAAAAAAGTCTCACCAAGCTCGGCAAACCCTTCTTTCTCGGGACCTTTTAGATGGTTTTCCAAGACGCTTAGCCGGGCCGCGCCCACAAACGAATTCAGCTCATCCACGGTGCCGTACGTCTCAATGCGGTGTGCACTCTTGGCCACCTTCTGACCGCCGACCAGGCTCGTTTTTCCAGCGTCGCCCTTGCGTGTGTACACGCGGTTTATCGCCATTTCAGGATCGCGGAATGTTTTTTCTTCACTCATTTTTAAAGTCTCATTGAAAGGAAATACGGACCAAAGAGTTTGCGAGGCTAAGAGCCACAAACAAATCAGTCCCGTCGGTTGTTTTTACAGCGACCATTGAATGTGCGCCCTCTAGCAGTTCGTCAAACCCTGCGGCGATGGGCTCGCCGAGCATCTCATCGCAAGACGGGTCAATGCGCGAGATCGTATCTTCGTTGAATGCCGAGACGTAAACGACCTGTCCGTCCGTTACGATATGATGCAACGCGTCTCTATCCGTTGCGTAAAGAACGATTGGGTTTTCGACACCACGAACCCACTCAAATGAACCCAGATCCAAGACATAAACTTCCGGCGCACTTGCACTTGCCACGTAAGCCTTCCCGTTCACGAAGGCGGGTCTTCCGGGACTTGCGCTTCGCGAGGGGGTTTCGACGGGCAGGACAGCCACAGCTCGGGTGGGCTGAAGCAGGTCTTCTTCTTCGGTCCATCGCTCGATGGCCCCGTCTGATGTAGCCCCGGCCCCGAGATCATCAAACCCAAACGCCCCGGTGTCGGACACAAAAAGGTCGCCGTCATGCATCGTAAGGTATTGGGGGTTTTTTGCGGCGGTGCTGATTTCGCCCAAAATAGAAAAATCACTGCGGTCGATCACGGTGATATGCCCGTCCCCGTAGCCTTCCTCTAAGCCAAGATAGTCGACGTTCGAGACGTAAAGAGCCCGATCGCTGACGGCAACCCCCGAGGGGCCGTCGAAATTTGGATTCTCAATTTCCCGAATCAATCCGCCGTTTCGGTCCAGCACACTCACCGAGCTGGACAGGTAATTTGTGACGAAGATGAATTCATCGTCGAACGCTAAATCGTAAGGGCCTCGATCGTTGCCGAGGTCGGCAAAGAGCGACGTTCGACCCGTCATGGGGCTGTAACGAATCAACGTGTTGTCTTGAGACACCACCATCAGGATATCCCCCTCGAATTCATGCAGGACGTTGACTGCCGGACCGGTGACGGCGACCTTTTCGGGGCCTGACCAACCTGCGGCCAGCGGTCCATCTAAACATGCGGCAGGCCCTTCCGGACCGCTTGGGATGCCAGGCACGTCGGCACTGCAACCCCAGACCACACTCGACAAAATGACGCTTATCAGCGCGATACTTCTCATGGCTGTTCCGCGACTTGGAGGGACATGTAGACGCTTCGTCCGGGCAAAGGCTGCTGAAGTCCGTCAACTCTTGAACGGTCGTTGACGAGGTTTTGAGCCGAGACTCCCAGACTCAATCCGAGGTCTGTTTTCAGTTGAAGACCGGCATCCACGCTCACCCATCCGGGGGCCTTCAGGTTTCCAAAATTGTCGAGATTCGTCTGGGAATGCCCGTGGAGTTCGGCGCTCAAATCCAACCACGATATGGGGCTAATCCTTGTCCCCACTCGGCCTTCGTGCATCGGTTGATGAGGCACCTGGTCCTCGCTGTCATTGCGATATGACCTCGTGAGCGTGTAGTTCGCTGCCAGCGACAGCTGTGGGCTTAATTTCCAGTCCGCCCATGATTCCAAACCTCGGGAGGTGACGCCGTCCAGATTCGTGGCTTCGATCACGGTGCTCGAAACCGGCAGAAACAGAATCACGGCGTTCATGCGATTTTCGAAATAGGCTGCTCCTGCGTGCCATCTTGAGCCCGAAATCTCGGGGCCAACGTCCATCGTCCAGGCTCGCTCGGAGTGCAGATTTGGATTGCCGCGCACGGTCTCTAAGTCCAAATAAAGCTCGTCGAAATCCGGTGCCCGATAGGTTCGCGCCACATTTGAGCGCACCGAAAACCAAGCTGCGGGGCTCCAGGCCACGCCAACCGACGGCAACACCGCGGATTCATCACGAGACCCGCTCAGGATCTCGGTTCTGAGCCCTGCCATAAGGCTCCACACATCGGTGGTGTACTCGGCCGATGCTGCCAGAGCATTCTCTGTTCGCTTGGCCTGTATCCGTGATGAAACCCGCCCAGAACGCGATTCGTCGGCCTGATATTCTGCGTGAGTGCCCTCGTATTGAAGCCGAAAACTCAGTCCACCCATGTAGCCGGCTGCCCCAGCGATTCCCGACAGGCTCGAGAAATCAGAGGTGTTCACAATCGGCGTACTCCCAAGCAGGCTGGAGGGATTCGTGTAGGTCATCGACCGCCATTGGGAGCCCACCTGCTGGTGCGTATCGATGCTCAACGATCCCAAATCGAGTGTGCTGCGTTGGTCGGTTCGTCCTGTGGCTACGACACGCTGATCCTCAATGCTTGCCTGAGACAGTTGCTGCTGAAACTCGCTTGGCCCCGCAGCGCCCCGTGTTCCCGCATCCCATAAGGCCGTCACTCTACCTTTGGCCCGCGCTCCCAAAGCTCGCTCACCCGTGGCCATCACGCCCACCCGGCGATGTCCGTTGTTGACCCGCGTGTGTTTGATTCCCTGCGGGTCGATGAACTCAAAATCCCCCAGGGACTCACGGGCTTGCGCCGACACGCGAAAAGCCGAGGTTTGGTTGGCGAAATCGCCGTCCACCGTTAGGCCGCGTGTGCTGTAGCTTCCAAGCAAGACCCCGGCACGGCGGCTGAAGCCCGGTTTTTTGCGGGTCGAAGAACGTAGATCCAAGGCCCCGGTCAAAGCGCCCGCACCGTTCACGATCGCCGCCGCGCCTCGGTAAACCCGTATCTGGTCCACTCCCGAAAGCGTGAGCCCCCCCAAATCAAAGCCCGCGCCAAACGGAGCGCTGATTTCGTAGCCGTCGAGGCTCACGGTCATTTGCCGCGGATTGCCCCCACGAATTCGAGCAAAAACAGGCTGCCCGAGGCTTGATTGGTGCTGAAGGGAGACGCCCGGGATCTGAGTCAAACCGTCTGCGACGCCTTGGCCGTCCAGAAACCTGCCTTGAACGTCAACGTCACTGATGAATCCCGATGGAACTCGGGCGTCGGGAAGCGGCTGTGCGTGGGTGGTTACCGACTCGTTCGGTTCGGCGGCCAATGCCGCAAGGGGCACGTGGATGGCCAGAATGAGGCCGATGAAAGTTCGCATAGCGGCCTCGCTCTCTTCTCGCGAAGAGCGTGCACGTTTTATTGAGTCGGATATCCTGACTGACGACTTCGAAGATTGCCTTCGGGTCTTTGCCGCCTTCCCACGAGTGTTCGCGGTGGCTCTTGGCATCGACATGGTCGATCACAGTGGCGCGTCCGTCCCGGATTTAAACCGGGTTCCCCGACGGGCGGCACTCTAGAGGCTCATCGGAATGTCGGCAAGGCCTTGCGCGAAGTTAGGAACTTTCCTACTTTCCCCAAAACCGACTCGCTAGAAGGAATTCCAAATGTCCGATGCACTCACGAAGATTCTTGGTTTGATGAACCAACCCTCGATTGACATCAATGCGCTGGAAGTCGCCTTTGACGAGGCGACCCACGACGAGCGCGTCACAGCAACGCGGCATTTCAGCGGAAAGCTCCAACGACGTCTTTTTGATGCCGCCGAGGGCCGTGAAGTGAGTCTTGAACAGATGGTTCCGACCCATGATCCGCTTCGGGAAGTCATCCATGTCGGGACCAACACCCTTCCGGCATTCCGCCACTTCGAGAAGCGTTTCTGCCGCCCGTCCACGCTCGAGCCCAATCGCGCGATCGGCTACAACCATGCGCCTTTCTGGAAGCTCACTACGCCGGGTTATTATATCGCATATCAGGACGAGGCTTCCGGCGAGTTCTTTGTCGACTACCGCGAAATCCCAAGCGAAAAACCTGACGCTTGGCCACCGATCATGCCCAATGAGTCGAGGCTCGGACACCTGGTATACGCCGGCATGGTTGACCGTCTTCGCCGCGTTTCTAGCCACGTAACGATCGGCCGTGCATACAAAAAAAAGCCGATGAACGCATGGTTTGTGCTCGTGCGTGACGATCGCTACTGACCGTGTTAGAACGCGCCCCCGTTGGAGGACGCATGGCAACACAGACTCACAATCCGAATATGACAGCCGATGTTGGGGCAGACGATCACTTGATGGCCACCGAAGGCCTATCCATCGTGATTCCCGCCTACAATGAGGAGAAGGGAATCGGTCCCACGCTCTCGGAACTCAAAGATGAACTCCGAAAGCTCAATCTCGACGTTCCGCTCGAGGTCATCATCGTCAACGACGGGTCCAAGGATCGCACAGCAGAGCTGATTGAGCCCTATCTGGATGACCTGCTTCGGATGGTGTCTCATTCCCGTAATCAAGGTTACGGCGCCTCGCTCAAGACCGGGATTGAAGCCGCACGGTACTCTTGGATCCTGATCACGGATGCCGACGGCACCTACCCCAATGTGCATATCCCCGAGATTCTTGAGAGTCGCCATGACTTTGACATGGTCGTTGGCGCTCGAATCGGCGCAAAGACCCATATCCCGCTGATCCGCAGACCCCCAAAATGGGCGCTTCGGAAATTGGCCGAGGTTCTCAGCCAGAATGAAATCCCGGATTTGAACTCGGGTTTTCGGCTCATGCGCCGTGATGTTGTCCGTCGCTTCTACAATATTTTGCCGAACGGATTTTCGTTCACGACCACGATCACTCTGGCGATGTTCTCGGCAGGATTTCGGGTCAAATACGTTCCCATCAACTACAATAAACGCGAAGGTTCGTCGAAAATCCGCCCGATTTACGACACGATCAATTTCACGAAATTGATCATCCGAACCATCATGTATTTTGATCCCCTGCGGATCTTCTTGCCGATTGCGGTTTTGTTCATGGGCGGAGCCTTTGCTGTTGGGCTGGGCACTTACCTGTTTGGCGAGCGAATTTGGGACACCACAGTCGTCCTGCTCTTTGTCACCGGGTTTCAGATGTTGGTCCTCGGAATGCTCGCCGACACCATGAATCGACGACTCCCTTGAGTCATACCTAGATCGAAAGTTCCGAACATCGTAGACTGCGTCTTCGATGGAGTAGGGCATATGCACCAAATTTTGCTGGTTGGTGACGACTTTCTGGTCGAGGAGCTACGTGAAGCTCTTTCTTCGAATGGCTGGAATGTAAGAGCTGTTGATGAGCCTCGTGAGGCCACCGATCTTTTGAAAGGCAGGGCTTTTGCGTGTTGTCTTGTCGCAGATGGTGAAGAAAGAACACGCGTTCGCGACGTTTTGACTGGGTTTGGTGTGGCACCAAGCATTCCGGTCGTGGCCATGATTGCTCACGGCGACGTGGCGACAGCGGTTGACGCGATGAAGCTTGGAGCATCGCAGTGCATTGAGCGCGACGCGCCCCTTGCCTCGATCCTCGCGGCTATTGAATCCGCGGTGCCCAAAGGTGGCGCGCCCATCCAGGGCGACCCACGGGACATCTTCATCCGTGCCGACGATTCGCCATTAAATCGACTCCTCGACAAGCTTCCCCAAATTTCGCAAGCCAATGCTCCGGTATTGATCTCAGGCGAATCTGGCACGGGCAAAGAACTGATCGCGCGCACCGTCCACAACATGAGCGACCGTGCACGAGGTCCTTTTATCGCAGTCAATTGTGGCGCGATTCCAGATACCCTGCTTGAGGGCGAGCTCTTCGGCTGGGTCAAGGGCGCCTTCACCGGTGCGCATCAAGATCGAAAGGGCCAGTTCGAATCCGCAAATGGTGGCACGATATTCTTGGACGAGGTGGGTGAAATTCCGCTCCACCTTCAGGTCAAACTTCTGCGCGTTTTGCAAGAGGGAGAGGTGATTCCGGTCGGGTCGTCGACGCCGCGGAAGCTGGACTTTCGGGTCGTCGCTGCGACAAACCGAAACCTGCAGACAGAAGTCGCAGCGGGCAACTTTCGTGAGGACCTCTTCTACCGAATTTGCGTGTTGCCGGTTCATTTGCCGCCGCTGCGCGAGCGTCCACGCGATGTCGGTGTGATTGCCTTTCACCTGATGCAGAGTTTCAACCGCATCAACAACACGCATCTGATTGGGATTTCGCCCCGCGCCTTGATTGCCATGACCGCCTATTCGTGGCCCGGCAACGTGCGTGAACTCGAAAATTTGATCACCCGAATTGCGATCTTGAAACGCGTCGGGGTGGTCGAACCAAGTGATTTGCCCGAGCAATTTCACGGCTCAACGCCGCCACCGCCACAGATGGGTCTCTACGTCCCGAGCGAAGGCATGGACATGGCCGAGACCATGGAGCAGCTGGAGTCTTCTTTGATTCGGCAGGCACTGGATAAAGCTGACGGCAACAAGGCTCAAGCCGCCCGTCTTCTGGGGTTGAATCGCACGACGCTTGTCGAAAAAGTGAAACGACTCGGGCTGCGCGACGAGCCGTGAGGTCTTTTGTTTGTGGTTTCTTCGTCTCGAAACGAGGCGTAGATGCCTCGAAAAGCCAGTGCCTGCGCCATTTTTAGCTTGATTTGGTGTGCTCGGCCGTGGCGCAATTATTGCAGTACTAGACTGGCTTGATGGGTAAGAATCCTTCGACAGACACGGTGAAAGTCGATGAATAAAAGAACGACATGGGTATTGCCCGTTATTGGACTGGCGCTCGCGGGATGCGATCTAAGCGGAACGCTGGATTTTGCGTCGCCCGGGCCAGAAGGCAATAACGGTTGGCCAAACCCAATAAATAACAGCTCAAATACAAATAACGTTGTTCAACCAGGGGAAATCGACCCGGGCCGCGTGACCATTCACCGCCTGAATCGCCCTGAATACAACAACACGGTACGCGACCTTCTGGGCGATACCACACACCCCGCAAACACCTTTCCCGAAGACGATTTTGGGTACGGCTTCAATAATATTGCCGACGTTCTCTCGATATCGCCCCTTCATGTGGAGTCGTATTTCAACACGGCAGAAACCTTAGTCAATACGGCGCTGGATCTTGGAAACCCAACTTCGACGGCCACGCGTGTTGAGGCAGAAACGGTCGGTGGGAGCGTGGGCGGCGCCTCAGGCAGCGCCTGGAATCTTTTCTCGAACGGAGAAGTCTCTCAGGTGATGAACTTCCCGGTGGCAGGAGAATATATCTTCCGCGCTTCCGCGTGGCAGACCGCTGCAGGTCCTGATGACGCGAGCATGACGTTGAACCTCAACGGCATGGTTCTTCAGACTTTTGCGGTCTCAAATCTGGGGAATGACCCTGGCGTGTTTGAAATTCGCGCCAACGCGCCGGCTGGCGACCATGCGGTGTCCGTCGCGTTTTTGAACGACTATTACGATGCCGCTATCCCAGCGGACCGAAACCTACTTGTGGATTGGTTCGAGGTCGAAGGCCCTGTGGGCGTGACGACCGGTCCTGCCACCACTCGCGCTGCCATCGTGCCTTGCGACACAGCAGGCCCCGACGCACTCGCCTGTGCCCGTCAGGTTATTGAGTCCTTTGGCAAACGCGCGTGGCGTCGCCCGTTGGAAACAACAGAGGTCGATCGCCTTTTGCAGTTCATCGATCTCGCCGCATCCGAGGGCGACGACGTCGAAACCGGATTGCGACTCGCACTGCGCGCAATCCTGATGTCGCCCAATTTTGTGTATCGCGTAGAAATAGATGCCGATCCCGCAGCGACCGCCGTCCGCAACCTGACAGACTACGAACTCGCCTCGCGCCTTTCGTATTTTCTGTGGAGTTCGATGCCCGACGACGAACTCACGGCTTTGGCAGACGAAGGCAAGCTGCAGGATGACGCGGTGCTTTCGGCGCAGGTCATCCGAATGCTCGATGACCCTAAATCCGTCGCACTTATCGATAATTTCGCGGCGCAATGGCTTTATATCGACGCGGTTTTGACCACGGCTCCTGACTATCTGGTATTTCCGTCGTTTTCGGCCGAACTTGCCGCGGACATGAGACAGGAGTCTCGACTTTTCATTCAGAGCCTTCTTGATTCCAACGCGCCGGTCAAAGACTTGGTCTTGGCCGACTACACCTTCATCAATCCTCGGCTCGCCGAGCATTACGGAGTGTCTGGCGTCACGGGTGAAGGGTTTGTTCGACATCAGTGGCCCGACGATTCTCGTCGTGGGCTCCTGGGGCACGCCTCGATCTTGACGGCGACGTCCCATTCGACCACGACGTCTCCTGTTTTGCGCGGGAAGTGGGTGCTTGAAAACCTTTGGTGCGATGCGCCCCCGGCCGCGCCTGCAGGTGTTCCTCTTCTGAAGACCGATGCCGAGTCCACCGAAGGTAAAACGCTTCGGGAGCGTCTTGAGGCGCATGCGATTGATCCGACCTGCAACGCATGTCATCGCGTCATGGATCCCATTGGATTTGGCATGGAAAACTACGATGGCGTAGGCGCATGGCGAGATATCGACAACGGACTTACGGTCGATTCCTCGGGCATCTTGCCCCCGGATGTTGCGTTTAACGGTCCGCGCGAGCTGGCTGATATCGTCGCGTCGTCCCCTAAATTACCTTATTGCGCCACCGAGAAGACCTTGACGTACGCCCTCGGGCGTGGAGTCGAGGATTGGGACCGTCCACAAATCGATGCGATCATTCGTGATACCACCGAAAAGGACTTCCGATTCCGCGACATTATTACAGCCATCGTACTGAGCGACGCGTTCCGCATGCGACGCGGCGGCGAACTCCAGAATTGAGGTCAGATCCATGAAACGATTGCAACTGAGTCGACGAGCATTTATTGGCGGCGCTGGCGCTGCCTTTGCCCTGCCGCTCCTAGAGTCGATGGCGCCCTTTGGTGCCTCTGCGTTCGCACAAGACATGCGCCCCTCACGAATGATCGGGTATTACGTGCCGTGCGGCATTCATATGCCGTCTTGGACGCCAACGACCGAGGGAGCCAATTTCGCTCTTTCCGAGACGTTGGCCCCACTGGCGAACGTGAAGAACGATATTCTGGTGCTCACCGGTCTTGCGAATATGTCGGCTCGGCCAGACGGCCCAGGCGACCACGCTGCGGGAACGGGATCGTTTATGACCGCGACCCACGTGTTCAAGACCGAAGGCGCCGACATCGCCAACGGAGTTTCAGTCGACCAGATGGCCGCGCAGGCCAATGGCGCTGCGACGCGCTATCCATCGCTCGAATTGGGGATGGATGGAGGCGGCACGACGGGCAATTGCGATTCGGGCTACAGCTGCGCTTACGCTCGAAATATCTCATGGGCCGGTCCTCAAACGCCGCTGCCCAAGACCGTCGATCCACGTGTTGTGTTCGACCGCCTCTTTGCCGGCTTTGATCCTCAGGCCACGGCCGACCAGGTTAGGAAACGACGACTCTACAACAAGTCGATTCTTGACTACGTGGTCGAGGATTCTGGCAAGTTGAAGACCAAGCTTGGCACACGCGACCAGCAGAAGATCGAGGAGTATCTCGAGGGTATTCGCGCGCTGGAGCTCGCAATTTCGGGCATGGATGACGCAACGCTATGCGGCGTTCCGGACCGACCAGACACCAGCTACGCCGTGACACAGAAAGCTCAAGTGATGGCCGACCTGATGGTCCTGGCGATGCAGTGCGACCTGACACGCATTCAGACCTTCATGCTCGCGAATGCCGGCTCGGGTCGTGTTTATGACTTCCTGGGTGTGGCTCAGGGGCACCACGAGTGCTCGCACCATCAGGGACTGACCGAAAACTACGATCGACTCAAAATCATCAATAAGTGGGAGGTCGAGCAGTTTGCTTACCTTCTCGAGAAAATGAAGGCCACAACCGACGCCGAAGGTGCGCCGTTATTGGACAGCTGCTCGGTGTTCTTCTCGAGCGAGATTTCTGATGGCAATCGACATAACCATGACGACATGCCTGTGATCTTGGCAGGAAAGGGCAACGGAGAGTTCACGACCGGCCGGCATGTTCGCTACGACGGACGACCTGTAGCGAATCTGTTCATCTCGATGCTGAAAGCGAATGGCGTCACCGTGAACAGCTTTGGTGCTGATGGCGACGGGCCTCTCGAAAATCTCTAAAGGGTCGCCAGTGTGCTTGGCTCGCCTATGTTTGGTCCGCGAGCCCTATGGCTCGCCTGTGTTTGGTCCGCGAGCCCTATGGC
>CAYMYJ010000015.1:0-131585 GCA_964394615.1 uncultured Bradymonadales bacterium | reverse complement strand
AATGATTTCGCCAGATTTTCGTCCAGCGGCTGAATGCTCGCGCCGATGAACCCGCGCACCACATATCCCTTATTCTTGAGCTGAGGGAGCACGGACTTCACGGTGTCGATGGGCACCGCAAAGCCAATCCCCTGGCCGTCCTTGATGATCGCCGTGTTTACTCCGACGACACGACCCTGCATGTCAAAGAGGGGGCCGCCCGAGTTTCCCGGATTGATGCTGGCGTCTGTCTGAAGAAAATCATCGTAGGGGCCTGCGCCGATATTTCTGCCCTTGGCAGAGATGATCCCAGCGGTCACCGAGTAATTCAGGCCATATGGATTGCCGATCGCGACCACCCAATGTCCGACTTTCAGCGACGCGTCCGAACCCAAGGTCACGGCCTTTAGCGTATGGGGCGGTTTGATCTTGATCAGCGCGATGTCGCTGCTTGGGTCGGTTCCCACCAAAGTCGCCGAGTATTTTTCGCCGTTCTCAAACCCAACCATGATCTTGCGCGCACCATCGATCACGTGATTATTGGTCAGGATGAAGCCCTCAGCGTCGACCACAAATCCCGATCCTTGACCCATTTGGGGCGTCTGGATTGGGGCGTTGAAAAAACCGCGTTGAGTCACGGCCGTCGTTTCAGTTTGGATGGACACCACCGAAGCTTTTTGGGCTTCAAATAGGCTGGCAACGTCGGGCAGCTGCTGGGCCGTGGCTGCGGTGGAAAATGTCAGCGTGAATGCGATCAACGTCATCGCAAAAAGTGTCGTAAGTTTTGAGCGTCTAGGCGCATATAAAAACGAAGTCATCGGCTCCTCCTGTTGGCCACACGGCTTGGCCGTGCAAGGCTACACATCTGAATGTCGTCACATTGCGGATTTGTTCCAGAACGTGTAGACGAGCCGGGCTTTTGGTGGATGAAATGATAGAACAACGTGACCTAAATGAGCTCGATTTCGAGCTGGACCCGCAGACTGAATCGCTCTTTCTGCACACCATGCAAACCCGCAAAGAACCTGCGTCGTTCGTCGAAAAGACCGCCGGCGACTTGGAGTGGGACGCCCTTCGCCACCATGTGCTGGGGCAGGCCCTGACCGACGAGGGATTCGAACTCGTCGAAGCTCTTGGGCCCCTGCCGACCTCGGGCCTTGCCCAGCTTCGGATGCAGCAGATCGCTGAATACATGGCCGTGCTGGATGCTGGCGAAGAAGTACCCGTTCGTGGCGCTCGGGATATCCGGCGAGCCGTGGACTATGCGAGTCGTGAGGGAGTCCTGTCCGGCGAAGATCTCGATGCCATCGGTCGCACCTGCGACGTCGCTTCGCGTGTTCGTCGTTTCTTTAAACATCGGGGAGAAGTCGCACCGATGCTCTGGGCCTTGGGGCGCCGCTTGGACCCCTGCCAGGAAATCCGAGACACCCTTCAGGTCGCACTCGAGCCAGGTGGTCGCCTCAGCGATAACGCCAGTCCCGACCTGCGACGCCTGCGTCGAGAAGTCCAAAACCAGACTGAGCGCATCAAAGCGCGAGTCGAGAAATTACTTCGTTCCGAAGAGATGGAGACCCAACTCCAAGACGACTACTTCACCATGCGTGAAGAACGATATGTCTTGCCCGTTCGTGTCAGCGCAAAACGTCAGGTCGACGGCGTGATTCATGGCTATTCGGCCAGCGGTCAGACCGCATTCATTGAGCCTCAAGAACTCATTGAGTTGAATAATAACCTGCGCTGGACGCAGGTGGAGGTCGAGCAAGAGGAGCGCCGCATTCTGATTCGGCTTTCGGGCATTGTCGCCGAAAACTCCGAAGCCCTTCACGCCAACGGTGAGACGCTGGCCTATCTTGACCTGACCCACGCGCTTGGCCGTTTTTCAGTCGAGATCAAAGCCACGATCCCAGAAATCTCCGAGAGCATTGATCTTCGGGCGGCGCGCCATCCGATGCTTTACATCAAGCTCAAGAAGTCGGGTCACGACACCATTCCAAACGATATTCGACTCGATGCAGGCCGAACCGTTCTGATCGTTTCGGGGCCAAATACCGGCGGCAAAACGGTGCTGCTCAAGACTCTGGGAATGGCGGCGCTGATGGTGCAAGCTGGATTGCTGATCGCCTGTGGCGAGGGCTCCACGTTCCCATTCCTGCGGCGAGTGTTCACCGACATCGGTGATGAACAGTCGATCGAACACGACTTGAGTACTTTTTCGGGCCATTTGACCAATATCAACGGGTTCTTGCCCGAGTGTAACAGCGACACCTTGGTCATTTTGGATGAGCTTTTTGCCGGCACAGACCCGCAACAGGGCACCGTGTTGGCCGTTGCGCTGCTTGAAGAGTTTGCGAGTCGAGGCACACGCACGCTGATTTCGACCCACCTTGAGGGCATGAAGACGTTGGCCCTTGAATCGGCGAACTTCATGAACGCGTCGATGGGATTCGATGTCGCCAACATGCAGCCCACGTATGAATTGACGCTGGGCGTCCCAGGAAGCTCTTTTGCTCTGCGGATCGCCGCACGGCTTGGTTTCCCTTCTGATCTGGTGGATCGCGCGACTGAATTGTTGGAGGGCGACGGCAAACTCAGCGTCGACCAGGTGTTGACGCGGCTTGAGGATCAGGCAACTGACCTGCGCAAAGAACAAAAGCGCTACGAACACCTTCGCGGGGAGGCCGAACGCTCCAAGAAACGCGCCGATGACCGATACCAAGAACTGCGTCGCGAAGAAAAAGAGCTGCTTCACGAGGAATCAAAGGCTCTGAAGAGCAAATTGGACGGAGCGAAGGAAGTCCTGCGCGAGTACCTCAAGAATTTGAGTCACGCCGAAACCGTCACCCGCAAAGGGGTTGACGAGGTTCGCAAGGAGCTTCAATCGATCGAAAAGGTCGTCGAGGACGTCCGTGACGCAACCCATTCCGTGGCCGCTGACGACAGCGGATTGGTCCCGGTGCAGCTGGCCGAGATGGACGATGGACTCACGGTTTACGTTCGATCCTTCCGACGAGCAGGCGTGATCGATGGGAAGCCACGCGCCAACGAAGTTTTTGTTCGGATGGGGGTGATGAGGGTCACCGTTAATCCATCCGAAATTTTCTACCCCAATGAACAGGCCCGTCGTCGCCATCGCTCCGGCGCGTCGACCCCGGCGTCGAATCCTGTGCCGGTGATTCTGAAAACCGTCGACAACACCGTGGATTTGCGCGGTGAACGGGTTGATGAGGCTCTGGAACGCTTGGATCTGTTTTTGGACTCCGCCTACCTTCGGGGGGACGGGTCTGTCTTTGTGATTCACGGCCACGGCACCGGCGCCCTCAAGAGGGCTGTGCGTGATTGGCTCGCCGGGTCTGCTTACGTTCTGGAATACCGCCGCGGCGAACGTGACGAAGGCGGTGACGGAGTGACCGTGGCCTACGTGGGCGACAAATGACCTGGTTTTCGTGGTTGCACCACGTCTCGCTGCACGTGCCCCTCGTGATGACGATGGTGTTGGGTGTATTTGGGGTCTGGATCAACCGCCGGTCGAACGCGCCAGGTGAAGCCAACGATATTCTTTGGAAAATACTTCGTTTTGGTGGATGGGCCACAGCCGGAGTCACGCTGATCGCTGTGATCAGCGGCATGATTACGGCCGAAGATTTTTGGACCCAAGACGGCCCGATGATCCTAATTCATCATCGAAATCTTGGTCTGACCGGATTCGCGTGTGTCTTTACGGCTGTCGGTGCTACGGAATGGGGCATCCGTCGTGGCCAAGAGCGCGTCCGGAGATTCGGTGCCCTGTGTTGGCTTGTTGCCAGCTTTGCGATGATTGGAGCCGGGCATTGGGGCGGGTCGGGCGTTCATTCCGACCGCATCCCCTGGCAAGAAGAGCCACCTGTGCTTCGTAGTGGAGATAAGTAATGGAATACCGTGGTTACACTCTGGATCACTTTCAGGCGCAAGCCATCGAAGCGATCAATCAAGGCCGCTCAGTTTTAGTGTCAGCGCCAACAGGCACGGGCAAAACACTGATCGCCGACTTCTTGATCGATCAGGTGGTCAAAGACGGTGGAGACATCATCTACACCGCTCCGATCAAAGCCTTGTCCAACCAGAAGTACCGCGAGTACACACGCCTTTTTGGCAAAGAACGAGTCGGTCTGGTCACCGGCGATATCGTGATCAATCGCGATGCGCAGATTCGAATCATGACCACGGAAATCCTGCGGAATATGCTGCTGCAGGGAAATCCCACAATCGATGAACACCTCGAGGACGACGAGCGCGACGAGTTTCTGGATACGGCTCCCGGAAGTCATAGCGTGCTTCCGGAGTTGGACCGCCTCAAGGCCGTCATCATCGATGAAATCCACTTCATCGACGACCCCGAACGCGGCACGGTCTGGGAAGAACTCCTGATCTACCTGCCTCAATCCGTTCGAATTCTGGGCCTCTCGGCGACGTTGTCTAACCTCGAAGTCTTTGCCGATTGGCTGTCGCAAATTCGTGGTGAAGAAATCGCGGTCGTCAAAGAGTTCAAGCGCACGGTGCCGCTCGATTTCTTCCTGACGAATAAGTCGACGCACTTGCTCGAAGATGGCGCTTTCAACAAGGCGTTCAAGAAGTGGAGCAAGAGCGAAGCCGGCAATAAATCCAAGAGTCGTGGCCGTGATTCCGGTCGAAGCTCAAGAGGCCGCGGTGGGGATCGTTCCACCCATTTGGACGTCTTTGACCAGCTCGACGTCACGCAATACCCGGTGTTGTTTTTCATCTACAGCCGTAAGCTCACCGAGCAGTTTGCCTTCGACCTCGCCCGTTCCGATACCGGTCGTGCCATCGGTCGTCGCTCCAAACGTGACGAAATCGACGAACATTTGGATACGTTTTCCGCGAATTTTCCGGGCGTGCTGACCTCAGCGCTTCGGGGCTTGTTGTCGAAGGGAATCGCCTTTCATCACGCAGGCTTGCATGTGGGCCTTAAGGCGCTGGTCGAAGGGCTTTATGAAGCTCGGCTGATTCAAGTACTCTACTGCACCTCAACTTTTGCGTTGGGCATCAACATGCCGGCGCGCTCGGTGATTTTTGACAGCCTGACGAAATTTAATGGCGTGGACATCGTTCCGCTCTCGGTCCGTGAATTCATGCAGATGGCGGGCCGAGCAGGGCGTCGAGGAATCGACGCTGCAGGCGACGTGATCATGAAGGTCGATTTCCAGGACTATCTGGAGATTCAGCCCACGCTTCGCATGCTGCTCGACGGCAAGAGCGAGCCGGTGACCTCGTCGTTCAATCTTTCGTTCAACTCGGTGGTGTCTCTGATCGACCGCTACTCGGAAGACCAGATTCGGACGCTCCTTGAACGCTCGTTCATGGCGTTTCAAAGTGCCGGGAAGGTCGAACAGCTTCAGACACAGCTCACCAGCGCGCGCAAGAGCCTCGCCAAGGTCGTTGATCCCAATCGACAAGAGCGTCGCAAGGTCGCCTACCTGGAACGCCAGTCGGCGGAAGCTCAGCGGCCGCAACTCTGGGAGAATTTCCAAAGAAAACTCTCGTTTTTGCGTTCACACGGCTACCTCGGGGCCAATAATGAGCTTCAGTCTGCCGCACGAATTCTGAAGAAGATTCAATTCGAGGAAATCTTCATCACCGAACTCATGCTCGCCGGGGTCATCGAAGACCTGAGCGGGGAAGAGTTGTTTGGCGTGATGTGCGGATTGGTCCAAACACTGCCGCGTGCAGCGCGCGTCTCGAAACCCGACGACGATAAATGGTGGGATATTTTCGACCAAATTCGCGCTGTTTTCGAGTCTGGCATCGTGGTCGACGCCCAGCGGATCGTGGCCACCGAATATACGTTCACCCCGCAACTGATGTTCTTGGGCGAAGCGTGGGCCAACGGAGCACCGCTGGCCGAATTGCTCGGGCATATCTCGAACCCGACCGATTTGAGCGGTGACCTCGTCGGAGCCTTCCGCCGCGCGAAAGACTTGGTCGGTCAGATTCGTGATGTCTACGAAGATGATGCGGAGCGTCGCCGAGAACTGACTTTCGTGCTGCGTGCCGTGACCCGCGACGAAGTCGAAGTCATCGACTAGCGTCGACGCCGCACGAGCCCAAATGCTGCCAGGAGCAGGAGGGCCAAGTCAGGACCTCCGCCACCCACTGAAGAACATGCCGCGCCGCTGGCATCTGGACTCGGCTCGGATTCAGCAGCGCTCTCTGGCGCTACACTCATGTTGGGCGCTGCGACGAGGCCCTCACCACACTGACACACCGGGCTCCATGCAGCATAGTACTCCGCTGGGGTGGTTCCACTGTGAACGTCCGTGGCGCCGTTTGGACATATGCAGGTGTCCAGACGATTGCAGTCGATCCCAACGCTTGCGGCCGGTAGCTCGTACTGTGCGCCGGAGAAGTTGGGCCAACTTTCCGTCATATTATCGACCGAGCCATCACAATCGTCGTCTAGACCATTGCAGATCTCGGGCATTGCCCCGGCACTCGCGACACAAATATCGACCGAATTAATGCACTCGTAGACGCCTTTAGAACAACGCATCACCGCGAGTTGACTGGGCGTGTAGGCCCCGACAGCAAGGGTGCAGGGTTGGCCAGTTTGAGTGCATGCGCACGCCAATTCGGTGGTCACTTTGGTGATGTCACCCGTCTGAACGTCGGCGCAAAGGGCCGGGGTGAGGCGGACGTATTTTCGGTCGACGCCGGTGAATTCCCACCCTTGGTCGACATAACCTGCCGCTGTCGTAGCTGAGACTCCCCAATTGGTCATGAGGTCATCGGGTAGATCGTTTCCACGACCGGCTGGTGGGATGCGAATGGGGCCACCCAGGGCGTGGTAGATTTCGACTTCCGTCGCGTCTGGATCAGCATTGGCGCCGGTGGACGGATATCCGGGAGGAACCTCCAACTCGAAAACACAGGTCGCGCTCGCCAAGACGCTCAGTAAAGCTGTCTTGATGTTGCTCCCTGTGGCCTCGAAAGAGCCCGTGCATTTGTATCCGTTTGTGAGCGAATTGGTGGACGCGATGATCGCCGCTCCGCCAAGCGCGCAAACGTCAACCTGATTGGCTGCAGCACAAGGGGGTGTCATGCCACCGTTGCAGCATTCACCGGTGCCACCCGCGGCCGCCAAAGCCGAGTTGATCTGCTGATTGCTCGCCGATCCAAACCCGACCATATACGTCGTGACTGGGTTGCTCGCGCGATTGCGAACGGCACAGGCGTTGTTGATGGCTTGCTGTCCATATGAGGTCTGACTTGGCTCACCATCGGTGATCACGACAGCGAGGTTGGGCCGCGAGTTGTCGTCGAGCGTCGGCGTGAGATCGAGAAGCTTCATCGCGTCATGAGGTCGCGTGCCCGTCCCTCCAGGCGCTGTTTGCAAGTTCACAGATAGGATGATCGCTGGCGCCGTGTCTTCTCCGCATGCGACCGCCACGCGAGCGTCGATGCCGTAGGGGCTCAACAGGTCCTGATGGGAGCCGAAATAGCCAATGCCCAGACGAACGGCGTCACAACCTGGGTCGCCAGCACCCGAACAAGAGCCGGGAGTGTAGGTGCTGTTAGCAACATCGGTAATCGCGAGTTTGGCGACTTTCAGCAGCGAGTCGTTGGAACCGTTTCCATCAACGTCTTCGCCACTCGAATCCAACATCGAACCGGTGACGTCGAGAACCGTCAAGACATTCGGAGCCTTGGGGCCGATATTATGTTCGGTTGGAGGAACACACGTGAAGACGTATTGCGCGAATGCCGGCGAGGCAAGGAGTGAGGCGCAAACAATTACCGTTGCGCTCAAGAGATTGCGTTTCATATCCGGACCTGGGCATGCGTCAGCTAAAACCGAGATCCTACCCTCCCAGAATGAAGACGAAAGCACCAGACTGCAGACGGTCTGGTGAGTTGACGGTGAGACTCAGAAAGAGCTCAGGACCGTCTTCTGGGGCGCATCAAACCGAATGCAGCGAGGAGCAAGAGGGCCAAGTCCGGACCTCCTCCACCCACTGAAGAACATGCCGCGCCATCGGCGTCGGCATCCGAACTCGGCTCGGTTTCCACCGCGGCATTGTCGGGGGCTGCGCTCATGTTGGGCTCTGCGACCAGACCTTCACCACACTGGCATACCGGACTCCATGCAGCATAGTACTCCGCTGGGGTGGTTCCACTGTGAACGTCTGTGGCGCCGTTTGGACACATGCAGGTGTCCAAACGATTGCAGTCGATTCCAAGGCTTTCGTCCGGCAACTCGTACTGTGCGCCGGAGAAGTTGGGCCAACTTTCCGCCATATTATCGACCGAGCCATCACAATCATCGTCAAGGCCATTGCAGATTTCGGGCATCGCGCCTGCTGATGCGACACAGACATCCGTCGATCCATTGCATTCATAGATTCCGCCCGAACAGCGCATCACCGCGAGCTGCGATGGCGTGAAGGTTCCCGGGTTGATCGTGCATGCCTGACCCGCCAACGGGCAGGCGCAGGCGACTTCGGTGGTCACCTTGGTGACATCATTATTCAGAATGTCGTTGCAGAGGTTAGGCGTCAGCCGAATAAATTTTCGGTCAGCGTTCGTAAACTCCCAGCCTTCGTCGATATAGGCGTCTGCGATTGTGCTGCTGACACCCCAATTATTGACCAGGTCGTCGCGCAGGATATTTCCTCTATTCGCGGGAGGCACGCTGATTGGGCCGCCGAGCACATGATAGATCGTCACTTCTGTCGCGTCCGGATCGGCGTTGGCCCCTTCGGTTGGGTATCCCGGAGGGATATCCAGTGGGAAGACGCATCCAGCGCCCGCAAAAACCGTCAAGAGCGCGTCTTTGAGGTCAGATCCCGTTGCTTCAAACGAGCCAGTGCAAGAATACCCAGGTTGAAGCGTGGTGTTGGTCTTGATCAAGGCCGCGGCGCCGAGCGCACACACATCGACCTGGTCGGCGGGGGCACACGGGGCAGCGACTCCTCCTCCACAACACTGACCGGTATTACCAGCTGCGGCCATGACCGAGTTGATCGCCGGAAAACTTCCGGATCCAAATCCCACCATGTAGATCGTGACAGGATTAACGGACCGATTGGCCACCGTACAGGCGTTTGTGAACGCGGCTCGCGCGACCGCAAGGTCGACCGGTCCGTTTTGATTCGTAGATCCAGTAGGCTCCCCATCCGTGATGATCACGGCAAGATTGGGTCGAGTGTTGTCGTTCAACGATGGCGTGGAATTCAGGAGTTCCATCGCTTTCTGAGTAGGTGTGATGCCAGCCGTGCTGGGTGGGAGATGCCCCTTGATGGCTGGAGTCGTGTCCTCGCCACATGCCTGTTCGAGCGAAGCGCTGCTTCCGCCAAAGAACCCTAATCCCAAGCGGATGGAATCGCAGTTGGGGTCAGTCGCACTCGTGCAGGCACCTGGCGTGTAGATGCTATTGGCGACATCTTTAAGCGCGAGCGAGGCGACTTTCATTTTTGAATCGTCGCCACCTCCATCCACGTCCTCACCGCTCGTGGCGCCCATCGAACCGCTGGTGTCGAGAATGGCCATGACGTTTGGAGCCTTCGCGCCGATTGCATGCTCGGTCGGCGGCACGCACGTGAACACGTATTGGGCCATCGCGGGTGTCGCTGCCAACAAGGTTCCCACGGCGAACGTCGTACTCAAAAAAGTGTGTTTCATGAGGATCCTCATTGGATATCAACCGAGAATGAAAATGAACCGCTTTCGTTTCGTGGTCGGTCGACCACGATGAAGTAGTTCCCTGAAGTGGCCACTGTCCATGTCATCAGATCGCCAAGGTCCACAAAATTTTCACAGGTTGGGGTCGGGTCACACGTCGGAAGCACCGCGATCACGTCATCCTGAGTGTCCATCGAGGCATCCACGACGACCGTTTGACCGGCTGTCAGATTCGGAAGCGACAAGATAATGTCCTGACCCTGCGTTACGGTGCCGTTGCCGTTGGTCGAACACGATGCGATTCCAGCGAAGTTGAAGGAGCTGGTGTAGGCTTTGATGTCGCCACCAAATGTTGTGGAGGCAGTGACTTCGATGGCCTGCGCGCAGGTTTCACCGTCACAAGAGGTTCCGTTGCACGAATCTGCGCAAGCATATGGGACTTCCGACGTTCCACCAAAACACGTCACGACGCTGTCCGCGTCGCATGTGGTCTCACCGGGAACGCAAACAAGTGGTGCGAAGCTCAAGTCGATGTCGAAGGCTCCCACATCCAAGCCCACGGCTGGCTCGACGATCAGATAATAGACCGTACCCGCGCTGGCATTGAACGAGAACGTTTCGGAGTCGCTGCAAGTTTGGATTTCTGCGCCAACATCGCATGCGCCGCGCTTGAGCTCCATCAACCAGTTCACACCGGCGGTGGTCGTCAAATTCACGGTGACAGTCGCGGGGGCTGAGACTTCGAAGCGAAAAGCGTTTTCGGGACCGGTGAAGGTCGTCCCTTCACCACACGTCGAATTGAGCGTGTCCGCAAATCCTGTGGTGTCCCCCGAGAAGTTCTTGGATTGAGTGATGTCGAGTGTCCCCAAATCGGTGACCTCGTCGCAGGCCAGCTTGGCGGCCAAAGGGACACAGTCCCCCTTTACACACTTGGTGTTGCCCTCGCAGAAACCAAGGGTCCCGCACTCACTGGCCACGCCCGCGTCTGCATCCTCTTCCGTCGCGTCGGTGTCCGACGCATCATCAACGACACTCGTGTCCGTTACGCCCACATCGGGAATCGTCGAAACAACGGGAGGGGTGTTCTTGTCGTCCTCTCCACAGCCAAATAAAAAGAGGGCTACGCTGAGTAAAACCGCGGTTTTCATATTCTTCCTTAAGTAAGCACTGCATCCAGTTGACCCGAATGCGGTGGGCTGGTCAAGCGGTGCAGGCCGACTTAAAGAATTAGCGTTCGATCGCTTCGAAGCGGCGAATCGAAAGATCGAGATATTCGGTCGACTGGTCGATTCCCACGTATCGACGACCCTCTTGGGAGGCCGCAACACCGGTTGTTCCTGAACCGCTGAAAGGGTCCAAAATCAGAGCGCCCTCGTCGGTGGATGCACGCACGATTCGTCGAAGCAGCTCGATCGGCTTCTGCGTTGGATGCTTGCCTTCCAACTTTTCGGCTTTGCGCGGAGACATGATGCTCCACAGATTCTTCATCTGCTTTCCACCGTTTTCTTCTTTCATGTCTTTGTAGTTGAACGTGTGTTTCGACTTATGGTCGCGCGCAGCCCAAAGAATGGTCTCAGTCCCATGAGTGAAATAACGGCATGAGAGGTTTGGTGGCGGGTTGACCTTGAACCACGCAATATCATTCAGGATTTTGAAGTCGAGTGACTGGAGCGCAAATCCAATGCTGTAAATCACATGGTGGGTTCCTGAAATCCAAATCGTTCCGTTTGGCTTCAAAAGTCGCTGACATGCCGCCATCCACCGCACATTGAAGGCGTGGTTGGCTTCGATGCCCTGTGAACGATCCCAACGCCCTTTGTCGACCGAGACCATTCGTCCCGATTTGCAGGTCGTCCCGCCATTGGACAGGAAATACGGAGGATCGGCGAAAATCATGTCGAATTGCTCAGGCTCCATGGCCTCAAGGATTTCGAGTGAATCGCCCTGAAAAAGCGTGAAATCTGGATTCTGGTAATACGCGTCGAAGGACTCGACTTTAAGTGCCGGTTGCATGACATCCCTGTGGCCATCCTGGCCAGTTGTGCGAACCCAAGTCGTCTGTTCTCTGTGGAGCCCGTCCTGGGCATGCCACACAATGAGAATCTCAAGACGAAAGGGGCGGATCGCGTGTCTGCAACGAAGTTACCCCGGGGTCGGGGACGGTCAATTTTTTCTCTAAATTGAATCGAAGTTAACCAAAACCCGATGTGAATGATCACCCGTTTCTGGGTTTCCGGGGCGGTCCATCACAACCACCTTCATGCCGGCCTCAAAGGCGGCGTCCGCCTCAAGAACATTATCCGTCGCGAATACAATTTCACTCGGGGCCAGGTTCAATGCCTTTGCGATGTTCGTGTAGCTCTGTGCCTCCCGTTTTCCGCCGATTTCAGTGTCGAAATGACCCGAGAGGAGGTTCAGGAGGTCACCTGCCTCGCTGTGCCCAAAAAGCAGTTTCTGAGCAGCGACACTTCCCGATGAGTAGATGTAGACAGGGATCCCCGCATCGTTCCATCGCTTCAATGCAGGTGCGACGTCTCGAAACAGGTGGCCTTTCACTTCGCCAGATTCGTATCCTGCGACCCAGATGCTGCCTTGCAGGCTTTTCAGTCCTCGGTTTTTGCGGTCCAGGTCCATCTGGCTCTGCACGCTCTTGACGACGTCTTCGATGGTGCACGACTCCGGAATCGTCGAAACGGCCAATCCCGCTGCATGATCGGCCCGGGCATCTTCACGGATTTGTTTGATCACGGTCTGCAGACTGGCGCTTGACCAGTGGGCCGCCAGATACTCTTGACAGTGTTCGCGGGCGTAGGGAAAAAGCACCTCGTAGACGAACGAGATGCTTGTGGTTGTGCCTTCGATATCCAGAATGATCGCAGTCATTTTATGCCTTTGGGGCAGGGGTCTTTCAAGCGCTCTTCGAATTCCTGACGGTTTGTTCCAGTGCGCTCGCGACCACGCTCAAGCAACGTTTTTGCTGCTCGCTCATCGCCCCGGAGGCACGCGTCATCACTCCACGCGAACCACTGGCTCGCCGGCACGTCGTTTGAGTGGCCTTGATGCGCGTAGCACGACGTTTGCAGGCAAAAAATACCCAACAAGAAAACGTTTTTGGAACTTAATATCATCACAACGAGTCGATTATCATGCGAGGTCGGTTGAATCGATCGAGCCAGATTAACGTCTAAAGCACTGTGGACTCTATTCCAAGCTGTAGGAGTCGAATCTTGTCACATATAATTGGTTATCGGTGTTCTGACCCGACCGTGAGCTCCCATCTTCTGAAGGCGCTCGATGACGAAATGGCGTTGCATCCACCGGGTGCTTCGGGTGGCGTGGGCTTGGGCTGGCTCCAAGATGAGCGATCCTTGTTGCGAAATCACCCCAAACCGCCGGTCGACCTGCCATCTTTGCCCACGATGATATCTGATTTGCCCGCTCGGACTGTGGTTGGACATGTTCGAACCCCAGGATTGGCGCCGCTTTCGGCCGCGAATCTGGCTCCATTTCGATTCAAGAAGTGGCTCTGGGTAAGCCCCTCGTCGGATGAGTTGCCAGCTGCAACGACTTCCGAGATTCCTGACCATATCTCTCAAAATATTCGCGGGACCTCACAATCCGAATGGGCGTTCCATGTGGTCCTGTCCGAACTCAACCGGCTTGAATTGCTGGATAATCCCGAACGCGATGTGAAGGGCGTCGTGTCAGCATTCTCGCGCTCGATGGCCTATCTTCAAGATTCGGGGATCATGGTTAGCCCCGTAATCTTGGCCACCAACAAGTGGATGTTGGCGATGTCGGGCGCTGAGACCCTAAAATTTCGTACAGTGAATGGTTACGAGATTCAGGAAGAACCTCTCTTTGCCGGGCATAAGCCGCGCACCCAAAACTACCCGGCATTTCGGGCGATGATGATGACCACTTCCCCGGTCATTGGGACGCAATGGCAAGAGGTTCCCGCAAATCAAATCGTTTGGTTTGATGCTCAGAATACCCCGAACTTCCACACGATTTAGGTCTTCTTGCGGCGCACGAAGACCAAATTATCCGTGGCTTCCACTGGTTGCATGTCCTTAAGGCGAGACGGGTCAGGCTGAGCTTGCTCCATCTTACAACGGTCGCAGACATGATCGCCTTTGGGCCTGCGCGACATCATGTCGATGCCTCCGCATTCCGTGCATTTGACCCGAAATTGACTTATTCGCGTTTCGTTGAATTTCTTGTCACGGATCAGCTTCCACCGCTCGGATCCTTCTTGAGCATTCATGCATTCTTCGCAAAGCATGTCCGTCAGTGCGACACCGCGAGGTTTATAGTCTAGCTGCGATTCGATGCCGCAGCCTGAACACATAAACGTGATGAGGACACGGGTTCCATGCTTCTTGCGTGGTGCATTGAGGGACTTGGAGACGTCATGGCCGTTGGGGTCCAATTCGTCTTCGAAATCCTGTTCGTTTTGGTCATTCATGAAAAAATCCGGAAGCATGGTCGGTCAAGAAGACATGAGGGCAAGACGTTATTCCCGTTTAATTCGGAATCGGATTGTCTTGCGCGGGTGAAGGCGTGTTCAGGTGGAAGTCGACCGAATTGTCGTTGGTGTCGTTTTTGCGGCTTGCGTCGCTGATCGGCCACCTTCCAAGTGACTTGCCTGCGCTCGAAGTTGAGAACGATTTTGAAGTGCCTTCGCCAACGAAAAACTGGGTCGGGCTAAACGAGCCGTATCCAATCGCATCGATGACGCGTGTTTTATACTCTAAAACGAAATTATCGGGTCCATTTTGAAAATCAGTGCCCTCAAACGGGACCGTACACTTCTGAAGCAGGGCCGCGTTGGCCGTGTCGATATTGCATACCACCACCAATCCGTCGGTTCCTTCGTTGAGCATGGTGCCGGTGAAATCAATCCCGCTGATCAAGCCCGTATTGATATAATCCGTGCCGTTCAAGCCGTTGATGGCGTGAAGTACGTAGCCATCAAGTGAGATGTCTTCCCAACCCAAAATTGGGGCGATCACCTCGACAAAAGTCTCGGTTCCGGTGTCCGACCCAGGTTGGTCAAAATAGATTTCGTTGATGATCAAGTCGGCATTGGGCATGCCTGGCGTGGGATAATAGGACACGAAGTCGGCCAGATTGTCGTTGGTGTCGACGCCGTTGACTCGCCCAAGCGAGCGTCCAGAACCGGACGCGGGGGCCGAGTGGCAAGGACCGACGCCACAGGGACCCTCGCCCTCAAAAAATTGGCTGCCACTAAACGAGCCGTAACCCAAAGCATCCACCAGTGTGCCTGCAGCATCACTCAATTTCACGTTGTCTGGGCCATTTTGAATGCCGTCTTGGTTCGCGATGTTGGTCAGGATGAAGAACTTGTTGCCCGGTGCGGCAAATTTTAGGAACGAGTCGCTGTCTGCGATCGCAAGAATCGCATACCCATTGCCATCCAACCGTGCGTTTGCTGGCAAAGTGGCGGTGCTGTAAACCGCGCCCCCCGAGCCATTCACGAGCTCGACCTTGTACCCCGTGATGTCGAGCGCAGGTGGGCCAAAGAGCTCGATGAAGGTTGGAGCGGCACCATTGCGGTAATCATCCGATCCCAACGCATCGTAAAACACTTCATTGATGACCACGGCCCCGCTCATGGGTGGCGCCTTGCACTGAACGGTGCCATCGTTAACGCAGAGGTCGGTCCCTGGACACGCCGCGGGCGGGTCAAACGCCCGGCAGCCATCGGCTTGGACAACGCAGCTTGCGATGTCGTTTCCGACGCAGACCTTCTCGTTGGCCAGACACAGGTCCTGACACGTAGGAATCGGAATACAGGCGCCCTCACGGCAAACATCAGTGCCGGTACAAGCGACAGATGGGGAAAGCTCGGTGCAGGTGTCGCCATCGAGATTGCCGCAGGTCAACACGCCGCCGTCCGCCCCGCAAATCTTCGACCCGTCGACGCATTCGTCTTCACACGCAGTGGAGGCAACACATTGGTCGACTTCGCATGCCTTCGCAGCGCCGCACTCTTCACCAGGACCATAGGTCAAGCAGCCCATATTATCCGCGACGCAGGTCGAAAGTAGACCTTCCTGACACACCGTTGCGGCCGCAGTGCAGGTGTTTTCGCAGGTGGGCGCCTTGCACAAACCATCAGCCTGATCGCAGAATTTGCCGTCTTCGCAGGCGCGGTTTCCTCCAAACTCAAAACACCCGTCCGAATTATGATCGGCACAGGTTTCGGTTTCTCCGAGCGCATTGCATCGCGAGGTCGGCGGAGTGCACGTGTCCTCGCAGTTCTTGGGTTGATCCAGACAATCACCATCCGAGCACAGCTCGGTGGCGAGGCATTGGACGGTCACAAGGCGAAAACACCCGTCTGTTCCGCGTTTGCAGGTCTGAAGGCGTTCTTCGTCCAAGCACGTTCGATCACCCAGGCCGCACTCGTCGGTACACGACGCATTGTTGCTTTGGTTATTCGAAGCAATTGGGTCGTCTGTGCCGCAAGCCGCAAGGACACTGGCAAATGCGACGAGCAGAAGCCCCGGAATTCGTAGAAAAGACGTCATGAACCAACCTTTTTTTCAATCTCAATGGCCCCAGCTTCGTTTCTATCATAATGCCGAGGCCGATTGCGAGATTCCACCTCGAAGAGTCGAAGCACCTGTTAAGTTGTGTGAGTGAGGTGCACTTGATATCTTACCCGAACCAATATTCTGTGGACTCCTTACTTCCTATGCCAATTTGTCCTAAATGCGGGCACGCAAGTTCAGAACTCGGCGGAAAATGCCCCTACGACGAGTACTATTTCGTTCCTGAGGAGACGGCCAACGACTCCCGCAACGACCCGATGATCGGCACGATCATCGCGGATAAGTACATCATCATCGCCTTGATCAATGAGGGCGGGATGGGTGCGGTCTATCGTGCGCTGCAAACCCCTATCGGAAGAGAAGTCGCACTCAAAGTCTTAAGGGCTGAGCTGCGCGAATCCGAACAGGGAGGCGATCGATTCATTCGGGAAGCCCGCGCCGTCGCGCGCTTGCAGCACCCCAACATCATCAATCTCCACGACTTTGGATTCGATCACACCAAACATCCCTACATGGTGATGGAATACGCACCGGGCGTGTCCATGACTCGATGGTTGCTCGACGAAAAGCTTACGTTTGACCGGATTCTGCACGTGATCCGTCAGATCCTCTCGGCGCTGCAAGAAGCCCATGAGTGCGGAATCGTCCATCGCGACCTCAAACCTGAAAACATGATCATCGCGAAATCGGGCACCGACAGAGACTTTGTGAAATTGCTCGATTTCGGCATCGCGCGGGTGATCAACGAGGGCGCGACCAAGAGTCTGACCCGAGAAGGCGAAGTCTTCGGTACGCCGCATTATATGGCGCCAGAACAGGCCCGTGGCGAAAAGAATATTGGGCCTCCAGCGGATGTGTACGCCGTGGGCATCATGTTGTTTGAAATGCTGACCGGCGAGCAACCCTACGACGCACCGACTCCGCTCGCCGTGCTCTTCCAGCATATCAACGAACCGTTGCCGCCAGTGACCCCGCGTCCGGGCGTGGCGTTTCCACCCGCTGTCGCTGAGGTTGTGCGCATTGCCACCGCAAAGGAAGTCAAAGACCGTTATCAGTCGTCCGCGGAATTCCTCAATGCACTCGATCAGGCCGCACCACACGGCAGCGTGAGTATGCACGCGGTGCTGAATGCGGTGATTCAGGACTCTTTGAATCCAAATACGTTGGTTCCTGGTTCCCAGCCTTTGGCCACGCAGCAACTCGCAGCGCGTGTGCCGATCATGACTCCGACGGGTCCCTTGCGGAATGACGTCTCTGTCTACGACCCAGACCCCAGCATCGAGGTCGAGGCGCCACATCTGGCGGCTATTTCAGCGAATTCAAACGATCGGAAAGTGACAGCACTCCTGCTTACCGGAGTGGTGGGTCTCTTGACGTTTCTTTCGGTCCTTTTCATCTACAAACTGAGTGCGGACCCAGAGGGAGACGTGCCCATCGTTGATGCCGCGACTGGCGCTGAATCACCCACGCCACCCGACCTTCTTGCCGAGGTCGAGCCCAAGGTGCCCGTTGTACCGGTGACGGTTGAGCCCGATGCGCAAAAGATCGACCCTGCAACCGACGTCGAACCTATCGAAAAGCTCGAACCTATCGAAAAGCTCGAACCTATCGAAAAGCTCGAAAAGCTCGAGCCTGTCGAAAAAGTCGAAAAAGTCGAGAAGGTCGTAAAAGTAGAAAAGGTCGAGAAAAGTCCGACCAAGCCGGTCAAAAACCCTGACAAGAAGCCTGCAACCACAACCACTAAGACCGACCCAACGCCGGTCGACACCAAACCGGCAGTCATGAAATGGGAAAAGAAGCCTGACGCTCCCGTGAAATGGGGACAGTAGAAGGGTTACTTGACGGGTGGGAGTCTTCGTAGGAATCTAGCGGCCTCACACACCCTAATTTATCGTGGCGCATTGTCCGCGGGATTCGCGCGTGGAATGGCTCAAATGAATACAATGTTTTTTCGTACCCGATTCGTCGCAGCTGCACTCGCAACAAGCATGGTTATACCGTCGTTCGCCTGGGCCACGCCCGAGAGAGCTGCGGAGTACTATCAGCAAGCCAGCGCCGCCTATCAGCGGGGTGATCTCCAAGAGGCCGCCGATCTGCTTGAAAGGGCGTACGCCGAAGACCCAGATCTCGTCTATCAGTACAATCGCGTTCTGGCGCTTGAGGGGCTCAAGAAATTCGATGAGTCGCTGCGAGTGCTCAATATCTACGCCGATCCGATGCGCCAAGATTCACGCCAGCGATTCACCGATGTCGACGTCATCAAAACTAGACTGCAAGAAAACGTCGCGTTGAAGAAAAAAGCCGATGAGGAAGCAGAACTGCAACGGCAGAAAGACGAACAGAACAAGGTCAAAGAGCCCAAGAAAATTGAAGACCCCGTGGTGGTCGCTCCCGCGTCGTCCACGCCTTGGCTGGCGATTGGACTGATCGCAGGAGGTGGCGTGGCTCTGGGAGCTGGCGCGCTTTTCGGATCCGGCCTTTTGGTCGGCAATGAGCTTGATGATACGCAATGCGTCAAAGATAACTTGGATCTTGGACTTTTGGGTGATGACGTTTTTCAGAATTGCCCATACGAAGACCAGTCGACTTTCCTGGCGAAGAAGAATTCCTACGATGATGATGTCGCTGCCATCGAAACCCAACAAACCTTGGCCATCGTTTTCCTGAGCGCTGGCGCGGTCATGGCAGTTGGCGGAATTGTGGTTTGGGCCCTCGACGACGGCGGCTCAGAATCGACACCCCCACTTTCGGCTCAGATCACGCCATGGATTGGTGGTGGTGGGGCCGGGGCGACTCTGGACGTTTCATTTTAATGGCGTCCCCGACCAGCCTTGGCATCCAAGACCTTTTGCCGATCGACGAGCCTGAAGAGGACGCGAACCTTCCCGCGCTAAGCGAGCAGGGGCCATGGCGCCTGAGGCTTGCGCGCGAGGCCCATCCTCACGGTCAAATCGAGCCGATGAAAGCGCTTTTTGACCACTGCGAAGCAGCAGCAGTCTGGCCCTCGGTGCCGGCCTTTGAACGCTACGACGACCCCCTTAAAAATCTTCGTAGCGCACTCGCCGGAGAGACCACCGCGTACGAGACTCTTGCGGTTGAGCCTCCCAAGCCAGTCGTAGTCGAACTTGAATCAAGCCCACTTGAGGCACTTCTTGGTCGTGAGATGTTGGAGATCGCTCGGTCAAGCGCACTGGCGCCAGAACGGCGCCTGGAGGCGGTAGAAAAGGTGGCCATCGCGCTGGCGAACCCGACACGGGAAAACGTCCGCGCCATTCTGGTCTCGCTACTTCGAGACTGATTATACCATCCAGTTGCGACCTTCGAACTCAGCCGAAGGCACTTTCAAAGTAAGGCGGGCGTTTGGTGGATGGCGTTCGAGCTCCATTCCGTCTCGCGAAATCACGAGTTGCAAAAGCACGTCAGATCCCTCGGTGGCCTCAATATCCTTCAAAGGAATCGCCAGTTCGAGTTCATGCTGAAGCGCGAATTGAAGATCATGAGGGCCTGGATTTCCGTCAAGCTGCGCGCGGTCCTTCGAGATATTGACCGTCCAGACCTTTCCACTGCTCACGATGGAAAATCTCAAATCGCAATCGATAAACCCGTTCTTCAGGTCCAGCCCAGGTATCAAGCGCAGGTACAGGTTGGCTTCGTCAAAGCCAATCAACATGCGGTCGAAAAGCCGAGTGGTCTCGAACATCGAACCCCTCGATCCGGTGTTGATATAATAACCCGCGTCGGTCCATTCGTAGAAGAACTCCGTGCGTCCATCGATTCGCGGCGAAATCAAACCGCGTGGAGGCGTGAATGCGGGAGCTCCCGCTGAGGTGTGAATGATGGGAATATCCAAGTCGGCTGGCACCTCCAACCCAAGGAACCAGTAGACGCACTTCAGGTTTTCGCGAAAAAGACGGTCGAAATCGGCGTCGTTTTCGGAATCAAAATCGTCGCCGTACCACCAGAACCAATCGCTTCCCTCGGCCGCATAAAGAGCCTCCCACGCAAGCGTGACCTTTTCTTTAGGACACGAGGCCTCGTGACTCAAAAGCATATTCCTTGTCCGACCCAGCAAATCCCACCCACGATTCTCTTCGGGGTGGCCAATCCAGATCTGGTAATTCGCCAGAATCCAAGAACCTGAATGCAAGTAGTGCAGGACTTTCGGGGTCGCGTCCTTCAAGACTTGTGACGGTGTGGTTGTCTTGATGTCACTCGCGTCTTCGAGACCCGTATAGAGCGCGTCTAGGAAGCCCTGGCCGTCATCTGGATAATGCTCCCAGGCGTTTTCACCATCCAAGATCACAGAGACGACGTTTGGGCCGTCAGCGCTCGGCACGGCGCGAACACGAGCGATGAAGTCCAGGGTGGCGTGCTTGGGCGAGTTTTTCGAGTACACAAACCCAATCTGGTCGCTGAGTGAGTGGTCCCGAAAGAAGATCGCGGGGGAGTCCAGCGTGTCCAACTTCCAAGGTTGTGTGATGTCGGATTGTGCCCAGGCTGAGCCACGAGAAGCCCTCAATACATCCTCATCTGACGCGATCCATTGCACGCCTTCGTCGGCAAAGACCTGAACCGCTTCCGGCGAGATGCTGCCCTCGGCAGGCCACATTCCCGAGGGACGAACGCCAAAAAACTTGGTCGACATCTCGAGAGCGGCTTTGACTTGATGGTGTGCGTCGCTCTTGGCTTGAAACCTTTCAGGACGTGGGCGATCAGGCGTGGCCCGGGCCGCAGCATCCGTGTCGATAATCAGAGGTAAGATGGGGTGGTACATCGGAGTGACACTGATCTCGACCTGCCCACTCTTTGCCAGGCTTCGATAGAGGTCGGGCAGGTCCTGCATCACTCGGATATGCAGATCTAGGAGCGCCACCTTGTCTTCTTGTGTGAAGTCGCGGCCTCGCGCCAGAAGCTCTTGAACAAGCGTTGATTCGGCCCTTACAGAAAAACCACACCAACCCAGGTTGAACCAGACTTGAAGATCCATCCAGTCTTGAGCCTGAAATCGCGTGATCGCATGCCCTTCGTTTCTCAGGTCCAAGAGTTCGGAGAAACGCGCACGTGGCCGGATGCAATGGTCCCAGTCGAGGCTGAAAAAGTGCTTCAGCAAGTGGCGTTTATCGGTGTCACTGAGGTTATCAGGAGATTTGAGTGTGAGTTCCCACCAGGTGTCGCGCCGTCCTTCAGAGACATACTCGTGCAATTGCTTGAGCAGAGAGCCACTGAAATTCACGGTGCCACGAATGGTGGGGTGTCGCTCCATCATCCGAGCCATATCGTAATACGACTTCACGCTATGAAGACGAACCCACGGGAGGAAGCTCGTACCGCGGTCTGGAAGCCCATAATAGGGCTGGTGCATATGCCAGACGAATTGAATAAGGCGAGTTTTCATGGGTCACTCTTAAAAGACGGTGCCTTTCGGGATGACCACGATGCCGTCCGAAACGGTGAAGCGCTTCGCGTCTGCCTCAAGGTCATAACCAATCACAGAGTCAGGCGGGATTTCTACATTCTTGTCGACGATTGCTCGCCGAACGCGCGCGCGCCTTCCGACATTGACACCCTCGAAGAGAACGCACTCCTCGACGTGGGAATAGGAGTTGATCCTTACCCGTGGGAAGAGAACCGACGAACGAATCATACCACCGGACACGATCACGCCCTCGGCCACGATTGAATTCACGGCCGTTCCTACACGGGCATTACGAGGATCATCATGCACAAATTTCGCTGGGGGATAGTGCTCGTAATAGCTGCGAATGGGCCACTTTCGATTATAAAGATTGAAAGCGGGCGTCAGCGAAACCAGCTCCATCGATGATTCCCAATACGAGTAGATCGTCCCCACATCTCGCCAATATCCCTTCTCTGCGTCGGTTTGGCCTTCGATGAAATTACGGGAGAAATCGTACACGTACACAGGATGCTCCCCCTTGGTGACCATGTTCGTGATGATGTTTTTACCGAAATCATGAACGCTCGTGGAATCGCTGGCGTCCTTGAGCAACTCGTCAACGAGCGTGTCTGCATCGAAAATATAATTGCCCATCGAAGCCAAGGCCAACTCAGGATGACCGGGCATATGCGGTGGCTTTTTCGGCTTCTCCAAAAAGCGGACAAGCTTCCAGTTTTCGTCCACTTCGATCACCCCAAAATTATGGGCCTCTTCGATCGGCACTGGAATGGCTGCAACGGTCAGACCTGCGTTTCGTTTACGGTGAAAACGCAGCATCTGAGAGACATCCATTTTGTAAATGTTGTCGGCACCAAAAACACAAACATCCCGCGGGGTCTCATCGGCGATCAAGTTCAAGTTCTGGTAGATCGCGTCGGCGCTGCCGATGTACCAACCCGGGCCGGTACGCTGCTGGGCTGGCACAATTTCGATGTACTGATCGACCTGTGAGGTCAGGTGCCATCCCCGAGAAATATGCTGAGCAAGCGACTCGCTCTTGTACTGCGTGAGAACCTTGATCTTGAAGAAACCACTGTTCACAAAATTCGAAAGCGCAAAATCGATGATTCGATAACGTCCGCCGAACGGAACAGCAGGTTTGGCGCGTTCTGCAGTCAACGGGCGCAGCCGACTTCCTTCGCCGCCTGCCAAGATCATCACCAAAACGTCGTCATGCATCGCTAGAACTCAAGTTAGAAGAAGGAACCCGGCCACGGCCAGGAGCACCAACACGACCACAACCCCTACAATCATCAATGCAGGTGTCTTCTTTTCTGGTCGATTCGGCGTGGGCATCAGGAACGCCGGCATCTCTCCCGTTCTATCCGCTCGGTTCTGCGCAGCCGGCAAAAACTCCGCCTGCCCGGCAAAAGACGCGTCAATCTCTACCGAGTTCGACGAAATCTTATTGTTTTGCAATCGCGGCGCGTTGGGCATCGCGCCTGGAACTGCTCCTGCCTGAGGAGCCGATGGCGGGCGGTCATGCAAGGGCACGTCTTCGCCCGGTCGACGTTCGTTTCGAATCTTTGAAAGAACGTCCGCACTGAGTTCCGCCGTCCGGTCATGTTCAGCGACAACCTCGGCCTTGGGCGCCGCCGCGTGACCACCTGGGTACGTCTGCCGCCGCCGCATCACCTCGTCCAAATTTCGTGACTGCCAATCTTCCCCTTCTTCAAGTGGAGACTCGCGGATGGACACGTCGTCCATTCCAAAATCAGCCCATTCACGGGGGTCTTCGAAATCGCCGTCCTCGTCCCATTCACCAACGCTATTCTCGATTTGCCCGTACGTTTCGGCCATGTAGAGGTCGAGGTCTTCGACTTCTTCAAGTGAGACGATTCGATTGACCGCCTGCTGTACCGCTTCCTCGACCGCAGCGTCTTTTTCGGTGTGCGGTTTCGGGCGAGCCTGCTGACGCACGGTGCGTACGTAGTGCGCGATCTGGAAGTTGGTGATCGGCTTTCCGTACGAGAACAAGAACCCGGCGAGCGCCATCGCTAGCTCTTCCGCGGTCTGATAGCGCTTCTCGATATCGGTCGCCAACGCCTTTCGAATGATCGCTTCATACGCCGGTGGAACGTCATTTCGGTATTTCGCGAGGGGCTGGTTCTCGTTTTTTCGCACCTGCTGCAGAGTCTCGACGTCGGTCTCACCCAGGAAACGCCGCTCTCCAGTGAGCATCTCCCACATCATGATGCCGACCGCAAACACGTCTGTCCGGGCGTCCACTTGCTCACCAAACGCGGCTTCCGGTGACAAGTAGCCGAACTTGCCTTTCACGATGCCAGGGTCTGTGGTTTCCACCTGGCTTTTTGCTTTGGCCAGCCCGAAGTCGGTGATTTTCACCTCACCTTCGATCGAGATCAAAACGTTGGGAGGGCTCACATCGCGATGGACGATGCCAAGATGGTGCTGCCCCTGATCCTTCTTGTTGTGCGCGTGGGCCAACCCTTTGCACAACTCCAACGCGATGAATCCTGTCTCCTCAACCTTGAGTTGTTGTTTGGTCGACTTCAGCGACTCAATGATGTTTTTGAGGTTCGTCCCATCAACGAACTCCATCACGATGAAGTACGTTCCGTCGGCCAAGCCGAGGTCAAAAACCTGAACGCAATTTGTGTGATTGAGGTGGAGGCTGACTTTCGCCTCGTCCAAGAACATCCTCACAAAACGCTCATTTCGAGTCAGTTCTGGAAGGATGCGTTTGATCGCGACGAGCTTCTCGAAGCCTTGGAGACTGGTCGAATTGGCCTTGAAGACCTCCGCCATCCCTCCCGCATCAATGCGCTCGAGAACGTGATAACGCTGCTGGGCCATACTCTAATATCCGTCACTGCACGTCACGACTGCGTGAACCGCACTGAATTACTTGGGAACGCGGCACATTACTGCGCCGACTGAGCGGAGTATATGGCCGGTAGGCCGGGGTGTCACGTAACCTGTCTCTGTCGCGTCTGACCGTCCACGGGTCGGGTCTCCGTGGGGTCAGAGACTTGTTTGATTCCAAGCACTCGGAAAATATCCACGTGATCGGCTTTCCCTTTGAGTTTGGTTGGTGGAAGTCGTTCTGTTTCAAGGAGAAATCCGACTTCTCGGAACGTCATTGGCCCGATCAGAACGTCCCTTGGGTCCGCCTGGCCACACAGTCGGCTCGCCGTGTTTACGGTGTCGCCCATCACCGTGTAGCTCATGCTGCGTGTTGAACCCATATACCCAGCCACGATTTCTCCGGTGTTCAAGCCGATTCCGATTTCGAAACGGTGCTCTGCCGGAAGCGACTGATTGAAGCGGACCATCGCTTGCTGCATTTCGACCGCGGCACGAACAGCGCGCTCCGCGTCGTCGTCGCGCGAAATTGGAGCTCCCCAAATGGCCATGATTTCATCGCCGACAAATTTGTCGAGCGTGCCCTCGTACTTGAAGATGATATCCACCATCAGTTCGAAGTACTCGTTGAGCAAATTGACGACATCCTGAGGTGGCATGCGCTCGGTGAGTGTCGTGAATCCACGAATATCGGCGAACATCACCGTGGCGCGACGCAGTTCACCACCTTTCTTGATGTCGAGTCGTCCACTCACAACTTCTTCAACCAACTGCGGAGACAAGAGTCGATGAAGCTTCTCGCGGGTCAGGATCTCTTCTTCGAATTTTGTAAGCAATCGCTGGTATCGAATCAAGATCGCGGCTTGCCGCGCAAATCCGGCCAGAATCTGAAGGTCCTTCTCGGTGAACGCTCCGGAGGCAATCTTTGAATCAAGGTGGATCACACCCAGAACTTCATCGTCATGCAGAAGCGGTACGCTCATCGTCGAACGAATTTGCTCCAAAATGATCGAATGGGAGCCCGCAAAACGCGAGTCCATCATGGCATCAGACGACAGGATTCCCTGCTTCTCGTTGATGATTTCGTTCAGAATGGTCTGCGAGATTCGAACGTGTTCGGGCTTCTTCGTTTTGTCGCTCGGATCCCGGGACTTCACGACCATCGGAACCAGATGGTCGACATTGGGCATGCGCAACAAGATCACGCCGCGATCGGCCGGAAAGATTTCGAAGGCTTTATCCAGAATCTTATTGAGAAGCACCTCAAGGTCCATCTCGAGTCCGATCGTCGACCCCAATTCATGGGCAATTCGCAGCTTTTCGTAGTCTTCCCGAAGCTGGCGCTCCTCGACCTGATTTTCGGGCAAAAAGCGCGCCTCATTATTCGACGCCACACGGCTGCGAATATGGGTGTCCATGTTGTCGGCGTGAATCGTCACCCGGCCCGCAAGCGGATCGGTCTGGATGTCTTCTTGGTACACGATCTCGGAGGAGCCAACCGAAATCCTATCCCCGTTGACAAGAATATGACTGCTCGCCACGAGGTTGCCGTTCACAAACGTACCGTTGCGGCTGCCGGCATCACGCACAGCATACCTGCCGTCGGCCTGACGTTCGATGAACGCGTGCTCCTTGGAAACCACACGATCCAGCACTTGAAGTGTCTGGTCTGGGTGGCGGCCAATAGAGGAAACGGCACCAAGTTCAACTTCGTGCAATCGTCCCCGGGTGTCGACGTAGCTCAGTTTCGCCATGAGCCCTTGTGGTCTGGAATATAGTGGTCTTATCCTGAGATTAGGTTAGCGTGCGAGAGCTCGAATCTGCAAACGCAAACATGGTTTGACCTTGGCTGAAGCCCCTACAGTCCTATTGGTCGACGACGAAGTCGCCCACCTCAAGACACTTGAACGCCTTTTTTCCAAGGAAGGCCTGCATGTGCTCACGGCCGAAGGCGGCCAAGCTGCCATTGAATTGGTCCGTCAACATCCGGTCCAATTGGTGATCACCGACTTGATGATGCCAGATCTCGACGGGATGGATCTGCTGAAGGTGGTCCGAACGTTGCGGCCGGAAGCCGAAGTCATCTTGATGACCGCATTCGGTACGGTAGAGCGCGCCGTGCAAGGCATGCGCGATGGTGCCTACGACTTCATCACCAAGCCCATCAAACGCGCCACGATCTTAAAATCAGCCCATCAAGCGCTCGAAAGACAGGCGCTCATGGCCGAGAACCGGGAGCTCAAAGCCCAGATCGCTCAGCTGAGAGGGGAACGCGGAATCGTAGGGCAATCTGCCGCTTTGCGAGAGTCGTTGCGCCTTGTGGACCAAGTGGCACCCACCGATGTCACCGTGTTGCTGACCGGCGAGTCGGGCACAGGTAAAGAACTGTTTGCCAGGATGCTCTACGAGCATAGTGACCGTCCGGACAAACCCTTCATTACCGTGAATTGCGCCGCCCTTCCGGAATCGATCTTGGAGTCGGAGCTCTTCGGCTATGAAAAGGGCGCGTTTACGGGCGCGAACCAGCGCCGTGTCGGCCGATTTGAAGCCGCCGATGGTGGAACGCTCTTTCTGGACGAGATCGGAGAGCTGTCTCCACAAGTTCAGGTCAAATTGCTGCGCGTCCTGCAGGAGTCCGAGTTTGAGCGTCTAGGTTCCAACGAAACCGTCCACGTCGATGTGCGGATCGTGGCAGCCACCAACCGTGATCTCGACGAAGAGATGCGCGTGGGTCGCTTCCGCGAAGATCTCTTTTGGCGTCTCAATGTCGTCAATATCCACATTCCACGCCTTCGAGATCGCCTCGAAGACGTTCCCCTTCTTGCGGAACATTTCCTGAACCGATTCCGGCAGAAGAATCGACGGGATATTCAGGGCATCAGCCGCGATGCGATGCAGATCATGGCGCGCTATTCGTGGCCAGGGAATGTGCGTGAACTTGAAAATGTCCTCGAAAGAGCCGTGGTCCTAGACCGAGACGGCGTGATCGATGTCGACGATTTGCCCGAATCCGTGAGTGCCACTCCCGCTGAACAGCGGTCGCTGACCATTCCACTTGGAACGACTCTCGAAGAAATCGAACGCCGCGTGATCGAAGAGACACTCCGAATGACCGGCGGCGACAAACGATTGACTGCGAACCTCTTGGGCATCGCAACTCGGACGATTTACCGCAAAATTTGAGTCGTTATCGGCTGTTTCCTTGGCTCACGCGCCGGTCTTGGCTATTGTCGCGGTCATGAGGCGTTCTTGCCGTAAAAATCTGGAGTAAAAAATGTCTAAAGTATTGATGATTTCGTTCGCCACTTTGTTTGTGTTTGCATGTTCCGATGATGAAGCCACGACGAACAACGCGACAAACAATTCGACGACCAACACGACGAACAACGCGACGACCAACACGACGAACAACGCGACGACCAACACGACGAACAATTCGACGACCAACACGACGAACAATTCGACGACCAACACGACGAACAATTCGACGAATAACACGACGAATAACGCGACGAATAACGCGACCAATAACGCGACGAACAACTCCACCAACGGCGACAGAAGTTGCGCCGAACGCAGCATGACCGCTTGCTTCGCCAACGACGATTGCGCGGCAACTGAGCGCTGTGAAGACGTGGGTACCAACGTGGAAGTTGCATGTTGTGTTGCCGGTGCACGTGGAACTGGAGTCCTGGGCGACTCCTGCACCTCGGAAAACGACTGTGCGACAGCGCTCTGCGTCCAGAAAAACGACGAACCTCGAATCTGTACACAGTTCTGTGACGGCGGAAACGTTTGCCCAACCGATTACACATGTAACGCCGTGCTCGCCATGTGCTTCCCAACAGCCCTTTAATGATTCCGTGGACCGACCACGTCCTTTCCATAAAAGGAAGGCCGTGGTCGTCTGTCGCCATTTCATCGCCTGATGGATGGCTGACCCAAGACCCCGTGTGCGAAGCGATGTTGCGAACAGAATTCCTGTGTCGCCTCGCCTCGCTTCACGGCTGGGAGATGATCCCTGTTGCAGAGCTGCCCCCGCGATTCGATCTGCAGCTCAGGGCACTGCTTGCGGCTCCGACTTCGGCTCCGATACAGCGAAGCGTCGAATTGATCATGTACGAGATTTACGCGCTGCCTACCGCGCTGATTTGGGAAGTGGAAGCATCATGATTGAACTCTACGTCTCCTATTTGAGCCCCTATTCCAGCAAGATCATGGCGCTGCTGGGCTACTCCGAAATACCGCATCGGATCGTGGTTGAGACGATCGTGAATCGATTCTCAGTGCTGAAGCGCCTAACAGGAAAGACCATGGTCCCCATGTTGCGCAACGGCGATTTGGCCCTGAATGATTCGACACGAATCGCAAGGCTGATCCTGGCGCAGGTCGGGGCCGACGAGATGACGTCGCCCTTTCTTGCCTGGCTCATCGAAGATTTCGCGGATGAGTGGATCGTCAGGTGGTTCGCGCAGGCCCGATGGTCTTTACCCGAAAACCGGTCGAGCATGGAACGCAGAATCGGTGCCGAAATGTTTCCAGGTATTCTGTCGACCAAAGGCGGAAATCTTGCAGCCAAGACCATTCACGACAATCTGAAACGAGCGGGGGTGCTGGAGCGAATCGAGTCGTTGGAGCGCTCGCGCGATCGGACCTTTGCGATTCTCGAGGAACTCTTTTCCGACGGCCTTTATGTTTTTGGCGGCCAGCCCACCGTTGCAGATTTCGCGCTCTATGGGTTTCTTTGGCAATTTGGCAATGATCCCCTTGGTGCACCCGTCGTTGCTGGCTTCCCCAACACGTGGCGTTTTGTAGAGCGTGTGCATGCCTGGACCACCGGATCGGGCGAGGTCAGCACCGCTCGTCGCCCCCTGGCAGAGTTGAGGCCCTTGATCGGGGAGATCTTGGGCACCTATTGGCGATTATTGGCTGCGAATGATGAGCTCAAGCCCGGTGAATCCGTTGAGCTGACTCTGATCGACGGAACGTCGATCGACGTCAGGGCCTCCCGATGGGCGAAGTCTTGTTTCGAAGCGCTCAAGGCAGAGGCAGTGGCTGCGCAGGCGGCCACCGGCCGTTATTGTGACGACGAATCCCTAAACCAGGCGATCTCCGCAGCATTGGCGAAGTGAGCCAGACAAAAAAAAACGGCATCCATGGGATGCCGTTTTTATGCGGAAGGGGGGACTCGAACCCCCACGGTGTTACCACCACTGATACCTGAAACCAGCGCGTCTACCAATTCCGCCACTTCCGCAGATTGGATGCGGAGAAATAATCGCATCTTGAAGACCTGTCAACTAGTTCCAGCGGAACGGAACCTCTTTCGTTGAGTCTTGAGGTTTATATCCCACTCGAGCGGGCATTACACCGCTGAAAAGTTGGCTGAAAATGGCATTCTGAAATGTGACGACCGTATAATTCTGTTCCGGACGTAATTCGATCGAAAATCGAATCGGCAAGTCCACGGCGCCGATCGTGTATCGAACGACATTCCCGGTTTGCATGCCCAGCACCAAGGCGTCACTCACGTTTGCATACGGGATCGCTCCAGGACGAAACGCCTTGATGGTCTTGCGCTCCTTATAGGCCTCGTCGAAATACTTCACGAGTTCCGTGAACTCGACGTCATAAACGTGTTCGAAATCCAATCGTGTACCGGTCACGACACGTCGCTTTTCAACTTCTCGAAACTCAAGCTGAAGTGGGCTCTCTTTGAAGCTGGCAGGCTTCAACAGCGACGACCAATCTGATGGCTTGGGCGAGTAGGGCTTGTCTTGCGCAAACGCCGTAGGGGCGATGGCAAGCAATATAAGGACTAGAAGTGCTCTCATTGGGACCTTCATGGGGTTTTTCTCAAGACGTGGTTCGCTGCTAGATTATTCACAATGGGTATTCCGCATCAACCACGTCGATGGCCTTCTGCAACGCCTGCGTGTATTCGTAATGGGCCTTGGCGGTCAGGCCAACCTTGCCGAAGAACTTCGTGCGAAGTTCGTCATTTTCGGCAGCACCCATCCCCAAGAGGGCTGCGGAGATCTTAGATTTCAACTCGGGGTCTAAGGTCGACTTCGAAGCAAAAGCAGCTCTTGGGACCGGGCCCTGTTTGCTCAAGATGCGCAAGTCCTTGGCTTCTTTGGGCCAAGCGTCCCCAGAAATTGCGACCGCGTCGTACTTCTTGGCGCGAAGGCCTTCGAGTGCGGCTGTGTCGCTTCCCGCGAACGCAACCAAGGCAAAGACTTTTTCAGGGTCATCATCTGGGCTCAGCACCTTGGCTTCCATCAAACTGGCCAATGGAAATAAGAATCCCTCGGCCGATGAAGCGTACGTGAAGGCGATCTTCTTGCCTTTCAGGTTCGCCAGACTCTTGATTGGAGCCTTGGCCAAAACCACCCAAAGCGAGTCAGTTTCAGCAGTTTCCGCCACGGTTGCGACCGCCTCGACCTCCATGTCTGCGCGCTGATGCGCGATCATGAATGTCCAAGCTGCTGTGTACGACATTTGAGCCTCTCCCTTTCGAAGAGCCTCGATCACTTGTTCGTCCGCAGGAACCACTTCAACGATCACTTTTTTGCCGATCGCTCCACTGAGATAGGCCTCAAGGGGCGCCACATCTCGGTCCAAAATCATGTTTCTTTCCACGACCATGACCAGCTTATCGTCCA
The DNA here is from genome assembly GCA_964394615.1 of uncultured Bradymonadales bacterium. Classification (GTDB taxonomy): domain Bacteria; phylum Myxococcota_A; class Bradymonadia; order Bradymonadales; family Bradymonadaceae; genus JBFFMO01. Next base: position 100,404 of record CAYMYJ010000015.1, on the reverse strand, counting down.
TCGCCGCGTGGGGATCGGGTATGTCGGCCTGAGCCGCAGTCTGAGCGCCGGTTTGGGTGGCCTGGTTGGTAAGAGGGACCACCGGAGTGTCGCCCTTTTTCTCACAGCCCATCAGTGCCAGACTGAATACAAGTGCGTAGATGAACTGGTGCATCGTGTTGGTCCTTATTCCGTGCGGTTAATCGCCGGACGATAGGGCAGGCCGGCTCTCGCCGTCAAGCGCGTGGACGGTCAATCGATCGTCGTGATAATGCTCCAGATCTCCTATTTTGCAGCACTTTCATGACCAACACCGACGAAATGATCCGCTTGCTCAATCGAGGTGAGCGCCTCGAGGCATTGCCCCGAACGGGATGGCTCTTTGCTGGCGTGACCTCACCCGAGAGTGTCGCCGCCCATTCCTACAACGTGACACTTGTCGCGCTTTGGCTGGCGACAAACCTGGGCGCAGACGTCGGCAAGACGGTTCAAATGGCGATTTTGCACGACCTGGCGGAATCCGAGACAACCGACCTCCCAAAACCGATCAAAGGCAAGATAAGTGGGATGAAAGCGCTGGAATCCAAGATCACGAATGAGATCTTGCAGGGAATGCCTGACGCCCTGCGAATCTACGAAGAATACGAGGCGGCGATTTCGCTTGAGGCGAAGATCGTAAAGGCCGCGGATTCGATCCAGATGGTCGCGAAAGCCTGTCAATATCACAGGCAGAGCCGCGGAGATGTACGACGTTTTTTGACTCCCAAACTCACGGGTATCGACCTCGCGGACGGAGTCATCGCTCGACTGCTCGAACGCCTTGAGAACTCCGACTGGAATGACCTTGAGTACGGCGCTTCCTGACTGGACCACGCGAAAACACTCTGTTACTCTCCCGAAGTTACCAAATTACGAAGCCTTTTACTTGTGACCAACAATGTTGGTCAGATCGAGGGAGATACGGCATGGCTAAGAAGAAACTTCTAATTGCCGCAGTTATGGTCGGCCTTTTCGCTGCCGCGCTGCTTTACTTGTACGCAAGCCAGCTTGAAAAAGAAAAAGACGAACTGGTGCGAGATCAGATCGAGGTCGTCAAAGCCGCTCGAAACATTCCAGCAGGTACGCCTTTGTCGAAAGACAAGATCACGACCGAGCAAGTTCCGCAGCGCTTCCTGCCACCTAACCCTCTTCTTGAAAACGATTTGAACATCTATCTCGGCACACCCCTCGCGGTGAACGTCGAAGAAGGCGCGATGATCCTTACCTCTGACTTCAGTGTTCAAGAGGTGTCGCGAACGCTTTCGTCCAAGATTCCACCTCAGGAACGCGCGATGTCAGTCGCGGTTGATGCCATCAGCGGTGTCTCCGGTTTGCTCCGTCCAGGCGATCGCGTCGACATCTTGGGAACCTTCCCAATCGGAACCAAAGATCAGGTCGTGACCGACGAGAAGGGAGAAGAAGGCGTGGGCTACGTCACGATGACCATGCTCCAAAACGTTACGCTTCTTGCCACCGGTCAAGAATTGTCGGACGTGACCAACGCCGAGAATCAGCAGCGCGGAAATTCGTACGCGACGGTCACACTTTCGGTGACGATCGACGAAGCTGAGCTTCTGACCATCGCGCAAACTCGCGGAAAAATGACACTGCTCCTTCGTAACCGTGATGACGTGGATGTCAGCACCGTTTCGAAACGGACCTTGCGCGAGGTTATGCAGGAGCTGGAAATCATTCAGGCCATCCGCACCAAGCGAATCGTGAAGACTGTTAAAAAACCAGATGCGATCATCATTCAGCACGGCGACAAATAGGCCACTGTTGCGATTGCGAAAAAATCACCGACTTAGGTCGGTTTTTTTTTGCCTAGAATCCGCTCAGAACTAGGTTGCGAAATCCGCCAACCCGGTCAATACTGCGCTCATTCAAAAGGCATTAAGCTCGTGACCGGTGGGGGATTATCCTGCTCGGTCAGTGTTGCCAAATATTTGAGGCGAGGAGAGATATGAGTACGTGGAAACGGATGGGTGGCTTTTGGACCATAATTTGTGTTCTCCTGACGAGCCTGATGATTTCTGTGCCCGCTTGGGCACAGGCGCCTGACAAAGAGTTCACCATCTCGGTGGGCGAGACGCTCACTTTCAGCGCTCGTGGCATTCAACGCGTCACCATTGGTCTTTCGACCATCGCCGACGCTCAGCCCACTAGCGACCAAAAACAAATCATCCTCACCGGTAAACTTCCTGGTGTTACGACGGTTAATATCTTCTCGGACAAGGGGCAAAAAACCCTTCTTGTTCGCGTTGTGACGGTGAACCCAGAGTCTCTGGCTGCTGAAGTTCGCGACATTTTGGGCGAGCGCTCGGGTGTTGATGTCCGCGTCATCAAGGGCCGCGTGCTTCTCGAAGGCGAAGTCGCCAGCGAGATCTACAAACGTAAGATCGAGAAACTCGTTGAGCTTTACCCTTCGCAGGTCCTCAACTTCACGACGTTCCGTGAGGCCTTCGTTGAAGGCGCGCGAATGGTCGCCATGGACCTGTATTTCGTTCAGCTGGCGACACGCGACAGCGACAAGCTTGGCATGAACTGGGGGCAATTCCTCGGTGCAAACATGACGTTCGGCTCAGGCGATGTGCCACTCTTCTACAACTCCGGTGGCGGCACGCAGCAAGGTGCGTTTGGTACAGGAATTCTTCCTGGCGAAAACAACCCATCTCGTTTGCCTAACGCTGTGCCCCTTACTGGCGGCAGCGGAACTGGATACTGGAGCCTCATCGGCAACCTTAATCTCGCGATCGACCTTATGGTCGAGCATGGCCTGATCAAAGAAATCAAGCATGGCGTGGTGGTCACTGAAACAGGCACGGAAGCTGAGTACCTCTCGGGTGGATCGCTTTTGATTCGAGTGGCCGGTCAGGACGCCGTAACCGTCATCGAAAAAGAGTACGGCTTGAAAGTGAAACTCAAGCCCATCCTCGACTTCGAAAATCGTGTCAAGATCCGCGTCGACGCTGACCTTTCAGAACTTGATTACGCAAACGGTGCAGGCGATCTTCCTGGCATCCGTCGCACCAAGGTCACGAGCACGGTCAACATGCAGGAAGGTCAATCTGTGTTGATCTCAACGCAGACAAACACGATCAATACCTCCACCGAGTCGGGCTTTTGGATGTTGAGTCGGATCCCCATTTTGGGATGGCTCTTCAAATCACGAACCTACCTTGGCACCGGCCTTGATAACGCCATCTTCATCACTCCTCGACTCTACGAGCCAGGCGGAAAGACTCATCGTACCTTGATTCAGGGTGCGTTTGAGGGACTGCTTGACCGTGGTGCTGAGGCTGATGATCTTCCAGAACTTTCCAACGCGCAGGCTGCTCCTGCGACAACCAAACCAGCTCTCAAGTCCGACGAGAAAAAGTCGGACAGCAAGAGCGGTGAAGAGTTGCTTGACGAGTAAAGATGAAGCAAGTCCGAGTCGTTGATAATTTCGGGAACGAATACTTCTATCCCATCGAACAGGCCGTGGCCGAGATCTCGATTGGTCGTTCTCAAGGGAACGACATCATTCTCGGTAGCAAGACGGTTAGCCGCAGGCACGCGACCCTCAAAGTGATGGGGGATCGTGTGTTGCTCGTTAACCAGTCTGCGAACGGTTGCATGGTTAACGGCGAACGCGTTGATCGGGTTCGCGAGATGCGAGTGGGTGAACAAGCCCAGATCGACATCTATTTGGTGAGCGTCGAAGATTCAAACGCGCCACAGGCCGCTGCTCCTTCGCAGTCGGCTCCAGTTGCGCGCAGCTTCCAAGACTCTGCACCTGTCCCGGTGCGGGCCGCAGCCCCTAAACCAACAGCGGCACCTGTGGCCCGAAAACCAGCGCGCTCGACGAGCGGCCGCGATATGGGCACTCGGGACATGAAGTCTACCGATCCCGAGGACGTTCGTGCGTATCTCGGGTTCCTGCATCCCGATAATCAGCCTGAAGAGCCGCGCGTCAATCTGACCGGGGCCAGCGTCGATCCTCTTCCTCGAGAAAAACGTCAGGAATTGGTTCGCTTCAAATCGCAGCTCCACGAAGAACTCAAAGAACGCCTCGATTTGCATAGTTTCGAAATTACCGACTACGCCTCACCGAGAGTGGTTCGTCAGGTTTCGGAGAAGCTCAAAGAACTACTGCAGATGAACGGAAGCCTGATTCCTCCGCCATTCACGCGGGATATGGTTTTCAAAGAGCTGATGGACGAGGTCTGCGGACTCGGTCCGATCGAAGATTTGATCAAACATCGCAAGGTCTCCGAGGTCATGGTCGTAGACCGTGACCACATTTACGCGGAAATGGCAGGAAAGCTGGTCTTGACCGACCGCTTCTTCAACGACGAAAAATCGATGATGACCGTCATCGAGCGAATTGTGATTCCGCGCGGTCGGCGAATCGATGAATCGACGCCGCTCGTCGATACTCGGCTTGCGGATGGCTCGCGTGTCAATGCGGTCATTCCACCGTTGGCCCTGAAAGACCCTTGTTTGACGATTCGAAAGTTCCCAGAAGATCGATTGGGAATTGGCGACTTGGTTCGCTTCCAGTCGCTTACTCCCGAAATGGGCAAATTCCTTGCTCGCGCCGTGCGCGGACGAAAGAACGTCATCATTTCTGGGGGTACCGGCTCGGGTAAGACGACCCTGTTGAACATCCTCTCAAGTTTCATTGGGCCCACCGAACGCGTGGTCACCATCGAAGACGCGGCCGAGTTGCAGCTCCAGCAGGACCACGTGGTCAGCTTGGAAACCAAGCCGCCCAACCTCGAAGGCTCAGGTGCCATCGAGATTCGCGACTTGGTCAAGAATGCGCTTCGAATGCGTCCTGACCGTATCGTCGTCGGTGAGTGCCGTGGTGGAGAGGCCTTGGACATGCTCCAGGCCATGAACACCGGCCACGATGGTTCCATGACAACCGTTCACTCCAACAGTCCTACCGAAGCGATTTCTCGTATCGAGACGTTGGTGTTGATGTCCGGTATGGACCTTCCCACCCGCGCGATTCGTGAACAGATCGCGAATTCAGTGAACTTGATCGTGCAGCAGACTCGGTTCAGCGACGGCTCGCGTCGAATCACTTACATTTCCGAAGTTATCGGTATCGACGACGATGGATTTGTTTTGATCGAAGATATTTACCGCTATAAGCAAACCGGCGTTGACGAGAAAAACAAGGTCGTGGGGTACCACCTCGCGTCAGGTTATCTGCCCTCGTTTGTGCAAGAGTTCATTGTCAAGGGATTGGCCTCGGCCGAGGACTTCTTCTAGCGCGCTTGCGCCCTCGGCACGGCGTCTGTAGAGTTTCCGAAAGTGACGATTTTAATTAGAACGCGGAATTTCATATTTCGTTGTCGTATAAGGTGAGGAGTTCCAGTGGTTAATGCAACCGTTTGGGTCGCCATCGTGCTCGCATTTATTGCATGCATCTTGGCGGTGGTTGGCGGAGGGGAAGCGCTGGCGAACAAAGTTGCGCGTGAAAAGGGGCTTTATGAGCGCCTGATCGGCAAGGAGCTTTACCGCCTCTTCCTCGACATCTCACCTCAAGAATTTTTCCTTCTGCATATCCTCTTTTTGGTCATGGCAATCGTCATTTCCGGAATCATGATCGAAGACTGGACGATGGGATTCATCGTCGGCGGCGTCATCGGATATGTCGGCCCTAAGATGTACCTCAAGCGGGCATGGAAGAAGCGAATCAAGGACCTCGACGCACAGGTCGAAGAGGCCATGATTTACATGTCCAACAGTTTCAAGGCCAACCCAGCATTGCCTGACGCCATTCAAGATGTCGTCAATTCAATGGGGCCTCCCATCACTCAGGAACTCAGCGTTCTCCTGAAGGAATACAAGCTTGGAACGCCGCTTGATGCTGCTTTGATCAACATGCAATCCCGAGTTCCGTCGCGAAATCTTCAGCTTGCGGTCTCCGCTCTGATCATTGGCCGAACGGTCGGTGGAAATATTCCGAAGATTCTCGAAGATATCGCCAACACGATTCGCGAGAGTTTCCGTTTGGAGCGTGTGATTGACACGCAGACGGCGCAGGGAAAGATGCAGGCGTGGGTGATCGGTATGATGCCGATCGTCGTTATTGTCATGTTCTACCTGATGGACCCAGAGCTCATCACACCACTTTTCGAGACGATTCCGGGTTACGGTATTCTTGCGATTGCGGCGTTGTTGAATCTTGTCGGCGTGGTGTTCATTCTCAAGATTATTCGAATTCAGGTCTGAGGCGCATCGATGTTCGGTATACCACTTGAAATAATTCTGCTTACTGCCGTTGTCGGTATGTTCCTCGCGTTCTCGATGTTCGTTTACGGTTTTGTGCCGGACGAAGTCGAAGAGGACGAGATCTATGGTTATCGATTGACCAAGAGAAAACGTCTCTTGGAAGAAAACGATATGTATCGGATGACGATGCCGTTGATCAAAGTGTTCGCTCACTATTTTCGACGCATGTCAGACAACCGCTTCTTCCAAATTTCTCAGCTACGCACCGACCTTCGAGACAAGTTGATGCGGTCGGGCTTCATGGGCGCATACACGCCGAACGAGTTCCTGGGCCTGTGTTGTGTGTCTGCGTTGGGCATGTTCCTGGCCCTGTGTTTCGTCACCATGCTGGCAACGGGCTTCCCACAGATTCCTGTGGGTCTGATTGCTGCGTTTGTTGGCTTTTACATGCCTTTCATTCAGCTCAATGGCGCGATCATTGACCGTCTTATCGAAATTGACCGTCGTCTTCCGTACACGGTGGACCTTCTGGTTCTTTCGATGCGAGCTGGTCTGGATTTCATGACCGCCTTGGATCGCGTTGTGACGCGTGGACAGGAGCAAAATCCTGACGACCCCATGGTGCAAGAACTCGGTGTTGTGCTGCAGGAGATGCGAGTCGGAACGGCTCGTTCCGATGCGTTGATTAATCTATGTGAACGGGTCAAGTCGGACTATTTGCAGTCGATGGTTGGTTCCATCCTCCAGTCCGAGAAACGTGGTAGTCCACTGGCCAACGTGCTCGAAGTTCAGATCGACACGATTCGTAACAAGAGAACACAGAAGGTCGAGAAGATGGCGAGCCAGGCGGCCGTCAAGATTCTGCTTCCGATGATGTTCATTTTCAGCGCCGTTATCGTTGTGGTGATGGGCGCCATGATTCTGAAGATTCAGAATCAGTAGTAGTAGTTCTGGCCTCCTGAGAGAAATGAAATGGCTTCCTTTTGGCTAGAGTTTGATCAAGACGGGCGTCGTCAACAGTACAACTTTGACGCGCAATCGGTGACCGTCGGTCGCGAGCAAAGCTCCGACCTGTTTTTGGATCACCCCACAGTGTCGCGTCAGCATGCGGTTTTTAAAGCGGACATGCGTGGTATTCGTCTGGTTGTGCTCTCGAAGAGTGGATTGACCGCCGTCAACGGGGCTCCCGTGCAAGGCGAGGTTGATCTTGCCGACGGGTCACAGCTTCATTTCGGTCAGATGGCGTTTGTTTTTCGTGCAAATCAGGCTCGGCCCGCGACAGGAAACTTCGGCTCTGCGCCGGCTGGCTTCGGTTCGACTCCAGCTCAAGGTTTTGGCGGCCCTCCTGCGGCTTCGCAAGGTTTCGGCTCTGCGCCTGCACCCTCAGGATTTGGCGCAGCACCTGCGCAAGGTGGTTTTGGGGCGGCTCCGGCACCTGCACAAGGTGGTTTTGGGGCAGCACCGGCACCAGCCCAAGGTGGTTTTGGTGCGGCACCAGCGGGTTTCGGCGCTCCGACGGCGGGTGGTTTTGGAACGCCAGCGGGCGGTTTCAATAATGCCCCACAGCCGCAGCAAGCTTTTGGTGCTCCGGCGGGCGGAGGCCAAGGCGGCTTCGGTGCTGCGCCAGCTGCTCCAAAGGTCGAGAGTGAACACGGAATCGTGTCTTGGGACGATATCGCATTGAGTGCCGATGCCGATGATCGCAAGAAGGCCTCTGAGGCCACAAACTACGAACGACTCGAGGCTGCGGCCAATAAGGGTAAGTCGAAAGGCAACCCGCTTGTGATTGTGGCAGCGATCGCGATTGCTGCGATGATGGGTTATATTTTCTACGAACCCGACGCCCCAATGGCGGAAGACGGCGCAGGCGACATCGCGGTTGCGCCACCCATCAAGCGATTGGCGAACGAAGTCGACTGCGTAGGGGCCGCCGAATGCCGCTCCAAGGCGGATCAAAACTACCGGGTGGGCTCTGAGTTGCTCGACAAGGTAGAGGCTGACGTGCAGAACCGGTTTGAGGGGTATAATCGCCTCTCCTTGGCCGAGGAATACCTTAACAAAGCCGGGATCGAGAAGATCCCACCCGAGTACGTGAATCTCGTGGCGCGACGGACCCAAGCGCGCGATGAACTTGACGTGATTTTCCGGGACCTTCGTGTGCGTCACCATACGGCGGCACAGCGAAAGATGTACGTCGACATGGCGGATGCTCTAAACCAGATTATGGCACTCTTCCCTCATAAGGGGGCACGTGAGTACATCTGGGCTCTCGAAAAAGAGCGCGAGCTAAAAGATGCCGGAAATTATCCACAAGTCCTGCGCTGAAATCATGAAAAATTGGACCTCCTTTTGCCTCGTTCTGGCCTTTTTCATGACCGGGTGCATGACTCCGCGCGACTACGGCGATCGAGCCTACGATGCTGAGCGTTACAACGAAGCGCTCGATTTCTACGAAAAATCCATTGGTGAAGGGACCAAAGACGTGGAGCTCTTTCGTCGCGCCGCGAAGGCGTCGCTGATTACTGGCGATTTTGCGAGCGCTGAGCGTTATTACTCTCAGGCGCTGCGATACGGCGCTGGTATCGAGGTGGCACGGGAGCTTGCGGAGTTCTACGTCAAGACCAACAATTTCGTGAGCGCCATTCGCGTCTACCAATATTTATTGGATCACGAGACCGACACGCAGCCTGTCTACAATAATCTGGGCACGGCATTGATGTACGCAGGTAAGCCCTTCGATGCTGAAGCATACCTGTTGGTCGCACAGCAGATGCGACCCGACGACCCGATTCCTTACTTGAATCTGGGTATCTTGTATGACCAGCACCTGCGCCAATCATTGCGTTCTGTCGGGTTTTATCAGTGCTTCCTTCAGATGAACCCGACGCGGGATAAAACCTATCAAATGACCGGTCAACGCATGGCGGAGATCGAGGAACGTTGGGGCGATCAGGATTCGGTCGTGAAATGCGGTGAGCCGTATAGTCCCACGGCCGAAGAGCCGGTGAAAGACCTGGCGGAGATCATCAACGGTGAAGGCGTTGTCGTGGACCTCGGTCTTGAGGGCGAAACAACGGGGCCGATCGAAGTTCAGCGCATGATTAAAGAGCCGTTAGCGCCCGTGAGTGAGCCCAAGAGTGGTCACGCTCAAAACGGCGATGACGCCTGGAAAGCTCGGCGCTGGGCTGACGTGGTTCGGGCCTATTCGAATTTGACGGTCATGGAGCTGGATGCCAGCCGCCGTTATCGGCTTGGGGTGGCTGAGTTGCAGCTTGGTCATGGGCCAGCCGCGGTATCGTGGCTGCAGCTCGCATTGGGGGCCAATGAAGACCCGGCGACCGTCGAGATGTTGTTGTCGGCCTACAAAGCGACAGGCGATGAGCCTGCAGCGGATCGACTGTGCAGCAAGTATCGCGGGAGCGAAGGCTTTGCCGATGCACTCCGGGAATGTCCCGTTTCGAAATTGAAGGCGCCGGTTCAGCCTTGAGCAAGGTTTAGAATGTCCTTTTTCCTGTCGGATTATGATAACTTGACGATCGGACTTGGTTTTTGGATTCGCTGACACTATCGAGAGACACATGATTGCATCGTTAAGGAATCGCCGCGGAGCGACCGCCGTGGAATACATCGTGATGTTGATCCTCACAGCGATGGTGATCTTGGCGATCATGCGGGTTTTTGGATCGACGATCGAGGCCAAGTACAGCGATGCTCATGATGAGTTGGCTGGTCTAGAAAGCACTCGGTCGAAATCGGGAAGTAGCAGCAGCGGCGGTGGTTCGCATGGTTCCCATGGTTCGCATAGCGACGAATCAGGCGGCGACTCCGAAAAGGGTTCACCCGAGGCCACGGCCGAGAATTCAGGTCCAGGTGCCAATGGCCCAGGCGGAACGGGCGGAGAGTCCGGCGAGTCTTCTGGCGGTGGCGGCGGCGGTAAATCTGGAAAAGGTGGCGTTTCCGGCCCATCAGATACCTCAACGGGCAGCCTCTACGTGGGCGGAAAAGCCAAGCCGCCCGAAGAGGAAGGCCCTGGGTTCAACCCCATCATTTTGTTAGCTGCGTTGGGACTGGTGGGCCTTTTGTTCTTTGTGATGTCAAAGGGCAAGGATGGCTAGCCAGCAGGAGCGGTCCTTTGCGACCACGCTGCTGCCGATTTGGTTTCTGCTTCCATTGGTGGGCGTGATCATCGCTGCCACTTTGGAGCCCATTCCGCCACACGACTATTGGTGGCACTTGGTCATGGGACGAGAAATCGCCTCGACCGGCGTGGTTCCTTCGTCGAATCTATTTTTATACACGTTGCCCCAGAGTCTTCCTTTCGTGGATCAACCCTGGCTTGCGCAATGGATTCTGTATCAAGTGCATGGTGCCGCGGGCTATGCCGGCGGGGTTTTGCTGCGTAATTTCCTCGTGGTCATGTCATGGGGCGTTGCGCTTCACGCCATGTGGAAACGCGCTCCAAACCCGATGGTGGTTGGCGCAACGGCGCTGGTTTTGATTCTGCTGACGGTTCCAGTGCTTACGGTACGAACCCGGATTTTTGCGTTCGTACCGTTTGCGATTCTCCTATGGAGCATTTTCGGCGCGGCTGAGGATCCAAAGCGGGCCAAATGGCTTTTCCTGAACGTGGTCAGCACCGCGTTCTGGGTGAACGTTCATGGCACATTTATTTTGGCGCCGGTGCTCTTGAGTGCTGCGACGCTGAGCATCATTGCTGAACGAGTTCTACGGACCCGTGAGCACTCCTGGCGCGAATTGGGGATATGGATGTCGGCCACAGCGGCAACCGTGCTCAGCGTCGCTCTCTCGCCGTCTGGGCTCGGAGTTTACGACTACGTGTTGTTGCTTTCGGTGCGTTCCAACGTCTCGTCGTCTGTTTCGGAGTGGAGGCCACCATCCATCGATGAACCGATCGGCCAATTCTTTTTGGTCGTGCTTTGCATTTCCGTCGTCTTGTTGGCGTTGAAACGAAAGAACGTGCGGATTTTCGAAGCGCTCGTTTTTGCGGCTGGTGTTGTCCTTGCGAGTTCAGCAGTGCGCAGCATGTTCTGGTTCGCGATGGCATCTGCTGTGGTGCTGGTTCCGCACATCGCAACGCTCGTTCCTAGACAGACGTCGGAGGCGAGACGACTCAACACTTTCATTCTGGTCGTTTTCCTTGCTGTGGGTTTGATGGTTCAACCTGGTCTACTGCACGGTTTTGCCGTCGAGAACTCCACGCTGGGCCTTGCCAGGCGAGGTGGTGATGGCGCCCTGTACCTAGGGTACGAAAACGCCACAGGTGCGGCATCGGCCATCAAGGCACGCTTGCCAAACGAGAGGATCTTTCACGACCAGACGCTTGGCGGTCTACTTGAGTGGACTCTGGCAGACCAAGGGCCGCGGCAGGTCGCGTTTGTTGACCAGCGCATGGAGATGATCACCGACGATGTTTGGGCGGACTATTTTCAGGTGCTGACGGGAGACGAGTGGCGAGCGGTCCTGAACCGATGGGAGGTCAATGTCATCATCGTCAGGTGTGATGAGCAATGGCCGCTGGTTCAGCGTTTAAGCGCGGACTCGCAATGGGTTGGGGTTTACGCCGACGAGGTTCATCTGGTGTTTGTCCGGCGAGGAGAGGCGCTCACTCGATGGCGCTCAACACCCACCTAAAAAGGCCCCACGCCATCAGGACGTAGATCAGGTCCCCTGCGGCGATGGCCTGAATCCAGCCAAACACGTCTGCCGGGGGCGCTCCCATGACCAGCATCGAAGTGGCTTTGACGCCGCCGATGAAGAGAGGAATGGCCATCGGATAGAGCAGGATGGGTAGCATCACATCGCGCATCTGACTGTGAACCATCATCGCTGCCACAAGGGTTCCCATCGCCGAAAATCCAATGCTGACGCCGATAACGAGCGCGGCAAGCTCCGGGTATCGACCCGTTAGCTGAACATCGAACATCAACGATAGCAGGGGAATGAGGACGATTTCGAAGACCGCAATAAAGAGCAGGTTCACCAGGAATTTAGCGATGAAGAGGCTGTTTTCGCTGCCGGGAATCAACCCCAATGCGCGCAAGCAGCCTCCCTGTCGCTCCACGTCAAAGGCGCGCGTGATCGCCAGTGTGCCTGTGAAGAGGATCGAAACCCACAAAATGCCTGGGTAGACATAGGGCGTGATGTTCATGTCGCTGCGGTAGAAACCGAAGGCAAATAACACCAAGAGCATAATGCTGAACGACACGGTCGTGGTCGTGATTTCACGGGTTCGCAGTTCGCGTCGAAGGTCTTTAAAGACGATCGACTTCACCTGCCCGAGGAGATTTGGCCGCATGATTTGCTCAGTCGTAGTGTGCGAGAAGACTATCTCGGTCCAGCATGGGTCCCAAGTATTTCACGCGACCGCGTTCCAGCACGACGACTTGGTCCACCATCGCGTCGGGGAGATCAAGATCGTGAGTGATCATGACCAGGATACGCCCTTGTCCTTTCAGTTGGTCGAAAAGTTCGAGCATCGATTTTTGCCCTGCGGGATCCAAGCCAGTCAGCGGCTCGTCCAAGAGAACCAGCGGAGGGTTATGGAGTAGGGCTCGCGCGATGCTCAGACGCTGTCGCATTCCTCGAGAGTATTGCCGAACCAGTTGGTCGCCTGCATCTTCAAGTCCCACACGTTGGAGCCACTTGGTGCAGGTCTGCCGTTCCACACCATACATGTCTGCAAAAAAAACGAGATTTTCGATCCCGGTCAGGTCGTCGTAAATCAGGCCTTCGTGTCCAACCCATCCGATATTTTGACGACCTCGGCGTGAGAACTCGTCGAGATCGAGGTCTCCAAACTTCACGCTTCCCGACGAAGGGCGGTCAAGAGTTGCGAGAATATTGATGAGGGTCGTCTTGCCTGCGCCGTTCGGGCCGAGGAGCACAGTCAGTGATCCGCGGATAAACCGCATCGACACGCGGTGCAGGGCAAAGGTACGGCCGAAGGCTCGTGAGACTTCATCCAGAACGATTTCGTTCATGCCGGGTCGTTGATGGACGATAGTTTCTTGAGGATCAAGGCGAGGCGTTCCTGCAGTCCGACCATGAGCGTGTCGTGTTCATCTTGAGTGATGGTCTGCGCCTTAAGGTCGACGCGTAATTGCACCAGTTGGTCGAGCAATTCATTTCGCTCCAACTCCAGTGATGCTTCGAGGTCCTCGAGGCCGCCGGCCCCCTGCACGCGCCGGGCTTCTCTGCGTCCCATAAAGCCAACAAAGATCGCCGTGAGGACAGCAAGACCTAGAACGAGGAATGGAACCCACGAGCGATGATAGGGAAGGCCGTCCAATTTAAATCGAAGGGTGTCTCCCTTTTTGGCGCCCTTTGAGCTGCCTCCGATAAACTCCATGTCGTCGCGCATGCCAAATAGGCCTTTGCCCGATTCCATTTTGAAATCAGGAGCAGCGAGTGTGACGCCATCCAGGCGAGGCAACTTCGGGAAGCGAGTCTGAAGTGGAACCAAGATTTCCAAGTTATTGACGTCGTATGCGAAGTCTTGTTCGTACACAAAATCTGGCGAATGGATCGCCATCGAGAAGCTGATTTGAATCGGCACTTTCTCGGAAGGATTTAACGTGCCTTTCCAGTACACGAACGAGTCGACAACCGTGGTTTGGCCTGATCCGCTCGCCCTAATCCCCTTGGCTTTCGTTGGAAGTCGAATAGGGATGCCTCTTTCGAATTCCTCACCTGGCAACAAGCTCAGGTCTAACGCCATCTTGGATGTGTTGGTCAGCATGTAGAATTGGGTGATGACCAGGTAGCCTTCCCACGGTTCCACAACGGTTCGTACGCTTTCGAATTTCAGTCCCGAGAGGTCGATGCCCTTCTCGTAAACTGCGATGTCCAAATGAAGTGAATCCGAGGGGGGCACCGCCGCCGATTTGAAAGTTAAACCGTGGTAGGTGCTCGCCGCATGAAGGCGAAGGCCCGAGGACGCGAGCGTGTCTGGGAGTCCTTGAAAGACCGCTGTGCCGTCTGCGTCGGTGACCGCGGTCCATTCCTGTGCGGGTTCAGGATCGGTGGGCTCAAACGGGCCCTTAGGTCGCGCGGCGCGAAGAAAGACGACCGCATTTGCGACACCGGATTTCGTCAAACCATCGGTGACCTTGACGGAGGTTTTCCAACCTGCCGGTCGATCGTCTGATGCGGCAGCGCCATTGGTCTGGGCGCCATTGGTCTGGGCGCCATTGGTCTGGGCGCCGTTGGTCTGGGCGCCGTTGGTCTGGGCGCCGTTGGTCTGGGCGCCGGCCGACGAAACACTGAGAGTGATCAGAATTACAAGTAGCCACCTCATGCCGTTGCCTCCGAGACCGATGCCGTGACTTTCAACACCGGAGTGCCGCACTGGCTACAAAACTTATCATCAAGTTCCAATGGACCGCCGCAACCTGCACAGGGGGTTGCCCCCTCGTGGTCGGCCGCACTGGGTTCATCAAGTGGGTTCGCGGGCGTCTGGCCCGCTTGCGATTCTGTGGGGACCGCGGGCTGATCATCGTCCGCCAAGCCCGCTGCAGCCAAACGAGCCTGAACCTCGTTTTCGATGCTCTCCTGCCAACCGCGACCGCCATGAATGGCGTCGAGTTCACGCATCACGCCGACGGCTTGTCGTTCATAACGCTTGCGAAATCGTTCGTAATCTTCGTCGGCTATTTTGTTGGTTTGATGATCAAATTCCAACTCACGTAGCGAGAGCAGTAACGACGATTTCCTGGCAGCTAGGAGTTCGACCTGACGAATCTCATCGTCCAGAAGATCGGTACGAGCTTGGTCGCTTTTCGATGCCAAGAACGGCGCAACAGCGAAGTACAGGGTTATGAATGCTGCCGCGGCAGCCACAAAAACAATAATGAGGCCCATCGGATCAATTCACCGAACGAGTTACGGTTGGTATGTGATCCCATCTCAGAGCTGAGCCCCATGATGTCCACGACTCAAGTGCGAGCAGCCCCAGTGGCGCGAACGACATCATGATGATGCCCGCGACACCGGCAATTCGGGCGATCGAGGCTGGTGACCATCGAGCGCGTTGAACGGCTTCGCGGGTCGGCCACATCGCGATCATCGTTCCAAGGCAAAGCAGCGCGCCACCGAACCAGAACCACCACGTGAACGGACCGACGAAGACCTTGAACGCCGCACGTTCTCCAGAGGGTTCGTAGTTCACGAGCGCCACATAGAAGTCTTCCATCGGCGAGGATCGGATGTCGATCTCGCTGGTCGGCATATTCGGTGAGACGTGGAAAATCGCCTTACCTGGATGAATCGTGTACTGGAAGTCACCACGTCGAACGACGTCGAGGTCAGCAATAATCAACAATTTATCCGGGTCGTTACGCTCACGAAGGCCCTTGTAGGTCATTTCGTAGTCGCCGATGGTCATCGTTTCGCCCCGAGCGATCGACACGTCCTTTTCGATCTTCAATGCATTGCCAGCAAAGGCCAGGAACGCGCAAAGCATGGAGATATGAATGATGTAGCCACCATATCGGCGCCGTTGCTTCGCAAAGAGGCCCATGATCGCTTTCACGACGGTTTCGGAGTGCATGCGTCGTCGAGCGCCTACGCCTCGGGCAAACTCTTCGATGATTGCGGCGAGGACAAACACGATCAGCCCGACGGCAATAACGCCGTAGGTAAGGTCGTTTGGTGCGATCTCGACGCCCAGATATTGAGCGCGTCCGTACCAGTACGCGGCAAGCAGTGTCGGCGTACCAATGACCATCGCGGCGATGGGGAGAATGAAATTTCGTTTGAAATTCTTCAACGTCGCACGGCGCCACGAAATCACTGTCCCAACGCCCATCAGGAACAACAGGATGAGGCCCATTGGAGCCATCCAGCGGTTGAACCAAGTGGGTCCGATTGAGACTTCCTGACCAAAAAAGCCTTCCTTGATTCGCGGCCACATCGTGCCGAACCAAACGACTGCGGTCATGGCGATGAAGAGCCAGTTGTTGAAGATGAAGGCTGCTTCTTTGCTGAGCGGGCTGTCGAGGCGTTGCTCAGGTTTCATTTCGCGCCAGCGCAAAATGAACATTCCAACGCCGAATGCGGTCATCGTAAGTAAGAGAATGAGGAAATAAGGCCCGATTTCGGATTGGGCGAACGAATGGACCGATTGGATCAACCCACTTCGCGTGATGTACGTCCCGAAGAGTGTGAGCAGGAACGAGCCGATCATCAGTCCCAGGTTCCAGCGTTTCAACATGCCCCGGCGTTCCTGAATCATCAGCGAGTGGAGCAGGGCAGTGGTCGTTAACCAGGGCATGAATGCTGCGTTTTCGACCGGATCCCAGGCCCAATAGCCGCCCCAGCCGAGTTCCTCGTAGGCCCACATTCCGCCCAGCATGTTGCCAATGGACAGGAAGAACCATGGAATCAAGATCCACTTACGTGAGGCTTCCACCCAGGCGTTGGAGAAGTTTCGAGTGATCAATGCCGCCATCGCGAACGCGAATGGGATGGTCATCGTCGCCAGTCCTGCGAGGAGGCTTGGCGGATGAATGACCATTTTGGGGGTTTGGAGCAAAGGGTTTAGCCCCTTGCCGACCATGGGGTCGTCGATGATGGAAAATCCATCAAAGGGATTGGTTCCAAAACAAAGGATCAAGAGCAGCCCGAGCTGCACAAAGAGTGATACGAAGATCACCCATGGCATCATGTCTTGGTATTTGTTTCGGTTCAGATAAGCGACGGTTGTCATTGAGAACGTCACGATCGACGTCCAAAAGAGCAATGACCCTGCCTGACCGCCCCAAAGCGAACCGATCAAGTAGAAGAGATGCATCGAGCGGTCTGAGAACGACGCGACGTATTGAATGCTAAAATCGTGCGTTAGAATTGCATTCTGAAGCACTGCACTCGCGGTTGCGATGAATGCCGTCGAAGCGAACGCCGCGTAGCGACTGCTCTGAAGGAAACGCTTAGACTGAGTCATGCCGGCGACCCAATTCAGGGCCAGACCGACAATCGTTACGAACAACGCGCCATAGAGCGCGATCGTGCCAACGAATTTCATAATGAACTCACAAAGATGCTTGTGGTTTTGAGGGCATCGCGGTGGGCGGTGAGCCCTCGTACTTGCTCGGGCATTTGACGAGAACCTCGTCGGCCTCAAGCACTAATTGGTCAGTTACGGTGCCGTGGACGACGACTTCGCGGTCTTCCGCAAAGGTATCGGGCATGGCGCGTTCGTATGTGACTTGAAGGGATTTGCCGTTTTCGGTGACTCGGAACTTACGACCGAGTGTGCCGTTTTCGCCGACCACGGTGCCTGGCTCGACCTTGCCTTTCACACGGACAGTCTGGCCTGCAAGGTCAGAACCTTGAGCCACTGCTTCGTCGACCGTGTAGAAATAGGTCTGGGATTTCATTCCGTCGAGTACGACGAAGGTTACTCCCACCATGACGACCAAAAGGCCGATCACGAGGGCCCAATTGAAACCGCCTTTTTCGGGGCCATCCTCAAGTAGAAACTCGGGGCGTCCGTCAAGGTCGTCAAACGAATCATCAATATGGGGTTCTCTCATGACTCTCCCTTGTGTTGCGACTCGGAGTCTAGCCGATCGCTTCACGTAGTGCGAGCCACCCGTAGCATGTAAGTGCGACGGGGCCAATTAAGGCGCGGCTCAATCGGTGCCAAAAGGCACCAGAGCCGCAAGAAAATTCCCTACCTGACGATTTTGATCAAAAGAGTTCGATCACGTCCGGATCTTTAGGTTTTGGTTTGGGCCTTGGTTTGGGTTTAGGCCTGCTGCTTCTGCCACTCGATCTTTGGGGCTTATGGGAGAGTGCATTCGTGAAAGTCTCTTCGATCACGTAGACTTGCGGCTCAAGGTCCAAAGTAACGTTGTAAGTGGGATCGGCGGGCACCGCCATCACCGTGTCGGTGAGGGGATTCACAGTCGGGGTATCGATCATGATTTTGGCGATGGCACCTGGCACGTCGTTGACCAAGAAGTGGGCGTATCCGAAACCGTCGGTTTTTGCGCGTTCTTCCCCATTTACGCTCACCGGACGTCCGATACAGAAATCGCTGGGCATGGTCTTGTCGCAAACGATCTTGACCCAGACCATGTAGTCTTTGAGTCTTGACTCCGCGACCGCTTGAAGGCTGACAGGGATGGCCTTTTCGGTGGTGTTGAGCTTCAAAGTCTCGGTGATATTTTCACCTTTTGCCCAATGATAGCCTTCGAAGGCGGCCACACCGAGGGTGACTTCCGCTCCGGGGCGTTCGGTCAGTGTAGCGGCAAATTTGCCGTCTGCGCCGGTGTAGCCGACAACTTTTCCGTCGATCGTGACCCCCACTTTCGCAAGCGGTTGTCCGTCGATATCGAAGGCGGAGATGTCCAAAGGAAATTGAGCCCGCGCTGGTGGAGGCGGGGGACCATCGTCACCGCAAGCGGAGAAGAGAAGGGCGGCTGCGCCAATCATTAGAGTTCGATTCATAGTATCTCCGTGCGTCGAAGTGGTTCAGGGAGCGGGCACTTCGTCGGTTCGGGTGAGTGGCCTGATCTTGACCGTCTTGTTTCGATTGAAGAAGCCCACGTAGCTTGCATTGGGGTCGATGGCTTCCAATCCGGTGTATCCGGTCTTCGTTGAGCCCACGTTGCCTTTTTGAAGGGCTTCCTGGACTTCCTTCAACTTCTGCTCCCGAAGTTGTTTAACGAGCTTCTCCTCACTTAGACTTGAAAGAAACGAACGATCTTCGTCTGTAAGTTCTGAGGCTCGAATTGCAGCGACCATTTTGTTGAGCGATTCTTTGTACTTGGTGCGTCTACCGTCATCGTTCAATCGGTCGATTCCTGTCAGCGCCGCCCGCGCTTCTTTCCGAAGGGCCTCAGCGGTTTCAGGACTCTTGAACTCGGTGCCTTCGGTCACAGGCGAGGTCCGAATGCCGGCGACCACGGTGACTCGAGGATCGGACTCGACTGTCAACCCGTCGGGCAGAGGAGCGAGTTCCTGAGCCGCGGTCGTGGGTTGTGCGGCCGTGGCGGCCACTTCGTTGGGAGCGACCGTTGGCTTAGAGGGGCCCGTGAGGACTGCGAGCGCGCCTAGGGTGATGACTCCCACAGCAGCGACGCCGCCGATCAGGACTTTGATATTCGGCCCTTCACCCTTTGCGCCGGCGATTTTTCCGGCCTTTCCGGCCTTTCCAGCTTTTCCAGCGATGGCCTCAGCAAATTCAGCTGGCGTTGCGACACGTTCCAGCGGGTTTTGTTGAATCGCCTTTGCGCACGCATCCGAGAAAGGTTTTGGAAGCTGAGCGACAGCGCCCAGGTTCAGCGGAAGGCCTGAGAGGGCTGCAATCGTGATCGCCGCCAGCGAGTAGACGTCGGTCGATGGGAAGACCTGCCGTTGCTGCGGCGGGTAGTTGAGTTCGGGAGGTCCGAACGGACCAAGATTTCCACGATTTTCGAAGGTCAAAATATCGAAAGGCTCAACAAAGATGTTCCCGTCGTCCTGCACCCAGATCGCATCGGTCGTCATATTTGCGTAGACGAATTGAAATTGGTGAACAAACGTAAGGACTTCGGCGATTTGTTGGACCCATGTCGCCACGAGTTCTGGAGGTTGCGGTCCACGTCCCGCCAGAATATCGGTGAGTCGGTATCCTGCTGGCCGAGGTAATTCCACCCAAGCGCCGGTCGGTGAAGCGAACATTCCGGTGAGGCCGATCAGTCGTGGATGCCGAATTTGGTCGAGCATTTGCACGCGTTGACGCAATTCAGCAGGCATCGTGTTTACGTCACCTTCCCAGATTCGTTTCAATACAACCGCACGTCCCATGGCGTCGTTGGCAAAGATGAGTGTGAACTCACCCTCTTGCATCGACTCAGGGCCAAACGCGTAGCTTTGGTTCAGTACGGGGTCTTGATCGATCGACATCGCAGAATGAATATTGGCTTCAGACTGGAGTTGATTGATGTTGATAAATTGCGTGCTGCCTTCGTCTTCGACAGCCGCAGGGGGGCCGCCAGCGGCGAGCGCCGAAATGTCGATGAACGCGGTTGCGCCTTCGCCGACGGGCTCACCGATAACCACCGAAGCGCGTGCCGGAGCTGCGGGTGCAGTGGCACGATGCGGTGCTGGCGCCTGATTGTACGCAGGACTTTGTGTTGGCTGCGCCGCAAGGGGGGCATGTTGGGCATGGCCGCCTGACCTGACGGAGCCGAGGTCCACCATACCGGTGGCCTCGTCGTCAAATTCGTCGTCGAAGCCACTTGGTTGTTGGCTTTGACGGTCTAGGAGGCTTCTTCGAGCTTGTTTGAATCGATCTTCGGACATGTTGTCGAACCTAGGTTCAGGTCAGAGTACTGAGTATTGCCTAACTTGTTGCCCGAAACCAATTTTCGTCGCAGTGCATTCCGCGCTCTCGAATGCCGGCCAGGAAAGTTGGGAGGTTTCCGGTGGCTTCGAGCTTGCCCAGAACCTTGCCCGTGCCTTCCTCATAACCGCGGTGTTTGAACACGAAGAGAGGGTGAAGTTTGTATTCGCCGATTTCGTCGAGGCCGAGGGCTTCGACGATATGGGTGAGTTTACGGGAGCCGTCGTTGAAGCGGGCGGTTTGGACGATGACTTGGATGGCGGAGGCCACCTGAGACCTGAGGGCCGAGAGTGGCATGTTGATGTCGGACATCATGGCCATGGTTTCGAGGCGGCGCAACGTGTCGTCAGGATAGGTTGCGTGTGTGGTTGACATCGAGCCACCGTGACCTGAGGTCATGGCTTGGATGAGGTCAAGAGCTTCGCCGCCGCGAATCTCACCAATCACGATTCGGTCTGGGCGCAAACGCATTGCGCTGCGGAAGAGGTCGCCGATTTCGACTTTTCCGCGACCTTTCGAATCGGCCTGTCGTGCTTCGAGCATCACGACGTGGGGCTGTTGCAGCTGCAATTCGGTCGAGTCCTCGATCACGATGATGCGTTCGTTGGGGTCAATCAATGTCGAGACGCAGTTGAGGAGTGAGGTTTTCCCCGAGCCGGTTCCGCCGGCAACGATCATGTTGCGCTCCATGTGCACACAAAGTTCTATGAACTTCGCGGCTTCTGGCGTGATGCTTCCGTAAGAAATCAGCTTATCGATGGTCAACGAGAACTTACCGAAGCGCCGAATCGCGATCGAGACACCGTTTCGTGCACAGGGTGGAATCACGATATGAACACGTGAGCCATCTGGCAGTCGCGCATCGAGCCTGGGATTGAGTTCGTTGAGCGTCTTGCCCACGTATTGCGCAATATTCTTGGCGCCTCCCATGAGGTCGTCTTCATTTTCGAAAACGGCTTCGGTCTTCTGGAGTTTACCTTTGACCTCCAGCCAGATGTCGTTGGGTCCGTTGATCATGATCTCGGAGACGCTGTCGTCCTCAAGGTACGGAACGATGCACTTGAAGTACCGTTTGATGGACTGATCAAAAATATCTGGAGGGATCATTAAACGTTCCGTGCGTCGCCGCGCGAGGCGGGTACTTCAAACTCAAGAGGGGAATTCATGAGGGCAGTATAGCCGACAAGAAAAAGGACGGTCAATCAGGCGTATTGTCAGTTCTGGACTTGCGTCTCGCCTCGAAGCGCTGTTGAGCTCTTCGCTGCTCCCGCAAATCTTCCTCGGCACGCCATCGACCAATGAAATAGCCAGCAAAACCGCCAATAAGCAGAAAGATCGGCAGATAAAAAATATGGGCGGTAGACATCAGTCCTCGATGCCGAGCATGTCGTCCATTCGTTTGCGCAGGGTATCCAAATCATCCTCGAGCGAACTTTGTCGTCGAGCAAGGTAGGCGAGGTAACCCAAGAGAAGCGCCCAAAGAATGAGGTATGACACGAGCATGAGTGCGCCGCCGGGAACTTGAACGTCCTCGGACGGGGCTCCCTGTGCGAAGGCAACACCAGGCATCGCGATGAGCCAAAAGGCGAGTAATTTCAACTTCATGATCGACTCCGTGCGAGGTCTTCGACGTCGAGGTAGAGTTCTTCGACCCGGGTTTCGCGCATTTTCACGCGGATGGAAAGCCAGATTAGAACGGCAAAGAGCAGCAGAAACGCGAGCATTGAAAGGCTGAAGGTGGTCTTCATGGCCGGGGCAAGTCCTCCGCCGCCCTCACGCTCAACGGTGGGGTGAAGTCCGCCCCATTTTTGAACGGAGTAGTGAACGATGGGGATATTGACGACCGCGAAGACCGCAAGGGCTGACGCGATCTTTCGGATCCGTTCGCCTGGGGGCGAAAAGACTCGGAGCAGGAAGTAGCCGCCGTACATTAGAAAGAGGACAAAGGTCGCGGTGAGCTGAGGATCCCACACCCAAGCTTTGCCCCATGCTTTATAGCCCCAGATCGGTCCTGAGATCAGAACGTAGACGCAAAAAAGCAGTCCGACTTCGACGCCGGCACGGGCAACAGCGTCAAGCCCTGCGCGGGGGCGCAGCAAATAGCCCATGCTGGCTGCTGAGGCCACGATGAAGCCTGCGTAGGCACATAATGCGGCGGGTACATGTGAGTAGAAGATCTTCTGGACGACGCCCATCGTCAGCTCAGTCGGGGCGTAGAAGAACGTCAATCCGAGCGCGGCCAAGGTCAAGACAGAGGCGGCAGCGGTCAACGCGTAGAATGCTAGTTGGCTAGATTTCACCAAATCTCCTGAATCATCCGCCTTGGTCTATCATGAAAGACCGGGGCCCAGCACGTCAGGATTCCCAAGCCTCTTTGACGGGCTGAAACGATTTCTTGGCGACAGCTTCGCCGAGTCGGTTGCGCAATTCATCGAGATTGATATGCGCAGCGGCCGAGATCGCGACAAAAGGCAGCCCGAGTTTGTCTTCGAAATGTGCACGCAGGGTCTCAAGCTCGTCGGCCGCATAGGGCAGATCAACTTTGTTCAGAACCACCAATTGCGGTGTTTCTTTGAGTCCACGAGAGAACTTTTCGAGTTCGGCATTGATGTGATCGAAGTCGGCAATTGGGTTGCGTTCGGTCTCATGCCCTTCAAGTTGGGGGGTGACCTCAATCACGTGAGCGATCAGGTTGGTTCGCTCGATATGTTTGAGGAACTGAATTCCGAGGCCATGGCCTTCGTGCGCGCCTTCGATGAGCCCTGGGACATCCGCGACGACGTATTCACCGTAGTCGCCGAACTTCACAACGCCCAGATTGGGGACGAGTGTGGTGAACGGGTAGTCGGCAATTTTAGGTCGTGCATTGGAAAGCACGGAGATGATCGTGCTTTTTCCAACGGATGGGTAACCAACGAGGGCAACATCGGCGATCAACTTCAATTCGAGATGAAGTCGACGATGCACGCCCGGCCAGCCCGCGGTTGCCCGTTTGGGTGTGCGGTTAGTGGCCGTGGCAAAATTAGAATTACCCTGTCCACCGTCGCCCCCACGAGCTGCCAGAAAGCGCTGCTCTGGTTCGTCGAAGTCGATAAGGACTTCGCCGGTTTCGACATCGGTGATGATCGTTCCGACAGGAACGTTAACCACGATATCGGGGCCACCGCGTCCCGACATATTATTGGTGCCGCCATCTTTGCCATGTTCGGCGCGCAGGTGTCGCATGTGACGGAAATCACTCAGCGTATTGCAGTTATTGGTGGCGACAAAAATGATGTCCCCACCTTTTCCGCCATCACCACCGGCTGGACCGCCACGTGGAACGAATTTCTCGCGTCGAAACGCGACAGCTCCGTGTCCACCGTCACCGGCGGTAATCTCAATTTCGGCTTCATCAACAAACATATTTTAAAACGAAAAACGCCCCAAATGGGGCGTTAAATAGTGGGGCAAGCCGCCGTTTATTCTGCTGCGCTTTCGAAAGGCACGATGGCGACTTGTTTACGGCCCTTGGAATCGCGAAAAGCCACGACTCCATCGATGAGGGCGAAGAGGGTATGGTCACGACCCACACCAATGTTCAGGCCAGGCCTGACTTTGGTGCCGCGTTGACGAACGATGATACTTCCAGCGGTAACCGCCTGACCACCGAATCGTTTCACACCGAGCCGTTTGCTCTGTGAGTCACGACCGTTCCTTGAACTACCTTGGCCTTTTTTATGTGCCATGATTCAACTCCTTGGGGCGATTAAGCCTTAATTTCGGTAATAAGGACGCGAGTGAAATGCTGACGATGTCCGCGCTTCACCTGATAGTTTTTGCGTCGCTTTTTCTTGAAAATCACGATCTTACGGGTGCGGCCGTTGGTAACAACTTTGCCTTCCACCGTTGCGCCTGCCAAAAATGGCTGGCCGATCGTCAGACCGTCTCCGTCGCCGACAGCGAGAACTTCTTCGAAAACGATCTGTGCGCCTTTTTCGGCACCGGGAAGTTTTTCGACATTAAATTCGTCGCCGGCTTGTACACGGTACTGTTTACCGCCGGTTTTAATTACTGCGTGCATGGCATATCTCCTAAACGTCATCTAGCTTTTGAAGCACCCGCTAACATTCAGTAAGCAGCCAGCCTCAAAGGACTGGGGAAATTACAGATCGAACCCCCTGACGTCAAGCTCCTCCGGCATTTTTGTTGTCATGTTTGCGTTGAGCGGCCAGAATCGCCCGCGCGCTGCCTAGGGATCGCAGGTAGTACTCGGCTTGAATCACTCTTTTTTGTTCTTCCGACAGGTCGGAGTGCATTCCTGCCCGATCGCGGGCCAAACGGATGTGATAAAGCGAGATCGCCGCAGCCACGCTGATGTTGAAGCTTTGTGCGAAACCGGCCATGGGGATGATCGTGTTGTGATCCGAGTAGGAGAGCATCTCCTCTGACACCCCTTGTTTTTCATTTCCGAGGACCAGTGCGGTTGGGACGGTAAAATCGATCTCATCGATCGGTACGGCTGCATCGAGGTGTGTTGTGACGATCTGGTAGCCGAGTCCTTTGAGGTGCTGAGCGCATTTTCCAGGCTCTTGCCAGAGCGAGATATCGAGCCATTTGTCGGATCCCTGCGTGACTCGGTTGGCCTTTTTGAATCTGATTTGGCTTTCGATGACGTGGATGGGGGAAAACCCAAGACCTTCTGCCGATCGCATGACGGCAGAAATATTTCCGCGGTCGTAGAGGCCATCGACGACGGTTGCGATCCCGAAGGAGCGACCGCGGGCGACTTCGTCGACTCGAGCACGACGAGCAGGGGCCAACATTGGGCCGAGGGTATCGAGGACTTGCTGGGCAGACCAAAGCTCACCGTCGATGGTGAAATCTGACGGGTATGGAAACCATCCGTCATGGGGTTCGGACGCTAATTTCTTCACGATGGCGACATCCTTTGACGGTAGAAGGGCATACGTTATGATACGCCCCGTTTACGACTAGTTGAGGTCATACAAATGATTCGCGGAATTCTCCAGAAGGGATTGATCGTGGCAACCGCGTTACTTGCGGTGTCATGTAGTGATGATGAGGCGGGTAAAGCAGCAATCGAGTGCCCCGTAGGGCAAGCGTTGAATCCGATTTCGGGTGCCTGCCAAGCTTCATCCTTAAATAACGGCAACAACGAGACGAATAATTCGATCGCGTCGACCAATAACGCCACGAATAATACGACCAACAACGCCACGAACGGTTCGTCGAATAACGCGACGAACGGCTCTACGAATAACGGCACCAACACGGGTGACCTGCGTTGTAGGGCTGGAATCGACTCGGACCTGGACGGGTTGAACAACGATTGTGAGTGCCAGCTTGGTTCAAATCCAATGGTTGCCGACACAGACGGCGATGGTCTGACCGATTCGGAAGAAGATGCCGATGGCAATTGCCGGCTCTCTCCCGGGGAGACCGATGCACGGCAGGCGGATACGGATTTGGATGGCGCAAGCGATTTTGACGAGCTCGCCGCTGGCACCAATCCATTGCTTCAAGACAGCGATCTTGACGGGATCTTAGACGGAGTCGAGCTGGCGACCTGCAGCGACCCGCTGAAAGCCGATTCGGACATGGACGGACTGCCTGACGGTGTCGAGGATCCCAATGGGGACGGCATCATCGGCGTGTGTCCAGTGAACACTTATATGGACGCGTGCGCTCAGGGGGAATCCAATCCTTGTTCCGCCGACACCGATGGCGACGGGACTCCCGATTCGGATGAAGCTCAGTATCGCGCGTGTCGTCCGGAGGACTTGCTGAACCTTGTTACCCCGCAATTGGTGACCAACGTGGCGGCGGATTATAAGCTGGCGTTGGAGATGGGAGTGGTTGCAGCGGCCGTGACGGGCGCGTCGGCCCCACAGGCTCACGTGTTTGAAGACGTCGGCAATCATTTCACGGGTTTCGTGGTCTCATTGACGCCAAATGGCGGAGAGACGAATCCATCGTTGATCAACGACGCTCTTGTTGGGCAGCTTCAAGCGGCCTATCCGACGGCTGTTCGCCGTGTTTCTGGTCGTCGCATCACGACACATGATGGGCACAGGGCTTCGGTGGGCGCGGTTGTGGATTTGCCAGCCAACACCTCGTTGCAATCGGCGCGTGATAAGGTGCTTTCGAGCGTGCTTGGCGTCTTGCCAGCAGACATCACGCATACCCTTACCGGTGCTTTTCCTGGGACCGCAACGGGGCCCACACTCTTTGTGCACGAGGTTGTATCACGCTCGCCGACCCAGTTTCTTTTGGTGGGCGCGTTTGTGACGCTGGCCGACTACCAGAACCTGACGGCTCGCACAGGCTTCCTTGTCGATGACATCACAGGTGGCACAAGTCTGGCGTCTTCGATGGAAAGTCTGGTGGACGAGTGTGTTTCTTACGACGTCACGGTTCGGCCCAAGGTCGATATCATCATCACGATCGACGGCTCGGGCTCGATGAGTGATGAGCAGAATGCGCTTCGCAACTTCGCCGTCGATTTCACCGGGCTCTTGGCTCAGTCGAATTTGGATTGGCGCGCGGGTGTAGCGCGGCCTGATTGTTCCGATAATACGGGGCTTTCAGCCGAGATGACGGCTCTGATGAATCAACATTGTTCGGCTGTGCCGATCACGATTCCAGGTTTTCCGTTCCCAGGATTTGGCGGGAAAACAGGCGAGCTTGTGGGCGGTGGATTCACCTCGGTGCCTGCGGAGCTGCGAACTCGCCTCGATCCAGGCACTTTCGACATGGGCGGAGAGTTTACGATTTCTGCGCTTGCTGCGGCAGCCGATCGTGCGCTGCCACGTACCGCCAATGACCCTCTTAAATTTCGTCCGGATGCAGCCGTCATTCTGGTCGCGATCACAGACGAGGAGGATGAATGGTTCCAGGATGCGCTCTCGTTTGGCAACACCAACAGCATCAATTTGACGGCCGTTCAGCAGACGGAACTGGAGACCAAAGCACAGGCCTTTATTGATTATTTGCTCAAGCCTGAGCTGGGTGCGACGGGATTTGGCATCGTTTGGCCAACGGGTGAGACCTGCTCACCTGGTGGTGCAGCGGTTGCCCACGCCATCTCACATATCGCCAATGAAACGGGCGGAAGTGTGGGGTCGATCTGCCAGGCTGATATCACGAACACGTTGAGGGTGATTGCCGAGGCTTCCGCGGGCATCGCTTCGGGCTTGCGCATGCGCGGTGTGCCTGTGGCACCAACCGTAAAGGTTGTGTTGGGTGATGCCTCGACGGGAGTCGTAGCCGACATGTTGCGTAGTAGGGCGGATGGGTTCGACTACGATGCGATCGTGAATCGAGTGACGTTTAAGGGGCCTAATCCGCCCCAGACTGGAGACCGAGTCGTGATCCCATACCGTCGTTGGGAGAACAGCGTTTTCATGTGTGTGAGTACCGAAGACTGTCCCGCGGAGCAGAAGCTCAAGTGCGTTAGCGGTGAGTGTCGATAAGTTGGTCTCGGAGTTGAACCCGTGTAGGGTAGGTCCTCCAGTTTGTTGTTAGGAGTGAAAGTGATGTTGAAGGTGAAGACACTCGTATTTTTGGCGTTGCTGACGGTGGGTTTTGGGTGCACGCCCGAGTCGCTCGAAGGATTCGACGAGCCCCAAAATAACAGCACCAATAATGCGACGAATGGCGCGACGAATAACACCACGGGTGGTGGCACGTTCACTCCTGAGTTCGTCGAAGTCACGGGGATTCT
Organism: uncultured Bradymonadales bacterium; assembly: GCA_964394615.1. Taxonomy (GTDB): domain Bacteria; phylum Myxococcota_A; class Bradymonadia; order Bradymonadales; family Bradymonadaceae; genus JBFFMO01. The sequence continues at coordinate 72,079 of CAYMYJ010000015.1, read as the reverse complement.
GACCACAAACTGCACGCAAGCGGCCTGTCACGGTTCTTTTGCGAGCAACGCATTCACGGTCCCAACCGACCAGAACGCCACTCCATCTGAGATGCGAGCCGCCCTGCAGAATGTGAATGCGACGTCGGGCAAGCCACTCTTTCTGGCGTCCAACCCGGATGGTTCAGAGATGTGGATTCGGATGACTCTTGAGACTTCTGACGCGCTCTACATGCCATCGACAAAAGTTGTGTTGAGTCCGGCAGAGTACGCCGCGATTCAGGCATGGATTGTCGCTGGCGCGATCTACGCTCAGTAGAACACGCTCTAGCGCGCAAACCGCTTTAATATCCCAAATCCAAGGGCGACCGTCACGACCACCAGGGTTGCTGTGATGGTCGAAGCCATGCCGCGTCCGTAGGGGCCCGAGGCTGGCAGTGTGCCCACCATCAGCGTGTCATCGGATAGGACGTACACTTTGCGCCGGTTGAGTCGCATCGTGCGGATATCCCCAATGCTAGAGCCGCCTGGCCACGAGATGAAAAGGCGCTCGACCTGCGTCATGTCGTCGACCGACGGTATGTCATAGAGCACATGCCTCGCGCCTGATTCGGCGAGGATAAGCCCGTGCCCTTGCTGCACGTCCATTCCAACGATTCTGGAGGAGCGCCAGGGGCCGTCGATGACCTCCCATCGCTCTCCGTCACGGCTGCGGGCCAAAACATTATTCTGCGCAGAGTAGAGTGGTGGTTTGCCTTCGCCTGCCCAGTTCAGCCAGACCCTGCTCTCATCATCTGCGTGTTGAAGGCTGCGAACCGCAGACCACGATGCACCACTGTCGGTCGAACGCCATAGCTGGGTTGGTGTTCCGCGCCGCACTGACGTCTCGGCGAGATAGAGGGTTTGTCCCAACACTCCGAGCAGGAAATGGGTGATGGAGGAAGAACTCAGCGTCGAAATCAGGGCTGATGCGAAGTCATAGACTTGCCAGGTCATGCCCCCATCAGAAGACACGGCGGCGCCGTCGCGATGGGTCACCGCGAGCGCAAAATCGCCAATGCTTCTGATCTCGACGACCGCCGAGGAGGGAAAAAGTTCATGGTCAGGTTCTAACTCGAAGACTGGAGCGTTTTTCGACAGGGGAATCGGGGTGGTTTGGGGCTCGTTGCGAGAACCCGTGAGGATGTCTCCAGCGCGCGTTCCGACCAGAACTTGGCCTTTGGACGTCACATCAATGCTTGTTGCGGCTCGGGAATGAAGTCGGGTCCATTCCATGTCATCCTTTGCATCACGAGGTCGTTCATACGCGCCTGAGCTTGTTGCCAGAACGACAGTGCTCGGCCCGAAAGCGAGATCGTTGATCGAGGTGTTGTTCGCGCCTTCATTGGCCAGATCCCACGACACCCCAAGATCATCCGAACGAAGCGCGCCTAGACCAAGCGTGGGCGCCCAGAGGGTGTCTCCACGCCTGACGAATGACACGACGCTACGCGCGTCCGTATCGACCGGTCTGGGGGTTGTCCACACGCCGTCATGGCGCCAGATGGACCCGGCTGTTGTTCCAGCGAGCAAAAACGAGTGTGTCTCGTCGGCTCGAAACGACTCAAGGGTTTCGATTCCGCTGAGTTCTTCTGGAGAAATTCGGTACCACTGTTCGGCTTGATCGTCGGATTGGTAGATGGCTGTGGGCGTGAAAAGCCACAACACAGCTGAGGTCGGACTGCCGATCAAATCACGTTCGGCACTGCCGAAGGTGCTTGTCAGGATCCACGGCTCTTCAGGGTCGTTTCGTCGCCAGAAGTAAAGTTGGTCACTTAAGAGGCTCAACACCTCAAACGGGCGTGTCTCGGTTCTGGGCAAATACGACCGGATTACGGGTGGGAGGCCGGTGTCGTTTTTGAAGTCGACCCCTGTGAGCGTCAGAGGCGTCCAGGGTTTGTCGACGTCGGTGCCATAAAGCCAGACGTCGCGTGAATGCAGCACGTACATGTTTCGGTCGACACATCGGATCCAAAATGGGTCGTTCGGGATGATTTCCTGATTGTCATCACTTGGTCGTGGGACGGGCAGTTCCGCCGGATTGAAGGTTCGTCCAGCGTCAATGCTTACCCAAAGCTGTGGGTCTTGCTGAGGAATCGGCCTGCCCAAAAACCACAGGCGTCCGTCGGCGGCACAGAATGAACGGCTGCGGGGAAACGGCGACGCCCAGAGTGAGGAGCGCAAAGACTCGAACGGCGCCATCTGGAAGGAGGGCAGGAGTTGTGAGTCGACGGCTTGCCATGAGCCGGTGTCGCGGACCAGCAACTTCTGAGGGGTGGGCGCCACCAGAACATCAGCTCCGCCGAGAGTCACGACGTCCATTGTAAGCATTGCAGCCCCAGGCGGGCTGGCAACGACGTGCATCTCGACGACGGCCACTTCGTGGTCACAAGCAGAGAGAAAAAATAAGGCCGCCAAACTGGCGGCCTTTATGGTGGTTTTCTGGGCCATCAGTACCCGCGCATTTCCAGAATAATGAACTCGACGCGTCGATTATACGAACGACCTTCAGCCGTTTCGTTGTCTCGGATGGGGCGAGTCTCGCCGAAACCAACGCCTTCGAGTCGGTTCTCTGCGACGCCATGATCGGTCATGAATTTGAGCACAGATTCGACACGGCCCTGGCTGAGCTTGAGGTTCATTTCGTCGGCGCCGCGGTCATCGGTATGACCTTCGATGCGAATTTTGACGATTTGAGGGTTCTCAAGCATGACCTTCACAACGGCTTCGAGGATGTCGAAGCTCTTCTTCATGATCGTGGTCTTGCCAGTATCGAAGTAGACCTGCTCGGTGATGATGATGCGGTCACGTGCGATGTGGACCTTGTCGTTCGGGTTATCCGGGCAACCGTCATCGTCGAGGAAGTCATTGAGTGTTTCAGGCTCCATGGGGCAATTGTCGGCGGTGTCTGGAATGCCATCCTGATCGTTATCAGGATCCGGGCAACCGTCTGAGTCTTCGAAACGATCGATGTCCTCGGGGTCTTCTGGACACTTGTCGAGGTCGTTCGGGATGCCGTCGCCGTCGAGGTCGTTGTCAGGGCAGCCATCGATGCCAACAACCATCCCCTCGGGAGTGTTGTCGCATTTGTCGAGTTCATCGGGGATGCCGTCGCCGTCGTTGTCGTAATCGGGGCATCCGTCCAGGTCTTCGTGACCGTCGAAATCTTCCGCCGCGTCAGGACACTTGTCGTATTTGCCGTAAATTCCATCGTGGTCGTAGTCGTATCCCCAGCTTCCGCCCGAGACCCAATAACCACCGACACCGATGAACACGCGGAAATCGGGTGTGCCCACGGCTTCTTCGTTCATGCCGTAGCCAAAGCCTCCGGTGAAGGTCCAGGCTTCGTGGAGTCTGAAACGCGCCGCAAGTTTGAATTCGGCGGGCACTTCGGTTCCGCGGATGCCTTCGCGTCCTGCGGGTTTCTCGGCGATGCCGATCGCGCCGTCGATTTCTGGAATCAGGTCGAGGTTGTCGACAAAAAGCGGAATCTGGACAGCCAATCCCCAAAGGATGGCGTCGCTGATGTAGGCGTCACGCAGCTGAACGGTGTCGGCGCGGAAGCGATACCCAAGGTTTCCACCGAGTCGAACGCCGTTGAAGAGGAAGACGTCACTTGCCAGAAGGGCGTCGATTCCAAAACCTTCGTCGCCAGTGAAGCGGTCATCTGTGCCAATGGGGATATATCCGGAGACAACAGCCGCCAGTCCCCACTGATGCTGCATCAAATCGACCAACTGTGATTTGACGGTAATGCGGAGATCGTTGAGTCCAGCTGCTCCGATTTTGGCGTTTGAATCGGCACCGGTGGGCAGTACGGGCTCAAGGTCTCCCGAATTCTGTCGCAAGGTCACGGGCACCAAAAGGCTGACTTCAAAGATGTCGAAGAGGCCAAGATTCGCCATCAACGACAGCGTGAGTTGGTCTTCCATTGCGGCGTTGTATTTCTCGCCGGTTGAAGCAACTTTGAGCGGATTATTAGCGTAATCGAGATAGAATCCGAAATCTGGGTCGAGGTGAGGAGCTACCTTCGAACCGTAGACGTTGAGATAGTCTGCGGGGCCAGCCGCTGGCCTGAACTGCTGGAGCTGCAATTCTGGAAGGTCCTGCGCAGCAGCCTGCGTTCCGATCAGGCTCAACGCCAGTGCACATGCCGCAAAGGGCAGAATCCGTTTCATTGAGAGTCCTCAGTCAGGTTCGTTCGTCAAAGCTTGCATGGCGCGTCGCGCCTCGTCGATTTCGGGTGGTAAATGTTCCAACCCGTCCACGATTGCGAGAGCCTGTGTGTAAATAATTCGAGCGTTTTCTCGATCGCCCGAGACTGCAAAAAGCGCCGCTGATTCGACCAGGTTTCCAAAACGATCCAGAGGATCGAGAAGTAGGTCGGCGTATGCCTCGAGGTCTCGTGCAAGGTCGAGATCCTGCTTCAGATGGCGCCCAAGGTCAATCCGGCGTTCGAACGCCTCCGCATGTTCGGGCAGAAGGTGCGTGATTTCGCCCCAGAGTCGCCACGCCATTTCGGAATCATGAAGCTCGTCTTGGGCGACTGTGGCGAGGTCTGAGAGGATTTGGCCAGCGGGCATTCGCAGTGACGCGGGGACTTTTTCGAGGTCCAGATCGTTGAGGGCTGCGGTCGTCAGGTTGGGGCGACCAAGGAGCATGCCAAGTTCCAGACACAGGCTTTGGGCGTAGCCTTCCCAATCTCCAAGTGCAGCCTGACCCTGTTTGACCGATTCGAGTGCTCCCGAGTCGCCCGGCGCTGCTTCCAGAACTTTTCGGAAGTGGGCGATGGCTTGTCGAGGTCGGTCGAGCTTGGTCATCAGGAGTTCGGCGAGTTCTCGTTCGACTTCCACGGTATCCAAGCCGCCGGTCGATACAGCCAGCACTGTGCGCAAGTGTTCGGCTGCCGCGTCCCAGTCCTCAACATCCATCGCGATGTCAGCCAATAGTCGGTGGGCGGCTTCATGACGGGCGTCTCCCGCGAGGACTTTTTCGAGCCATTGAATGGCGGCGGCACGATCTTGTTTTTCGTCCCAAACCAGCTGGGCGAGCAAAAGGCGATAAACCGTGTCCATCTCGCGAGATTCTGCGCGCGCGAGGCGCTCTTCGAGGATCTTGATGCGTCCGTCGATCCGTCCCTGATCTTCGTAGATGGACTCAAGTGCGTTCAGAACACCGGGTGATGCGCCCGCGCCCTGAGGGTCGTGTTCGCGGACGAATTCCAGATGAGGCAATGCGCCGTTGGAGTCTTCCAGGTCGTAATAGAGCAGCTCACCGAGCTGTCTTGCGTAGCCAATCTGAGCGCTGAGATCGAGTTTGAGTCGACCCTGGCTGGCGGCTTCTACAACCTCGGAAAGGGCGGCTATTTTGCGATTCTCATCGTCTGATTGCATGGCCGCTGCAGCTTCCTCCAACATCGCTTGGTTGGTTTCGGCGGCGGGTTGAGGCAGTGGAGTGACCTGAATCGTTGGTTCTGAGGATTCGAATTGGTTTCGTCGCAGAACTCTTGAAAGCGCAGTTTCGGGCTCAACGTCTTCTGGTTTGGGCACGGAATGATGTTGGCGTGAGCTCTTGTCGAAGGTCTTTCGAAACGCAGCCAACGAGCTCGCTTCAGGGGTTGCGTGGGAAAATGACTCGTCGAGGATGTCGTCAAGTCGGGCGTCGACGTCGACAGGCGAGGCTGCCGGCGTTGTCAGTGCGTCGGCCCGCCGCCTTGCTTCTGCACCAGCCGCGGCATCGCCTCGGATCGTGGCGAGTTCGGCAACTCGGACAAAGGCCTCAACCTGTGTTGCGACATCGGGAGCGACCTCGCCGATTCTGCCTGCGAGCCTTTCCAGCAAATGAGCCGCGGAGCCATCGCCTATCGGGCTCGCCACGTCGTGGGACTTTTGCGAAATCAACGCTTCAAGCGCATTGCGTGCGCCAAAAAGTCCGTCGAGTTCGGCGGGGCGAAGTTGGATCGACTCCATGAAATTTCGGGTCGCTTCCGCGAACGCGTCCAGTTTCATATTGGCGTTGGCCAACGAGATCGACGCAGCCCAGCGAGCGTCACGTTCTGTGATTCGTGGCATCAACGAAACCAACACGTCGCGCCATCGATCGAATTGACGGCTGGCGGTCATCACAGATTCAAGGGCGTCGCGCGCTGGAATGCTGTTCGGGTTGAGGCCGATGGCATCGATGATGTGCTGGGCGGCCTCGTCTTGAAGCGCCAACGAACGGTACAAGTCTGCCAGACGAAGGTGGTGTTCGACCTGCGCCTCAGGGGTAAGCGCGGCCTTCAAAAGATCCTGATAGAGCGTGATCAATTGCTCGGGACGTCCGCCCATTTTGTAGTGTGCTTCGAGGCGTGTGGCTGCTTCTTCATCGCCAGGGCTTGCGTCGAGCACGCGGCGCCAATGGGCTGCCGCGGCATCGGAACGTTGGCGAGACTCGTAGGATCTGGCGAGGTCGCGGTGCAGGCGAAGTGCGCGCTGCAGATAGCGATCGCGATCTTCGCCTCGGGATTGTTCGACCAGAATTTCCAACATTGGGATGGCGTCGACGCGATAGCCAACGGCTTCTTCCCAGCGTTCGCGCTGTTCGCAAAGCTCAATCGCGGCCTCAAAAAAAGAGATTCGTTCCCCGGGTTTCAAGCCGTCATCGGGCAGGTTCTCAGTCAACGAGATTGCGCGCCGAACGCTCAAAAGCGCCTGAGTTGGATCCTCGACGGCCTTTTCCCAAATCGTCGCCATGCGGATATGCAGTCGCGCGGCGCGAGCGGGCAGCTGTCTGGCTTCGGCGGCTCGTGCGGCCGATCCAAAGGCCTTGAGTGCGCGCAGCGGTTCTTCGCTGACCAAATACGACTCGCCCAGAATGTCCAGAGCTTCGAGTTGGCCTGGATCCAGACGCAGAACCCGTTCGAGATAGATTCGGGCTTCGCCGACCTCGCCTTGCCGATCCATCAGGTGCTGGGCGAGCGTGAGGTAGGTCAAGGTCAACGACTCGCGGTCCGTGTAAACACCTGTGAGGCGCTTGAGGACTTCTTCGAGCCCGGAGACATCGCCTTCGCTTTCGTAGATCGCGCGGAGCATTTCCAGCGCGACGCGATTGCGTGGCGAGAGCTTTAGGACTTCGCGCAGGTGATTAGCCGCAGCAGATGGTGCTGAATCGACCAAATAGTCGGCCATCGCAAGCTGCGCCAGGATCCAATCATGCGTATCACCGCGTTCCCGCAGGCCCTCGGCGAGGCGTTGGAAGGCGGGGATGACTTGCTCGCGGCGTCCATTGAGCTGAGCCAGCAAAGGCCGTGCAAATCGAGCACGCAGGTCTGTGGGGTCGTCGGATTCGAGCTCACGGCAGACGGCCTCGGCATGCGCCAAATTCGAAGGCGTTGGATCGCATAGCAATAAGTCAAAAAGCCGCGAGACCAGCTCTGGGTGTAGTCCGTAGATGTCTCGATAACCGGAGTAAAGTTCCAAAGCCTGTCGCATTTGCCGGCCGAAAAGCGCCTGGTCTCCATGCGAAAAAAGGTCTTTGGCTTCGTAGGCGGCCAGTGCCCGCGCGCCTTCGGCGGTGGCGCTGACGTGGAAGGCCTGAGGTGTATGCGAAGTCCAGCCTGGATCGTGGGAGGCAGCGCGCAGCGTCATCAGCCCAGGCCGAATATGGGCGCCTTCGAGCGTGACATTGGACAGGTTTGGAAGCTTCCAACCGACGCCCGGGAAAATGTGGAGCAACATCAACTTGAGCGGACGAAGGCTCAGGATGTCGCCCGCGATGCCGACCGTAAAACTCTGGCCTCGGCCCGGCGGGCGGAGGCCAGGCGAGTTCAGAAGGCGCGTGATGAACTCGAAAGCGAGCAGCCGTGCAGGGAAGGGCAGCGGCCCAAACGCGCGATAGTCGTACACGCTGAGGTGGACCTCGTCGGCGCGAGCAGGCTCTGGTGGAATCAGCGCAAATTTGAAGCTGAGCCAGGTGTTCGCGCCTAAGGAGCGGACGCGTGTCGTGACATGAACCGCGCCGTCCAGAAAGTGCACATCGAGGGCATCAAAGCCCTGAATCGCGGTTGAACTCTGGCGAAGTAGGTCGCCCAGGCCGACTTCTGAGGTAGAAATTTCGAGTTCACGAACGAGGCAGCGTGTGTTGCGGAAACGATTTAGGCCACCGCGCGCGTCGAAGGGGAACGAGAGATCTGGAATCTCCATGCGCAGGTGATCCAGATTAATCCAGTCCGATAGCCGTTCGCCTCGCGCCCAGAGGTACCCTCGCCCGAACAAGAAATCGAGGTTCAGGCCAAGTGGGTTGGCATTTGTGGTGTTGGGTTCCATTCGGTCACATTCTGGACCGGGAAGGCGGCGATGGCAATTTTGCTAAGCGTGGCTCAGAAACAGAGCTCTTCGCAGTTGTCCCGGCCGGTGCGAGCACAGGCTATTCCTTGCTCTGCAGCGTGTACCTCGGTCCACGTCAGAGTGTCGAGACCAAAGCGCCACGTGTCGTCCATGTAGCCGCAGTCTCCGGTGCCACCGAAGAGGATCAGGCTGCCGTGACCGTCGTTCACAAAGGTGTGGTACTGGCGCCGTTCTGGGCTGTCGTAGTCATACTCGACGAAAGTGTCGGCACACTGGCAGAAGCTGGGGCAGCCCGCGCCCGTGTAGATGTCACCTTGGCGCAGATTGACCCAGGCGTTGTCTGGGAAAAACGCCCAGATATCGTTGACGTTTCCAAGAGCCGTGTCGTCGTGACCCCCGAACATTAGGACCCGATCATGGCCTGGATCGTCGACGAGGACTGCGTTGATTCGTGCTTTAGGCCCGGCGATATTTGCTCCGTCCCAGACTTTTTCGAAGGTGAAATTATCGACTGGCGCGGCCCAGAGGTCCGCATAAAACGGACCGAGGAATGCGTTTTCGTCGCCGCCAGAAAAGACCAAGAGCCGGTTATTGGTGGTGTCGATCGTCATTCCGTGAAAAAGCCGACGAGTGGGAGCGTTGGTGGTGAGCTCGTGTTTCCAGACGAGGGTCTTCATGTCGAGGGTGTAGAGGTCGTTTTGGGGCTGGAAGGTCAAACCGCTTGGGTCGGTGCTTCCACCAAACAAGATGAGGCGGTCTCGCGGACCGTCAAAGACCATCGCGGTGTTGGCACGAGCTGAAGGGATATCGCCGGTCGTGACCAGTTCGGACCAGGTGTCGGTGTTCACATCAAACGCCCAGGTGTCGTTGAACATCCGATAGTTTCCGGTGGAATCCGGGGCGCGATATTTGCCGCCAAAGATCATCACTCGTTTTCGAATGGGGTCAAACGCACCTGCAAGTCGGCCTCGCGCGTCGGGAGCATTTGCCGTGGTGACGCGGTACCAGTTTTCGAATTCTTCGGAGTATGCCCAGGTGTCGCCGAGGTAGTTCTTGGGGCCGAAACTCGCGCATTGTGCGGGTTGCTGGTCGTTTCCGCCGAACAAAATAATGCGGTTATTGCAGGGATCAAAGACGCCGCCTTGTTCTCCGCGACCGGTGGGGTTGTTTTTTCCGCCAGCAAGAATCGGGGCTTGGGCTTCGTACGCGGTGTTTTCGGAACACGCGACAAGCTCACCTGGGTAAGTGAACGCGGGTTCGACACTGGCGTCGGATTCGGTGTCAGTGCCGGCGTCGCTCTGTGTCGCGGTCGAAGTGTCGCTGCCAGAATCGGCGGTGTTGTTCGCGTTGTTTGCCGGCGTCGAAGTGTCGTCGGAGCAAGCGATCGCGGACAAAATAATCAATATGGGAAAGAATTTCATTGGGGAAACCTCAAGGTACTACGAATTCAAAAGTCGCGTCGGCCATGTCCACGATCGGGATATCTCCAACGATGGCGTTCGGGTCCAGGTAGCCGTCATCGACGAGATCTTGGACCAGAAATGGCGGGAAAGTTCGGTATCTCAGTGTGGCATGTGCGGTCAGTTGTTTGCCGGAATACCCGGCGGGGATGTCGAATTCACGCCAACCAGATTGTCCGGGCTGGAGCAAGAAATCCTGACTTCGTTTGGCTTGCCACGGAAAAATTACGTGTTCGCCGAGCTCGTCGAAAATGAACGACCCGAAGGCCAAAAGGTCGGGGTCACCATCTGGTGTCAGGCTGTGGCCTTCGACCCTATCCATGAGGTCGCCATTGGCGTCGAGCATGCCGCTTTCGAGGATTATGGCGCCGGTGTCGTCGGTGACGACCAGATGGACCCAAACCTGACGGTCGGCCGTCGATCCTGAAGGCAGTGCGTGGCCGTTATTGATATTTGTCACGCTGACACGGATGCCAGGCGTTGTGGTGTTGGCGCTCGGTGCGATCTTGAGGTCACCGCACGATTTCAGAAGTGCGGTGACCAGCGCAAGTTGACGTTCCTTTTCGGGGAAGTCGGCGGTGAGGGCGAGGTCGACACCCACGAAGGTGTGTTCGTGGATTTCTCGTGTTTTGCCGTCTACGATCTCGCCTGTGTATTGAGGCATATGGCAGTCTTGGCAGCTTTTATCTACGCCGATCCCGTCGTTAAACTCGCTCGCGTACCACTCGCTAAATGTGTTCTCGAGCAGCGCGCCTTTGGGATTGACGACGTTATGGCATGAACCACACATGTTGGAGCTTGTAAGAAGGGTCGAAGCCTTGATTTTATGGGCATCTTGACCCGAGTCGCCTGGACCATAAAGTGTCTGCTCGTTGAGCGTAAACGCGGCGTTTTTGGTGGCTTCGACCGACTCCATTCGATGGCAAGTCACGCAAACCACGCCGTGCCCGATGGTTGGTTCGCTCATGTCGAATTGGACTTTCCAGGTCCCGTTATCGTCGTAGACCGGTGTCAGGCCGCCTTTTGAGGCGATCGGCGCGTGGCATTGGATGCAGAACTGGTCGAGTTTGCCCTGAGTGTCTTCGGTGCCTTTATCGAGCATCGCACGGTAGATCGGGTCGACCGTGGCATACGCATGCATGCTGCCTTTCCAGTCATTGAAATGCTGTTCATGGCACGTCCCGCAATACTCGGGACTGTTTTCGGCATACATCGAAGCGTCGGCCGAAGCGTCTTCAGAGGTCTGGTCTGAGCCGGCATCGACGACTGTTGGAGTCGCATCTTGGGAGCAGGCGCCCAGCCCGATCACTAGGAAAAAAAGTAAGACGTTTTGCATGTATCGCTCAAAAGGGGCTGGATTCTGACGAAATTGTGTGAAAATTGCAACGGACCGGCGTACGCCGTGCCATCACAAACGAGAAACCTCATGAAGACTTGGAAATTTCTACTTATTGCTGCCGTCGTGGCTCTGGCTGCGTGCGAGTCCAAACAAAGTGAACCCGCCGAACCTGGCGCATCGGTCGAAGTCAGTGCTCCAACTGCTTTCAGCGTGGTTCGTGGCGGACAGGCCAAGGAATTGGTGGCGAAAGGCGCCAAGTTGCTGGATGTGCGCACTCCTGGAGAGTTTGCCTCGGGCCATATCGATGGCGCGGTGAACATACCGGTTCAGGATCTAAACACGCGCCTTGGTGAGCTCGATAAAGCGCAGGCCACCATCGTGTATTGTGCCAGTGGAGCGCGCAGTTCATCCGCGATGCGAACCATGAAGGCTGCGGGATTTGCGCAGGTCTACGATCTGGGCGCCAAATCCAATTGGTGAGCCTCAGGGGCAGGTTTCTGCGGCGACAACAATGTTGCCGGTCGCAGTGAGCGTCCAGTTGGCGCATACACTCGAGGAGACGTGTTGCACCTGAAAGTAGACGTAGAAGTCATCATCAGCGCCGAACGAGTCGTTTCGTCGGACTTTCACGTTGTCTGGGCTTGACGCCGAAGTCGACGAACCTGCGAGGGTGCCTCCGCAGGATTCGCAATAGACCAGCAGGTCGAAGTTGGTTCCAGCAGCACTGTTCAAAACAATGTTGGCGGATAGATAACTTAAGGTGAGATCGTTTTCTTCTGTGATGAGCACACGAAACCATCCCTCGGAATAGCCGGTAATCGTTGCGAAAGTATTGCCACCGTCGCCGGCAACGGAGCCCAAGTCGGTGAACGTCGTCGCACATACTGGGTTTGTGTCGCGGTCGAGGCCCTCATCGATCGAACCGTCGCAATTATTATCGATTCCATCGCAAATTTCGACGGAATCGCCGGTGTTGTCGGAGCACGCGATAACGCCAGCGTTGCAGGCTTGGGCGCCTTCAAGGCACGTGTCAGAATCCGGTCCGTCACAGGCTATCCCAACCAAGGGATCGGAGGCTCCATCAGCCGTGGCCGCGTCGCAGTCGTTGTCTAGCCCGTCGCAGATTTCAGCCGAAGGCATTAGGTTTTGAACGCATTCTAAGCCTCCTTCCTGACACGTTAGCGTACCGACTTGGCAAATGCCCTGCAGGCCTGTGTTGCAGACGGCTCCGCCACCCGGGTTGCCGTTGTCTGTCGCACCGTCACAGTCGTTGTCGAGGTCGTCGCAGGTTTCAGCACTCGGGATTGTGTCACCGGTGCAAGGGCCCCACTGGCTGTCTTCGCAAGTCTGAGTGCCGTCGGCACAAACGCCAACCCCGCTGGTGCCAGGTGCTCCGCTATAACAGCCCTTCGTGGCTCCGGTTACGCACGCACAGCCCTCGTCAGTTTCGCCGTCGCAGTCGTCGTCCAGCCCGTTATCACACAGTTCGACTGGATTTGGCGTCCCAGGGATGCATTCGCCGGCTTGGCCATTTTCACAGGCCGCGCCGAGCGAGGCGCAGATGCCCATGCCGCAGGTGTTTTCACCCAAATCTTCGTCAATTTCATCGTCGCAATCGTTGTCGAGTCCGTCGCAAATCTCTTCTGACGGCTGGCACCCCGCGTCCGAGTCCGCGTCCCCGCCCATGTCCGCAGAGTTGTTGTCGACATTATTAGTCGAGTTATTAGTCGAATTATTATCTGATCCCTTCTTCTGTTTTGATGATGCGTCGTCACCGCATCCAACAAGGCTTAGAAGCGCCAAAACACTCACTAGATTCATCGTCCATTTATTCATTATTTTCCCATTTAATTCGGTCAAAATCGACCGTTTTTCGCTGCTTTAAAATTTATTTATTTAATTCAAAGGTAGGCCGAGCCATCGTCAAGGGCAGGTCTCGGGGGTGGTGACTGATGTGTTGCCGCTGACACTCAGAGTCCAATTTGCGCAAACGGTCGACGACGCGTGGCGGACCTGAACATAGACGTAAAAATCGTCGTCGAAGCCGAAGGAGTCATCACGTCTGACTTTGACGGTGTCGACGCTGCTGGTGTTCAGCGAGAATCCCGAAAGAGTGCCGCCACAGGATTCGCAGTACACCAGCAAATCAAAGTCGGTGCCCGCCGCACTGGTCAACGTAATGGATGCCGACAGGTAAAGGCTCGATGTGCTGTCTTCGGTGATTCCAACACGCAACCATTTTTCAGCGTAGCCTGTATCGTTAAGCACCACGTTGCCCGTATCGCCGCCGACGGTGCCAAGAATCGTATAACTCGACGTACAAACCGGATTGGTGTCTTGGATCCCTTCGTCGATCGAGCCGTCGCAATCGTTATCGATGCCGTCGCAAAGCTCGACGGAATTGCCGGTTGTGTCCGAACAGGCCATCGTGCCAGCGGTGCAGGTTTGGGTGCCTTCCAGACATTGGTCGGTGTCGAGCCCGTCACAGGGCGTACCGATGAGCGGATCCGCAGCCCCGTCGGCCGTTGCGCTGTTGCAGTCGTTATCCAAGCCATCACAGATTTCAGCGGAGGGCATCACGGTTTGAACGCATTCGGGAAGGCCGTTAAGGCAGGCGAGTTCGCCGGTTCCACAAATACCGGGCATCCCGGTGCTGCAGGCCGCTCCGCCGCCCGGGTTGCCGTTATCCAGCTCGCCGTCACAATCGTTGTCGAGGTCGTCGCAGATCTCAGTGGTGGGCAAGGTCTCGCCGGTGCAGGCTCCCCATTGGCCACCATCGCAGGTCTGCATACCGTCAGCGCAAAGACCGACGCCTCGAGTGGCCATGTCTCCGGTATAACAACTCTGCATGTCGCCGGGAGTGCATGAGCAGCCTTCGTCGGTTTCACCGTCGCAGTCATCGTCCATGCCGTCACAGAGTTCGACGGGGTTCGGGGTTCCTGGGATGCAGGCTGTCGGTTGGCCGTTCTCACACGCTGGGCTGAAGGCCGCACAGATGCCCATGCCGCAGGTGTTTTCGCCTAATTCTTCGTCGATTTCCCCGTCGCAATCGTTGTCGAGGCCATCGCAGATCTCCGCGGTTGGCTGACATTCGCCTGTGTCGGTGCCGTTATTCGGCCCAGCATCTATGCCGGTTCGAATATCGGTGTCCCCGTTTGCGCTTGATTCGATGTCGCCCTCGGCGCATCCAAACAACCCAAGAGCGCCCAGAATCAGTAGTATTCGATGCATTCACACTCCACAACGCTCTCGACCGTCATCATGATAACCTAGTACGCGTCGGATGTGAAAAATCGCCGGTGGTTTGTTTGTGGGTGCGTCGACACACTCGATTGACATCACGGGTCCGCACGCTAGCCTTAAGTCATCAACCTCTTGGAGTCGCTTATGTCTTTTCATTTCGCCGGTCGCACGCGTCCTGGATTTTCGTCGTTTGTCGTTGCTGCTGGAATTGCCCTGATTTCTCCGATGATTTCGGGAGCCGGGTGCGATGACGAGGCGCCTGTCCTTGGGGGAACCCCGGAAGAGACAGCCAATGATCAGAGCACCTCGACCAGCGAGACATCTGCCGAAGCGGTCATGATTCACGCTCTGACTTCGGTCGATGTCAGCGCTACGACTACAGACGACGAATTGGCGGAGGCCGCGGCCCTTGGGGTTAACGATGATTTCGGCGAGTCATGCGTGACGGTTGTGGTCGATAAAAACGTCGTGACCTACACGCTCATTGATTGCACGGGGAGATGGGGTTTGTTGCACGTCAGCGGCACGGTGGTTGGCACGTACTCCAGAACTTCGGACGGGGCCTTGGTGGCGGAATTACAGGGGGCCGGCCTCACCGTAAACGACGGCGTGGGTGACTGGAAAGCCACGAGTGTGGGGACGAACGCCGGGCTGGTTCGCACGATCGACGTGACCACAGACTGGAAGGGCTATACCGCCGATAACCGCGCCACCTCTCGCAAAGGTACTTATAAGGCGGTCTTGGATTTCGGCGAAATCTGTGTCGGGTTGGACGGGGATTGGAACACGAAGATCGGGCTTATCGCTTGGGATACTGCGGTCGAAGGCTATCGAGTCTGCAAAGATGCATGTCCTGTTGAAGGTGGAACTGTGACGTGGACCTCGGGGATGAAGAGCACGGTGTTGAATTATGACGGAACCGACACCGCTTCATGGTCCAACAGCGACGAAAAATCGGGCACGCTCAAGTTGGCCTGTGGCGGCTGAGATCGCGTTGCGCTTGATGCAGGTCCTTTGGTCTGCAGCTCCGCCTAGTCTTCTGACGGCGATTCGGTATCCGGGTTTCCTGCCGGGATGGAATTCAACGTGTCGCGCGCTGCAGCAAGCTGGGTTCGAAGCACGTATTCAGTAAATAAAGCCCGCAGGTAAAACCCGCGCGGCTTGGTCAAAATCGCGCCTCCAAACTCATCGACCCCCCAGGTTTGTTTTGTGGAATCGGCAGCTTTGGGTCGCACCTGCAAGAAGTCTCCGTCGGAGCCCCGAATATTATGGGCAAACCCGTCGCGTGCAGCGCGCATATGGGAATCCCAGTCTTTTTTTAGCGCGGACTCTTCGCGAATATTGGGAGACCAGAGGACGGCTCTTCCGATCATTCGGTCTCCCAGTGGGATGTCTTTATCGCCCTGAACGGGGACCCACAAAACCCGCTTCAGCTTGGCCGAAACAGACGAGGATTCCCAATCGACTTCGTCCACATCAGACAGTTCCATCGTCGAGACGTACGTGGATTCAAAGGGTTTTCCGTTCGAATCCACAGGAATAGTTTTGAGTTCAATTCCCAAAATCTCGAAATCGGGGACCGGTCGGTTCCCCGCAGCGGCCCCGAGCCAGGTCTCGATGAGCTGTCCGACCCATCCTTTATGGCGCTGTTGATTGGGCGGAACTTCCCAGTCCATCGAGGTCGCAACTTCTTTTAACATTCGGCCAGCCAGTCGATCGGCACGGTCAAGAAGTTCGGCTTCGGTTTCTGGCGGAGTTTTAGCAGGCGTCAACATGAGGCAATTCTAACACGAACTTTGATGAGTTATGCGACAAGGATTGCGGGAATTCGCCGCCCGATCCGGTGGCGTGAGCAGAGTCGCTGGGCTAAGGTCTGGGCCTGATTCACAAACGAGGAGGATTTATGGGTATATTCGATTTTGTTAAAAATGCAGGCGCAAAGATTTTTGGTTCCAAAGAAGAAGCAGCCAAACCTGCACCGGAGCCGCAGGTCAATCACGCTCGCGAAGCGTTCCTTCGCGCGCAGGCCGAAGAGCAGGGCGAAGCGGCCAAGAGTGTGGCTTTGATGGCCATGCTTGGGCAATACGGTCATGACACGTCAAAGTTGAATCTTCAATTTGATGACGGCGTGGTCACGTTGACCGGCGCGGTCGACAAACAAGACCAGCTTGAGTCGATCATTTTATTGATCGGAAATACCGACGGAGTTGCCAAGGTCGATGCGCAGATTGAGGTGCTTCATCCGGCTCCAGAAGCGACGTTTTACACCGTGGTGAAGGGCGATAATCTGTCGAAAATTTCCAAGCATTTTTATGGCAAATCTTCGCGATACCGCGAGATCTTTGCGGCCAACGAACCGATGCTTACGCACCCAGACAAGATTTATCCAGGTCAGGTGCTTCGCATCCCCCTTGATGCCGAAAACGTCGCGTAAAATATGTTCTTCGACGCTCTTAACGGCCGACCTTGGTGTTGGCCGTTTTTTGTTTCTTGCCGAAATTCTGAGTCGTCCGTGTACAATAGTCGGACGCTCTTCCTCATGAACTGGCCTGACTATGCAGTTGATCGCTTGGCCAAAATCTAACGATGAAACTCGACAATCCGGACTCACCGTCTGCCTGTCCGGCGGGGGCTTTCGCTCATTTTCGTGTGCGATTGGTCAATTTCGAGGTTTGTACGCGTTAGGGCGAATCGATGATGTGGGGCTCATCTCTGCGGTTAGTGGTGGGGCTTGGTTTGCCAGCGTTCATTCTTTTGCCAGTCCCAAAGCCGGCATCCAATCGTTCTTGGGTGAATCGATACCCGTGGACAAGTTGACGATGGAGTGCCTGGATCGGATCTCACCGGACTTCATCGGAGAGCCTATTACGCGCCTCTCGGCGATTCCTCGTGCGGCAAGTCTGATGATGGAAGGCATGCCTACCGGGAAGGTGCTTGCCGAGGCGCTTCATCAGGAGATTCTGGCGCCGCTTGGTCTTGCCCGAACGTTGGCGATGGCCAATTCAAGTCGGCAATACGAGGACTTAGTCCGACGAAACCCAGAACTTATCGACAAAATCGCAGTGCCACATGCAGGCCGTCCTCGTTTTGTCGCCACGGCCAGTCTGGGTTTTGGAAAGGGCGATGATTCGCATTTTTACCCGGTGGAAATCGAGCCAGGGCGTGCGGTGCTTACCCAAGACGCGAATCAAGTCGGAGCGGTGGAATCATTGGCTCTGGCGAGCGATTTGGGGCCCGATCGCCCAGGACTATTTGACGCGGAGATTCAAGAAATTGGTTTTGGGTTGGCCGAGCTATGGGCTGCCACCGGAGGCGCGCCCGCGGGGTTCCTTGTGGCGCTGGCACGCGCCCTCGATCGCGGCGTCTGGGATATGGTTCCCCATCTTGGGAACTGGTTGGGGAAAGACGCGTACCTTGTGGATGGTGGATACGTCGAAAATACGGGCGTTCTGACCGCCTTGCGCCGCGGGGCGAGGAAGCTTGTGGTCTTCGTGAATCAACGATCCAAGTTCGGGAGCGTGTCGCCGCTGCACGTCGACGGCATTGAAGGTCAGGTGGCCCACCTTTTTGGCAAATATCCTCCCTTCGGAATGTATTCGAACTCACGGGTTCATCTTTTTCCGGAAGAGGAATTCGAAGACTTGAAGCTCGATTTTCAGATTGCTGTGACGCTGGGAGAACTCCCGTGGTCCTTGAGCGAACACACGATTCGAGAGGAGAATGGTTTTGGAATCGCGGCCCACAAGGTTAAGATCTTATGGGTCTTGAACGAAATTCCAGAGAAGTGGGCCTCCGAGCTGCCCACCGAAACGAGCATGGTTATGCGCGCCTTCGATAAATTGGGGGGCGCCCCGCATACCAGCGTTATTTATGGGGACGGTGGCCAGATGTTTCGGATGAGCGCGGCTCAGGTTCAGTTTACCGCGCACATGCACGAACATGCGATTAGGGCCCGAAAGAACGAAGTGGAGGAATTATTGGCGTGGGAACCCCGCCCGAGTTGAGCTTTTGTGCTTTTTTTATTGGATACGCTGGAATTTTTTGTGGAAGTGACTAGAAAGCAGCGCACTACCCGAGGTCTGCGATGAACCCCAAGATGATTCGACTGGTGATGATGAGTGTGCTGCTCTTGAGCGCATGCGTGGACAATACGAATGCTGACGACGTCGAAACGTCTGAGGAGTTCAGCGCCGATCTGCCCGTTGGAAGCGTGTTGGATCCTCCTGCCGACGGCAATTGGGGCGCTGCGACGACTTGTAAGCCGATTCCAGAGGTCGAACCGTTGATCGACCCGGTGATCGTCGTGAGCCTTGACGGCCTCACACTGCATCTGACGGACCGCGCAGGAACCTACGATCGTGTATTTCCAATTGGGGTGGGCGCGATGGAGAAAGGCAAGAGCCTGACTCCGGTATCGACTCAGTTTTCAGCTGGAAAGTACTACACCAGGACCGACGAACGGCCCGTTTTTGATGGCCCCACACCAGCGGAAGCACGGTGGGGTTGGAATCAACAATGTCGCATGTGGTGGACGTCAGATACCGGCAAGAAAACTCCTGTTTTTGCAGGACTTCCTTTCATTCGGTTGGCGGGTAACCCGAACTCATCGTCGTACGCATTTCATGGTCCGGTTGACGACTACACGCTTTCTACCGGTGGCAACCTTCGTCGCGGATACGTAAGTCATGGCTGCGTACGCATGTCGGCTGAAGGCATCGTCGAGGTTTTTGGTCGCATTCAAGGCCGCCGCGCGGAAGTTTTGATTCAGAAGCCGGTAGAACATCTTGAAGATGGGACGGCAGTCGACATCGATCCTTGGTTATTGAGCCAATGCACCCAAGACGCCGATTGCGCCTTTCAGGGCGGGATATGCCGTCAGAACGAGTACACAGGCTCAGGTTTTTGCACTCAAGCCTGCACCAAATACTGTCCCGATCTCCGAGGTCACGCGAGTTCATTTTGTGCACCTGATCCAGACGGCAACGATGGTTTTTGCACACTCAAATCCGAGACCGTTCGAAACGGCAATTGCAGCGGTATCGACGGTTTTATCGAGACGCCGGGCGTTCAACGTCCTGACCACAGCGCCACCGCGACCGTTTGTTTGCCTGGGTCAAAAGGCTGGATTGGCGATCGGTGCATGAACGATGAAGAGTGTGATGTTGGTCAATGCACACCGGTTGAAGGCGGCCCAGGCGGGATTTGCACGGATTCGTGTGCGAAGTACTGCCCTGACAAAGAGAACGCCGCAGGGACGTTCTGTGTCGACGCTCCTGCGTCTGTTCCACTCTCAGGCGGCATCTGCGTGGCCAAGTGCTACAACGACGACCACTGCGCTGCTGGGACCAAATGCGAACGCTCAGAGCGCTTCAATCAGTCAAGCGTGGTCGCTTCGACCTGTGTCCCGCTCTAAATCGAAATTTGGGGGTTTAGGCGAGGCCGCGGAGTAGGCTGACCACGTTGGCTCCAAGGTCGGGCGTGTAGTAGCCGCCTTCTTGAACCACGAGCGTCGGCAAATCGAGTGCCTTCACATGCGCGCCGACCGTTTCGTAGTCTTTGGTCTGGAACGTGAAGTCGCCGATGGGGTCTTTGATGTAGGTGTCAAAACCCGCAGCAAGAATCAGAAATTCTGGGGAGAAATGCCGAACCGCAGGCAGGACATTTTGTTCAAAAATCTGCATCCATTCCGCAAAACTCGTTTTGGCAGGGAGGGGGAAATTCAGGTTATACCCTTCGCCTTTTCCTGCACCGGTTTCGGTCGGAAAACCGCTGTAAAATGGGTAGAATTCTCGCGGGTCCCCGTGGATCGAAATACTCAGCACGCGGTCATCGCGATAAAACATCGATTGGGTGCCATTTCCGTGATGGAAATCGATGTCGATGATCGCAACCGTGCCCGTTCGCTTCAGGTAGCGCGCGGCAATGGCCGTATTATTAAAATACGAATATCCGCCAAAAAATTCACGCGATGCATGGTGTCCCGGAGGGCGTGAAAGTGCGTAGACACATTTTGCTCCCCGTTTGACGAGCTTGGCGCCTTCATACGCGCAAGCCGCGCTCCAGGCGGCGGCATCAAAGGTTCGGTTACTCAGCGGAGTTCCCGAATCAAAACAAAAACAACCCGCCTGCTTCAAGGTCGTGGGGTCGCCCTTCACATTTCCTTCGCGCGGAAAAACACTGGGGTAAAAGGTCTCCCCATCCGGCAACTGACGTGCCGTGTTGTATAGCGTGAGCAGGTTGTAGCTGTGTGAATCACGCAACGCGCCGAGTGGACGTGTTTTGGGGGCCTCGATTGCAAAGAGATCGGGGTTGGCTCGAAGAGCTCCCAGAATATTCTCGGCTCGGGCCGTGGTCTCAGGATGGTCGATTTTATCGCCAAACGCCCACTCGTAGACAGGCTTGAAGAGCAATTGTTCCGGATGGAACAGGCAGGGCATTTTCATTTACTTTCCGGCAAGACGAGGCTCCAGATATTCATGTCTTCAAATCCATCCCCGATGCGGCAGGACTTCGCCATGCGGCCTCGATAGGTGAATCCGAGTTTCTGAAAAGCACGATTCATCCCGGGTATTCTCGCCCGCGCCAGCGTGAAGGCCGTGGGGTATTCCATGTCCTGAAGGTCGAGCATCAGGTCGCCCAAAATCCGTTGCATGTATCCACGTCCTCGATGAGAAGGGCGTGTCGCGCAATCCGTGAGTTCAGCAGTGGTCGCCTCGGGGACCAGGTCGGCACTGGCACAGGCCACAATTCGGTTATTCTGGCGAATCACGCGGAACGGCGTTCCTGCCTGCATTTGGGCTCGAATGTAGTCTGGGTCCGAACTCGGTGTGGGATAGTCCGTAAAAGTCTCGTCGATAAGCTGGGCGATTTCGGGGGCATCGCTGAGCGTCGCGAGTTCGGTGGAACGTTCGTCGGCTGAAAAGTCGTGAACGACGCATGGACGACTTACCACGGCGTCGGCTACGGCGACTTCTTTGGGATTGGCAAGTTTCATGCGGCCGTCGTCGGTGCCATAGCCCATGACGGAGCAATCTTCAGTCCCGTTGTAAAAGCCCGGAATCACGCCTTCTCGCTCAAAACCCTGACTCTCGAGCGCATCGCCGTGAGCTTCATTCACAAGTGCTACGACTCGACCTCGGCCACTTTCGTCGGCGAGCTGAATCAGCGAATCGCCAAGAAACTGTGCGTCGATATCGGCAGGTGGGTGGTCGCAACGAACTCGGTCGGAGTAAGCGTCGTCGATCATTTCCAGTATTTCACCCGCTTCTTCGAGCTCTACTTTTCTGGGATCGGGGTGGGATTCTCTTGGAGGCAATAGTGCATCGGGCTTCGTAAACGGCAAACCAATTCCATGATGATGGTTTTGTGATTCGACGCCTGAATTCCACCTGTATTGATGTGGTTAGGGGCCGAAGAAGCCGCGAAGAAGGGAGTCAATATCACCTTCGTCAAAGCAGGCTTCGGGCGGAGCCTAGCACGAAATGGCGCCAAAATTCAACGGTTGGCCCAAGATGGCAGTCGTCGCGCCCATTTTGGGCAAAAAAAAACGCGGCCACTGCTGGCCGCGAAGTCGACAAAACCCTAACGGGGTAAGGGCTTGGGCTTGGTGCGGCCCTTTGAAGGTTTTCTCGGTGCGCGTTCTCGTTCCTGCGGTTCATCAAAATCGAGGTCGTCGGCGTCGTTGTCGAGGATTTCGTTTTCTTCGATTTGACGCAGCTCCAGAAGAAGCTTGTCGGGGTCGATTTCATGATCAGGAACCTTGAAACGTCCCGTTAACTGGGTGTCAGGACCCAACTCGCCGCGTTCGTAGAGGTCCCACATTTCATGCCCGTAGCGCAGGTGATGCGCGGGTTTCCCGGTTCCGAAATGCGCGGTGATGTTGGCGACATCACGCATCAAAATCATGCGTGCGTTGCCGTTTCCTGCGGCGTTGACCGATTGCGGGAAGTCGATAATCACGGGCCCTGCTTCCTCCATCAGGACGTTGAACACGGAAAGGTCGCCGTGAATGACGCCAACACAGAGCATGCGGACGACTTCCTGAATGAGTTGCATGAACACGGCATCGGCTTCTTCCTTCGTGAAATTGCAGTCGGCAATGCGAGGAGCCGGTTCACCATCAGGCCCAGTGATGCATTCCATCACCAGCACTCCGTCGATGAATGCATGTGGTTTGGGCACACGAACACCGGCGGCTTCGAGCTTGTACATCATCTCGACTTCGGTCGATTTCCAGGTCTCCTCGGCTTTTTCTCGACCGTGGCGAGAGCCTTTGGCCATCGCACGCTGGTCGCGTGAATTGCGGACAGTACGCCCTTCGGTGTAGCCGGAGCGATTTTTGAATGAACGTTCTGTTTGGTCTTTGTAGACCTTGGCGGCGCGGAGTTCTCCTTCACTCTCAACCAAGAAAACCTGAGCTTCTTTGCCGCTCAGTAGCGAGCGGACCACTTTGTCGATAACACCGTACTCGATCAACGGAACCAAACGTGTTGGCTTCCTCATGTTACTCCTGTCTGTTTGCACGAAAATCAGGCCTCGTGCGCGGCCGCTTTGATAGAACGCGACCCTCTAACAGGTCAACACGTGCATGCAACTTCCGCGAATAAATGGAAATTTCCTGAGGGTGAAAGGGGGTTTCCTCTGGACTTTGTTCATCGCCCCGACGTTGTGGACTTCTCTTGTGAATCTCCCCCTTGGCTGCGATGCCACCCCTAAGCGATCGATGCAAGTGAAGCCCTTGGGGAAGGACGTCGACCACGAGGGGGGTGACACAAAGCGTGGATGAGGTCATGGCTCCGTGATTCCCGCATAAATCAAAGGGTATCTCGTAGCCATTCGCCAGTCGTTGGAGTCCATTCGTCTTTGGACAGGAACGGTCCGATAGGAGTCGCCGCAACATCGATCGTTTCAAATTTAATGGGCACGCTGTACGAGCGCCCAGCCGCGACATCAAACCAGAGCAACACGACGTGAACGTGCGGTTCTAAAGTGACGCCCGAATTGCCGACTTTGCCCAAAATATCCCCCGTCTGCACCCAGCTTCCGACCTGAATCGACGGGTCGATGCCGTCCTCTTGAAAATGCAGGTAGTAGACGTAGTACGAACCGCCGAGCGCAATTCCCACCCAATTATTGATCGCAATATCGGTCGGGGGATGTTCGCCCGGCGTGTTGTCGACCGAGGTCGAAACGACGTCGATGACTTCTCCGGTCACGCCCGATCTGACCGGCGCCTCCCAGACAAAATAGTCCTCGTTTATTGAGCCGTCGCCGGTGTGTCGTTTTCCCAGATCGTCTGTGATTTCGAAGTCCCAAGCGTGGTCACCGAAGCCGTCTTCTTCGAGATGATAAGAATCGTTGCCAGTGAGCACGAAGGACGTGTCATCAAAGGGAGGTCGTTGAATGAAGATGTCGCGGTCTCTCAGGAAGTCGAGATAGGGGACATTTGTTGCTGGAGTCGAGGTCTGCGCGATCGATACGACCTCGGTCGAGGGGATAAACCGAAGGCTCAAGTCGTTGGGGTAGGGCGCGAATTTGCGCGGGTCGAATACCGCGTAGAGCAATCCCTCGCCCCCCTGCCACCACCTGGAAAGCTCGTAAGTCGAGACGATTTCACCCTCGATCTCTGAGTCGTCGTCCAGAGTAATGGATACCCAGTTGGGATTATTGGGCAGGTCGATACGAACGTCGAAATCGTCGCTGTCGCGCCCGAAATCTGCCACGTCAATATCTGAAAGCCCGACGTCCGCCAGAGCCTCCGCGTCGTTATCTGTCGTGGGCTCGCTGAGCTCGTCCGAGCCACAGGCTGTGGCCAATAAGGTTATGAATGCAAGCCATCTGATCATCGGGTCACCGTCAAAGTCTGGGTTAGTTTAGCAGGGTCTAGAACGGCGTGCGATAGATTTGATTTGACCGTGAGTATCCATTGCTGTTTACTGATACTCATGAATGATTACATGACATTTGAAGAAACGATGGAATTCCTGAGCACTCCACGCAGCACCCTGTACCGGTGGTTACGTGAAGGACGTGTGCCAGGGCACAAAATTGGTCGCCAATGGCGATTCTTGAGAGACGAACTTGAGGCCGTTGTTCAGACCAACAACGGGCATCCGAGCGTTTCACTCACCACACTCGCGGAGCTGCTTCGCGCACGAGGAGGACCTATGGAAATCGAGAATTCGAACACTCCGACCGTGATCGCTGAAAATCTGATTTGGGATGCCATGAATCGAGGCGCCCGGGTCGTTCATCTGACCCCAGCCGGCGATGGGCATGATGTTGTCTACCGCACAGAAAACGGCCTCGAGCCGTTGATTCATCTGCCACACGACGCGTTCGACGCTTTGGACGACGTGTGGAGCACCTCAGGTTCGAGGGGCGGAGACTCGGAGAGTCGTCGAATTTTCATGTCACGCGGAGAAGCCGAGGACGCAGAACGAGTGCACGTGAAAATCCAACGCCTCGAGACCCTGGGCGGGCCACGCATCACCCTTCGATTGATCAAAGAGAGCCGGGTTCCGATCGACTTCGAACGAATTGCCGATGCTGAAGACGCCGCAACCTTGAAGCGCTGGACTGAAAAACCTCATGGTTTGGTGCTGATCTCGGGCCGTTCTGGTTCTGGTAAAACCACGACCGCCTACGTCTGCTTGAATGCGCTCGCCGCGGCTGGCGACAAGGTGATCTTCACGATCGAGCAGGAAGTTGGGAGCTATTTGAGTGGGGTTAATCAGGTCGAAGTTAATCTGGATGACGAGGCTGCTTATCGCGAGGCGTTCTCGGCGATCTTTGCCTCCGACTTGGATGTCCTGTTCATTGCATCGACTTTTGCACAACGCCACAGGTCGACGCTTTGGGGCACAGCGCTGAGCGCCGCGGAAAGTGGGCATCTCGTTTTTGTTCAACTTGAGGCTGACTCGGCTGAAGACGCGTTGGAGAAATTCCAATCGGCGGTGGACCGTCCTATCGCGCAGCACGTTGTTGGCTCGGTCTGGCAAGAGTTGCGGGCCAAGAAAACCGGGGGACGCGAGGCGGTGTACGACGTTGTGACAGGCCTGCTCGGAGGCAAGTGATGGAAATCGCTGTGTTCTCGGTCACCCGACCAACAAGCCTTGATTTTTGGTCGTGTGTAGGTAGGATGCGCACACTCTGAATAGAAGGATGTAAATGTCGATGTCAGCTTCAAAATATTTGGTCCCTTTGATGTTCGTAGCTGTGTTTGGTTGCAGTGAAGAACCGGCCCCAGAAGAGGCGACAACCTCTACCAATAATCAGGGGAAAGGGGACTTCTTCGGTTTTGACGATGTTCAGTTTGCGGACCTTTATAACGGAACCGCGAGCGTCGACATCTTGCCCGTTCGTGGTCGGCTCGTGGAAGACGACAAGGATGAAATTGGCGACCTCGAGGTGACGCCGTTCTCGCAGTTGTCTCAGGACGAGACCAAGAACGCAGACATCGAGGTCTATCTGGTCGTCGACGGCGAACGAATCAAGGTCGCCGATCTTCAGACGGATAAAGAGGGCTATTTTGATGCGGTCGTCGACATCAGTGATTTGGGCCTGTCCGCTGGTCGTTACGAGTACCAGGTTTGGTACGAGGATGAGGCCGCTGGTAGTGCGAAGGTTGTGTTGCTTGAAAACGATCGCAACGTTCCCGTGGTTCGATCTGACGTCGACTTGACGTACATCAACACGGATTTTCAGACCGCTTCGGCGATGTTCGACCTTGTGATCACCTCGGCTGCAACCCGCGAGGCGCTTCCAGCAATGCCACTCGTCTACACGAATTTGCGAGGACACGATTCGATCCCCGTGACGTTCTTGAGCGGGTCGCCGAAATTCTTCAAACGGACCATCGAAAGTAAGATGGTTCTGGACGGCATGGAGCAGGACGGTGTCGTGCTCAAGCCATTTAAGGACATCGTCTCAACGAATGTCAGAGACTTGTCTTTGAGTGCCATCGTGCCAGGCCTGAAAGAGCAGATCGGATACAAGCTCACCTGGTTGCTTAAGCTTCGTCTTCAATTGCCCGCCAACACACCTGAGATTTTGATGGGGGACGACTCAGAAGCTGATGTCGTGGCCTACAACCTCTATTATCGACTGCTGAGTGGCGAACTGAACGAAATCTCGTTGCATGATGAGCTGGTCGACATCCAAGTCGCTCCAGCGTGGATCACTCAAGTTGATGCGTTCGCTCAGCTTGTTGACGTCGGACCTGACGCCGCTCCTGTTGCGATTTACATCAACAAGACGACCGTCACGAACGCAGAGCTTCCGGTTGCTGAGTGGACGATTCCTGGCGTGACTCGTTATCACGAAGGCGCATGGCCTTTGATGCTCGACCTTCAGGAAGAAGGGCTAGTTTCGGATGAAGCGGTGAGCGACGTCCATGATGCGCTGATCGAATCAGGGGCTTCCGAAGACGCTTTGGATGCACATGCAGCCGCGGCTGACTTCTTGGACGCAGCGCTTTAATTGCCCGCGGTCTGCGTTTTTGCCAATTCTTCAGAAGCTGTCGAACACGCGTTCAAAAGGCACCTGAAGCGTGCTCGGATTGCCGAGTCGTGCTCGATTTAGTTCGACTGTTTTGGTGATGTCCTGGATTTCGCAGATCCAATTTTCATTTAACTCACGAAGCGTTTCCCCTCGTATGCCCAACTGAATGGCACGTCGCTCGACGGCTGTTCCAGCGGGCGTATGGTCGGGATCCCACTGAAGCCTCACGTCACCGTCGAGGCTTTTCTTCCAGTCTTCGTGAGATTCGTGAATCTCGGGTTGGAACGACGAATATTCGGCCTTCTCAAGCAATTCCTCGAAGCCGTGTCTGCAAAGGCTGATGGCCAATATATGCTCTTGGTCTGCCTTTTGCGCCCAACCCGACCGGTACATCATCCAGAGGAAATTGGGTTTGATCCATGTCATTCTGGAGAAACTAAAATCCCCGCCGAATTTCTGATTTTCGACCGCGAACTTCGCGATCGACGGCCTGTACGCTTGATAAACGACGATCTCGTTATCGTCGTAGGTGGCCAGAATCACTTGTCCTTGGGACGGCCAAGTCGACTCCACCTTTTGGTGGTTTTCCCATTTTAATTCCACATTTTTCTCTGATGGATGATGGCCAAAGATTTTCTGTCTTTGGGCAATCGTGGCGCATGTGTGGACTTCTCGCAGCAAAAAGATTCGATGCTGGGCTTCTTCCCAATATTGACGTGTTTACGACCACGTGGGACTAGTTAGCCCTTAAATGGAGAATAAGATGCTGAAAAAAATAGGGATTGGAGTGCTGGTGTTTTTGATCGCCGTGGTCGCAACGGCCTATATTCAGCCTCGCAACATCACGATCGAACGTGAAATCGTGATCGAAGCTTCACCACAAGAGGTCTTCCCGTACTTGATCGACTTCAAGAAGATGCAGACTTGGTCACCGTGGTCCGCGATGGATCCAAATACGGTCTACGTCTATGCAGGAGCCACTGGCGAAGTGGGATCGTCAATGAAATGGAAGAGCGAGGTGACCGGTGAGGGAACACAAACCCTGGCTGAAGTCCGACCGTATGAATTTGTGAAGACCAATCTGGAATTTGGCGAACAAAACCCAGGCGTGGCGTGGTTTAAGCTGACGCCAGATGGCCAAAATTCGAAGGTGGTTTGGGGGCTGGACGCCGACATGGGAAATAACCCCATGGGCCGCTGGATGGGGCTCGCCATGGATTCCATGCTCGGGGGCGACTACGAAAAGGGCCTTGCCAACCTGAAGGTCACCGTGGAATCAGCGCAATAGGGTGAAGTTGGGCTGGAGCCTATTCGAGGCTCCACAGATAACCAACTTCTCCAAACCCTCCAAATTTCTGGGCCGTGTCGTAGTCGCCGACGCCGTAGCGAACTCCGCCATTAAGGTAGAGTTGCCAGGGCGTGACCCAGCGCAGATACGCGGCCACTGGACTCATCTTCGAGTCTGTGATGGGGATTTCCTGGCCAAGATCGTCGAGCTCTGGGTCCGCCGAGAAGAGGCTCATGATGTTGGCGGCCGCATACAGGTTCAACGAAACTTGGTCGAAAACCTGCCAACCTGCCTGAAATTCAACGCCCACCATGTAGTAGTCCCCACCGTCTTCGAAGTTGTTGTAGCCGGCGATGAAGCCGTATTGAAGTGCGTAGTCCTCGTCATCTCCAAGCGATGCCATGCCGAAGCGTCCTGTGAAGTTGGAGGTACCTAATCCTCCCGCGTCAGCATGGGCGCCTTCGAGCGTGACATAACCCCCGTCTTCATAGGACTCCGCCCCTTTTGCCGACATGACAAAGGTCCCCCACATCGGCTGCCCGGCAATGAATCCGCCCTGAAGGTGATAACCCAGCGAGACGGAGCCTTCGGTCCATTCATACCAATCATCGCCGCTGTGGTCCGAGGAGCTCAAGACGCTCCCAAGGGCGTTGGCAACCACTGGATTGCCGTATTCGAGTCCACCACCGGCGGACCAAATATAGCCATCCCAGTCCTTTCCATCGCTCGATTGTTCCCCTCTCAAAATACCGACATCCCCACGTAATTGAACGCCTTTGCCCACGTGGAATCGCAGGGCAGATTGACCGGTGAATCCTTTCAAGCCATCGAGGTCCGCGCCGCTGTAATTCTGGTAGCCGACTCGCAACGGAGACAGGCTGAATCGGCCTGCGCTGAAGCGACCCAGTTGAGCACCCCCTGCGAGTCCGATGGACGACTCATGGTCGTCCTGAGCCAGCACCATCGAGGGTTCAAACCAAACGGAGACGTGGCTTGCAAAGCCTCCTAAACCGAGTTCTACGTTGCCTCTGATCGTCTGTCGGTTTGGTTCCGAAAAACTCGCTGGAAAGAACATCTGCGAGTACATCACGCCCAGGAGCGGTCCACTTGGAGCGTCTGCCCAGATGTAATCGTGCCAGATCGAGTAGGGCACAAGGTCGTCGAAGTTTGGTTCGATGATGGTGGGGTCGCTGCCCCCGAATCCTTGGATGGTCCCCGTCCACTTCTTCTGAGACTCAGACTCAGTGACGGTAATGCCGATTTGGTCGGCACAAATTGGCAAGAGGATCTCTCCGGGAGCCGTGCCAAGAATTTGGCCCGCAACCTCGATTTTACCCATGAATGCATTCGAATCTCGGTCAAGGGGCATGCGAACTTGAACGGGTACGACGCCCTCGCGGATATAGGGTTTACAAAGGTCTAAACGAAGCTCTGCGGGTTCAACGTGGCGAATTAAATCGGCCATCTCTTTCGACCCATAGAGCCCACCGAAGCTTTTTAGGAGGTCCAATTTATTCTGGACCGAAACACTCGTGAGCGGCAGCACTTTCGCGATTCGCATGAAGTCGGACTCCTTTTGAGCCCCCAAATCGTGTTGCTTTTGAGCGAAATCAGACCATTGACGAGCACGCTCCGCTGCCTCCTCTCTGAATGGATTATTGGAGTCCATTGCGGCGAGCTTCGCCCACGCCGCTGACGCCTCAAGCGGGTTATCTGCGCCGTTGGCATCAATTTGTAGGGCTTGATCTCGGGCGATCAGCACGTCGGCATCAACGCTGAAGCTGATCGCACCATTGGGGTTGAGGCCCGAGGGCAGCGAGGGAATGCCGTTCTTGGAGCCCTCGGTCATCGTGATTTTAATGTCCGAGGGCAGAATCACCTGGGTTTGCGGCTCTCTCGCCATCTTTCGCATGAGGTCGGCAATGCCCGGATCGGCTTCACGCACACCACGGGTCAACACCACCGCGCCGTTGCCGAAAATCGACGGGGTTTGATTCATGCGGCCAGGGATGCCACGCAGCGCTCTTTCAACATAGCGCTGCGCGCCTTGAGCGGTGACATCGCCCGTACCAACCGCCCATCCTCGCAAAGCCCCAAGCAGCAGATAACTGAAAGCGGGACGATCCACGCCAGGAAGTGGGCCGGCAAACTCGTCAGCGCGCGCCGCACTGAGGACGACCGTGCTCGACGCAATGATGGGCTGAATCGATGTCGGGATCACCGGCTGCGCCTTAACCAGCGCATCACCGCTGCCGGCCCGCCCGCTGAAGCATGCGTCAACGACCAGAACTGTTTGCGCCTGCTTACCCGCCTGAAGAATGTTCAAGAGTTCTTGTTGCGGCATCCCACGCGCAAAGAGGCTCTCCGGAGTCGATTGGGCGTCAGCGCCCACCAGTAGGCCTTCTCCGCCATCTTTTGATGGCGCACCGTGCCCGATAAAAACGAACCAAACCGTCGCGCCTGGCTTCGAATTCGCCGCTGCAAGCTTTGCAAAACGCTTGAGTTCCTCTTTGGTTGCCTGAGAATTGGAGACGAAGTGGACCGTGCCCACGCCAAGGCTGTCTTGAAAGAAGCTTTCCCAGTCACTGCCGTTCGTCGTGGCGCCGTTGACGTGGGGCAAGAAGACGTAGTCTTCGACGGCCACCACGACGGCAACGTCGTCCGCTCCGGTTTTCTGGAGCGAGGCCGTCTTATTCAACAGCGGGTAGCCTGATGGCGGTTCAGCGACGGAAGGGGTCGCGTAAAATCCAAGGCAGAGCGCGCACAGTAATATACCTAGATATCTTGACACAGCAGCTTCCGAAAGTGGTTGGTAACAAAGGAATTACCACCACGCGGAACGCTTGAGAAGTGTCAGATGCAGGCTTCTACTGGGTTTTCGATTGCGTGCTGACAATGGGTGTCGGCGTCGTTCATAGCCTCCATGAGGTGATGAATCCGACATTGGAGTGTGGGCCCAGTTACGTCGCCGGCCGTGCCGACAGGCATGTTGAGGCAGGCCGCCTGACAGGCTTCGACCGTGTCATAAATCGAGTTAACACCCACGCAATACGTCATCGCATTGGTACAATAGGTGTCGCAAAGCGTGAGCGCGGCGCATTCGGCATCGTTGCCCGTGGTGCAGCTCGCCGGGCAGCAGGAATCGCTTGCCCCGCACGCGAAATCTTCATTCACACATTTTGCCGAACAATCCGCGGCACTGCCTACCAGTGTATCCGTGGTGCAGGGATCGGAGTCGTCGCAATCGGCTTGGCTCAACGGGCAGGCCCCTGGGTAACCCGCGGGAATCATCGAGTCACAGTTTTCGGTTCCGTCGATGATGGAATCGCCACAAACCACGTTGGCGCAATCGGTGTCGCTGAGTTCGTCACAGGTCGGTGGACAGCATCCATCCCCTGAAACACAGGTGGTGTTGTCAGTGACCGCGCAAACCACGCTGCAGGTCTCAACGGAGCCGCCGAGGCTCTGGCTGGTGCAAGCGCGATGATCGTCACAATCTGGAGTGCATGCCCCCGGAGCCGGCCACGTCAGTGCGCTATCACATGTTTCGCCGCTGTCGACGATCGAATTGCCGCAAGCCGCGGCAAGGCAATCGGCGTCTTCGTTGGTTGCACAATCCGCGGGACAACAACCGTCGGAGTTCGGGAAACAGGCTGTGATGGGAATGGTCGTGCACGCCGCATTGCAGGCCTCCGCGATGCCCGTCAACGCGACAGTCAGACACGGATCGGTATTTGGGCACTCTGTTGGACAAGGAATCTCAGGCGGATCGCAGGTTTCGCGGTCATCCAATACGCCGTTTCCGCAATTGGCCGGTTTGCAGTCTGAATCCGTCTGTGGGCTGCAAACGCTTGGGCAGCAACCGTCGTCGTTGATGCATTCTTCGGTGAAAGTCGTTTCGCATTTTGCGTCGCAGGTCGCGACCGATCCGCTGTAAACCGCAGACAGGCAAGCGTTGGTCGATTCGCAGTACGACTCAGGAGTGCACGGGTGATCGGTGGAATCGTCGCAGGTTTCAGTTTCAGCCAGTACACCATCGCCACACCCGAGGGTCGTGCAGACGCCTTCGGCACATGTCTGAGTGTCGCTGCATGAACCGCATGAACCGCCGCAGCCGTCATCGCCGCAGACCGCCTCACCGCATTGACTGGTGCACTCGTTGGGTGAGGAGCAAGCCGAGAGCAACGAAAACGCCAGCAAAATAATTACGAATCTCATAGACGCTCCAGATTGGTCGGCGTGCGACCCGGCTGACGGCGCATTTGATGCGCGGTCACATGTTTGACGACAAAATGTGCGCTATTTACGCCAAGCTCAATTGAGTGGGTAGGACGTCCAACCTTCTGTCCACGGAGTTGCGCTTGGAGAAAACGCTCCACGATACACAGCTGTGGGGTCGAATCCTTCTGGGGGCGGGTCGATCTCTCGGCCTGTCGTGTATTTCGGGTTAGGAATCCAACCTGGGTTCTCAAGATCGAATGGTTTGACCAGACCTGGGTCATTACCAAAGACATTGTTGAAATCAGCGTTCTCAAAATACGTGTAGTCCGAGAAACCTGTGTAGGTGTCATCACCTCCGTCGACCAGGCCGAAATAGTCCGTGCCCGAGGGGCCGACGTCGTAGAAAAGCGTGTTCTGAACGTTGATCAGCGACGCACCCACGTGGTCCGCCGCTTCTTTGCCTTCCACGTAAATCGCGGCCGATTTGTAGCCGGTGATCAGACCATGCGAGAGGTACCCCTGCCCGCCGTTTTTGAAATAAACTGCCGCCTGTCGGTCCCCCTCTTTGTTGGCACCGATCATCGTGTAGTTGTAAATTCGGGCGATCGTTTGAGGCTGTGCCAGAGGGTCTTCGGCCAGGTTCTCGATCTCAAGCCCTTCTTGTCCGAGTAGGTCTTGCTGAATTGCCAGGAACTGCCCCGTTCCGCGCCAACCGGTGTCGAAATCGAAGGCGTCATCTCGCGCTCGTGTGCTGACGATGTAGCGGAAATCCACGGTACCCCCGAAAACGCCGATGCCGTCGTCGTCGCTGAGGTGGGTTTGGACATATTCGATTTTCGTTTTGCTACCGCAGCCCGCGACGGTGAGGCCTTTCAGCGCTTTCTGCCCGTCGACCTCCGAGCCACCGAATTCGATCCTGACGTACTTAAGTCGCCCGCAATCCCACGAGTCATCGGTACCGCCCACAGCGGTGTCGTATTGGTCTGTGATGATGCGAAGGTTGAACGGTTTTCGATTTACCGTCGCCCGTCCCACCATGGCAATTCCCGCCCAGTCG
Source organism: uncultured Bradymonadales bacterium (assembly GCA_964394615.1). GTDB lineage: Bacteria > Myxococcota_A > Bradymonadia > Bradymonadales > Bradymonadaceae > JBFFMO01. The sequence goes on along the minus strand of CAYMYJ010000015.1, from coordinate 38,625 downwards.
CCCGCAAGTCGTTGGCCCACCGGTTTATCGCTGGTGAAGACGATCGGGTTATCGCGGGTGCCCTCGGCGACCAAACGTGCGCCCGCCAGTGCGACGAGACCCGTGTTGCGCCGACCCAAGATGATCGTTCCGGGTTCAATCGTGAGGGTCGCAGGAGGCACAATCATCGTGAGATTTTCCAGGACGTAGACCTTGTCCGCCGTCCATGTCGTATCCACAACCACATGATCGGTGATGCTCAAACGCCCGCCTTCCTCGCAAATGCTCGAGATGCACGCGGCAGTGGCAGGGCAATCCAAATCGGATTCGCATTGCGTGAAGTCGACAAGAAGTGAGCAGCCCGCCAGATTTACCAGCCCAAGCACTGCCGCAAGTTGTATTAATCGCTGTCGATTCATAGTGTTTTTTGACGTTAAGATTTGCGAGTTCAACGTACCTTGATGCGGGAGTCGAGGCAACCATGGGTCCAAGTTGGCCCACTCCTTGAATAAGGTGAGGGCATAATCGGAGGTCGAGATCATGAGTACTGTCGAAAGAATCTGCCCGACATGCGAACAAAAACTTACGAAACGACTCTCACATTATGTGGAGGTCGATGTTTGTAAAACCTGTGGGGGCTTATGGCTCGACCACGGAGAGTTTGACGCTCTCGTCGCTCGCCGTTTCGTTGGGCATGAGGCTGAGCGTGATATGGCTCAGCATACGTTCGTCAAAGCGGCGGAGGTTCTTCATTGCCCCGTCGACCGAGGAGCCATGGTCGGGGTGGAATTTGACGGGCTTGAACTCGATTATTGCCACGAATGTCGAGGGATCTGGCTGGGGCGGGACGAACGAGAACAACTGTCTTCGCATGCCAGTGAGCATCCGTTTCATGATGCGCAGATCAAGCTCCCACCAGATGGATCGCATCATATGGTTGTCTGCTCTGGTTGCGGTGAAGACGTGTTGGAACGCAGCGTCGTGCACGTGGCTGATAAACTCTATTGCGAGAAATGTGTGATGTCAGCGGACCTTCCAGACCTTGAGAAACAAATTGCGTCGATGTCACGTGGGCATCGCGTGCGGACCAATTCCGAGCGTCATCTCGCCCATACGGAGGGTATATCGCCGACGTCAGCCCAATCCGCGCATCTGCCCGACGCGGTGAAATCGTCTGTTGACTACCTTCGACGTCTCTTCGATTGAGTGCGTTGGCAGCGCCCTGAAAACCTGTAGAATGCGCGCGAACTTGAGCAGTGAGGCATCCCATGAAAATCGAACAAATCCATCACGTAGCCTATCGCTGTAAAGACGCGAAAGAGACCGTCAACTGGTACAAAGACAACCTGAAAATGGATTTTGTCTTAGCCATCGCAGAGGATCGCGTTCCGTCTACCGGCGAGGATGATCCCTACATGCATGTGTTCATGGACGCAGGGAATGGGAACGTTTTGGCGTTCTTCGAATTGCCGACGCAACCCGAAATGGGGCGTGATCCAAACACACCGGTTTGGGTCCAGCATATCGCGTTTAAGGTCAAAGACCGTGCGACTCTCTTGGAATTCAAGAAGCATCTAGAAGACCGCGGAGTCGACGTTCTCGGTGTTACCGACCACTCTCTATTTCATTCGATCTACTTCTTCGATCCTAACGGCCATCGCATCGAGCTTGCATGTCCCGATCCCGAAGAGGACCGGATGCTCGAGAAGCTCAACCAAGTGAAGTGGGAGATGCTGGAGGAGTGGTCGCAAACAAAACGCGCGCCGCACCACGCAGACTGGCTCCACGCCAAGGCGAACTCAGCCCATCTGGCCAAGAAAGCTTAGGCGTGATCGCGATTCAGGTCGCGATGTTGTCCAACACGTAGATCAGGGGACTCTTCAGAAGGAAATCTGCGTGATTGCTGGCTTGGAACCGGATGACCACCGTCCCTGAGTGTCCATATCCTCGTTCCGAATCCGTGGACAGCAGTGTCCAAGGCTCTGCTGGGCCCTGGAAGGTCACCATGAACAGCTTGGTGGTGTCAGGGGCGATGTTGGACATTGGGACGCTTGCTTCCATATCCATCGCGTCCATATCCAAGACCTCGATGACGGGGAGTTCGGCCACCAGAGTACCGTCGACGTCGTAGAGTTCGATGGTGGCGATCGCAAGGTCAAGCCCTTCAACCTCTCCAGTATTGGTGATGGTGAACGTGATTTGCGCCGTGTCGCAATTGTAGATTCCACAATCTTCTGCGGCACAATCGCCAGCCAGACCGGCGCCACCTTGTTCGCCAGCGGGGGCGGCGGGTGTGTAGCCCTCGTCAGGGCATGACGAATAATTCCCGAGATGGCCCGACACAAATTCGCTGCTCAAAACGGGTGAGGTCTGTGGATTCGGATTTGGATTCGGATTTGGATTCGGACATTCAGTCCCCGTGCAAGGCTCTGTAAAGTTCCACTTCGATTCTTCTGTGTCGCTAACGCACGCGGCGAATGGAATCAGTGCGAGTGCTAATATTATGTTTTTCATTTTCTGCCTCAGAGTGAATTTAGAAATTGTAATAATTCTTTTTTGTCATCTGAACTGAGCGTTTGCCCCGTAGGATGACCGTTCGAGAGCACGCCCGCCATCGATTCGACCGACGCGTTGTTCATGAATCGTTTCGAATTGGAGGCGCCAATTAATGTCGGCACTTTGTAAAATCCGGTGCCGCGCAATCCGCTGCGCGCAGCCTTGGGATCGGAATTCAGCGCCTCGGCCGGAACCAAACCGCCGCCGTATGCCTGCTCGGGTCGATGGCATGAGCCACATTCCGCGATGAAGAGATCAAACCCTTTACCTTGGGTTTCTGGCGAGGTTCCTGCGTCGAGCGAATAAACAAACATCGCAAGGGCCCAGACCAGTGCCCGCGAAGGCCGACCCGTCATCGATTGCCCTTCGATGTATTGAGTCTCAAAACGAATCGCGAGCGATGCCGGCGAGGCCAATGCAACTGCGGCGGACCGATTAATGTATTGCTGATCTTTTAGATTCCACAGGTTTGGGATCGCGACGGGGTCGTTGATGTTATCGTCGGTGACATCCACGGCGCCGGGACCCCAATGGTAGGCATTGCCGGAATCGACTCCCAGACTTTCTTCCACAATCGACCGAGCTCGCCCCAAATCGAGGTCTTGATTTGCGGCGCCGGCGATGCCCTGGTCCCCATGGCAAAAGCCACAGGTCAGGCCGATCCGTTCTTTGCCGAACGCATCGTCGTATCGAACAAGTCCACGAATATTTCCGGAGGGGTCAGTTTGGATACCAATTTCTTGCATCAATTCCGGCGAGTCGATCAAGTGGTCGAGGTAGCCGTCTCGCCGCATCGGGAGGTTCCAAAAGACTTTCTCTCCCAATTCAAGCCACTCTTGTCGCGAGGTCGGTATGTCTGACTCAAACGTCGTGAACGCGGGGTTTTCTCCCACCGACATCACGTTTGGATTGAACTCTCGGAGGCGATCCCAACCGCCGGAGGGCAGGGCATAGGCATCCAACCTTTTTTGCGCGTAGGGAAGGTCGGGCCGCCACATAGAGGCTTCGAGCTCGGCTCGCCGCCACGCCGAATCCTGCAAATACGAAGACGTGTTTGCGATGAGCCAATCCACCGAGTCACCGGTTTCTTGCTCAACGGAGTCTTCGCCACCGCAGGCTGTCAGGATGAAAAATATAAAAAGGAATCGCCGCATGGTTCCTAATCAGTGCAGCATACATACCAGCGGTCTTTGACGGTCGAGATTTCGCATGGATACTCATGGTCTTGATCCTCAGCCCAGAGGGCGCGTCGGATTACTGTGTGGTGACACGCGTGGCGTCTCAGATTTCCGTGACCATCGCTTGACAAGAATGGTGAACACTATTTACTTTGTGAACGCTGTTTGCGAATGAGGCTGAAATGAGTTCACCAAGATCACCTGAAGACAAGGCGACTCCACGAGAGCGCCGCCGAGCGGACCGATTGGAATCGATTCGCGAAGCCGCCTTGGCGCTCGTGGTGGAAGAGGGGCTTGATGGGTTTTCGATCCATCGACTTGCCGAGCGAGTCGACCTCACCGTCGGTGCGCTCTATCGGTATTTCGACTCGGTCGACCAAATCCTGGTTGCCGTGCAAGTGGACGTCTTGGATGAGTTCGACGGTTTCTTGGAGCGCGTCGAAGCTTCGTTCACTGACGTGGTGGGAATCGAAAGGATTTGGGCTTTGGTTCAGGCGTACGTCGCCTGGAGCCAGTTACAGCCCCAGCGCTTCCGATTGATCTCTCGTTTTGTATCCACTCCCGAACCTGTGTTCGACGATGCGCTTGCTCACGAGGCCATCGAGCCAACCCTTCGCCTACTCGGCCGCCTTTCGGCGGCTTTTTTGTCGGCAGGCGGAGAGCTTTCGGCGGGCGGAGAGCTCACACGTGCGGTCATCTTATGGTCTGGAATTCATGGGCTCATTGAGCGGCAAAAACTCAACCGCCTGCAGCCCCAGCTTTTTCCGTTTGACGCGCTTCTCTACGAATTTATCTCAACACTGTTGCGCGGTTGGGGAGCGGATGGGCATATTGTTGCTGAATCACTTTCACACACGATCGATATCAATCATTTTAAGAAACTCTTGAGCCATTAAGCTCAACGTTGGAGGCATGTATGTACGACTTGGTGATTAAAGGCGGAAAAATTGTAGACGGTTCCGGTGCTCCATCGTTTATCGGCGATGTGGCCATTCAAAATGGAGTGATCGCTGAGGTCTCTCCAAATATTGAAACACCCGCCCATCGAGTCGTTGACGCTGCTGGCCTTTTGGTGACGCCGGGCTTTGTTGACATGCACACACATTACGACGCTCAAGCGACCTGGGACCCATTCGTGACGCCATCGGGTTGGCATGGCTGCACAACCGTCGTTATGGGAAATTGTGGTGTCGGTTTTGCGCCGGTTCGTGCCGAAGACCGCGAGTGGTTGATCAACGTGATGGAGGGAGTCGAAGACATCCCAGGCTCGGCACTGACCGAGGGCATTCAGTGGTCTTGGGAAACGTTTCCCGAGTACATGGACGCGCTCGAAAACATGCCACGCGCCGTTGATGTCGCGGCGCAGGTTCCTCACTCGGCCGTGCGTTGTTACGTGATGGGTGACGCTGGGTCCGAAAACGAAGACGCCACGCCCGCTCAGATCGAGGAAATGAAACAAATTACGGTCGAGGCTTTGAAAGCAGGCGCCCTTGGTTTTTCCACTTCGCGTACGCCTCTGCATCGATCCGCTGCGGGAAATCTGGTCGCAGGAACTTTCGCCCAATTGGACGAATTAAAGGCTTTTGGAGAGGCGCTGAAAATTGCTGGTTTCGGCGTTTTTGAGGCGGCTCTTGAACACATGAAAGTCCCCAGCGAAATGTATTGGTTGCGGGAAATTGCCGAAGAATCCGGCCAGACTGTTTTGTTTAATTTGAGTCAAACCTGGGAATATCCAGAAATGTGGAAACAGGTCTTGGAACAGCTTGACGACGCGGCTGCAAACGACGTTCCCCTTTACGCGCAGTCGGCGGGGCGGGCGATTGGCATCCTGATGGGATGGCAGGGATCGGCGCATCCGTTCTTGGTCTATCCTGAGTATTGGGGCGCTGTGGGCGGACTTTCCGATGAAGAAAAATTGGCGAAACTTCGGGACCCAGAAATCCGCGCAAAAATCCTGGCTGATAGCCCCGTTGACGCGGGTGAATTCGCGAATTTTATCGCGACCAGTTTTGATAAAATGTATTTATTCAGTGAATTTCTGGACTACGAACCAACCGACGAACAATCGGTCGCCTATCGCGCAGAACAAGAGGGTAAAACCCCACAAGAAGTCGCCTACGACGCCTTGTGTTTGCACGAAGGAAAAGGTTTTCTTTATTTCCCACTTTTTAATTATGCCGACCGGAATTTAGATCCACTTTATAAGATGCACACACACCCGCGTATTCGCATGGGACTCTCGGACGGTGGCGCACACTGTGGGGCGATTTGTGATGCCGGAATGCCTACCTTCATGTTGACCCATTGGGCCCGAGATCGTGAGCGCGGTGAGCGCATTCCATTGGAAACGATCGTTCACCGGCAGACCCGCCAGACGGCAGAAATTTATGGCATGTTGGATCGCGGGCTTTTGAAGCCAGGATATCGCGCAGACGTCAACGTGATCGACTACGAAAACCTGACGCTAGGCATGCCCGAAATGTTGCACGATTTGCCCGCCGGGGGACGCCGCCTCATTCAGGGCGTGACTGGCTATCGCATGACATTATGCGCTGGTCAGGTCATCATGGAAGACGGAGAACCCACCGACGCACGCCCGGGCACGCTTGTCCGCGGCCTGCAAGCGGACCCTCACGCATAGTTGATTCACCATGCCAGCCGACTTGAACCATTCGCCGATCCTGAAGGTGACGATTTTTGCCGTCCATCAGGGCTGTGTGCTCGTTTTTGACCACCCTCTCGCGGGAACGCAGTTTCCTGCGGGGACGGTGGATCTCGATGAGTCGCCGGAGAACGCGGCCGTGCGCGAGTTGGCCGAAGAAACCGGGATCCAGGTCGACGACGTCGAGTATCTGGGGACGACTTTCACGCGTCGTGAAGACGATCTGGCCTACACGCTTGAGACCGTCGTTGCTGACGATGGTCTGCGCATTCCCCGTGGGTATCGAGTTCATGTTTTGGGAAGTGATGGGGAGCGAATTCGATTCACACGTCGTGAGTCGGACCACTCAGAGCAACCGCCTCTGGTTCTTTCTGAATCGGCCGGCCTCACGTCTCCCCAGAGCCTTACTCGTCGTATTGAGCGTCACTTCTATCGGGCGCAGGCGAGAAACGCCGCACCGTGGTCGTGGGAGGGCGATGACGGCCATGTGTGGCTGTGTCACTTCGTCGAAATCAACGAAGTTCAGGCCTTTGGCGAGCAACAAGGTTGGCTGGAGAGTTTTGCCCCAGCGCTACTTGCGCGATCGCGTTAAGACTTGTGCAAGATCTTCAGAAGGTCGGCGGGGCGATAGGGTTTTTGAAGAAATCCTGCGAGACCCTTTCCGACAAAATAAGTGGTCGCGTCCTGTTCGTTGTAACCACTCGAAAGCACCACGGGCACTGAAGGATCGATGGTTTTTAAGATCCTGAATGCTTCTTCGCCAGACATCACAGGCATCGACATATCCAAAAGAACCAGAACGATCCCTTGGTGCCTTTCTCGGAAAATATCCACGGCCTCTTGGCCGTTGGACGCTTCCAGAACCGCGAATCCGGCGCGTTCGGCAACTCGTTTGGCGACCCGCCGAACGGCATGTTCGTCGTCAACGATCAAAATGACGCCGGATCCATGTTTAATCTCAACTTCAAATTCTGGGGAGGCTTCACTTATTTCGTTGTTCTCAATCGCCGGCAGGAGCACCTTGAAACTCGTCCCTCGATCGACCTCGGAGTAGATACGAACGGCCCCTCGATGACCTCGGATGATGCCGCTGACTGCCGCCAACCCAAGGCCTCGACCCGCAGGTTTTGTCGTAAAGAACGGGTCAAAAATCCGCTCGATCGTCTCAGGAACCATCCCTTCGCCGCTGTCGGAGATCTCCACAAAAGCGTAATTTCCTTCAGGCAGTTCATGCGAAAGCGTCGAGTTTTCAAGATAGGTCGCGTCGCTGCTCGCGACACCCGTGGTGATCGTGATGACGCCCGGTTGGTCAGCCAGTGCATCTGATGCGTTCGTGATCAGGTTCATCAAGATCTGGCGCATTTGCGTCGCGTCGCCTTCGAAGAGCGGTGGGATTGCAGATAGGCGCGTTTTGAGGACCGCTTTCTTGGAGATCGAGACTTTCAATAACGAGAGCATTTCTCGAACGATTTCATTGAGGTCCAAGACCCGAACGACAAATCGGCCCTTTCCTGAATAGGCCAGCATTTGCATGCATAATTCGGCAGCTCGTTGTGCCGACAGGACGACGTCCTTCAGGTACGTGCGGGCGCGGGATTCGGCGGGGATATCCATCAACGCCAACTCCGAATTTCCGAGCATACCTACCAGTAGGTTGTTGAAGTCGTGGGCAATTCCACCGGCCAGTACGCCCAGACTCTCTAACTTCTGGGCATGCAAGATATTGGATTGCATGCGATCGCGGGCTTCCTCGTCGCGCCGAGTTTCGGTGACGTCCGTGAAAATCGTACACCGAAGTGCGGTGTGCCCAGGAGTCGTCACCAGAAACTCTTCCGTCAAGAAGTGGCGTTGTTCATCGTTATTTCCGATCGTGAATTCACGCTCGCAAAACAAGGCGGGCGGAGGAACAAACCACTGATCGAAGGTTCGATTGGTCATCACGACATCGCGGTCCTGAGCCAGTCGCAGACCGAAAGGAAGGCCGTCGATGATTGCCTGGAGCTTTGCCTCCGCAATACGTCGTTCGTTGTTTTCAACGTTTAGCTTTTCGAGCCGTCGCGTCAGATTGAGGAACGGCGAGTCACGTTCAGATTGTTTTGCGAGGCGCAACAGAATGGCGTTGCTTGCTCCGATTCGGCCGCCTGAACAAATCCAGTTCGCGCTTGTTCCGTCAGCGATGATTTCGATCGTCCCGGGAATCATGGAATTACTGCGAAAAGCCTGCTCCAAATAGGGGCGAGACTTCGCTTCATCCGACAATAAATCCAGAAACGATAGGGGTTCGGATAGCTCCGAAATTAGAGGGCGCGCCGCTCGATTTGCGTAAAGGACGGCAAAGGTAGAGTCGAGGGCCAACATCGGTTCAGGGAGGCAATCCAGGACCGTCAAATTCATCTCTTCAGAAATCATCTAAAATACTCGCGAATCGATCCGGAAGGTGGCGTGTTGTCTCGCTTTAGGTGCACGACCACACGGCATTCTTTGTCACCCATTGCGATGGTTTGTTCCAAATCAATGCGGGCGTATCCAAAGCTGTCAGCGGCAATTGTGCCGAAAATATTTGATGTCACCATGCACAGCGACGGACGGCCATCGACATGAATTCCGAAGGGGCAGGCTCGGTTTCCAACCACCAGTCGGTCTTCGCTCGCTTCGATGACATAAAAATCGCCCTGAATGCGTGATTTGAAGTCACAGAGTGCCTCCCCTAGATCCTCGGTGGTTGGATGGTCACCCATTCGATTGCGAATAGGCTCCACTACGTTGTTGGCGATTCTCTGCCCGGTTAGAGCAAGAAATCCATTGGCTTCTTCCAGCCCTACAACTTCTTCTAGAGTACCGGAGATATCACGAACCATCTGTCGCAGAAACAAGTCGCGATCTAGTTTGAAATCTGCGCGTTTTTCGTTCCCCTCATCTTTCATCAATTTCTCCGTGAAGTTCCGTTCTATCGGTCGGCGCAACGATACGCAAATTATAACGAGTCAAAAATCAGGTCAGGAACTCGCGTTTGACCGCGCTTCCGCCTGAGAAATTGCGATCTCAAAGAGTTCGAACCCTGGCTTTCCGGGTTGATGGTACTTCTTTAGCAGGGGCAGGTCCTCGGCGCGAAATTGTCGAAAAGCACCGACCATTTTCGCTCGGTCTTCGGGCAGCCGATCGAAAGACTGAGCGACCGTCTTCAGCATCGCGTCCGTTCTGACTTTCAGAAGCAGCCAGTATTTTCTCGCATTGGAGGCGCCGAGGCGTTCAAATACCGCCAACGCCAGACGCTCACGTTCGTCATCTGACAGCCCATCAAGCGCCCCAAGGGCGCCTCCAATGAGAACGTTGTTGATCTCAAAAGTCAGGGCCCAATACACAGAGTCCTCAAGCGAGGGCTTCAGAAATTCAGCCACATGCTCGCCGCGATTCGACAAGGTGTAGGCGTGCCAGAGAATGGCGCAATGCCTTGGGTACTCTCCGAGTCGATCTTGGCGAATCAGAGTCTCGACTTGCGGCAGCAGCTCATCAGGAACTTGGTCCATCGCATCCCAAACATCCTCAATCACCCCGTCGGAGACGACGGCGATCAACCCCTCAAGTGCTGTTTCGGCGGTCCCGAAAGGGGGCTCTTCGGGCGTTTCTTTGGGTTTTTTGAACCAGTTAAACACAAGGGGCTCGGGGCGTTGGTGAGTCGTTTTAGTGGATTTGGCAGATGCTTGCACATGAACGCCATTGTCGCCAAGCACGGTCTTGGTTTCCGAGCGTTTCCGCAATGTTTTCAATTATTTTCGCAACATTTTCTTGGATTGACCGAAAACTAGATAAGGAAGAACACGAAGATTGAGACCATCAAAACGGAGGTCGAAATGAGCGCAATGAACACATTTGAGACGAAGCCGGAGAGGTTTTTCAACAACACTTTTGAGGTAGGACGGCGCGAAGATTTCGAGGTCAATGACCACTACTGCTACTTCGACTACTCGCATGAAGAAATACTCGGTGCGGTGCTCTGCGGCCGCGAGGTGGCGGTCGGGACTCTGGTCGCCGACCACGAACTTAGTGATGGGGTCGACGGTCCGCGGATCGAGTTACGCGAAGCGGCGGTCATCGTCGATCCTAGGATTGGCGTGTGGATCGTCGCGAAGATGTTTGATGGATTTGACTTTGAAGCGTGGGACCGAGCCAAGTCGTTTCGCGACGACGTATTAGCTGAGCTGGATTCCGAGGCGATTCAGGGCGGAATTCCCCTGTGGGTTGCGGCAGTCGTACTGGGCGCGGAGCGAGATGGACTTGTGATTCCGGATGCGCATCTCGATGTGGTGTTTGGAGAAGACGAAGTAACGCAGGTGTACGAGAAGCTCAGTGCTCAACATCGCTCGGACGAAGAAGTCGCATCGGAGTTGTGCCGTCGGCTTCTGGAAATATCGGTGTTCATGGACGCAAAGGACGCCAGCGACCTGAGGGAAATTCCGTCATGGCTGGATGAGCGCCTTGGATAGCTTGTTGGACTTGCGCCGGTACAAAACGAGTTCGATGGCATAGAGCGCCACGCCGGCCCAGATCACCCCAAACCCAATGAATCGCTGGAGGGTGAACGGTTCATTGTACAGAAAAACACCCAGCGCGAACTGAATTGAGGGCGCCAGGTATTGCATGATTCCGAGCGAAGTGAGCGTGAGTCGCCTGGCTGCCGCTGCGAAAAAGAGCAACGGGAGCGCGGTGGCGACGCCCGAAAACACCAGAAGGGCATTGGTCCGCAAATCCGCGTGGCCAAATTGCCCTTGGCCCTTGAATTCCATAACCATCAGATAGACGAGCGCGGGCACGAAGATCAGCCCGGTTTCAAGGGCGAGGCCTTCTGCGGCCCCCAGATGAGCCTTCTTCTTGAACAGACCGTACACGGCAAAGCTTACGGCGAGAAAAAGTGCGATCCAGGGCGGAGTCCCGTGCACCACGCTCAGATAAACCACTCCACACGCTGCGGTTCCAATCGCCGCCCATTGCATTCGACGAGGTCGTTCATTGAGGAATAACGCCCCTAGAACGACGCTCATTAATGGGTTGATGAAATAGCCGAGCGCCGTTTCGACAACGTGCCCAGAGTTCACGGCCCAGATGTAGACGAACCAGTTGGAAGTCAGAAAGACCGAGCCGACCAGATTCAAAGACGCCACCTTGAGCGTCAAATTCCGAACCCAACTCCATTTTTGCTGAACGCCAAGCACCGCGCAGACGAATACCAATGACCACACCATCCGATGTGCCAGAATTTGGTCTGCGGGAACGTTTAGGAGGAGCTTCCAGTACACGGGAAAGAAGCCCCAGAGCGCGAAAGCCCCAATCGCGAAGAGGATACCAGCATCGGGTTTCATCCGATGAGGGCGTCTTCATCGAAGCCCAGATGCGCCATAAAGAGGTCCAACATTCCACTGTCGAACTCCGTTCCACGCCCCTTTTCAAGGTACTCCATCGCAGATTGAGCCGCGGTGGTCTGGTCTTGCGCGGTTCGAATCGTGAATTCGCGTTCATAGAGGCTGCAGATCTTGAGGCATTGGCAGGCGCGTCTGAGCTCGGCGTCCTCCATATAGTCGCCGTCTGCGGTTCTGAGGTAATTCCCAACGATCTGGGACGCTTTTTCGAGCGCTGGAACCGGCCCCAAGACCATTTCTCCCAATATCGGGTGGTATTCCCAGGAACCACGGTCATCGGGTCTCAGTTCGTTCAATGGGCATGACACGGTCGCAGGAGGCGCGTTAAGCAAACCGATCCAATGGCAAAGACCTGCTTGAACCAGGGGCTCCAACCATTGATGAGACACGCCCGCGCGCAAGGCAAATCCGCGAACTCGTGAAACGGTTCGTTTGCTATGGTCCATGATCCGCGTGTCTGCAAATCCCATGATCGTCGAAAGGACTTCCAGAGTTGCGTTGAAGCTTTCTCGGAGTTCTTCGTTGGCTGCAGCGAGATTATCGGCCTGCGCACGAATCTGCGAGGTGCGTTCCTCGACAATCTCCAGCAAATGGTCGTTCATGTTGCGAAGGGTTTGGTTGGTCCGATCGAGCTCAGCAAGGAAGATGCTTCGTTCAGCGGCCGCGCGATGGTGGTCCAGCGCGGAACGCACCGCATTGCGGATATCGTCCTGAGACCACGGCTTGGGTACAAAACGGAACACTTCGCCTGTGTTGATTGCGGCCAGCGCCGTTTCCATTTCGACGTTCGCGGTGATCATGACGCGGACAACATTCGGATAGTGGTCCTTCACCCACGAAAGCAACGCGGTACCAGACATTCCTGGCATGCGTTGATCGGTAACCATCACACTGATCGGTTGTCCATCAAGAAGGACCTGAGCGTCTTCGCCATTGGCTGCAAAATGAAGGGGCACACCCAAGTGCTTGAGCTGCCGCTCCAACGTCCAACGAACACGTTCATCGTCGTCAACGATCAAGATACTTTGATCGGATCTGACCTTCTGAACCAGCGCCTTTAGCGCGCCACTGCCTTCGAATGATTCATTCATCTTTCAGCCTTTTCGGTGGGTATCGTGAACGTGAACGTCGTGCCGACGCCAAGGTTCGACGTTACATGAACATCTCCGCCACATCTTTGCATATGACTCCATACCAGCGCGAGGCCGAGGCCCGTCGCTTGTTCACCTTTTGTGGTGAAAAATGGCTCAAAAATGCGGTCAATAATGGGTTCCGGAATACCTTCCCCTGAATCCGAGACTTCGACCTGCACACTCGCATGTTTGGTCGCGACTCGGACGGTGACGATGCCTCCGGCGGGCGAGCCGTCCTTTGCGTTGAGAAGTAATTGCAGCAGAACTTCCTCGAAGGGAGCGGGGCCAATCTGGGCTGCCGGCGTTTCTTCGATCTCCCATACAATCTCAATATCCGAATCGAAGAGCTTCCGGGCTCGTCGTGACATGTTTTTTGCCACGCTTGAAGGGAAGCAGGTTTCGTTCTTGTCGCGTCGTTGACGGGAAAAGGTCGTCAGGGAGCGGGCGGTCTCGGCGGCAGTGTTGGCGCTCTCTCGCATCATCTCGAGGAGTTCGAGTTCCTCGGGAGGTACGACCTCTTCGAGCATGTCGATTCCTCCCCTGATCACGACGAGGGAGTTGTTGAAATCGTGGGCGACTCCGCCGGCGAGGATGCGAAGGCTCTCGAGTCGCTCAACCTGCATGGCGTGTCGCACAATTCGTTCTTTTTGTTTATCGAGTTCGACTTCTCTGATTGCGAGGCTGTTGGCCGTCTCCAATCCAGTCTTCAGATGTTCAAACATGGCGATGAGAATCCAAGAGATGCATCCCAATGCAACCACCATGGACACGCCGACACGCATCCAGACCAGCGGCGCCAGATCCCATTCCGGTGGACAGCCCGGATACAGGCTCCGAATCGCCACCACGAGAATCACCAGAAACAAGCCGGCGTAAGTGGCCATGGCGCCGCGCACCCCAAAGAAAATAGATGTGGTGAGCACCGAACCAACCATCAGAAATCCGACGCCAATAAACGGACCGGACTGAAGAAACGCAAGAGACGCGATGCTGAACACCAGAGCGCAGCTTGCCGTCTGGCGAACGCGCGAACTCCCTGTCTTGATCGCCACGGCAGCCAAAATCGAAAGCAGCGTCGCCAACGTCATAAAATTAAGAAAGACACCCGTGCGGACATACTCGATCCCAGCTGCGGTCGCCGTAGCCAAGACGGTGAACGTCATCACGCTCGTGAGGAGACGCAGGAATTCATCTTGAACGGAGGTCCAGGATTTTAAGTCCGCGTGTTGGCGCGATTCGCTCATGTGTATGAGAGGGGCAGTGGGAGTAGTGATAGGTAATTCTGTGGCAAGGGTGGCTCAACACCTAATTTTGGTGGTTTATGGCGCAGTGTTTCCAAGGTCTTGTCGTTTTTTGACGAAAGCAAAAGTACCACTTTTTTTGGTGCATTCACCACGGCCTTTGGTGAACAAAAAACCACCATACGCTACGCGCGTGAGACCTCAAATAATGGTTTTGCCCAGACGCCCTCGAATTAGGAGCACCAAGAGGCAGCCGGCAGCTGCGCCCGCGCTGAGAAGAAGCGTCGCAAAGACCAGTCCTGTTGAGCCGTCTTTGAGGATGGAGCCCAGAACCAGCTCCTGAAGTACTGCCCCGCATGAACCCATGCCGTTGATGACTCCTGCGGCCATCGTGGCTCGTTTGGCCGAACCCACGTCGATCGCGCCCGCTCCTGTCATCAGCGCATCCGGTCCGTAGAGCGAAAATCCAATCAGCCCCATGCTCAACGCGAAGAATTCCACGTTGACCTGCCCGACAACGTACAAAAGCAGACAAGAGGCCGCCATTCCCAGAATGAAAATGAACGATACGATGGCTCGTTTGCCTTTGAAAACACGGTCGGAAAGCCATCCGCAAACGATGACTCCTGCTACTCCAGCGAGGTCGAACACAACCGACACGTATCCAGCGTCATCACCCGCAAGCCCATAGTTTTTCTGCAGAAGGTAGGGAGCCCATGACCAGATCGCGTAGCGAATGAACTTCACGAAGAAGTAGAAGACGCCCACGATCAGCATGTTGATCACGATATCACGCTCCCACGTGACCTTACCCCCGGCCACCTGACCATCTTCGTCTTCCTCAAGATCAGGTAGGCCAACGTCGGACGGCTTATTTCGTTGATTCAGCAGAACAAAGAGCCAGACGAGGACCACAACTCCCGATCCGGCAAAAAATGCGTATTCAAAACCAAATTTTCCGAGCATATAGGCGGCGAGTGTCGTCGCGACCACGCCGCCGATCTGATAGTTGGTGGCCCAGATTCCCATGACTTTGCCGCGTTCTTCGCGACGAAACCAATGGCCCATGGTTCCCACCGTATTCGACCAACCGCTCGCCTGCGCCAAACCGTTCAGGCTGACCAAGACCGCGAACATTGCGTACGTGTTGGTGAATCCGCAGGCGGCATTGACGACCGCGCTCAGGCCCAGACCGGTAAGCAGGGCAAGCCTTGGACCCCATTTTTGCCCAGCTGCGCCGGCCAAGAACTGGCCGATCGTATAGGCGACCAAATAAAAGGCGCCCAGTTGACCCAATTGAACGGCGTCCCAATTGAAGGCGTCTCCGAGGCTTGCCTTGACCACCGAAAATGGCTTGCGCGCAAAATACAGGCCCGCGTATGCCACAAACGTCGCCGCGAAGACTCGCCAGCGCCAAATGCGCATTTGCGCCGACATTTTTTCGATGCTCATGATTGCTCCATTTCGGTTTGGATATCATATCTCTAAGGTGCGCGACGAATGAAGAACGTGTGACAAATGAAGTTGGTAAGGTGTTTTTTTAGTATCGTAAGTCGTTGTTTTTATTCGTGTGTGTGTCGTGCTGTTGCATATTCGCAACTTAAAAATCTTTTGTCCGATAACCCTTATGTCGCGACGGTTCAGAGGCGCTTGACGGCGTCGAGAAGATAGGACTATACATAAGTTCAGTAACCAGTGGTTTGCTTCCAAGAAAAAGCCACCGAAGAGGAGTCGAAGATGGCAGTCGATAAAGACAAAAAGAAAGCGCTAGACCTTACAGTTCATGCGATCGAAAAGCAGTTTGGAAAGGGCGCGATCATGCGTCTTGGGACCGAAGAGGCGCTGATTGCTCCAAGCGACGCAATCCCTTCAGGGTCCATCTCGCTGGACATTGCGCTCGGAGTCGGCGGGATGGCTCGGGGGCGTATTGTCGAGATTTTTGGACCAGAGTCGTCGGGTAAAACCACTCTGGCGCTGCACGTCTTGGCCAATGCACAGCGCGCCGGCGGTGTCGCAGCGATTGTGGATGCCGAGCACGCGTTGGATATCAAGTACGCTAAGTCTCTTGGTGTCCAGGTGGACGAGCTTCTTGTCAGCCAGCCAGATACCGGTGAACAAGCGCTTGAAATTGTCGACATGCTCGTTCGCTCGAACGCCGTTGATGTGCTCGTGATCGATTCGGTCGCAGCATTGACGCCGCGAGCTGAAATCGAGGGTGAGATGGGTGACTCCCACATGGGACTTCAAGCACGCTTGATGAGTCAGGCGCTGCGTAAGCTGACCGGATCCATCAACAAGTCCAGAACCTGTGTGATTTTCATCAACCAGATCCGTATGAAGATCGGCGTGATGTTTGGCAACCCTGAGACGACCACTGGCGGAAATGCGCTGAAGTTTTACGCCTCGCAACGCCTTGATATCCGACGAATCGGTGCCATCAAAGATGGTGACGAAATCACCGGCTCTCGAACTCGCGTGAAGGTCGTTAAGAATAAGTTGGCGGCTCCGTTCAAGCAGGCTGAGTTCGACATCATGTATGGGACTGGAATCAGTCTCGAAGGCGACATTCTCGACCTGGGAGCTGAAGCCAATATCGTCGACAAGGCGGGCTCTTGGTACAGCTACAACGAGGAGCGACTCGGACAGGGGCGTGAAAACGCCAAGCAGTACCTCCGTGAACATCCTGAGGTCATGACGGCCGTGGAACGGCAGATTCGCGAGCATTTCGGTCTTATCATGGCGCCACCAGTGGCGATCGTGAAGGCTGAGGCTGCCGCGAAGTAGTGTAGGGTTATGGATTGAAAGAAGAGGCGGCACCTGACGGTGTCGCCTCTTTTTTTGCGCGGCGTCTTGTGATTGGTCCGCCAGGCTCCAGCCTGGCATTGCGACTTGGTGCGTCAGGCATTGCGACTTGGTGCGCCAGGCTCCAGCTTGGCATTGCGCCAGCGCCGACGTGCGCGAGTTCTTGTGATTGGCATCCTTCGCAGCGCTTGAACCGAATCAAGGCGTAGCGCTTGAGCCCACAAGGTCGAGTCCACCTGGGTAGGCATACGAAACGGCATTGTCGAATCCAAACGCGATGATGCCGAAGGGCTCGGCACTCTCGACCGACTGCACACCAGGATTGACCGGAACCGACGCGACCTCAAATTGGCCAGCGCCCACTGGCGTGAAGGCCTGAACAATCACCGCTCCATTCAACTTAACTTCTACGCCAGCAGGTCGGATAACATTGACGTAGTTGGTGTTGTAGCCATCAGGGGTCAGGAGCACGTAGTCTTTTCGGAACCTGGAAGTTGGCACGTTCAACACGAAGGCCGGGTCCCCTGTCCCCTCCGATGTCTGGTCTTGCGAGACCAGAAACTGCCCCACCATGACCTTACCCGTGGCGTTTACTTCGAAGTTTTGGTCGCTGAAGAATTTCACGAATTGGCCACGATTAAGCGTAACGTTATTCGCGCCGGGCTGAGGGGGATTTGTCGTGACCACCACGCCATCCTCGCCTGCCAGAATTCGCCAATGATCTTTCTTGATGCCGCGTCCGGGGCTCAATGCGGCAACGTAGTGATTATCCCAAGTATTGATGGGAAAGAGTTGTTGCTCCAAATGATCGGCACAACAGGTTCCATCGCCTACATTGGGCTCTCCGATGACGGCTTCCTCGTGCCCCGAGAATACGGCGATCTTTTTCGATCCGCGGATGAACGTGCCGGTCAGGTCATTTGGGCCGGTCAACGAGGCGTCGCCGGCTTGGATGTTCAGCACTTCACCTCGTCGAAGTTGAAATGAACGCGTCACGCCGGGCGGAAACGAGGCAATATTCTGTCCGCCTGTGATGGTGGCTGTGGGGGTGACGTTGACGAAGGTATCTCCGGACTCGACCGCGAGAATGGTCACGTAACCGTGCTGCCACTCGGGGCAAGGCATGAATAAACAGGGCAATGGGGATGTCGGCCAGCCGACCACGTAGTAGTCGGTTCCGAGTGTATTCACAGGAAGCAAAAGGGATGCATCGTTGCTGTAGACCGACTCGTTATTGAGGGGGCTGAATTGATGCATTGATACAGGCAAGGATGAAACGATGTTGACCGAGTTCTTGGTGATCCCGGTCTCGCTGATATCCAAACGCGGCATCACAAATGAGCGCGCGGATTTAGCCGGAACCGTGGGGTCTGCCACGTTTACACTCGCCGATGCGACCTGCGAGTAGAAGGCGAGGGTCACCGGGACGTTATTGGGGTTCGAAACGACGACCGCGTGTGGGACTTCGTCAGGTTTCGGATTGGTCGTTGGGTCGTGATATTGGTCGAGGTCGAGCGTCCAGTATTCGCAGCCGATGTACGAGGACTCGTATTTTCCAAGCTCACACACGGGTCGACAAGAACCGCCGTTGCAAACCGTTCCTTCAGGGCAGGCGGTCGTCAGTTCGAAGCCAGTTCCGGCTGAATTGCAACGTTTGATTGATTCGCCGCCGTCGCAGGAGATGGTGTCGGGGACACAAACCATGTCGGTGCATTCGCCATTCAGGCAATTCTGGGTGCCACACGACACAACCTCGAGCCCCGTGCCCTCGGCATTGCACACAAATCTTGAGCTTTCATTTGCGCAGCCCGAAACGACTCCGGGTTGGCATGACTCGATGTCTGGAATCAGAACGTCTGCCTCATTCGCGGCATCGCTCGACGACGTGGCATCGGTGCCTCCGGCATCACTCCCATTATTGGGGTCAACTCGGATTTGCTCATCAACATTTGTGGGTTTTGCAGTGTCGTCCGAGCACGCAACGAGACCGAGTGCCAGCAGCAGGGGGAGTAATCGATTCATCGTCATCCTCAAAGTGTGTGGAGGGAACCTACACTTATTGCTGCGGTTTTTCCAGACTTGGTTACTCATCCAACTGATGAATGACACGAAAGTGGAAATTTCAGCCTTCGCCGAGTGCGAAGCGACGAACGACTTTGTAGATGGGGCCGTCTTTTGTCAGTTCTGAGGAGATCAAAACCAAGTCTCGAACGTAACTCGTGCCAAGTTCGAGGTCTTCCAATGGCGCGAGGAAAGCGCTCATGTCGACGGGAGTCTCTGAGCGAATCCTGCCCAGCGTGATGTGTGGTCGATACTCCCGAGCATCTGGGACAATTCCGATTTCGTCCAATCCGCGCTCGAGGGTCTGATTGAGGAGGCTCATCACCTCGGCACCCTGAGCATCGAGGCCAGCCCACACAATGCGCGCGCTCGTGGCATCTGGAAACGCACCGCACCCTTGCGTTCGAAACTCAAACGGGAAGAGTGGTCGGGTCATCTCTGCGATCGCGATCTCGATCACTGAAACCAACGAGACGTCGACCTCACCGATGAATTTGAGCGTGACATGGATGTGTTCTGGCGCCACGAGTCGGGCGATGGCTTCCTTTGGAAGGCGGCGATCCAACTCATCTTGCAAAAGTACGAGTCGTTCCACGACCGGAATCGCGAGATCTAAAGCGACAAATAAGCGAATCATTCAGGTTCCGTAATTTCAATGCCAGAAGGGCCAAAAACTTGGTCTTGACCGTAAGGACCATCGACTCGGAATCGCCCCACGTCGCCTTCAAGCCAGGCCAATAGGAGAGCGAGCGCGGTGTAAATGGTGGAGGTTCGCACCTGTTCGCGAGAGCGGAATGGAAATACGACGTGTTTGTGAAAAACGCCTGAGGGTGTGGCCAGCCCAAAATGGACCGTACCCACCGGTTTGTCTGGCGTGCCGCCGTCCGGGCCCGCGATTCCGCTCACGGCGAGCGCAAAGTCTGCTCCGGCTCGTTTTTGAGCCCCAAGCGCCATCTGGCATACGGTCTGCGCACTGACTGCGCCAAATGTTTGCAAGATTGCAGGCGCCACTTGGATCTCATCCACTTTGGACGCGTTGGAATACGTGACGAATCCCCGCTCAAACCATGCCGAACTTCCGGCGACATCGGTGATTGCGGCTGCGATGCCTCCAGCCGTGCACGATTCGGCGGTCGTCACGGTCAAACCACGTTCTTTCAGCAAACGGCCGACGCGGTGAGGAAGCATTTCTTCGTCCTGACCCACCAAATACTTGGATGAACGAGACAGAACAAAGGCGCAAACCTCCTTCACGGCTTCGAGTTCACCGGCGAGTTTGATTTCAATCGTCGGAAACGATGCTCGGTAGCCAACTCGGACCGAACGATCGGCAGCAAGTTCTTCGAGTCCCTGCAAATCGTTTTCGAGCGACGACTCGCCTCGTCCAAAAAAGTGGAGACAGATTCGGTGCGATGGGGCGGTCTTGAGCAGCGGTCGAATGTAGGTCTCGGCGAACCATCGAAATTCGCTGGGTACACCGGGAAAGAAGTAAAAGCGGCGGGTGTCGTCGTCGACACTGAATCCAGCAGCCGATCCGACTTCGGTCGCCAAAACGCCAGCACCCGCCGGGAATGTGGCCTGTCGGTAATTATTTGACGTGATCTTGATTTTTCGTGCGGCGAATCGCGCTTCGAGGCGTTCGCGTGTGTCCGCGTCTTCCACCAGTTCGACGCGCTTCCAGCAAGCAACGGCATCACGTGTTCGGTCGTCAGCCGTGGGCCCCAGACCGCCGCAGACAACCACGATCGGTGCCCGAGCCTCTTCGAGTGCCCCGACAATATCGTGCAAGTCGTCCGAGACAGTTGTCACCCGACTCAACATGCCGCCGTTCTCGAACAAAAACGCGCCCAGCCAAGCGGCATTTGCCTCAACGACTCGTCCGTCGAGCAATTCGTCCCCAATTGCAATACATTCTATCTTCATGATCTCTCCGAGGCAGGAACATACAGCTAGAGCCGAGGGATTCCTAGACACTCTTTGACCTTAGGTGTTACCCTGCGGGCCAAAGTAATTTACCGCCGAGCTGTGAGCATGACCGACGAGCTCAATAGAATTTTGCAGATCGCCACCAAAGGCGGCGCCAGTGACATCCACGTCAAAGCCGGATTGCCGCCGATCTTCAGGATTGACGGTTCTTTGCTTCCTCTTCGGGACGGCAAACGCCTGACCCCTGAAGAAATCGGGAAGATGGCCGCCAGCATCATGAACAAGATGCAGCGTGATGCTTTCCAGGAGACGTTGGACGTTGACCTTTCCTACGGCGTGGCGGGCGTCGGACGCTTTCGCGTCAATGTGTTTCAACAACGCGGTTCGATCGGAATGGTCTTCCGTGTGATTCCCTTCAAAGTGAAGTCGATCGAGGAGCTTTATCTTCCGGATGCCGTCAAGACACTGGCTGAGGAGAGGCGCGGTCTCATTCTGGTCACAGGCGCCACAGGCAGTGGTAAGTCGACGACACTTGCCGCGATGGTCGACTACATCAACAGCACCCGAACCGCACATATCGTGACGATCGAAGACCCGATCGAGTTTTTGATCCGGGATAAAAAAAGCATCATCAATCAGCGCGAAGTCGGCAATGACACGACGTCGTTTGCGCGTGCGCTCAAAGCCGCACTCCGCCAGGACCCCGACGTGATCCTGATGGGAGAAATGCGCGACCTCGAGACGATCGAGATCGCCATGACCGCCGCAGAAACCGGACATTTGGTGATGTCCACATTGCACACGACCGACGCTTCGGAATCCGTAAGTCGAATTCTATCGGCGTTTCCGCCGCATCAACGCGACCAGGCTCGGTATCAATTTGCCAACATGTTCAAGGGCGTTGTTTCACAACGACTCGTTCCACGTGCGGATGGAAAAGGCCGAGTTGCAGCCGTGGAAATTATGCTTTCTACCGCGCGAATTCGCGAGTTGGTGATGGAACACGCCACGGCACGAACCATCACCGAAAACATCGCAAAGGGCTTTGTGGCCTACGGGATGCAAACCTTCGATCAGTCGTTGCTCACTCTATTACAGGGCGGGATGATCACTTACGAAGAAGCGTTGCATCAATGCTCAAACCCCGATGATTTTGCGTTGCGCGTCAGTGGTGTTGCATCTGCCGAGAACGAAACCGCCTGGGCGAATTTCGAGCCTGGGAAGGGGTCAAAAGCATCGTCAGATGGCGATGATTTCAACCTGGATGAATTCGAGATCGAACGTTTTTGAGGCATTCGGGGTCAAAATTGTTACGCAAGTCCTTGCTGGCCCTATGGCCGCAAATTTTCTGCATCATGTCGTTGTTCTTGGTCTCTCCCGCTTTCGCAGGGGAGGGTGACCCAGCGTTCCGTGTGGTGGTCCTGAATATCCCTGGAGGGGGCTCCAGTGATTTGGTCGCTCGGGTAGATGCCATCGAAGGTGTCGAAGCTTTGGACCAGCCCTGGTTTGTTAAAGAAGTGAAGACACGCTCGATCAAGACCAAGGGATTGATGCGTCGGCCCAAAGATTTGAAATGGGTAATGAAGGGCGGAAAAGTCGACCGAATCATCTACGTCGAGGAAGAAGGCGGTCGATACAAGGTCAACCTCATTGGTCCGGACGGGGAAATCCGCCGCGAATTTGCGCATGACATGGAACCCGGCGGCTTGTCCGAGTCTGCGGGGAACACGATTGCCGCCGAACTTCGAGACGATCTTGGTCTGGTTGAGACGCCTCAGGTGCTGGTGGTGACGCCAGCCGAAACCGCTGAAGCCGACCCTGTGGTTGAAGCGCCCAAAGTCTCGCCCGATGAAACGCCAAAGATG
Organism: uncultured Bradymonadales bacterium; assembly: GCA_964394615.1. Lineage (GTDB taxonomy): Bacteria > Myxococcota_A > Bradymonadia > Bradymonadales > Bradymonadaceae > JBFFMO01. The sequence goes on along the minus strand of CAYMYJ010000015.1, from coordinate 15,808 downwards.
CGTGGCTCCGAAGGGCTTTTCTTTGAGGTGGGGGGCCGTTTGCTTAAGCGCGATCTCGGCGTGAACGGATCGAATGGAGCTGTGCTCACGTATCCGTCGCAATTCTATCCGGGCGGCTCACTCAAGCTCGGGTACTTTTTCGACGGTGGCGGGACCTCGTCCACAGGCGTTGTTGTCGGGTTAGTCGGTGGTATGGCAAGTGTGGCCGCGGCGGCCGATCCGGGGCAGACGGTGGAAAGTAAGCCCCTCTTGCACCTGGAGGGCGAACTCCTGGTCGATCAGCGGATTTTGATGGCCACTCCTGAGCGAGGGGCTCGTGAGGCCGTCAAATTCGACCTGCAGGGAGGCGTTCGATACGTGTCGTACTCCGTCGACCAGGGGGCGTTGCCGTCGACGTCGACTCTTGCCGTCGTCCTTGGCGCGTCTGTCTCAGCTCAGGCCTTAACAGATGACCTTGTTCTGAACGCCAAATTCCAAATCTCACCGTTTGGAACGTGGATCGGTGGTGGTGAAAACTACGGCGAGTCATCCTACGTTTACGGCTTTGGAGGCGGAGTCGGCGGCGTGTACGCCGTGAGCAGCAGCCTCGGTTTTATGTTTGGGTGGGATGTTCGCATGGAGCGAACGTCATTTTCGGGCAATGGAACGCAAGACTATATCGATGCAGAAGCCTTCGAACTTGTTCAAGGCCTTGTTCTTGGTCTAGTGTACTCGGACTGATACCTGAGCGAGATCGTGCGATTTCGCCGTCAATCGCTCAAAATCGCACAAAATATTGCTTGAGTGCTACGTGAGCCTACACTAGCTGCAGCCTCGCGTTCCTGTTTTGTGAGGAAATTGGTGAGCGACCAGAACTTCTCGGCCATTCGTGCGCGCCTTAGATACGAAACTATCGAAGATTTCGTAGACGGTTACGCGCGCTTTATCTCCGCCGGCGGCATGTTTATCCCGATGAAACCGGGAAAACTCAAGCCTATCGGCACGACTATTCGATTCCAATTCCTCTTGGGTGACGGGTCAACCGCACTCCTCGGGGAAGGAATTGTTTTACAAGTCCGTGCGCCTGATGACGCGTCACCACAGTCACCTGTTGGAATGCTCATCAAATTCAGCAAACTCGCGCAAGAGTCGAAGGCGCTTGTCGATCGCATCGTCGAGGAAAAATCCGGCGGGTCGCCGGCTCCCGAAGAGCATCGTGATGATATTCACAACGATCGAACGCCATTGCCTCAAGATAAAGAGAGCTATGAGCGCAAGACCCGTGAGTCATTCGAGAATCGATCCCTGAATCAGCTCTTGGCGAGCGAGCCCGATGACACGACGGCTGACGCTCACTCGAAACGAACCGACGCAGGTGCCGAATCCAGCGATTGGCGCGAGATCACTCGCGAGCAACCGGTTGTAAAGGATAGCGAGCAAGCCGATGAGGCAGGCACACCCGTAAACGACTCGTTCGGAAGTGAGGAGGAGGCCAATGACGCCCTTGTGGCTGCCGCCTTGGCGATGGCGGGCGAAGTCTCTTCAGATGCCGCCTTGGAGGAGCCGTCAGAAGACTCGGACGACGATGACTCGGTGAGCCTCGAGGAAATCGATCCGGAAACCGCTGAGGCCCCAGACGTGGCTGAACCGGAAACTCGTGAAGCCCCAGAGATGTTGCCCGAAGCGATTCCGAAGAGTCCGACTCAACTCGGGGAAACCACCGGTGGTTTGAAGATTCTCGCCTTCGAAGAAGACATGGATGAGCTGGCGCTTAAGGCACTGGAAGAGTTTTCTTTTGGAGCCGAAGAAGCCGACATCGATGATATGTTTGACGGCCTTTTTGGAGACGGGGGCGGTGGGTTCTTCGGTGGCGAAAGCGATCCCGAACCACAGCCTTCCATGGAATTCGAAGTTCCAGGCCTGACGCAAGAAGTCAGCGACGAATTGGTCGAAGAGGAAATATCGGTTGCCGAGGAAGATGAGCAATCATCGGCCGAGGAAGAGCCGGTTGAAGAAAAACCTGTGTTCTCCCTCGAAGACCTCATGGATGATGAGGAAGAGGAAGAGGAAGAGTCGGAGCCTGCTCTTGTGTTGGAGGAGTCTTCGCCCGAGGAAGAGCCGGTTGAAGAAAAGCCCGTGTTCTCCCTCGAAGATCTCATGGATGATGAAGATGAGTCCGAGACTTACGAGCCGTCATTGGTCGTGGTCGAAGAGGAATCAGAGGTCCACGAAGAGTTGTTTGATGAAGACTCGGCTCCAGAAATATCTCTGAGCGAGGCTTTTGAGTCCGAGCCCGAGCTTCTCTTGGAATCGCCCTCGGAATCGGAGCACGAATTCGACGTGCCGGATGGGTTGTCGTTGGATTCGTCCGCTGCATCGGAGGCTTCGGATGCGTCTTCGGCTTCAAACCATGAGCTCGAGGATATCGGCTCTCTCCTCGATAATCTGGACGACTCGTCTCGAATGTCTCCCGAATCCATGCATCTTGGGACCTCTCTTCGCGAAAAATCACCTGTGAGTTCCGAGTCAGAGGTCGAGGACGAAGAGAGCCTGGAAGCGCTACTTGCTTCGGCTCGACGAGAGATGGAAGAGCGATCGACGGAAGAGCCTCGTGATTCCGGAGATATTCTGGACCAGCTTCTTGGTGACGACTTGCCTCCACCACCGGCCGAAGGGCCCGTATTCGGCATGCCGCAGCCCGAGAAGAAAAAGAAAGGGTTCCTGTCGAAGTTCTTCGACAAGGGCTGATTTTCCAGCCAACTCAACATCAAATTTTTATGACAACCTCACTCCATTCTCATGGGGTGGGGCGCACTGGCGTCGCCTTGCAAACCCTAAGGCTGATCGCTAGTCTGCGTGCACTTTTCGGAATCAGGAGATCTTCGATGACAGGCAAGCTACTACTCACATTTATCACCGGACTCGTCGCGACTGTTTTTGCAGCGTCATGCGGCAACGACGACAACCTGCAACGCGTGGAAGTCTCGGAGCTCACGATCGAAGGCTCCGATGGCAATTTCAACATCAAGTTGCCGGTGGTTGACGATAAGCCCGAGAAGCAATTGAGCCCCCTGATTCTGCGGAATTCAGGGAAAGCAATGCTCGTGGTTAACCGATTTGAATGGGTCGCAAAACCCGACCGGTTAGACGCCCTTGCCGAAGCCGGCGGCGCATGCACGACGGGTGATGAATGTTCCGGAACCGAGATTTGCCTCAGTTCACGTTGCATCGCGCTCGGCCTTCCAGCGACTCCGTTTAATATCGAGCCCTCGCTTCGAAAAGACATCGAGTTTGTCGTCACGCAAGGCGGCGGTGAGTTGACCTGCCCCACGCCTGGGCCCGATGTCCCCGCCAACTACCTCAATTCCTATTGTGGTGAATTGGTCATCGAAACCAACGCCATCAACACGTCTGGTGTGGTTCAGGACGGAAAGGCGACCATCTACTTCCTCAAGCCTGCGCTGTCCGGCCAAATCGAAGTTCAGCCGGAATTCATGGAATTTCAAAACGTCCTACCCGGCTCGCAGCAGTCGCAAGATTTCAGCATTCGAAATACCGGAAGTCAGCTTCTGACCGTCGAACAATTCAATTTCTCTACCCTCGGAAATTTCCTGAAAGTCACGGCTGGCGAAAATCTTCCGTTGGAGATTGAGCCCGGTACGAGCGCATCATGGACGCTTTCTGTCGAAGTGCCTTCAACTGCAACGGCAGCCGATTACGAAGGATTTGCCCAGCTGCAGATCGAGTCATCGGCCGTTAATGCCAACGACGGCAACATCTCCATTCAGGTTTCGGAAGGCTCGGGCAGTGCGCCAGCGATTGATGTCAGCGCAACCAGCCTGCTGTTTTCGGCGCAGGCCGAACAGACGCTCACCGTCGATAACGTTGGTGAGGCGACGCTTCAGGTGACCAGCTTGAGTGTGACTCCCGCGTCGGCACGACCGTTCTACAAGTTCTTCATTGATGGCAACGATGTGACCACGACTTTCCCGACACAAAATATTCCGAAATCCTCGTCGGTCGACATCGTCGTCAAGTTTGAACGTCCCAATGGAAATACCGACTCGTCGGTGGCGACGCTTCAGCTTCGGCACAACGACCGAAATGCTAATAATCTGTCGGAAGTGACACTTCTGGGCGACGAGGGCGACGTTCCTATCGCTCGAGTGTATCCACAGAGCTTCACGTTCCTTGCCGCTGACGGAAATAACTCCACGCGTTCATTCGTGATTCGAAATGTAGGAACGGCTGACCTCGTGGTTTCCGGCTCTTCGTATAATTTCTCGACCGGTTCCGACGCGGAGTTCTCGGTGTCGAATATTGCCGGAACCATCGCACCTGGCGGGATGAAGATCGGCACCGTAACCTTTGCGGGAGCCAACGCTTCACCTGACGTGGGACTTGTCGTTATCGAGAGCAACGACGCTTCGTCACAGACAGATATCGCCGTGAAAGCCATTGATTCACCCGCTGAGGCGGTTACCGCGGTCATCACGCCCAGCACGACCAATGATGTGCGCGTGGGCTCTACGGCCCTGTTCAACGCGTCAGCGTCGACTCCAGCCGGAGTGGCGACGTCGGGCCTTTGGACGCTGTTGGAGCGTCCTGCTGGCAGCACAGTGTTCTTTTCGCTTACGGGCGAAGAACTGCGTTTCGTCCCCGACGTCGCAGGCAGCTACAAGATTGCGCTTTTGACTTCCGCAAATCAGCGTGAAGCTCAGGTCACCTACGACTTGACTGTCGTTCCTTAAGACCTCTCAAGTTGACGCCACGCATGAGTACTCGCTAGGTTCTCAACCACTTGCACAAGGTGGTTTTCGTGGCTTCGGTATCCTTCTCGAACATCAAGAAGTCGTACGGCGATGTGGACATCATTCGTGGTGTCTCATTGACCGTGAAATCCGGCGAGTTTCTCGTGCTGGTGGGTCCTTCAGGGTGTGGAAAATCCACGCTTTTGAGGATCGTAGCTGGTCTCGAGGAGATCACGTCCGGCGAGGTCAGCATCGGGTCACGGGTGGTCAACGACGTCCCGCCACGGGAACGTGGTGTTGCGATGGTCTTCCAGTCGTACGCCCTTTATCCGCACATGAGTGTCCGCGAGAATCTGGAGTTTGGTCTGAAAATCCGAAAGGAATCGCCCGAACTGATTTCTGAACGGGTCGAGACGGCGGCCAAAATGCTCGGGATTACCGATTACCTTGAACGACTGCCCAAACAGCTCTCCGGCGGGCAGCGACAACGTGTGGCGATTGGACGTGCGATCGTTCGTCAGCCTGACGTCATGCTCTTCGACGAACCGCTTTCGAATCTCGACGCCTCGTTGCGCACCCAGATGCGTGTTGAACTCAAGAAGCTTCATCATGAATTGGGCGCCACGATGATCTACGTCACTCACGATCAGGTCGAGGCGATGACCCTTGCGGACCGTATCGTTGTGCTGAACCGAGGGCTGGTGCAGCAGATTGGCACTCCGACCGAACTCTTTGACCACCCACAGAATCGTTTTGTGGCTGCGTTCATCGGATCTCCATCGATGAACTTCCTGAAGGGCACGTCAAACGACGGCCGCTTTGTGGCCGAGGGGATCGACGTACGGGTTAAGAAGCCTGGGATTTACGAGATCGGAATCCGACCTCAACATTTGGAAGTTACCGAAAGCGAGAATGCCGCGTTGACGATGGTCGTCGAGGTTGTCGAGCCGATGGGGTGGGAAGCACACGTTCATGGCAAGTGTGGCACCCAGGCTGTCGTGGCCCACGTACGGCACGAGACGATCGCCAGCATCAAGCCAGGGGACACGCTGAAATTCAGCGTCGAGGAACGTTATGTCCACGCCTTCGATAGCGACGGAAACGTGCTCTGAGAGCAGGTGGCAGTGCCGTGCGCGGTGAGCTGTGAGCAATTTGGTTCGCGGCCACCATCAGGGACGCGAGGCCCTGTTTTGTTGTGATGGTTTATAAGGCTGCCGCCTACTTGGTGTTGGCCAACGATCACCTGACCCGGCTGTGACCTGACCCGCCAAATTAGGCAATAGTGATGAGCGATGGGCGTCCCAGATTTGGGACGCCTTTTTTGTGCGCTGGGCAAAAAAAAACGCCCCAAAATTGGGACGTTCAGGTGAGCTCAAACGAGAGCCGAGTTCAGAGGCTGGGTCTAATCCAAGCCAATGCGCAGGAAGTACGGGCCGTAAGCCATCTGTCCGCTTCCCACGTAGACTCGGAAGCTCTCGCCCTGGGTCGCCCCCGTTTTTGTGTAGCGAAGGCGATTGATGGAGCCTCCAACCGGCAATGCCTCACGGGTTAATCCGCCACCATCACGCACTTCAACGAGGAAGTTCATCACGCTGCCGTCGAAGAGGAGTTCAACGGTGATGTCTCCATCAGTTGGAGCGACGAAAGTGAAGTAATCATCCGCTTGGTTGTTTGCCCCTAAGCAAGACCCAAGAGGGAATACCGCTGGCACGTTTGCCAAAGGCTTAGCGATGGCTGCGGTGTTATTGGGCTCGTACACGTCATCCTGACAGACCGCCAGTTTACGTGATGCGTGCATGATATAGGGCGTCTCAGTGAGTGACCCTGCAACGTTTTTGACTCCAATGGTGACGTTTCCAGCCGTCGTGGGGCGGAAGGTCAAGAACTCGTCGCTCGTGTCCGAATCAACGGTGCCGTTTGCCAGCGTGACTCCGGCAGCATCCTTGACCTCCAAAGCCAAGTCCGACTCGCCGGCCACGTGATCGAAGTAGGTTTGGACAATGTAGTCTTGGCCTGCAAACACTGAGACCGAATACCAATCCTGATCTTCACCACAGGCAATGGCATCCGTGAGGTTGATGCCGGCATTCACGTCAAGCGAGTACGCCGAGTTTGATGTGTCGTTTCGCTCGTATGCGTCGGAGCAGAATGGGGCTGCTGGCATGACGCCGTTGAGTGAGACCCAAAGGTCGTAGGAGTTACGAATGAATCCGCCACCGGTTGCGCTGGCGCGAAGGTAGTAGAGCGATGCCCCGTTCAGTGCGTTTGCAGCAAGGGCTCGCACCGCACCGGTGGCAGTGGCCGTCTGAACCATCGTGCCTGTGCTGTCCATCAGCTCAAGAGTGATGGCTCCCAAGAGTGGATTGACTTCCAGATTTACGTCGACCGAAGTCGTGCCGGCAGGAAGGCGGAACCAATCCTCGGTGCCTTCGCAAAGAGTCAAGTCGTTGTAGGCATCTGACGTGATGGGGGTTGCGCCACTTGCGGTCACAAGGTCCGCTGACGACACCATGTCGTCGTTACACGTCGTCGTGAACGCCAGGCTCGACGTGACGTTGTAGCGCGATGTGAAGGTGCCTACGCCGTACACATTGAGTGTGTAGGTCTCACCCGAGGTGCCGGTGTTCGAAACGGTGATCGTCTCGTTGTCAGTGGTCGAAAGGCCACTGGCGATGAGCGAAGAACCCTTGTAAATCCGTGCGTTGATGTCGCCGTCGCTGTGCGTGAAGATCACATTCGTGGTCAGGCTCGCTCCGGCGGGTACAAAGAACGTGTAGTAGTCGGGGTCGCTGGTTGAGCACAGCAGCAGGTTACTCGATGTGCCGATGGGCATTGGCTTAGCCGTCGCCGCGGTGTCGTTGTTTTCGAAGTCGTCTGGACAGACGCGATCTTCTGGACCTTCTCCAGCGTCGGTGAAGACGTTGTTGCCGTTAAGATCCGCGTAAAGCATCAAATCGTAGACGAGTCGCGAACGTACCGGGGATTCGATCTTGATGAAGTAAACACCCGCAGCCGCTGCGGTGAAGATCACCGACTCGTCGTCTGTCGTGGACACGCCTTGACCGACGGCGGTCAACGTCGAGTCGTAAACGGTGACGTCGAGATTCGCAGCACGATTGATGAAGTTCAAGAACACCTCATACTTGCGCCCGGATACGGCGTTGAACTTGAACCAGTCGACGTTGTCTTCGCATTTGGTCAAGCCTGCGTAGAGGCCTGGGATCGCGATGAGAGGAGCCGAACCTGCCGTTTCGTTGGCTTCATAAATGTCATCGCTACACACACCAGCGGGAGTGATATCGACGAGCATTCCGTATGGGATGGCTGGTTTTGTTGTCGGTGTGAAGACGCGCCATTTCACGGTCTGGTCACGAGAAGACAGGTACGTGACCGACTCGTTGTCGGTGATCGTTCGACTCTCGACGGCAGACGACGTGATGCTCGAGTCATCGTAAAGGATGAGGTCAACGTTGCCTTGAGCGTGCGGGAACGTAAGCGAAACGGTGAGACGCTCTCCAGCCAAAAGGTCGGTTGAGAACCAGTCGTCGTCGACAGGATTTCCACAGATGAGAAGGCCGTAGCTTCCGGTCCCGACTGCGACAGCTGTGGCGGCTGTGTCGTTATTTTCGAAGTCGTCAGGGCAAGCAGGGTCAGCCGGGCCTACGCCGTTAAGGTAGGTGAGGACCCAGTAGTCGGCACGTGCGGGGAATTTGCCTTCCACGTGAAGGTAGTAAGTTCCGGCCTCGCCCACACCGGGCGTGTAGGTGACGCTTTCGAGGTCATTATTGGTGACTGAAGAAGCGATCACGCTGCCACTAGGGCCTACGAGGAACGCATCGAGATTGCCCTGAGTATTGCTAAACTTCACATCCCATCTCAGGACGTCGCCTTCGGCCAAATCAATGGCGTACCAATCTTGATTGGCGTCACAGATTTTTGCGCCGGTGATGATGTTGTCGGTCCCAAGGGCCGCTTGAGCGGCGTCGATGAGGACTGCGTTTGCGAGCGCGTCATTCGGCTCGAACGAGTCGTCCACGCATGGAGGTCCGTCTACGATCTGGACGTCCAGTGTGTAAGGCACATTGATGCCCGCGAAGAGGCTGGCAAGGATGTTGAAACGACCACCTGTTGGTGCCTGGTAGGTGATGGTCTCGGCCACTGCGGTCGAGTTCGGAATGAGTTCTCGGCTTTCTGACTGAACGAAGGTTGCACAATCGTTGGGTCCGAAAAGTGTGATGTCGAGGTCGCCTGCGGCCGTAGTCGGGTCGTAGATCGCCTTCACGGTGATGGTCTGCAAGGGAAGCAGGTCGAACGCGTAGTAGTCAGGGTCGGCACAAACCGCGAGGTCTGCGTACGTGCCTGCGCCTACGGTGTTGGCTTCGTTGCAGGAGTTGTTCAGTTCAAAGACGTCCGTACAAACGTTGTCGAACTGGGTCCACTCGAGGTCGTAAATCGCGTTGCCCACGCCCGTTGCGATGCGAACTTCCAACACGAAGTCTTCTGCAGCCTCGGTGGTGTAGAGGATCTCTTCGACCGACGAACCGGTGAGTGCTTGAGCGACGATCGCTCCTGCCGAGTCCCGCAGGACGAGGTCAATATTGCCCAGGCGAGGAGGAGCAGACGCGCGAATTCGGATGACTTGATTCGCAAGCGCTTCGAGGGTGTAGAAGTCGGGATCGTCGCCACAGACTTCGAGGTCCTTATGGTCAACCGCTGGTGGAAGCACTGGCGCGGTCAACGGATCATCGTTGGGTTCAAATGCGTCGTCGGTGCACGCGGCTGGCGCGCCAACATTGATCTTCAGACCATATTGAGCATTGGCGTCAATGATCGACCCACGGACCTGCACGTAAAAGATGCCGCCGAGGTCTGTGCCGAATCGAATGAGTTCCTTGCCGTTGTCTTCGGATGGAGGCAAGTCCGAGAGCGCAAGCTCGCGGCCGTCTGATGCGCGCAACGCAAGGTCGAGATTGCCCGGCGTGGAGTAGGTCAACTCGGCTTCAATGACTTCGCCAAGGGTCGCGTTGATTTTGAACCAGTCTCCGCCCGTTGTTTCGCGGCAATAATATGGACGATCATCTCCGGCGGGATCGAAGGGGAAGGTGGCAACCGCGTAGGCGGAGTCGAGCGTCGTATTGGTTCCGTAGAGGTCGGTGGGACATGTCGGAGGCAGATCGACGCACAGGCCAACTGAAGGATTCGTGGCTTCGTCCTCGGAGTTGCCCTGCTCGAAGTCACAAAATTGAGTCGATGGGCATTGTGAGGAATCTGTGCAGCCCTGGCAGATGCGAGGGTTGCCGGTGCAGATGTAACCGAGGTTGATGTTGGTGCAGTCGCTTCGTTGTGTGCAGGTCTCAATACAGACCAGATTGGAACAGACTTCCTTTTCGCCGGTACAATCCGTGTCAGAATCGCAACCGTCCACACAGATGCTTCCTTGTTCAACTGAGCACACCTGACCGCTTCCGCATTCCGCGTTTTCGCGGCAACCGCGACGGCAAACCCGTCGAGCATCACTTGCGCGGGGTTCGCAGATTTCGCCGAGAACACAGTCGTTGTCTGTGCCGCACTCTGGCTTGATCACGCAGCGTTGTTGCGCGGTGCTGCAGATGTATTCGTTACCGTCGCCGAGCTGTTGAGCGTACGCCGCACAAACGGCGTCGTTATTACAGTCGCCGTTGTACTCGCACTTATCCGCGCCAGCGTCCTGCGTTTCGCAGGATTGGAACTGTGCACAGGTGCCCGTGGTGCAACCTGCCGTTTGGCAGATGCGAGTCAGAGGGTTGCAGGTTTTTCCGTCACCGCATGCATCGTCGTCCACGCAGCCTGGGCGGCATAACTGGTTCACACAAACAGCGTCGGTGCATTCGGAGTCTTCGGCACAGGTTGCATCTGCGCAGCTTCCTGCGAGGCAATAGTCGCCAAAATCACAGTCGTATGGATTCGAACACGCCAGAGGCGTCGATGTGCAACTTCCGTTGGCGTCGCAGCGCTCGCCCTCGGCGCAATCGGCCCGGGTTGTGCAGTCGGTGGTATTATTGCTGGAGCCATCACTGCATCCGCTGAGCAGGGCAATGAAAGTAGTGGCCACGAGCGCCCAATTGAGGAGGGGCAAACGCTGAAACATGGAAGGGTCCTTCGAGTCAGTCATGCGGATCTATCACCGCGTAAGGGAGCCAACCTATGGAAAATTGCGTTGTGAATCAACCTCAACTATCTCGCAAAGTTGTCATCATTTGTTCCTGCCCTCCCAAAAGCGTCAAATCTTTGTCGCACGCAGGTTCTTGCTCAGAGGGCCTGACGCTGTGTAAAGTAGCGTTAGGAAAACCTCATAAAAGGAAAATTATGCAATCCGTAGCGCTTCTCGGAGCACGTACGCGTGCCCTTGCGATCGTGGCGTGCTTGGCGTTTGCAGCTTGTGCCGATGACGGTTCGACTGGAACCGCAAGCAATAACGCCAATAATTCCGCTGATGCTGGGTCCGATCAGGGAACCAATAACACCATTAACAACGAAGCAGACGGTGGTGGCGACGCAGGTGGCGTTACATGTGATGTCAGTGACGGAAACGCCGATAACGATGGCGATGGCGTCCTTAATCGACGCGACAATTGTGCGTGCGTCGCAAACCCCGAGCAGTCCGACACTGATCGAGATGGGGTCGGCGACGTCTGCGATAATTGCGCTGATGTGGCCAATTTGGATCAAGCCGACCTCGATAAGAATGATGTGGGTGATGCCTGCGAACTTTGGATGGACACCGACGGCGATGGCGTCCGCGACCCATTCGATAATTGTGTTGAAGTCGATAATCCTGATCAGGCTGACAGCGACCAAGACGAAGTCGGAGATGTTTGTGACAACTGCGATGACGTCGCCAACGGCGACCAAGCCGATACGGACGGCGACGGAATCGGTGATGAATGTGAATTGCCCACCGATCCGACGGCCGATAAGGACGGCGATGGAGTCCTAGATTTTGAAGATAATTGTTGGCGTGCAGCCAACCCGGATCAGGCCGACGGCGATCAAGATCATATTGGCGATGCCTGCGATAACTGCCCTGCAGTAGCCAACTTCGACCAGGCCGACGCCGACCAAAATCAAGTCGGCGACGTCTGTGAAGACATGTCGAACATCATCGATACCGACAACGACGGAATTCGAGACGTTGCTGATAATTGCCGAACAGTTGCCAATCCTGACCAAGCGGATAGCGAGGGCGATGGCGTGGGCGATGCTTGCGATAATTGTCCAGAATACGCCAACTTCGACCAGACGGACGCTGATAATAATGGCGTGGGCGACGCCTGTCAGAACTTCGTAGATCCAGCAGGCGACGACGATGCCGATGGTGTGACCAACGGTGTTGATAACTGCCCTTCCAAGCCCAATGCCGACCAGGCCGACACGGATGGTGATAAGCGTGGTGACGCCTGTGATAATTGCGTCAACGTGGCCAATGCCAACCAAGCCGACGCCAATAATAATGCCGTCGGTGACGTGTGCGAAGGTCTCGCGGATCCCGCGGGCGACGTCGATAATGACACGGTCGTGAACAGCCTGGACAATTGCCCAGCCACGGCGAATACCAATCAGCTTGACGGCGATGGCGACAAAACCGGCGATGCCTGCGACAACTGCCCGACCGTGTCGAACTCGGATCAAGCCGACGCCGATAACGACGGGATTGGCGACGCGTGTGAATACCTGACCGATGATGTCGACGGCGACATGATCCCGGCCTTCCGCGATAACTGCCCGACGGTTTCGAATGCGAATCAGGCCGACGGAGACGGTGATGGTGTGGGTACGGCTTGTGATAATTGCCCGACCTTGTCGAATGCCGACCAGGCTGATGCCAACAACAACGGCGTCGGTGATGTCTGCGAAGGTCTGAATAACCCCACTGGCGATCTGGACATGGACGGCATTTTGAACAATGTCGACAATTGCCCCAGCATCGCTAATGCCAATCAGGCCGACGGTGACGGAGACAAGAAAGGCGACGCTTGCGACAACTGCCCAACGATCGCCAACTCGACTCAGGCCGACGCAAATAATAACGGCGTTGGTGATGCCTGTGAGGGCGTCGTCGTGGATACCGATAACGACGGCATCCTGAATTTCGCAGACAATTGCCCGACCGTCTCGAATGCGAATCAGGCCGACGGCGATGGCGATGGCGTGGGTACGGCTTGTGATAATTGCCCGACCTTGTCGAATGCCGACCAGGCTGATGGCAACAACAACGGTATTGGCGACGTCTGTGAAGGGCTGAATAATCCCATCGGTGACGTGGACATGGATGGCATCCTGAACAACGTCGACAACTGCCCAAGCGTCTCGAACGCGAATCAGGCGGACACCGACGGAGACCACATTGGTAACGCCTGTGATAATTGCCCGACGATTGCCAATTCGAATCAGGCCGACAGCAATAACAACGGAATCGGCAACGCCTGTGAAGGTCTTACCGGCGACACCGACAACGACGGTATCGTGAACTTCTTGGACAATTGCCCCACCGTTTCAAATGCCAATCAGGCTGATGGCGAGGGCGATGGCGTGGGCGATGCCTGCGATAACTGCCCAACGGTTGCCAACAACACCCAGGCCGACGCCGATAACGATGGGACTGGCGACGCCTGCGAAGTGCTGCCTTATAACAGCCAGACCGACACCGACGGCGACACCGTCATTGATATCAACGACAACTGCCGTTTGATCGCCAACACCAACCAGGCGGATGCCGACATGGATGGCATCGGAAATCTTTGTGATAACTGTCCAAGCACCGCCAACTACAACCAGGACGACACGGATAATGACGGGACAGGCGACGCCTGTGACGCAGATTATGTGGTGCCTGGCGCCGATGTCTGCGCAACGGCGAATTCGACGGCGAACCGCGTCAAGCCAAACCTCTTCTTCCTTATGGATACGTCTGGTTCGATGACCTACGCGATCTCTGGTAGCAATTCCACCATTCGATGGAGTGCCGCCCAATCTGCGCTCGATACGATCGCGCCTTTGGTGACCTCGGCGTTTAATACTGGCGTGGGCCACTTCATGGGTTCTGCGACCTGCAGCACGCTTCCAGATGTTCGACTGCCCATGGCGGCCAATAGTGAGGCTGACTTCAAGTGCGCATATCGTCGGTCCGGGAACTGCAACCAAGCGTTGTCACCAACGGGTGGCACACCAACACCGATCTCGCTGAGACAGGTTAACGACCGAAACCTCACGGCTATGACAGCTGACCCCTTGGATGCCACGCGTCCCAAAGCTGTGATTTTGCTTACCGATGGGGATCCGACCAGCTCGTGCGACTCCACCGGCAGCGGCAATAGGTGTGACGGCAATGGCGAACCCACTTGTGTTAATTTGACCGCAACTCGTGCTGCCGAATTGGCGGCCTTGGATATCCCGGTCTATGTGCTCGGTTTCACAGGGTTGAATGCGAACGATATGCAAACAATTGCCCTCGCCGGTATCACGGCAGCCAATCCTGATCCCAATCCCTCGGTTGCAAACCAAGATTGGTTTGAGGTGAGTAATGCTCAAGATATCGTGAATGCAGTGAATCAGATTGCTATCGCGACGGGCTCCTGCAAAATCTCGTACACACCAGGACCAACCGACGATATGGCTCGTGCCAGCGTGTCCATTGTGTCGGGTATGACCACCACTCCAGTGGCACGCGATGCCACCAATGGATGGAGTTATGACGCAGCGGCCCACGAAATTGAGCTGGCCGGCACGTCATGCACGGCGTTCAACAACGCAGCACTCGCCAACGGCAACTCGGAAATTCACGTTTCGATCGCGTGTTTGAGCTGCCAGGCCACCACCGAAGTCTGTGATTTCGTCGATAACAACTGCAACGGGCAGGTTGACGAAGGTTGCATGGGTTGTACGCCTGAAGTCTGTGACGACGGCATCGATAACGACTGCGATATGGCGGTCGACGAAGGTTGCCCAACCTGTTCGCCAACCTCCGAGATCTGTGGTGACAACATCGACAACGATTGCGACGGCAGCGTCGATGAAGGCTGCGCGCCACCTGCGTGTGTTCCTCAGGCCGAAATCTGTGATGGCATCGACAACGACTGCGATATGGCGGTCGACGAAGGTTGTCCTCCTCCAATGAGTTGTATGCCAGAGCTTGAAGTGTGCGACGGCGTCGATAATGACTGCGATATGGCCGTCGATGAAGGCTGCGCGCCACCTGCGTGTGTTCCTCAGGCCGAAATTTGTGATGGCATCGATAACGACTGCGATATGGCGGTCGACGAAGGTTGTCCTCCTCCGATGTGTGTTCCTACGCTCGAAGTGTGCGACGGCGTTGATAATGACTGCGATTCGGCGGTCGACGAAGGTTGCCCACCCGCGGGTTGCATTCCTCAGGCTGAAACCTGTGATGGCGTCGATAATGACTGTGACATGGTCATTGACGAAGGCTGTCCTCCTCCATCGACCTGTGTGCCGGCAGCTGAGATCTGCGACGGCATCGACAACGATTGCGACACGCTCGTGGACGAAGGTTGCCCTCCAACGGTGTGCATCCCCGCACCAGAAGTCTGTGACGGAGTCGATAATGACTGCGACTTGATGATCGACGAGGGCTGCAACACCTGTGTTCCGCGGACTGAAATCTGCGACAACATCGACAACAACTGCAACGGTCAGGTCGATGAAAACTGCATCGCTTGTCCTGACGGATTGGCTCCGGAGATTTGTGACGGCGTCGACAACGACTGTGATGGTCTTGTGGACGAAGGTTGCGGACCTGGAATCTGCATCCCAGAAAACGAGATCTGCGACATGCTCGACAACGACTGCGACGGCACCGTTGATGAAGATTGCATCAACTGCCCGAATGGCCGTGGTCCAGAAATCTGCAACGGCAAGGATGACGACTGCGACGGACTTTCCGACGAAGGTTGTCCTGCCGGCTAATCCTCAGCGCATCTGATCTTGATATTGCGGTCCCTTCGGGGGCCGCTTTTTTTTGGTTCGGCTCGGTTGTCGGTCGTCGGTTGTCGGTTGTCGGTTGTCGGTTGTCGGTTGTCGGT
>CAYMYJ010000014.1:0-135566 GCA_964394615.1 uncultured Bradymonadales bacterium | reverse complement strand
TTCCAATTGAGCTACGAGTGCGGGCTGTGCTATGTAGCACCTCGTTTTCTGTCGTGCAAGTGGTTTTTTTGCAAGACTTGAAACAAGGTGCTTTTCGCAAGGAGAAGGAGGGATTCGAACCCTCGATACGGTTTAACGCGTATACTCCCTTAGCAGGGGAGCGCCTTCAGCCACTCGGCCACTTCTCCAGAAACTTCTTAGCTTGTCAAAGAAGTGGTCCCCAAAAGGACCACATCACGGAGGGGGTGGGATTCGAACCCACGAAGGGAGTTACCCTCGCTGGTTTTCAAGACCAGTGCCATCAACCACTCGGCCACCCCTCCCTTGGCGCATGACGCCGCGGGAAGAGGGAGTTTACTCATGCGAGTCGATTGGTCAAGGCGGGTCTGCGAAAAAAATCAGTACCCGCGTGCTTCCATTTCCGAAGCGTCATCATCCTCAACGAATTCAGCGAGTTCCGCTTTGAAGATATTCACGTCAAGAGCCCGTGTTTGGATCTTCTCGAGGATCTCTTCGATAAGTACGTCGACTTCCATGGCTCCACGCTGTCCGTCCGTGTAGGAACGCACCGCGACCTGGCCTGATTCCGCTTCTTTTCCGCCCACTACGAGCATGTACGGAATCTTATGGGTTTCGGCTTCCCGAATCTTGTATCCCATCTTTTCGCTGCGATCGTTGACTTCGACCCGGATGCCTTTGGTCTTGAGCTTGCGCGCAACTTCCCACGCGTAATCGTTTTGATCGTCGGTAATGGGCAGCAAGATGGCCTGAACAGGCGCAAGCCAGGTTGGGAAGGCCCCTGCAAAATGTTCGACCAGGATCGCAAAGAACCTCTCCAATGACCCAGCGATCGCGCGATGGATCACCACCGGCGTACGCTCGACGTTGTCGGCCGAGGCGTACGAAAGTTCGAATCGAAGCGGCAGCTGGAAGTCGAGTTGGATCGTCGCGCATTGCCACGACCGTCCAAGACAGTCCCGCAGCTGGATATCGATCTTGGGACCGTAGAACGCGCCGTCACCCTCGTTGATACGATATTCCTTACCGTTGGCCTCTACCGCGGCCTTGAGGGCGCCCTCGGCCTGATCCCAAAGTTCTGGCTCGCCCAAGAACGACTCGGGACGCGTCGCGACGTCGATGTCGTATTCGAGGCCGAGCAGCGAGTACGTCTCGTCAATCA
The DNA here is from genome assembly GCA_964394615.1 of uncultured Bradymonadales bacterium. GTDB lineage: Bacteria > Myxococcota_A > Bradymonadia > Bradymonadales > Bradymonadaceae > JBFFMO01. The sequence goes on along the minus strand of CAYMYJ010000014.1, from coordinate 134,386 downwards.
TGCCCAGCAGGTTCGTGATCTCGTCCTGAATCTGTTCTTCCATCACGAAGATGTGCGCATCATCCTGACAAAACTGGCGCACACGCGTCGCACCCGAAAGCGCGCCCTGCAACTCGTTGCGATGAAGCTGACCAAATTCCGCGACGCGCAAGGGAAGCTCGCGGTACGAACGACGTTTACTCTTGAAATAGAGCATGGTGTCGGGGCAATTCATCGGTTTGAGGCAGAAGGTCTGCTCGTGCGCGTGCAAGACAAACATATGCTCTTCGTAGTGGTCCCAATGGCCCGACTGTTCGAAGAGCTCTTTGTTGTAGAGCATCGGATTGCAGATTTCCTCGTAGCCATTTCGACCTTCAAGGTCGCGGAAATAATCCTGAAGTGAGCGGTAGCTCGACCATCCTTTAGGGCGCCAAAAGATTGCGCCTGGTGCCAGTCGGTCAAAACCAAAAAGCTCGAGTTCCTTTCCGAGTTTTCGGTGATCTCGTTTCTTGGCCTCTTCAAGCAAATTCAGGTGATTGGTCAGCTCGTCTTTAGTCTGCCACGCAGTGCCGTAAACCCGCTGGAGCATGGGCTTCTTTTCATCGCCTCGCCAATACGCGCCTGCCAACTTCAAGAGTTTGAAGTTCTTGCACTTCTTGGAGTAATTGACGTGCGGGCCTGCACACAAGTCGATGAAAGTACCGTTCTTGTAAGTGGATACGGTGTCGCCTTCGATGCCTTCGATCAGCTCAAGTTTGTAGGGCTGGTCAGCAAAGTATTCGCGCGCCTTTTCTTTGGGCCATTCCTCTTGGAGGAACTTCTGATTCCCTTCCACGACGGCCGTCATTTTGGCTTCGATTTCTTCGAAATCGTCGGGCGTGAGAGCGCGCGGCAACTCAAAATCGTAATAAAAGCCGTCCTTGATGGGCGGCCCGATTGCGAATTTGGCATCTGGAAACATCTCGAGGATGGCAGTTGCCAAGATATGAGAGGTCGAGTGGCGCACCCGATACAAAAGGTCCGCCTTGCTCAATTCACCAGCTACTGCTTCAGCCATTGTCTTCTCCGTTTTTCATCACACACACGTGCCCATTACGCCGCCACCGACGCCACGTTCAGGTCACGTCGGTTCAAAAAATAGTTATTTCGTCGTTTCAGCGGATTCCAGAGCAACGTCCACTGCGCTGCTGATGGCCTCGACACTGCGGTCCCCGAGGTAACGGACACCGTTCAAGAAGATCGTGGGCGTTCCGGTCAGGTTCGCTTTTTCGCCTTCATTCCGGTCTGCTTCAACCAGAGCCATGACGCCGGGGCTTTTGATGTCCGACTTGAATTTGTCGAAATTCAGCCCGATTTGTCGTGCAAAACCGTCGATCTTCTCGTCGCTCAACGTCATCTGGTTTTCAAAAATGATGTCGTGCATCGGCCAGAATTTGCCCTGTTGATGCGCTGCGACCGCGGCTTGTGCTGCATAGCGAGCCTCGGGATGCCCACCCAATGGGAAGTGTTTGTAGTAGACCACGATCTTGTCGCCGTATTTCTTCTCGACCTCAGCGAAGACCTTTCCGGCTTCACGACAATGCGGACATTGGAAGTCAGCGAACTCAACAAAAACAACCTTGGCTTTTTCCGATCCGCGGAAGGGGGTGCCACGAAGGTCAAACTCGTAGGTCTTTTTCGATGATTCGATGAATTCAGCGACTTCACCCAATACATCGGATTGATTGAGCCCTTGCTTGATGCCCATGGCCACAATGGTTGCCGACTGTTCCGCCATCGAACAACGCTTTTCGTTGTCTTGAAGGCACTCGTGCAGGCTTACGGTGGCGTTTGGACATGGGCAGAGTTCGGCTTTCGCCAAATCCACGAAGCGGATCCTCTCGGCGGGATTCAAGACTCCGAAATTGAATCCAGGATAAATCGTAACCGCTGGAGCGTCATCGGCCTGTTTGGCCGTGTTGCCGGTATCAGGCGCTTTGGGGGAATTCCCCTGGGCGGTCGCCTGAGATTGCGCATCAACACTTGAGGACTCAGAGTTGGAGCCCTTGCATCCTGATGCAACACAAAGAAGGAGCACTGCTCCGAAGCATGCCAACGTACGTTTCATAGTCCCAATCCTCTGCCTAACTCACTTAGCGCGGTCTCGCGCGGCCGGCTATTCAATGCCAGACGCCTCCTGACGTCAAGGGACGCGAGGGACTTCTCTAAAAGTTCCATAATGACTACACTCCTCGGCATGCGCTCATCGATTCTTGTGATTGCTCTCTTGTCCGCCTGCGGATCCATTGACCCCGACCCGCTTTTGGACGCTCAGGGAAACCCCATCGCTGTGCCAGCGGCAGGGGAATCGTGGTTGGTCGTAGAGCAAATCAGTCCTGAGACCGATGTTATTCCAACGAATCCGCAGATTTCCATCCGTCTCTCGAACCATATCGATGACGATCTTTTGGTCGACTATGACGTGATCTCGCTGACTTCAGGGGGGAAACGCATGGGCGGACGCACGAGTTGGGATGTTACGAGCAAGACTCTGACGTGGCGGCCGTTCGGAAATCTGATTGACGGATTGGATTACAGCCTGCAGGTCAACGACTCTCGACTATTGAGCGTCGTTGGCTCTCCACTCTATCCTTTCAAGCGCAAGACTTGGCGAGTCGACGCCCAAGAAGAGGCACCGACGCCTCAGACTTCAGCTGAGGTTCGATGGTCCCAGGTTGAACAGATCCTTGAGCGCAGATGCTGGTCCTGCCATCAAGCCCCTCAATGGCAGCTCAATCCACTTACCCGCGAATCGATGATTGGTAAGCGTTCAAATGGTGGCGAAGAGTTTCTGGTCGTCCCCTTCGATCCGGCAGACTCGTATCTGCTGCACAAGATTGTGCCCGACTACGAGACGATTCGATGGGAGGTGCAACCCCCATCTTGGTCAGGCGCAGCGCCACTTCAGGACCATCAGATACGTTTGATTGAAGCTTGGATACGCCAAGGGGCGCGATCAGACCTTGATGCCCTTCCATGAGCCTTCCCAGAACTTCCACGCCATGGCTGAGGCCAACGCTGTGACGTAAACCGTCGCCGAGAGCCACACACCCAGGAATCCAAGATTCAAGTGGACTCCAAACACCCAGGTCAAAGGGGCGAGGCATAGCATGTGAAGTATCAACTCCACCCACATCACGAATTTTGTGTTTCCCGCGCCAAAAAGCGCTTGCGTCAGGATGAGTGCCATCGCGATGAACACCTCTAGCCCTGCCATGATCCGCAGTCCGGGCACCGCGGCGTTAATGACGGCGGAATCGTCACTGAGCAAGTCGAGGAAGAAAACCGGGTTCAGAACCACGATCACGCCCACGATGCCAAAGAAGGTGCACCCAATCCTGACTGCGTCCCAGCCATAGGCCTCGGCGAGGTCGTTTTTGCCTTCGCCCATCGATCGCGACACCAGAGTTGCGGCGGCCGTGCCAAAAGCGATGCACATCACAAAGCCGATGCTCAGCAAATCGATGATCAACTTCGCGGCAGTCGTAAAAATCGGCGGGCGTGAGGACATCACCAGATAATGCCAATCCATCGTGAACATCAGGCCTGAGTGGTCGCTCAGGCTACGCAAGCCAGTCTGCATCTGTGTCCACGAACCCGACGCATGAAGCGGAGAGGGTTCAAGCGCTGCAAGCACTGCGCGTTCATCCAAAATTCCAATGATCTTGAGGAACATCAGGACGCCGACCATCACAAAGAGCTGCGCTGCACCGCTGGGTACGCTGAGCTTGATGATCTCCAACATTTGCGCCCATCGAATATTCTTGGGTTGGTAATACCGATGTGGTTTTCGGTATTTGCCGCGCAGCGACCAAATGATCATGACGCCCAGGCCCACAAAGACCGAGATGACACTGGCGATCGCCGCACCTGTTACATAATAAGCTGGAATCGGGCCCGCCCCGAAAATGAAGACGTAATTGAGCACAATATTGGCGAGGTTCATCGCGATCGCGGCATACATATGGACACGAGTGCTGCCCAGGCCGTCAAAGAACCCCTTATAACTCGTCGTCATCACCATGGGCAGAATGCCAAGAATTCGAAAGCGCGCGTAAGGCACGCCCAACGCAACGACACTCTCGTTCGAGGTCAGGAAGCGAAAGAGGTACGGGATGATCATCCAACCAAGCCACGTGAAAATCACGGACGAGAACGCCGCGACGATCAGGCTGTTGGTGAGAACCGCGCCCGCTTCTTTGGGCTTTTTGGCGCCAAGACGACGAGCCGTCATGGCCTGCGTTCCAATCCCGATGGCCGCAAGAAATCCACCAATGCTCCACAAAATGGGCAGTGAAAATCCGAGGGCAGCTTGTCCGGGGATAGAATAGGTTGGGTCGAGTTTCCCAACAAAGACCGTGTCCACGACATTAATGAATGTCTGCGTGAACATCGCGATGACGATAGGCGCGGCCAATACCGAGATGGTCTTCGCCCGCGTTTTGTCGATTCCAATAGGCATACAGCGCCGTGTGTCGCGAAAGGCAGGTGGTTCTAGACCACCCGAGGCAAAGAACGCAAGCGTTTTGCTCGGGTAGGGCAAGGTAGGGAGATCTGCGGAAATGAGGGATGCTTGACGAGGATCGGGGTGCTCCTGTACCGTCGCCGCGAACTGGGCAGGTAATTTTTTTCAAGCGATGAGTAGGAGCGAACGATGCAACTTAACCGAATGATAACGTGGGTGGTTTCCTCGATGACAGTACTCCTGCTCAGCGGCTGCGGTCCCGATTATCCAAAATGTGATAACGACGACCATTGCGCCGAGAAAGGCAAAGCGGACGGCCGCTTGTTCTGCGTGAACGGTTTGTGTCAGCAGTGCCGCGAGAACTCGGAGTGCGGTGACGAATCGCTTGAATGTAACGCCGGTGTTTGTGAAGCCATTCCTGGCTTTTGTAGCGCGACAACACAATGTCCAGGCAACCAGAAATGCCGTGGAAATCGTTGCGGTGCTGAATGCGAATCCGCAGACGAATGTGGTGACGGCAAAGATTGTCAGGGCGGCGCATGTGTCGCAGCTTCAGAATGCTCAGCCGACACCGACTGTGCTGACGGAAAAGAATGTAACGGCGGTCGTTGTGTCGCAGCAGGTCAGTGCTCATTGTCCAACGTTTACTTCGGTTATGACGATGCGAGCGTCGATGGTCCATCACGCGGCACCCTTCAAGCCAACGCTGATTGTGTGAAAGAGCGCCAGCTGAAGATCACCATCACGGGTCACTGCGACGAGCGTGGAACCTCTGAATACAATATTGCATTGGGTGAGCGTCGCGCGATGAACGCCTCCAAATACATGCAGACGCTCGGTGTCGACAAGAAGTCTGTGAACACGCTTTCTTACGGCGAAGAGCGCCTCATCAAAGAATGTGGCGAAGAGGGCCCAGAAAGCTGCCATCGCGCCAATCGTCGCGCTGAATTTACAATTCGCTGAGTCGCTCTTAATCTCGTCTCCTGAGCCCGTCTTTTCGACGGGTTTTCTGTTTTTGGAATGCCGATGAAACAAGTTCTCGCGATAGGTCTGATGTGTCTTCTGATGACGGGCTGCGTTCCCATGTGGACCGGCAATGCCATGCAAGAGGACATCGACGCGCTCAAGCAGCAGCAAGCCACGATCAATCAGGATATGGGCGCCAAACAGGCAGAGCTTTCGGCAATGGTCGACTCTGCTCGGGCTGACGTGACCGAGCTCAAAGGTGTGCTCCAGTCGGCGACCGATCTGCTCAAACGCAATAACGCCGATTTTGGTCTCGAGATCGAGTCTCTGCGTCAGGAAGTGCAGCGTTTACGTGGGCAGTTGGAAGAAAGTGACTTTCGGCTGCAGAAAATGCAGCAGGATTTGCAGCTCTTCAAAGAAGACGTGGACATTCGTTTTTCCGACGGTGGGGGCACGGCCATGCCGGAGTCGGCCAAAGACCTGTTTCGTTTTGCGGCGGATAAGTTCGAGGCCAAGGACTACCGCTTGGCCAGAAAGGGGTTCGAGGCATTCATCGCAAAGTACCCACGGGACAAGCTCGTGGCTGACGCGATTTTTTATAACGGAGAGACCTATTTCGCGCAGGCGCAATGGGTGAGCGCCGCCCTTGAATATCAAAAAGTAATGCAGAACCATGAGCGTTCTGACCGCGCGGGCGACGCAGCGTTTCGCACCGGCGACGCATTCGCCAAGATGGGCCGATGCAAAGAAGCCAAGCTCTTTTACGAGACCGTGGTCAAAGATTACGCGAAATCCAAGTTTTCGGGTCAGGCTCGAGACCGCCTCAAGACGATAAAAGATGATTCCTGCCAGTAGAAAGCCTCTTCTTGTGACCGTGGCTCTGTGTTTCGCCGTCGTTTCGGCGTGTGAATCAAAAACGCCACCCACCACACCCGAAATTGCCAGACCAGAAAGGCCGCAGGACGTCCTTGTTCATTCGCTCGCCGAGGACGCAGTCGTTCGCGGCCTTAGCAATGCTGTGGGGCTGGCCGTTCGACACGGAGAGCAGCGCTTTGAACGTGAGCCCAGCGAGCCGCCCACAGATCTGGTCGCTGATGCCAGCGTGTTGAGCATCTACTTCGCTGCAAATACCCATGGTGAGGTCGACGATTGCGGCTGCAAAGCTAACCCACTTGGGGGCATTGCTCGTCGGGCCACACTGGTTTCCGATACCGGCGAAAAGCCCGTGTGGTGGAAAGCCAGAAATTGGAAACCCACGGCCAGCCTGAACGTCGATGCCGGCGACCTCCTCTTTAAGACCGCTACTCTGGATCGGTCGGCTGAGTTTGAACAGCGGTTGGGTCGGTATGAGGCCGAGACCATCATCGACGCGCTTAACCTGAGTCCGCCGGACGCCGTACTTGCCGGCGAGCTTGATTTTGCGATGGGACTTGAGGCTTTTGAGGGATTTGCGGCCCGATCTAAATTTGGTTGGATCTCGGCGAATTTGTACAAAGGTCAGGACCGACTGCTGCCCAGCCATGTCATCGTCGAAAAGGGCGGGAAAAAAGTCTTGGTGGTTGGTGTAACGCGACAAACCACTTCTCGCGATGGCTTCTGGCAGGAGCGGGGTTTGAAGGTCGAAGACCCAGCCTCAAGCTTTGCTGCCGTGATGTCGGAAGTGGGCAAGGTCGACGTCGTGATCTTGTTGTCCAATCTCGGGGCACGCGACACTGAGGCGCTGATCGAGACGTTGAAAGCCTCGGATCGACCCGATGTGGTGGTGGTTTCCAACTCGAACTCTCTGACCCGTGAGCCGCTTTGGGTCGAGGGTGTGCCGATTTTGGAGCCGCTGAGTCAGGGTAAAATGATCGGGCGGGCCGACATGTTGATTCGCGGAGAAGGGCGCCCTGTATGGATGAATGAGCGCCCAGACCTGAGCAAAGTCGCCCAGGCCTATCGTCGCGCCTGGGCCACTTACGCATCGGCCAGGCAACGTCGGGGCGACGTCATGCGCGACCGCGCAGAGTCGATCCTCAAACTCGCCAAGATTCCTGTCGATCAAAAAGTTGAGCGGGAACGAATTGAACATAATGCCGAGTTTCTTGAGAAAGAAATCGTCAGGGTCGAGTCGCGTTTGGCTTTGGTCTCCGCGGATTTGCTTCAGAGCGGCCAGACTCTTTCGGACGCGATTGAGGCGAGAAAACAACCAGTTAGCGGTGACGATTGGCTGGATCTTCAGATCGCTGAGGTCAAGCTGACGATTGTTGGCCCACCCGACATTGAGCGGGTTGTGGCAAAACGAGCCAAGAAACGACCGACCAACTCATCAGACAAGGCCAAGGCGCCTTGACGGGCACCCTCGTCTGATTGAACAATCGCCGCCCCTAGACGGATGAACCGATGCCGGATTTCTCGATAGAACAGCGAGTCGTGGAAGCCATCGCGCGGGAGGCTGGACAGATCATGCTGGCCGAGCGCGCTCGCGGTTTTGATGTTCTGTACAAAGCTGCGCACGACGTCGTCACTCGCGTTGACCGTTTGGTCGAAGACCATATTCGCGCCGAGTTGGGGCGGGTGTTTCCGAATGACGAATTCAACGGTGAAGAACGTGGGGTCTCGGGTGAGGGTGAACGCGTTTGGTTGGTCGATCCGATCGATGGGACTCTGAATTTCACTCAGGGTATCCCTGTCTTTTGCGTATCGATCGGCCTCGCTGTGAACGATGAGTTGGTGGTTGGCGTGATCTACGATCCAAATCGCAACGAGTTGTTCAGCGCGCAACGTGGTTGTGGCGCTAAGCTTAATGGTGTGGCGATTAATTCTTCGTCCGTCGATGACATGCAGAATGCGGTGCTGGCCACCGGCTTTCCTCCGCCCAGGCCCAACGGCGACATCGATAATATCCCGCACTTTATCAAAGCTGTGGGGCAATCAAGAAATGTGAGGCGGCTAGGCTCGGCCGCCATCGACCTCGCCTACGTGGCATGCGGTCGACTCGATGGTTTTTGGGAGTTCAATTTGAGCCCCTGGGATACGGCTGCCGGGTTTCTTCTTGTCGAAGAGGCTGGTGGTCGAGTCACAAATCACCTAGGGCATCCCTATCACGTGACCGCAAAAGGAATCGTCGCAGGTGCGGCGGGTATTCACGGCCAGATGTTGACCATGTTGTCACAGGATGAACGATGAGAACGACGGTTTGGATTACGATATTGCTCTTCGGCCTCGCCGGGTGCAGTGAGACCATCGACATCGACAACGCGGAGGCTCAAATCACGAGCATTGGCGCGCTCGATATGGTGACGGAAAGTGGTGTGCCGCGGTATCTCGATGTCGCCTATTCCGTCCGTGATTTTGAAGGAGACGATGTCGATATCGTCGTCGAAGTCTGTGATGCCGATGGCACCTCGTGCGGCGTAGCCTGGCAAGGTCCAGGCGGTGACGGCACGTTTCGCGTGATCACCGAGCCCTACGACACCGACGTTTCGCACGTGTTCCGCTGGGATGTGGCGTGTGGAGTTGTGGTTGATGCCGCTCGCGCTGACGCTGATTTGAGCGCGTCATCCTTGTTTCGGATACGAATCCAGGGGTCGGAAACGCATCTGGATTCAAAGCCGTTTGCGCTTTCGGATTTTGGCTTCTCGGCACTTCCTTCGTGTGTTGAGGAAGGTGAATGAATTGTCCTGAGTGCAATGGTGCGGTTCCAAAGGGCGGGCGATTTTGCTCGTTTTGTGGGACGCCTTTGCGCGTATGTCCTGGGTGTGAAGCCGTTTGGAAACACGACGCAACATTTTGCGGCTTGTGTGGGCACACGCTGGGGAAGAAGCCCGACGACGATTCGGATCCAATCACAGCCGTCGGCATCAGGCTCGATATCGTCGACGAGATTGTGGATGAGGTCGATGCTACAGGATTGCCGGCCGAGGCCGTTGGATTTTTGTACGAACCCAGCCAGCCTGATCGCAGATATAATATGTGCATCGGCGAGCTGACGGTTGGGGCTGGCGACAAAAACGACGTGGTCATGGCCCGTCCGGCTGTGTCTTGGAATCACGCGTTGTTGTTGGTTCGCGCGGATCGAGTCCGTCTTCAGGATTCGGCGAGCACGAACGGGACCTATGTAAATGAAGTACGTATTTTTCGTCCTCAAGAGGTCACTCATGGGGATGTTATCAAATTTGGAAACGTCGAAATGAAGGTCTGGTTAAGACCCAATATTCGAGAGTGAGGCTCGTCATGGAAGCAGCAAGTACAGAATGGCAGGGAAAGCAGGTCGAGGCCGCACGCGCGTTGACGCAGCAGGGCTCTCAGGCGCTACGGCAGAACCAGATTCCGGCCGCGGAAGGGGCATTGACTGAAGCTGCGATTATTCTGGATATGGTCGAGAATTTTGATGTCGAAGCGACCAAAATTCGAGCACAGATTTTTAATGAAGTGGGTTTCATTCGTCAGCGGCAGAACAAGCTCGACGAGGCGCAGTCGCTTCATGAACGCGCAGTTTTGATGTGCGACGAGTTGATCGAGAACGGAGTCGAGTTCCGTGGAAACGCAGCTGCAACCTGCATTAACCTTGCGGGAATTCTTGCTCAGAAGGGCGATTTCACGCGAGGCCAAGAGGTCAATCAACGCGCGACGGATTTGGCGGAAGCATTGTTGGCGGAAGGCGCCAACATGGCACAGGCGGCAAATTTGGCCTTTGGTGCCAACCAGAACCTTGCGGTCATCGCGGGGCGCGCAGGAGATTTCGAAACCGCCAACAAGGCGATGAATCGTGCTCTTGAGGTCGTTGCGGATCTCCCTGACGAAGGCAAAAAACAAATCTCGGTGCAAGTGGCGCAAGGTGCGCAGCAACTCAGCGTGATGTTGTTCCAGCAAGAACGTCACGAGGACGCGCTCAAATGGGGCAAGGTTGCGGAGTCACAATCGGAATTTGCGTACGAAGCTGGCGGCGAATCGGTACTGCCGGTGTATGTCACGAGCCAGATCAACTTGATTTCGTTCTTCGAAGCCGTGGGGCAGTACGCTCAGGCGGAAAACGCGTTGTTCAAGGCCTTGGAAGTCGTGGGTGAGCATCCTCAGATCTTGGAACGCGGCGTTGCGTTTTACGATGAGATCAGAAAACTCACCGACGAAAAACTCGAAGCTGGAGATCTTCCTCGCGATGAGGTCGACGAGAGCTTTGCCGAAGTCTCTAAACGCTATGAAGTCGCGAAAGCCAAGGCTGATGCCGAGACTCAGGCCGCCGAAGCTGGCAAAACGGCTTCGTGAAATCTCACGCGTAGGTCTTTGATTCTGGGGTTTTCCCGAGTCGGGAAGACCCGATTCGTGAGTAAGGCCGCGACGACCTGAGCGGACGTGTCGATCCACAACGACGTGCCCGTAAACCCTAGGTGGCCAAAGGTGTGGGATCGAGAGAACCCTCGTCCGACGCTGCTCACTTCACCGCTTGGGGTGTCCCAGCCTGCTGCATGATGGCCATCCAAGGCTTTCGACGCGTTCGACCAAGCCTGATCCAGCGTCGTGCGCTTCAGGATTCCCGTTTTCCCTTCATGAATATCCAGCATATGGCGACCGAATCTGACGAGGTCGTCTGCGGTCGAGAAGAGCCCGGCATGTCCGGCAACACCTCCCTGAATGAAACAATTCTCGTCGTGAACCAGTCCACAAATCGGGGCAGGGCGCCCAGGCGTCATCTCTGTGACTACGGCCTTCAAGGCCTTGTCGCCCTTCAACTGGTTTACGTATCGAGTTCTGCCCATCTCAAGTGGGCCGGTGATCAATCGTGCAACCAACGAGTCGAGGTCATCGTCGAGAACCCGCTCAATCAGCCGTCCCAACAAGATATATCCGAGATCCGAATAGACATAATGACCGGGGAGATTTCGCGGGGAATTCAGGATTTCTTGCAGAATTGATTCCCGGTTCTGTTGCGCTTCAAGGTCCGTCGGCACCAGCGGATACCTTAAGTAGTACTGGTCCCAGGCCGGCAATCCCGACGAGTGGTTCATCAGCTGCAATAGCGTCGGGGATGGCGATGACAGCTCGGGGAAAACCGTGTCGATGGTGGTGTCGAACCCTAGTTTTCCACGATCGATTGCCATCAGAGCAAGGGTCGCAGTGAATAGTTTTGTGACACTCGCGATGTCCATGAATACGTTTGGCCTCAGCCCATTTTGGGCGTCAGGCGCGGCCTTACCCAAGGCCAAAGAAATGTCTTCGGACTTTGTCCACACGGCAGCCTGGAGCGCCGTGCAAGTATGGACAGCTGGCACCGTTTCGGCCGTCGGAGCGACATCATCTTTGAGGGTGGCAAGGATCCGTGATTCGAGGTCCGTCATTCGATCTCCACAATGCCTGTTGCACCGTCGATGCGTGCCATGGAGCCGAGTCGTACGGGCTCGTTGCGGTCCACGTGGCCGGAGGGGAACCCCGACACTGCCGGGATGTTGAATTCGCGTGCGAGCCGCATCAAGAAGTCGGGCATCGCCGCATCGTCGACATACACGCCAGCACACCCGTTGAAGTCGCCCAGAATCAACCCGGAGAGTCCTTGGCCCCGTTGGGACAGCCTCAGCGATGTGAAGAGCCTGTCGAGCCGATAATCGGCCTCGCCCACGTCTTCAACCAGAAGAATACGACCCTCGAGGGATGGAAACCACGGGGCATTTAAACACGATACAAGCACCGAGAGGTTGCCCGCGAGGAGTCGCCCCTGGGCGGTGCCATCCGAGACCGGAGTGCATTCAAATCGCCTTTGCGTCGGAGCGTCAAAAAGCAGCCGACGCAGGCTGTTTGTGCCATGAGGCTGAGACAGAAAGCTTTTCAGGACCGGACCGTGAACGCAGGGAAGGGAGTCCCAGAATCGCAGATGCAGCGCGGTGATGTCGCTGAAGCCGATGAGCCATGGGTTCGAAATAGGCTGCAAATCGGCGACAATTCGAGTCGCTCCGTAACCACCGCGGCTGCAGAAAACGGCCTCATACTCGCCGGAAAATGCGCGATGAAGGGCTGAGAGGCGAAGTGAATCTGAGCCAGCGAGATAGCCGCGATCGCGAGCGAAGGCGTCGATGACATCGGCCTCCAACCCCCAACTTGCAAGGGTTTCAAGTCCGAATTCGATGTGTTCAGGGAGGACCGGGCCCGAGGGGCTCACGACGGCGACTCGGCTGCCACGCTTCAAAGGCTCTAATTTCAATGTTTTGCGGCCAATTTGAGTTTGATGAGCACGGCCTCACCCTGACCCAGCGGGGTATCGATCGCGATCTTGATCGGTAAACGATTGGCGTCACGACTTACCCAAACCGTCGCTTTGCTCTGGTCTTTGTCGCGGATCCGCAGTTTTGGGGTCTGATTGCGTTGCGAGCGTGAGTTCATCACGTCACGCGTCATGTCGATTTTCCACGCTTTGAACCATCCCATGGGGGTGAGGACGTCTTCTTTGCCGCTCACCTTGCCGTGGATATGACTCAGTTTCCAGCCGTCATACACATAAAACGAGACCTTCGTGCCAACCTCGAAGTTCTCCATCGTTCGCAACTCGTAGAACCATGAAATCATGTCATGAGTGGTTCCCGGGATCGCCATCGAGAATTTTCGGGTTCGGTCGTCTTTGTTTTTTTCGACCTTGGCGCGGAACGCGCCGTGCGAAAAGTCGACTTTGTATTCGCGTGTGTCTCCGTTTTCGTCGAAGTACTTCTCGGATCGAAGCGGTCGAAACGACTCAGGATTCACAAAGGTATTGGCCTTGTCGTTGATGGGATACACGGTATCGAAGAGCCCGGTGGATTGGGCGGTTCCGGCGATCGGTACATACGGAACGCCCTTGCGATACTTGACCTCACCCGCCCGCACGCCCACGCGAATAGCTTCCGCGCCATTCAATCGAATCGAGTAATAGAACTCTTCCCCCGCGAACTGAAACGAGCTTTGTGGCGTGGCGCCCAGAGAACTGCTTCCAATCGTGAGGCCGACAAGTGCGATAAGTCCCAGAATCCGCTGGTGTTTCTTTAGGTTTTGTAGATTCATGGGCTCCTCGCTTCATTACTCAAACAACGTGCAGGCCATCAAATTCCCGTCACACATGGTTGGACGTGCTCGACGTTGTTTTGTTCATATTGGCATCGACCCGAACTGATGACCATGATCAGCGCGGTAGGTTTTGCGTAGCGTGTCAAAAATGTGTTAGCTAACCGGCCTTCATTCAGGCGTCACGGTGCCCAATTGTCATACTCTGGTGAACATTTTGATCGTTGGATCATCTACCTCCAATCGTTAACCGACACGGATAGAGATCGAATCGCGTCGTTGTACGAAGCTCCAAGTTCCGAGCCCTCGGATTTGGGTACCTATCTATGTGACCACGCGGAGCACGTTTGTGAGATCGTCGATCGACTTCTCGCTGATGATGACTCCCGGGCGTTGCTGCAAGAGATCGCGCTCGATCACGACTTGGAAGTTCCAATTCTTCCCAGTCCAGTGCGTGCACGTAAGTTGCTGGTTAAGCTCGGGTTGCTGAGCGACGTGAAGGCGACCCATACGGTGTTTCCAGGGGTTTGGTCCGCGATCCTTACGCCCCTCTTGGTGGGAACTCGAACCTCGCTGATGACGCTGCTTGGTGGGTGCTCTCAGGCAGAGCTGGACTTGATGACCAACGCCTGGGAGCTCACGGGTTGTGATGGCCGTATGGCCGCGATCATCGCGTTGGCCGAAAAGCTTGGCCAGCCGACAGCTCTAACCGAAATCATCGTACGCCTGCCGGACATGGATTATCTGGGCGCTGCGATGGTGGCGATCGAGTTGGGAGGAGTGTGTTTTTGGCAGGAGGTTTTTGGTTACGAACTGGAGACCGCGAGCCGGGATAATAGGGACGCGAAAGTGGTTCCGTTCATGAGGCGAGATGAGCGAGCGATGGAGCGAGACATTGCAGAGACGCTGCTCTCGCTCGGTGTCGTGTTTCGGATCAATGAACAAGAAGTCTCGATGTTGGTGGTTCCAGAAGAACTCTGGCAGCAGGTTTGGGAACTCGGACGTACCTGGCTTCTCGATTGGGTTGCAGACACTTACGAAGGCGTCGGCCTGACAGCCCAACGGCGCGACGACACGCCTCGTTCCGACCTACAAACCACGTTGAAATGGCTCGTGATTGAATCCGAGGCTGGCGAGTTGTTCTGGCATTCAGGCGAGTTGTCGCCGGAAACCGCTGAGCGATTGCGGCGAGTGGGGGGACACGACCTGGCGCACTGGAAGCAAAACGTCGATCTGGCGATGCAGCTCGGACTTTTTGCCCCCGTCGATGGGAAGCTGGTCAGTCAACAGGCCTTCGAGACGACGCTCGACCTCCCCAGGGCAGCCTTTGTCCGACACGTGCTCTTTGAGTGGTGTACGGGCTTTGTTGGCACCCATGTGGATCAAAATCTGGCTAAAGCAGTGGGCCTTGACGACGTGTGGCGTCACTTGATGCTCAAGGTTTTGAAGCGAGCCAAGGAATTCACTCCGATTTGGATGCGCTACGATGGGGTTGAGCCCATGCTCACCGGTGCTGGCTGCCTGCGAGACGTCGAAGACAGCTCAGAAGACCTTTTGATCGCAGAGCTAGGCATCGTGAACGGTGTGATTTGGACCGCAAAGCTTGTGTTCTTGGACCTGATCTCGATGTTGGGCACCGACTATTGGTATTCCAAAAAAGCCATCGCTGAGTTGCTCCAGATCGTGTCAGCTTTTTCGACATTCAGCCATATTTATCAAGTCCTTGAACATCCCGAGGTCGGCTTTTACGTCCCCGTGCAACGCGCCAGTTTCATGACGGATCCCTTTCACTCCCCCGAGTTTGAGACGTGGGTTGATGCCCTGATCAACGACCTCCTGGTGCCTTTGGGCGTTGCGCGTCTGCACCCGGAGTCAGAATCTGTGTGGCTGGACACGTCGCTGCTTCGGATACCGAGTCCACCCGGTCTGCTTGACGAACATCGGCAGGGCTTGGTCCGCGACCTATTCAGCGACGAGGACCTCGAGTTCAAGATTCCCGGTCCGGGCCTGACGAGGCTTCATCGGGTTCCCTCGGCCACCGAACAAAACGTGGTGGATCTTGATTTGCCCCTCTTCGCGGTGCGCCAATCGCTCGATGGCCGCGCTGTGACTGCCTTTGATGGACAGAGGCTCCGACTGGATTAGGTGAAGTTCCCCAGTCCCTCGCGCTGCAAAGCCTCGACGATGGTCTTGACGTCTTGGGCTCGACCTCGAGGAATCACCAATAACGCATCGGGTGTATCGGCAATCACGACATCCTTCATTCCCAGCACGGTGACGACTTTGTTGGGCTGAGCCGCGTACACGACGGAACCGCTGGTCTCAAAAAGGTGAACTTCGCCCGTCACGATGTTGTCATTCGAGTCGACCGTCGACACTTCATCAAGAGCCGCCCAATGCCCAACATCCGACCAGCCAAAATTTGCGGGAACGACAGCCATGCGTTTGGCCTGCTCCATCACAGCGTAGTCGACCGAAATTTTTTCGACTTTCGGAAATTCGGTCGCAATAAGCGATGGGTTTTTGCGCATGCGGTCAAAACTCGCAGCCATCTCTGGCTTTTGCCTCGCAAGTTCCGCAAAAAACGTGTCGACGCGGAACACAAAGATTCCCGCATTCCAGAAATAGCCGCCCTCAGCGAGGTACTCTAATGCCTTGTCGTGGGACGGCTTTTCGACAAAGGCGTTCACTTCATTGGCCACGAAGCCAGCCGAGTCGTCGGAGGTCAGCGCTTTGCCTGCTTGGATGTAACCAAAGCCTGTTTCGGGGCGCGTCGGCTCGATTCCCAGCGTGACGATCGACCCATTTTCCGCCAGATTTTCCGCAAATTCGAGCGTGTTGCGGAACTTCGCAACATCACGAACAAAATGGTCGGAAGGCATGACGGCCACGATATCTGACGGATCCAGGTTCATGCAGCCCAACGCGATTGCCGCACAGGTGTTGCGAGCCGCGGGTTCAAACACGAATTGAGACTCGGGCAACCCTGCGGCCTCGATCGTAGCGTCCTTCAGTCCAAGCCCCGAGACCACAAACACGTTGTTTTCGCCCCACGACAACACGCGTTCGATGGTGTGGCGAATCATCGGTTTCCCACCCCAAAGCGAGACCAATTGTTTGGGTTGAGCCGCCCGGCTAAGTGGCCAGAACCGAGTGCCGGATCCGCCGGCCAAAATAAGTGCGCGCATGGATTCTCCGTGTTGGACGATTGGCTTGTAGAACGACTTGGCGTGGTGTGGCAACCCTTGCGCATTGCGGGCTGTACGCCTTATGGGCTAGTGTTTTTAACATTAAGATTCGACCTCAGGAGCGCACTTTGAAAGGTGACCGACGCAAAATATTTGCTGGCAGATACGCGTACGATAAACCACTCGGTCGCGGAGCTGGTGGCGCGGTTTATCTTTGCGAAGACGTTGAGGTTCCTGGCAGAAAAGTCGCGGTTAAGGTGCTCTCGGCCGAGGCGTTTGCGACCGTTCAGGGCAAGATGCTTAAGCGCGAATTCGAGATCCTTTCAAAACTCGACCATCCAAATTTGGTCCGCGTTTACGATTACGGCTCGCTGCCCGATGGCGGGGTGTTTCTTGCTGAAGAGTACATCGATGGTTTCTCGATGCAGGACGCTCGTGCGCTGATTCAGCCCGAGGGGATGATCGACATCACACTGCAATTGCTCCATGGACTGAGCTACTTGCACGGCATGGGCATGATTCATCGCGATATCAAGCCTGCGAATGTGATGTTGCTTTGGCTCGACGACGCCAGCGCGCGCCCCATGGCGAAACTCGTGGATTTTGGACTCTCAAGTGCCGATCCCAAGAGGGACACGCTTCGCGGGGGCACTCGTTCCTACATGGCCCCCGAGATCATTCGGGGAGAAAAGGGCGAGTTTCAATCCGATCTCTACAGCCTTGGGGTCACACTTTATTACGGCATGTGCGGTGTGCTCCCATTTGGGCCTCGTACCAAAGAAGATCCGCCCACGAATGAAGAGGATTTCCGCCCCCCCGACCCGCATCGACTCAACCCAGCCGTGCCGTTGAACTTGAGCCGTTTCACCATGGTGCTGCTGCGCCAGGTGGCTGACCTTGTTTACATGGATGCGGGCGAGGCGCTGCAAGCGCTTGCGGCGGATTCGGGCGCTTTTGAGTGGGTCACGACCGGTCAACTCGCAAATAACTTAGATATCGCCGCGCCACCGGTGCTTCGCGGGTATTTCGAACGCGGCATTCTGCACGAAGAAACCGCGATGTGTGACAGGGTCGTGGACTCGCTCGCCATTGAAACACGCGGTCGCTTACGTCTGGTTCGCGGAAAAAAACGAATCGGGAAATCACGGCTTCTTCACGAGGTTGCAGCTGCGGTCAAACTGGCCGGGCTCGTGGTCGTGGATCTTGTGTGCCATCCCAACATGATGCGGTTTGAGTTGGCGCTTGCCATGCTCGGCGCAATGACCGACCTGGCTGAAGGCCGTGGTTTGGCGATCGGCGAGCGTTTACGGCCCAATGTCACGCTCTTGAGCCGTCTGGCGGAGTGGCTTGGCTCATCACCAGACAACGACGACACCAGTGACAGGGATTGGATTCGTGAGTCGTTGGAAGACATGATCGTCATGATGCAGCCTGACCGGATCGTGTTTTTTGTCGAAGATGGTCAGCATGCCGACACGGCGACCCTGGATCTGCTCAAGAAATGGTACGACGGCGGTACGGGTTTTCAACGGCCCTCGATGGTTCTCGCGGCTGAGCCTGAGGCCCGTATTGACGGCCTTGGCGAGGTCAGCGATTGCGACATCATTGAGCTTCAAGGCCTGCGGGAAGCCGACGTTGCGTATTTCTTTGAAACCCGCCTGGGCGTTGACCGAATGCCGGCCGACTGGATGGCGACAGTGGCTGGGAATTCAAAGGGCGACCCCTCTTACGTGGAAGAGCTCTCACGGCATCTTATTGATTCAGGGATTCTGTCGCGTCGGTCGTCCATCCAGTGGTCGCTCTCACGAGAGGACCTTGTTGGATTTTCACTGCCGCGTTCAAAGAAGGAATCGTTGCGCCGGCGTTTGTCGGGGTTTGGCCACACGGGGCGAGAGCTTCTCGAGATCCTGGCGGTCATGAATCGTCCAGTAGAGTGGTCCACGCTTCGCAAGATTGCGCTGACCCAGGGCGGCGAACCCACTGAAGTGGACCGAAATATAGAGATGCTGCGATGGCGGCAATTCGTTCATCTGGATCTCGACGAAAATGGCCGACATTTGCGCCTGATTGACCGGGATCTCCAAGACGTGATCGTGGCCCCGATGAACCCGGAGTGGCGCCGCTCTATTTCCCGTCGAATCGCAGAACGCCTCGAGAGGAATTGGAAACGCGGGCAGGGTGACGTGCTTGAAATCGCTCGCCATATGGAAGCAGCTGGCCACGATCGTGCCGCAGTATGGCTGGAGATGGCAGGTGATAACCGCTCGTCTAAAGAATTGGCTCAAGCGGCCGACCACTGGACCCAAGCGGCGGCGAAACAAACCGGAGCCGAGAAAGCCCAGACCTTATTAAAACTCGCCGAAGCCAGCCTGAGACTCAATAAGTTGGAGGTCGCTCGCACGAGTGTCGAAGGCGCATGGGATATCGCGGAGCGCACGACCTTGGATTGGTTGATGTTCCGCGTGTGCATGGTTGGTGCAGATCTGGGATTTGCTCAAGGCATGTTGGATGTCGTCGAGCTGTGGATCGAGCGGCTCCGCGACGTGTTGCCGGTTCACGGGCAGCAGCCCTGGGTTCGCCTGACCGAGGCGCGGATGATGGTCTCTCAGGGCCGCCTGGCTGAGGCAGAAAAGCGACTTACCTCGTGTCTGGCTCAATTTGAGCACTTTGGAAACGTCTCGGGCGAAGTCATCGTTCGGTCTCATTTGGCCAAGATCCGTTTTTGGCGTGACGAACTCGACGCTTCAGGCCGTCTCTTTGACGAGGCCGTGGCGGTGGCTCGTGACGACGCTGCGAACGACGGCCTCGCGGTTGCCCTCATTGGACGTGGAGCGTTTCTGCGCGTCACAGGTGAGTTTGAGGCGGCTCGGCGGACTCTGGCCGAGGCTTTTGATGTGTCCACGAATTTTGGCGCGCCTGAGCTTTGTGTCGAAGCCCTGCTTGAGTTGGGGGAGACGCATATGATGTGCGGAGAGCTGGACGCCGCAAGAGCACGAGGAATGGAGGCTCGCCGTCTCGCCGATGGTCTGGGTCATGTTCCCCTATGGTGTGGTGCCGAGCTGCTCGTCAGCGAATTGGCGGTGCGAGAAGTCGAAGGCGTGGACGATGCGCTGGCTCGCATGGAGTCGGCGGTCGAGACGCTTTCTAACCTCGGATCTGCGAGGCCGCGTCACGCCGAGGGCCTTGCGCGTCTTGGGCGCGCACTATACAAGGCCGGCCAGAAAGAGCGCAGCCGGGAAGTCACCGGCGACGCGCAGAAATTGGCCAGGGAAATCGGGATGGCCTTGTCACATCTAGGCTGAGTCATGAAAGACAAAAACCAGCGATTACGTGTCCAAGGATTGGTGCGCGCGCTCGGCGAAAACGAAGCGGTCTTGCATCAACGCGCAGCCAAAAAGCTTGGTGTTGCGCTCGACGATATTGTGTCGGTTGAACTGGTCAAGCGAAGCATGGATGCGCGCAAACGGCCTCACTATATCTGCAACGTCGACGTGGTGTTGCGCGAACCGCTGAAAGTACTTCCCAACGAGGTCATGGAATGCCCCGATCCGGCGACACTTTCGCCGCGGGTTTTCCATCCACGACGCAAAGATCGGGTCGTGGTCATTGGAGCTGGGCCCGCAGGTCTATTCTGCGCTCACCGCCTCGCTGCTGCAGGGCTAAAGCCTGTGCTCCTTGATCGCGGAGAGCCTGTTGAGATTCGGGGCCGGCACGTCTCAGCCCTGATGCATAAAGGTGAACTGAGGGAAGATTCGAATATTTGTTTCGGAGAGGGAGGGGCGGGCACGTGGTCCGACGGCAAGCTCTACACGCGGGTCAACGACGTGCGAGTCCGGCATGTCCTTGAGACCATCGTCGAACTCGGTGGACCTCCTGAAATCCTCGTGGAAGGCAAACCACATCTTGGAACCGACCGGTTGGTCGCACTCTGCAAATCATTTCGAAGCCAACTCATAGGCGAGGGCTGCGAAGTTAGATTCGGCGCGTTTGTGAAGGATTTTGTGATCGACAAGACGGTCGCAGGGGACGTCGTGTCCGGCGTTGTGCTTCGTGATGGAGAAGTTATCGAGTGCGATCGGGTTGTGATGGCCGTTGGCCACTCTGCCCGCGAAATGTATCGCTGGATGGCTGGACGCGGCGTGTCGATGGTGCAAAAGCCCTTCGCCGTTGGATTCCGAGTCGAGCACGAGCAGCAACTCATCAACCAAATCCAATACGGACGCTGGGCAGGCCTCGAAGACTTGCCCACAGCCGACTACCGATTGGCGGCCAATTTTGGCGAAGGCGACGCGCGTAAAGGCGTGTACAGCTTCTGTATGTGCCCAGGTGGTCAGGTCGTGCCTTCTCCAACCATGCCAGGGCATATCTGCGTCAACGGCATGAGCCACGCGAGTCGAAAGGGCCACTGGGCGAATTCGGCCCTTGTGGTCACGGTGGAGCCCGGTGATTTTGGCAAATTTGGCGACATTCCTGAGCTCGGGGATTTTGATGGCATGCTCGACGGCATGGCATTTCAACTTGAGGCGGAACGGCGCGCCTACGAACTTGGCGGCGGTGGGTTTATTGCACCAGCCCAGAGTGTGCCGGATTTCATTGCCGGCAAGGCGAGCACCGAGGTTCGCAAATCCACGTACAAACCTGGGGTTGCTCCAGCCGACCTTTCGAGCTGTTACCCCGATTTTGTGATCGATTTATTAAAGGCCGGCATCAAGCGTTTTGAACGAACCCTGCCGGGCTTTATCAGCGAGACCGCGCTTCTGATTGGCGTCGAAACACGAACCAGTGCGCCGATTCAGGTCACCAGGGATCGCGACACGTTGAGGTCGCTGTCTTTGAGCAACCTCTATCCTGCGGGTGAAGGAGCAGGTTATGGTGGCGGAATCGTGAGCGCTGCGATCGATGGGTTAAAAGTGGCTGAGACGATCTTGAGTGAACTCGAGTGACTTGAGGCCTTTTAGGTGTAGAATTCGAGACAGGTATCAAACGGCGAGGATGACATGGATAGAGATTGGAAATGGGACTGGTGGAGCGAAAGCCCGATAGAGCTTGTGCTTGTGATTTTGTTTCTCGCCTTCTTTTTTGCGTTTCCGCGCACAGGACTTGGCATCTCGCCAGTCGTCGACGGGAATCCAACTTCGGCGCAGGTCGTTGCTGAGTGACGCTGCGAAAGTTGCATTCTGACGGTTTTTGCCCGACCATAGCTCCAGATAATTTGTAGATGCGTACTCATTCTCGCCCATTGGCGCCGGAGAAAGCGGATGTCTAAAGTTCTTTCTAGAAGAACGATGCAAGCAGCCACGATAGCTCTTTGCTCTCAATTGATTGTCGGCACACTTCATCCGTCGATCGCCGCGGCCCAAGATCAGGGCGTGAGCAAAGCAAAACGCGTGCTCGGCCTGATTAGCAGCGCGAATGACAAGTTCGATGCCGAGGATTTTCAAGGCGCCCGCGACGACTATCGTGAGGCGTACTCGCTTTATCCCGACCCTTCGCTCCTGTATCGCTTGGGTTTGTCATCCGAGAAAATCGGCGAGAATTTTGAAGCTGTTCATTATTATGAGCAGTTCATTGATGCTGTGCCCGACGACAAGACTGCCAAAAAAGTCAGTGCGCGAATCAACGAGATGAGGGCCGAACTTCCCGCCCGCTATCAGGTCGAATCGTCTCCTCCCGAGGCGTCGGTCTATCTGACAAACATCAAAACTGATTCATTGTGCACCACGCCATGTTCCATCGATGTGCCGCCTGGTCGAACGACGATTCTTGTTGCCAAAGAGGGCTACGAAACATCCGTCCGCAACATTGATGCGGTTGGCGCCGAAGAAAAGACTCTTAAATTCGAATTGGTGGAAGGCACGGTTCCGCTCGCGAGCGCTGTTTTGGACAATCGCACCGAACCAAGCGACGGGGTAAGCCTCGGGACTTGGGGATGGATTGCCACGGGTGTCGGCGTGGCCGCACTGGGGACGGGCGCTGCGTTTTCGTTCTTGTCCCAGTCGGCAACCGATGATGTCAACGCCTATGACAAGCGAGCTGCCGGTGCGAGTCCCTCTGAATTGAAGGGACTCAAGTCGGATGCGAATTCCTACTACGACACTTCCGTCATCATGTACGTGGTTGGCGGCGTCTTAACGGCAACCGGAGTGACGTTGTTGGTTGTTGACTCGATGGACTCCGAAAGCATGAGTCTGAATGTCTCGCCGACGCCCGACGGCGCGGTTGTGGGACTTGGTGGCCGTTTCTAGAGTTTTTTTGAGAGGGCCGCGTGCGATTTCACGATGCGCTCGAGTCATGGTCGATACGTGCCCAATCTGGGACACATATCGATATTGCGGCGGGCGCCGACAAAAGTGTCAACTGGGGGAGCGTCATCGCGGGCGCTGGCAGCGTCATCGCGTTAGTTTTAGTCGTTGTGGTCATCGGTTTCATCGTGCGTTGGATCAAGGTCAACCGGTCCAAGTCACCTGCGCCCTCGGTCGGCCTGGAACGTTCGCAAAGAGAACGCATCCAGTCTGCACTCGATGCAAACGACCACGATACGGCTGGCGAACTTCTGGTGCGTGCGGGACATATCGACGAGGCAGCCGAGGTTTTTGCTGAGGGGAAACTCTTTGGAAAGGCCGCCCGCAGTTATCAACAGACCGGCAACGTCGGTCAGGCCATTCATTATTACAAAAAATCCGGAGACGGACGGCAGGCCGCTCGACTCTACGCAGAGCTTGGCCAGCATATGGCCGCCGCCGCTGAATACTTTCAAGCGGGCGAACACGGGGCTTCCGCGGAACAGTACGAGTTGGCAGGGGATTTTAAGCGAGCTGCGGAGCTTCACGAGAAAGCCAAAGCATGGCTTCGTGCAGGTCGGCTCTATGAGAACGCCAACGATCCCGTTCGTGCCGCCGAAAATTTCATATCGCATTTTGAAGACGCGTTAAGTCGCGCTTCTGGAGATCTTGAAGCGATTCCCAACGATCGCAAATTCGCCCTGCGCGCCGGTGAGATTCTTCGTGAGTCCGGCGACCTTCATCGCGCCAGCCAGATTTTTCAGGATGGCGGCTACTTCGAGGAAGCCGCAACTTGTCTTCGAAGCACGGGTGACCTGACCAAAGCCGCTCAATTGCTTCTGCAGGCACACCAGCCTCTCAAAGCGGCTCAGGTTCTGGAAGAAGCAGGAGAGGCCATTCAGGCGGCGAAGATGAGAGCCGAGGCGGCCCTTGCGGATCGCGATTTTGCCACCGCGGCAAAAATGTTTGCAGCGGCCGGTGACGTTGAAAAAGCCGCAAAACTTTATGAAAAGCTTGAAGACTTCCCCAACGCCGCAGAAGCGTTCGAGAATATGGGGGAGCTCACCAAAGCCTTTGACTATTATGTTCGCGCGGATCGACCCGCACACGCTGCTCGTTGTGCCGAAGTCCTAGGCCGCCTTGACGACGCCTCCGAGATGTTCAGAAAGGCTGGCGACATCGACGGCGAGATTCGTGTGCTTCAGGCCCAGGGCGATTATTTTCGCGCCGGACGCTTGGAATTTGAACACCGTCGCTATGGCGACGCGCTCGCTACGCTCGCCAATATTGACTCGCGTGATCCGATTTACCACCGCGCCCTCGAAATGCAGGGCGATGTCCTTCGCGCTCAAGGCCGCTTCGAGAAAGCCTACTCGAAGTACCGTTCAGCTGTCGGAGATCGCGAATGCGTCGTCGCGACCTTGCCTCTCTATTACAAAATGGCGCGAGCTCTCGAAGAAGAGCAGGACCGAAGCGGCGCACTCGAGCACTACAACGCGATTCTCACGGTCGATAAGAACTACGAAGACGTCTCTTTACGAGTAAAAGCGCTTCTGGGTCGGGGGAGACGCAACACCATTCCTGGCACAACCTCAAGTGGCATCTTCGCTGCGCCAGAAGGCTCCTCGCCTCACCGCTACGAAGTCCTTGAGGAAGTGGCACGCGGAGGAATGGGAATCGTCTACAAGGCGCGAGACACCGTCCTGGGACGAATCGTGGCTTTCAAGATCCTTGGAGAGAACCTTCGCGAAAACGAGACTGCAGTTAAGTATTTCCTGCGTGAGGCCCGTGCGGCCGCAGCGCTTTCCCACCCCAATATTGTCACGATCTTCGACGCCGGTGAGCAAGACGGCGAGTATTATATGGCGATGGAGTTTGTCGAAGGAACGACGCTCAAGGAGTTGGTGAAGCGCAAAGGTGCACTCGCCGAAGACCAGGTTCGCTACATCCTTATTAACGGCTGCAAGGCGCTTCAGTACGCTCATAGCAAGGGTGTGATTCACCGCGATATCAAGAGCGGTAACGTCATGATCACGCGGGATAAGGCGCTCAAGGTCATGGACTTCGGGCTCGCAAAATTCATGCGCGAGTATCAGAAGGACCACACCCAACAAGTCGGTACGCCGTTTTACATGTCGCCCGAGCAAATCATCGGGAAGAACATCGATTTCCGCAGCGACCTTTACAGTTTGGGATGCACGATCTTTGAGTGTGCGACTGGGACGGTGCCTTTTTTCAAAGGCGACCTGTCTTACCATCATGTTCACACCAAACCACCGTCACCGCGCTCGGTAAATCCGGCCCTGTCGAGAGACCTTGAGCGCGTGATCTTGAAGATGCTCGAGAAGAACCCTGACGAGCGTTATCAGTCGGCCAAAGAGATCATGGATGACGCACTGCAAGAGCCCTAGTGGAGCTTTCGCATTCTTCGTCGTTTGACGCCTGGTAGTTTTTTCTCGCCGCTCCGACGGACCTCGTCGGCCTCACGTTGTCGGCCCCGCATTTCCAGAAAATCCGCCCACCGGTAAAGCACCGCCGGATTATGAGGGTAGCGTTTTAGCAAGACTTTGAAGGCGCGTTCTGCTTCATCAAAGTGTTCGATCTTGCTCAGGGATTCGATGCGTCCAAAAGCCGCCTGCACGTTCCCTGGCTCGCTTTCGAGGACCTCGGCGTAGACCACACTTGCGTCTCGATGTCGGTTCTGCGCCGCATAGAGACCAGCGAGTCGCAGTCCGTAATTTGATTTTGAATGGTCGGCTTCCCAAAGCCACAGGTAGTGGGGAATCGCGGCCGATGCGTCTCCTGCTTCGTCGTAAGCAGCCGCGGCTTCTATCTGCGCCTCCTCGGACGCGGGATCTGCGCCAACAGCCATGCCTGCGAATTCCAATCGACTGTCGCTGTCTTGTATTCGAGCGGCAATATGCGCCGCGGCAAGGGCATCCGGACAACGCAGGGCAGGAGAGGGTTCGGCCGCAATCGCATTACGTAGCGACGCCATCGCGGCAGAAAAATCACCAGCTGCCTCGGCTTCTTTAGCCAACGCCCTGTGAGCTTGCGCCAGTGATTTGCGCGCTGTGTACTTGTCTGCCGACTCTTCGACCGCAAGGGTCGCTAGGTCCGTCGCATCTTGTGTGCGGCCTTGTGCGAGCGCCTGGTTGGCCTCTGACACGTAGTCGCGCTGGGGGCCGCTACAGCTGACGAGGGACAAGGCTAAATAGAACGTGCTAAGCTTGCTGAGCATGGAGCACGCATACCTTTGATGGGCCGTGCATGCCAAGGACGTTCGAATCATGAGCCAGTTTTCTCATTTAAATCAGGGCGGTGAAGTCCACATGGTGGACGTTTCGGGCAAGGGATCAAATCTGCGGATTGCTCGTGCTCGTGGCTTCATCGGGATGGCCCCAGAAACGCTGGCTGCGATAACGAACGACCGGATCGCTAAAGGATCGGTGCTCGTGACGGCTCGGCTTGCGGGAATCATGGCCGCCAAGAAGACGTCTGAGTTGATCCCCTTATGCCATGGGCTCGCGCTGGACCATGTAGAGGTCACGTTTGCCGCCATGTCCGACGGTATCGCGGTCCAAGCGACAACGACGTGCAATGGCAAGACAGGAGTTGAGATGGAGGCGCTGGTCGCCGCATCCACAGCGTGTCTGACGATCTACGACATGGCGAAAGCGCTGGATAAGGCGATGGTCGTGAGTGACCTCCACTTGGTCTCAAAAGAGGGCGGCAAGTCTGGAGAGTGGCGGAATACCGCACCTCCGCTGCGGGAATGGCCTCTTGAGTGGAGTTGAAGTGCGTTTTTTTGATGCCCAACTTCGCAGCGATACTCGGCCGGACGATGACCTCCGAAACCTCGCCTATTTTGGCACGACGCACGCGGTCATAACCGGCAATCCAGATGTGGCTGTGCAAACCGCCGACGAGTTGGTGCGTTACCTGCGCGAGATTGCGACCACGGAGCGCTCTCGACTCGAACGGATGGGGATTCGCACTTACACCGGGTTGGGAATTCTACCGCAACAGCGACCGCGGAGGACGCACCACGAATTTTGGCGAGAGTTGCCACGGCTTCTGGCCGTCGATGGCGTCGTTGCTGTCGGGGAAATCGGCGTCTGGCGTGACCAGACACCGCAATGGGACCTCTTTTGCCGTCAGGTGGAGCTGGCAGCGACGCTGAACCTTCCCATCATCATCACGCCACCCACAGACCTTCGTGTGAACATGACTTTTAAGATGATGAAGCGTCTCGATGAGCTAGGGTTTCCTCCCAATCGAGTCGTGTTCAATCACGCTGAAATCAGAACGCTGGAAACCATCCTTGTCGAAGGATATTTTGCGAGCCTGACCGTTGGTGCGTACCATCTTGACGCACAAACAGCGCGCGAATTGGCTCACGCGAACAGGCAGTACAAAGACCGTATCATGTTGAATTCAGGACTCCGCGAAGGTCTCGCGGATATTCTTGCGGCGGCAAAGACGCTGGAAGTCATGAGCGAAAACGAGGACGAAGCGCTCATCGCTTCCGTTACGTTCGACACTGCTTTCGACTTCTTCGTCGGGTCTACCGGCTCACCAATTTGAGGTGACTCCGATTCCTGCGACAAACGAATCGTTGGTGGGAATCATCGTGGGTGCAAACGCCATCGAGTCAGGATTTCCGTCATCGTCAAAATGAGTCGCGTACACGAGGTTTCCAACCAGCGTTCCAACGAGTGCGCCAACCATGGCGTCCGAGAAGTAAGCTTCTTGTTGGTAAACCTGACCAAGACCAACCAAAGTCGCTGCGCCATAGAGGCCTAAGTAGCTCGACGAATAGGCGACGATTGGCGAGATGTCTTGTTTGATAAGCCAGGTTGCCAGGTCTTGTGAGGCGTAAGCCGCTGACGCGAATGAGAACGACGTCAACGCGGCTACAAAAGAATCGTTCGCGTCATCGTTGAGCGACGGGTCATAACCCTTTCGAAGCAGCGCCCGGTAAGGGCGGTCCCGTGCGAACACGGCCTTCATGAGACCTGTAGCTGCTGCCGTGTACGCCATCGTTTCAAAATAGCCGGCAAACGCGAGCCCAGTGTGGTCGGTTTGAGAATCAAGGAACGCGCTGCCCGTCGCCCAGTCTTTGAGCGCCGAAGAGGCGTACCAAAGTCCCGGAATGGCCACGAGGCTATAACCAATGATGTCGCTCGCCCCGAACATGAATGGCGAGCCATCCTGCAAGTCACCGTGAAACGAAATCGAAAGATCGTAGTCGAGGCTCTCTCGTGATGGAGCCCCGATCGATGTGGCGTCCTGTCCCAATGTGGACGGGCCGCCTAAGATGAGTGCTGCACCGCCGCCGAGCAACACAGCATCGACACCGAGGCGAATCAACGAAAATTCGTCAGTGAGTGAAACTGTCGAGTCTGTGGACTCGGCTTGGTTGGCGGGGTCGTCCGCAAGGCTTTCCGTGAATGCAGGCTCTGCATCGGGTTCCGGTTCTTCCTCAGGCTCGGGCTCAGGTTCTGGCTCGGGTTCTGGCTCCTCGACGACTTCCGGTTCCGGCTCTTTCTTCTTTTTCTTCTTTTTCTTTTTGGTGGTCGTCGGCTCGTCTTGTGCGAACGCAGCGAATGGCACGTGAGACGCAAAGAAAGCCAAGAGCAGCATCATCACAAAGATCTTTTGGGACTTCATGGGTACTTCACAGGAAATAGGAGCATTCATCGACAGTTGCCGGTCGTCCCTGTGCAGAAGTCTGCAGGACGTCCGCACAACCCCAAGCGGAGATCGCGTCGGCACAAGTTTCAACCGCACTCTTGGGGTCTTCAAGCGTGCTGGCTTGGTTTTCACAGCGCTGGGTCAATGTTTCCAAACAGTCATCGCCACTGGCCAAGCCACAGGCTCGGCTCAAGTCCTCGCCGCACTCTAAGCAGAGGTCACACTGAGATTGTGCAACATCTGCGCAGGTTTCTTCGATCGGTGGGTAGCACGCAGCAACAAATAGCCACGCAAACAAAACAAAACGACTCATGGTTAACCTTCTCATGACCGAGGTAGCGTACGACAGGTGTGCAGATTATGCACCCTGTTGTGGTGGAAATTCGTGGTTCGGTGACTATCATCGCCCTGTAATTTGGAGGTTCTTTATGGATGACATCGGAATTGGGTCGATCTTGATAGCGACAGACTTCAGCGACAGGAGTGCGGCAGCCGAAAGAATGGCAGTGCTCTTGGCGACTCAGAATCAAGCTGCGCTGCACGTGGTAACGGCGATCGAGCCCATCATTGGCGTGGAGCAGGGCGATGAGGACGCGGAGGAGTTTGCCGAATTCTATCAAAAGCTCATTCGTCGGGCTGAGACGGAGCTTCAGGTCAGACTGGCGGCTTGGAGTGAAAAGAAGATGGTGGTGAAACACCATATTGAAATCGGGCCGCGATGGCGGGTGATTTTGCAGGCAGCAGAGGCGCAAAACGCGGGACTGATCGTGTTAGGACGACGCCATTATGACTCCGATTCACCCTTAGGGACGACGTCTCATAAGGTGTTTCTGGGATCGCAGCATCCGGTACTCTTCGTGCCGGCTGACCGATGATTCCTGAACCGAATGAGTTGTTGAATCGCTACGAGTACCGAGCAAAAAAACGATTTGGCCAGCACTTCTTGTACGACCCTGCGATCTTGGGGCGGATTCTGGACTCGGCGAAGGTTGCTGAGGGAGACTCCGTGTTGGAGATCGGTCCAGGGCCGGGCACGCTGACATCGATGCTGATGCTGCGGGGCGCGAACGTGAAGGCGGTCGAACTTGACCGTGACGCGTGCGAGTTTCTGACCCATGAATTGGTCCCGCACGGGCTGACTTTGGTGCAAGGCGACGCTCGGCGAATCGACTATGGCTTTGTAGACCAGACGTGGAGTTGCGTCGCGAACCTGCCGTATAACGTCGCCAACGAGATCACATTTTCGCTCTTGGAGTTTCCGTTCAAGAGTCTGACGCTGATGTATCAAAAAGAAGTGGCGGATCGAATCTGCGCCAACGTCGGGGATGATGCGTACAGCGCGCTTACGTTGGCGATGCAGCTTCGTTCCAAGGTTAGGCGAGTGATGGTTTTGCCCCCCGGGGCGTTTAGGCCGCCGCCCAAAGTTCATAGCGCCGTGGTGGTTTTTGAGCCGATCATCGGGACTCGAATCCCGGACATGGTCGAAAGAAAGCGCTTCGAAAAAATCGTTCGGGGCTCATTCAACGTCCGTAGAAAGACGTTGGTAAACGGCCTGCGAACCATCGGTCTGACTCGAGAAGTGGCCGTTGATGCGGTGGAACGTGCGGGTCTCGATCCAAACGTCCGTCCAGAACGCGTTGATTTTGACGGCTTCCTGGCCCTTACGCGCGTGCTCGTCGACGCAATATGATCAAGCCGATTCCGGCCAAAATCGCATAGATGGGAGTTCGGCTGGGTGAGCCCGGTGCGGTTGTGCAACAGCCGCTATCCGCTGTGTCATCTGTCTTGACGTGTGGGGGCGGCGTTGAGCAGGCATCGGTCCGCGCGTCGGTTGGGTAGATCGAACAGACCCCTTCGATGTCGTCACGCTCTAGCGATCGTTTGAGAGTCTCTCCGACTGCCGCACTCGCCACCATGGTCGCGTTGGGAACCGGTGTGTGGTCCAAGCCAACAAAATGGCCGACTTCATGCGTGATCGTGTTCTGAACGTCGATATTGACGTCTTGGTCCCCGATCGTGAACGTGTGGTAAAACGCGTTCAATTCAATATCTGCGTCAACGATCAGACCCGTATCTGGGTTGTAGGTGACGCTGGTGATGGCGAAGGCGGTCTTGCTAGCGAAACGCCAATCGTCGTCGCGAAACACCACGATATTGGCTTTGCCATCCGTCGCAGCCCGGTCGTCGTCCGTTCGTCCGCCGTACACGAGCTTAAGGTCCTGACACGTAACGGCGTTCCACGTTTCGAAACTGGCCTTGATCGTGTCCTCAAGCCCTTGGCCAGCCGTGCCATCGGCCGCACCAGGAATCGATTTGGTGCCGGCCTCGTTCATGTACCAATTTATGCAAAGGCTTTTCCATTTCACCTGTTTTGGAACCTCGTTGACCTGACAGGCGTAATCCCCAGACTCGGTGCATGTGAGCGTCGGCACGAATGCCAGCGCCGGCGCGGACCAAAGCATAATGAGCGCGATGAGCGGCTTCATTGCTCACCAACTTTGGCTTTGATGACGCGCGCTCGTAGAGCGGGCAGACTCATCGCGGTTTCGTTGAAGGGCGACACGTCACTGCCATCTGCGCCCAGCAGGTGCATGGTCACGACGGCGGGCATCACCTGTTCGCCTTGAATCACAAGTTTGCCTTGTTGCATGCCGTAGATCACGAAATGCGTCGCATCGTTAGGGCGTTCCAGAAATACAACGGCCTTCTCTCCTGGAACAAACGTGGGCATTCCAGCGACACGTGTCGCCAGAGTTTTGGTTCGTCCTCCGAGCTGAATGACTTCGACGGTCGGTGAGAGCTCTCCTTTGAGCGTCTCGTTGACCGTGAACGTTGTGGCCGTGAGAATTCGTCCATCGCGCTCAAATGAGCGGACCGAGAGGGTTTCGACGACCGCGATCGCATCCGCACCCGCACACAGCTGTTCGAAGCTGAGTCGAAGTCCGGTGGCGGCCAAGGCGGGTAGGGCGACGACGAGGATCAGGAGCACAAGTCCCCATCTCATTAACTTCATGGTGCTATCGGGGTCTTGAGGTAGTTCTGGAGGCTGAACTGAAGCAGGTGGGCATCCTTATTCTTATCGTTGGGAGCATGTAAGTACTCGCCCATCGTCGCCGATCGAAAGAACTCGTCTTGCAGGAAGATGATGAGTTCTCCGCCGTTGACCGACTTCACCCGCGCAATATCTACGGTCTTATCACCAAGCTTTGCCTGCAGAAGAGGTTCTCCCCATGTGCTGGTGGTGTCCAAAAGGGTTTCCACGGGATCCTCTTGGCTCTTCAACGTCGCAATCGTGGTGCCAAGGAGGGTCATCTTAGAACTTTCAAGGGTGCCTCGGCCGTCCAGCGTCGCGATTTCGACACGCTCGGCCGCAACTGAGGACGTCAGCTTCGACGATTCCGAAAGGCCAACGCCGTTGACGTTGAAGTCAGGGGCCACTTTCTTGAGGACGTCCACGGCTGCCTGACTCATTCGGTCGGATTCAAACGTCACAACCAGTCGTTTTCCAGGCCTCAAGTACTTGCTCAAGTCGTCGAGTTCCGCCGCTGACAGCGCCACAGTCGGATTCATCAACATCATCGCGTCATCGAGGCCGTCCATTTCCACGGAGCCTTTCAGGGTCACGTCGAGGTCACGGTTACCGTTCACGTAGTACGAGAAGCTGCCATCTTTCCCACCTTTGCCTGCGCGATATTCCGACGCGGGCTGATAAAAACCAATATTGGTCCCGCGAGGTTTGTATTCACGAAGGGGTTTGCCTTCTTTCTTTGTGACCCAATCCATGGCGTTCATGAACAACTCGAAGTTGTTTCCGAAGTGCAGATACGAATCGCCAAAAATGTTTTGGTCCCCCACAACAACGACACGACCTTGTCCGTATGTCGTGGCCGTTACGACCTCTAGCGGGCCTTTAGGCTCAACAGCCTCGTCGCCATCGAAGGTCCAGTTTCCGTAGAATCCACCGGGGTCCGTTTCATCCCAGAAGTCGGCAAAGGCTTCATCGGAGGTAAATGCAACACCACCCGCTGCGTTCGGCGTTTGCATCGGTCCGCCAGTCTGAAGGCTGATCATTTTCAGGCCTTGGGTCACAGGATGATCCACAAAATCCCGAACCATGATCCACGCGATCCCCGCGACCGAATGTTCCGGAGGGGTATCGGTGGCAATCGAATAGTGGATTTGCACGCCCATCGGTTTCAGGATGGGGTTCACGCGTTCGGCGTGTCGGTAAACATTGGTGTGGTCAGCGATGACAAAGAGACCGCCGCCCTTGAAGACAAATTCTTGGATTGCGGTGATTTCTTCGGGTGTAAAATCAGGATTATCGCTCGACACCAAGTTGATGAAGAGTGCGTCAAATCCCTCGAGTCTTTCGGCAGAAATCGGGACTGTACGGAACGCCGTCCAGTTCATGCCGTTCGTGGTCATGTGGTCGAAGGCGCGCCAGAACGCAAAGACACCCTGATAACCAAAGGTGTTGCGGTCCATTTTGTAATCGACGGGGTTTTGTTTGGTGGTGTGGTAGAGGTCTACGAGAACCCAGGGACCGCTCCCAACGGGGCGCACATAGGGTTCTTCTCCGTCACTTCCACAAGCGCTCGCCAGCGTTGAAACCAGCGCGCCAATCATCATCCATTTGGCAAACTTCGACAGTGCATTCATTCCGCGCCTCTCTTACTGCAAGACCTTCCCGAGCGTGTCTTTGGCCCTGGCCAAGGTGACACCCTCGAGCACTTTTCTAACCGTCTCATCGCTCTCTACCAGAGCGATGATTGCCCTGCGGCCAATTGCGACGACCGTGGTCGCTTCATGGGCTTCCACAGTTGCTGTCGCGGTCTTGCCCGAAAGCAGCGAGACCTCGCCGACGTAATTGCCCGGTCCGAGTTGTTTGAGCTCCACCGCGCGTCCCAGACCATTTGTCCAAACTCGGACAACACCTTCTGCAACGACAAAGAGCTCATCCACCATTTTCCCTTCAGCGATGAGTTGTTCGCCTGCCGGGACGTTGATGACCCTAGCGTTTTCAACAAGGCGATTCACCCATTCGTCGGAGAGGTGCTTAAACAGTGGCAATTCTCGTATCGTGGTCGCGATTTGATTCGGCATGAGGGGCTCCAAGTGCGGATTTTTCACGCCGACACTATAACGGCGAGGCGGTCGTGAGTCACTCAACTAACGTAGGCACAAAAAAAGAGGTGCACAGGGCACCTCTTCGGTCTTTCGCTCTTCAGCAGATTTTAGTGAAATGCTGGTAATTGCTGGGGAAGCGTGTGCTCGGCAATCCACGCACGAAGTCGAATGAAGTGACGGTGCGAGATTTCTGTGAACCGAACACCAAAATGGTCGGAACCCTCGTAGACTTTCTTGCCGCTGAGGACCAGAGGCTCTTCGGTTCCAGGCAGCTCAAGTTCAAACTGGATATTCTCGTCGGCGCTTGCGTAGGGATCCAGAAGTCTCTGGATGCGCATGCCGCTCAGCGAGATGTTTGTTGCGCGAGCAACATTCATCATGCCGCGCTCGGTTTTGTTCAAGATGATGTCACAATCGACGCGAGATTGTTTTCGGACTTCACTCATTTTCGACCTCCATGTCGTTCGCGGAAGTTGATTCCGCCATCCAGAAATATCACCGCATTGGCACTTGCCAAAAAAAATGGCCCCAGAAGGGGCCATTAAGGTCGATTATTCAATGCGATCAGTCGCGTGAGGCGAGCACACCAAGCCCGAAGGCGAGAATTCCGTTCACTCCCAACCATAGTCGGTCGAGGACATTGATGCCGGGAATCCACAAAACGTCGGAGGTCATCAACACGCTCTCTGCCATCAAGAATCCTGCAAACCCAATCGCGAGACCGGCCGCAAGGAATCTCAGGCTCTTGTGCCCGTAGAGGAACGCCACCGCGCCCACTGGAATCAAGACGCTGGCGAAGATCGGTGTCTGATGCCAACCGAGGATCAGCTGGTCGAGTTCAGCCATCGGACGTGCGAGCCATGTCGCTGCGGTTCCCAAGATTCCCATATCCCCAAAAATGAGGGGAAGGAAAAAGAGTCCGCTGGCGCCAAACACGATGCCCGTTGCGTAGAGTGATTTCGAACCGGTCATCGCAGACCGACGTCCAAATCCAAAGAACGCCAAGAGTCCCAGTAACAAGCCTGCGCCGAGACGCGTGCTGCCCTGATCCACAACCGCGGCCTTCACAGCTGCATCGGCCTGAAGCAATCCAGCACCGTAGCGTTCTGAATATTCTTTGGGCGAGTACTTCTTCTTGAGATCTGTGTTGGCAGAACCCTTCAGGATTTCTTCCACTTTGTCTGGATTCGTCACGCCCTGGGCGATCACAAGGGCCGCAGCTGCTGCGACATGAGGCGAAGCCATCGACGTCCCCATGTAGAGCGCAAAATCGTGAACAGCGGTGTTTCCGTCCTTGAGGGTCTCCTGCATGACGCCGTCAGGTCGTCCGTCTTTGTCTTGATCGACTCGAGTATTTCCGCCTGGTGCGGCGATATCTACGTAGTCGCCCCATTGCGAGTAGAAGGTCGTGTTACGGTCGAACTGCGTCGCTGCAACCGAGATGACGTGGTTGTAGGCCGCAGGATAACTTGGTGCGCGTTTGCCGCCGTTGCCGGCCGCAGCCACGATTGTGACACCCTTTTTATGGGCGTAATCGATCGCCGATTTCATGACCAGCGAGGGCAGGGGACCGCCCAGGCTCATGTTGATGACCTGTGCGCCGTTATCTGCGGCAAATCGAATGGAGTCCGCGATGTCGGCGACCTGTCCGAAGCCGCGAGAGTTCAGCACGCGGAGGGGCATGATCTTGGCGCCGTGCGCCAGTCCGGCGACTCCGTATTTGTTGTCAGTGGTCTGCGCGATGGTTCCCGCGACATGTGTGCCATGTCCGTGTCCGTCCCAAGCAAACGCATCGTCGTCGACGAAGTCATAACCGCCGACCATGCCGGTACCGGCCAGGTCTTTTGCGGCTTTGATGTTTCGGTCAGGTGCGTCTTGAGCCGCGACGCCCGTGTCGATGACGGCCACCACGACGTCTTTCCCTGTCGAGACTGACCACGCGCCTTCGGCGTTGATCTGCTTAAAGTTCCATTGGAACTGATAGAGCGGGTCGTTGGGGGCGCCGAGCATTTGATACTCAACGTTTTCTTCGACGTTTTCGAGCAGTTCGTTGCCAGCCAGACAGTCACGAATCGCAGGAACGAGTCCCTCGGGTACATCGGCGATGTAGATATTGGCATCGTCTGCGTACGAAGAATTCAAACGCACGTTGAGGCCGAACGTGCTGGCAAAAGCGTGTGCCTCTTCGTCGGAGACTGAATCGACAAAATCGAGGATGACTTGATCGCCTGTTGGATCCGTATCCATAACCTCAGAGCCAAATACGGCCTGAGCGTTTCCGACAGGTCGTGCGTTCTGAGTCGTGGGTGTAGCCCCGGCCAAACATTGGTTAAATGTGGTCTGAAGGTCGCTCGCAGCCGCGTGGCTGACGAAGAGACTGGCTAGTGCAAACGCCCCGAGGGCGGTGCCGCGAGGTGAAATGATAGATCGTCGCTTCATGAGTTTCCTGTCCGTAGTGTTAGTCGTCTTCCAGTTATTCAACGCACGAAGGCATGCAAACCATTCCCTCGTTGCATTAACAACGTAGAAACCTTGTGTAGGATTTCAAAAAAAATCAGTCGGCTTCCACAAGTTCGTCGGCGTTCACCTCAGAAATTCTGCTTTCAGCCAGACTTTGCGCGTAGTTGCCGACCTCCGGATACCTGGCAACGAGTTCCTTAAAATCGGCACGACCTAGATGAAGCGCGTGGCCTTCCTCGAGCATCGTGCAAGCTGCCGTGGCCGGTGTGTTTGCCACGAGACCGATTTCGCCCACCATGTCGCCTGAGCGAAGTGTCGCGAGTCGAGTCGATATTCCGTTTTCTGTGGTCACCACTTCGACGGTTCCGTCGAGCAGCACAAAGAGCCCTGGCGTCGGCACGTCTTGTTCGATCAGCTTGTCTCCGGCTTTGAGGCGAATACCGGTGAACATCTCCATGATGCGCACGCGCTCGACCTCAGACAGGCCGTCAAACATGGGGTGGCGTCGGAGGACTCGTTCAGTCATCGCGTGTCGACGCAGAGTCGACAGGCGATTGTCGAAGTCTCCGAACTCCTCGCTCAGGATACGAATGGATTCGGCGCTCAGGCGCAGGATTTCGGCCCCGGCACGAGCAAAGACGTCGACCTTCGAGGTTCGACCAGAGCTTCCAAATCCATTCAGACCGAGCAGCGAGCCGGCTTCAATAAACATCACGACTTCGTCGCTGCGCACGATCAGATCGTCTGAAACCGTCCAGACCAGATCGTCGTTGCGAATGCCTTTTTCCAAAAGTCGCTGGGTGCGGTCGAAGACGTTGTACTCGAGTAGATCGAGCACGCGTCGAAGCGCTTCCTGAGGAAGCAGCGTCAAAAGCGCAATGGATGGCAAGGATCCTGGCTGACTCATTAAAGTGTCTTTATCCAGCGATCTGGCCAGCGCTTCATCGAGCAAGCTGCTCTCGTCTAAGGTGCAAGACGCACCGGTCAAATCGAAATCACGAATCGGTTCAACAAATTGAATTCGCTCGATATCCCCCGACAGAAACGGGCTGCGGATGTTGTAGAGCGTTGCGATATGATCCAGGACGACCGGTGTGTCTGGATTGAGCTTCAGCATCTGCCGAGCAGCCGCGATCGCTCGCACCGGGTACCCTGCATTGGCAAAATGGCGGGTTACCAGTTGATAGAGCTCCACGGCCTCACGTTTACGTCCACGTTCAGCCAAAATGAGTGCGAC
The DNA here is from genome assembly GCA_964394615.1 of uncultured Bradymonadales bacterium. Lineage (GTDB taxonomy): Bacteria > Myxococcota_A > Bradymonadia > Bradymonadales > Bradymonadaceae > JBFFMO01. Next base: position 96,940 of record CAYMYJ010000014.1, on the reverse strand, counting down.
TTTTTCTCGTAACGGGGAATTATCCTCGATGCGATCAAAATTACTGAGCAGGATCCGAAGTGCGAGTTCGTGATCTGTGGCCTCCAACGCGTCGTTGATGGCGGTCGTCAATTGCGAGAGCTTGCTGGGCTGCATGCCGGCTTCCGATGTACAGGGATGAAATTGCAGTCTAAGGGACCATGGATGAACTGCCAACGCGCAAAGTCATCAATGCTGATTGGAATGTCAGCTTGACACAGTTTTTGCCGGACTTCTAAGATTCGCCAGCTTGAATTAACCTTTTTGCACTTAGTTTCGCGTCTAGCCACGTTGGCTTGATTTTACGCACTGGGAGGCTCCTTAATGATCACGAACGACCAGATCGAGGCTTACTTGATCGAAACCGAACTTCCTTTTGAGCGCGTCAAGGACGGCTTTTGGCTCATTCACGACAATTCCGACGCGATCGATAATATCGTCATCGTGCACACTCCGCCCATGATCACGTTTCGTGTGAAGTTGATGGAAGTGCCCGAGGGGGCCAATCGTGAGGAATTGTTTGCTCGATTGCTGCAGTTGAACGCAACAAGCATGGTGGCAGGGGCATACGGTCTTGAAGAAGAGTCCGTTGTCATTGTCGACTCGCTGCAGAGTGAGAACATGGACTACAACGAATTTCAGTCGTCGATCGATGCCATCGCTTTTGCGGTGCGCGACCATTACACTGAGTTGACTGAACTCCTCACGAACTAAATCTGTAGTGATTTGATGGTCGTGTACGAAGAAAAAGATTTCGCCCGCAGGGCTCACAGGAGACGATAACGATGGGAATTTTTGGCCGAATTGGCACACTGCTCAAAGCGAACATTAACGACCTCGTCAGCAAGTCCGAGGACCCTGAGAAGATCCTCAATCAGCTCATCCTTGATATGAAGGAGCAATTGATTGAGGCGAAGAAACAGGTTGCTGTGGCCATTGCGGACGAGAAGCGCCTTAAGAAGCAGCTCGACAACGAAATGCACATGGGCCGCGAGTGGGAGAAAAAGGCGATGATGGCCATCCGTGCAGGTCGTGATGACCTTGCAAAGGAAGCGCTCGCCCGAAAAGCCGAACACGATAAGCTCTCGTCAGAGTTTCAGGCTCATTGGGAGGCGCAAAAGGCGGCAGCGGATAAACTTCGCGATTCCTTGCGTCAACTGAACGCCAAGATCGAAGAAGCAAAACGTCGCAAGAACTTGCTCGTCGCGCGTCAGAAACGAGCCGAAGCACAGAAGACGATTCAAGAGACCATGTCTGGCTTGAACGATACGTCTGCTTTCGACACGTTTGACCGCATGTCCGAGAAGATCGAGCAAATGGAAGCCGAAGCGGAAGCGTCGGCAGACCTGGCGGAGAGCATGACGGGTGACGATCTGTCGTCGCAATTCGAGAATCTTGAGCAGGATCATGGTGCCGACGAAGCGCTTATGGCTCTGAAAGCCAAGATGGGCGTGGCTCGGGAAAAGAAAGAAGAGAAGTTTCAGTTCGAAGAACAGAAACAAGAGCAGAAAGCCACGGTCCCGGCAGGGCGTGGCACATGGGATACCGAGGACTTTTAAGCTCGGTTGGTGATTCATGAAACCCCTGCTTAGGCGGGGGTTTCGCATTTCTTGGACGAGACGATGGATATCTACGGCGCCGTTTTATGTGCTGGGTACGGGACGCGTATGCGTCCACTGACCGAGGTTGTGCCCAAGCCACTTCTTCCGTTTCTGAACACTCCGATCATCACCTACGGTCTGCATTTGCTATCCGAGGCCGGGATCAATCGTGTGGCCCTGAATCTTCATCACCTTGCGGACACGATCCCTCCGGTCGTGGATCTTTTGGCGCCGCATTTTGGTGTGCACCCTGTGTATTCTCGGGAGTGGGAAGTTCTGGGCACAGCGGGCGGCATAGCGGGCATGTGGCAAGCACTTGGCCGTCCTTCGGGGACGCTCGTGGTGCTCAATGGTGACTCGGTGACGGATGTGGAGTTGGCTCCACTTGTTGAGCGTCATCGCGCGTCCGGCGCGACGGTGAGCCTGGTGGTTCGAGAAAAAACCGACGGGCAACCTGGTCGAGTCTTTCTTGGCCAAGACGGCAGATTGAATGGCATTCGTGGCTTTCGTCGGCCGAATCAATCCATGCAGACGGAGGTCGAATTCACCGGCATTCATCTTTTGGAGTCATCGGCCCTTGAGCGCTTGGAGGTTGAGCCCGGAGATATCGTTGACGAGCTCTATGGGCCCATGGTCAGCGCAGATGAGCCGATCATGGCCCTGTCAGCCGATGGGTTTTGGGCGGCTTTGGACACACCCAGGCTGCTTTTCGATACCAGCGTCAGGGTGATGAACGATCCCACCTGTTTCAGGCTTGCGCCGCTGTCCGAAGAAACCTCCAAGTTGTGGTTTCACGGGGCTCAGGGGATCGCCGACTCGGCTACTTTTTCTGCCCCGGTATTTGTGGGGATGAACGTCGAGATCGGAGAGGGCGCCAAGATCGGGCCGAATGTCGTGTTGGATGGTGTGCGGGTTGCGGCGGGCACTCGTATTGAGAACGCCATCATCTATGGCGCTGGCACAATCGAGGGCGAATGGCGCAATGTGATGACCGTTGCTGGACGTACCGCCACCATCCCTGATTAGATCAACCTAATGAGGCGTGTACTGCATCATGGCGCCTGGTCCGAGGGGAATTCCAGCCGCGTACCAGACCAGCAGCAAAATCGTCCAACCAATCGCCAATGCGACCGCGTAGGGGATCATCGCGGCCAGGATGGTGCCCATACCGGCTTTCTTGTCGTACTTCTGAGCGAACACGATGATGATCGGCAGGTAGGGCATGAGTGGCGTGATGATATTCGTGATCGAGTCGCCCACGCGATACGTCACCTGAACGCCTTCGGGACTGAATCCCAACTGCATCAACATCGGAACAAAAATGGGTGCCATGAACGCCCATTTGGCGCTCGCGCTTCCCACAAACATGTTCATCGTCGCCGATACCGCAAGGAATGCGAGTAGGAGTGGCATGCCCGTCAAACCGACATCTCTGAGGGTTTCTGCGCCTTTAACCGCCGTGACTGCGCCCAGGTTTGTCCAGTTGAAGTAGGCCACAAACTGACCGGCCACAAAAGCGAGCACGATATAGGCACCCATGGCGGCCATCGCATCACCGGCCATGCGGGCTAGATCCCTGTCATTTTTGATCTGTTTGGTCAGCCATCCGTACACGATTGCCGGCACCAGAAAGAAAATCAGAATCAGAGCTTCAAGAGATGCGAAAAAAGGATGGAGCGCGTCGATGCTTGGCGCGTCGGGTGCAATTTCTGCAAGCAGCGGGGAGCCGGGGACGGTGGCCAGTAGGATCAGGCCCAGTGTCACGAGCAACACCGAGCCGATCGCCATGCGAAATGCGTGTTTTTCGACGTCGGACGGTTCTTCGGTGCGAAGTTTTTGACCTTCTTCGGGCTCCCATTCGCCAAGCATCGGCTCGACAAACTTGATGGTGACCCAGGTCCCGATGATCGTGATGAGCACGGTCGAAGCGGCCATGAAATAGTAATTACACGTGGCGTTGACGGTGTAAGAGGGGTCGATCGTCTGGGCAGCCTGTTGGGTCAGCTTCGAAAGCATCGGGTCGAGCCCCGTAATCAACAGATTTGCACTGAAACCGCCAGATACGCCCGCGTATGCAGCCGCGAGCCCCGCGAGTGGATGGCGTCCCATGCCTGCGAAGAGCAGGGCGCCGAGAGGGGTCAAAACGACGTAGCCCGCATCAGCCGCCATCGAACTCATCACCGACGCAAAAATAAGCGTGGCCGTGATCGCGGATGAGGGGACGGATTGCACCAAGACCCGAAGTCCCATGGCAAAGAAGCCTGTGCGTTCGGCAACGCCGATGCCGATCATGACGGTCAAAACAGCACCAAGAGGTGCGAATTCGATGAAATTCTTCACCGCGTTTTCGAACATCCATTTGATGCCGTCAGTCGAGAGCAGACTCTGCACCGCCTTGACCTGCATTTCTCCGGTGCGTTGCATGACTTCGGCGCTGGCTCCTTTGAAGATCACCGACGCCAGAATCACGCCTGCGGCGAAGATGACAAATAGAGTAAGCGGATCGGGGAGCTTGTTTCCAAGGGCGCCGATTCTTTCAAGCGTGCGCACAATCGCACTCTGGGACTTCTGTTGCGTCGACATGGGGCATTCCTGCAAATCAATGAAACGGAAGAGCTATCATAGGCGGACTTCGAGTCGCAATGCTGCGCCGGCGTTGATGTGTTTGACGTTGTCACTGACCTCTGAGACCTTCAGAGTCGAGAATTTCAAGATCGCGGTGCAAGATGAAGAACTCTTTGGTTTTGGCCTTATTCGTGTGTGCGGCGTTTGTGGGCTGCAGCGACGACACGCCAGTTTTGCTGAACAACTCAGTGAAATCTGACGCAGGTGGCATGCCCGACTCATCCCACTCACCCGACACGACGGGCCAGACAAATAATGTTGTTTTCCCGGACGATGACGCTGGTCAGCCTGACCAGGGCGCATGTTCGCCCGACCGCGAAGATGAACCCGATCCGGACTTTTTTGACGCGAATTGTGACGGTCTGGATGGCGACGAATCGCAGAGTGTTTTTGTTGCGACGTACGGCGACGATGCCAATCCAGGGACCAAAGGGTTGCCAAAGGCGAGCGTGGCCGCGGCCGTGACGACTGCAGCCGCAGAAGGTAAGTCGTGGGTTCTTGTGGCTGAGAGTTTCTACGATGGCTCGGTTGAACTCGCCGATGGTGTCAGTATCGCGGGCGGGTATGGATTTGGTTGGAAGCGCGACGGTCGAGCCAAGACGACGTTTCGAATGGGTAGCCCGGTTATCAGTGGCACCGACATCCAACAACGCACCGTTCTGATGGGGTTTGAGGTCCTTGGGGGCAGTGCCCCTCCAGGAATGACGGCTGCAGCAGTGTATTTGCAAGCGTCTCCTGGTGTGGTTTTGATGGACCTCAGGATCACCGGAGGGAAAGGCGGTGATGGTGCTCGTGGAGAAGTAGGGATAACAGGTTCGAACGGTAACACAGGTGTGAAAGGTGGCGATGCTCCGCCTGATTCTGGAACGTTAGGGTTTTGTAAGAATCAAGATAATCCGCCAAGTCCAGGAAATGGCGGTGAGCCGTCATGTGGGTCTGATGATGGACGTGGCGCGAAAGGCGGCAACGGCGGCTTCGATGGTTCATCGGGCACTAAGGGCGCAAATGGGACAGCTGGGGCTATTGGTGGTGCTGGTGGAACTCCCGGCACGCCAGGGCTTGCGGGTTCAAACGGGTCGTCGGGCAATACTGGTGTTCCTGGTGCTGGCGGCCAGACTGAGGGCTCGTTTATCGACGGTCAATGGGAGGGAATGGATGGAGGAGCAGGTGAGGCTGGAACGGAAGGAGAAGGTGGCGCTGGCGGCGGCGGCGGCGGCGGCGGGAAAAGTGGGGGCCTAAATATTTGCTCGTCTTGGGGCGGAGCTGGCGGCGGCGGCGGCTCGGGTGGTTGTGGTGGCGATGGTGGTGGCGGCGGGCAGGCCGGCGGCGCATCGGTCGGTGTCCTGCTGCTCAACAGCGATGTCGAGATCATCGATTGCACGATCATCGGCGGCCTGGGCGGTCGCGGTGGCGACGGCGGCGACGGCGGTGATGGCGGAATGGGAGGCGCAGGCGGTGCCGGGGGCGATCTTGAGGAAAACAGCGGAACCGGGGCCAAGGGTGGCATCGGTGGTCGTGGTGGTCGAGGTGGTCAAGGCGGCGGAGGCGCAGGTGGTCCATCCATTGGACTCTTCTCAAGCGGCCCATTGAGCAAGGCGCCTCAGGCTTCGATGGTTATGCAGGGCGAAGGCGGAACCGGTGGCGCGGCAGGTGGCGCCGCAGGACGCGGGGCCGACGGCATTGCCGAAGCGGTTCGGATGCCGTGACCGATTCGGACTACTCCGAGAATTTCTTCTTCAAATCAGCCAGATCATCATTGGTCCGCTTCGTCTCCTCAAGCTTGCGGAAATTGTCCTCAAGCTTCTTTCGTTTGGGATCGATCAAAGGATCTTCGTCAGCAAGCTCGCCCATCGCGTCGACGTTTGCCTCAAGGTCTCGAATTTTATCGGACATGCGATCGAATTCTTGAAACGACCGGTCCGTGCTGGGATGAAAGGACCGTGATGGCCCCGAATCCTGCGACTCGTCGACCTCACGCCCACCCATTCTCCTGCGAAACTCAGCATCCCATGCCGACTCAGAACCCTGTGTCTTGGAGTCCGGTCCGCTCGACCCTTTGCCGCGCGCACCACGAACTTTGTGGTCCAACGCTTCTAGTGCACGCTCCATGTCCTTGATGTAAGCGCGCTGCTCATCAAGGTCGTCGCGAAGTCCTTCGAGTTCGCGCTCAGCCTTGTTTTTCATCACCAGCGCTTCTCTTGCGAGGTCCTCTTGACCACTCTTGAGGGCCAAGACTGCGCGGTCTTCCCACGTCGTCGCTTTGGCTCGGGAATCTCGAATTCGCTCGATCAGGCGTTTCTCCGCCACACGAAGTTCGGCGTTTTGCCGTCGCGCATCACGCAGACTGGTTTCCATTTCTGAGACAGCAGATCGCAGCCGGTCGGGGCGGACGACATCATTGAGCTCGGAGCGAATCAGGAGATTTAGTCGGTCAAGGAGGCTCATGTGTTCTTCCCAATATGGTTGAGTTTGGTCATGCCGGGACCAACGAGGTCGTCGTTAACGAGAGTCTCTTCAGCAACCCATGACGGGCTGCCGCGAAAATAAATGGGGGCCTGAAGGGAGCGTTGAAAATCGCTCCACTGAGGCTCAATCGTGTCTACTGGTCTCAAATTCCAACATATGTTGGCACGACTGTCGATCATGTCGATGAAATGCAGCAGATGAGCCTCGGCGGTCTGTGGCAGCACCGGCGAGCCAAACTCGTGGGTTCCATGATGCGCCAACACCAGATGTTTCAGTTCGAGGACCAGGTCGTCAGGGATCGGAATTTCGGCCTTTTTTGCGTAAGCCGAGATCCATTCACTCCCCATCGGAATATGGCCGATCAGCTTGCCCTCGGTGGAATAACGAGTCGATCGTCGAAAATCGAGTTCTCGGCATTTCGCGATGTCGTGCAAAATACAGCCCGCAATCACGAGGTCTTTCTGAACCATGCCCGGATAATACGCGGCGTAGTGTTGTCCGACTGAAATCGCCAGTCGCGACATCGAAAGGCAATGTTCCAGGAGTCCGCCGCGGTAAGCGTGGTGATTGCGCATCGCTGCTGGGGCTTCAAGTAGGCGCGACATCAGCGCCGCGTCCGCAAACACCGCGTTCAGCAGCGCACGGACCTGTGGGCTTGAAATCTCCGTCTCGACCAAGCTCGTCAATTGTCTGAACATCGATTCGGCGGGCCATCGCGAGTGCTCGAAAAAATCCTCCAGGTTCACATCGGCATCGTCGAGTCGTTCCAGATCGTGAATCGTGATCGAAATCTTGCCATTGAAGAGGTCGGCCTCACCGCGAATGGCGACAAAATCGTCTTGAGCACAGCGGGTCGCCAACGGCTCCACGTCTTGCCATACACGTGCCTCGACCCAACCCGAACGATCGCGAAGGACCAATGCGAGATAATCCACGCCGTCACGGCTCGTTTTACGCGCGAAAGATGAAACCAGAAAACTCGAGACGAAGATGTCTCCGACTTGGATTTCTGCGGCTAGAATTTTTTTGGTCACCAATCACTCCGTGGCAGATGTTCAGACTCGTTAACCTAGTCACGCGTGATATGAGTGACAACGGGAAGAGAAGTGTTTCGCCATGAGGTTGTCTGTTTATATCTGTTTGATTGATAACCCACCCAGCCGTGTCACAATGGCGACGTCTTGAATGAAGCTTTTTCGGCTGACCCAATTTTGAATGACTTGAAACAAAAACGTGCACACCGCCCAGAGCCCGAAGACAAGGACTCAAAACGGACGTCGATTCCCGTGGGCTACACGCCAGAGGCGTTGAGCGAAATCAGCGCAACTGACGATGCTGAGCCGATGATCGGCGAGCTCGTGGGCCAGAAGTATCTGGTGCAGCGCAAGATCGGGCAGGGGGGGATGGGCGAGGTCTATTTGGGCCTGAACGCCGAGCTGGGGCAGCGCGTTGCCATCAAGTTCTTGAGCCGCAAACTTGCGCACGACGAGGGAATCGTCGCGCGTTTTCTGAACGAAGCTCGTTCATACTGCAAGGTCAACCATCCTAACGCGGTGACGTTGCTGGAGTATGGGCAGCACGACGATGGTACGCTCTATATCATCACAGAATTTGTCGAAGGCATGAACCTCGCCGAGACCCTAAAAGAGACCGGCCCGCTCAGTACCGCGTTGATCGTGAGCCTTGGGATGCAGATGTGTGAGGTCTTATCGGTGGCGCACGCTCAGGGCGTGATTCATCGTGACCTCAAGCCCGATAACGTGATGCTGATGCCACTTGCGCGTGGACGATACGCGATCAAAGTCCTGGATTTCGGAATCGCCAAGATCATGGACGATGACGATGGCCCAACGACCGAGACGGGTTCGGTGTTTGGGACGCCCGAGTTCATGTCGCCCGAGCAGGCTCGTGGGGAAGGTGCTGATCCACGCAGTGATATCTATGCGCTTGGAATCATCCTGTTCTTCATGTCGACGGGTAAGCTTCCGTTTCGAGGCAAAAATAAACTCGCGGTGTTGAACAAGCAGCTCAACGATGTGCCTCCACGTCCGTCGATTCTTCGGCCGGATCTCGACATTTCGCTGCGCTTGGAGGCCGTGATCATGAAGTGCCTCAACAAGTCTGCAAGCGGTCGCTATGCGAACGCCGAAGATCTGCACGAGGCCCTCGAGGAGATCGGCGCCCAGGCGGGACAGGGCACGGCCCGCATGCCTTCTGGAAAAAAAGATGGTCCGAACACGATCAAGGCACCGACCGTCAGAATGGGGATTGCCCTCGACACAGATGAGTTTGCCGAGACCCTGGCTTCATTGAATGACACGCCAGGAATGACAGACCTCGAATCCATAGATATTTCGCGGGAACGCCCCACGACAGACGCGCCCAAGGGCCATTCTGACCATATCAGGATCGTGGCGGCAATTCTGGTCGTGATCGGGATCGCTGCGGCAGGCGTCTGGCACTTTTACGATTCCGGTCCCGTGGCTGAGCCCACCGTCGACGTCGAGCATGTGCTTTTAACCGGCCAAATCATGGGGCTGATGTCCGCGGCCGAGAACATGGTTGAAGCTGGCAGTCTGGAAGCCGCCCGCACCACCATGAATCAGACCGTTGATTGGGCGCCCTTGGGCACCTTAAACGTCAAGGCCGAGGCTCAACGAAACGAGCTGCTGGAACGTCTCACCGATGTTGAACAACGTCGGGAGGCGCTGCTTGGCGCGTTAAGAGGGGGAGACTGTGCCGAGGTCACAAGGCTTTATGAAGAATTGACCGCGCAGACGCCGGGACTTGCGCAACGCTTGCGACGTCAGGCCAGGCGATGTCTGGAGTCTGAGCCAACACCGCCCACGAATCCTGAGCCGAAGGTCGAAATTCCACCGACCGTCGTGAAGTCTCCGGCTCCCGTGGTTCCACAACCTGTCGTGGTGCCCACAGTGGTCGCACCGAAGGTCGTCGAGGCCGCTCCCACTCCTGTTGTGCCTGAAGTCGAGCCGCAGGTTGTTGAGGAGGTCGTGGAGTCGGTGGTCGAGCAAGAATCAGGGCTGCCTCCCAAGACCATTGCGAACTGAATAATCCTTTTATTCCTGCGTCTGCCTAATAACGACGTTGTCGTGAGAGCGATCCGTTTTTATACTGATGGCTGAAATCATCCAGTTACACCTTTTTTGTGTTTGTAGGAGTGTCTGTGGCCCACGCTATTCCTCGTCCGTTCTCGTTTCTTGCGAATATCCTCATCATGATGGCCGTGACCATGATGGCGATGCCCTCAGCGTTTGCGGTGACTCCCGAGAAGAAGTTCGCAGGGAAGATCATCGTGAGTGAAAAGAATTTCCCAAGTCGTTTCGATACCGATGCGGCGATGATCAAACACATGAAGAAGGCCAACACTCACGAGCTTTTTGCCAAGGGCGAGGGCGACTGGGAATTCGAGTACATGGCATTTCTGAAGAAACCCGTGGGTACGCTTCAGGCATCGATTACGTTCTATGACATTTCGGTGCCCGGCACCGAGACATTGATCGACTCGTTCACGTTCTATCCTGACAACGCAAAGCACCAAATCCTCAATGGCCATCAGCGCCTGAGTAAGAACAAGTTTCAGAAAGACCGGAAATACTTGATGGTCTTTGCTCGAGGCTACGGTCAGCCAGCCCTCTCGAAGACCATCCTGGTTCTTCGTCGATGAGGTTGTTGCGCGTATTTCCCTGATCTGCTAGTCCTTTGGCGCTTTGCGCCTACCCACGTGTTGTCGTGTGGCCGCAATCTTGAGTCGTGGCTCTTGCGGGGCCCTGGCAGGAGTTTACTTTGCTTTGTCATCAGTGTGGAAGTCCTGTAGAGGCGTCGGATCGTTCGTGCCCCAACTGTGGCGCAAGTCTTGTGAAGACGACTCGTTTTGATATTGCCACGTCAAAAGGACTTCGGATCTCGCAGGAGCTTAAGGCGATTAAGCTCGACGACCAGCTCTTTCCTCCAGGAGAGAAGATCTCTGAACGATATGTTCTGGGAGAACTGATCGGCAAAGGCCCGTTTGGAGAAGTCTACAAGGCGCACGACGAAGAAATCGACGCTGACGTAGCGGTGAAAATCTTTGCAAAAGAGCTCATCGCTTCTCCCGTTCAACAAGAGCAATTTGGAATCGCGGGCCGACAAGCTCGAGGTCATTCTCAAGCCAACTTGGTGCGAGTTCATGATTCGGGCGTTCATAAAGGCCACCCGTGGGTTTCCATGCAGTACCTGGAAGGCCTGAGTCTTCGTAAGGTTCTGGGTTTGCGTCGTTCGAAGGGCGAGGTTTTTGGACTCGATGAAATCGAGCCCGTCATCACGCAGATTTCACTGGCATTGACGCACGGCGAGCGCGAAGCCCCGTGCGCAAACCTTAAGCCAGAGAACATCATTTTCATGCCGGACCTGCTCAAGGTTACCGACACCTATCTGCTCAGCGCATTTGGCGTTGAAGGCCTACGATCCAGGCTGAACGAAAGCACCTATTTGGCTCCGGAGCTTCATACGAAAGGCGCCGAAGCTGACAAGCGTGCGGACGTCTACAGCCTTGGTGTGATCATCGGAGAAATGGCGTTTGGCGGTGATTACACTCCCGGTTCTGCGGTTCCCGATGAGTTGGCCGGGCTCGATGTCTTATGTCAGCGTGCCACCGCGTTTGCCCGGGAAGAACGTTACCCTTCCATCGAGGCGCTTGTTGGTGATTTGACTGCGTTGGTCGACACCGGAACGCTGCACGAGTCCTCGACTCCTCCTCCGCCCCCGGTGCCACCCCCCGCTCCAGCCAAGCCTGCAGCACCGCCGATCACCGCTCGGCAAACAGCCACGCTTCCTGCAATTGCGCCTCCGCCGGCTCCCAAAGTGGCGCCTTCGGAAAAAAACAAGAAATTGCCAGCGCCTGCGGCCGATGAGGACTTGGCGACCGTCGAATACTCGCGTGAAAAAGAACCTGAGATTCAGGATCTACTCACGACGAATGAAGTGGGTCGAATCGATCCCAAACGTCCTCAGATGCCACGTGGCCCGGCAGCTCGGGTAAATACCCAGACGATGATGACGACCCCTACGCCATCCAAGGAATCCGAGGGCGGACGCGCCTGGATGTGGGTCGCCGGTGTCGCCTTTGTGGCGCTTGTTGGCTATCTGTGGATGCAGCCGTCGTCGGACGAGGTCGTCCAGCTCGGATCGTCGCACGCAGTTCCACCTGAAAATATCAACGCGAACCCTCAAAATCAGGCGTCGGCGGTTGTTCCACCGGTCGTCGTGGCTCAGACGGCGACGCAGACCGCGACGCAGACCGCCAATCAAACTGCTGAACAAATTGCTGTCCTCACGGCTGCCCAAACCGCGACGCAGACTGCAGCTCAAGTTGCTCCCACCGTGACTGCGACTCAGATTGCAGCAGTGGTCGCTCCAGTTGAAGCTGTGGAGAGCCATGTCAGCGATACCAGCACCAAAGTGGTTCCGCCCAAAGAAGTGAAGGTTGCAGTCGAAGAAGTGAAGCCTGTCGAAAAGGCCGCTGCGGCAGGGACGAAGTGTCCCTCAGGGTCGCTCCTCGTGAAGTCGAAGTCAGGCAATTATTGCGTGGATGCGTACGAATATCCTGGTTCGGGTGCACCTCCAAAAACGCGAGTGAATTGGTTTGAGGCCACCAAGCTGTGCAAGGCAGACGGCAAGCGGCTGTGCACGCTCTCGGAATGGCGCGGTGCCTGTGGTTCAAAATACCCATACGGATCGACCTTCGACGCCGATGCTTGCAATACCGCCGATGAAGATGGATTCGAACGCTCGCTCGCCAAGGCAGGCTCGAACAAGAAGTGCCGTAGCCGTTCAGGCGCATACGATATGAGCGGCAACGTCCACGAGTGGGTCGAGGAACGTCGGATCGCAGGCGGTAGCTACGAGAGCGAAGAAGATGTGGCATCTTGCCGCTATTCGTCCGCCAAGGCGCCTGGTTCGAGCTCCGGAGATATCGGCTTCCGTTGCTGCGCGGACCCCGAGTAGCCCTGTCACTCAAACGTCACGCAGATCCTGTTTTAAATCCGCTGGATTATTGATACCAATGGCGCTCCTTGCGACCAGGTATTCCAATGATCCCGCGCTATACACGTCCCGAAATTGCCGCCATTTGGACGGATGAAGCTCGCCTTCAACGTTGGTTTGATATCGAAGTCGCCGCGGTCGAAGCCTGGGCAGAGCTTGGTGTGGTGCCGCGTGAGGCCAGCGAGTTCATTCAGAAGAACGCAGTGCTAAGTGCCGCGCGCGTCGAGGAAATTGAGCGAGTCACTCGCCATGACGTCGCGGCATTTGTTCAAAGTCTCGAAGAAAGTGTGGGAGAGGAATATGGACGCTGGATTCATTTCGGCCTGACGAGTTCCGATGTTCTCGACACGTGTCTTGCGATGCAGTTGCGAGATGCGGCTACCCTCTTGATCGGCGAAGTCGATGGCCTTATGGCCGCGATCCGAAAACGTGCCTACGAACATCGAGACACACCGATGGTGGGCCGGTCTCACGCGATTCATGCGGAGCCCACAACGTTCGGCCACATCTTGGCGATGTGGTACGACGAAATGCGCCGCAACCGCGTGCGTTTGGTCGCCGCAAGAAAGGTGATTTCGGTCGGAAAGGTCTCGGGCGCCGTGGGTACATTCTCGAATATTCCGGTTGCCGTCGAAGATTTCGTCATGAAAAAGCTGGATCTTGAACCGGAACTCGCCGCGAGTCAGGTGGTTTCAAGAGATCGTCATGCCGAGTTTTTCTCGTGTTTAGGGTTGATCGCTTCAAGCCTCGAGAAATTTGCAGTCGGTGTTCGGCACATGCAGCGCACCGAAGTCGGTGAGGCCGAAGAGCGTTTTCATGCGGGGCAGAAAGGCTCGAGCGCCATGCCCCACAAGCGAAACCCGGTGCTCAGCGAAAACGTGACGGGATTGGCTCGTCTGGTGCGCGGAATGGTCATCCCAGCGATGGAAAACGTCGCGCTCTGGCATGAACGAGACATCAGTCACTCTTCGGTCGAGCGCATGATTGCGCCGGATGCGACCGTAACGCTCGATTTCGCACTCCATCGCATGACGAACATCATCGAGAACCTGGTGGTCTATCCCGAGGCCATGATGCGCAACCTTGAGATCACGCGTGGTCTGCCGTTTTCGCAGGGGATCTTGTTGCGGTTGATCCGTGGTGGGCTTTCTCGACAGGATGCGTATAAACGCGTGCAAGTCGTTGCGATGCGGGCGTTTGAAGGTGGCGCTGATTTTCGTGAGTTGGCTCGGACATCCACCGAGATTACCGAGCATCTAACGGCGAAAGACCTGGACGAGGCGTTCGATTTGGACGCGGTCTTGGGCAGAATTTCAGACATTTTTGAGCGAGTTTTCGAACAAAAGGAGACCCCATGAACGACGTGATTCCGGAGTATGAAGGCAAGGCAAAACAGATGCTGGCTGGAGTGGACGCCTCTCAGATGGTCCAGCGATTCAAGAATTCCGCGACGGCGTTTAACGGTGTCAAGAAGGCCGAGTTTGAAGGGAAGGGCATTCTGAACAACGCGATTTCGTCGCTCTTCTTTGAGTTGCTTGAGTCCAAAGGTGTTCGTACTCATTTTATCGAGCGCCCCAATGATCGCGATATGGTGGTTCGGCGCCTCAAGATGATTCCCCTCGAAGTGGTGGTTCGTAATGTCGTGACTGGCTCTCTCGCCAAACGGACAGGATTGGCCGAAGGCACGCTCGTTGAGCCTCCCATCGTCGAAACTTATTTCAAGAATGATGCGCTGGGTGACCCGATTCTGTGCGATTGCCACGTGCTGATGATGAAAGCGGCCACGGCGGCTGAACTCGCAGAATTGAAACGCCTTGGGTTGCAGGTCAACGCGATCCTGCGCACCGCGTTCGAGGCAGCAAAGCTGCGGCTCGTCGACTTCAAACTGGAATTTGGATTCGATCCCACGGGGGCGATCGTTTTGGGCGACGAGATTTCGCCGGATACGTGTCGTATTTGGGATCAAGACGGTCGTAAGCTCGACAAAGATGTGTTCCGTCAGGACCTCGGTGACCTTATCGAAGTCTACGAAGAGGTCGCTCAGCGTCTCGGTGTGAAAGTGAACGTTTGAGGTAAATCATGCATGTTCGAGTGTTGGTACGAAATCGTCCGGGAGTCTTTGACCCCGCTGGGAAAGTCGTTCAGTCCGGTCTTCGCCGCCTTGGTCATCACGTCGAACAGGTGCATCTGGGAAAAGTTATCGACCTGCAGATTGCAGGCGACGATCGCGATGCGGTGCGAGCCGAAATTGACCTGATGTGTAAAGAGTTTCTGGTCAATCCGGTCCTTGAAAACTACAGCGTCGAGTTTCTCGACGATGAGGGGCAATGATGCGGTTTGGCGTGGTTGTTTTTCCCGGGTCAAATTGCGACCGAGATTGCGGGGAAGTCCTTACGCTGCTGGGGGCTGAGGTCGAATACGTCTGGCATCGCGAGAGCGACGTGTCGGGCTTGGACGGCTTGGTGATTCCTGGCGGGTTTTCCTACGGCGACTACCTGCGCTGTGGAGCGGTGGCCAAGATATCGCCAGTGATGGACGCGGTGCGCACGTTTGCGGCTCAAGGCCGCCCGGTTATCGGTATCTGCAATGGGTTTCAGATTTTGTTGGAGTCGGGCCTGCTGCCCGGGGCGATGCTTAGAAATACGAGCCTCACATTTCAATGCAAAACCGTAGATTTGCGGGTGGAAACGACTCGGACTCCCTTCACGCGAGAGCTGGCCGTGGGGCAGCTTATTCGCCTTCCGATCGCCAACGCTGAGGGCAATTACACGATCGATGCTGATGGGCTGTTGAGTCTGGAAGACAACGACCAGGTGATTCTTCGTTACGTTGATGCATCAGGCGAAGCCACCGAGCAGGGCAATCCTAACGGCAGTGTCGGCAACATCGCGGGTATCTCAAATATCCGTGGAAATGTCGTCGGCATGATGCCGCACCCCGAGCGGGCTTCCGAAGCCATTCTGGGAAACACCGACGGTCGCGCTTTTTTTGAAGCTGCGCTGAACCTAGCATCGTGAGTGAGATTATGGATTTGAAACGCGTGGCGCTAGAACACGGCTTGAGCGGCGAAGAATACGACCATGCGATTGCGGTGTTGGGCCGTGAACCGACCTGGACCGAAGTGGGCGTGCTCAGCGTGATGTGGAGCGAACATTGCTCCTACAAATCGAGCCGTATTCACCTGCGAAAATTTCCGACAACCGGACCGCAGGTTGTCTTGGGACCTGGTGAAAACGCCGGAGCCGTAGATATCGGTGAGGGTTTGGCGGCTGTGTTTAAGATGGAGAGCCATAATCACCCAAGCTACATCGAGCCCTATCAAGGCGCTGCAACCGGCGTCGGCGGTATCTTACGAGATGTTTTCACCATGGGTGCACGTCCGCTGGCATCGATGAATTCTCTGCGTTTTGGTGCGGTGGATTTCCAAAAAACGCCTCACCTTTTTCATGGCGTGGTGGCCGGTATTGCTGGCTACGGCAACTGTGTGGGTGTGCCGACCGTTGGCGGTGAAATCTATTTTGACGCCTCGTATAACGGCAATATCCTCGTAAATGTATTCACCGTGGGCATCGCCAAACAAGACGCGATCTTCTTGGGGGCTGCCACGGGTGTCGGTAATCCGGTTTTTTATGTTGGTGCCGGCACAGGCCGTGACGGAATCCACGGCGCGACGATGGCAAGCGGCCAGTTCGGTGAAGGCAGCGAAGAAAAGCGCCCCACCGTGCAGGTCGGCGATCCTTTCCGCGAAAAACTGTTGATTGAAGCCTGCCTCGAGTTGATGAAAACCGGTGCAATCATTGGCATTCAGGACATGGGGGCGGCTGGGCTCACGAGTTCATCGGTCGAAATGGCTGATCGAGGTGGCACAGGGTTGCGCTTGGACGTGGACAAGGTTCCCAAGCGCGAAGAGAACATGACGGCCTACGAAGTCCTGCTGAGCGAATCGCAGGAGCGCATGCTCATTGTCATCGCAGAAGGTCAGGAGGCCGAGGTCGCTCGTGTCTTTGATAAGTGGGAGTTGGAGTGGGGGCAGGTCGGCGAAGTCACGGACACGGGCAACTACGAGGTCTGGCAGGCAGGTGAGTGTGTCTGCAACGTGCCTATCTCGCTCTTGACCTCGGAAGCTCCCATTTACGATAGGCCCCAGCGCAAACCGGCGCGGTTGGAAAACGTCGCAGAGGCGACATGGCCGGTGATTACGGATGTCGGGGCCACACTCGTTGAGCTGATGGGAAGTCCGAATATCGGCTCCCGTCGTGTGGTCTTTGAACAATTTGACCATCAAGTTGGCATCAGCACCGTCGTGTTGCCGGGCAAGGGCGACGCCGCCGTGTTGCGCGTGCCGCAATCAAACCGCGCCATCGCCATATCTGTGGACTGCAACTCCCGATATGTTTTCTTAGATCCACGTGAAGGCGCCAAACATGCCGTCGCCGAGACGACTCGAAACGTCGCGTGTTCAGGCGCTAAGCCGCTGGCAATCACGGATTGCCTCAATTTTGGCGACCCCACGAACCCAGAAATCATGTGGGAGTTTGTAGAGGCCGTTGAGGGACTTGCTGAAGCGTGTCTGGCACTTGATGCGCCGGTCGTCAGTGGAAATGTCAGTCTCTATAACGCCTCGTTTGATAAAGACATTTACCCAACGCCTACAGTCGCCGCCCTTGGAGTATTCGAAGGCACGCTGGAAGGCGGGGATTCTCCAAACTTCATGAGCGCGGGCTTTGCGCGAGTACACGATGAAGTGTGGCTTCTGGGTACGACCGAGATTTCCGATATTGGAGGAACCGAAGTGCAATGGTTGTTGGGGGAGGGCATTAACGGCCTTCCGCCAAGGATTGACCTCGGTGTCGAGCGGAGTCTTCAGAATGCGGTGCGTGAAATGATCACGAATCGCCTCACTCGAAGCGCTCACGATTGTTCGGAAGGTGGACTCGGCGTTGCGATTTCGGAGTGTTTGCTGAACGGCACACCAGGCCTCGGGTTGGAGCTGCTGCTCTCGCCCGATGCCGTCGACCGTGTGATGTTCTGTGAGTCAGCGTCCAGAATCGTCGTGTCGCTAAGTTCGGCCGACGTCGAGGTGTTCTCGGAGGTCGCCAAGAAGCATGGCGTCCCAACCACGCGCCTGGGCGTGCTTGATGACTCGGGGAGCCTACGCGGCCCGGGGTTTAATGTTGAGGTGGAAGTCTTGCGCCACGCGTGGGAGCACGCGCTCGATTCATTGGCCTGAGGGATTTCAAGGCACCAACTCTGTCCTGGCGAGTTGGTGCGCGGGCGTACTTGGTATGGATCACAGGTCTGGCGAGTCGGTGCGGGCATGCTGCCCGCGGTGATTTGGTGCCTGCGCACCAATCACAGAGCCTGCGACCACAAGCTCGCATTGCTATTGAATGATGACCGGGCAGCTGTAGGTGATTTCCATCGACTTGAGTTTCGGCGCAAACACGGAGTTGGTTGCGTCTCGAACAGCGGTGAGTGCTGCTTCAATTTCGATGAACTTCATGCCTTGCAGGCCTGCAGCCTGAAGGGCCACCGACATGTCGAACGGGGAAGTGTCGGGCGGAACCGAAGCAAGGTCGATGAACTGCGCGTTGGTGAGTTCGGCCCGAGAGCCTGCGCCGCGTGCTCGGAAATTCACCTTCGAGTCGCCAGGCGTTTCGACGTCCCAACGAATTTCCTTCCAGTCGGTCTCAAGTCCGCCAGTCGCCTCGGGGCAGCCTTCAAAGATTCGACGGTAGTAGCCGCGTTCGTTGGAGACAAATCGAAGCTGCGCTCCCGTCATGTCGCTGTAGGTGTAGGGTTCGACCAAGCCGGTGACAGGCGTCGTGACTTGGTTATCGTTGACTCCAGCGCCGGGCACGATGACCGTCGCTGTCGATTCGCCCTGATTGATGGACCAAATTTTCCCGTCCAAATCGATTGCAACTCCCTTCGAGCTGAACTGAGTGCCGGGAACGGCGATATTCTCGGTGGGGTTGTCTGCGTTGATTCGGTAAACGCCGGAACCATACCCTGCGCCCCAGATCCAGCCCTTATCGTCGGCCGCGATGCCGTGAACGAACGAGAGTTGGTCGACATAGGTCTGACGCGCGCCGGCAGCCGCTTTGTGGTCGTAACGAAGCACGCGGTCTCCGCCCATCCACACGCGTTGTTTGAAGTCTACCGTGATGCCGTAGCTGGTGTGGCTGATCGGGATTCGCTGCTTTACGCAGGCGTCTCCGGCGCCTTCGCCGTCACAAATGGCGTCGGCGCACGAGGCGTTGTCCACACATCGGTTGGTGTCCAACCGGCCTAGAACATTCGAAAGGCTTGAGATCCACAGGTTTCCAGAGCCATCCAGGGCGAAACCGTAGGTGGGGTTGGGCGAGTCCGTGTCGATCAGAATGCTGCCGTTATCCGAATCGAGTTTCCAGATGCGACCACTCCAACCGCCGACCCACACTGCAGGTTTGATGTCTGCCGCCGCGTCGCCATTGGCGCGGGCGTCCTGGGCAGCCACGGCACGGATGATTCCGCCGTTGGGCAACGGCGTATTCCAAAGGACGCAGTCGTCGGTGCCCCATGGTTTGATGTCGGTCGGACCGGTCGACGTGGTGACCACGTTGTCGCCGTCCTTATCCGCGCAGTCTTCGCCGAGTGCAGAAATCTTGGTGACCGTCTTGCCTCCACGGTTTCCGACAAAGACGTCTCCAAACGTGTTCACAGAGGTTCGTGAGGGGTCGTTGCCAGTTCCAGCAGGTCCAGTCAGGTAGCGGCCGACTTCTTTGAAGGTCCGTGTATCCACTTTCGAGACCGTGCCCTCGCCGGTGTTGGCAATCCAGATGAATTGCGATTCGACGCGTTTCACGTCGATGGTGACTGCCCCGTCGGGGTCAAGCACCACGCCTTGGCTGGTTTGGTTGTCGTCGGGGTCGCCGGAGAGAACAAAGGGGTCGGTGCCACCTGAGCCGCTCTTCTGGCAGGTCGGGTCGCAATTGCCACAGGCGCTGGGCGTCGTGCCGTTTTCACAGGTCGTGGAATTGTTGCTGCCCACAACCTTACAAAATCCGTCAGCGCAAACGCCAGAGGGGCACTCAGTGCCCTGCGTGCAAGCGGTCACAACATGATTATTGTCGGTGTTGTTGCTGCCGTTGTTGTTTCCGTTGTTGTTTCCGTTATTCGAAGCACTGGTGCTCGTCGAATCACAGGAAATGCCTGCGGACAAGGCAAGAGCACAAGCAAGAAACACAGGTTTTAGGGTTTTCATAATGATTCCTTCCATATTTTCTTAACGATACTAATTCCCGCCCTCTTTCACAAAGGGTAAAGCGCACTTCATTGCAACGGCCTCATGAATAGGCGACACTGGCGGCACCTGAATTGGAGCAAGCTGTGCGCTTCCGACACATCATTATCGCCCTTCTATTTTTGTCGGCATGTGGCGACCAAGACCCATCCAAAGGGTCAAAGAATCCAATTGTCGACGTGGGCGTCGTCGACATGGGCCCAGATTTGGCTCCCGATGTGGGCCCCGATGGGATTCCGCTTCGAGTGGGGACTTTCAACGTACGTCGTTTTTTCGACACGGTGTGTCAGTCGAACGCCTGCGCCTCCGGCGATTATGAACTCCAACTGAGCACTGCGGAGTTTGACTTCAAGGCCCAGAAACTTGCGACCGCGATCGATGCCATGGATGTCGATGTGATTTCATTGCAGGAGGTCGAGACTCAAGCGGTGCTTGATGGTCTGATGTCGAAATTGCAGACGCCCTATACCATCGCCAAAATCGCAGAGACGGGCGGTACGGCGAGCCTCGATGTCGCTGTGTTGTCCAAGGGAACGCTGATCGAGACCCGAAACCACAAGGACGTGCCTCTGAAGCGTCCCGACGGTTCGAACACCTCATTTGCGCGGGAATTTTTTGAGGTTCATATCGACCTTAACGGCCATCGGGTTGTCGTTTTTGCGGCACATTTCAGGTCCCAACGCGATGACGACCCCGGTCGTCGTTTTGCTGAGGCGGAAGCGGCGGGCTTGATCGTCCATGCGACAGCTGCGGAGTTTCCGAACGCGCTCGTTGTGCTCGCTGGCGACCTCAATGACACGCCTGAGAGTGATCCCATTCAAGCGTTGCTCGCCGCTGGCGGCCTGACCTTGCTGACTCAGCCCGGACTGTGGACCTATGGTTCTTTTTCTAGCACTGAACAGATCGATCAACTCATCATGGCGAACTCTTCATCGATTTGGGTTGATGAGGGTATGCCCGTGGCCTTCGACGACGGCTCAGGTTCTTACGGCGGGAGCGACCATCGCGCCCTTGCTGCCACATTCCGCTTTCCCGAGTAATTATCCATGCCTCGTCATGAAGGATTTTTGATTCGTCCGCCAGACCCTGTTTGGGGCACGGATGAAGACACCAGTTTGCATATCTGTTTGGTGACCCCTGAGATTCCCGGCAACACCGGCAATATCGGGCGACTATGCGCGGGTTCGAACATTTGGCTTCATCTTGTTGAGCCCCTCGCGTTTGAGCTCGATAACAAGCGACTGAAACGTGCGGGCCTTGATTATTGGCCCCATGTTAGGCTTTGCGTTCATCCAGATTTTGATGCGTTTTCGAAATTATTTCCGCGACATAAACTCCGTTTTTTGAGCAAGAAAGCGGCGAAGAGATACACCGATGTTGCGTATGATTCAGGCACCGTCTTGGTTTTTGGGTGCGAAACAAAAGGTCTGTCTGACCAAATCATGGCAGACTATGAAGACCTGCTGATTCGGATTCCGACCACCGACAAGGTGCGAAGTCTAAATCTCTCCAATGCGGCCGCGATAGTGACGTACGAGGCTCTCAGGCAAATGGCGTTTACGCCGCTCGAAACCGAGTCATAGGCTCGGCGAGTTCGAACGAGGCACGAAGTGGAAAGGGAATTCGGGAAATACGAGTTCATCGAGAAGATCGGCACCGGAGGTATGGCCGAGGTGTTTCTCGCGAAAAGTCGTGGGGCCGAGGGCCTTGAGAAGATTCTTGTGCTCAAAAGGATCCTCCCCGAATTCACTTCGAATCGGCGTTTTGTCGACATGTTTATCTCCGAGGCGAAGATCGCCATGGAGCTGAATCATCCCAATATTGTTCAGATTTTTGACTTCGGAAAAGTCGAGTCAGACTTCTTTCTCGCGATGGAGTTTGTCGATGGCAGCGACCTCGCCCAGCTTTTGAACGCGGGGCGTCAGTCGGGATCGGGGCTGAGTTTTGGTGATGCAGTTTTTGTGGGAGTCGAAATCGCCAAGGGCCTCGACTACGCGCACCGCCGTCAAGACCATTACTCAACCCCCCTGAATATCGTTCATCGAGACATCAGTCCTCAAAATATCCTGGTCTCTCGTGAAGGTGCGGTAAAAATCGTTGATTTTGGCATCGCGAAGGCCAGCAGTGTCACCGACGAGACACCTCATGTTGTGAAGGGGAAGTTTTCGTACATGAGCCCGGAGCAGGCGTCGGGGCGTCGGGTTGACCAGCGGAGTGATATTTTCAGTCTGGGTGTCGTGCTCTTCGAGATTCTGTGCGGTCGCCCGCTCTTTAAGCACACGAATCAGGAAGAGACGATGAGCCTGGTGAAGTCCGCCATCGTGCCGGATATTTCCAGCCTGAATGCCGAGATTCCTGAGGCGCTCGTAGAGTTGATGTACCGGATTCTTTCTCTGGACCCCGACGACAGGCCGGCCACTGCGCGTGACGTACAGGTTGAACTCACACGTGTGCTGTATGGGCTCACCGATATCCACGATTCCACCAGTCTCTCCGCACATTTTTCCCGCGTTTCGCGATTCGTGGGCGGGCAGGGCAACAACGATAACACGGCGGTGGCATCGGAAAGTTCGGGTCGTACGGTTCCCAGTTCGATTCCCACGGCCACGGGCGGAACTCTTGAAGGGGCTGGAAACACGCCGGTGACGCGAATCGCTCAAACGCCCAAAACGGTCGAATGGCATACGCGTGAGCGCAAGGAATGCATCATCGCGGCGGGTCACCTCGAGGGGCTTTTTGCGCTCCGACATGTGCTCGGACAAGTCAGATGGCTGCAGGTCTTGCAGGAGTACACCCGCATCGTTGATTCGATTGCGTACAAGAACGACGCGGTGGTTCATCGCGTGAACGAAGATGGGTTTACGCTTTTGTTCGGGGTGCCGATCTCGAGCGAGAATGACGCGGAGCGGGCTGCGCGCGTGGCCATGGACCTTCACGAAGCCGTCGCTGGGATGAACCCGAGCCTAGACGCCCCGATTGCCTTGAGTATCGGACTCGCGATTGGGGATGTGGTTCTTGAGCAGAATATCGACCACACCGGCCGCCATTATACGTGGTCGTTTTTTGGCTCGGCACACGAGCTCGCGGAGCGTCTTGCACGTTCGGCGATGTCGCGCGAAATCTTGGTCGGCGGACAAATCTTTCGTCGTATCCGTAGGGGATACCGGCTCGAGCGGGTCGATTCCTTGCCGATCGACGACAGCGACGACACGCTCCAATTTCAGGCATGGCGCCTCGTTGAGCCTAAAACCCAACAGGATCGGCTCTCGGAACTAAGACGGTCCTACCACGGCTTTTATGGGCGAGACGTGACGTTGAAGGCGATGCGCGAGCGTTATCGCGCCAACGTGTTGGACACAAAAGCGGGCGCGTTGGTGATTCTTGGCCGGCCGGGCATGGGCAAAACCACGCTTGTAGAAGAATTCCTTCGCGGGCTCGATCCTCGCAACGTACGACTGCTGCGCGGCGTGGTGCCTCCCTATGAACGCGATCTTCCGCTGGCAGCCCTTGGCACCATGCTCGGCGAGATGCTGCGACTTGGCTCTCGCGACGATCTTCGGCAGATGCGCGACACACTTTCCACGCGAGTTTCTGCGCTTTTCGGCGACGAAACCGAAGAAGAACGGGAATTCCTGCTCCATTCGTTGGGGTCGATTTTCAGCATTCGATTTTCTGGGTCTGCATTCGACCAACTCAGTGGGGATGAACGCAAATCGCGAATTTTCCGCTCCATGGAAAAGCTGATCACCCGTTTTGGAGAAAAGCGACCGCTCGTCATCGCCATCGATGATGCTCACGCACTCGATTCGATGTCGCTCGAGTTCGGCGCCGAATATTTCGGGACTAACCGCCGTGCGGGGGCGACCCTGATCCTGATCGCCGACTCCGCTCCGGTCGCCGAATCGCCCGAGTGGGCAAGGCTCTTGGACTCTAAACATGTTTGGAGCGAGACGATCGAGGAACTTGGTGAGCAAGAGAGCGAAGAACTTGTCCTCGAGCTTCTGCGCCACCATCGGATCGATGACGTCGGGTTGGCAGAGGAGATTCTGCGCCGCTCGGGCGGCAATCCTCTCTACATCAAAGAAGTTGTGGAGTTGTTGCGAGACCGCGGGATGCTTGCAGCGGGTCGTCCAGTCGAAGACACACCGTTCTGGTTGCCGAGCAACGTCGAAGGCCTCTTGCGAGCACGCATTGATCGCCTTTCCGTGCCTCTTAAAAACACGCTTCAGCGGGTTTCACTGCTCTGGTCTCCATTTGATGGAAAAGACCTGACGTTGGTGTTGCCAGAAGAAGCGCTCGAGCACGTCGAACAGCTTGTACACCTTGGGCTCCTGGAGCGCGCTGACCTGCCTGCTGGCGTTCCACTCGAAACGTTTGACCCCGAGCAAACTCCGATGGAGCAACGCCAGTATCGATTCTGCAATGCCCTGACTCAAGATGTGGCGGCGCGGGGACTGGTGCCGGAAGAAGCCGCAGAATTGCATGAGAAGCTCGCCTACTATTTGCTCAGCCATAACGATGAGCGTGAGGATTATGCGACCGCATTGATCGCGCATCACTTTGACGAAGCCGGCCAGAAAGACCGTTCGGTGGAGTTCTTCTTTCAGGCGGCAGACAAGGCGCTGGATCATCTTGGGGCCGCTGAGGCGCTCAGGCTCTGTGACAAGGTGCTCGCCAGAGTTGATGCCGACGCACCGCGCAGGCTTGACGCGATGAAGATTCGGGCTCGTGCGCTCAACGAGCTCGGTCTGCGCGACGAGACCGCACGAGCGCTGGAAGAAATTGAGCTCCTGAGTGAGGGGGCGTCGCCGGCTGAGCGCGCGGATATTCTCTTGCGCCGGGCTAGGTTTTGTTTCGATACCTCAGAATTGCGCGCATCGCGTGAGTTTACAGACCGGGCGCTCGCACTCGCCACCGAACACGATGCGCTCGAGCAACAAGCCGAAGCGCATTTGATGCATGCGGTCATCATGGCGAGCGAGGGCCGACGTGACGCGGCACAAGAGCTGGCGGAGGAGGCCGCCGAGTCGTTCGCGACGCTCGAAGGCGCGACGTGCATGGAGAGTCGTGTGAAGGCGCTGAATTTGGTCGGCGTGCTGCATCGACAGGCCGGTCGCCATCGGCTCGCTCTTGAAGCCTACGAGAGTGCGCTCAAGCTTGCAGAAGCTGCGGAATTGAGGAGTCAGAGTCGTTATCTGTTGGCCAACAGCGCACTCGCCCTCGCATATTTGGGGGAGCTGCAGCCCGCGATAGAAAGGTACGAGACTGCATTGGCACAGTGCCGGTCCCTTGGAAATCGGCGCGAAGAGTCTGGGTTATTGGTCAACATGGGGCACACCCAGATGCTCATGGGATTGACCGATGAGGCCACCTCCAATATTCGCCGGGGCATCTATCTTGCGCGCAAGACGGGGTCTCATCAGGTTTTGGCCGACGGGCTCATCACGCTTGGGGCCTCTCATCTCGAGAAAGGCGAATTCTTGAAATGTGAGCAATCGCTTCAGGAAGGCTTGCGAATCGCTGATTCGATTCCGCACGTCTATTTAAGCGTTCAGGCGACCTTGTTGCTGGCGACGCTCAATCTGGCGTCCAACAGTCTGGCCGACGGCGCGCGGGTCGCGTTGATGCAGGCTGAAGACGCGCTTGAACGCAGCATTGCAGCCGATATGCGATGGGGCGTGTGTTTCGGACACAGTCTGATGGCGCGCGCTTATAAGGGAATGGGTCTGCGCGACGAGGCCATCGCCGAATCCCAGAAGGCCGTGGCGTTGGTGAATGAAGGCGATATTTTTGGAATGGACGAGGTGCTTTATCACCACGCGCAAGTGCTTCCGGACGACCAAGAATACAAAGCCGAGCGCGTGCAGTCGATTCGACGCGCACGTGAGGTGGTTCTTCACCGTCGAGATCGGATTCTCGATGAGCAAAGACGGCAGATGTTCGCGGGCCGGGCCATCAATCGTCAGATACTCAACGCCGCAAAACTCATTATTGAGGACTAGCGTCGTCGAAAGAATCGCAGCCATGGGGTTAGGCGCAGCTTCTTCATTCCGCCTGTGATGAAATGCCATGTGAGGGCTGCAAAAGACGTGATCGCCGCCAACACCATGAAGACGGCGCCCGTGATCGCAAGCACTGGAACACCGTCAGGCTTCCAGTCGATCGTGGTGAGCAAGATCGAGCCGCCCACAATGAGCCCGCCAGCAAGAAAGCCCATGAATACTCGGCTTCCAAGGATTGTCATCGCGCTGACATGGTGGTCAAGTGCGGGATGTCCAACCTGGATACGTAGCTCGCCGGCTTCAACGTCCATCAGCATCTGATCGACTTGCATCGGGACATCACGCAGCAGGTGATTCATGCGCATCAACGTCACGACGCCGGCTTTCAGCAGTCGCTCGCTTCCGAATCGGTCTTTAAGCAACCGCTCGGCGTAAGGTTTTAGCGTGCCGATAATATCAAGGTCGGGATACACCGACCGCAGCACCCCTTCGACCGTAGCAGTGGCCTTGGTCAGAAGCGCATATTCAGGATTCACTCGGATCCTGTGCGTGTGCGCGACATTCATGATGTCTTCCATCATGGCTCCAAGGTTCAACTTATCGAGACTTCGTGTCAGATGAAGGTCGCGAATGCGTTGCACGTCGGTGCGTAAGTGTCGAAGGTTGACGCGACCATCCGGGCGCCCCATCCGTAGGACGGTGCGGGTGATGCCGTCGACGTCGTTAGAAATGATCGCAACGATCAGGTCGACCAGCTCGTCTTGTTGGCCCACAGACAGGGTTCCTACGAGGCCCCAATCCAGAAACGCGACCTGATTGCTCTGGGTCACCAGCATGTTGCCGGGATGGGGGTCGCCGTGGAAGAAACCGTCTGTGAAGATCTGTTGGAAGGCGGCTTCCATCGCAATCGTGCACAATTTCAGGGCGCGCTCAGAGCCCACCTCGATCGACGAGAGTTTTTCACCGTCAATATAGGTCTGGGTGATGATTGTGCTCGCGGTCAATTCCGGGATGATTTCCGGGATGATATAATCGGCGATGCCCGTCGAGTTTGCTCGTGCTGTCTCGTTGTTGGCCGCTTCGTGAAGGAAGTTCAGCTCTTCGTTGATCGCGCGGTCGAACTCCCGAACAATGCCGACAGGGTTGTAGAGGCCGATCTCATCGACCGTGGCTTCGCCTAATTTCGCCATATAGTAAAGGATTGCCAGGTCGCTTCGGATCTGAGGACCGATTCCGGGGCGCTGGACTTTCACTACGACATCGCGCCCGTCAAAGAGCTTCGCGCGGTGAACTTGCGCCATGCTGGCCGTCGCGATGGGCTCGGGAACGAATTCCGCATAGAGCTCACCAAGAGGATGTCCCAGCGCATTTTCGACTTGTTCGATCACGTCTTCGACGGGAACGCTTGGCGCCCGATCTTGGAGTTTCTCGAATTCTTGAATGAAGACCGGCGGGAGCAGATCGGGGCGAGTGGAGAGGATTTGGCCGAGCTTGATGAAGGTCGGCCCCAATTCTTCGAGTGCTCGCCGTGCGCGGATAGCGAGGCTACCTTGGTCGGCGTTCGAACTTGGAACGGTCGAGCCTGCGAGCCATGATTCCAGCCCGATGGCGGTCAGCGCGCCATGAAAACCATGTTTGGAGAAGACGAGGGCGATTTCTCGCGACCGTTTGATGTCGTGGATTGTCGATTTGATAACCCCCGTCTTGCTCGACTCTGTGTTCATCGCCAGCTCTTGCCTGCTCGAAGCATCTCCAGCGCATTGTTGAAGTCTTCGGGATAAGGAGCTTCACAGAAAACTGCCTCACCGTCGACGTTGTTGAATCCCAAGGTGCGTGCGTGCAGTGCAAGGCGATGGATGAGCTTGCACTCATTGCCGGCTTTGCCCCCGTAGATGGGGTCGGACAGAATCGGTGAATTGGCTTCACTCAAATGCATGCGAATCTGATGCGTCCGTCCGGTCTCAAGACGACACTCGATCAGCGCGGCTCCGCCCTGATATCGCTCAAGCACGGTGTAATGAGTGATCGCGTGCCTTCCTTCGCGAACTCTTGAAGAGTAACGAAATCGGTTATTTGGATCGCGGCCATGCAGGGACTCGAAAGTTCCCGAATCGCTGAGGCCAGGAGCAAAAGCAAGCGCGTGGTAAGCCCGTTCGATCGTGTGGTCTTTAAAGAGCGCCGACATTTGCTGGTGACCAGCATCGGATTTGGTGACTGCCATCGCTCCAGAGGTGTCTTTATCCAGACGATGCACGATTCCGGGCCGCAACGCGTTGCCGATCACAGGCAATTCGTCGAAATGATGGAGGATCGCGTTCACCAAGGTACCTGTGTGATGGCCCGGGGCAGGGTGGACCACCATGCCTGCGGGTTTGTTCACCACGGCGACGTGGTCATCCTCATAGAGGATTTCGAGCGGGATATCTTCGGCGATCAGGTCGATTTCGATCGGCGGCTGCCAGGTCCACCGGATGGTGTCCCCAAGCCGCAGCGAATAACCGGCCTTCATGGCGACGTTGTTTACGTCGATCTCCCCAGTGTCGATGCTTCTTCGCACCTGCGATCTGGAGATGGGTGGGTTCTCTTGCTCAGCAAGAAACACGTCCAGCCGAGTCCCGACATCGTCAGGCTCGACTTCAAATTCAAACGAAATAGGATGGGTGCGTGGAGGTACCAGAATTACCAGATGGGGCTTTCGATGTGACCCGTGTTCGCAAACACGATGTCGATAAAGGCTCGCTCAAGGATATTGGTATCGTTGAGAATTTCTTCACTGACATATGTCGAGAAGTGCGAGCGGGCTTCGTTCATAATTCCGTGAAGTTCCTCGAAAAGGGTGTCGTTTCGGATACCCGTTTCGATGCGCTTCTGGATGTCCGGATAGATCGTCATGTCTGATGCAATCACGCGTGCGCGCTGGGCAGCTTTTCGTTCGTCAGAAATCTTGCTCATCGAATTCTCGCGGTCGAGTCGGAAATGAAGGGCCGGAACACTTGAAAACTACACTATCACGGCTCACTCAGGAAGCGAAAATACTCGTCGATCAGCTCGTCCTGCTGCACGTCAAAGACCCGAGCGATCTCGCGCAGGTAACCGCGCAGGTACACCGGGCGGGGAAGAACCGCCGCGTCGCCGTCTTCGATCGCGGACAAATACTTGATGCCGATATGGGTGCGTAGGCTGAGTTCCTGCAGCGTCATCTGACGTTGGCGCCTCAAGGTTTCGATCGTTTTTCCGGGGTTGGTCCCGCTGGTGCGTGGTTTGGGGGGAACGACATCGACCGCAGGCTTGGTCGGCTGAGACCGTTCCGGGATGCGTTCGGCGCGAGGTGGTTCAGGTGGAGCGTGGGTGGCGACTTCGTGGTTGTCTGTGGTCATCGTCAACACCTTTCTGTAGGTGTTTTCGAGCTGATCGGCGATCTGAAGGCGTCGCTCAGGATCCACAAAAACGAGCGAAATCGCGGTTTCCCGGCGATAGCCCTCCCACAAACGTCGACAAGCCTGACGCACTTCGTTTCTGCCGGTTTCGATGCTCAATCCAATCTTTCGCGACGGATGCGTATCGGCCTGACGCGGTACGGGACGCGGGTATTTTGCGTCGACAACGCTCAAATCCACCAAATACCGTCCCAGACTTTCGATGTCGTTGGACAGCGCTTCTTCACCCCTGATCGAGTGCCCACTTCCGGCTGTGCGGCGGTTATAGAACCAACGCCGATCTTCGAAGTCCACGGCGCCTAACACACGGGGAAACACCCCAAGCGCCTGAAACAGGGCATGTGCCAACACAAAAGCCAGGTCGCGTTCCGCGCCTTCGCGGACCATGTTCACCACCAGATAGGGTTCGAAGTGATCGAGCGTTTCTTGGACGATTCGTCGTGTGTCTGGACTGGGCGCCGCCCGCATCAAAGAGTCCCGATTCATCAACAGCGGCTGATGGTAAAGGGTCTCAAGCAGGTCGTCCGAATGCGTGAATGCATCAGGATGGAAGCCCAACGCCTGGTACACCGCCGCTCTCATGAATTGCGTGGTCAATCGAATGGAGGCCGGTTCGGGGGTTGAAACCAGGAGCGGCACATCACAAAGGGCAAAAAGTGTGACTGGAAAGGCATCAAGGCTGGGGGGCAAGTCAATGAAGATCCAGTCGAAATCCAACTGGTGGCATTGCTCAAGCAAGATGTCCGCGGCCAGTCGTGGTCGCAGGTAAGGCTGATCACGGCCTGATGCGATCGAGGCCAGCCAGAGGTTTTTGTAGCCGGTATCTTGGATATAATCGGCGAGGTGCGAGCCTTCGATGCCCAACGGGAGAACAGATTCGCTGAACTCGAAGTGACTTTCATCCGCGTGGAGCAACGTGTTCAGGGTTGCACACTCCCAAGACGCATCGACACACAATATTCTGTGGCCATGGCGGGCAAGGGACCTGGCGATTTCGGCGCAGAGCGTGCTGCGTCCCGCGCCGCCCTTTGCGCCTCCGAATGCGGCAACGCGTGGGCGACCTTCTTGATATGGAGCGCCGAGCTGATTCACTGGAAAACCTGAGGAGAGAACGAAGACTTGCCGTTAAACGGCGAACATGATCGACGCTTGTTCTTAACTTGGCAAGCGTGAGCCTGCGAGTTATGAAAGGTGAACGCAATCCAACGCGAAAACAAGCAGCTTGCGCCACCTCCATCCCTTAGGGTTCAGCAGTGCCGAAGTTGATATTCAACGATCCTGAGTCAGAGCAAGAAGTCACACTTATTATAGGTGACGCCGAGCCTGAAGTTACAGTCGGACGAAACCCCGGGAATACCCTGCGGGTCAATAATCCGTCGATCTCTCGACGCCATGCCAAATTCGTTTGGGAAGGCGGGGAGGTCACTTTGTACGACCTCGACTCTTCGAACGGTTCCTATGTGAACGGAAATCGCATCCGAAGCCAGGTGCTGCTTGACGGCGACCGGTTAAGGATAGGCGAGTTCCCGCTTCAGTTTATGGACGAAGTCGACGGGGCGACGGCCGAAGTCAGCCCGGACATCGTTGAGTCGGTGTTGAACAAGGCTGGTCATAAACAAACTCATCTGGGTGGCTTTGACGCGCGTCCTCCTGAGCCGCCAGTGTTCGAGGCTCCGGTCGATGCCTTCGCCGAGCCCGCTTTTGGCCAACCTGAGGCGTACGAGCCCGAGAGTTACGGCTTTTCAAATAACGGCGCGGCGTTTGATCCGATTCCGTTTGAGTCCGAAGGCGTCGACGATGGACTTCAGCTTGGCGGTCCGCCTCCTCCTTTCCCTGCGCCTCCGCAACCGGATTGGATGGACGACGAACCCCTCGATCTCGAACCCGACTACAGCGACGACGATTCGTCTGCCAACCCGCCGCTCGTTCATGAAGTGATCGACGAGATCGAATTCGAGTTGGACTCCGATGGATCGGTGGCCGAAGAGGATCTTGACACTCGAAATGCAGCTCCAGGTGAGATCGCCAACCGTCTGAGTTCGTTTGTCCAAAACGGAAAACCCATCGATGAGGAACACGACTCAACAATTGAGCAGAGTGTCGAAAACTTCATGGCGTTGCGCGAAGCCGCTGGCGGTACAGCTGCGGGAGCCGACGTCGTTGATCTTAAACGGCAGTTGGACGAACTCACCCGCGAGCGAGATGAACTGGCTGATATTCTTGAGAATCGTGCATCGGACGCAGGAGCGGCAAGTCAGCTTCAGATCGAGCGTTTGAGAAAAGAGCGTGATCGTCTCTCCGAGGAACGCCGCAACATGATGCGGCAGCTCAACGACACAAAGAAGTCGCTCGACGAATCACCAAGTCTCGATCGTCTCACCGAATTACAGGCACAGGTCGAAGGCCTCCAGACACAGCTGGAATCGGCTCATCAGGGTATCGCTGACTTCGAGCGCGACATCTCAGCGCGAGACCAGACTCTGCAAGAAGTCCGTGCCCAGCTGACCGAGTTACGTGCCGCGGCTGCGGAGCGCGATAGCGTTGCACAACAAAGTGCCGAACTCGGTGAGCAACTCAGCAGCGCCAATGACGATCTTTCGTCACATCAGGCCAAGGTCGCTGAGTTGACTCAGTCGCTTGAGCAGGCGCAGACCCAGTTGGACTCAGCGTTCAACGAGATTGAAAGTCTCGACCGAGAAGTCTCTGAGCGTGACGAGAAACTCGCCAGCCTCACCGGACTTTCGGAGACGCTGCAAAGCGACCTGAGCGAGCGCGATGCGCAGCTTGAAGATCTTCGGATTTCTCTGGAAGAAAGCCTCGCCGAATCTGAGGCCCGAGGTGCTCGTGTTCAAGAGATTGAAGCCGAACTTGAGCTGAGACCCGTCGCCGACGAGGTCGTGGAATTGCGTGGGCAACTGAAGTCGTCCGAAGAAAACGTCGCGGCACTTGAAGCGCAGCGTGATGAGCTTTTGGCGCAGGGCGCGCAGTTGCAGGCTTCTCTTACGGAGTCGCAAGAGTTGGTGGAGTCCATCAACACGCGCTACTCCAAGATTGGCTCTGAGTTCGATTCAATTCGAAAAGAACGCGATGACCTCAAAGATGAACGTGTCGCGTTTGCACGAGAGACTGACTATCTGCAGGTGGAACGTCGCCGATTGACCGACGAGGTCGAGGAGCTTCGAAAGCGCGTCAAAGTTAACGACAAAGAGGGCAAGCGGAAGAACCAGATCTTCGAAGAGCTTTCGGGTGACCTCAGAAAATTGGTCCAAGAAAACAACTCTCTTCAAGATCAGGTGAAGTCGCTTGAAGCCCTCGTGGCCGAAGCGCCGTCTCGTGAGCGTCTCAACGAGGTCGAAGCCGCGTTGCTCGTCGCTTCGGAACAAGTTGTCGACCTTGAACAAGATAATGCTGGTCTGACCCGAGATCTCGGAAAATTCTTCGAGGATAAGGGGGTTCTAGAGGCGAGGGTGGTGACGCTGGAGGGCGAACTCGAACTCGCTCAGGCTGCGGCGACTTCGGGAGAAGAAGCTGCTCAGGCACTCGAAGAACTTAAGGCCGAACGTGATGAGTTGGCCGAGCAAATCACCGAAATGACGCCGCGACTCGAAGCCTTGGAGGCTGCCGCGGGTGAACGTGATGCTCTGGTCGAGACCCTTGCAGAGCGCGACACCGCGCTGGCTGAGTTGACTGCTCGTGCTGAGGAGTTGGAGGTCGCCGCTGCGGATGCCGCCAAGGCTGTGGAGTTTAAGAAGAAGCTTGAGGAAGCTGAAACGACACTGGCCGAGATCATCCTTGAGCGGGACAAGCTCGAAGACGAGATCAAGAAGCTCAAGAAGAAATGATCACCGGTTCGATTCTGGTGATGACCGGATAATGGTCAGAAATGTCACCAGAATCGACCACCTTGGTGTCAAAAAAGCACACTCCCTTTCCCAAAATGAAATCGATACGTCTCTCGGGTTTTCCTGCGGGGAACGTGTGCTCATTTGTTGGGTCAGCGTCCACATAGTCCTGCCGCAAGACGCCGAGCCACGGGGCTTGCTGTGTATTCAAGTCACCCAACAGGATTGAGGGGCTCAGCAGGTTTTTTGCGTGTTGGAGCAACACGTTGCCTTGAGAGTCGCGGTCGGCAATATGGGACAGATGCGTTGACGCGACGTTAAGCCGTCCCCATGGAGTGATGCATTGGCTTAGCAGGAGCCGGCGAGGCTCGTCGACGCGCATTGGAAGGTCGACGATCCTCGGGTATGCCAGCGGGTGCTTGCTGAGCAGGCAGTGGCCGTATTCAGCCCCTCCCACAAGACGCAGGCACGGGACAAAAACAGCGGAAGGATAGCCGAGTCGCTTGGCCAGCCGGGCTGTCGTATCCCCCTTGGGCCCCATGATCCAATGTCGTCCGACTTCTTGAAGCGCGACCACATCCGGGTCCAGCGTCTCGATGCGCTGGGCGACTGGCTCAAGGCCTTGCTGGATGCCCAAACGAATATTCCACGTCATGACTTTCATGCGCATGCTCCAACCAGATGCAGGTGAAACGTCGTGCCGTCGTCATGATGCTCAAGTTCGATATGGCCGCCATGTTCTTCGATGATCTGTTGGGTCATGGCGAGGCCAAGGCCCGTGCCGCTCTTCTTGGTGGTGAAGAAAGGCTCGAAGATATGTTCGACCGCGCTGGCCGGAATGCCGCCTGCGTGGTCTCGAATCATGATGATGGCATCGTCTGCGTCGCGCTTGAATGAGACGTCGATGGTCGTTCCCGTGGGTGATGCCTCGACGGCATTCTTGATTAGGTTGAGGCAGGCTTGGCGCAATTGTGCGGCGTCGAAATTCGCCTCAAAATCGTCTTCCATGTCGAGCGTCACCTGCACCCCGGCATCGCTCCATTCCCACGCGTGGAAATCGAGGAGGCTTTGCAGATTATCTCCGAGTAGATGAGCCTCGATTCTCGGGGTTGGAAGTCGGGCGTAGGCCAAGTATTGCTCGGTGATTTCGCGCAATCGGTCGACCTCTGAGATGATCGTGTCCAGCTGCTCTAAGAGTTCAGGGTCATTTTGCGTGAGTTCGGTGTCCGAGAGCGCGTCGTGGAGCATTTCGACGTTCAAATTGATGCTGGAGAGAGGATTTCGCAGTTCGTGAGTGATGAGTGCGGTCATCCGGCCCA
This sequence comes from uncultured Bradymonadales bacterium, assembly GCA_964394615.1. Classification (GTDB taxonomy): domain Bacteria; phylum Myxococcota_A; class Bradymonadia; order Bradymonadales; family Bradymonadaceae; genus JBFFMO01. Next base: position 62,303 of record CAYMYJ010000014.1, on the reverse strand, counting down.
CGGTTGCCAGGCGTTCTGATTTGAGGAACTTGGCGTGTTGTTCCCGCAGCGCTTGGTCTCGATCGGCGATGGAGCGGGCCATGTGATCAAATTCTTGGACCAACAAGCCAATTTCATCATGAGGGGTTCGGGCATCGGCAGCCGACAGGGGAGCGTAATCCCCCTGGCCGATTCGCTTGGCGGCTTCCGTCAGGTCGGTTAAACGACGCATCGTGAGCGAGACCGCCACGAGCAGCAGGATCGCGATCGCCAGTGCCACCGCCGTGGCCACGCCCAACCCATAGAGACTGGAGCGTTCGTGCTCTTTGGCCTGGCGTAGCGCGCGATCGGTGATTTCGCGCAGCGCGATTCGCAGCGAGCTCAACTCTGAGTCCATCTTTCTGGCGTGTTCGCGTAGTTGGGTTTGTTGTTCGAAAACGAGGGTTTCGTCGGATTCCGAAAGAACCTGAGCGGTGAACGCCTGAGACGAGATGGCAAACGCTTCGATGTCGAGTTTCAGCGCAGCAACTCGCTGGGACACGGGCTCGGAAACGCGTTGGGCAGAGTCGGTGCGTTTTGCAAGGTCGACCGCGAGCTCCATATTTCTGCGGAATCGGTCTGGTACAGAAGGCGCCAGTCGTGTCACTTGAAGGGTGCGTCGAAGCACGAGTGGGTCACGTTCATTCAGAAGAACACTGAAGCTCTTTAAGTCCGTTTGAACGTCCGATAGGGTGAGTGAGAGTGGGACCACGGTGGCATTGACCGTGCGCACTTGCTCGAAGGTCCACTGGGTTCGGTAGATGCCAAAGACAAGCACTACGCTGAACACAGCGATCACTGCGGTGAACGCAAAGAAGATTTTGGTTGCGATGCTGAGCTTCATTCACCGTCCGTTTCGTGGACGGACAGTAGCGTGTTTGTGCATTCGCGCATAGTTTGGCAAGGCTGAACTGGGCGCGTCAGTTGACGAAAATGGGTGTGGGTGTTAGTAGGCACCCGCAGAAAAAAATGAATCAGGAACGCGCCAAACGGCGCTTTTTTGTTCGCAGGACAGTGATGATTCGAAGAAATCTACGACCTCGCACCTTTGGCGTGGGTCTTCTGACCTTGGTTACCTCGGTCCTAATCAGTTTATCGGCGGTCGCACAACGACCGACGCCAAAAGTATTCATGCTTCCAACACAGAGCGTGAATGATTCGATTTCATCGATCATTCCTGAGCGTATTGGTGAGCAGGTTCGCGAAGGCGTCAAACAGGATGGACGCGCTCAATTGATGCCCAGCTACGACGAAGTTCGAAAGAAACTCGACGGAGGAGGGCATGCAAGTGCAGCCATCGCCCAAGCCGAAACTTTGTACACACAGGGCATTGGACTGCTAACCGCCGGTGAAAACCAGAAGGCGGCCGAGACGTTCCAACGCTCCGTGGACATGATGGAACAAAATATTGCCGACCTGAGCAATTACGATGTTCTGGCGGACGCGCTGGCGAACCTTTCACTTTCGTATTTCAACGCGAAGTTTGACCTCGATGCTCGCAAACGAATGAAAGATTTCGCTCATCTGCGACCCACCGCCAAACTCGATGCCGAGAAATATCCCAAAGAATTGTTGGAAGTCCTCGCCGACGAACAGAAAAAAGTGGCATCGGCAGGTCCTGGCAAACTGAACATGACCGTGAACGTCGAGGGCGCCAAGATATTTGTGGACGGCGTGAACAAAGGGGTGTCTCCACAGACGTTGACCGACATTGGCTTTGGTACGCATTACCTTGTGGTCCGCGGACCCAAGGGTGGAGTCTCCACCGAAAAAATGCGTGTGAAGGGCAAGGGAAAGACGCAGGACTTCAAAATTGAATTGGGCGCAGGATCGGCCTCGGTGAGTGAAAACTCAGGCGATGCTGGTTTCTATAACGACCTTCTCGCAAGCGTGAAGACAGGGCGTTGGGGTGCCGAGTCGCAGCCGTACTTGAAAGAGCTTGGATCTCGAACGGGGGCCGAATTCGTGGGTTGGTTGGTGATGTACAAGGAATCGAGCAAGTACATTGCAGTTCCGTTTATGCATCGCATTTCTGATGGGATGACGGTGCAACTTGCGGCAGCAGAGTTCAACATCGAGCTGTCGAACCTTCGTTCGGGTGTCTCGGGAATATCGAAATCTCTGGTCGACGCTACGTTGAAATTCCCGGAAGACAAGGCCGTGGTCGATGTGGTTCTAGGGCCAGATACGGTGGTGGTCGCGAAGGCCCCACCGGTCGAAACGAAGACCAAAAAAGACGATGTTGTTGTGGTGAGTGACCCCTACGAAGGTCAGCCGATGCAAACACCTCCAGATGCGCCTCCTTCCGAGGAGATGAGCACTTGGACCTATGTTGCTGCGGGTGGTGCCGTGATTGTTGCTGGTGCGTTGGTTGCGGGAGGTATTTACCTCTTGTCGGACAGCGGTAACAGCGAACGTGCCCCTGGCTTTGACGCCAATATTTCCTGGTAGGAGTCGCTTATGAAGTTCAAACATTCCAGTTTGCTGGTGGCGCTCCTTTTAGCCTCATGCGGCAGTGATCCAGCAGCCGCTCCAACGCTCGCCGTTGATGTCTACGGCTGGGGCCCCGACTATGTGGGAGGCGTTGGTTTTGTCCAAGGTTTGCCTGGTTTTGTGGGTGCCAATGGCGTTCAGATTTCGGTCGTGCAACCTCTTGACGGCAAGGTGTTGGGCACCGAGGTGTTCCCGGTCTCTGACGGCACCGGCAAGGTCCCCGAAGTATCGTATGGCGAAAACCTGCGATTGGACTTCGAAGTGACCAATGCTGATGGTGGTGTCTTGGCGAGTGGGGCGTCTCCACTTTTTGATTTTGATCCCGATTTGGATCGTCTGACGTTCAGAATCCAGGTCGATGAGGTCAACGGTTTTGCGCCGTACGGCTCAATCGTCAAAGATGGCGCGACCGGCGAGCGCAGATACGCTCAATCTCGATTCGACTATCGCGCCACGACCGCTAACCAATGGTTGGGTCGCATCGGGCACGGCGTTGTGTCGATGGCTGATGGAACCCTTGTGGTTGTCGGTGGTGGAGACCCCGTGCCTGGCGCATCGGTGGCTGCACTCCCAGATTTCCGCTCGGTGAACAGCGATGTTCAGACTTTTGACATTCGCACCGGCTATTTCACAGACATTGCGATCGACGCCGCTTCAAATTCGATCATTCCCGGCGATAAATTATTTCAGCCTGTTGTTTGGCCTTCGGTGACCCCGATTGGCGACGACAGGTTCGTTGTTGTGGGTGGGTTTACATTGCAAGGGACGACAGCCCTGGCGACCGACACCATCCAAATTTTGGACATGAAAGCTGAACCTGGCTCAAAAATCACGCGTCTGACGAAGACTGACGGATCGTTCTCGCAGTTGAAAGTGGCTCGCGGCCGTCATCAGGCGGTCTATCGCGCCGTCGACAACTCGATTGTCGTGACCGGTGGTATCGGGATTGTGGGGGCCGACGATGTCCTAGACACGTTCGAGGTCATCAAGCTGGATACGGGCGAGATTCAAGGGCCTTTCACGCTTCAGGCGGCTCGAGTTGAGCATACCGCGACCACGATGTTTGATCGGTCGACGGTCTGGGTTGTTGGTGGCCGTAATAAAGACGGCGTCTTGGCGTCGACCGAGGTCATCAAGCTCGACAACACGTCGACCGCTGAGGCTCCGCTTCGCCAGGCTAGGTTTGGACACGCATCTGTTCGCATCACGCCAGGCCTCGCTGGGAATCTACTCATGGTTGTGGGTGGATTCACGGATCTGGCGGGCGCAGCGACTTCGAATTTCGAAGTCGGTGGATTAGGAAAGGGCGCGTTTCAGAGTGGAACCGGCTGGGAGCTCTCAGTTCCGCGTGGTCGGCCCTCCGTGGTGGAATTGCCCACCTCGAACGACTTGGTCGTGATCGGTGGCCGTGACGGTGTGACGGATCGTTCAGGGGCTGATCGACTGAAGTTTGTGAGTCTTGGTGCTGCCACTCCTTATGTGACGGAGTCTGGCGGAACCATGACGGAAGCCCGATACATGGCGACCGCGAACCTCGCGTCGAACGGAAAAGTGATTCTGATTGGCGGAATCGGCCCATTTTCTGGCGAAGTCGTGGCGGTAGACTCGGCAATGATGTACAACGCGCACGACCCGGTCTTGGCCGGGGTGCAAATATTAGAATGACTTGACCGGGCAAAGCGGGACTGTTAACCAGCTTGCCGGTTTTACGAGAGGAGTAAATCATGACTGAAGAAACAGCACAGCCCGAAGTGGCCGCCGAAGAAAAAGAAAAATCGCAAAAGATCATGTGCTTCGTATCGAAGCAAATGGTTCCACTCGACTCGACCGTCGAGATTGAGTACGCACCACGCAAGAAGGTCCGAGTGCTTCCACGCTACATCAAGTACGCAACAGCACAGTAATCGGCCTCCCATCGGGTGAGTAGGTTATGCAAGGGTCGTCGTTAGACGGCCTTTTTGCATTTCTTGGCCGCGCCCGCTTACGAGGCCATGCCGGTCTCAATGCAGGCAAGACGCCTGTGCCACCAGTCGCCCATCGCCAAGCAGGCAAGATGCCTGCACCGTTCGCCCGTCGCAAAGTACCGGTCGCAAAATCGCAAAGCAGGCAAGATTGGCTGCGCACCGGTCGGCAATCGCCATACGGCGTACCGTTCGCCAGTCGCCATACAGCGTACGTCGTAATGCACGCGTCCAAAGACGCAGAGTTTCTTGCGTCGAAGTGCATTCATGGCACTTTGTACCACTTTCCAAAAAAATCTTTGGGGTAGACACGCCGGAATCAGCGTTTTCCACAGGCTTGAGATCTGTTTTTCCCTATGTAAATGGCGTCATGGGGATGATCTCGAAAGTTTTCCACATGCGCTATTTCAAAGGCGAATCTGGCGTTAATGTTTCTTGACCAAGTGCAAGTCGACTCCTATATTGGCCCACAGGTGGGATGAATTCCCATGAAGTGGATCAAGACGAGGTCAAGGATGACCTCTGAGCCAGGCAGCAGGAGCACTCAGGCAGCACAAGGGTTGGTATGTTTCGCGGTCAGTACGAACACACGTTGGATGGAAAAGGGCGATGCAGCCTTCCAGCCAAGTTTCGTGAAGTTCTCGCCGACACCGATGCCACCGGAACCAGTGCCGAACGAGTGATACTGACGCGGACGTTTCAGAAGTGCTTGGTCCTCTATCCACTGGATAAGTGGCTGAATTTCGAAGAAAAGATTCGCCAGCTTCCGCAGTTCAACCCGCAGGTACAGCAGCTTAAGCGCGTGTACATTGCCGGTGCGATTGAATGCACCATCGACGGCAACGGCCGTCTTCTGGTTCCTCAATCGATGCGGGAGTTCGCAGATCTGGAGCGCGACGTTGTTTGGGTCGGTCAGCTGGACACGATGGAATTGTGGTCAGCCAGCCGATGGAACGCCGCGGTAGACGATGCTCTTCAGGACCCCAAAGGCTTGGCAGAAGCCATGGCATCTTTGGGGCTCTAAACGATTGACGGCTCAAGGATGAGCCATGGCCTTTATGGCCAGACCCATGGACGGGTCGGAACGGGTCCTTCAGGACGAAGGTTCGCTTAATCGCGAATGCCCATGGATGGGCACTTTCCCTTCTTTTTGACCCACCTCCCGTCCAACGGAGAACGATGTGACGGAGGTTCTTTCAAAATACGGGTCCGCTTACCACGTACCAGTGCTCGTCAGGGAAGTCCTGGAGTATCTGGGCGTGAGTCCTGGCGGACTTTATGTCGATGGGACCTTGGGCGGTGGCGGACACACTCAAGCGATTCTGGAGGCCTCTGGGCCCGACGGTCGCGTGATCGCGTTCGACCGTGATCCTGAGGCGTGTGCCGAAGCGTCAACACGACTTGAGGCGTTTGGTGACCGTTTGACGATCATCAACGACAACTACGCCAGCGTTTCCAAGCACGTCACGAATGCAGACGGTTGGCTGGTGGATGCGGGAGTCTCCTCGCACCAACTCGACGAAGCTGAACGAGGATTTTCTTTTCGTGAAGCCGGTCCACTCGACATGCGAATGGGCGATGGTCCATTGCTGTCAGAGTACCTAGCGCAGGTCGAAATGCCCGAATTGGCCCGTGTTTTGGGTCAGTATGGAGAGGTCAAATCGGCAGGGCGGCTCGCCCGCGCGATTTTGGCCGACTTCGCCGAGGGGAAGCTCAAAAACACTCGTGAACTCGCCGATATGGTGGAGCGCGTGGTTGGACACGGAGCGGGCAGCGGTCGCAAGACCAAGATGCACCCCGCGACGTTGGTTTTTCAGGCGCTTCGAATCGCGGTCAACGACGAGTTGACGGCCCTTGAAGCGGCCGTCATGTCTGTGCCCGACGTCGTTCGCACGGGCGGACGTGCTGTGTTTATCAGCTTTCATTCGCTCGAAGATCGGATCGTAAAAAACGGATTTAGAGACCTTACCGGCATGACCGAGGAGATCCCGCGTGGACTCCCGGTCGAACGGTCGGCTCCGAAAGTCGAAATCCTGACCAGGAAACCGGTCATGGCGAAAGACGACGAATTGGAAATTAACCCTCGCGCACGCAGCGCAAAGTTGCGCGCTGTGCGAGTTCTATGAATTTTGGCCTGCAAATCGCAAGAGGATCGTGTAATGAAAGATAAAGTGTTCGACACACTCAAGGACCTTGGAAAAATCGTAGGCGTAGGCGCGGTTGTGACCGTGATTTGCTCCGTCTTGATGTTTCATGTGTGGAATCGTTACCGAATCACACACATGGGCTATGAGATTGCCCGCGTGACAAAAGAGCATCAGAGCTTGGTCGAACAAAACCGTAAATTGAGTATCGAAGTCGCCGTTCAAGGACGAACGGAGCGCATGACGGAAGTGGCGCGCGCGAGGTTCGGTCTTCAACCGACCCAACCGGATCAAATTCAGCCGGTAATGCTCCAAGCGCACAACCCGTCAGACTCCACGGACCAGGAACGGCACGCCGCTCTCGAACGATGAGAATACGACGTGAACGAGTCAGGTGATCGAAGACAGTTTTGGATCCGCGTCCGCATGGGCGTGGTCGCCGGGATGGTGTCACTGCTTTTCATCGCCGTGATCGTTCGCGTGTATCATTTGCAGGTTGTGCAGGCCGCAAAGATGCATGAACGCGCCGTTGGCCAACAGGCGCGCGATATTACAGTGCAAGCTCGCAGGGGTGGGATTCTTGACCGCAATGGCGTTGAACTCGCCGTGAGCGTTGAGGCTCCGAGTTTCTTTCTTCGCCCTCGGACGATCAAAAACGTCGATGCTTTGGCGACGGCTCTCGCGCCCATACTCGGTATGGACGTGGCCGAGGTTAAGACCAAGGCATCAAGTAAGTCTGGTTTCGTTTGGCTGAAACGTCAGGGGACACCCCAACAGGCTGAAGCCATCGCCGCTTTGGATTTCGAAGGCGTGGGAGTGACCGGCGAATCGAAACGTTTTTATCCGCTCAAAGAGCGGGCAGGGCAGCTTCTAGGGTTTGTGGGAATTGACAGCAACGGACTTGAAGGCGCCGAACGTACGTTCGAGTCGCGCATGGCCGGCGGAGAGTACACGATTCAAGGGTTCAAGGACGCTCGGGGCAAGACTTTGCTTACCGAGGCAACGCCTGAATTCAAGAAGTTCGAGGGCAAGACGGTCATCCTGACCATCGATGAGCGATTGCAGCGTGTGGCCGAGGAGGCCATTTCGAAGCAGGTCAAAGACTTCGATGCCAAGGGCGGTTACGCGGTGGTCATGGACCCAAAGACCGGAGAGATTCTTGCGATGGCGAGTACGCCTGCATTCGATCCGAATCGTTTCAAAGATTTCACCGCCGACGCATGGCGACTCAAGTCCGTCACCGACACCTTCGAACCCGGATCGACGTTCAAACCTTTGGTGCTGGCCGCTGCGCTGCAAGAAAAATCCATCACGCTAAACACGATGTTCGACACGGAAGGCGGGCGAATTCAGATCGGGAAATACTCGATTCGAGACAGCCACGCTTCTGGAGTCCTGTCAGCGGCTCAAATCGTTCAGGTTTCATCAAATATCGGCGCGTACAAAATCGCCCAGACGATTGGACGGGACAAGCTCTATCAGTACATCCGGGCGTTTGGTTTCGGTCGAACTTCAGGATTGAAAGTGCGCGGCGAGCAACCGGGCTTGGTCTGGCCTCCAGATCGCTGGGCAGAGGTCTCGTTTGCCAATATCGCGTTTGGTCAGGGCCTCACTGCCACCCCATTGCAGATGACAAATGCCATCGCCACCGTGGCCAACGGCGGGATGTTGATGCAACCTCGCATCCTCAAATCCACGGTGGATAAGGACGGAAAGATCATCGACGACTCGCAGCCGACATTGGTTCGGCGTGTTCTTTCGCCAGAAGTCGCTCGGCAGACGACATGGGCGATGAGTCTGGTCACTCGCGAGGATGGAACTGCCAAGCAGGCGTCGCTGGAGCATTATACCGTGGCAGGCAAGACCGGCACGGCGCAGAAGGTCAATCCCGAGACCCGTCGCTACGACGCGCACATGTGGTTGGCGAGCTTCATCGGTTTTGCGCCAGCTGAAGACCCGGAATTTGTCGTTCTGGTCATGGTCGATGAACCCCATAAGAGCCATTACGGTGGCGTGGTGGCGGCTCCCGCGTTCAAGCGAATCATGAGCGAGGCTCTGGCTCTTCGCGGTGTTCGTCCTTTGCCACGCGACAAGCGATTTCAGTTCGATGACGAACAATCGGTCAAGGAGTTGGAGAAGCTGAACAAGCCCCAGACTCTTGAGATGGAGACCGTCGTGTTGCCACATATCGCCATCGACGACCCAGACTCTGTGCCTGATTTCAGAGGAATGACTCTGAAGCAGTCGATCGAACGTGCCAGAGAGTTCGGCCAACTTCCCAAGGTGGAAGGGTGGGGTCGCGTGGTTTCTCAGGAGCCACCTGCAGGCACACCGTTGACCGAAGAAGTGGACCTCGTGCTGGTGTTATCACCGGCTTCTCACCAAGCGTTGATGGCGGAGGAGCCTTCGACAGGAACGATGCAGTAGAACAATGAGATTATCTGAACTGCTCGCACAGATTCCAGAGCTTGAGGTGGTGGGGCAGGTCGGCCTGGACGCGGACGTGATTGGCGTGGCTTTCGACAGCCGTGAAGTCCGTCCGGGAATGTTGTTTGTCGCACTGGTTGGTGCCGAAGCTGATGGACACCGATTCCTTGAATCGGCTCGCAAGAACGGAGCAGTGGCGCTGATCTGCCAGCGCGGAAACTCGGCGGTCGACTGCATCGTTTGCGACGATACGCGAGCGCTTCTGCCCACGATTGCGGCGACGGTCTATGGCTTTCCCTCGCTGAAACTACGAACGATCGGGGTCACAGGGACCAACGGCAAGACGACAACATCGTTTTTGCTCGAACAGGTTCTGGCGTTCGCAAAACGCCGTGTTGGCGTGGTTGGCACCGTGTCCTACCGATGGCCTGGCCACGAGGAACCCGCGGCCAATACCACTCCCGAGAGCGCTACACTTCAGCGACTGATGGCCACGATGGTGGACGAAGACGTCTCGGAATTGGTGATGGAAGTCTCCAGCCACGGACTGGCTACTCACCGAGTCGAGGAGACCTTCTTCGACGCCGTGGTGTTCACGAATTTCACCCAAGACCATTTGGATTTTCATCTCACGATGGCGGGCTATCGCGACGCGAAGGCCAGGCTCTTTGGCCAGCATGTGGCCTCAAGTGTTCAGCAGAAAAAGCTTCCGTTGGCGGTGATCAATCTTGATGACCCTGAGGGGGCGTATTTTGCTGGTCTGGCCGAACAAAACGGCGCGAATGTCGTGACTTATGGATTGAAGACGGAGGCCAACTTCAACGCGTCGGATATCCATTTTGATGTTTCGGGGACATCGTTTCGTGCGCGGGGCGACGTCTTCGGTCAGACGGTCGACATGAGGATTCAAACTCCACTTCTTGGGGCCTTCAACGTCGAAAACCTCTTGGCAGTGATCGCCACGGCATTGGGGCTTGGTATTTCGCCACCGGTCGTGATCGAAGGCGTCAAGCAGGCCGCCGGTCCAGCAGGTCGTCTTGAGCGAGCCCTGGAGACGCCTCCAACTTTTGTGGACTACGCCCACACGCCTGATGCGCTCGAGAGTGTTCTTGAGACCTTGCGCCCGTTGACCCTTGGCCGCCTGATCGTGGTGTGTGGATGCGGAGGCGACCGCGACCGTGCAAAAAGACCGCTGATGGCCCACTCAGCCGAAGCTGCAGATGTCGTTGTATTGACTTCGGATAATCCGAGGACCGAAGATCCAGAGGCGATTCTTGACGACATGGTCCAAGGCCTGACTCAACCGGTCTCGGATTCATTTCCACAGGCCACAGGCGTGATCAGGCGAGTCGATCGCCGTGACGCGATTCGCGAGGCTTTAAGAAACGCCACTTCGAATGATGTTGTTTTGATTGCGGGCAAAGGCCACGAGACCTATCAGGAAGTGGGTCGTGAACGCAGGCCGTTCAACGACGTGTTGGTTGCACAAGACGTGAAGGAGTCAGGATGAAGCGAATCGAACGATTCGATCTCGATACCTTGGCACAGTGGTGCGACGGTGTTGCGACTTCAAACACCGTTGTCTCAGGAGTGTCCACCGATTCCCGTAGTGTCGCTGCGTCCGAGTTGTTCGTGGCGCTCAAGGGGCCCTCTTTTGACGGACATTTATTCGTCGAAACGGCGGCAAACGCAGGCGCATCGGCCATTCTGGTAAGTCAGGAGGTTGATTCGACGCTGCCGCAAATACGCGTCGCCGACACCCTCAAAGCACTGCAAATGATTGCTCATCGTCTTTTTCTGGAGTTCACCAGAAGTGGCGTTCAATCCGTCGCAATAACAGGCTCCAACGGAAAGACCACGACCAAAGAACTCGTCGCAGCTTTGGTCGCATCTGCCGGGAAAAAGGTTCATGCAACTCCGGGTAACCTGAATAATCATATCGGCGTTCCACTCACGATCTGTGGCGCAGCAGACGATATCGAAGTGCTTGTGGTCGAAATGGGCTGCAATCAGTTCGGTGACATTCACGACCTGATTCAAATCGCTCCGTGCGAAGTACGAATCGTGACTTCGATTGGTTACGCCCATGTTGAGCGTCTTGGCGACCTCGACGGTGTGCGCCGCGCGAAATCAGAGATTTTTGCGTCGTCGTCAGCAAAAACGGTCGCCGTGATTCCGTTCGACGAACGCCAGCGGCTTGGCTTGAAGGGGTTTCAGGGAAGCATCTATTCGTCAGGTTTTGCTCGCGCTTCGGATTTGGCCGTCAAGGCTCAGCCGGATGCAGAAGGGCAGGACATCGAACTGCGCGACGACGACCTGGTTCGTCATGTGCGATTGAATCTTGCGGGACCGCATAACGCGCTGAATCTTGGGCTGGCATGGTTGGCGGTCGAGAAAGGCCTGCATCTGATGTTGAATGAAGGGCAGGTCAATCGACAGCTTGCGCTGCTGGCTTTGCCAGGCGGCCGTTTGAAGCGGATTTCACGCGCTGGGTGGGAGTTCATCGACGACGCTTACAACTCGAATCCGACGAGCGCTCGGGCATCTTACGACGCGTTTCTGGAGATGACCGGACCCACACCCCGCATCGCTGTATTCGGAGAAATGCTGGAATTGGGGTCGGGAAGTGAGAAGTTGCATGCGGAGTTGGCGCGGTCTGTGGCAATGAGAGGGGGCGTCGATGCGCTCGTCTTCGTAGGAACTTACGCTCAAACGATGTCGGACGCTGCAAACGAGGCAGGGGCAAGCGCTGAAATTTATGCAGCGCCCGATGTCGAGAGTGCCGCCGCGATGGTGAAAAGCCTTGGCCCCGCATTCGTTTTTATCAAAGCGAGTCGTGGAGTCCGCCTGGAACGCTTGATTGATCGAATCTGCCCGGAAATCTGAAGGAGTTGTACGATGCTTTTCGAGCTATTTTTCTATCTGAAGGACACCGTCGGGGGCTTCAACGTCTTTCGCTATGTCTCGTTTCGCATCATCGCGGCCGCGGTCACAGCGTTGGCGTCGACGCTCTTTTTGTACCCATGGTTTATCCGTCGATTGCAGGTTCAACAAATCGGGCAGGTGATTCGAAATGACGGTCCTGAGAGTCATTTCAGCAAGGCTGGCACGCCCACCATGGGCGGTGTCTTGATGCTTTTTGCCGTCGTGCTGGCCACCGTGCTGTGGTCCGATCTTAGGAATCCTTATGTTTGGGCGATTCTGTCGATCACCGTATCCTTTGGCGTCATCGGGTTCATCGACGATTTCATGAAGCTGAAGTTCAAGAATACCAAGGGGCTTTCGGGCAAGATTCGACTGCTGCTTGAGTTCGGAATCAGCGGACTGATGCTCATCGCCATCTATTGGGATCAAGCTTTTGCTCAGGGCATCCTGGAAGGCCTCAACTACACCACTGACGTGTATTTGCCTTTTGTCAGTACAGCCAAATTCTCGATGCATATCCCACTTTGGGCCTACATCCCGTTTGGGGCATTTGTGATTGTGGGCACCGGCAACGCGGTGAACCTAACGGACGGGCTCGACGGACTGGCGATTGGGCCCGTGGCCATGGCGGCCGCGACCTTCATGGTGTTGTCGTGGGGAAGTGCAACGGTGCTGCAATACGACGCAGTGATCGACGGTCAAGTGGTGTCGAACTACTTCGACGTCGCGGGATACCTGATGATTCCTCGAGTTCCCGGCGTGCAGGAATTGTCGATCTTTTGCGCCGCCATCATCGGCGCTGGCATTGGTTTCCTTTGGTACAACACGTTTCCCGCACAGATCTTCATGGGAGACGTGGGCAGCCTGTCCTTGGGCGGCGCACTCGGATCCCTGGCGGTGGTCACCAAACATGAACTGCTTTCCGCCATCATATTTGGTTTGTTTTTGCTCGAAGCCATCAGTGTCATTACCCAGACGACCAGCTATAAACTTACGGGTAAGCGGATCTTCCGTATGGCACCAATTCATCATCATTTCGAGATGAAGGGTTGGCCAGAACCCAAGATCATCGTACGCTTCTGGATAATATCATTCCTGCTTTGTTTGTTGGCGCTGGCTTCTCTTAAGTTGCGCTGAATCACGCGTTAGGACGACGCAAAACGAACGCAGGATTGGCCATGGAGGGCCAACATGACGATCGATGTCTTAACCGCAATCACCACACAGACTCGTCTGCGCATCTCTAGGCTGCGCGAGCATGAATGGGACCTGACTCTTCTGGCGATTGTGGTCGCCTTGGTTGGGTTTGGCCTTGTGATGCTCTACTCGGCCAGCGCCGTCATGGCCGCCCAGAAGCTTGGGGACCACCTCTATCTGGTCAAATCACAGTTCACCAAAGTCGTGGTCGGCATGGTCCTGCTCTTTGTGGGATTACGCGTCGACTACCGATGGTACAAGCGCCTGATCTACCCGATTCTTGGCGTGACTTTTGTGATGCTGATCATCGTGCTCATTCCTGGGGTGGGTGTGATTCAGAACAACGCCCGTCGTTGGTTTTCCATCGGGGGCATGAGCTTCCAACCCGCTGAAGTCGCCAAAATCGCCGTGATTACGTATCTGGCGTACTCGTTGAGCAAGAAGGGCGACAAGATTAGGAAGTTCAGCGTTGGTTTTGTGCCGCATCTGGCGGTCGTGGGCCTCACGGTTGCGCTCTTGATGAAACAACCCGACTTCGGCTCTTCCATCATGCTCATCACCATGATGGGCATCATGCTTTTTGTCAGTGGTGCCCGACTCGCCTACCTCTCAGGCTTCGCTGTTTTGGGGGTGATTGGCGGCTTTTTCGCGATCACATCGAGCGAAATGCGCATGAAGCGAATTTTGGCGTTCATGGACCCCTGGAGTCACCGCCAAGATGTCGGCTACCAGATATCGGAGTCGTTGATTGCCATTGGAACGGGGGGGGTAACCGGTCGCGGCCTGGGAAATGGCGTTGGGAAATTGGGGTACGTTCCTGAACTTTGGAACGACTTCATCGGCACGATCGTGGCCGAAGAGCTCGGGTTGGTGGGCGTGATTCTGCTGGTTTCTCTTTTCGCCGGAATTCTTTGGAGAGGTGTTCGCATTTCATTCCAATGCGACGACCCCTTTGGGCAGTTGTTGGCGTTTGGGTTGACGATGCTTCTTGGTCTGCAGGGAGCGGTTAACCTGTGCGTCGTCACAGGACTTTTACCCACCAAGGGCCTCACGCTGCCCTTCGTGAGCTTTGGTGGCTCCTCGATGATCATGGTTCTCTTTTCAATCGGCATCCTTCTAAATATTTCCAAGAACGCTCCAGACACTTGGGAAGAAGAACGAGCGAATCGAGATCGAAGTCGCCAAGAGTCCAGGTGGGAGAAAAAACGTCAGAAATTGATACGGGCACGCAAATAAGCCAGGAAGTTCTCATGTCCCAAAAGCATCTTGTCATCGCCGGTGGCGGCACCGGAGGGCATCTTTTTCCTGGCGTCGCGGTTGTCGAGGCTGCCCTGGAATTGGATCCAAATCTCAAAGTCACTTTCGTGGGCGCCCAGCGAGGCATCGAAGCCCGGGTGATTCCTGAGCTTGGTTTTGACCTCAAATTGCTGCCGGTGCATCCACTTCGCTCAGGCGGAGCCATCGGCGCATTGAAAGGTGCATCGAGCCTGCCGTGGTCGGGGGTGAAGGCACTTCAGTTCATCGCGCAGCTAAAGCCCGATGTCGTCGTGGCCGTGGGTGGATACGCAGCAGGTCCGATGACTGCGCTCGCGGCGATGAGCGGCAAGAAGACCGCGCTGCTTGAGCAAAACGCCGTGCCAGGACTCACCAACCGATGGCTCGGGAAATTTGTCGACCGTGCTTACCTGTCCTTTGAAAGTACGTCCGAGTATTTTCCGCGCGTCGACTGTCGCGCCGTTGGCAATCCGATTCGTAAGTCCATTCGTGACCGGGTGGCATCGATTCATTATGAGGCGCCGTTGGACCGGCTGAATATTTTGGTGATTGGTGGGAGCGGCGGGTCTCAAAACCTAAATATGGGCGTCCCCAAAGCGCTTTCCCAGCTCCCAAATGAGACTCTTGACCTGGTCAGTGTCCGACACCAGACCGGTCGCGGCCGCATGGAGATGGCTCAGCAAGGTTATGCGAATTATGCGGGCAAGTATGAGCTCACCGAGTTCATTGACGATATGGCTGAGGCTTATTCATGGTGTGATCTGCTCATTTGCCGCGCTGGCATGAGCACGATTGCCGAAGTCACCGCCCTAGGGATCCCCGCCATTTATGTGCCCCTTCCAACCTCTGATGGACATCAAGTCGCCAATGCGCTTGAAATTGTCGAGAAGGGCGGCGGCATGATGATTCCAGACGACGAGATTTCCTCGGCCAGAATGGCGAGGCTCGTGGAAGGTCTGGTGCGGAATCCTGTTTCGCTGGGGCAATTGTCTGCTCAAGCCAGAAAGCTTGGCCATCCCGACGCTGCGATAACGATAGCCACGGAATTGCTGGATTGGATAAAGTGATTCTTTAGGGAATGGCCGCTGGGCTGAAGTCAAAAAAAGAAGCTCTTTTGCCTGAGATTCGACATGAGGTTTTGCCTGTTTTGTTGAAGTCTTTCTTGAGGTGCGCCGCGGTATTCTCGTGACGCTGCGGCGTCTGGCTCTTTTGTGCGTATAGGTATGGTTTGGCCGCCACAGTTGCGGTGCTCTGTGGATTTTGTATCCTCTTTTCACCTGAGAGAAAGGTGTTTCAACCATTAGAAAAATCGGAGCGGATCTCGAAATTCTATTCACACTTTGTGGAGCGAATGGGGGAGAGAATTCGTTTCGAGGAACCGTTGTCGAAGCATTCATCACTTCGGATTGGTGGTCCGGCTGCTCTTTGGGCAGAGCCGCACACATCCGCTGAATTGGTAGAATTGCTTTCGGCCGCTCGAAAGTCGGGGATTCATCACACAGTGGTGGGACTCGGCAGCAACACGTTGTTTTCCGATGATGGAATCGACGGACTTGTTTTGAGACTGGCCGGAGAGCTCGCAAATTGGCGAGTCGATGATGGAGTGTTGAGCGTCGGAGGTGGCGCCATCAATGCTCATCTGGTTCGAGCAATGTTCAAAGAGGGTTGGGTTGGAATGGAATTTCTGGCCTTGATTCCTGGGACACTTGGGGGCGCCGTCGTGATGAACGCCGGCACCCAAGACAAAGAGCTCTCGGCCATATTAATCGACATTGAAGTTGTCGATCCTACGCAACCACGGATGGTGCGCACGATGTCTCGCGAAGAATTACAGATGAGTTACCGACACACAGCCCTCGATGCAGGCGTTGTGGTGGCTTCTGCGCGCCTTCGCGTGGAGCAAGGTGACGTCGAGGCCGCCGCGCTTCGAGTTCGCGCCGACAAAGACCGCAGGAACCTCACTCAACCTTATAAGCTCGCCAGCGTCGGCAGTACCTTTGCGAACCCCACTGGGGACTACGCGGGGCGCTTGATCGAGGCCGTTGGTTTGAAAGGCGCTGCCGTAGGCGGAGCACGTGTCAGTGAGTTGCACGGCAATTTTTTCATCAATGAAGGCAACGCCACTGCGTTGGACTTCTTGACGCTCATGGCGATGGCACGAGTTCGTGTTCGAAAAGAACATCAGATTGAACTTCGTCCAGAGGTCTCTTTTGTAGGGTTTGACGGTTGGAGTCAGCTTGAGCAGATCGAGCAGGAATTGGAGGCCGCATCATGATGAACTTTGATCGTGAGCGTTTTCGGGGACAAAAAGTCGGTGTCGTGTTGGGCGGTGATTCAAGCGAACGCGAAATCAGCCTACGCACAGGAGCAGCCTTCTTTGAGGCGCTCAAACGACTCGAATATGACGTCACGGCGTACGATGTGCCGACGGACCTCGCGAAGCTCGAAAAGGACGCTCCGGCGGCTGTGATTCTGGGCTTGCACGGCGGCAACGGCGAAAATGGCGTCTTTCAGGGCTGGCTCACGATCGCGGGGATCCCTTATACCGGCAGCGGCGTGATGGCTTCGGCGATCGCCATGGATAAGATGCGCACCAAGTCGATTCTACGGGACCACCATGTGCCTGTAGCTGCCGGGATTTGGGTCGCCTACGATCGAATCCATATCGAAGAAGTCGACGCCTACCTTGACGCGGTTCCCTTGCCGAACGTGGTTAAGCTGAACAACGCAGGGAGCAGTGTGGGGGTCTATTTATGCGAAGACCACGACTCGTTCATCGCCGCGATTCATGCATGTCATGCGCTCGCCAAGTCAGACCCTTCTTCGGGCATCTTGATCGAGGAGAAGATCCCGGGACCCGAGTATTCCGTGGGCATTTTTGACGGCGAGTATATGGGCGCGATTCGAATTCAGCCGGCAGAGAAGTTTTACGACTTCACCGCCAAATACAATTCGAAGACAACCCAATACGTTGACGTCGAAGACGCGGATCTCATCGCACGGCTTGCCACGATCGGCGCGCAAACTTACCGCGCGGTTGGATGTCAGGGAGTGGCACGCGTGGATGTGATGGGTGAGCCCGACGCCTTGCGTGTGCTCGAAATTAATACGATTCCTGGAATGACCGCGACAAGCCTCATTCCAAAAATGGCGGTCCGATTGGGCTTCGATTTCGATTCATTCACAGAAATCCTGCTCTCTTCGGCACACCTTTAAGGTCACTTAGTCATGGCACGTAACCGCAGAAATAGGCGCAGACGCACCTTCAAAGAGCATTTCGAAGTGCTTGGGCAGGGATTCCGTTTTGTGGCAGCCCGTGCGGTCCCCATTGCCGGTTTGGTTATTGCGGGACTTGGCATTCCTGCGGCGATTCTTGGGACTTATACTTTTGCCGTTTCAAGCGATTATTTTGCGCTCAAGAACGTCGAATTGGCCGGCCTTGAGCGAACGGAACGTGATCCATTCCTGAGCGCAGTTGGACTTCAAGCGGGCATGAACATCTTTGATGTGGATCCCGAAGCTGTTGAAACCAACGCAAAAGCTCAACCCTGGATTCGCGAGGCGAAGATCGAACGTCGACTGCCTGATTTCATTTTGATCAGCGTCGAGGAACATCAGCCTGCCGCGATGCTCGTCGATGCGGGATACATCTTGGTAAGCTCCGAAGGGGTACCCTTTAAGGCGCTCGATGCCGCAGATGACACCGACGCGATGTTTGGACTTCCGCTCTTGAGCGGCCTGACCCGGGAAGAACTGACTACGGAGGAGGGGAAAGTACGATTTAGACAAGCAATGGAAGCGCTTCAGGCCTATGAAAAGGCCGGACTCGCGAAGCTCTATCCACTGAGCGAGATTCACCTGGATAAGGTGATGGGCGTATCCTTTGTGACCCGCGAAATGGGTGCGGAGGTTCGTTTGGGAATAGGAAGATGGGACGAGCGCATGATGCGCTTGAAATCTGTACTTGACGCGATTCTCCAAGACGGAGAAGAGGTCGATTACATATTGGTCGATGAAGAAGAGAACTTAAGCCGAGTAACCGTCGGGCGAAGAAGAGTAGCGGGCATGGATGCAGCTGCTTTGCCGACGGACAGATGAAAGCAACCACGGAAGGTGAGTACTATGGCTAAACAAAACGAAATTCTGGTTGGACTCGATATCGGGACCACCAAAATCGCATGCATTATCGGCGAATTGACCGAGCACGGCGTGGACATCATTGGCATCGGAAGCCATCCATCAACTGGATTGCGGAAGGGCGTAGTGATCAACATCGATGCGACGATCAACTCCATCAAGAAAGCGGTCGAAGAAGCTGAATTGATGGCGGGATGCGAGGTGAACACAGTTCACGCAGGCATCGCTGGTGGTCATATCAAAGGATTCAATTCGCACGGCATCGTCGCGGTGAAGGACAAAGAAGTCCGACCTGCAGACCTAGCTCGCGTCGTGGACGCAGCCCGTGCCGTGGCGATTCCGATGGATCGCGAAGTCATTCACGTGATTCCGCAAGAATACATCATCGACGAACAAGACGGCATCCGCGAACCCCTCGGCATGGCGGGTGTACGCCTTGAGGCTAAGGTTCATATCGTCACCGGTTCGGTCACGAGTGCTCAAAATATCGTGAAATGCGCCAATGCGTGCGGTCTCAACGTTGCCGACATTGTGCTCGAACAGCTTGCCAGCTCAGAGTCGGTGTTGAGTGAGGACGAAAAAGAACTCGGTGTGGCGGTTGTCGATGTGGGTGGTGGAACCACTGATATCGCGATCTTCAGCGGCGGTTCATTGGTTCATACCGCCGTGCTCTCGGTCGGTGGAAATCACCTAACCAACGACATTGCCGTCGGCCTTCGCACACCGATGGCAGAAGCCGAGCGCATCAAACAACGTTACGGTTGCGCGATGACCAGCCGAGTTGCACCCGATGAAACCATCGAAGTCCCAAGCGTTGGCGGCCGTCCACCACGCGTCTTGAGTCGTCAGATTCTGAGCGAAATCATCGAACCACGTTGCGAAGAGATCTTTGCGTTCGTGAGCCGAGAGATCAAGAATAGCGGTTACGAAGAACTCATCGCCAGCGGCGTGGTGATCACCGGTGGAACCACAATTCTTGAACATATGCCTGAGCTTGCAGAAGAAGTCTTGGGCATGCCGGTTCGCCGCGGATTGCCTAAAGGCGTGGGCGGGTTGGTCGACGTCGTTCGCAACCCGAAGTTCGCCACTGGCGTAGGTTTGGTGTTGTTTGCAGCTAAGAATCAGGAGCAAAACCTGTTTCGAATCCGCGAGGAACGCATGTACCACAAGGTCGCGAGTCGCATGAAACAGTGGTTCGCTGACATGTTCTGATTTGGCCGGAACCCCGCACCCGCCTTGAAGGTGCGATTCTGCGGTGTTATGGTCCGCGAACGTCAGTCCACCCTAACTGGACGACTTTTCCTCGCAAGAGACAGGTCAGGTCAATCATGCTCCAATTTGATGATGTCGAGCTTCCAGATTCAGCCCGAATTAAAGTGATCGGCGTGGGCGGGGGCGGCGGAAACGCTGTCAACACCATGGTCGCTGAAGGTATCAGCGGCGTTGAATTCATCGCAGCAAACACCGATATGCAGGCGCTTGAGACCAATCTCGCGTCAATTAAGCTGCAACTCGGCACGAAACACACGAAGGGTCTTGGTGCCGGTGCAAACCCCGAAGTCGGGCGTTCGGCGGCTCTAGAAGACCAAACACGTATCGCCGAGCTCATGGCTGGCGCAGATATGGTGTTTGTCACCGCAGGAATGGGTGGCGGAACCGGTACCGGTGCTGCGCCCATCATCGCGAATATCGCTCGAGAAATCGGCGCATTGACCGTCGGTGTGGTCACCAAACCGTTTCATTTTGAAGGCCGACGTCGTCGTCGCCAGGCTGAAGAGGGGATTCGTAACCTCGCAGCATCGGTGGACACGCTTATCACCATCCCCAATCAGCGACTTCTCGCGGTGGCAGGTGATGACACAACGATTCTGGAAGCCTTCAAGCGGGCCGACGAAGTCTTGCTGCAGGCAGTGCAGGGTATTTCGAGCCTGATCACTGTGCGCGGTCTCGTGAACGTCGACTTTGCAGACGTGCGTACCATCATGCAGGGCAAGGGGTTGGCTCTCATGGGGACCGGACGGGCCTCTGGGCCGACTCGCGCCATCGATGCTGCCGAGATGGCGATCTCGTCTCCGCTGCTTGAGGATGTGTCGATTGAGGGAGCCACAGGCATCCTCATCAACATTACCGGCGGCTACGACATGACGCTGAAGGAGATCAACGAAGCGGCTAGTCTTATCGAGGAAGCCGCCGATGAAGATGCCCATATCATCTTTGGTAATGTGATCGACGAAGACATGCGCGACGAGATCAAGGTGACCGTCATCGCGACGGGTTTCCCTTCGGCAGTTTCTGAGATTGAATCGTCAAGCCGCCGCAAGGAGACTGCTGTTCCGGTCCGCGCGTCGCAGCGAGATTTGCGCACCACTGTCAATGGTATGCCTGCCGCTGATGAGGCTGCAGCGGCCGCAGATATTGAGGAAGAAGTCGCCGCAGCGAAGGCCCCAGTGGCTCCAGCGGCCGACGACCGGCGGGCGAGTTTTATTCGTTCGCAAAGCGGCAGTGTGCGCCAGGTGGGCGGTGGCCTCAGCCCGACTGAGGAAGAGCAGATGGACGTTCCAACGTTCCTGCGTCAGCCTCGACGTCGCAACGAGTGAGCGTGTCTTCTCTTGACCACGTGTGCATCGTCCTGTGGCAACCACAGGACGACATCAATATTGGAAACACGATCCGGGCAGCAAAGAATTTCGGCGTGACCGACGTTCGCTTGGTGTCCCCCGCGATCGGAGATCCACATTGGATTCTGGTCTCTGCCCCCAAATGTGAAGACATCGTTTCGAATTTGAAACGATTCGACTCGCTGGAAGACGCTCTGTCGGATTGCGTGCGGGTCATCGGCACGTCGGCCCGTGGCCGAGCCGGAAATTGGCCCGTTCTTCATCCCACCGAAGCCGCTGAACAAGCCTTGGCAGTGCCCGGCAAGGTTGCCTTTCTTTTTGGGCGTGAAGATCACGGCCTCTCAAACGAGGCGCTCGATCATTGTGATGCGGTTGTGAGCGTGCCGACGAATCCCGACTACACTTCGCTAAATCTGGGTCAGGCTGTGTTGTTGACACTCTGGGAGTGCTTCCGGGTCTCGGGCTCCACTGTGGAACGCGAAGCTCCGTTTCCGCTGGCCCGTCGCGAACAGGTAGAGAGAATGCTTGACAGTGCTGAGGCGACCTTGGAGCTGACGGGTTTTTTCAAGTCGTCAGGAAAAGAATACGTGGTGCGCTCCATTCGAAGCGTTTTTCTGCGCGCAGGCCTCGACGAGCGCGAATTGGCGATTTGGTTTGGGGTCTGGAAAGAAATCCCGACCTTTCTTCGCCGTCATTCCTGAACGGCCCACGACAGCTCAAATTCAGGGGGAGCTTCGATTCGGCCCACGCTCGCGTTTGAGGCGACTCGAAGGATGTATCGTCCCACGCCAACAGGCGCGGTGATTTCCCAAGCGCCTCCGATCCATACGGCCGTTCGGACGGGCGAAGTTCCATCCACCAGAAGGCTCACATCCAGTGCGGGTGAGCTCAGACCCGGTACGACCGCGAGGTTGAGATTGCCAGGGGTCAATCCGCTCAATTCGATAAACACCACATCCCATCCATCGTTGATGGGGCAGTAACCAAAGATCTGTGACCCAGCTTCCGCGGGGATCGACGTAGCAGGAGTGTTGGCAGCCTGCACGCCTGGACATGACCACGGCGCCAGAACCGAGTAACCGAGCCGATAATCAGAGCTCAAACCAAGAGCCGAGAGTACGCGCACGTAGTAGTCGCCCGAAACACCAATCCTAGGCCATTCGCGCTGTTGACCGCGAGAAATCTCCAAGACCTCGCCTTCGGGAGACAGCAGCTGAACGACAAGCGATGTGTCGGACAGTGTTCGTTCTACGCGCAACCCGTTCTGAGCTGTGATGCCGCGCAACACAAACCAGTCTTCATCCAAGCCGCAGGTTTTTGCGCGTATCTCCGACGGCACATCGGTTGCTGTGGCGACCGCAGTCGCAGCAAGGGGGGTGTCGTTTTCTTCGAACGCGTCGTTGGCACAAAACTCTCGCGCAATCGATAACGTGTAGGTGGAGGTCGTGTAGGTGGTTGGCCGAATTTCCACAAAGAGAATTTGGTCTCGATTTGGAGCGACGCGTACGGTTGAAATGGGATCGAGCAGGGTGTTCTGGGCCAAAAGTGTTCCGTCCGATCCCCACACGTAGAGATCAACATCGGGGATGGCCGACTTCTGGTCGATGCGCACACGAACGACGTCGGTGCTTCCGGCCCGCACCGAGAACCAGTCCGATGTTTGGGGACATAACGTCAGGTCGTCGTAAACACAGGCCAGCGTGGCGGTGTTTGGGCAATCTGCAGCGGGTGCCAGGGCGAATGCCGTTGCGCGTGAGTGGTTGGGAAGCACCATCGCGTAGATGTCCTCATCACAGCTCACATTCAGGCATGCGCCGACGGGAATTTCACAGATCTGAGTCTCAAGGCAGTCTTCATTGGTGCTGCACGGAGGCTGAATGCACGCGCCCGCGGAGCAGATTTCGTCTGGCCGACAGTCTAGAGCCGCGTCACACGGGCTCTCCAACTGGCATGACGAAAAGCCAGCAGCGAGCACACAGCGCTGCCCGAAGGGGCACTCCGTGTCTTGTGAACAATTGGGTTGGCAAAGGCCTGACGTGTCTCCTGTTTGGTAGAGACAGGATTGTCCGGGTGGGCAGTTGGACAAGGCAGGGCGGCAGCCAAAGCGACATACCGACCCTTCGCAAACATGGGTGTCAGGGCAATCCTGATCCGCGCCACATGGTTTAGCCACACAACGTTCGGTTCTGGAATCGCAGACTTCCGCTGTGGAGCAGCCATCAACGGTGCACCGAAATGCGGGCTTGCAGATGCCGGTCTGGCCGTCGCAAATAAGCCCACCGGGGCAGGGGTTGCCGTCGGCGCATTTGACCTCGGCGGGGCGACATTGCCCGGTGGCTGTGTCGCAGATCTCAGCTGGCCGACAGGTGTTTTCGACGCGGCAGTCGGATACGATTTCTAGACACGCACCACTGAGGACGTCGCAGGTAAACCCTTGTGTGCACCCAACGTCTTCGCAGGTGATTTCAGGGGTGCACCCGTAGAGGGTCATCATCAATATGAGAATTAGGGCGCTTCGCATGGAAGCTAGAGTGCCGAAGACCGACGCAGCATACAAGCGGCTACTCTTCAGGCGCTTCGGACGGTACGTAACAGAAGCCTGGGCCTTCGATGTCTTTTCGACACGTGTACCCATCGCGGCAATCGCCCGAAGACTCGCAGTAGGCCATGCAGAACGACTCTTCTCGGCTGAACTGAATGCATACCGAGTCGCTAGGACAGGAGTCGTAGTCGCAAGGTGTGATCGTGCAATAGCCGGCCTCTACCGTGACATCACAGATCGCGCCCGTTGGACACTCCGCGCTGCTGACGCACTCGTCGCCGACTTTGCTGGCACAACCTGCGCCTGCAATTAAAACCATCAATAAAGTGTTGATGACGAGATATGGGAACTTTTTTGACGGCATGATAGCGTTCACAACCTGAGCCTGATGCTTGTTGGCTTTTAGCGCTCCATGAGGAAAATGACAACGCTCCAAAGTCGAAAGCACTCGTGGATCCGGATAGGCCTGTTTCAGTTCGCCTCGGTTTTTGTGCATCTTGCGCTCGTATTGGCACTGGTGATGCCCTTTGCGGCAAACCTGTTGGCCAACAAGCCACTTCCAGTCAAGCCGCCTAAACCCAACCCTGACTTCAAGCTCAGCGTCGTCGAGGAACCTCCGAAACCTAAAGAGAAGGTCCTCATTCCACCGACGCCTATCCCCAAGGTTGTCCCCGAGAAGATCGTCCAGAAGACCAACGATGTTGCGCCCGAACGGGCCAATTTCGTTTCTAAGAACGCCAACCGGGTAGAAAAAGACGAGCGCGCCGAACTCACCCAAGAAAAACCGATCGAAAGGCAGGAGAATCCCACCGAGCCCAGTGAACTCGAGAAAACAAGTTCCGCGTCAGAGTCCTCAGACAATAAGCCCGTCGACATCCAAAGACTCTTCAACGTTCCGATGGCTGCGATGGAGTCGCCTCTTGGTCGCCGAGAACAAGCGGCCAGAGCGGCATTAACGGCCAAAGATGCCAACAAGAAGGTGCTTGCTGATTTTGACGCAAGGGACAAGGCATTCCGCGGCGCCCTCGAGAGCTTTGCGTCCGACGTTGCGGTTGGAAACCACACGGGCGTCAACGCTTACTCGGACTCCGCCAAGCGCTACCTTGAGAGAATTCATCAGAAGATCCACAAGCGCTGGGCGGACGGCTACCTGCCTTATTTGGACTCCAGCGTTCCGATGGGAAGCCCACTTCGCAACCCAAACCTGAACACCAAGCTGGAGATGGTCATCGATGGAGCCACTGGGGTCGTAGAGAAGGTCTCGATCGTTAAGACGTCGGGTGAGCTGATGTACGACTCCGAGGCGATCATCATTGCTCAGACGATTGGCCCCCACGGGTTGGCGCCCGACGACGCAACCAGCCCCAACGGAAAGGTCTACATTCATTGGAACTTCTGGCGCGATTCACGGCAATGCGGAATCTTTGGTGCCGAAATGTTCATCGTGAACAAAGACGGCTGAGCTTGACCAGCCTTCACGAGGCCGTTAGAAGTGCGACCGGCCGTTACGTTGAGGTCAACATGAGCTTTCCAGAACCGTTCTATCGCTGGCGTCCACACCCCTGGCATGGGGTTGAAGTTGGACCTAATCCACCCGAAATCGTTCACGCCTACATCGAGATCACGCCTTTCGACTCCGTGAAATTCGAAGTCGATAAGGTGACAGGTTACTTGCGTGTCGATCGCCCGCAACGCACATCGTCGCAGCCGCCAGCACTCTATGGCTTCATCCCTCGCACCTATTGTGGTGACCGGGTGGGCCGCTTGTCGCCTGAGGCTGAACGAGGTGACGGAGATCCACTCGACATCTGTGTGATCTCTGAACGTCGCATCGATCGCGCCGAAATTCTGTTGAACGCACGCGTGATTGGTGGACTGCAGATGGTCGATGGCGGAGAAGCCGACGACAAGATCGTCGCGATTCTTCAAAACGACCATATCTGGGGCAGCGTCCGAGACATCTCAGAATTGCCAGGCATCTTGATTGAAAGGCTTCAGCATTATTTCCTGACCTACAAGCAGATCCCAAGCGAAAGTGGCTCTCCTCGCGTTTCGATCACCTCGATCTACGGCGCCGCCGAGGCACACGTGCTCGTTGAAGCCGCGATTGCCGACTACAACGAGACCTACGGGGCCTAATCGTGGAAACCATCGTGTGTTTGTCGTCCCAGAGCTGGGACGACAAAATGTGGACCAATAAGCAACACATCATGAGCCGTTTGGCTCGTGAACACCGTGTGATCCACGTGGACCATGGTCTACGGATGCTTCCTGAGTATCTGTGGCGACGTCTGCGTAAGAACCCTTCCGACACTTGGCGCGGCCTTTCGCTGCTCTGGGACGGCGTTTCGCAGCGCGATTCATCGCTCTACGTTGCCGACCATTGGGCTCCCTTGTTTTTTCAGCTGCTGAAAAAGGGGAATCGACTGCGTTCGGCGGCCGAATACGACCTCAAGGTCCTATTCTTGAAGCGTTTTCTGGAGCGAGAAGGGATCACTGATCCCATCATTTGGGTGTATCATCCCGGTTTTGCGGATGCGGTTCGGCATCTGCCGCGAAAGCTGCTCGTCTACGACTGCGTGGACAACTACGAGGCCTTTCCAAATTACCGCGCTTCGGCTGCCTGGATCAGGAAGAGCGAAGATAAGTTATGCAAAGAAGCAGACCTTGTTTTCACCACCAGCGCTCCACTCTATGAGTTGAGGAAGCCCCTGAACCCAGAAAATACCTATCTGGTTCATAATGTGGGGGATGCGGATCATTTCGGCCGAGCGCTTGAACCAGGACCGATTCCCGACGACATCGCCGATATTAAGGGGCCCATCATTGGTTTTGTCGGGGCCATGAGCGACTACAAAGTCAACCTTGAATGGCTCCAATACGCAGCAGACAACCGCCCAGATTGGACGATTGTGCTGATTGGACCTGTGGGCGAGGCCGATCCGACCACGCGTCTGGGCAAGCTTAAGACGACCCCAAATATCCGGATTCTTGGGCACCGCGACTATGTGTTGCTGCCCGATTATTGCCGAGCGTTCGACGTTGCCGTAATTCCCTATCGAATCAACGAGTATACCGAGAGCGTTTTTCCGATTAAGTTCTTTGAGTTTCTCGGTACCGGAAAACCCGTAGTAGCGTCGGCACTCCCAGCGATCATGCCCTACGCCAAATACGTTAACATCGCAGAATCGGCCGAGGAATTTGTCGACCAATGTGAATTGGCGATGTCCGACCCGACGTCGGGTCAAGCAGACCGACTCAAGGTCGCCAAAGAGAACTCATGGCCCAAGCGAATTGGTGACATCATGGGGCATATTCAACGCAAGTTGAGCGAGAAACGAAGCGAATCAGCGAAAGCTTGAGTTTGTGTGCGGCGAAACGCTGCTGAGCCAAGGAAAATCATGCAGCAAAAATACAAAATTCAGGTCGATCCCGAGCACTATTCAGATCTCCGATACGACACCAAATGCCGGTTCGCGAGCTATTGGCACCAGGCTGACGAGATCACGAGTCGCAAGCCCGAGTCCGTGCTCGAAGTCGGAATCGGCAATGGTTTTTTGCATCGTTACCTTGAACAACTTGGTGTGCACCTGCATACGTGCGACTTTGACGGGCGTCTGAATCCCGAGACGGTGGCGTCGGTCCTCGACTTGCCGTTCAAAGACGGCGAATTCGACATGGTTTGTTGTTTCGAGACGCTCGAACATCTTCCTTTCTCGGACTTCGATCGCGGCCTCGACGAGCTCACGCGGGTTTCGTCGCGTTACGTGCTCATCAGCTTGCCAGACGTCACGCCTTATATGCGCGTGGACATGAAAGGCAGCATTGGTCGTATCGTCCATGGGGTTCGAGACCTGCCCAACATCTCGCCTCGCGAACATAAATTCGACGGCGAACATTATTGGGAAGTCGGCAAAAAGGGGTATCTGCTGAGCGATATTGTCGGGCACCTGACCAAACACGGCCTCGTCGTGGAACATAATTTCCGCGTCTTTGAGCAGCCGTACCATCGTTTCTTAAGCTGCCGTATCGCGTGAGCACTCACGCCGACGTCAAAAAAACGCTCGTAAGCGGGTCGTTCTGGATCGCCGTCAGCGAGATTTTAAAGGCCGTGGCCGAGCTCTCAAGTTCGATCATCGCGGCTCGTGTGTTGTCACCCGAAGACTTTGGATTGATGGGCACGGTCCTGCTGACCATTGCCGTCTTAGAAAACTTCTCGCGCACGGGATTCGACCAGGCGCTGATTCAAAAACAAGACGAAGTCGAACCCTTCCTGAATGTGGCCTGGACTTGGCACGTGTTGCGCGGGGTAGGGCTCGCCGCTCTTCTGGCGGTCGCTGCGGTTCCGGTTTCCCACTTTTTTGACCAACCCACGCTCAAATATCTAATCTGGGCGATGACTCTGCAGGTCGTTTTTCAGGGGGCTCAGAATATTGGGCTCGTTTTCTTCTCGCGTGATCTGAACTTCAAGACCATTTGTGTGGTCAATGGCCTGCAGGCGTTTGCCAGTGCGGGTGTGGCTATTCCGGCTGTGCTGGTCTTTCAGAACGTCTGGGGCCTTGTCGTTGGCTTGATTGCGGGCGCTTTTGTTTCGTTGATCGTTTCTTACGTTGTGCAACCGTTCAGGCCAAAGCTCGAATGGGATCCTGCTCGATTCAAAGAGCTCACCCGTTATGGGCGTTGGATCACAGGCCTGTCCTTTATCGGATTCATTGTCACGCAGGGCGACGATATATTTGTCAGCAAATACCTCGGGTTGGCGGCGCTGGCGTACTACCAGCTGGCCTACTCGATTTCGAATTTGCCCGCGACGAAAGTGACCCACGTGATTTCGCGCGTGAGCTTTCCGACCTACGCCAGGCTGCAGAATAATCCAGAAGGGCTACGCGCCGCATTTGTAGGGGTTCTGCGCTCGACGATGATGCTGTCGGCACCTGTGTCAGTCGTCATTTGGTTGGCTGCTCCGGGAATTGTTGAGCATATTCTGGGGCAGAAATGGGCGCCGATTCTGCCCTTGATTCAGATTCTCGTGATCTCCGCATTTGTGCGGTCTTTCGCGGCCTTAGGTGGCGCCTTGTTTCAGGCCTGTGATCGGCCCGATCTCGATTTGAAGATGAACCTGCCACGCTTTGTGGCGGTGGTGGGCCTAATCTGGCCACTCACGGCATGGCGAGGACTCGAAGGCGCTTCTTGGGTCGTGTTGATTGCGATTTCGAGCTGCCTGCCCGTGTGGTTCTACGGCGTATGGAAACTCGCTCGCCTATCTGTTTCAAGCGCGCTTGTTGCCACGATTCCATCACTTTTTTGTGGGAGTCTGCTGGCAGGAATTTGGATTGGAATGGAAACCGCAATCGTAGCCAATTTTGGCAGCTCGATCTGGACCTTTGCGGCCATTATCGTGTCTGCCCTCTGTCTCTGGCTTTTGGTGTTGCGAGGAATCGGCCGTTGGGTGCCGTCCGTCGACATCATCAGCCTGATCAAGCAGCTGACCTAGCTTTCAGATGCGTCGGAAGTAGACAAGGTGGGCGGGAAAACCACGTTCGAAACAATGAACTTCGCGGTTGGTCCAAGGAAAAGGATTCAACGGGTATTCGTCGAGCTTCAACGGCTCGAATTCCGGATGGTCGGTGAGCGTCGAACGCATGTCGTCGGCCAATGGCCCCACGTCGGTGCGAATCCAAACCTTTCCACCTGATGGCATCTTTTGGGCCAAGAGGTCCAAGAAATCGGGCTGAATCATGCGCCGTTTATGGTGTTTCGCCTTCCACCACGGGTCGGGATAAAGCAGGAACATCTCTTCGAGTTGTCCGTCGTCGATCAGGATTGGGATCGCCAGATTTGCGTCTGCGTGAATCGTGTCGGCATTGGTGCATCCTCGTCGTTTTCCCAGACTGGCTGCCGCTCGCGCAAAAGAAAGCCGTAGTTCTATTCCAAGATAACGGCGGTCCGGATTAATCTCGGCGAGGTCCACAAGAAACTTCCCGCGATTGGCGCCGATTTCGATCGAAATCGGGCCTTCGATGGGATGAGAGAGCGCATAACTCCGAAGCTCAGCAAGCGATCGGCCTGAGAACTCTTCGGTGTACGCGTCGAAGCGTAAGTCTAAATTGGCCATGGCCTATATGGTGATGCTCATGCCGTCACGTGCTGCGACGGTGTTTTGAAATAGCGATTTACCAAGTCGTTCGACTTCATCGAGGTAGTCGTCTCCACTACTTGGATCGTGGTGAAAAAGCACGAGGTTTTTGACCGCAGAAAGGCGCGCCAGAGTGGCAGCGATTTCGACCGTCGAATGGCCATACCCTTGCGTTGGCACGGGCATCGAGGTGTATCGAGCTTCGGTGTACATCGCGTCGTGGATCAAGACGTCGGCATCCTGGGCAAACATCACCAAACGACGGTCGCCGTGGACATAACCTTCGGTGTCCGTTGCGTAGACGACCGACTTGTCGCCCGCCACGATCTTATAGAGATTCACACCGGATTTGGGATGATTGTACCCGCGCATGCAGTGGACGCTGAAGGCAACGTCTTCGGGAGCCGGAATCTTAGCTTGGTCGCCAGGATGCTTGGGCTGCAATTTCACAGGCTCGTCTTGATCATGAAGAAAATAGACGACGTCGGCCTCGCCGATGTCTGTGATCGTCTTGCGCGAAAGCATCTCGTAGAGTGGTACTGGATGAAAGGGGGGGCGAATGATGTCGTCGAGCGTCGCTTCAAATGAAGGGTAACGCGGGTTGCGGGGACCCCAGATGTTGACGGTCGCGTCTGGACGGTACATCGCCGAAAAATAGGGCAAACCCAGAATGTGATCGTAATGCGCGTGCGTGATGAACAGGTCGACACGTGGCCCACGAATAGCGTTTAGCATCGAGCCGAGCGTTGTGATGCCACTGCCAGCATCCAAAACAACGGTCCGGTCACCCACGGTCACAACCACACACGACGTGGCTCCGCCGTATTTCTTATTTTGCAGCCCCGCGACAGGAAAACTGCCACGACAACCCAAGATGTTGACCTTGATGTCTGTCATCGATGCGCCAGATAAAAAGAATACTTGTTAGGCTTGTTTCCAACTCTGGTTATATAGCAGTCTGGAATTAGGGCGGTCAAGCAAGTTCACCGCCTTCACACCCGCATGGAATAAGGCTTGTCGTTGATTTGGAGCGTTGACATCATCGATGGGGTTCAAACTCAGTTGCTCGGAATTGGCATCTGGGTTTCGGTGGCGCTCGTTGCTTGGCGGTCGCGACGCCTCGACCATGACCCCTTTCGGGCAGCCGTTGCGCTGGCCGGGTTTGTGGCGATCGCGCTCCTCGGGGCACGAATCGGTGGAGTGATGGTTGGTCAGGTGCCCCTCGCGTCGTTTCTTGATCCTCACCAGGCTGGACTGACCAGTTCAGGCGGGGCAGTTGCGGTATCTTTCGCCGCATTGATCTTGGTTGGGCAGGGGAGCCTGGGCAGGACACTCCTTGATGATCTCACCCCTGGAATGTGGCTCCTGCTCGCGGTTTCCCGAATCGGATGTGTTTTTCAAGGATGTGATTTCGGCCAGGCGTCGACGTGGGGAATTGCCTACCGAATGCCCTCGTCAGCCTGGACCACGCAATTATTGAGCGGTCAGATTTCTGCATCTGCCACGTCGTCACTGCCCACATTTCCATTTCCGATTTTCGACGGACTCGCAGCGATGGTCGCGTTTGTGATCGCCTGGCGGTCGTTCAAACGGCCGGTGACCTCAACTTTGGCATCGGCACTGGTTTATCTGGTCATTCGTTTCGGTCTCGAATTTGGCCGCGACCCGCACACCACCGAAATGTGGGGTGTGTTGACGCGACCGCAGCTGATCTTGTGCTTGGTGGCGTACGGTTGTTTCATGGGATTGCGCATCATAGCCCGGACCTCAGATGACTCTCTTTCCAATTGAATCGCCAGTGCGCCCCGATCGGATGCTGAACGAACGCCTGTTTTTGGGCAGCGCGGGTTGGTCGTACGACGATTGGGATGGCAATTTCTACCCGGCAAATCTGGCTGCGCGCGACCGTCTTGCCTACTACGCGACCCAATTTCGAAGTGTTGAAATCGACTCCACTTTTTACGGCTGTCCGGCGCGCTCGACCGTGCAGGCTTGGTACCAGCGGACGCCTGACGATTTCATGTTTGCCGCAAAGTTCCCGCGCACGATCACGCACGACGCGCGACTCATCAATTGCGCGGATGAAACCTACCGATTCATCGAGACCATGTCTGAGTTGGGCGAGAAGCTCGGGCCGCTCTTGCTTCAGTTTCCGCCAAGCTTTAACGCCTCGGCATTTGGGGACGTGGAAAGGTACCTCGAAGGCCTGCCCGATGGTCTGATGTACGCCATTGAGGTCCGACACACCTCTTGGCTTACCGATGAGTTTGCCGAATTGCTTAAGACCTGGGGTGTTGCGCTATGCATGGCATGCGCCGGGCCGATGCAACGCTTTTGGCGGTCAACTTCCCGCGTCGCATATATTCGATGGCTCGGTGACTACGACGCTTTCGATACTTTCGATTCGGTTCGTATCGATCGGGAAGACGAGATCGGTTGGTGGGCTCCTCGAATTCACCATTTTACGAATCAAGGCGGGGTGGTTTTTGGGTACGTGAACAACCATTACGCCGGCTATTCACCTGCGACCGTGCATCTGGTTGAGCGCAAATTGCGCGAAGAATTTGCGAAAGATCCCGATCCGCCCAAAGACACGTGACAATCCACTTGCTGCTCGCTTAGCTCGCTCCTATAGTGCGCGCGACTTGAGCGATGAGGTCCGAATATGACACTGCAGCTCGACTATCACGCTCTCCGTGAGGCCGCTCGCACGGTTGAAGATCCTAAGATCTTGGATGGGCGGGTGATTTCGGCAGCCCTGCGTGAGCAGGTTCGCTTGGGCGTAGAAACCCTCAAAGATCATACTGCGATCGTTCCTAAGCTCGTGGTCGTGATGGTTGGGGAAGACCCTGCCTCACAGGTGTATGTCCGCCATAAGATCCGGGGATGTGAGGTCACCGGCATCACGAGCGAACGTCGGATTCTTCCGGTGTCCACGTCACAGGACGTGCTCCACGCCGTGTTGAGCGAATTGTCGGCTGATCCAACGGTCCATGGGATCTTGCTTCAATTACCGCTTCCTCCCAATCTGGACGAAAACCGAGCTCTGGAATGGATCCACCCCGATAAAGACGTCGATGGGTTTCATTCTGCGAATTTGGGCCGCTTGATGTCGTGGGCGGGCGAACTTGAGCCGTGCACCCCAAGGGGCGTGCTGACGATGATGGCCGCCTACGGAATCGACCCGCTGGGTAGCAAGACTGTTGTGGTGGGAAGAAGCGTGGTCGTCGGACGCCCAATGGCTCATATGATGATTCGAGCTGGCGCCACCGTCACGGTCTGCCATCGCCACACACGAGACCTCGCTGAAGAAGTCCGAAGGGCAGATATTCTCGTGGTCGCAACCGGCGTTCCTGAATTGATCAAGGGCGACTGGATTAAGCCCGGCGCGCAGATTTTTGATGTTGGAATCTCACGCGTGGACGGTCGCCTGGTGGGCGACGTTGAATTCAAAGAAGCTTACGAACGGGCAGGGCGCATCACTCCGGTTCCTGGCGGCGTAGGCCCCATGACCGTTGCAACCCTTCTCGAAAACACACTCCGCGCAACGTTGAGCGCGAATAATTTGAAACTCGCGCATGGGGAGATTGGCCCCACGCCGCAAAAGGAGCTTGTATGGCACAAACGATGAAATCGGTTCCTCTGGAATCGCAGCATATAGCCGCCGGCGGCAAAATGGTTGAGTTCGCTGGTTACTCGATGCCCGTGCAGTACACGGGGATCAAAGAGGAGCATCACGCGGTTCGAAATCGAGTCGGCCTCTTCGACGTGTCTCATATGGGCGAGGTTGAGTTCCGCGGTCCTGACGCTCTGGCGGCCGTGGATCGTTTGATCACCAACGATATTTCGAACCTGGTCGACGGTCAGGCCATGTACACCGCAATGTGTCATGAAAACGGCGGCATTGTTGACGACCTGGTCGTCTACCGCCTTGCTCAAGACCGTGTGTTCATCTGCGTGAACGCGGCGAATCGTGAAAAAGATTTCGAACATATGAAGGCGCATAAAATGGCCGGAAATTTCGAGATGCTCGATCGCGGCGACGAATTTGCGCAACTCGCGATTCAGGGACCACTTGCTCTCCAAGTCGTACAGGCCATCACGGATATCGACGCTGCAGCTATCCCTTATTATCACGCGAAAGATGGCAAAGTGGCTGGAATCGATTGTCTGGTCTCGCGCACTGGCTACACCGGTGAAGATGGATTTGAGGTCTATATTCCGGTTGCAGGCGTTAAGGCAGTCTTTGACGGACTCATGGAAGCAGGCACTCCCGTGGGAATGCAGCTCTGTGGTTTGGGATGTCGTGACACCCTCCGGCTTGAGTCCAAGTTCTTGCTCTACGGCAATGACATGAACGACGAAACCAACCCGCTCGAAGCTGGGTTGGGCTGGGTGACAAAGCTCGACCGCGCCACCAACTTTGTTGGGAAATCGGCGATTCAGGCCATCAAGACTGCGGGAGTAACGCGTCGTTTGCGTGGCCTTGTTTTGCAGGATCGTGGCGTGATTCGACACGACTACCCAATTTTTGTGGGCGACAAAGAAGCCGGCATTGTGACAAGTGGTGGCTATTCGCCGACGCTTGAACAAAGCATTGGACTTGGATACATCGCGGTTGAGCATTGCGACGCCGAACGTGTGGACATCGAAATTCGCGGCCGACGCTTATCGGCAACAACAACTAAGAAGCCATTTTACAAGAGGAAAGATTGATGCAGATCCCAGCAGACCTGAAGTACACTAAGGAACACGAATGGGTTCGCGACGAGGGAGACGGCGTCGTTACCATCGGAATTACCCATTTTGCCCAAGAAGCGCTTGGTGACATTGTTTATGTCGAGCTGCCAGCGCCCGGCACCGCAGTTGAAGCCCACAGCGAATGCTGTGTCGTCGAGAGTGTGAAGGCCGTTTCAGATGTTTATTCACCGGTTACTGGTGAGGTTCTTGAGACCAACGATTCACTGGACGCGAGCCCAGATCTGGTCAACGAGACCCCATACACCGATGGCTGGATGATGAAGATCAAGCTTTCCGATGTGGCCGAGCTTGATGACCTGCTTGACGCAGAAGGCTATCAGATCTTCCTGACGCCATAAGGCTGCGGGCGCATCCAGCGCTCAAGGTTAGGCCCGTAAATTCGTGGTGCCTGACGCAATTCCTCAACACTCGCCGATCCGGTCAGCAAACAAGTCGTTTGCAGAGCATCGATCGTGGTTCTGGCGAAGGCCGCCGCTTCTTTGGCGCCCCCCTCATGGGCGGCTTTCAGCCAGGGTAGGGCCATGCCGGCGAGTCTGGCGCCCAATGCGATTGCCTTGGCGCTGTCCAGCCCGTTTCGAAGGCCCCCGGAGGCGATCGTCTGGAAACCCGCTTCTACGGCCCAATGGACCGAAGCAGCGGTTGGAATGCCCCAATCCCAAAACATCTCGCCGATCGTTCTTTTTTCTGGAGCAGATCGTAGCGTTTCGACACCGATCCAAGTCGTTCCACCTGCACCGGATGTATCAACCCACGTGATTCCCGACTTCTTCAGTCGGTGCAGCGCGTTGAGTGAGAGGCCACACCCGGTTTCTTTGACGATCACCGGAACCTGGAGTTCCTGTACCAGCCGCGCAATCCCGTCCACTACCCCTCGGAAGTCTCGGTCTCCTTCGGGTTGGATGAGCTCCTGACCTGGATTCAGATGAACACACAGAGCATCCGCCCCGATCAGGTCAACCAAGTCTTGAGCCTCGGTGTTCGACATGGCCGCGGCTTGCACGCCCCCGATATTGCCCAACAACAGGATGTCGGGCGCGACGTCGCGCACTTGGTAGGTGCGGGCCAGCGTCCGATCGCGAAGGATCGCGCGCTGTGATCCCACCCCAAACGCAAGGCCAAATTCTTGAGCGACAGCCGCTAGGTCACGATTGATCTTCTCGGCAGCTACGGCGCCGCCCGTCATGCCTGTGATCAAAAGCGGCGCGTTAAGCGTTCGCGACATGAGCGTCGTCGACAGGTCAATGTCGTCCCATGAAATTTCAGGCAAGGAGTCGTGCAGCAACTCGAGCTCCTCCAGAAGCGTAGTCTTTCCGCGGGATTCGACGGCTTCGCGTGCGCAGAGCTCGATATGGTCGAGCTTTCGAGATGAGATATCGGGTTCGTGCGCCACAGCGTTCCTTGGCTTTGGGACGGCATTCAGATGCGCGTGCTGGGTAAAGTTGTGCAACTTTTGTTCGTAAGGTCGCTGGCGTTCGCGGATTGATTGACGCTCCGCGCCCCGGCGGCCTATACTCGCGGCGCATGTTCGCCGTCTATGTCGATTCCTGCAAGACTTGGCACCCGCCTTGCGACGAGCTGATGACTCCCTATCTTTTTGGCAAATATTGTCTGCTTGAGCGCGTAAGTGTTGGCGGAATGGCAGAAGTCTTCAGGGCGAAGCCGCTCAACGCTCCAGATTTCAACGGTTATCTGGCCCTCAAGCGGATCCTTCCCCATTTGGCTGAAGACGACGAATTCATCATGATGTTCGTCGATGAAGCTAAACTGACGGTCCAATTGGTTCATCCCAATATCGTAAAAATTTACGAACTGGGCATGTTTCAGGGATCTTACTACATCCTGATGGAGTACATCGCGGGCAAAGACCTGCTGACTCTTCAAAAGAGGGTCCGTAAGAGAAAAGACGTCATCGGGATTGCGCGCAGTGTCTACATTGCCCACGAAATGGCTCGCGGACTGCACCATGCCCATACCGCGGTCGACGCTAACGGCGTTCCGCTGAACATCATTCATCGCGACGTCTCGCCGCAAAACGTGTTGGTCGACTACCTGGGAAACATCAAGGTCATCGATTTCGGCATCGCGAAAGCAGCCGTTCAAAGCACCCGCACTCAAGTTGGCGTCCTGAAAGGGAAGATGGGCTACATGTCTCCCGAGCAGGTCATGGGCTTGCCCCTTGACCGAAGGTCCGACGTCTTCGCGATTGGCACCGTGCTTTGGGAAATGCTGACCAATCGTCGTCTCTTCAACGCCGAAAACGAATTTGAGACCATGCAGCTCGTTCGAAGCGCTCAAGTGAGCGCACCGAGCTCAGAGAATCCAGAAATCCCGCCCGATCTTGACGCGCTGGTGCTCCGGGCGCTGACAGCCAATCGCGACGAGAGATTTCAGTCCGCAGAGGAGCTCGCAAATGCCCTCGGAGCGTGGCTGTCCGTGAATCCCTGTGGGGCGGAGGATTTGTCGACATGGATGCGTGAGGTTTTTGCCGAGGATCTTGACGAAGAACTGTCCAAACGAGACGAATTCGCGAAGATCCAGACGCCTGACGACATCCGACGCCTCTCGGCTTCTGAGTCAGTGTCGTTGCTGAACGGCGATGACGACGAGACGGCAGATAAGACTCAGATCTGGGAGGGCGACCTTCCGACCCCCGGCGTCGACCCTCTTGAATTTGCGGCCCAACACACCGTCGTGCAGGCCGGTGGTTTTGATATCGACGCTTATCTTGCGGAGCAACGAGGCCAATCAGCGCCGCCAAAATTTCAAAATGGAGGGGCGCCAATGGGGTACCCGGCTGGTGCGCCAATGGGGCATCAATCGCTTGATGTTGGCTTTCAATCAGAAGGCACGCGGCCAGGATTTGGGATCCCGCTCCAACCCGCACCGAAGCGGGGCCTGACAGCTCCGATGTACGCGACGCTTGGCATCTTTGTGGTCCTGTTGATCGTCACTGGAGCGCTGGCTTTCAAGCATTTTGGACCGAGTCATTCTGCAACCGGCGCCGTGCTGGTTACGGCCCATCCGCCCACGGCACAGGTTCGGCTCAATGGCGCTCCATTCGCTTGCACCATTCCGTGTCGAATCGAAAATCTGGGATTCGGAAAGCATTTGGTCGAAGTGGTCGAAGACGGCTTTGAACCGGTGTCTCGGACCCTCGAGATTTCCTCGTCCGCCGTCATCCCATTTGACGTTGTCCTGGTCGAGAGCGGACCCAAAACGGGCCGCGTCAAAGTCGCTTTTCCAGATGACATCGAGGTTCGCGTATTCGTCGATGGAGTCAGCCGCCGCAGGGAAGAACTTGAGCCGGCCTTTGACCTTCCCGTTGGGCCTCATTTGATCGAAGTGGTGGCTCCAGGCTTCAAACCCTTCATCGATATTGTCGAGGTTAAGGCCGAGCCGTTGGAACTGGATGCCGCGATGACGCCCGTCGGGTTCGACATGACGATTCAAGCGGAAGTGGATTCGGTGGTCCGCTTTGACGGGGAGCGGCTTGGTACCGTACCCGTGCAATTACGACTCGACCCCTACACGATTCATGACCTCGAAGTTTCAAGAAACTCGAAGAAAGATTCGCGCTGGCAAAGCCGGTTGGCGCTGCCGCAAATCGCGTCGAAACTGCTCTTCGTTAACTTCGAGCAGAAGAAAACGAGCCTGCGCGAAAAAGACTTTGGCTGGTTAACCGTGTCAACGGGAGACGACTGGTTCTCTGTGTGGGTTGACGGTATCGATACCGGCATTATCACGCCCATCGACGCCACCAAACGGGTGCCGATCGAGAAGGGAGAACGTGTAGTTTCGTTAAGGCGTGGCCACGAACAACACGACATCACCGTCGATGTTCGCGGCGGTGAAACCACTTTCCTGCGCGAGAACTTCACGTTCGAGTGGAAATGACGGCCAAAAATGACCGTCACCTTCGCGACAACCTCATGTTTGCGTGGAAATGACGGTTAAAGATCGTCGGTCTCGACCCCATGCTTGCCCATCAACTTCCGGAAATACTTGCGATCGATGTCGGCTTCGCGCGCGGCTTGAGAGATGTTGCCGTTGTGTCGCCGAAGGAGCTCAAGAATATAATCTTTCTCGAAACTTGTGATCCACTCTTCCTTGGCGTCTTTGAACGGAAGATCGACCAGTTGTTCTCGACTTGGGATATCGGCTGGTAGCGTGAATCCACGAGGATCCGTGCTCATCGGCGTCGGAAGGAACGGAGAATCGGCTGCGCCAACGATGTAGTCCGGTAAATCTTCGGGCAGTACGGTGTCTGTGTCGGCGAAAGAACACGCGCGTTCAATCACGTTCAGCAATTCACGCACATTTCCTGGCCAAGAATAACGTTGCAACGCACCAAGTGTGGCCACCGAGGCTTGTTTGATGCGTAGGCTGCCATCCCCACGCTTGTTTGAATCCAGCTTCTTCAAAAAATGACGCACAAGCAGCGGCACGTCTTCAGAGCGTTCACGCAGCGACGGTAATGTGAGTCGTACAACACTGAGACGGTAGAAGAGGTCCTCGCGGAAATTCCCCTTACGGACTTCCTCTTCCAGAGTTCGATTGGTGGCGCAAAGAACACGAACATTGATCGGGATCGATTTGTTCGACCCCACTCGGCGAATCTCGCGTTGTTCCAAGACTCGCAACAATTTCGGCTGCAGCTCGATCGACAACTCCCCAAGCTCGTCCAAGAAGATCGTTCCGCCGTGGGCCATCTCGAAAAGACCCTTTCGAGTCATGATCGCACCCGTGAAAGACCCTTTCTCGTGGCCAAAAAGCTCGCTCTCAATCAGTGACTCTGGGACCGCACCGCAATCGAAAACCACAAAGGGCTGGTCTGCGCGCTTGCTCATGTTGTGAATCGTACGGGCAAACACCTCTTTACCGGTGCCGGTTTCGCCTTCGATCACCACAGTCGCGTTCGTTGGGGCGATCTTCTCCAAGATCCCGAAGATCTCACGCATGATGATCGACCGACCAACGATGTCCCCAAATTGTTCCGACTCGCTGGCCACGACCGGAACTTCTTCCTCCATGGGGTTGAACTGGATTTGTGTGTTCCCAGCCGTCACAATCAGCCCAGGCGCAAGATACGCTTCGCGGATTCGAACGCCGTTGATGAAAGTTCCGTTGGTGCTCTGAAGATCGACCGCAACGTATTCTTCGTCCTCCTGCACGATGCGGCAGTGGTGACGACTGACGGTCTCGTCTTCGAGAACGATGTCGTTGTCGGGAGCCGTTCCAATCGTGATCACGTTTTGATCGAGAATCAGCTCACGCTGGCGCGGCAGGCCTGGGTTAACGACGACGCGAGCTTTGCGTAGATGAAGAACTCGTGGACGACCATCGATATAAGCAATTTTGGTCGGTTGCGACTTACCGTAGAGGGGCATGAGTGGAAAACCTCTCAAGGGACAACATAAAACACGGCAAACGCGGGAAGAAAAAACTATTTATCATGCGTTTGATTGACGTGGCATTGTATCAGCCAAACAATGAAGGTGGCATGAGCACAAGCGAAAACGAGCGAAAGTCATGATAGAAGTGGGCCAATCCTTTGGCAAGTACCGCCTTGTGGAACGTATAGCCACCGGCGGGATGGCAGAAATATTCAAAGCGGCAGTCCGTGGCGCCGATGGCCACGACCGTATCGTCGTCATCAAACGCCTGCACCGATCACTGTGTGACGATGCCGAGCTTACCCGCATGTTGGCTGATGAAGCGCGGATTTCCGTGCAGCTTGATCATCCCAATATTGGTCAGGTTTTTGACCTCGGATCCATCAATCACCAGTACTTCATTGTCATGGCGTTCATTGATGGACGCGATGTGCACGACGTTCTGGCGCAGATGAGGAATCGGCGAGAATTCTTGCCGATCCCTGCGGCGCTCCACGTGGTGGCAGAAACATGCACCGCACTCCACTATGCCCATAATCTGATCGCTTCAGACGGTCATCCGCTGGGAATCGTTCATCGAGACGTGTCGCCGCAGAATATAATGGTGACCTTTGATGGGCGAGTGGTGTTGGTCGACTTCGGAATCGCCAAAGCCAGAATGAGGGCGGAGACCACCCAGGCCGGTGTGATTAAAGGGAAGTTCTATTATATGGCCCCCGAGCAGGCCCACGGTCACCACGTGGACGGCCGCTCCGACGTTTTTGCCGCTGGCATGGTCCTCTACGAGATGATTACAGCCTCGTCTCCCTACGAGAGCATCTCGGATGCTGAGCTCCTGCGGGCCGTACGAGTCGCCAATATCCCGCCACCATCGACGTTTCGGCGCGATATTGATCCCGAACTTGAGCACTTGATCATGAAGGCTGTCGCGCGCGACCCCAACCTGCGCTTTCAGTCGGCAGACGAGATGCGCTACGCACTCGAAGAATATGCGCATCGTAAGTTCCCGCCTGTGAATCACCGCGAGCAGATGGCGCATTTCATTCATAATTTGTTCGGCGGGCCACCGCCCGACGCTATCGCACGGATGGATCGTAAGCAGTTTCTTTCCAGCGATGATTCGATGATCTTCTCGAAGCCAGATATGGGGATGCTGCAAGGCATGCAACTGCCTGGTTCGGTACTTCCGGCAGACCGGACCGAAGTTTTCGACGGTCATAGCCGGCACCTCGAACCCAACATGACCGCGCACGATCTACCGAGCAACCGTTTCCCTCCGATGGGTGGACTTCCTCCACAACCCAGCGGCGGCATGGGCGGCATGAGCGCCATCGGCGGGCCTGCACCTCAGCCTGACGTTCGCCCATTTGTTTCTGCCCAACCAAGCTCTGCCAGTGCCACTCAGAGTCTTGCGGCACGATTGGCGCAACCAAAAATTGTCGTGCCGATTCTGGCGCTTGCGGCGGTGCTATTGGTCGCACTCATCGTCTCTTTGACGATGGGCGACGACACTGAAGGCGAGACTGCAGCCGTCGCGACGGAGCTCGAACCCACCATTGAAGTCGGTTCAGCGGTGCCTGCAGGGGCGGCCGTCAGTGTTCCTTTGGCGCTCAATTCGATCCCTTCCAACGCCACCGTTAAAATCGACGGTGAGGCCAAGGGCTCAACTCCGATCGCTGTTCAAGTCGAGACCGGCAAGACTTACCGCATTGAATTCGAAAAGCACGGCTACGCCGTATTCTCTCAAGATCTGCTTGTCACAAAGGACGTGGCTCCCCTCGAGGTGGTCTTGGTCGAGATGGACGGCGTTCTTAAGGTCGCCAGCTACCCCAGCGAAGCCGTCATCAAGATTAATGGACGTGATGCAGGGATCGCACCCATGCAACGTACGGGACTGACGCCCGGCACCAAATATCTTGTGACTGCAACTTACAAAGGCGACACGCAGAGCCGCGAAGTCGCCTGGGAGAAAGGCGAGAGTGCGATCATCGATGTTCTGTTTGAATTCGAAAAAGCTCCGGCGCCTGTCGTTGATGCGGTTGTCGTGAACCAGGTTGCGGCTCAGCCGACTCGGACGCCAACTCGGACGCCGACTCGGACGCCGACACGGACAACACCCAAAGCCGAAGGAAAGAGCCTGAGCGTTTGGGGCGACGATAAGAAGGAAGACAAGAAAGAAGAGAAAGACGACGAGGATGACGGTCTGTCGGTTTGGGGTTCCAAGAAAAAAGAATCCAAACCCAAACCAAAACCTGAGCCCAAAGCGGCCGAACCCGCGAAAAAGGCCGAAAAACTGAGCATTTGGTGATGAAGAAAACCAAGGTAATCCTGCGACATTGCGACGCCTACGATGTCGAACGCATTCGAGCCATCGTCAGAGAAGGCCTTGAGACATTGGACTTGAAACCGCACGGCAGGACCTTGCTCAAACCCAATGTGGTTGCGTCCGGAGAGCACTTCCCACACGCCTACACTCGCCCCGAGTTCGTCGAAGGCGTCTTGCTTGCTTTGAAGGACCGCGACGGAGGAATGGAAGAGCTTGCGGTCGGGGAACGTTGTGGAATCACAATGCCGACGCGTTTTGCATACGAGAACGCGGGCTACTACCCGATGGCCAAGCGAGCGGGAGCCAAACTTTATCATTTCGAGGAAGAGACCCAGGTCGAGATTCCCCTCTATCATGAGGGCCGCCTTCGGGATTCGATCTTCACGCCCGAGCCGATCGCAAAAGCAGATTTCTTTGTGAATTGTCCGAAGTTTAAGGCCCATCCGTGGACGACCGTCACGTTTTCACTCAAGTCGTATATCGGGATCCAAGATGACCGCCATCGCCTCATCGATCACGACCACAAGCTGAACGAAAAGGTCGCGGACCTTCAATACATCATCCAGCCTCAATTCATCGCCATCGACGCGATCACCGCGGGGGAAGGGCGCATGCTCACCCCGATCCCTTACACGCTCAATCTTGTCGTGATGGGTACTAATCAGGTCGCGTTTGACGCCGTGTGTTGCCATATCATCGGGGTGGACCCGCTCTCGGTCGAACATATCCGACTCGCCTACGAACGTGGTTTTGGCCCGGTCAGCCTGGATGAGATCGAAATCGAAGGCGACGTCACTTTGGCGCAGGCCAGAGAACGCACCCGCGATTTTCAGGTCGGTCTGATTCGGGTCGAAGAGTACTTCGAGGGAACCAACATCAAGGCGTATGCCGGGCCGCCGCCATCAGGAATCAAAGATGACTACTGTTGGGGTGGATGCCCTGGCGCGATGGAAGAGGCGATCGAGATTCTAAGATGCATCGATAACGTCGACGAAAAGATGCCCCCAATCCACCTGGTCTTTGGCAAATACGACGGCGAAATCGACGCGAAATCCGGCGAAAAAGTCGTGTTCATCGGCGACTGCGCGCAATTCAAAGGCGACGTGGCCGGCAAGCCGGTCGAAATTGACTCGACCTATGTCGACCGCTCAAAATTGGACCCGCACACGGTCAAGGACGAAGACATCTACGTGAAGATGGTCAAGATGGAGAAACAAATGTGGGCGGCGCGAAAGGACGATGTGATGCGCCTGAGCGGTTGCCCCGTGAGCGTCGCCGAGCAGGTTCTCTTATTGGTCAAACTTGGGAAGCTGAAAAACCCCTACTTCGACCCATCCCAGGCGATGATGTTCACGAGTTGCTACCTCTCGTCGCGCACGAGAAACATGATCCATCGGCTCTCCGGCAAACCCTATCAGCGTGCCGGCGCAACAACGCGAGGCAGCTCTCGGCCCGACCAGAATCTGCCGAGTGAGCAAGACTCGACGAAGCTCGAAGCTTCTGATTCCGCGGCCGAGTAGGGCTATACGCCCACTTCGCCCCATCCCTTTTTGATATTATCCGCGATCCACGACTCGATGTAGGCGTTCACCATGTCTTTGTCGGGCGTCACGCGCATTTCGGTCTTCAGAGGGTCCTTACGGCCCGCTGAAAAATCTGTGAAATAGATGACGTAAGGCGGGAAATTAGGGTCGTCGTCGGCCTTATTCGTTGCAAATGCGACGTATTTGCGGACTCCCAGACTGCCTTTGGTCTCTTTGGTCCAAACCCCGCGGCGCAACACCTCGGAGCGGCTCAGGTCCTTGGGTGTCGCCTGCAGAGAACGGCCCTCAAACGGCACGACAGACATGATCTGGTCGAGTCCCACACTGCCGACGTCGACCAGCTTATCATCGCGCTCGCGTATCAGAATGGGGTGGATCAACGACACGATCGGAAGTGAGCCGATCGAATTCCAGCCGTCTTTGGGGTCGTAACCGAGGGTCATTCGGCGAACCGGGAAATCGCGTGAATCCGTGTCCACGATATCCGAGACTTTGATTTCGACGATGATTTCGGGCTTTACGAAGCGGCATAAGGTGCCCTCGCGATTTGCCATACGAAATGCGCTGGGCATCTCAATCGCCGAAAGCCGGTCATGCCAATCCGTACGTCCGCCCTCGCCAAACCCATTACCGACGCTGCCGAGCACATGATAGGTGCCGTCGTCACGTAAGAGGGCCACGGTGAGTTCACGGACCTCAGGACGCCCATTTTCTTCGCGTTCTCCAAAAGCGATGACGACCGCGTCGATCGTCACGAACGGCTTCACCTTATAGGTGATGCCCTGTTCGCTGCGAACCACAAGCCCTTCAAATTTTCCTGTGTCGACCCATTCGTGGAAGTGGTCACGCGCCTGTGTACGTTCGCCTTCCTCGGTGGTGACCACTCCGCAGCGCTTGCCTTCACCTAGCAGTGCCTGAAGCCGCAAGAATCGCTCTTCATACGAGTGGTACAGGAAATCTTCGCCGTTTTCTTCCAGCAGGTCGAAGGCGCGAAAACCGAGGTTTTTTGCAAGGTTGTCGTCACCCAGA
Organism: uncultured Bradymonadales bacterium; assembly: GCA_964394615.1. Taxonomy (GTDB): domain Bacteria; phylum Myxococcota_A; class Bradymonadia; order Bradymonadales; family Bradymonadaceae; genus JBFFMO01. The sequence goes on along the minus strand of CAYMYJ010000014.1, from coordinate 17,377 downwards.
CAGAGCGCCACGTGTCCAACGCGTGGCCGCGAAGTGCCGTCAGGCGGGACCGCAAAGAGCTCGCCGGGAATGATGATATCACCCGCCGACGCCAGCAGTTTTTCGGCTTCTGCGACAACAGGCACCCCTTGCAGGACTCGCCCGTTATACGCGCAGAGCGCGACTTCGCCGCCTCGCTTGACCAGAAACCACAGCTCGCCGTCGACTTTGGTCGAAATCCATAGCCGGCCTTCGGGCAGAAATTTGGTGATGTTCTCGGGGTAGACGATACGATATCGCTTCGCGACCAACTTCTTGTAGTTGCGGAGCTTTTCAGCCACTTGCGTGTCTTTCAACGAGCCGAGGCTCGCCTTTCGTCCGCCACCGTAATTGCTCCAATCATCGCTAAATAAACTCATGATTGCACCTTCTTGAGCTCAAGGTTGGACAGGTGGAGCACCAGTAAGAACCCGTTTTCGTCGACACGACCCTCCAAGAATCCCTGGTAGGGCGAGCCATTGGTTTGAAAAATGAGCGGCGCCGGCCGCTTCTTGCCGTCCACTTCCGCAATGCCACGCATCAGAACCACTTTGTCCTCTTCATGGAGAGTCTTTGCGATCTCGTAAAGGAAATCGAAGGTCAGGCCGTTCACATGTCGCAGTCGGACTTTTCTGATGATCGCGAATTTATGGACGATTTCATCGCGTGAAAACGTCCTGCCCGTCCACGGCAAGATGGTTTCGTCCCCAACCGTCGCCTCGACGTCGATGAAGTCAGTACGTTCGACTTCTTCGCCGCTCGCGTCAGTGCGGACCATCAAAGTACGCGCGCAGTAGAGCACTGAGCCGTCCTCGCGAATCCAGACGCGATCGGAGGGCCCGATACGGCGCCCAGCCATGTCAAAGGGAACCTCAGGGTCTCCATCCACCAAGCCCAGAGCGAGCTTGTTGTCGTCGCCGTCGAACTTCTTGAGCAACGCGGCGTAGGTGTGCTCCTCGGTGGCTTTAATCAGCCTCTCTGAGTGCACCGGTTGATTGCGTTGGTTGGTCCAGTTGAAGCTCGCCTTGCGTTTAGGCGGCTCAATCTGAATATCCGCATCGCGCTTTTTTTCATCGGCTATTTTTATCGTGCGTAGGGCCATGAGAGCGCTCCTTAGAACATCGAGAAGTCGAGATCGTCGTCTGCGAATGGGTCTTCAGCATCGTCTTCTTCGAGCGTTGGTGCTTGATTTCGATAGAGAAAATCAAACTCCGCAAGTTCGGCGACGATTCCAAAAAATCCCTCTTCATTCTTCAACAAAAACAAGGTGTTTTCGTCGAAGCCTTTTCGGTAGTTGAATCGGGTCTCGAAAATTTGCCCTGCCTCAAGCGCGGCTTGAAGCGTGGCATCGAGCTCTTCGGGGTCAAGCAGATAGACCGACTTGGCAAGATGATCGAGTACGCGCGCCGCCGGTACGGGGCCCCGCAACTCGACTTCAGCGCCAAGGGTGCTTTCCACTTCGTCCGCAATTTCGCCGTCGGCTGTAACCGCCTGCAAGTCGCCGCGTTCGCAGACTTCGAAGTCGTCGTTCATGTAGAGCATGGCGACACTGCCAGGGGGCAAGAGCGCGGTCCCATCACGTGTGAGTGTCGCCATTGTGCACGGGTTGCCGTTTTCGTCGACCACCACCCGTGTGCGTTTGCCGTAGAGCTTTTCACGGTCGATCTTAGACAGGCCAAAAGAGCTGACCTTACCCCCAAGATTGACCACAATGGAACGTGCCATGAGTCCTCCAGAAATCTAATTCGCACCGACTTTGCACCACATGGCCAAAGATGTCATTCCTGAAGGACATCCCATTTGGGCCGCTTCCACGACGCGCGAAACGCGGTCACATCGCCTACTTCGGCTCGGCTTTCTTTCTCGCGACCGTCGACAAAATACACAAAATCCAATTGCCGATTGGGGCTGTCGAACCCTTCGTCAAACTGCCGCACCAATTCATTTGCGGGCAATGTTTGCCTTCCCATCACGTTGATGAGATCGAAGTCGAGTCCGTCACTTGCGGGCTCAAGATGCCATGCTTTGTAGACCAACTCGGTGCACACCAGAGTCTCGTCCGTGACAAAATCAAAGTTGAAATCATACGGTTTACCAAATCGCTCGAACGCACGAATAATCGCTCGCGCTTTATCCAACTTGGATCGCAAGGGGCGCATGACACCTACGTAATCCGCTCCGGCGCCGTGTTCCATGGACGAAAACACCACACCTTCGCTGACCGCTTCTACGATTCGGAGCGCGTGGCCCATGTCGTCGCCTGCATTATAGGCCTGCCACGCGACTCCCGTGCGGGCCTTCAATACTGCTTTCAAAGATGCCAATCCGTAGGTTTCTTGAAGCCCTTTACGCGTTTCGGCATCGTCGAAATATGCGTCGAGTTCCTCCGGACTGCCCAGCCACAACATGGCGTGCGGCCAAAACCCAGGGAGCCCAACGTTGGAGAGATACCAGTTGTGCCGGGCCACCAAGATGTCGCCAGGCTGGGTCACTTGCGCCACCCCCTTGAGGTCCTCCTCACTTATCAAATCGTGATGAAGTCGATGCACTTTGGTGTCGCCCAACCACTCCGCGACATTTTTTTGGAGCGGAAACCAATTTTCAAACGTGAAATCGCGAGCAATATCAAAAGTGTTGTAGCTGAATTGAATCACCCCGCGGTCCGCGAGGGCTGCTTTCGCCGCAGCGCCGTTGACCGCCGATGTGGTCAGGGTCCAAGCGCAGATAGCGTCGGCTTCACATTCGGCATCCACCAGCGCTGGTTCGATGGTCTTGAAGTATTGTTGGCTCCCCAAAAGTCGCGCGATTGCCTTGACGTGGATGATGTTCCACTTGAGTCGACCGAACGCCCCTTGCGGGATGTCGTAGGCGGTCGAGCCTTCATCCAAGAGCTTCTCCATCACTTTGCTGGGGACCGTCAGATCGATGAAATCCAGCCCAAATCGATACTGGGTCAGCCAGGCCGAGTATCCCACGAAGAAAGCCTCGGCGTGCGCGCGCCGCTGTTTCAGAACTCCAAATCGATGGAAATCACGCCAGTACGATTTGATTCCGTCGAGCGCCCTCATGTAGTCGAGCAGAGTCTGAAAGATACGCCGTAATTCATGTTTTTGTGTGGACGAGAGCTCGATTCCTTCATCACTAGGGAAGAACTCCGGGTGTGATTTGGCGTAAACGAGCGTTTGCTGAAGCCCTTCGTTGTAGCGGCGGATCAACGCTAAATCCTCCTCAACCTTGGTCCGCCGGTCCGTCTCGGAAAGTGCTAACGCCGAGGAACCTTCATGTTTTGAGTCGCAACCGGCAATGCCCGTCATGACCAACATAATTAGCAGGGTGAGAATGGTTTTCATGATGACTATCTACCCAGAATGCAGTCGTAGGCAGACGCCGGTACACGCTCGCATTCGTACGTGCCGACCTCGGTCTCGGTGCCCTCGCGGTCGCACGCAAATGGGCTTCCAGGCCACACCAAAACGTGGCTGAACCCCTTCTTTCCGGTCGCGTTTCGGGCCTTGATCTGCGCCACGGTGCCCCGCGAAGCCGGTTTTTCGATGGCACGCGTCACGACTTCAAATTCGGCCTGCTGCTGGCATGACATCGCTCCCTTGCCCAAATCCGATTGCGTGAGCAATTCCACGGCCTTTCCAGATCGGCTCAATTCGACACTCGGGGCGCACCCGGCCAGGCACAAGGCCAGGATTGGTATGAGTCGAGACATGTGAAATTCCTCAAGATTAGGGTGGCTCTCAGCCTAACCTGTGGGTCGCATCACGCCAACCGTCACGTGCATGGTGAGAGTTGGGCTGATACTCTGCCACGATTCTGGAACCATGAGGTTTTTGTGGAATTTGAACATTCTGAACGTGTGAAAACAGCGGTCAAAGAGATACGCGCCTTCTTAGTGTCGGAAGTCTATCCGTTGGAAGCGCAGGTTCGAGCGCGGGGGTTCAAAGAATCACTGCCAGAGCTTGGTCGTCTTCGCGATGCCGCGAAACGCCTCGGGTATTTTTCTCCTCATGTCTCGGCTGCGCATGGCGGAGCGGGATTTTCGTTGACCGAATTCGCGCCGATCAGCGAGGCCCTCGGCATGAGCCCCCTAGGGCATTATGTGTTCAACGCCCAGGCGCCCGACGCTGGGAACATGGAGATACTTGCCGAATTCGGCACCGAGCAACAAAAAGCGACCTACCTCGCCCCGCTGGTTTCTGGCTCGATACGAAGCTGTTTTTCGATGACAGAACCACAAAATGCCGGCTCCAATCCGGTGCTTTTGGACACCCAGGCGGTGTTGGACGGAGATCACTACGTTATCAATGGCAACAAGTGGTTCACGTCGTCTGCCGACGGTGCTGAATTTGCGATCGTGATGGCCGTGACCAGTCCGGAGGCCGATAACCCCTACGCGCGAGCTTCTCAGATCATCGTTCCAATGCGAACTCCTGGCGTTGAGCTCGTTCGCAACATCTCCGTGATGGGGGAACCTGGCGATGACTACGCGAGCCACGCCGAGATGCGATACACGGACGTGCGCGTGCCAATCACGAATTTGCTCGGGGCCGAAAACGCGGGTTTTGCCATCGCCCAGACGCGTTTAGGGCCAGGGCGGATCCATCACTGCATGCGGTGGATTGGGATTTGTGAACGTGCTTTCGACTTGATGTGTGAACGCGCTGCGACCCGTATGATTGGCGTCGATCGTCCGCTTGGAACCAGACAGTTTGTGCAAGGTTGGATAGCGGATTCCCGCGCAGAAATTGATGCAGCGCGTCTTCTTGTTTTACATGCCGCCTGGAAGATCGACCGCGAAGGGTCTCAAGCGGCACGGGTTGAAATCTCGACGATCAAGTTCTTTGTCGCCAATATCCTGCAGAACGTTTTAGACAGGTCGATTCAAACTCATGGCGCGCTTGGGCTGACTGATGACACCCCATTGGCGTACTGGTTTCGGCATGAGCGCGGCGCGAGGATTTACGATGGGCCTGACGAGGTGCACAAGTCTGTCGTGGCTCGAAATGCCCTGAAAAAATACGGAGTGAAGGTCAAATGATACCCGAAGATCGCGTCAAGACACCTCGGAAGGGCGAAGAGGTCGACAGTCAACGACTGGCCGATTTCCTTGCCCCTTATGGCGTTGAGGGACCACTGGATATCAAACAGTTTCCTGCGGGTCACAGTAACCTCACCTATCTGGCTGTAGATGCAGCAGGGCGGGAAGTGGTCGTCCGGCGAGCTCCCATCGGGGCCAACGTGAAGTCTGGGCACGATATGGGGCGCGAGTTTCGTGTCCTGGCGGCAGTCCAGCCTTTTTATTCGAGGGTCCCGCGTCCGATCGTTTTTTGCGATGACGAGGCCGTGATTGGGGCGCCGTTTTTTGCGATGTCACGTGTCAGAGGCGTTATTTTACGAGGACCCGACGCGTCTGGGATCCAGATTTCGCCAGCGAAAATGTCACGCATTTGTGAGTCATTCGTCGAGAATTTGGTCGAGATTCATGGCGTGGATATCACTCAGCCTGCGCTGGCTGAATTGGGACATCCAACCGGCTACGTGGCTCGTCAGGTCGAAGGTTGGACAAAGCGCTACGAAAAGGCAAAAACCGACGATATTCCTGAAATGGAAGAGCTCTCGAAGTGGCTCGCAGCAAACCAGCCAGTCGAGCAGGGCGCGTCCTTGATTCACAACGACTACAAGTACGACAACCTCGTTTTGGATTCCGGGCTCAATGAGATTCTTGCGGTGCTCGACTGGGAAATGGCCACCTTGGGTGATCCGCTGATGGACCTCGGAACCACATTGGCGTACTGGGTCGAGCCAGGCGATGCTGAGTTTCTACAGGCCATGTCAGGTCCAACGGCGCTGCCTGGGAATTACACCAGACAACGGCTCGCTGACAGGTACGCCGAACTGTCCGGACGTCACATCGATGAAATCCTGTTTTATTATGTGTACGGCCTCTTCAAAATTGGCGTCATTGGCCAACAAATTTACAGAAGATATGCCCAAGGATTGACCACCGATCCGCGATTCGGTGCGCTGATTTTTGCAGTGCACGCGGTCGCCGAACGTGGTTCCTCGGCAATCAGGAGTCAGAAAATATGATGACGAAGAAAACCGTATTGGGCCTAGCCCTCATGCTGGCACTTGGTGCGTGCAAGAAGACCGAGGTGCCACCTCCCAAGGCCGATCCCGTCGAAAGCGTGGTTGTGCCGGAGGTGACTCCCATGGATGAGGCGGACGTACGAGGAGTGCTGACGACGTGGCAGTCTTCTCAGAATGACCACGACCTTCCTGCCTACTCGGCCCTTTATTCTTCAAAATTTGAAGGTGTGACCAGAAGCGGGGCCAAGGTGTCTCGTCTTGATCGGGATGGCTGGATTCTCAGCAGGCGAAGAGGCTTCGAGGAAAAGACGGATATCAGGGTCGAAGAGCCGTCCATCGCATTTAGCGGCACGTCGGCAGTGGTGAGGTTTTCTCAAGGCTCTCGCGTAGAGGGGGCCACAGAAATTGGCGAAAAAGTGCTCGTCTTAGAGAAAACGTCTGAGGGCACAAAAATCGTTCGTGAAGTCCTTGAACCTCAAATCGAATCGGGCCCCAAACAGGCTTTCGACGCTAATCGTTGGGCGCCGGTGCTTTTGGACGAGTTTCTGGTGTTGAGCGACACGGTTGATGATGTCTGGCTCGCCGACACCAAGAGGATTGTCGGGGAGGGGCCGATGATTGGCACACTGGCCGTGGCTGAAACCTGGGTTGATGTGGCCAAGTTGCCGCTGCCACTGCGCTCGTTGAAAGGACGGACGTTTTCCATAAAGGGGCAAAAAGAGTGCAGGGCCACCGTTCAGGGATTTCGGGTCATCTCGCGCGCAACGCCGCATTTCTCGGTCGTTGAGGATTGGCGCAGCCGGCCTGCGACCAAAGAAGCACAAACCGAGATCGCTGGCGAAATCGTCGAGATGGCGTCGACCTCGGGGCGGGTGCTCGTGGCAAAACTCGACAAGCGATGTCCCGGCGTTTGGGCTCAGGCCGTGCACGACGGGAGCGATCAAATCTTCACCGTAGAAACCGACCAAGCCATCGACGAGGACATATTGAATTCGGCCCGAAAAACCGAGGCATGGTCTCAGATCGAAGAACAAGCATCAGAGTTCGGTCAAGGAGATTGGTTCGATCCTTCCAAGGTGAACTTCACGGTTTTTTCGAGCGGCAAACAACGTTTCGCATCGCTCTCGTTCAAAATTGGAGCCGGCTGCGGCGAGTTCTACGCAGAATATTCGGCGATTCTGGACGTGTCGGATAAGCCGATAGTTCTGCACGACACGCTCAATAGGCCATTTTTTGAACCTAAGGCCGTGATGAAAATTTCTGGAGAAGTCATCTTCGTTGGTGAAGACCGCGCAGCCGTGCTCGATGAAACCGGGGTCAAATCCCTGATGTCGTGGGCCGCGCCGTACTTTGACTGCCCCTGTTAAATTTTCCGCGAAAGATTTGCATCGCGATTATCTCTTTGTCATCATACTTGGGTAACGGTCGATTTGGACCGAGCGATGGGTGAGCCCGGCACACACCTGACGTTACTGCGGTTTGGGAACCGCGACACATGACTGCCGAAAAAAGGAGGTGATCCAGTGAAAATAGACTCTATGAATCCGACTGGAATGATGGTGTCCCACAGTGGAGCTTGTTTCATCTAACCTTTGCCCCTCTGCTCGAGGGAGGTCATGGACCAGAAAATGAGCATCGGTGAGAGTGGCAATGCCATTCACTGAGGAAAACCCAGACACTATCGAATCGCACGGCACCGTGGTCGGACGGGATTAATCCCCTCGAGCAAGCCGTGCGATTTTTTTTCTTGCGATGAAACAACCCCTTTCCATTTCTGTGTTCGCCGTTCTCGCGGTGGGAGTCCTGGCCATCTCTTGCGCTGCGATTTTCTTTCGCCAGGCGCTACAGACCGATCCTTGGGTGGCTGCCGGATGGCGATTGGTGCTGGCAAGCCTTCTGCTTTCGTTCTCTTTGGTGCGGGCGTTCAGGGCGGAGCAGCTTTCGCGGGATTTTCTTAAAGCCGCAGCCTTGGCGGGCGTGTTCTACGCGATTCATTTTGGAGCTTGGGTGAGCTCACTCAAGCACACCTCCGTCGCGGCTTCGGTGACCTTGGTGACCGCAACCCCTGTCATGCTCGTGATTTGGTCTTGGTGGAGTGGTCGCGATCGTCCAAGCAACACGGTGATCCTGGCTGTGTGCGTGTCCTTTGTTGGTATTATCACCATTGGGGGCGGCGACTTCAGCCTCTCGGGTGATGCGCTCTGGGGCGACGGACTCGCCATCATTGGCGCGCTCGCCATGGCGAGCTACATGCTCCACGTGCGGCGGCTTGGCGTGTTTCCCGTGTTTGCGTTCTCGTGCGTTGCGACAGCGGTCGGCGGTGCCTTGCTCCTGTTGGCTGCAGGCGTTCGCGGGGTGTCGTTGGTGCCGGACTCGCCGCGCTCAGCCCTGTTCATCGGGCTCGCAGCGTTGATTCCTCAACTTATTGGTCATAACGCGATGACGTGGTCGCTTCGTCATACGACGCCCACGATCGTAGGTCTAGCGACCCTGGTCGAGCCCGTTGGGGCCGCGTTTTTGGCATGGTGGATTTTCACGGAACTACCCGATGGGCCCGTGATTGTTGGTTGCGGGCTAACACTTGTGGGCGTAGCTATCGCGATCACAGGAGGGCGTTCACGAAATGGCCGTAATTCTACAGAGGACCAACCAGCCACTTCGCACGAGCCCGAGTGACGATCTCACCAGAAGCGTCTCGAGTGATGACTTCGATTTCAACTTCCTGGCGTTGGTTGGTGGCGGGCGGGTCGCACGTGCATTCTGCGACCAACGTTCCACGCGCCTTCTTCAGGTAGTCGATAGAAAGCCCCGTCAAAATCGCACGAGTCTGAGGCGGTAATCCGTAAACAAATGCCAATCCACTGGCTGCTTCGGCCAAATTCATCAGGGCGACCGCATGGATAGACTTGAGGTGGTTGCGAACACCGCGACGATCCTTCATCTGAACACGCGAAAACCCACGTTCAAGTTCCAGAATTTCTGGGGAGATCGTTCCAGTATAGGGGGCCATGGTGCCGACGAACTTGGAAAGAGCCCGTCTTCCGCCGGGCAGATCCCGCATTCGATCCCATGTATCTCGTAAGATTTGAAGCGTATCGATCATCTTTTAGACTCCTGAACGAGTGAATCGCTCATTTTTGCTGCGTCGAAATCGCGTTTTGAATGTCTCGAAAATCGAGTTCGAACCGCAACAAGTACTTTCTTAGTCGGTCGGCGTCATTTGGATTGGCCTTATTCTTCCTTGAGGCCGCAAACAACGATCTGCCAGCCTCGGACAAAGTTTGCGATTCCAAACAGACTCTCAACACATCGTTTAACTGCACACGATCAAATCGGTCTATCTCATCCGACTTATCTCCAAGCAGTTTGGAGCACAAATCGAGGGCCGGCGTGCCGACTCCCCATTGTCGCTCCAGACGCTTGATCTCATCTTTGACCGTGTCGGTGTTGATGCGTCCGCCCGGCGCGAGCGTGGCCATTCGAGTCATAGAGGCGTTCAAGTCTCTGAAGTTCGCAGCCCAGATGGCGTCGTGGCTGGCAAAACGCAAGTACGCCGCTCGTGCTTCTTTGTTGAACGTGATCCGATCTCCGCTCATCTCACCGAAACGCTCCAATTCGTAATCGATGTTGGGCTCGATGTCCTCTCGTCGCTCACGCAGGCTCGGCATCTCGAAGGTCCACAGGTCGATTCGTGCCAGTAGATCTTCGCGGAACTCACCTTTTTGGGTCGCCAGGTGCAGATTTCGATGGGTGCCAGCGATCAGCTGAAATTCGGACCGAACCTCGCTGTCGGAGCCCACCGGCAAAAAGCGTTTCTCTTCGATTGCACGTAGCAGCATGGCTTGTTCGTCCAAGCCCAACTCACCGATTTCGTCCAAAAAGAGCATCCCTTTGTCGGCAGCACGCAGCAAGCCATCCCGGTTTTCGACGGCTCCCGTGAATGCGCCTCGCCGGTGCCCAAAGAGGGCGGACATCGCGGCGTCGCCCCGTAATGTCGCACAATTGACCTCGACCATACGGCCCGTGAATTGTCGTTTTCTGCGCTTCAACTCGAAGATTCGTCGCGCCAGCAGCGTCTTTCCCACTCCAGTCGGCCCAAGAAGCAGCACAGGCGCCTGAGAAACCGTCGCGACGTGTTCGATTTGGAGCATCAAATCATTGAATGCGGCGTTTCTTGTCTCGATTCCAGCCTTCAGGAACGAAACCTCCTCCGCTGCCTCCTGCGCAAATCGACGAGCGATCTGGTCGTACGTGGACAGATCCAAGTCGATAATCTCATAATCGCCAGGCGCTTCCTTGCGTCCAGAAGGTCTGGTTTGTATCAACCGAGCCGGAAGATGATGGGATTCCGCGAGCAGGAACAGGCAGATTTGAGCCACGTGGGTCCCAGTCGTGATGTGCACAAGGTAGTCTTCCTTTTCCGGATCAAATGGGTAAGTTCGCGCAAAGTCATAGAGAGCGGCGTACGTTGGTTCTAAATCCCACGGGTCGCTAAACTTGAGTTCATGCAGTCGGACCTCGGTACTCGGCGAGAGTGTGCGCACATCGTCAGCGATGACCTCGGCCAGTTTAGAAAATTGCGGTTGATGAAGGAGTTCCAGCCGGTCGACAAGGAGATCCTCCTGCTGGGCCAACGAAACCGTCGGCCTCCATTTCTCCCAGCGCCGGGCAGAACCGCGGTCGAGGGTTGATCCCAAGAGTCCGATCACGACAAGTGGTCGCTTCATTATGTCTCCGGATAATTGCGTATCTCGTGTTCTAGGAAACCAAATTGGCACCAAGCGCCCGGGACAACAAGCAGCGAACCGTTCTCGCGCGTGCCATAGACGTATTTCGGTGTTTCTTTGAATCCCTTTAGTGATGGCACGCGTTTTGAGTCTATGGGAAGAACGACACATCAAGGAGATGAGTATGAAACGTCAAGAACGACTCGAACAGAAAGCCCCCACCATGGCGCGCCAGACTCTCGAACGAGCCGCAGACGTCGTTGAGTGTTTCGATCGACCATGTTTATTGGGAAATACCGCCTTAGCGATGACCCTCGAAGCCCGTGGCCGAGAAATCGTCGCGCTCGGCACCAAAGATCGGGCTGATCGAATTCAGGGCTTCAGACTCTGGGATGTTCGACGCCCCTCGTACATCGAACAGACCTTCGATCTGGTTCTTTGTGATGCGATGGATGCATCTGTCTCGTTGGCTGAATTGCGCCAATCCATTCGGGTTTTGACCCATTTTCAGCCGAAATTACCCCTGATGGTGGCATGCCCTTGGAGTCGGAAAGACTCGCTTCTGCGTGTGTTTGCGGATTTCGGTCTCGAGGCCACGGGGTTTCGGCTGAACTTTGAAAAGCCCGAAACGCTCGACGGCGATGAGGTCGAGTTTTTTGCAAACTTTGATCTGCCGCTCTAGGGGACAACCATGATTTCGATTGATGGTTCCACTGGGGAGGGCGGAGGGCAGATCCTGCGCACTTCGCTCGCGCTCTCGATGCTCACGCAAACACCTTTTGTGATCGATGGCATCCGGCAGGGGCGCAAGAAACCCGGTCTGATGAGACAACACCTGACCTGTGTCCGCGCAGCATTGGCCGTGTGTCAAGGCACCCAATCAGGCGCAGAGATTGGGTCTACTCGGCTTGAGTTTACGCCTGGCGAGGTCCTGGCAGGGGAGTACGACTTTCAGATCGGTAGTGCCGGATCGTCGGTGCTGGTGCTGCAGACCGTTGCGCCCGCACTCTTTCAAGCAGGCGACTCGACAGTGAAAATCGGAGGAGGGACGCATAATCCAATGGCCCCCAGCGCCGATTTCCTTCAGAAGGCGTGGATTCCTGCGCTTCGCAAGATGGGCATCCACCTTGATGTGAAGTGTGAACGGCCAGGCTTCTACCCGGCAGGTGGAGGAGCCTTGATCGCCCGTTTCGCAGAAGCGGCCTTTCAAATGGCGGAGTTTGTTGAGGGTACGCCGCAGATGACAGCTGCGTGGGCGGCTGTCGCTGATTTACCCCAGGGAATCGCACACCGAGAACTCGAAGTGCTGGCCGCGCAATTTGGTTGGCCCCGAGAGGATATGCGGAGCCACAAGTGGGACGCACATTGCAGCGGCAACGTTCTGGCCGTGGAATTCGAGGCCGGGGACACGCGTGAAGTCTTCGTCGCGCTCGGCGAGCAACGGCGTTCAGCCGAGACAGTCGCAAATGGCCTCTGTTCCGAGATTCGCGACTATCTGGCAGTTGGAGCGCCGGTGGGGCCGCACCTGGCGGATCAGCTTATTTTACCCATGGTTCTTGCGGGAGGAGGGCGGTTTCGAACCGGCCCGCCCACGGCCCACACCAAAACTCAAATACAGACCGTCCAAAAATTCATGGACATCGCGATCACGTGCGAGTGCCTTGATAAGGACCGCCGAGTCTACGAAATCGTAGTCGGTGAATGAAAGGGCACTATGACGTTCGAAGAAATGTTGGCCGTTTACGACGGTTTTTTGATTGATGCCTACGGGGTTCTTGTGGACGGCGCAGGGCTTCGTCCAGGGGCCGACGATTTTCTGCGTTGGCTCGCCAAATCGCACCCGTTCGCGATCGTCACCAATGACTCATCGCGGCTTCCACTCACGATTTCCGAGCAGTGGGCTAAGGTGGGACTTGTCGTCGATCACACTCAGGTGGTGACCAGCGGTGTCGTCTTAGAAGAGCATTTGCGGAAACACCACGCCGGGGCGAGGGCCCATGTTCTGGGAACGCCGGACGCGTTTGAGTACGTAAGAAGGGCAGGCGTTCAAATCGTGTCATGGGAGGACGACTTCGACGTCTTCGTGCTCGCCGACGAAATGGGCTTTGATTTCCTGCCCGCCTGCAACCGTGCTCTCAGTGGCCTGATTCGTCAGGTGCGCATCGGGCGAACGATCGAAATGCTGCTTCCTAATCCCGACGTCATCTACCCTGCAGATGCCCGAAGTTTCGGCTTTGCAGCTGGTGGCGTGGCAGCCATGTTCGAAAGAGCCCTGGGCGATCTATTTGCCGACCAGAGTCCGACATTTGTACGGCTGGGCAAGCCGCACCCCTCGATTTTCTGGGAAGGGGCCCGCAGGATTGGAGCCTCGCGGCCGCTGGTGATCGGTGATCAATTGACCACCGACATCGCCGGCGCTCATGCCGCTGGATTTGAATCCGCGTTGGTGCTTTCGGGAGTGCCGCCAGCGGCGTCGACAACGGTCGTGCCGACCTGGCGGTGGGATGACCTGCCTACTCGATGACCAAATGGTCGTAAGGCAGCATCAGCGCTTCTTCGGAGCGGTGGAAGAGAGGCAACACCGCACTGGCTTCACTCGACTTCAACACGCGCACAAGCGCATCGAGAGCCGACGTTGTTTTGACGTCGTCGGCCACTGAGAGCCCAAGCCATCGACTCATCGTCACGCCAATGCCGGCGCTTATTGTGATGCCGGTTTCGGGGTAGATCTTGTATTCCGCTTCGTTCGAGGGCAGGCCTGCCAGCGCTTCGGCGCGCCGGATTGCGTCCAATAAGCCGCCCTTGCGGTCTACGATCCGGCGCTCCAAAGCAGCGTCGCCCAGCCACACATGCCCGCGCGCGACTTTGTCGAATTCTTCGGCCGTCAACGCACGGGTCGACGCGATCTGCGTCAGAAACGTCTGGTAGCGGTAGAGCATGTCGGCCTCAACGCGCGCGCGCTCGTTCGCGGTCCAAGGCTCATACATGTCAGAGGTCTTGTCGCCCGATCCCACTGGCGTCGATTTCACGCCAATCCAATCGAAGAGCGAGGCCGCGTTGAATTTCCCTGTGAAGATGCCGATCGATCCGGTGATGGTGAGGGGCGACGCGTAGACTTCGCGTGCGGCGGCGGCGGCGTAATAACCACCGCTTGCCGCGATGTCGCCCATCGAAGCGATGACTGGCTTTCGTTTTGCCAAAATTTGGATGGCTCGAAACATCTGGTCCGACGCAACCGCACTTCCGCCGGGGCTGTTAACCCGTAGAACCACCGCGGCCACGTTATCGTCTTCAAGCAGCTCTTGAGCCACCTCTTGAATCGACTGGCTTCCTGTTGTGCCGCTGGCTCCGAACAAGCCACTGCCGGATTTGCCGGACACGATATTTCCTTCGACCACGATGATCGCGATCTCTTTGGGAGTTCCCCAATTCTGATCGCGATGGGTGGGACGGGCGTAGCCGGCTTCCAAACGTGCACCCGGGAACTCGGCATCCATTTGTTTCTCCAACTCGTCCGGATACAGGACCGCGTCGATAAGCCCTTGCTCGCGTGCCTCAATCGGGAAGAGCGGCCGTCCCATCAAGATTTGCTGCACTTGCTCTGCTGAGCGCGCGCGGTCGCTTGCCCAAGCCGTGTGCAGAGTGGTTTGAATCCCTGCGACAATGGCGTTGGTCTGTTCGATGCTCTCTTGAGAAGGAGCGTCATGCGTCAACGCCTCTGACGCTGATTTGTAGGCTCCAACCCTCATGAACTCGGCTTGGACACCCACTTTGTTCAACACGCCTCGATACGAAACCAGACGAGCCTGAATGTCGTTCGGATCAAAGGACTCGGTGGGATAAACCCAAACCCGATTGGCGGCGCTGGCAATGAAGTAGTCGCGGCTGGTTTGTTGGGTCAGGTAGGCGACCACGGGTTTCCCCTTCGCGCGAAGGTTTTGGATGGCTTGTCGCAACTCCCACGATTGGGCGTATCCCAGCGAAGTGTCGCCCGCGACCACCAGAACTCCGGCGACCGACTCGTCGGTGCTGGCTCGCTCCAAATCCATGACGACTTCCAGAAATGCCCGGGACGACGAGGTTAGGATTCCACCCGAATATCCTGCCTCTCCTATGGATTGGTTAAGGTTGACCGTCACCCAGCGACCGCTGGCATCGATCAGGCTTCTTTGTTTGTGCGGCGAGAACCAGTGATACCCGTGCAAGCGCGAGAATTCGTAGGAATCATCCGCTGCCTTCACGAACGACGGAGCGTAGGCGAGTCCAAATGACCCGAAACTCAATTCCAGCCCTGCCCAAGCTTCCTGCAGCGAAAACCGATTGGCTCCGGCCCGATTGTCGATGACGTTCCGGACGCTCGCAAAGATCCGCAAACCGCCCAGTGGTTCGATCAACACCCGAGGGGTCCATTCCATCGCATCGACTCCCGAAAGCGAAGCCGACGTGGAGTCAAGCTGCAGGCGCCCGTCGAAGAGCCGAATATGCAGGCCGAGCAGCGTGCGGCGCCGAAGCGCGGTATCAGACTCCAAGAACGGTTGGTTGAAATCCCGCATCATCACGCCAAACGCGATGTGCTCACCAAGTCGCCATTGCAGGCCAAGATCATAGGAAACCAGACTGTCCAGTCTCTCCGAGACACCGCTGCCAAACCAGTTGACGTTCAGTCCTACGCTGAGGGTCTTGGGAACCGCGAGTGCAAGGCCCCACGTGTATTTCCGGAAGTCATCAAGGACCAGGCCGCCGGAGGGTTGGGCGAGATCCTGAAAGGAGAACCCCGTACCGACGATTCCATTTCCTGCCGCGAAGAAGAAGGCGTTGGACTCGGGTGCGACCTCCTGGAAATCCGAAGAGGGAGCTTCAAACCCAAAACCAATTTCGCCAGTCTCCATGAAAGCGAGGCCCGCCGGGTTGATCTCAAGGGAGGTTGCGTCATCTTGCGCGGCAACAGACGAATACGGGAGTTGGATGCCGTTGGACGGCGTTCCATCAAATGCTTCTTGTCCTGATGCCGACGCGCTGCCAAGCAACAGCGCCACACAGACAAATAACTGGATTTTCAAGGTGTTCTCACGAGGTGTGATTCAAGAGGTTTGGGGATCAGTTGAAGTCGGCGTCCGCGCCCTTTGCAGGGGCGACGGGCGCGGCTTCTTGGCCTTTTCCTTGGACCGAAGGAGCGATCGCTTGTGTTCCTGAGGCTATCGAGGCCTTCAAGAGTCCAACCATGCGTTGCATCTCAGGGGCCGTCATCTTGGTGGTTACCGTAATGTCGAGTCCGGAGCTCCCTGTTTTCATATTAGTAATAAGCGGGCTGGCGCCCATCATCGTCACCATGGGGTTCGTGGCTTCTTTGCGTATGTTTTCGAAATCTTGAAGCGAGGTCTTCACATCCTCTTTCGAGTTCATCGTGCCAATGATGTCGACCTTGAGACCTGAAACGAGGTCGACTGTGAGTCCGGCAACGTTCATCTTTGGTCCATTCTGCACGAGTTGCGATGTTACGCCCACAAGCCACATTCCACGCGTCAGGTTCACCTTGGCCGCCATCTTTGCAATATCCTTGTTCGACACTGCACTCTCCTTGGCATTTGCGACGGCCACCCATGACTTGGTCTGGAAGTCGACGTCCCCGGTCGTCATGACAAGATCCTGATCGGATACGAACGCGATGGTAAACGCTTCAATCGTATGGCGCGTTTGGGTTCCTTCCTTGGTCACCGAATGACCTGGGTACTTGGTGTTCATCGCGTCCGTCAGCTTCTTCTGATCGAACTTTCCGCGCACGATAATGGTCATCGTATCTTGCGCATTCGCCTGCGCTGGAGTGATCGATACATCAGGCATGGCGACCACCACCGACTCGACGTCCCGATCGACGTTCAACGACGCCTCAGTCTCGAGGAAGCTCAGAAACGCTCCAAATGCAGGGCGCCCCCGCAACAGCGCCATCATCTCCGCGTATAACGGTGAGGGTTTCAGAGCTGCGATGTTCGCACCCATCACCAACTTCGAGGACTTAGGCGCATATTTCATCAGCTCGCCAGGTCCAGCGAGTGCTGTGACGCTATGCAGCATAATAACGAGGAACAAGAGTAGGGTGGTCTTTCGCATTAATATCTCCTTGCCGTGGCAGAACGGCCGAAACGCACACTAGGAATCAACGCGATGCCTGTAAAGCGGCAGGCGCCGTAATCGAGAACGAAAGCCAAGGGGGCACCTATTCCAGATTTCTTGACCCTAACTTATTGGAGTATTTGTGGGTTCACGAATCTTCCAATTTGACGCAAAAAATCGGTTGACGCATCACGTCCCACGTATATACTCCGCCTCCCAAGTCAAGGAACACCCTTGATGAGGGCGGTGAAAACTGGGCCAAAATAAAGAGACAGGCCGTTAAAAAAGTCTCTTGACAGGCGGAGCCAACGCAAGTAGCTTCGCCGACCCTGCAGGACGGTTCGCCGGTTTGTGGGTCTTTGAAAAGTGAATAGGAATTGAGTTGAGGTAGGATACCTCGGACCTTCATGGGTCTAAAAAAT
>CAYMYJ010000013.1:114855-137356 GCA_964394615.1 uncultured Bradymonadales bacterium | reverse complement strand
CGACGACCGACAACTGACGACCGACGACCGACGACCGACGACCGACAACTGACCGCCTGACTATTCAGCTTCGCTCGCGAAGACCTCGGCGAGGAATCGTCCCGTATGAGACGCCGCGACCTTGGCGACGGCTTCTGGCGTGCCTGTAGCGACGACATGGCCCCCGGCATCGCCGCCTTCGGGCCCCAAATCGACGACCCAGTCGGCTGCTTTGATGATGTCCAGGTTATGTTCGATCATCAAAACGGTGTTTCCCGCATCCACCAGCTTGTCGATCACGTGTAGCAGGCGTCGGATGTCGTCAAAATGCAGTCCGGTCGAGGGTTCATCCAAAACATAGAGCGTTCGGCCGGTCGAGATTTTGGCGAGCTCACGTGAGAGTTTGACGCGCTGGGCTTCGCCGCCCGAAAGGGTTGTTGAGGATTGGCCCAGCTTTACGTAATCGAGGCCTACGTCGAGCAATGTACGCAGCACCCGTGCGATCTTGGGCTGGGCTTTAAAGAACTCGTAGGCATCCGCGATCGTCATGTTCAGCACCTCCGAGATGTTTTTGCCCTTGTAGCGGACCATCAAGGTGGTGTGGTTGAAACGTTGGCCATGGCAAAGGTCACATTGCACAAAGACGTCGGCTAAGAAGCCCATCTCGACTTTTTTGACGCCGCCTCCCTGGCATTCCTCGCAACGCCCACCAGCGACGTTGAAGCTGAACCGGCCTTGATTAAACCCGTACATCTTGGACTCGGGCATATTCGCAAAGAGGCTGCGGATCTGATCAAAGACTTTGGTGTAAGTGGCTGGATTGCTGCGCGGAGTGCGTCCGATCGGTGATTGATCGATCTCGATTACCTTGTCGAACGACTCGAGCCCTAGGATCGCGTCGTTTTCACCCACGCTTCGGTGTTTGAAAAAAACGTTGCGTCGAACCGCGGGCAAGAGGATGTCGTTCACGATCGTGCTCTTGCCGGCACCGGACACGCCCGTGAAGCAGGTGAACGTGTTGATCGGGATGCTGACGTCGATATTTTTGAGGTTATGGTGGCGAGCCCCTTTAACTTCAAGGAATTCGCCGTTTCCGGGACGTCGTGTTTTTGGCGTTTCTAGAACTCTGCGTCCGGCCAGATAATCGCCCGTGATCGATCCTGTCGAGGCGATCACATCGGCAGGCCGCCCTTGCGCGACGACAGCGCCGCCCAGAGTGCCGGCGCCGGGACCAAAATCTACAAGCCAATCGGCAAGCTCCATGGTCTCACGGTCGTGTTCAACGACGATGATCGAGTTGCCCCGATCCCGAAGGTTTTCGAGCGTGTTCAGGAGCTTTCGGTTGTCGCGTTGGTGCAGTCCAATCGAAGGCTCATCCAAGACATAGAGCACGCCCGAAAGCTCGCTACCAAGCTGGCTGGCCAGTCGCATGCGTTGGTTTTCGCCTCCCGAAAGGCTCTCAGCGCTTCGATTGAGCGACAGGTATCCCAGGCCCACATCGACCAAGAACCTCAGCCGGGACACGATTTCTTGAACGACCTCGGTCCCGATCACGGCCTCACGGCCTCGAAGTTTCAGGGCCGAAAACCATGCGTGGGAATCGGTGATATTTAGATCACAGACTTCCGAGATCGTGGCTCGGTGAAACTCAAAACTCCGGGACATCGGATTGAGGCGCTGTCCCTCGCAGTCTGTGCATTTCGACGGCTCAAAAAACTCGTCGAAAAAATCACGGGCTCCCTGGCGATGCGCCGTTTTCCTTGCGGCGTTGATCAATGAAACAACACCTGGAAATCCACCGCGCCGACCCCTCAAGATCTCTTCGCTTTCGGCCTTTTTCAATGATTTGAAGGGGGCGTCTAGCGACGGCCCGCCCTCGGCTTCCCAGGTTTCAAGTTTCTTCCAGATGTCCGCGACTTCCTTGGTGACGGCGAAGTTCTTGGCCTCTTTGTCGGGGTGTCGCCCAATCGCGGCGATGGCCCCCTCACGGATGCTCAGGGAGGAATTGATGATCAGCAGGTCGACCGCCACCTGCGGCGTAGCACCGAGGCCCCGACACGAAGGGCACCAGCCCACAGGACTGTTGAACGAGAAAGTCTGATGAGAAACATCCCGTGCTGCGGCGTGCCGTACGTAGGGTGTTTCTTTGGGCTTCCCGTCGGGGATGAGGACGATCAGGCGTCCTTCTCCAGCGATCAGAGCTCGGTTCACGCTCTCGGCGAGTCGCTCGGTGGCTTCCGGCTTGGCGATCAAGCGATCGATCACCACGTCGATGTCGTGCTTCTTGCGAAGCTCGACGTTTTCGAACCCCTCCAACTCGACGATTTCTCCGTCGACGCGCGCCCGAGCAAAGCCACCTCGCCGGAGGTTCTCGAAGACGTCTTTGAAGGCACCTTTTCGGTTGCGCACTAAGGGGGCGAGCAGCATGAATCGGGTGCCATCCGGAAGCCCCGCGATATCCTCGACGATTTGCTCCTCGGACATTGAACCTGCGCCGTTTGCGGTGTCGCGAGGGTTCGATAACTGCGCCCACATGATGCGGATATGATCGTAGATTTCGGTGACGGTTCCGACCGTAGATCGCGGGTTATTCACCGTTGTCTGCTGTTCGATCGAGATCGCTGGGGAAAGCCCTGCAAGCATTTCTACGTCAGGTTTGTCGATTGATCCCAAGAATTGCCGCGCGTAGATCGACATGCTTTCTACGTAACGACGTCGGCCTTCGGCGAAGATCGTGTCGAAAGCCATCGACGATTTTCCGGACCCACTTGGCCCCGTAAAAACCACCAGACTTCGTTTGGGCAAATCAAGGTCAACCCCGCGTAGGTTATGCTCGCGAGCGCCGCGTACGATGAGGATATCTTCCTCTGCAGCGCGGGCCGAAAGTGCGGCGAGTGAGAGGACCTGGGAATGTTCTGGTTGGGACATGGTTCTTCGCTGGGACGGGGGACCGGTTCGGGTCTCTGCACCCGAATCGAATACCAAATTTCGATCTTCACGCACACCACGCGTTGCTCGCATGGATCGTCGCTGCTAAACGTGGGATCGACTTGGAGTAGTTATGAAACGAATTGCACTGCCATTGATTGAACCCCGCACGGAACCTAAAGGCGACGAACGCACGTCTGGACCTGCGCGGAGCGATTTGAAGTATCAAGAAGACGAAGCGGGTCCGCGTCCCAAATGGATTCGGAAACGGCTCAGCTTCGACAAGTCTTACTTTGAGACTCAAAAGCTGGTCCAAGATGCAAAACTTCATACGATTTGTGAATCGGGCCAGTGTCCGAACATCGTGGAATGCTGGAGTCGTAAGTCGCTGACGATCATGATCCTTGGCAATATCTGCACACGAAGCTGCGGGTTTTGCGACGTCCAAACGGGTCGCCCCGGCGTTGTTGACGCGGGTGAGCCGCTGCGTGTTGCCCAGACATTGGCCAGCCTTGAGCTCAACTACGTGGTGATCACCAGTGTCGATCGCGATGACCTCGAGGATGGTGGTGCCGCCATTTGGGCTGAAACGATCACAAACGTGCATGAACTTTCGCCCGGCACGGGCATTGAAGTGCTCACGCCGGACTTTAAGGGGAATCTGGACGACCTTCAGATCGTCTTGGATTCCAAGCCAGAGTGTTTTTCGCACAACATCGAAACGGTCGAAGCTATGCATCGTGTCGTCCGCCCTCAGGCGCGCTACGAGCGGAGCTTGGCCGTTTTGGAGCATGCCGCAAAACACGGAGACTCGTTGGTCAAGACAGGTCTGATGCTCGGATTAGGCGAGGACAACGATCAGGTCTTGGCCACGATGAAAGATCTGGTGGATGCAGGGGTTCAGGTCCTCAACCTCGGACAATACCTGCGTCCCAGCAAACGGCATTTGCCAGTGATGCGTTGGGTCACCCCCGAGGAATTCGCGATGTTCAAAGTGGAAGGCGAGCGCATGGGTTTTGGACATGTCGAGTCTGGCCCCTTGGTTCGGTCGAGTTACCGCGCTGATTTGCAGGCCGAGGAAGTCGCTCGTAAGGGCATCAGATGAGCCTCGCGGATCGGCTGCGGGTCTACTTTATCCTCGATCCACGCTTTGTCTCCGGCGATCCACTTTGGGTCGCGGAAGAAGCGATTGCAGGTGGGGCGACAGCGATTCAGCTGAGGCTCAAAGACGCCTCATCCCACGAATGGTTGATGCTGGGCGCCCAACTCAAAGACCTCTGCGAAAGAACCGACGTGCTCTTTGTGATCAACGATCGGGTGGATATCGCCGTGGCACTCGCTGCGGATGGAGTTCATCTGGGCCCTCATGACATGTCGATTTCGGCCGCCCGTGCGGTGGCCGCGAATCTTTTGATCGGCGGTTCGGCAGGCTCATTGGAGCGTGCGATCGCACTCGAAGCCGAAGGCGCAGATTACCTTGGATGCGGAGCGATCTTCGAGGCGCGTGAGGTGAAATCTGACGCTTCGGCCCCGCGTGGCCTTGATTTCATAGCATCCGTCGCCTCCCAAATTGACCTTCCATTTGTCGGGATCGGAGGAATCACTGCGTCTCTTGCCGCCGATGTGATTCGGTCCGGGGCCTCGGGGGTCGCAGTGGTGCGGGAAATTGGCGTATCGCAAGATCCTGCAGGTGCCACACGTTTGCTTTCGCAGGCCGTCGCTCGCGGTCTGGATTCTCGCGCAAGCTTATAGTAAGAACGGCCGCCTATAGGCCCACCCGGAGTTCAAAGTGAACGAAATCGAAGAGACCGCAGTCGATCCCCAAGAAATGCTTTTCAACGCGATCGTCGAAGCGAAAGTTTCCGAAATCCTTGAGGACGGCGTGCTCTTTGACATCGGTGGCGACGTGCCAGCATTCGTCAGCAACGACGAATTCGCAAAAACCGGAATCCCGGCCGTGGGCGACACCTCAAAGGTGCTCGTTGAGCGGCCGTGGGGTGGTTATTGGGCTGCATCGGTTCAGAAGGCCGAGAAGCTTGAGATGTGGGATCGCCTTGAAGACCTTGTGAAATCCGGTGAAGCGGTCGAAGGCATGATCGTTGGCTACAACCGCGGGGGCTTGAGCGTTGATTTCGGCATGCGCGGTTTTGTGCCGATGAGCCAAATCGATCTGCATCGTGTTGAAAATCCAGGCGAATATCTGGGTATGCGTGAACTCTTTCGCGTGACCGAATTCGACAAACGTCAGGGCAATATCGTCATGAGTCGCCGCGCGCTGCTCGAGGAAGTCCGGGCCGAAGGCCGCGATGAACTCCTCAAGAATTTGCAGCCAGGTCAGGTGTTTAACGGCATCGTTCGCAATTTGACCAAATTCGGCGCGTTCATTGATATCGGCGGAGTCGAGGGGCTCCTGCACAAAGATAATATGGGTTGGGGCCACGAATCTGCATCAGATTTGTTTCGCCCTGGCGACGCCATCGAAGTGATCGTTTTGGACTACGATCCAGAACGAAATCGACTTGGGCTTGGACGCAAGCAACTGCTTGACGATCCGTGGAAAGACGAGGCCGCGAAATTTTCCGAGGGTGACGTCGTGTCGGGAACGGTCACAAGTCTGGCTGATTTCGGCGCGTTTGTTCGGGTTGCTGATGGCCTTGAGGGGCTGGTGCACGTCACCGAGCTTTCATGGACGGAGCGCGTGAATCATCCTTCGGATGTGTTGACGGTTGGTCAGGTGGTCGAAGTGAAGGTCGGAAGTGTTGACCTGCTTCAGCGACGTTTGAGCCTGAGCATCAAACAACTTCAGGAAAATCCTTGGCAGACCTTTGCTGCGACCCATAAATTGGGTGACCATGTGAAGGGCAAGATCGTCAATGTTGTCGATTTCGGCGCTTTCGTTGAAATCACGCCGGGTATTGACGGACTGATTCACGTATCGGACGTCTCATGGACTGACCGCGTGGATAAGTCAGCGGATTTCTTCAAAGTCGGTGAAGAAATCGAAGCGGCCATCATCGACCTTGATGTTGAAGCAGGGCGACTGGGACTTGGGATCAAACAGCTCACTTCAGACCCTTGGGATCTCGCGGTTGCTATCGCGGTCCCCGGCAAGAAGATCGACGTCGTCATCACGCGCACGACTGATTTTGGCGCGTTCGCGACCATTGTTGAAGGCGTTGAAGGGCTGATTCATATTTCTGAGCTGCGCGAAGAACGGGTCAACCGAGTCACCGAAGTCGTGAAACCTGGTGATCAGGTCAACGTCTTGGTCACAACCTTCGATCGCGACAATCAACGCATCGGTCTTTCTCTCAAGCGAGACGAGCTGGGCGGTGACAGCGAAATGAAGAGTTTTACCGATGAGGGCGGGGCGGCGACGCTTGGAGATTTGCTCAAAAGTCGGCTTGGTCTGACCGATTCGTCTGAAAACGAGTAGTTTTCCTTCGCGAAAGTCTGCAGCCTCGAATTGCGCAAAGCCTTAAAAAATGCGCATTTCGGGGCTTTTTTGTAACGCAATTGACACACATACCTACATCTAATACCTTCCGCGCCTTATTTCGGACTGAAGTCAGTCGAATTTTGAAGGAGTACTCATGTTGAATCGGATCTCTACGCTTGCCCTCTTGGGTTTGTTCACTTTCGCGGCCGCCTGCGGCGATGATGGCGACACCTCTAAGAGCAACAACACCGCCACCACGAACAATTCGACGAACAACACGACGAATAATTCAACGAACAATTCGACGAACAACACGACGAATAACACGACGAATAACGACACGAATAATCCGACGAACAACGCCGTGACTCAGTGCACTGCTGTTGGACAGACATGTGTCGCTGGCGATGCCACCAACGCTGGTTTTGTTTGTGGCGATGACGGCCTTGGAGCCAAGTGCCTCCGCGCTTGTACCCCTCCAGCAGACGGCGAAGCATACCCATGCACCTCCGGTCAGCTTTGCAGCACGCTTGAGCAGGGCGGCGCCACAGCTTGTATTCCTTCGCAGTGCGCTGGATTCCAAGACGCGGCAGCTTGTGACAAGTACAACTACCCAACGGGTGGAAGCTGCTTTGGAACCGAGAACGACAACTTCATTTGCATTCCAGCCGGTGAAAAAACACTCGGTGTTGCTTGTGAAACCGTTGACGATTGCGCCTCTGGTCTCCTTTGCTTCGACGGCGAATGCAAAACTGTGTGTTCGAGCGATGCAGGTTGTACAGCAGCAGATGAGCGTTGCGTCGGTGATACCGATCCAGATTTCCTGAATGCAGGCGCTGGCGTTTGTGAACTTGGTTGCGACTCATACAGCACTGGACAGTGCGCTGCTGGAACGGGTTGTTTCCCATTCACAGCGACCGACGGAATTTGCGTTCCAGATAATGGAACAGGCGCTCCAGGTGCCGCATGTACTGCAGCAACCTTCGACATGGCCGGTAACCTTCTGACTCCTGCTTCCGGTTGTCTTGGTGGCTTGGCTTGTGTGAACTTCGGTGAAGGTGTCGCTACGTGTGTGGCTTCGTGTAACGGAGCAGCGGCTTCGCAGACCGCGATGGACGCCACCTGCCCAACCGCCAACGGAGCTCAGTTCTGCTTCAACCTCGCTGATCCGGGCGAAGAATCATCAAATTCAGGCATCTGTCTGGACCAGTGCTCGGTCGCTGATTACGGCGCTGATCGTTGCACGGCTGATGGCTTCAACTGTGCGCCGTTCCGCGGCGAGCGACATGTTTGTCTGCCAGGTGGAGACCTTGCAGTAGGTGAGGCATGTACCGGTGGCGATTGTGCCGAAGGTTCGTATTGCCTTCTCGGTGGTGACGAAGCGGGAATTTGTACGGCCTTCTGCGACCTCGCAGCAGTTCCGAACGGTCTCTTGGCCTGTAACGGAGCGGTTGGTCAAACCTGCGAGCCTCTCGGAAACGCAGCCTTCGCTTTCGGCCGTTGCGGCTACGCATGCGATAATCCAGCGAACGCATTCGCTGATACCAACTGCCCTGCAAACCTTCAGAACTGCTTCCCAGAAAGCAACGACACCACAGCATTCTGCAGCGCTTCCGGTGCCATCGCAATCGGAGCCGCATGCTCGGTTCCTTCGACCGACCCCAATAACTGTGTCGGTGGAGCTGTTTGTGCAAACTCGTACAGCATCTCTCCATTCGAAGACGCTTCCGATTCAGCAAGCGCTGGCGTCTGTACCAAGGCATGCCGTTTTGCTGGTTCGGCTGATCAGTGTGGTACAGGAATGGTCTGTGGCGTCGACTTCCTTACGTTCAGCACTGGAACAGGCATCTGTGAGAGCATCGGAACCAACATGGCCAACACAGCTGCAAACGCTGCTTGTCCTGAAGCAGGCAAGGCATGTGGTCCTAACTCGATCTGCCT
Source organism: uncultured Bradymonadales bacterium (assembly GCA_964394615.1). Lineage (GTDB taxonomy): Bacteria > Myxococcota_A > Bradymonadia > Bradymonadales > Bradymonadaceae > JBFFMO01. Next base: position 129,069 of record CAYMYJ010000013.1, on the reverse strand, counting down.
TGCTGGCGATGCCGGTAATTCATGCATCCGCATGTGTGAAGTTGGCCACCCAACGAACCGTGGTTGCGATACAGGAACATGCACTGACGTGTTTGGCGGCCTTCCCCTCGGTGTTTGCCGATAAGACTTAGGGTCTAAAAAGTATCAAAGGCGCCCATCGGGCGCCTTTTTTGTTTTCTTGGGCTTTGATTCATCATGCGGTGATCCCTACGATGTGCGAGCTGTCCCGGAGGATGAAGTTGATACGATTTTTCTTAGTGATGTTCCTGGTCGTCGCCACGGCGTCTATCGGATGTTCGGCTGACGATGATTGCGGCGGTTGCGATGTAGGCGAGTCGTGTCAGAGCGGCTCGTGCGTTGCGATTCCGTGTTTTGGCGGTTGTGTGCTCGGTGAGGTCTGCGTTGCGGGCGTGTGCGCGGTCCCAAGTGACCAGTGCGACGTTCCTGGCACAGAGTGTGACCCGACGCTGCCGATCGTGGATGGAGCGTTGTGCGTGGATCTTGACGGCTTTGGGGCACAACCACCGATTTGCACGAATAAATGCGCGGCAGATGGCAGCTGTGATGCCGGAGCGCTTTGTTTTTGGCTGGGCAGCAGTGCTGACGCGGGATGTGGCAGCGACTTGGATTGCGCCACAGATCAGGTATGCCTGCAAGATGCCTGTCGCGACACGATTTGCCGCCCGTCGGAGTGCGAAGGCGTGTTGGCCGGGCTTCAGACGTGTCAAGAGCTCTACGCGGGAGCCTCCGGTTTTGAAAACGGCGCCGTGTGTGCCGAAGTCGGCAATTCGGCGAGTTATTGTTTTCCTGCGGGCACCCGCGACGTTGGGGAATCGTGCGTGAGTGTAGATGTTGCGACCGAGGCCGGCACGTTTGAGGGAACTTGCGCGACGGGATTGGCCTGTGTTGATGCGATATGTCGCCAGCCTTGCCTGAATTCGGACACGTGTTCCGAAGATCAAACTTGCTTGCTCGCAGCTGAAGGAGCGGCGGGTGCCGGGCTCGGATTTTGTGACACCCCGTGTCAGCCTTTCGAAATAGGGTCTTGCGGAGCCGGAAGGACGTGCATCGCGCTCAACGCCACCGACGGCGTCTGCGGGCCTGCCGGTGACGTCGCGGCATTTGAAGTCTGTGATCCCACGCTTCGAAATTGTCAGGACGGAAATGTCTGCGCGACCTATCAGGAAGCAGTCGATTCTCTGGGGATTCCCGCCGTTTCGCGGTGTCAGCCAGTATGCAATATCACCGGCGCTCCCGCCGAATCCGACGGTTCGGTTTCGCAGGTTAATCAGGGCATCAGAGACACAGCTTGCCCAAATCCACCGGCGCTTCCAGGCGATTTCTGGGTCACCTATCTTGGTACGCGAGCTCCCGCGATCGATGTCTACGTGGACGGCCTTCTACAAATCAATGGGCTCGTCTCAGGTCTTCGAACGGCCATGCCACAACAGGTGTCAGCCGGTCAGTCGTCGCTTCGAGTGTTACGTGCAGGCGCGCCCTCAACCGACCCGGCACTGGTTGAAACCTCGGTGTCGTTTGTTTCCAACAAAGCCCTTGAGCTGGTTTTGCGCGATGAGGCGCTGGTCAGTGATTCTTTGGTGGCCGTGTCGCGTTCAGAGACGCCGAGCACCCTTAGCGCCGAAGTCTTGAATTTTGGTGATGCCATCAATGTGATTGCCGTACCTGCGGGCGACGATCTCTCTGATCTTGGAACTCAAATTGAACTGCTCTCCGACGTGACCACGGGCGCAGACCTGCCTCTGGGAGACTGGGACTTCCTGGCGTTTGCGCCGGGCGCCGCGCGAAACGACCGATTCTTGGCTTTGGTTGAGTTGAACGCGATCACGGTCAGCGCTCCGGTTGTGGTCTACGTGACCGGCACGGTCGTGGATACCGACGATCTTGCGCCAGGGCTGAGTGTTTTCTCGAAGGTGGTCGACCCGGTCAGCGAATCTGACCTTCCGCGATACACTTGCGTGCCGCTGGGGAATGACGCCTATGGGGCGTGTCGCCAAACGTGTGGCTCGGGCAGCGAAGGTTATGAGGGCGGGTGTTTGGGATCGTCGATGGGGTGTGGCCCAGACTTTGTCAGCGGGCCCGACACCTGGGGCAATTTATGTGTTCCCTTGGGAAGTGCTCAGGCAGGTCAAAACTGTGTACCGCTCGCCACGTACGGGAGCTGCGCAGAAGGCCTGCACTGTTCCGAGGTCGGTTCGACGTCCCCCGATTTTGATCCAATCAAACGTGGTCGCTGCGACTCATTGTGTGTTCTAGACGATCCCACCAATGAGGTACTCTCGTGCACTGGTTCTCAATCGTGTCGCGCCATCTCGTTCGATGGATATGAGATCGGGGAATGTGCCACGGCATGCACGTCGACCGGATTCACCGATCCTACTTGCCCAGCAGGTCAGTCAGCCTGTTTGCCTGTCGCGTCGTTGAAAGTATCTGGGGCTGATGGAATGACGATCGTGACTCAAGACGAACCCACGTTTTGCAGCGTTGCGGGGGATCTTCCCGTCGGAGCATCCTGCGCATCATCGGATTGTGTCGCGTCGGCGGAGTGCTTATTCCCTCGCTCGGCACAAACGGGTTTTGGCACCTCGCTCTTGTCGCAATACGTGGGCGGGCCTGGACTTGAGTCGGTTTGCACGCCGCGCTGTAACCCGTTTGATCCCAGTGGATCTGACCTACCTTGCGGTGCCGGACAGACCTGTCTTTTCAACTTCCCGTATAATGCTGACGTGGGTTCGTGCGCACCGATTGTCGAGACAGCCGAGCTCAATGGTCCTTGTACGCGTCCCGGCGAATCCTGTGGACCTGATGCGATTTGTGCAGTCGATGGCGGGAATAACGTCTGTTATCGATTCTGCCAATTCACAGGTCGCGCAGCAGACGGAAATTACGAGCGGTCGACCTGTCCATCACCTCTCGTTTGCAGTCCGTTGGTTAACGACCTTGGCGTCTGCTTGCCACTTTAGGCGACGGGCGTCGGAAACTCGCCGGCGGCTCTCGGATGCCGCGTCGACCTTGTTGGCGTTCGCTCGATGATTTCGCGGCTTGCTGCTCGAGCCTTTTCAACGATGAAAGGGATGGCCGCATCGCCGAGAAACCGATCGTCATGCCAACGTTGTGTCCTTTTGACACCCGGCCACCTTGCTGAGTTTTGGCCGTGTGTTTGACACACCCGGACAAACGATGTTCAATCCTGTCCCACATTTGGGCACCTTGGAGTTCGTATGACGGTCCGTTTTGGTTACCGAGGGTATCGTTGGGGGTACCTGATGCTGGCCGGGTTTGTTCTGGCGAGCTGTGCCACCGGCGACGTCGACGACGCAACGCCTTGTTCGAGCGATACCGAATGTGCACCTGGAATCTGCGACTCCTTGTCGGGTGAATGCGTAGATCGGATCGACACCAATAATCTTCCAGACGTCCCGAAGGTCGATGCCGGCTTGGATGAGGGCGGAAACGATCAGGTCGACCTCGGAGACGACGCCGACAGATCGGACATGGACGCGCCAGTGCCTTGCGTTCCAGCTTGCGCGGCAAATGAAGTCTGTTCCATGGGGGCTTGTGTCTCTGCGTGCGATCCAGCATGCGAAGAGGGAGCCACTTGCACCGCTGATGGCTGTCAATATCCAGTGTGCTCGGCTGTTGGGGCGACGTGCGATCCTACAACGGCAGTTCAGGGCGCGTTCGCCTGTTCCGACATCGGTGATGGCACGGGGATCTGCTTGGACAGCTGCACCGAGGAATTCAGTGCATCCACTTGTGGTGCCGAGTTCTATTGTATTGATGTCGGTGACACGGAACCAAACCTCGGTTGTGTGCCAAGCCTTTGTGACGTCGATGCCGATTGTGGCACGGACACGTGCCTGAACCTCGATAACGGTTTTGGCCTGTGTCTGCCTGCAGGCGCGAAAGCGGCTGGAGCAGTTTGTGACGCTTCTCTGTCGGAATGTGGTCAGGGGCTTTATTGTCGTCGAAATACCGCAGGCGCCAATCCTGGGGTTTGCACCAAGCTTTGTGACCCTTTCACAGTGGGATCGTGCGGCGCTGGCTCGTTTTGTGGCTCGTTTGTGACGCAGAGAGAGGGGCTTTGCAGCACCAATCAAAGTGTCTCGGGCACCGACGCCTTTGATTTGTGTTCCCCGGCCGGTTCATGGTGCGCGGATCACATTCAATGCCTGGCCTTCAGTACTTTCGACGGCTGTATTTCGTATTGTCGACCAGGAACCTCGGATTGCGATAGTGCTCTCCTAGATGGGTCGCCAAGCGTTTGTAATAATTATCTTTATCCTGGCATTCGAACGCAGGGTGCGTGTCTGCCAGAATGTGACCCACTGGAGGCGGACCCTTGTGGTCCAGGTGCAGTTTGTGTCGATTCCGGACCTGATGCCGGTATTTGTCGCACAACGTGTACGGCGGCCACCCGGGTGGCAGATTGCTGCAACAATGCAACAACCTGCAATTTTCAATGTGTAAACGGATTGTGTGAGTAGAGTGCTCGCCTTTGATTCTTGAGGAAGAAAATGAATAAGCAGACTTGGAAGAAGTTCGTAGGTGTTTTGGTGTTGGCTGGCGCAAGTTCGTTTCTTGCGGTTGCCTGCGGTGATGATGCCGCAAAAACCTGCACCGACACTCAGGTACTGGCAGCGGTGAATGGCAGCGCCGAGACTTGCTACGACAAGTGCGAAACCGGTGTCTGTGGTGTTGGGGCGAAGTGCAACGCACAGAAGATCTGTATTCCGAACGAGGTTTCCACGAACAACGCTTCGACGAATAACGCCTCGACGAATAACGCTTCGACGAACAACGCTTCGACGAATAACGCTTCGACGAATAACGCTTCGACGAATAACGCTTCGACGAATAATGGGACGACCAACAACACCACCTGCACGCCTTCGACGGTTGCAGGCGCCTGTGATCCACTTTGCCAGACGGGCTGTGCCCCGACTCAAGCATGCATCGCCGCTGGAAATCCTGTGATGTCTGCTTGTGTGGCGGCCGGAACCGGTACACAAGGCGCGACATGCAATGGCACGATGGGTTGTGAAGCTGGCTATGGGTGCGGACTTGCGTCGGCTACCGCGACAAGCGGTACCTGCCAAGAGTTTTGTAAACCAGGCGCGGGAACCTGTGCGGCTGGTTTCGCGTGTGGACCGATCGTTCAAGACATGAGCCTTGGCGTCTGCGCTCCGGTGGAAGACAAGTGCACCGTGTTGCCCAATAACTGCCCCGATAACCAGATGTGTTACAACACAACGATTGGCCTGCAATGTATCAATTACAAGCAGGGAGCCATGCCAGGTGACGCCTGCGCCGCGCCAACAGATTGTGGAGACACACAGGCATGTATCGGAATGCAAGGCGCAGCATCGGCTTGTGCTCAACTGTGCGACCCCGCTAACGCATGCCCTGATGGCAAAACTTGCAATCCATTGACCGACGAAAATGGAAACGCATTGCCTTACGGTGCTTGCGCAATCTGATCTGGTTGCAAGGCAGCATATTTCGGACTTTCGCAGGGCGACACAAACCGTGATGTGCTCTGCTTCGATGCATGATTGCTCTGACCTGATCGCAAGGATAAACGTATGAGAATCCCATGGCTTGGTATCGCAGTCGCAGGGTTGTTGATTTCTTCGTGCTCGGATGATGACGTGAATAACCCGTCATCCAACAACACGACGACGAATAATTCGACGAATAATTCGACGAACACTTCGACCAATAACGCGACGAACACTTCGACGAATAATTCGACGAACACTTCGACGAATAACGCGACGAACACTTCGACGAATAATTCGACGAACACCTGTCTTGCCCTCGATCCTGCGCTCGGCGCCTGCGACCCGATTTGTCAGACGGGTTGTGACGCCGCGGACCATTGCATAGCGAAGCAGACGAGCGCGACCGATCCGCCTGTGGCCGCCTGTGGCGTTGCTGGAGACAAGACGTCCGGTGCCTGCGCCAATGACACAGAATGTGGAAAGGGATTTGTGTGCTTGAGCGTCGAAGGCGCTGATGCTGCTTGTCTGGAGTATTGTCGCCCTGGTGCGCCGTCGCAGACGGGTTGTGGTGCAGGCCTGGATTGCCGACCTTTTCAGCTTGAGCTTAGGGTGGGCGTTTGTGTTGCGAGCAACGATCAATGTGGTTTCTTTCCAGACTCATGCGGGGATGGGAAGAATTGCTACAACACGCCCAATGGCACTCGTTGCGCCAGTTTCGCCTCAGAAGCTGTGGCTGACATGACGTGTGCCAATTCGAACGAATGCAACGATCAGTATCGCTGTGTTGGTGTTGGCGCCGGTGCGCTGGCCTGCAAACCGATCTGCAATCCCAATGAACCTGTTTGTGGATCGGGGACTTGCCAGCGTATGTCAGACGCTGATGGACTCCCGTTGGCGTGGGGTGCCTGCCTTTGATGGCAGAAGTCCTACGGGTTGCTTGACACATATTAGCCCGGATGCTACACATCCGGGCGATTTGGGGTCGGAAGACCCACCATAGGGGTGTGGCCAAGTGGTAAGGCAGCGGTTTTTGGTACCGCGTATCCTAGGTTCGAATCCTAGCACCCCTGTTCTCTCGCGCAGGCTCGATATGATCGATGCCTGCGCTTTGTTTCTGGAAAGGCACGTCGGACGGCAAAATGAACGACATGATGCTCTTTACAGGAAACTCGAATCCTGAGCTGTCTAGCGGGATCTCTCGTTACCTTCAGCTCGAACAAAGTGATGCGTCGGTTGGCAGATTTGCTGACGGCGAGATCCAAGTCGAAGTGAAGACGAGCGTACGTCACCGTCACGTGTATGTGATCCAGAGCCTGTCGTGGCCCGTGAACGACAATCTCATGGAACTCCTCGTGCTCGGGGACACGTTGCGCCGTGCTTCGGCGGACGAGATCACCGCAGTAATTCCTTATTTTGGTTACGCGCGGCAAGATCGTCAGGCGAAACCTCGTACGCCGATCACCGCACGGCTCGTGGCAGACATGGTGCAGACCGCTGGTTTTTCCCGCGTGATCACGATGGAACTGCACGCGAGTCAGATCCAAGGCTTCTTTACGAAACCTGTGGATAATATTTTTGCGAGCCCGGTTCTGATCGAAGCCATGAGAAGCTTGGATGTGCCGCCGAGCAAATTGATCGTGGTGTCTCCAGACGCCGGTGGTGTTGAGCGTGCTCGGCATTATTCCAATGTGTTTGGATCGCCTATGGCGATTGTGGATAAGCGTAGAAGCGGTCCTGGCCTTGCCGAAGCGATGCATTTGATTGGCGACGTGGAAGGTATGACAGCGGTTCTGGTTGATGACATGATCGATACTGCCGGAACGTTGACGCAAGCGGCTGAAGCGCTCATGAAACATGGCGCTCATGCTGTGTATGCAGCAGCGACTCATCCCGTGTTGAGCGGACCGGCCATCGATCGAATTAATAATTCAGTGATTAAGAAGGTCTTTGTCACCGACACCATCCCTTTGAACGACGCGGGTCGCGGATGTTCGAAGATTCAGGTGTGTTCGGTGGCTGATATTATTGGCGAAGCGATCCGGCGCGTTCATGGCGGCGATTCGGTGAGTTCACTATTTAAAATGACAAATGCGTGATAGACGCGACCTCGTTGTAACGCGGCCGGCTCATGGAGAAACGATATGTATGAAAAACCAACATTTAACGTCACGGGACGAGACTCAAGCGGCAAGGGCGTAGCTCGCAAATTGCGCGCAGCTGGCTTGATCCCAGGAACTTGCTACGGATTGAACGGCGAGGCCTTTTCGGTCACGGCCAATCCTGAAGACCTTTTCAAACTTCTGACTGGCAAGCGTCGAACCAACATCGTGTTCAGTCTCGCCGTCGAAGGTGGAGAGACTTTTGAATACGTGATGGTCCGTGAGTATCAGGTGGATCCGGTCCGCCGTGATCTTTTGCACGCTGACTTCGTTGTTGTGGACCCAGACGTGAAGGTCAAAGTGACTGTTCCTGTCGAAGCTCACGGTCGTTCGAAAGGTGAGCGAGAAGGCGGAAAGCTTCGTATCGTGCGTCCGCACGTCGAAGTGTCGGCTCGCCCGATGGATATCCCAGAAAAGATCCTTTACGACGTGACGAACCTCGGTTTGTCGCAGTCGGTTCTCGCAAGCGCATTGACGCTGCCAGAAGGCGTAGATCCAGCATACAAGATGGATTTCGCTCTCTTGCAGGTCGGCGTTTCACGCGTGAAAGCAAAAGAGTAAGTCTTGGGAGTTTACGGCGTGGGACCTTTTCTGCTTGTCGGACTCGGAAACCCGGAGCCGCGCTACGAAGCAACCCGACATAATATCGGGTTCATGGCCGTCGATCGCCTCGGTGATCGCATCGGTGTGTCATTGACACAACAGAAGTTTCATGGTCGATACGCATCTGGAACCTGTCAGGGTCAGAAGCTTCACCTGCTGGAACCGCTGACATACATGAACTTATCGGGCAAGTCGGTGACGGCTGCTCGTTCGTTTTTTGATGTCGCTGCAGAACATATGATCGTTGTTCATGACGACCTTGATTTGGCACCGGGAACGGTACGAGTCAAAGCGGGCGGAGGACATGGCGGTCATAATGGACTGCGCGACATCATTGCGAAGACGGGATTGAGCGATTTCGTTCGAGTTCGTCTTGGCATCGGGAGGCCCGAAAAGGGCAGCGTGACTGACTGGGTGCTCAATCCATTTTCAAAAGATGAGCTTCAGGTCTTGGACGTGCAGCTCGCCGACGCGGCAGACGCGATCGAGCTGATCCTGAAAGACGGGGTCGTCGTGGCCCAAAACAGGTTCAATAGTAAGTAAGAGTTTAATTTAGGTCGGAAATTCCGGCCGATTTTTTTTGATCTATAGACGTTGGAGTGAATCGTGGATTTGACACTGGTCGTTCCGTTGACAGGCCTCGTGGCCCTTATTTTCGCGTTTTGGCGCGCAACGTGGGTTAGCAAGCAGGAAGTCGGCACGCCCGAGATGGCGGAGATCGCCGGGTACATTCAAGAGGGCGCCATGGCGTTCCTCGTGAAAGAGTACCGCGTTCTCTCAGTTTTCGTGGCGCTCGTAGCCGTGGCTCTTGCTGCGATTTATTACACACAGGCTCCTGAGAATCTCGCTGAGATGACTGGAAATCCCGCTTTCACGAAAGCGACCATGGCGCTTGTTGCCGTGTCGTTCGTCGTGGGCGCGATTTGTTCAGGCCTTGCGGGTTGGTTCGGTATGAAGATGGCCACCAAGGCCAACGTCCGAACTACAAACGCTGCACGAACTGGCTTGGCGCATGCGCTTCAGGTTTCGTTCTCGGGCGGTGTTGTGATGGGCATGTCGGTTGTGGGTCTGGCCCTTTTGGGTCTTGGCCTTCTTCTGGTGGCCTACGACATGATTCTCGGTGTGGACTTCCTGTTGCTCTTCACAGACCCAGCCAAACTTAAAGTCGATGGGCATTCGACAACACAGCTTCTGAGCATTCTGACCGGGTTCAGTCTTGGAGCCAGCTCGATCGCACTTTTTGCGCGCGTGGGCGGTGGTATCTTCACCAAGGCTGCTGACGTTGGTGCCGACCTTGTCGGTAAAGTCGAAGCAGGCATTCCTGAAGATGACCCTCGTAACCCTGCAACGATCGCCGACAACGTTGGTGATAACGTGGGCGACGTCGCCGGTATGGGCGCTGACTTGTTCGAGTCGTACGTCGGTTCGATCATCGGCGCGATGGTTCTGGGAATTCCGTGGGCTGCCTCAGCACAAAATTCCAACCCGATCATGCTTCCATTGATCATCGCTTCGATGGGTATCGTTGTTTCGATTCTCTTCACGTTCCTGGTTCGAGTGAAGGAAGGCGGAAACCCCGCTATGGCTCTTCACAAGGGAACTGTTGGCGCTGCAGTCGCGTCAGCCATCGTGACCTTCTTTCTGGTTCAGTACTTCATCCCTGAAGCAGGGATTACGATTGACACAAATCACTACGGACAGATGGGACCCTTTTGGGCGGTCATCGCAGGTTTGGCCTCCGGTACGCTCATCGGCTTTGTGACTGAGTACTACACAAGCGATCATTACGGTCCGGTCCAAGGCGTCGCTAAAGAAAGCCTTATGGGTACCGCACCAAACATCATTGCCGGCCTTGGTCTTGGCATGAAGTCGACAGGAATCCCTGTCGCTTTGATCTGCGCTGCGATCCTTGTTTCTTACCATATGTCAGGCCTCTACGGCATCGCGCTTGCTGCCCTTGGTATGCTTGCGACGACCGGTATTCAGCTCGCCGTGGACGCTTTTGGTCCAATCGCCGACAACGCTGGTGGTATCGCAGAAATGTGTCACCTTCCCAAAGAAGTGCGTCAGCGCACCGATACGCTGGACTCGGTCGGTAACACGACTGCAGCGATCGGAAAGGGTTTCGCGATTGGTTCGGCAGCGCTTACGTCGCTTGCTCTCTTCACCGCGTTCACGCAGCAGGCAGGTCTTGCGTCGATTGACGTGCTCAAGCCTAACGTGATGGTTGGTGCCTTTATCGGTGCGATCATGCCGTTCCTCTTCAGCGCCATGGCGATGGAAGCAGTCGGCCGTTCAGCTGGCGCGATGATCGAAGAAGTTCGTCGTCAGTTCCGTGAAATTCCAGGTCTCCTCGAAGGTACGGCACGCGGCGAGTACGCCAAATGCGTTGAAATTTCGACCGAAGCAGCGCTTCGCGAAATGATCCTTCCGGGCATCATGGCGATCACCGTTCCAGTCGTTGTTGGCTTCATCTCTCCTGAGATGCTCGGTGGACTCCTTGCTGGTGTGACCACTGCTGGTGTGGCCATGGCCATCTTTATGTCAAACGCCGGTGGCGCTTGGGATAATGCCAAAAAATACATCGAAGCAGGCAATCACGGTGGAAAGGGAAGCGACGCACATATGGCAGCAGTGAACGGCGACACCGTTGGTGACCCCTTCAAAGACACTGCTGGTCCATCGCTTAATATTCTTATCAAGCTCATGAGCGTTGTTGCTCTCGTGCTTGCTCCAGTGTTGGGAACGATGAACGCCAAACGCGCCGCCGAAGAGACCGCAGCAATTACAGCCCCAGTGGTTGAAGTTGTTCAAGGTCTTGACAAGACGGGTGCTGTTCAGGCAGAAACGTCGGCCCCGGCTTTGGCCGCGAAATAATGATTTACCTCGCTCCGTGATTTACATGGGGCTGGATACCAAGAGGTCCTAAGTGGCTGTAGAAAGGCAAACAGAATACGAGACAGTATACATCCTCCGCCCAGGTTCGCCTGACGAGGACGTATCGAAGACGCGTGAGCGTGTTCAAGGCATCATCGAGAACAAGGGCGGACACGTCCTTCGCTTTGACGATTGGGGCCTTCGTCGTCTCTCTTACGATATCCGTGACCGTACCAACGCGACGTATCACGACCGCGGTCACTACCATTACTACCGTTTCCTGGCTCCTACGGACACCGTGGCCGAAGTGGAGCGCAACTTGCGCATCCTCGACCCTGTCCTGAAGTTCCTCACGGTTAAGCTTGAGGGTGACCTTATCGCTGCAGAGCGATTGGCGAAGCCAGTTGAAGAAGAGTCACTCGACGTGCTTTCGAGCGAGGAGGAGTAATCATGGAAGTTATTCTCACAGAAGACGTTCAACACGTCGGAGAAATGGGTCAAGTTGTTAGTGTTGCTCCAGGTTTTGGACGCAACTACTTGATCCCTCAAGGCTTTGCGATTCCTGCAACGACCTCAAACAAGAAGCAGCTTAACCATCAGCTTGCTGACATTGAGCGCCGTAAGGTTGCCGAGCAGATCGAGGCTCGCAAGATCCTTGGTCATATCGACGGCGTCGCAATCACGATTCCAAAGCGCGCTGGAGAGGACGATATCCTTTTCGGTTCGGTGACCAATCGCGAAATCGCTGCTGTTCTTTTGGAACAAGGTCACGCCATTGATCGTAAACAAGTGATGCTGGATCGTCATATCAACGAACTGGGCATCTACGAAGTTCCGATCAAGCTCGCAAGCGGTGTCTTGGCGAAAGTCAAAGTTTGGGTTGTGGCTCTCTAAGCCATTCATTCAGACGCGTAAGAAGGCGACCCTTGGGTCGCCTTTTTTGTTTCTTGGGTTTTACCCTAAACGTCGCGTCGCGCGTTGCAACGTTTTCGCAACGTCGAAGCCTTTCTCACCGTCTGCCCGCGGTCGGTCTGGCGAAGTGTGCGCACCGTTTTTGAGGGAATCGACCATGCCAAAGCAGGCATGGAACGCGACTTGCGTATCCATACTCCCATAACCAACTGTTGAGGGTTGTCATGGCTACAAATCTCGGAATCCCCGCACCACCTGCTTTGAGCGTCGAAGCTCGGTTGGCGCATATCGAATCGATGCTCGAGGAGCTTCAATCACACCTGCAGCAGGTCCAACCCATGGCTGCGATGGTGGTGGACATCGCTGACGAGGCGGCGGCTGGAGTGCTCTCTAGGGGCGTGGACCCGGCGTTGCGCGTAAAGGAGCTGACCTTGCTGCTCGAGGCCATCTCGGAGCCGTCCACGGTACGCACGCTGCAGGGCATTATCTCGCGTATCGATCGTGTCGAACCGTTGCTTGAGCTTGTGGATCAGGTCCCCGGATTGATCGCCATGAGTGTGGATATTTTTGACGAAGCGATGGGCAAAGCGATTGCTCGTGGTTTTGATGTTCAAGGTGCTGTTGACGCGGGGACCAAAGGCTTTTTGCGCCTGGGACAGTTCGTGCTCAGCGAGGAGTTTTCAAGCGTGCTTTCGTCCGGGATCTTGGATCCCAAGGCTGTTTCTTTGGTGGGGCGTGTGGGGCGTGCACTTGCGGATATCGCTCAGGAGGACGCGAACACCCCGGGCGTCGTGGGACTCATACGCGCGGCCGCTCAAGAAGACGTTCGTCGTGCCGCAAATTTCGGCCTTCGTTTTGGGGCCCGATTTGGTCAGCTACTTAGAAATCAATTAGCGGGCTAAGGCCCAAGAGGATTCATCATGTCACATCATCAAGTCATTATCGTTGGAGCCGGCGCGGCCGGTATCTCAGTGGCCGCCCGACTTTTGGCCGCCCGTCCGGGACTGGACGTGGCGATCATCGAGCCCTCTGAAACCCACTATTACCAACCACTCTGGACGCTCGTGGGCGGGGGAGTGTTCAAGAAAGAAGAAACGGCACGCCGTCAGGCCGACGTGATTCCCAACGGGGCCACCTGGATTCGGGATGCCGTTACGGCGTTTGAGCCGGAGAAAAACGCCGTCATTACTCGCGATGAGCAGCGCTACACCTACGATTTTTTGGTCGTGGCCCCCGGAATTCAGCTGAATTGGTCAGCGATCAAGGGGCTTGAGGGCCAAGTCGGGAAGAACGGCATTTGCAGCAATTACAGCTATGAAACCGTGGATTCGACCTGGGAAAACCTCGAGAAATTCAAGGAGGGGAACGCAATATTCACGTTCCCTTCGACACCGATCAAGTGTGCAGGCGCCCCTCAGAAGATCATGTGGCTGGTGGAACACTACCTTGAAAAAAACAACCTGCGTGATGCATCGAACGTCATCTACGCGTCGGCTACAGCCGGTATTTTTGGCATCAAACGCTACGGCGATGCTTTGAATAAGCTGGTTGAAGCTCGCAACATCAAGACTCATTTCAGGCGCAATCTTGTGGAGGTTCGTCCTGACAAGAAGGAGGCGGTCTTCGAGGACCTGGACGGCGGCGAGAAGTTGGTTCTGAAATACGACATGCTGCATGTCGTGCCTCCGCAGGGGCCACCGGACTTCGTCAAAAACAGTCCTCTGGCCAACAGTGAAGGTTGGGTGGACGTGCATAAGTTCACGACTCAGCATAATAAATACCCCAATGTGTTTGGACTGGGAGACGGAAGTTCTCTGCCCACTTCGCGAACAGGCGCTGCCGTTCGCAAAGAGGCGCCCGTTACGGCGACAAACTTGCTGGCCGCGATGGACGGAAAGCCGCTAACGGCCTCGTACGATGGATATGCCTCATGTCCTTTGGTCACAGGGTATGGGCGTTTGATGCTGGCGGAGTTTGGCTACGATGGGAAGATCATGGAGACCTTCCCCTTCGACCAGACTCGCGAACGCTACAGCATGTACATGCTCAAGGCCTATGGTCTGCCCGAGATGTACTGGCATGGCATGCTCGAAGGACGTGTGTAATCTAAATCGCGTCGTTGAATCGCAATGCCGGGCAGG
>CAYMYJ010000013.1:0-114755 GCA_964394615.1 uncultured Bradymonadales bacterium | reverse complement strand
CGTTGAATCGCAATGCCGGGCAGGCGCTTGGCGGACGGGTCACAGGACCCAGCCATAGCGCCCGGCGGTCACAGGCCCAGTGCTCTTGCCACCAAGACGGCGGGGTGTTCGGCCTTTCGCGACGTGCCATCGGAGATTTGGTGCCGGCATGACGTTCCTGGCGCGGCGATGCATGTGGATTCTGGAGCCTTTCGAATCCGTGGAAAGAGCACAAGCTCGCCTACTTTCATCGAGAGGTCATAATGCTTGGCCTCGTAGCCAAATGACCCAGCCATGCCACAGCAGCCGCTTGGGACGGTCTGAACGTCATATCCAGCAGCCTTCAGGACTCGAGAAGTGGATCCGACATCGGAAAGCGCTTTTTGATGGCAATGACCGTGCAGCAGCAGGGGCGTCTTTGCTTCGAGATTCATCTCGATTCGGCCCTCGCTGAGGGCGCGATCTAGGAATTCGTCAAAGAGGTCTGCCCGAGAGGCCAGGTCGAGTGCCGTGTCCTTGAGGGCTGGGCTGACCAAGTCTGGAAGCTCGTCACGAAAGGTCAGCAGCGCGCTGGGCTCAAGTCCGATGATTCGCCTTTCTGGGAACTTCGCGAGCGCTTCAGAAACCTTGCTTACGTTGGCATCGGACAGGCGTTTCGCGGTCTTCACCAGGCCTTTCGAGAGCTGCGTGCGACCGTCGTCGGTGATCGGCAGGATTTCGATGGCATAACCGAAATATTCCAGAACATGGACTGCGGCGATCGCGATCTCTGGTTCTGTAAATTCCGTAAATGGGTCGACATAAAGCCAAATGACTTCGCCGTTTTGGGGGCGAGGATTCTTGCGAAGCCAGCTCGCGAACGTGAATTTTGAGTAGGGGGGCATCGACCGTTGCGGGGCCAATTTCAGGAAAAACCCAAAGAGGGCCCGAGTGGGGGCGAAGGTCATCAGGAAATTGGAAAAACCGGGCGTGATCGCGGCCAGGCGGCTCAACATGGAGTAGTTGCCAAAAAACCATGAGGCCAAAGGGACGCCGTGGGCTTCGTGATAATGCTGGGTGAATTCGGCTTTCAGCCGTCCCATATCAACGCTCGCTGGGCACTCGGATTTGCACGCTTTGCACGATAGACACAGGTCCAGGGCGTCGTGCAACTCGTGCGATCGCATCGCCTTGGAAGGTCCTTCGAGGAGCAGGTTGCGGAACACATTTGCGCGGCCGCGCGTGGAGTCTTTTTCGTCGCGTGTGACCATGTAGCTCGGGCACATCGCGCCGCCGGCTTCGGTGGGTTTGCGACATACGCCGGCGCCATTGCATTTTTCGACCGCTCGCATGAACCCGAGATCGGGAGACCAGTCAAAGAAGGTGTTCTCGAGTTCGGTATCAGCCTTTGCCAGTGGAATGCGCAGGTTTTCGTCGATCGGGTGCGTGTCGACAATGATGCCTGGGTTCAGTCGATGTCCGGGATCGAAGGCGTCTTTGACCAGCGAGTGCAGGGCGTAAACCTCGTCCCCAAGGACTCTACGAATCATCGGAGAGCGCACCCGTCCGTCGCCATGCTCGCCGCTGAGCGAGCCTCGATAATGGCGGACTAAATCTGCCGAATCTTGAGCGATCTCGACAAATTTCTTCAAGTCGGCGGGGTCCTTGAGGTTGATCTCGGGTCGCAGGTGCAATTCACCGACACTTGCATGGGCGTGATAGACGCTGTCTTTGCCGTGTTTCTCCATCAGCTTCATGAAGTCGGCGATGTAGGCGGGCAAGACCGTGATGTCGACGGCGGTGTCTTCCACGAACGAGATCGCCTTGATGTCGCCTTTGATGCCCATCAAGAGCCCAAGCCCGGCTTTGCGCAGCTCCCAAACTTTGTTGTCGTCGGGCGCGCGAATGATCGGGAAAGCGTAGCCTTTTCCGGCTTCCTGAAGGGCCTTGATGACTTGGGCCGCGGCTGCTTCGACTTCGGCTTTTGAGTCTCGGTAGAACTCGATGACCAGGACCCCGTCCGGGTCTCCTTCGACAAAAAAGCGGTTGCGTGTTTGTTCGAGGTTATTCTTGGTGGCTTCCAAGATCTTACGGTCGATGAGTTCAACCGCGGATGGGTCGTATCCCACCGCGATGACGGTCGCTTCAAGGGCTTCGATCAAATCGTTAAAGTGCGCGCAAACCACGATTTTTTGTTTGGGCTTGTCGACCAAAGCCAATTTGGCCTCAACCGTGATCGCCAAGGTTCCTTCGGTGCCGCAAAGGAATCGGGGCAGAGAAAACGGCTCGTCGTCGGCTTGCCGAAAGACCAAATCGTCAAGGGGGTAACCGGTGTTTCGGCGGACCAGCGATCGGGGGGGATAGTTGTTTTTGATGAGGTCAGAGTCGCTGAGCATCAACTTCTGCAGGGCTCTCACTCCGGCCCCAAGGGCGTCGGTTCGTTGGCCGACTTTTTTAAGTGCTTCTTCGTCCCAATTTTGGAGTGATTCCACCACTCCGTCCGAGAATACCGCGCGCACTTCCATGACGTGACGCATGGTGTTGCCATAGAGGATCGAATGGCTGCCGCAGGAATTATTGCCGATCATCCCGCCGATCATGCAGCGGTTGGACGTCGACGTGTCGGGGCCAAATGCCAGGCCGTGGGGGGCCAAATATCTGTTGAGATCGTCGAGGATGACCCCTGGCTGAACGCGGACCCATTTTTCTTCGACGTTGAGTTCCAAGATTTGGTTCATGAACCGGCCTGTGTCCATGACCAGACCGGCGCCCATCGCTTGGCCTGCGAGGCTTGTTCCGCCCGCACGAGGGACCAGCGAGAAGCCGCCACGCTCAGCGGTCTGGATCAGCAACGTCACGTCGTTTTCGTCGCGTGGATAGGCCACGCCGAGGGGTTCGATGGCGTAAATCGACGCGTCTTGGGCAAAGAGCAGTCGATGCAGTTTATCGGTATGGAACTCGCCTTGTAGGCCGGCGAGTTCTGAATCGAGATCGATGGGTTGGCTTGCCATGATTAGTGCTTTGAAATGTCCCAAGTGCCGTAGGGGGGCAGCGTTTCGAGGGCCTTGCGGATGTACGCTTCATCACCCTTAAGTTGGTCCCTCGATTGCTCTACGATTATCTTGAGTTTGGAATAGCTGTTCACGACGATTTGAAGCGGGCTAGGCGTGTTTCGGAACGTCTTGTGAAAATCCGAATAGGGTCGATTGGCGACGACTGTGGGTCGCGCGATCTGTTGAATCGGAATCCAGATCATGTTCGCTCCTCGGGTCACAGGCGCAAAGACGTCCGCCGCAAGGATGAACGCGTTCCTGTACCCGATCGTTCCCGATTGCACGGATTCCCATGCGACCTGGCTTGGAACGTTATTGACCACACCGCCGTCACATAGGCGCAAAAGCCGGTGTTTTTCGAAGATTTCGTCGAGGGGACGCACGGTCTCCGGGTCGTCGTGGAAGATGTCGTAGTTCAGCAAACCCGGCACGGCACACGAAAACCCGACCGCCTCGATCACCGGGAAATTCGCGGTTTCGTCGCGTCCAAACACCACCTGGGTCAGAAATCGTGAGTTTCTGCTGAGCTCGAGTGTCGCCGAGAAAAAGAGCGCGAGCCGTTTGCGCATTGAGGTCGCTGAGACGTCAGGTTCCTCGAGGGCCAGCTTTTCGTAGGGTGTGGCGTCGATGCGAAACCCTGTTCGGATCCCTGTGGCCACGACTTCGAGTTTGATCGGCAAATCAGCAAAGGTGGGCATGCCAGAGCCCACGAGGGACTCGAAGATCTCCCGACCGACTCGCAGGAGGTTGAGATGAAACGCCCCCGGAAACCCGTATCGGGAGTATCCTGTAAACGGCTTGAAAATCGTCTGGAAGTCCATCCCACGGGGCAGGGCGAGCGCCGTGGTAACAGGGTCGTAGCTGCGGTCGATGGCTCGCACCAACCCCATGATGCTGCCCATCGACGACCCAACGATCAGTTCTGGGACGACGCCCATCTCGTTGAGCATCGAAAATAGGCCCAGGTGCAGCAGCCCAGATCCACCGCCGCCTCCCAACACGAGGGCAAGGCGCTTGGTCCTCAATTCATCGTCGAGGTGTTCAGGGCCAAATTCATTGACATGATTCAGCAGCAGATTGGTGCGTGTGCGGTCGACTCGGATCGCGAGGGTCGGAGCGATTTGACGCAGTCCGTCGACATTGGCTTCGCCGTCTTGTGGCAACATGGGGACGATGGCCTCATGGATCCACGTGCGAAGGTCATCCACCTCGTCCGCAAGGTTGACGTCGAGGCCAACAGGCGTGCGAAATAAGTGGAGTTGCGCCATGGATAGCGCGTAACGAACGAGGGCTTCGTGTCGCTGATGTAACGCTCCAGGTCGGTCGACCAGAAGCTTCACCAGACGGCGTTCAAAAGCCTTCAGTTCGCGAATGCGCACGAAATGTCGTCCGAATCGACTCAACGACGCTCCAACTCGGAGTCAGCCGGTGCAGGGCCCGGCAATAGGAGTGGGGGAGGTTAACACAGAGGTCTCACAGACCCACGATATTTTGTGGTCTAGCGAGTCGAGATTGGACTCAAAGGGTCTTCGAGGCCAAGCAAGATGCGCCGAATGTACTCAGAACGGTTTCCACCATCGCCGACAAGGTCGGCAAGTTCGATGGCGCTGGGGTCTGGAAGTCGGAAATCGAGGCGAACCAATGATCCCCGTTCAACCGCTGGGCTGACGGGGGGTTCGTCGCCGTACAAGATCATGCGCAGGTAGGTTTCGCGGCCAATGGGCGCGCGAAAACGGAACTGCAAGAGCCGGTCGATCTCCTCAAGAACGCCTTCATCGATTCTCACCGAAATGACAACGCTGGAAGTTCGACTCTTGGGGCGGCCTCTTTTTGGCATCAATGTCCCGTTCATGCAGCCCTTAGGCAAGGATTGGCGCATTCACTATACCTGCGTCAACCCTATGGAGGCAAGGTTAACCCTTTAGGAACGAAAAGAGCCCTTTCTTGCCAGACGCCTTTTCATCGGGCGCTTCGAGCGGCATCTGAGCGACAAGCGCTTCAGCGAGCGCCATGAACGCCAGCGTGACTGGGCTCTTGTCGTTTGATTCAACGATGGGGCGGCCTTCGTCGCCGCTCTTTCGGACTTCAATGTCGAGCGGAATGCTGCCGAGCACCTTGGTGTCCAGGCGTTTGGCTTCCACTTCGACCGTGCCTTGTCCAAAAATGAAACTCTCGGTTCCACAGCTTGGGCAAATGAACTTCGACATGTTTTCGACGATACCAAGAACCTCGATGTTGAGGGTCTTGAACATCTGAAGGCCACGTGCAGCGTCGATCAGGGCAAGGTCTGAAGGTGTCGTTACGATCACCGCGCCGTCGACTGGGACGGTCTGAGCGAGCGCCAATTGGGCATCGCCGGTGCCTGGAGGCATGTCGACAATCAGGTAATCGAGCCCGCTCCAATCCACATCTCGGAGGAATTGACGAATGATTCCGGTGACGATCGGTCCGCGCCAGATGACGGGGGTGTCGTCTTCCATGAGGAAGCCGAGACTCATCACGCGGAGGCCCATGGCCTCCAAAGGAACAATGCGTCGTTCGCGAACGGCGGGTTTTCCAGTGATTCCAAAAAGGGTCGGAAGGCTGGGCCCGTAGATATCGACGTCAAGCAATCCGACGCGGTAGCCGAGTTTCTTGAGCGCGAGCGCTACGTTGGCAGCAACAGTCGATTTGCCGACTCCGCCCTTGCCGCTGGCAATGGCGATGACTTTGCTCACGCCTTCGATGGGCGATGAAGAGGGCACGCTTCCGGCCGCAGCTGGTTTTGGTGCAGCTGGTTTCGGTGCAGGTGCGGGCTCGACTTCGCCGCTGGCTTCCTTTTTGATGGCTTCGGGAGACATCAATTTGATTTTGACTTCTCGCACGCCATCAACGGCTTCGACTGTGTCGTAGATCGCGTCCTCGAGCGCGATCCGGTCTTCGCGGGCTCGGTCTTTGGCTACGATGATAACGAGGTCCACAATGCCGGCTGCGACGTTAACCGCCTCGACCATGTGAGCATCTACGAGGTTCTTGTTCGTGGCCGTATCCGTGATGGATTCGAGGGCCTCGATGATTTCACCTTTTAACGAAAAATCGTCTTTCATAGCTCAACCGTTCTTGAAAACAGACATTCTTGTCGACTTTAGGATGCCCTTTACGGGGCGCGAGATTTGGCCGTGGCATATCATCGCGTTTTCGAAGCGACAATCGAAAAGCACGTTCAGGTGCGATGCGGGCAATTACGAGTCGTGCACTCTGCGTAGAGCTCGATTTTTTTACGTCTCAACGAGAAGCCAAGTTCGGTGGCTGTCTTCTCAAGTTGAACGTGTAGGCTCTCGTCGTTGAATTCGATGATTCGCCGACAATCAACGCAGATCAGGTGGTCGTGGTCGGGCTCTTGGCCATGAATGGGATCGAAGCGGGTCGTGCCATCACCAAAGTTTTTTGGGACCGCAAAATTTTGTTCGACCAGTAGCTTCAGGGTTCGATAGACCGTTGCGTAGCCAATACCTGGCTTTTCTCGACGGACTTCGTCAAGGAGCTCGTCGGCACTGATATGTTTATCGAGCGTGAAGAATTTCTCGACGATCACATCACGTTGACGCGTCGATTTCAGCCCGGCCTCTTGAAGGCGAGTGTGAAACGCCTGCATGGCGGCTTCAACGTTGGTTTCGTCTTTCGGGGTTTCGTTCGGCACACGGAATCCTACTGAGCGGCCACTCTAATGCAGAGGGCAGACTCCGACAACCGCCCTAGACGTCGAGTTCGATGGCAGGCTGGCCGTTTTCGAGTCCGAAAACCAACGAAAGGTCTTCGAGCCCTCGTTCTTCACTCAAAAATTTGGCGAGCGGCGCGGTGATATGAGCTTCGATCGTTTGACGCAGCGGCCGTGCGCCATATTTTGCGTCGAATCCAACCCGAATCAGATAGAGAATCACGTCTTCGGTTGCCCGCACTCTGATCCGCCGTCTGACAAGTCCTTCGCGCGCAAACGCTTGTTCAAGCGCACGTTCGGTCAGCCGTCGAGCGGTGCGTTCGCCAAGGGAGCGGAAGGGGATGATTTCGTCGATTCGGCCGACAAACTCGGGTCTGAAGAATTTCTCGACGGCTCCCATGTAGTGTTGGACCTCGGCCTTTCGGACGGAGTCGTCGGTTTTCGACGAGAACCCAAGACTTGAGGGTCCGCCAGCGCCCAAGTTGGACGTCATGATGATCACGCAGGAGGTCAGCGATACGGTCTGTCCAAGTGCGTCGGTGAGGCGTCCCTCGCCAAGAACCTGCAGGAGGAAATCGAAAACGTTCGAATGCGCCTTCTCGATTTCGTCGAGCAGAATCACCTGGAAGGGCTGTTCGCGTACTCGGCGAACCAGTTCGCCTTGTTCACCTTGGTAGCGTCCGACTAGGCGCCCGGCCGACCATGGATCTTGATACTCACTCATGTCGAAGCGAGTCAGGCGATCTTTGGCGCCAAAGAGCCACTCGGCTAGTGATAGTGCGGTCTGCGTCTTTCCGACACCGGTAGGTCCCAAGAACAAGAAGGAGCCCAGGGGCCGAGTTGGACTGTTGAGTCCTGCCCGCAACGTCGTGACAAGACGTACGATGGCGTCGACGCCTTCGGGTTGGTCGAAGATTTGGTTCTGGAAGTGGGTCCTCATGGCACCGACTTCAAACGCTGACTTGGGATCAAGCAGGTCGCGCGGCAGGCCGGTCATGGACGCGTAGGCATCCAGAGCGTGCTCTGGCAGTAGGATCGGCCGGTCCTCACCCGCGACGATATCGGCTTTGCGCGCATGGGTTCTCGCCATGCGTTCAGCGAGTTCAACCGCGGGGCCGGGAAGGGCCGCGGATGAACGAAATCGTGCGGTAAGTTCGAGGATACTCGTGCGAGTTTCGGCGGCGAGTCGGACGTTGAATTCCCGTCCGAGTCGGAAAGATACGCGGTCGAGTACGATGTCGGTTTTGGCGGCGGACATGCCTTCAACAGGTAGGCGTCGAAGTGCGCGCAGGAAGCTTGGGTGAGATTGTTCTGCCCTTGCGATTTGCTCTGGTCTGGCCTCGGTGATGATCACCAAATCGCCCGAGAGCATATGCGGCAGCAACATGCCTGGTATGCCCTGGCTGTGCTTTTCGTTTCCGGCGGTTTCCAACAATTCGATCAGGTTTTCGGCAAAAAGGATCGCGCCGCGTTCCTTGACCTCTTCGATCAACGCGATCACGCGTTCTTGCCACTGTCCCAGATAGCGCATGCCCGCGATCAGCCGGCCTCCGCTGATTTGCCAGACGGGGACGTCTTGAAGTTCGTCGGGCGCCTCACCTTTGACGATTCGGTAGACGGCTTCGTGCACGATGGCGGTTTTCCCGACGCCTTGAGGTCCCGTGAGCAGGACGCTTCGTTCGGCGGGTTCGGCCAGATAATCCAGTAAGGTTTCGACTTCGGCGCGTCGTTCGAAGGCGCGAGGTGCGTCTTTTCGGGCGACTCGTTTATTGACGAGTTCCCCCACGGCGTTCAGCGTTGCGGCGTCGTCTTCTTCGGTGGTTTCGGACGATTTCTCGGGCTTGAATTTGAGCGTCATGCGCTCAATACGTGCTCGCGAGATGCGGTCGTTACCTGCGGCACGAGTGAGGTTCTCGCCCAGTCCACTGAACGCTTCGAGCCGTCCGTAGGTGGGAACACGATCGCGAAGGTGTTCTGCGCTGACGGATTCCAGCTCGTCGAGGTGTCTGAGTGGGAATTGAAGGCTGAGTTGAGGCAGGTGAACCACAAAACCAAGGGGTCTGCGTTCACACACGGCAAAGAGGTTCAGGTCGAGTTCGACAAGTCTGCCACGCTCGGCGGCGGGGAGCCTCAGTCGTAGGTGGCGGACCATGATCTCATGGTCACCAAGTTCGGCCGCGAACCGGCTCGGATTTTCACGCAGGAGTTTTTCCGCGAGCCCCTTGAGGTTTTCGAGTGCGTGTTCGGAGGTGTCTGCCAGGGCAGAAACTTCGGGATCTCCAAGAACCTGTGCGAAAACAAAGTCATCGCGGTGGTCGATAAAGACGTTGAGTTGTCTGAGTTGTCGAGCCATGCATGCGGTTTACAGCGCAGAGCCAGTGTGGGTCAACGCAGAGTCGATAACCCAAGGAACTTCTCGAAGAGCGAAATGAAAAAAGCCTCCGATCGAGCCCGCCCAGCTTTGGTGTCGAGTCCGGGCTTTTCGAGCCAGTGGGGTTTGACTCGGCCGGTGATATGCCAGGTCGAAAATGAAGCGACCAAAAACACCACAAATGCGCGTGTGTCGAAATCTTCGACCAGTCCACGCTCAACCAGCGCCCGGAATTTGGAGTTGATCTGGGAGATCGCGAGCACCTGCAACTCTTCTTCGAGCACGATCACGTCCTCGGAACCTTCGAGCATTCGAAAGAGCGTCATGCGCACAAAGGGCAGGCTGCTTTCGATGAAGTCGTGCATCGCCACGACAAAATCATCGACTAACGCACTTAAAGCTTCACGCGATTGCACAGCTTCGAGTTCGTCGAGGAAGGGCGAAATCACGCCCAGAAACTCATGATGCCCGATGCGGTAGATTTCCCCGAACAACGTCTGTTTGTCCGCAAAATGGTATTTTAGCGTCGCGATATCGATGGCCGCAGCAGCCGCGATCTGGCGCAGCGATGTGGCCTCGTAACCTGAGGTTGCAAACATATTTGTGGCGGCCTCGATCACTCGAGCCTGAGTTGCCTGACCGTTGGCGCGAGTAGCTTTTTGGCGTGCCATCTGGACTTCCTGCCGTGATTTGACGAATTCCATCACATGATGGAGTATTAATCCAGCGCGTGATTGATTAACGAGCTGGCCAAGTGGAGAACCCGTGAGGTTGAGAGTCTTTCTACCAGAGAGCCTGAGGGTCGTCGCTCAGCGTTTGGAGGCCGATGTGTTGGCCCTTCGGCGAAGTTTTACGGAACCTCGTCACAAGATCACCGTGCCGCGGTCTGGGCGGGTCGAACGCCGTATGGCTTCGGTGGCGCGCAGTGTTCCTGTTCGGCTGGTTGCGGAAAAGAGTCTGGGTTCGTTTCAGGTGAGTTTCGAAGACGGGGCGCATTTTGTGGTGGGGATTGACGAGACCATTTTGCAGGCCGGTTTGCGTGCAGGGTTGGACCTAGACTTCAGTTGCACGTTGGGCGGATGCGGAGCCTGCATGCTCGAGGTGGTGGACGGCGACGTGACTTACGAGGACCGCGAGGCCGTGTGCTTGAGCGACGAAGAAATTGAGGACGGGTGGTGTCTGGCGTGTGTCGGGCGTCCTTCAGGTCCACTGAAACTGCGACGATAGGAGAGCCGATGATGCACCGAGTGGCAAAAATGATGGACCTGATGCCGGTTCATGTTCGGCGAAAAGTGGAGCCTCTGCTTGAGGTCGTAGATATGCTGTCGGCGGTTCAGAACACGGGGGTGATGGCGGGGTTTTTGCCGTCGTTTGCTCGCGGTTTTGTGTTGCGGCTTGGCGAGCTTCCCACCACCGATATGGTCTCTGGTCACGCGGCGCATTTTGATTGGACGTACACGTCTGATTTTCCGGAAATGCGTGATCTTTATTCACGCGCAAAACAGGGGCAATGGGATGGTGAGGTGGATCTGGATTGGAGCATCGGCGTTGATCCGCGCAGTCCGGACGTGAAATTAATACCCGACCATTTTATTTGTTTGGATCGTGCGGCGGAGTACGGAATCCGGCTAAACAGCAAAGAAAAGCGCGCTTTACTGCATGATATTTCGGCATGGATGCTCTCGCAGTTCTTGCACGGAGAACAAGGCGCACTCTATGCCGCGGCTCAGGTGACGGAGTCGGTGCAATGGATGGACGGCAAACTCTACGGCGCAACGCAAGTCGTTGACGAAGGTCGTCATGTGGAGGTTTTTCATCGGTATATCGACGAGAAATTGGAGAAGCTTTACATCATCAACGACAACCTCTTTACGATCATCGATTCCGTGGTGTCCGACTCACGTTGGGACATGAAGTTTCTGGGGATGCAGATCATGGTTGAGGGCCTCGCACTGGGCGCATTTGGCATGCTCTACAAGTGGACCGAAGAGCCGCTTCTCAAGAACCTCTTACGCTACGTGATTCGAGACGAGGCCCGGCACGTACATTACGGAGTTCTGGCGCTCAAAGAGCATTTGACCACGGGGGTTTCTGAGCGAGAGCGCCGTGAACGTGAGGACTGGGTTTTTGAGGTCTCGTTGCTGATGCAGAACCGCTTCATGATGTACGAAGTTTACGAAGAGTGGTTCGAGCACAAAATGTCACGCCGTCAGTGGCGCGAGCTCGTGTTGGACATGCCAGGCCTGCACGAATTTCGTCAGGTGATGTTCTCGCGTTTGGTTCCAAATTTGCGAACGATTGGCCTTCTGACCGACCGCATGCTGCCGCATTACGATGCCGCAGGCCTGCTGCAATATATGCATGGGGCTGATGCTACCGGTCTGTCGGGCGACCAGTATTTGCATGAACTGGATGCGGACCGGGAACGAAGCATGGCGGCCGCAGAATAATCAGAGCCCGAGTTCAGCGCGCAGAGCGATTTCGAGTGACGGGTGCAGGAACTTAAACCCAGAAATTTGAAGTTTTTTGGGCACGACGTTGGCGCCCTCTAATAACAAGGTTTCTCCCATTTCACCCATGGCGAGCTTCACGGCTGCAGCGGGCAGGGGAATGAAAGAAGGCCGATGAAGCACGTGCCCAAGCGTCTTGGCGAAGGCTCGATTTGGCACTGGCTTTGGACCTGTGAAATTGACAGGTCCACTCAGTTCATCGTTTTGAATCACGTGCAAAAACGCGCCGACGATATCATCCAAAGAAATCCAGCTCATGTACTGATCGCCAGACCCTACGACCCCGCCTGCTCCGAGTTTGAACGGAAGCAGCAGTTCCTTGAGCGCTCCGCCCTTCGGCGATAAGACGATGCCGATTCGCGGATGGACGACTCGGATTCCGGCGTCCGCTGCGGGCTGTGCCGCGTCTTCCCAGGCTTTGCACACGTTGGCAAGAAAGCCCGTGCCCACGCCGCTCGTTTCGTCGAGTTCGCCAGCTCCGCGGTCTCCATAAAAACCGACGGCGGAGGTAGAAACGAAAACCTTGGGAGGGTTCTTCAAGCCAGCAAGAGTCGTGGCAAGCAAGGTCGTCCCGGCGACGCGACTTTCGCGGATTCGCGCTTTCTTTTCATCGGTCCAACGACCCGTGATCGGCTCACCGGCCAGATGAATCACCGCGTCCATGCCCTCGAGCGCCGCTGCGTCGATCGTTTGATCCCGGATATCCCAAAGAATCTGTCCCGGTTTGGCTGAGCGTCGGACGAGGGGGTGAACGTCGTGTCCGCCCGTGGTCAGAAAGGCAGTGAGAGCCTTGCCGATCAGACCGGATGCGCCGGTGATTGCGATTTTCATGGGTTCATTATCCTTGTAGAGGGCGTGCCTGGTCAGATCATCGAATGTTCGGCGATGTCTGAAATCAAACATACGGTCCAACACCGCCTTTGTCTGCCCGGCGGCGACCTCGCTGATCGGCTCAAGTGGTAGGGCGTAGTCAACGTCGTCGATCAAAACACTGTGGTCACCCTCTGTTTCGACGCGATGGGTATGGACCCATCTGGCAAACGGGCCACGGACTTGGGTGTCCGTGAATCGCTCCCCATCGATGAAATCGTGATGGAGGGCCTCCCAGGTGACATGTGCCGGGCCCTTTTGGATGCGCATGATCAGGCGTGCGCCGTCTTTAATGCTGTGGTCTGAATGCACGACCTCGATGTCGTCCCAGGGCGGTACAAGACGTTCGAAAGCGCCTGGTCGAGCGTGCCAATCGAAGAGGGATTTTGCCGAAACCGGCATCTTGGCTTTGCGTAGAAACTGGGTCATGTCATGTCCACGTGAGGGTCATCTCTTTGATGCGAACACGCGGTCAAAGGTGGGCTTAAAAGTCGAATTGGTCGCGCGGCATCTTGAGGATGTCTTCACAGGTCGTTTCGGGAGTCACACGAATCGCCCGGAAATAATTGGCGTTGGGAAGGGCGGATGGCCGCGTCTGGGGAGAATTCGAAAGCATGGAGGAGGTCGCATCCAAGACGGCTTGGTCGGTTTGCCAAGTCAGCGAACCTTTGATTCGATCGGACGTGATGATGCCTTCGAGGCGGGACCAAGAGCGCTGAGCGATATAGATGGCGCCGTCGATGATGCCTTCGATGCGTACGGTAACACCTGGTTTCCCGTCGGCATCCGCGTCGATCAATCGTGGGTCATTGGGTGAGATCGGCATGGTGTCTTTCCACTTATCCGCAAGGTTGACGCCCAACGTCTGCATCACGGGCGGCTGGTAATAGACCCAGCCCGCATTGCCTGGTTTGAGCCGTGCTTTGAACTCTTGCGTCCCGATGGCCTTGATCATGGCAGATGGCACCACCGTTCGAACGATGTCGATTTCGGAATCGACTGCGATATGACACGGCGTGCTGCTAATTTTGAGGCGTCTTGAGTCTTGTTCAATCACCACCCGCAGGATCGCCATCGTGTGAGAGACCACTTCACCCGCGAAGGGGATGGAGGCGATCGACGTTTGAATCTGTATCTGGGCCCAAGTCCCGGCCACCTGTGGCGGGGTGTCCGCGGCAAAGGACGGACTGGGAAGGATAAGCGCGAGGCAAAAACACAGGCGTTTCATGGAGTCCCTCCGTGTTGAGGGTCTACGACGGAGTGTCCCCAGGCCAATAATCCGTCCAGATTGTTAAACACCTCGACTGCCGGAATCCCCTGACGAGCGCCTGCTCCGCCGATCACCAGTGATATATTCGATGGCAAGGTTGCCCGAAGTCTGGAGAGGTCGCTTACGGTGGTGAACCTGTCAGCAGCGACCGAAATGCTCACACAAACGGCCGCGCTTGCATGAGACGTCGCTGCGTCCGCCAGGTCTTGAATGGGGGTGTCAGCTCCAAGGTACATCACGCGGCAACCCACGATCGACAGGGTCATCGCAGCCATTTGAAGTCCCAAAGAATGACTTTCGCCAGGCAAGGTTGCGCACACGACATGGGGTCCTGTGTTGCGATCGCTCAAAGGTCGCCAGAGTGATGTCAGGAAGTCACGAAGTCGTTCGCTTGCGAAGTGTTCGTGACCAATTTCCAGGCGTTGTTCGCTCCAGGCCAGGCCGAGTTCGACGAGGAAGGGATGAACGCGCGTCTTGAGGAATTCCATCCCACCTAGGTTAGCCCAATCGCGTCGGAAAAGGCTTTCGAGTGTCTCGCCGTCGTAATCTCTTGTGGCGTCGAGCCAGGGTTGAATCGTGTGCGGATCGGCGTTCGAGATTCTAAAATCGTATTCTTCGCCAGCCGAACTTCCAAAAAGGTCCGTGAGCGTTTCTAGGTCCATCGCCACGGCCGAAGATGCGCGATGCCCGGCCTTAATCGCCGCTTCGACCATCCGAACATGTTCCGTCATGTCGATGCTGTAGACTCGATGGCCGTGGTCATCTCGGGTTGGGTTGGGGAAGCCATAACGCCTCTCCCACGTCCTCAACGTCTCAACAGGAACGCCTGTGGCTTTTGAGAGCGCACCGATATTCATTCCGTGTGTGTTTTCTGCGTCCGTCATGACAACTCACTTTTTCAGCCGGCCATATGGTGAGGGGCCAATCGTTCTCGAAGGCCGACTCGCATGCGATGCAACCGGGTTTTGACCGCTGGAATCGTCAGATCCAATTTCAACGCGATCTCTTCTTTGGATACGCCTTCCATTTCCATTTCGATGTACAGCTGCCTGTTCACTTCGTCGCATTCCTGCAGAAAATCATGAAGCTCTGCGACCATGTTCTTGATCGCCAACTGTTGGTCTGGGCGAGTGTCGAGAAAGCCCATGCTCTCTTTGGCACGAATCACGTTCATCACCTCTTCATCGACCGGAATGGGCTTTCGCTTATACTTTCGAAGTCGCATTTTTGAGGCGTTGACAGCGATACGGTACATCCAGCTCCATAGCGCGGAGTCTTCTCTGAACAGTTCAATTTTGCGGTACACGGTCCAGAACGTGTCTTGTACTACTTCTTCCGCGTCGCCCTCGTCACGAATAAACCGCTTCACGACCGACCGCACTCGCCCTTTGTATTCGCCGTAAAGGTGCTCGATTGCCGCTGGGTCTTTAGCGCGAAGTCCTTCAATCAATTCTTGTTCGTTCATTTGGATACTCCAAAGAGGTTCTTAATCACAGGAGTATTGTGAATAGGTTTTGAACAGCATTCAAGCTCATTTTGAACAGGGCGGTGTTATTATTGATTATCATGTTGTTTTATTTGGGTTTATTTATTTATGTTTCGTGTGTTTTGGATGGTTTTCCCGTTCCTTTAATCTGTTTGAACAGGTTTGTTGGGGGTTTGAGAATGATTGAATAGGGTGGTTTGGCCAAATTGTGCAGCGGCAGGAGGGGTAAGTTGACACACCAACCACAAAGTGAAATGCAACCGCTGATGTCACGAGCAACACAATTCATGCTGGTTCTGCTCTCGCTCGCCCAGAGTGGCTGCGTTACGGGCTATCGCCATCAATGGGGCAGCGACCATCCGTTCGAGCGAGGCGTTTCGGCTGATGTGAATGCATCGGCCGATGTGTTCTGGGCGGGAGTGGTTCTTGACGTGCGTTTTGTACGACTCTTGCTGCCGACCGAAGAGTTCATTCATAACGAAGAAATCGTTGACGATCGGGGAGCCAAAGACGCGACCCATACGCGGGAAACGCGTCGGACGTTGAGCCTTGATGTGCCTTTGTTGCGCCTTTGGTCGACCAAGGAAGGCATGAGTTTCGGGTACCCGCCGCTCAAGAAAATGAGGAAAGGACAAGTGGAGTTGTGGGCGAGTGGAGGTGTCGAACTTCAGGCGGCTCGCACGTTACGCGCAGACCTCTCCGTCGTGTATTATCATGCTCCATGGGTGGCTTTTCGTGTATTTGGTGGCTGGCAATCGACCACCTACGAAGGATCTACTCGCTATATCGACGAGCCGTTTCCGGTCTCGTGGGAAGGGCGAACCGACGGCCCTACGGTTGGAGGCGAACTCACTTTGTTCGCGGGCGAATATGCGTTGAACGTATTTGCCTGGGTGCTTGAGAAAGACGAAAAACATCGTCGCCAATTTGGAGATCGAAAATGACGACCTTTTCACCAGCCGTGTCCGCTCTTATCGAGTCGGCCCTAAAAAGCACCCAGTCACAAGGGCGTAGGGTAGCCGTATTTGATTTTGATAATACGTTGATTTTCAACGATGTAGGCGAGCTTTTTTCGTACTATTTGATCGACGAAGTGTTGTACCGGTATGACCTGGATGCATTTTGGGAGCTGATCGACGAAGACGACGGTCGTGACGAGATTCGTGAGCTTGCGCTGCGCGCGATGTCGATGGATCCGGCGGAACGGGCTGAGAGCCCGGTGTTCGCGCAATACCGTTCAGAAATGAGCGCGCTCTATTCTCGTAAGCTCGAAAGGGATGGCAAACGTTCCTGCTATTCGTGGGCGGTCACGCTTCATGTGGGGCTTAGCGAGCTCGACATGTCAGCCATGAGTGAACAAGCGATTCGCCGTGAATTGGCGCGCGAGATTCAAAAAGAGACCGTTCATACGGGGCGTGGCGAGGTGATTTCGTTCACGCGCGGCATACGAATGTTGCAGCCGATGCGCGAATTGATCGAACGCCTTCAGGCCGAGGACGTTGAGGTGTGGATTTGTTCGGCCTCAAATTATTGGACGGTGGCTCAATTTGCGCCGCGGTTTGGGATTAATCCTGAGCGTGTGATCGGCAACAGAGTTCAAACGCAGGACCGCCGATTATCGGCGGATTTGATTGCGCCGGCGATGTTCATGGAAGGGAAGGCCGAGGCGATCATTCGTGATATCGGCATGCCACCGACCTTTGCATTCGGAGATTCGGAAACTGATTTGCATATGCTTCGAGCCGCTACCGGTCTGGCGATGGTGATCGATACAGGATCGGCGGCTGAGCTGGTCAAAGAGGCCCACGAAAAAGGCTGGGCGGTCCAGCCGCAGGCGAATCTGCTTGGAGACGCCGCATGAAACGCATCGTTGTTGACGCAAATGATCCCTCGTCTGAGGACCTGATGCCTGCCGCCGAGGCGCTCCGTGAGGGGCAGGTCGTGGCGTTTCCCACAGAGACGGTCTACGGACTTGGTGCCAACGCTCTGGACGCAAAGGCGGTGGGACGGATTTTTGAGGCGAAAGGGCGGCCGCCCACGAACCCTTTGATCGTCCATGTTGCAAGCCTTGATGACGTGAGTTCAGTGGTTCGTGAATGGCCAGATTGTGCGCAGCAATTGGCCGAGCGATTTTGGCCTGGGCCACTGACTTTGGTTCTCCGAAAAAATGCATTGATTCCGGGCATCGTGACCGCTGAGCTCGACACGGTCGGGGTTCGAATTCCTCGCCATCCCGTCGCTCGGCGCCTGATTGAGCTCGCCGGTGTCCCCGTCGCGGCGCCCTCGGCCAATCGGTACATGGGTGTGTCGCCAACGACGGCCGAACACGTGTTGAAAGGCCTGAGCAACGAAATTGATTGGGTGGTCGATTCAGGGCCTACCGAGGTTGGGTTAGAATCGACCGTCTTATCGCTGGTTGGACGGCCACGCGTTTTGAGGCTCGGGATGATTTCGGTGGATACGCTCAAGGAAGTGCTGCCCGAACTTGACCCGTACTATGACGAGGTCACCGAAGGTGTTGCGGCGTCATCGCCTGGGCAGGCGCGTCGGCACTACGCCCCAGAAGCAAAGGTGATCATCGGCGATCCGGAACTGAGAAAAGCCTTTAATTCTCCAAGGGTTGGGGTTGTTGGTTTTTCACGTCTTGAAGGCGGCGGACTTTGCCGAGTGATGCCTACGGACCCAGACGGGTATGCGCGTGAACTCTACGATGCGCTGCACATGATGGATGAAGCTGGGTGCGAGTATATTATTGTCGATCCGCCGCCCACGACTGCCAAATGGCAGGCGATTTGGGACCGTCTGCGTCGCGCGACCGAGTCTGAATCATGAGACCCAAGCTTTTCCGTGATCCCGTTCACGACATCATCTCTTTCGACCTCGATGATCCAGTCGATAAGTTGGTCTACGATCTGGTTTTGACGCCTACTTTTCAGCGTTTGCGCCGGATCCGTCAGCTCGGTTTTGCGCATCTGGTTTATCATGGCGCCGAACATTCAAGGTTTCAGCACAGTGTGGGTGTAGCCCACGTGGCGCGCCGGATTCTGGCAACGTTGGAGATCCACGAGCCCTTGGACCGGGTGGAGGTGCTGGCCGCGGCGATGTTGCACGATATTGGTCATGGGCCGTTTAGCCACGCGATCGAAAAGGTCACCGGCATTCATCACGAGGCCCTGACGCGGGCGATGATCGACGACGAAACGAGCGACGTGCACGCGGTGTTGAAGGCGTTTGACCCGGGGCTGCCTGCACGAGTTTCGGCCTATTTTGGTCCCAGGCAGGAATTCCCGCGCGAACGCCATGTCTTTCTGGATATCGTGTCGTCGCAGTTGGACGCCGACCGTCTGGATTATATTTTGCGCGATGGTTTGGCCACTGGCGTCAAAATCGGGCTCTATGATTTTGAGCGAATCCACGCCCTGTTCCGCACCTATCGGGGCGTGAATGCGCAGGGCGAAGAAACGCTCCGTTTGGCGGTGAGCGCACGCGCAAAGGAGGCCGTCGAAGGCTATCTGATTGCCCGTTTCCATATGTTCAAACAGGTTTATTTGCATCGAACAGTGCGTTCGGCCGAAAAAATGCTCGAGGCGACACTTCGTCGTGCTGGGCAGTTATTGGACGAAGGGCACGAATTTGCGCGCCCAGTCGACCCCACTTTGGCCAAATTACTTCAGGGAAAAACGCTCTCGATTCCAGAATTTGTTTCTTTGGATGACACCGATATTTGGGTCGCCTTAAAAGCTTGGAGCAAAGACAGCGACGAGGTGTTGGTGACGCTTGCTAATGGTTTGCTGAACCGTAAGCTCTACAAGACGATAACGCTCGATCCCAACGACCCTGTGGGAATTGCTCGTGCGTACGACCAGGCTCAACAGATTGCCCGTAAAATGGGCTTGAATCCCGACTATGCGGTCTTGTTGGATCGGGCGTCTGACACGCCGTACAAGCCTTATGACCCCACATCTGAGGCCACTCCTTCGCATATCCCGATCATCGAGCGAGATGGCCGTGTAGTGCCCATCGAACAGGTCAGCGATTTGGTCCATTTGTTGGGTCGTGATGCCTACAAAATAATTCATCTTTGCGTCACCGATCCGGTTCGAAAAGAGCTTGAGGCCTATCTGGCCAGGGTGAAAGGCTGATGCCGACGATCGCAGAAAAGGTTGCAGCTGTTCATCGTGCAGTCGAAGCGCTCGCGCAAAAAAAGGCCGTGATCCATAAAGACAGAATGCAATGCAAACGTGGATGCCACGCCTGTTGCATCGACGGTCTGACCGTGTTCGAGGTGGAGGCGGAACGTATCCTCGCCGAATTCGCGAACGTCGATTTAGGCCTCCCATCATCAAGCGGCTGTGTGTTTTTGGGCGACGAGGGGGAGTGTCGGATCTACGAAGCGCGACCCTACGTATGTCGAACTCAGGGGCTTCCGCTTCGTTGGTTTGACGACGAGGGGGCCGAACCCATCGAGTTCAGAGATATTTGTGAGCTCAATATCGAAGGGCCTGCTCTTGAGGACCTTGATCCCGAGTCTTGCTGGACGATCGGGCATGTCGAATCCATTTTACAGGCTCTGCAATTGGAGCATTCTGGCGAGCTTCGTCGGGTGTCGTTGCGAGACTTATTTGGCGAAATATCTGGAGATTAATTCATGAAGAACCGGGCACATTTTTCATTTCTTTTCGTCGTGCTGACGGCGTTCGGGGTGGGGTGCTCTGATGACGGCGTGAAGGTCGCAGACCCGTCGTCGAATAATCAGACGACCGGCTTCACGAATAATCAAACGACCGGCTCCACTAATAATCAGACGACCGGTCAAACAAATGGCTCGACGGCTGGTGTCGCCTGTGCCGCCGAGGAAGCCGCCTTACGAGAAGGGCTGGACTCCGCGACAACCGACACTGATTTTGCGCTTCTCTTGCGATGCGCCGCCGGTGGTGAATTTGTCCACAGCGTGGGCGATTCTTCGGCCTCTAAAACCTACGAGAGCGCGTCGACGTCTAAATGGGTGACCGCGGTTACGATCTTAAGACTTGTGGACAAAGGAGTCTTGAACCTTTCGGATAATCCTCAAAAATATCTTTCGTTTTGGACTTCGGACGCGGCAAGTCCGTTGTCCAAGATCACGCTCGGCCAACTATTGAGCTTCACCTCGGGGTTGGAGGTAGACGCGCCATGCACGAGTCTTCCAGGCCGACCTTTTGAAGCCTGTGTTGAGATTATTTACAATAATAACTTGGCGTCACCGGTCGAGCCCGGAACTGGTTTTTTCTACACCAATACTCATCTTCAGGTCGCCGGTCTAATGGCGATCAAAGCATCTGGAAAGGCGTCTTGGGGCGAGGTTTTTGAAGGTTTTCAAGCTGAAACGGGGCTCTTCCCAAATGGGATTTACGACCTTCCGTCGGAACAAAACCCGCGACTTGCGGGTGGAATGCATTGGCGCGGCGACGAATATCTGGATTTTTTGGAAGCATTTTATTCGGGAGAATTACTTTCCGAAAGCCTGCAAAGACAGGTGTTGCAGGACCATACTGTTGGGGTTGAAATCAGGAAATCGCCAGCTCTCGAAAATATCGGACAAGATTGGCATTACGGCTTTGGTTTTTGGCTTGAGTGCGCATCAGCCACCTACGATTGTTCCGGCATCAGCAGGGTGTCGAGCCCAGGCGCCTACGGCGCATACCCCTACATAGATTACACGACCTCGTGTGTCGGAATGTTGGCAAGGCAGGGGGATTTGGCGTCGTATCCGGAAGGTAAAAAACTGCTGGATTCGGTTCAGCCTCAGATCGACGCATGGACGGCGTGCACCTCAGGCATGTGAACTCGCTTGCCGAAAAACATCGTCCGAATTACTTTCGGCTTGTTGCTTAGGCTTGCCAAAGGGTTGCGAGTGCATGGAATTCGAAAAATAATCGTGGCCCATTTCGTGGTGGGACTTATGAGTGTTCCGATTCAGCTCTTTGGGGCTCCACCACCACCTCCTCCGCCTCCGCCTCTCGCAGTCGAGAAGATAGAGAAGACCGAGCAACCAGGGGCGCAGAAATTGGCTCAATCTGAAGACGATTTATGGGATTCAGGCGAAGCGCCGCAAACATCATATTCCGAACAACCGAGCCGTTTTGTGGCGGGTCTGGCTCAAACAGGCGGTGGAATTCTTGGAGGCATTGGCTTTGGTTTTCTTGGAGGCTTTGCGGGCGCGGCGATTTGTCAGGAAGGCAGTAACTTAGACGACCTTGCGTGTGTCCTTGGGTTGGCAGCACTTGGTTACGGGTTGGGCACCCCGATTTCGGTCTGGGCAATTGGAGAGTGGATGGGCTGGGACGGCTCGTTGCTCGCAACCTTCGCGGGCTTCGCTATTAGCGTCGTGGTTCTGTCTGTGGCTCTGCAAGGCGCTTCAACGAGCAACGGCGAGAACGGGGTGCTCTGGACTTCGTTGCTTGGAATTCCAGCGGGATCCGCGATTGGGTATCAACTGTCGGCCGATTGGCCCAAGAACTCACGAGTGACGGTCGTACCGAGCGTAAGGTCGATTCCAATCGTTTATTTCGAATTCTAAAGGCTCTTATGGGTTCGAGCCGAATCACGCACATCGAAAACGTGGCCTAAATTGTGAGCGTGCCCGTTCAGGTCTTTGCGGCGCCGCCGTCTCTGCCTCCGGCTCCGCTCATCGAGGTCGAGCAAGTCGATCCCGCCGCGAAAATTGCTCAAGACTAGCTCTTGGTGGTCCAGCCTCCGAGACGCCAATGGAGTACGCGTAACCTAGTGTTGCTGCAGTCCTGCTCCAATTTCCTCGTGGTGATGCGGGGCTCCCAAAACCATAAGTCTAGCGCTCTGATGATAAAAAGACTCGCCAGTCGTTTTTGCGAAAGCTGGCCCTCCTCTTGCAAACTATTCCACTCGATCCCAGCGAGGCTCAGGGTTTTCCTGAGTGGCTGATATGGCTTTTTTCTAAATGATGCGTTTGAAGGACTTGAAAGTGAACTACGGCATTAAATTTTTGGTCTGTCATTTATCGCTGATGATTTTGTTTGTTCCTGTACGGCTCTTCGCGGCACCGCCTTTGGCTGCGGGTGAATCACGGCAAGTGATTGCGTCTGAGGACAAAACGCCGTTGCATACCGCTGCACCGACGGCTCAAACCGAAGAAGAGCGTGAACTGGCGTTTCTGAATGGCGATGTGGAAGTTGAAGAGTCAAATGGCTCGAACGGGGCAGGCGCCTTAGGCGTTGTCGGCCAAGTTGTGGGCGGTCTCGGGTTGGGGGTCGCGCTTTTGCTTGCGGCAGACCAGGTGGGCGCTCCAAATATGGTGGCGTTGGGCGTGGGCGCTGGCGGTGTGTCGATTGGCGTATGGGGCGTGGGCGAATGGGTCGGCTGGGATGGCTCTTATCTGGCGACGTTGGTGGGAGTCGCAGCGATGGGCGCACTTACGATTCTCTCTATGGAAGGAAGCGGTCAGATGGGTGCATTAGTTTTTGGAGCCCTTGTGCCGCTTGGAGGCGTCGCTGGATATCATCTTTCTGACAGCTGGAGGTCGGGTGCATCTGCCTATTCGGCGCCGAGTCCGAAAACGGTTTCCATTCTTCAGTTCGATTTCTAAGTCGAATTTTTTTTGGGTTTTTATCCTCGGTTTACCGGCGGCAGGAGCGGTCGGGTATCAACTCTCGGCAGACTGGGGCTCAGGCCCCAACGTGCTCCTCGCTCCGAAAGCCAGGATGATTTCAGTGGTTCATTTTAATTTTTGAGGTCTCATTTCTTTCTTTTTGTTTGGATTTCAGGGAGCGCATATGTCGTCATTTATTAAATTTGTTGTTTCGATGTTTGTGAGCGTTGAATCGAGTGTTTCTGCGGACGCGGCCCCGCCTGCACGAGTTACCGACAATCCGTCCATCGAGACGCAGGAAACCGAATCCAAGGTCGTTGAGGCACCCAGTCGATTCGTGAGTGGTCTGGGTCAGGTCGGTGGTGGACTATTAGGCGGTGCGATATTGGTGGTCACCCCGATTTATCTCCTCGATACCTATTATAAAGGGGATGGCGATCTTGCGGCTCCAATGTTGGGGTTGTCGGAACGACGCTTGGAGTGTGGGCGGTCGGTGAATGGATCGGGTGGGATGGATCCTTATTGGCGACGATGGCTGGGACCCTCGGTGGTGCTTGTATATCCGCTCTTGTGGGCGCGGGGTTGATGGCGGCTTCGCAGAGTATTATCCCCGCGGTCGTGGTGATTGGACTTGGCGTGCCGACGTCGGCCGCGTTCGTTTATCACGGTTCAGCGGCTTGGCCGACCGGCTCCAACGCCTTGCTCGCCCCCACGGCAACTACGTTCAACCGGATTGATTTGAAATTTTGATTTGAAGACGTGGGCTCGCGCTTCGCGAAAACCCAAAACTATTTTACTCAGGCTTACCCATGTTTTGTTTTCGGAATTTTGTGGTGTTGGGAATGATTTTGACCTCGTTTTCATCATTCGCAGCGCCGCCTTCAGCACCAGTTTCGCAAGAGAAGCCGGAAGCACCAGTTACACAACCCTTGATGGATGAAGACTTGCGGGGTCCGGTGAAATTGGAGCCAGATCCTGAGCCCCAAGTGGTGGACTCCGAGCCGGCTAATCGGGTGTTGTCGGGTCTGGCGCAAACTGGCGGGGCAATGGTTGGTGGGCTCGTCACGGGATTTCTGGGTTTTCGGATTGGATGCGGCGGTCCTCGCGATTCAGGTGATCTTATAACCTGTAATTATCCTGTCCTTGCGATCAGCTACGGGCTTGGAACCGTTATCTCGGCATGGGCTGTGGGCGAATGGATCGGGTGGGATGGCTCGCTACTCGCGACGATTGGCGGTGCCGCGATTGCCGCCATCCTCACAGCTGTGGTCGTGGAGAACGTGCCAAACAGTATCGACGGGGAATCTGGTCTTGTTGGGGTGCTTTTTGTCATCCCAGCAAGTGCTGCACTCGGGTATCAGCTTTCGGCGAATTGGCCGACGGCAACGGGCGTGGCGGCCATGCCAAGGGTCACCTCGTTTCCCATCGTCTCGTTCGATTTTTAAATTCGTCGATGCCCAAAATTATATCGATGCCTGTTCCAGCCTTCGATTATTAAGTTCAGCGTGATGGATGGAGTCGTTCCAGCGGCGATCGAAGCGCTAACGCTAAGAATGGAGCGCCAAAGTTTTGTTAAGTGCCGTCTTATTGCTTGCATCCCTTGGCTCTGTAATTGGGTATCAGCTGTCGGCCGAGTGGCGGATCCCTTCAGATGTTGAGGCGGTGCCAGGGGGCACCTCCTTTTTCATCGCAATTTTCAAATTTTAATTTCTAGAATTTTCCATTGTCCGCTTCGATTCTTTGAGACCGGTATCCTTCGAATCCTCAGGCTTTAGCGATGCCAGGCTGGAGCCTGACGGAACGATCACAGAATCACGATGCCAAGCTGGAGGCTGGCGGACCGAGCACAGAATCGCGATGCCAGGCTGGAGTCCATGTCGGGGTTGGCCGAAAACGATCGACCTGCCCGATGTGGAGCCGGCTGCACTGGTTTTCGACCGTGCACTCCGTACCGACTTCGCGCGAATTGACCGAGCGCCTCGTGCGGCCGATCCGCCAAGACTGAGATCCAACTTTATTCTGGCGTTCGATTATTGGCTCCGTGAATGACCGATGGAGCAGGTCTATAGCGCAACTGGAGTAGGCGTTCTCCGATCTAAAGTCGCGAGCTAAGTCGTGAAATGGTGCAAGTCCAATCCCCGTAAGTAAAACCGTCTTGCGAGTCAGTTTCCAAAAACTTGGCCCCTATCTTGCTCTATAACGAACTGACTTTCAGGACTTGATCCAATAGACGTCGCCGCGTGGAAGCAACGTCAACTCATTTGTTAAAGGTTTAGAAATGCGAAGTTTTCGAAATTTAATGATGTCGTTTGTTTTGTTGGGTTTGCTGTTCATTCCGTGTCGGATTTTTGCGGTCCCTCCCTCGTCGGCCGTAGCTTCCGACCACGTTGAATCGCTCGAGCCGGCTCCCATTGAAGTCACCAGCGAAACGCCTGCCGCATACGGTTCCGAAGAACCAAGCCGAGTGTACGCCGGAGCCATGCAGGCAGCCGCCGGATTGGTTGGAGGCGCCGTACTCTCCCCGGTGGGGATGGTCATTGGAGCGGCCTCATGTCCAGGGAGTTTTTGGACTGAGATGGGGTGTGGGTATGTCGGAGGTGGAATTGCCGCGGCGCTCGGGTTCACGGTCGCGACCTGGGCCATGGGTGAGTGGTTGGGATGGGATGGTTCCTTGCTCGCCACTGTCGCCGGACTCGTCGTGACAAGCGTCGTTCTGTCCTACGCGTTCGACGCTGGTGGCAGCGGCGCCAGCGAGGCTTTGACGCCGATGGCGTATGTTTTGGTCCCGGCAGGCGCCGTGGTCGGTTATCAGCTTTCGGCCGAGTGGTCCAAGAACCCAGGTGTCGCGGCGATGCCACGAGTAACCTCTGTACCCATCGTCGCGATCGAATTCTAAAACCGTTCGCGTCAGCATTAAATTAGTTGTTCATTTTGGAGGTAGGTCTTTATGCGCCCGATTTTCGATTCCGGTCCGACTCTCGTGACAACGATGGCCGGCGTCACGTCGATGCCCAAAATTGCGTTCCTCGAATAACGGATGGAGTAAATCCATCGCGGGTGTCCAGTAGATAAGTGTTTCAAATTATAGGTAAGGGATTGTGTATGCTGTGTGTTCAAAAATTTATGATGTCGTTTTTTTTGCTGGGATTATTCGTAGTTCCTGTCCAACTATTTGCCGATCCGCCGCCACCAGGGGCTGAGAGAGTCGAGTCGCAGAACGTGGCTCCGTCTGAACAAGACGATTTGTGGGGGCCCAATGAAGCGCCGCATTCGACACCACGAGTCATAGACGTGGAACCGCCCAGTCGTGTGTGGTCGACGTTGGGTCAGACAGGAGCGGGAATACTTGGAATCGTCGTATTTGGCTTCGTTGGCGCTCTGGTGGGTGCCGGTTCCTGTGTCTCAAGTGGCGAGGAGGCTGAGTGGGACGCGTTGGGGTGTGGATACGTTGGCGCCCTTGCGGGGGCGGCCATCGGAACCCCGATTTCGGTTTGGGCTGTGGGCGAGTGGATAGGGTGGGATGGTTCGTTGCTCGCAACGGTTGCCGGTGTTGCGATCGGTGCGGTTGCCGTTTCTTTGGCTGGCCGTGTTTATGGATCCGACGCCACATCTGTGTTGTTGCCTGCGGCGCTCATCGTAGTGCCAGCGGGTGGGGCTGTCGGGTATCAGCTTTCGGCGGATTGGTCGAAAAACACGGGCGCGGAGGCCATGGCAAAAATGACTTCTATTCCCATCGTGCATTTCGAATTTTAGCGGTCAGCAAAGGCCGCTTCGAGGCCCGCGATATCAAGCTTTTTCATTTTCAACATCGCTGCCAAGGCCCGGCCAGCGGCGTCGCGGTCCGGGCTGGACAGCAGTCGTCCCAGGGCCGTCGGTACGATTTGCCACGAGACGCCAAATGGGTCCTTGAGCCAGCCGCAATTTCCTTCCGAACCACCATTGGCAATCAGTGCGTTCCAATAATGGTCGACCTCGTCCTGCGCTTCGCAGGTCACACTGAGTGAGACGCCCTCGTTGAACGCGAACTTATGTTCCGCGGCGCTGTCGATGACCATGAAGGTTTCGCCGTTCAAATAAAACTGGGCGTGCATCACCGTTCCTGCAGCATCGACGCCTGTGCCGTCGTGGCGCGCGATTCCGTCGAGGGTCGAGCCAGGGAAGGTGGACATGTAAAGCTTCAACGCGTCTTCGGCTTTGCCCGCGTTTTTTCCGACGAAGCTCAAAAGTGGGGAAACATGGCGGCGCACATCCGAAAGCGGCCCTTGCGAAACCTGCCACGAGACTCCAAATCGGTCGTTTAACCAGCCGTAACGAGGGCTGAATCCATAATTATCCAACGGCATCAGGACTTCGCCACCATCCACCAACCCCGCCCACAACTGGTCGACCTCGGCCTGAGTCGGAAGTTGAACAAAAAACGAAACCGAGGGGTTGGATTTAAATTGTGGGCCTCCATTCAGCCCTAACATTCGGAAGCCGGCGATTTCGAATTCGGCCATCATGATATCTGGCTGGTCGAGGAAATCCTGTCCGACCTTTCCGCTCTGCGGAGCTTCAGGGATTCCAAGCTTTTGGAAAAGTGTCGTGTAGAGAGCAGCGGCCTGAGCGGCTTGGCCATCGAACCAGATACAAGGGGTGATGAGTTGGGTCATGTCAGGTTCCTGAAGTGTGATTGCAAGGCCAAGTCGAAGCGTATTTTCTAAATGATTATGCGGCCAAGGCAAAGCGGTCTCAGACGCGTCAAAACACGGTAGAGGCTTGGAATCATGCCCGCATATCGGCGAGCGTGAAGCTGCGCCCCTTGCGTGAGCATCGCGCCGCGCTTACCCTTGCGCGCGGATAACCAGCGAATTAGGCACCGAAATGCGTCGATGGATTTGCGGTGTGCTTTTGCTCATCGCCTCATGTCAGTCAACAAGCTTGGGAGAGGGCGCGTACGTGGTCCTCTTGGATGCGGCGCCCAAGGGCCTGGACCCACGATTCGCTACGAGCGACTCGTCGGCCAAGATTGTGGCGTTATTGCATGCCGGCTTGGTGTCTACCGATACCTCGAGCGGTGAGCCCGAGCTCGAACTCGCCGAGTCCATCGCGACACCGACGCCTACGCGCTACGAAGTCACACTTCGCTCGGACGTGAAATTCCATGATGGGGCGCCGGTCACAAGTCGTGACGTGCAATACACGTTCATGGAGCTTGGTTCGGACCTTGTGAAGAGTCCATTTTCGGGCATCACGCGGAAAATTAAGTCGTTTGAGATTGGCGACGACCGACATTTTGCGATCGAATTGGTCTCGGCTGACGCGCCATTTTTTACGGATTTGGCGCTTGGAATCTTGCCGGCTCATGTGTGCGAAGGGCGCAAAGAGTGTCCCGAGAATATTGGTGCGGGTCCGTTCCGATTCTTGGCCCAGGACGGCGACGACGTTTTGTTGGCGGCCAACGAAGACTATTTTGGCGGCGCTCCTGCGATCAAAAAATTGTTCTTCAGGACGGTCAAAGACGACAACACCCGAATGCTTGCGCTCTTGGGTCGCACAGCTGATTTGGTGCAAAACGCAGTGTCGCCTTTGATGCTTCCCGTAGTTTTGGAAGATAAACGCCTTGAAGTCGTGACCGCGCCTTCGTTTAAATACACTTATATCGCGTTCAATCTTGAACACCCGATTCTGTCGAATCTGAAGGTCCGTCAGGCGATCGCTTACGGCATCAACCGTGATTCGATCATCGAATATAAATTCAGGGGTAAGGCCGTGCTGTCTACCGGCATGCTGGCACCTACGCATTGGGCATATAATGGGGACGTGGAACGTTTTGACTTCGATCCGGCCAAAGCAAAGAAGCTTCTGGATGAGGCCGGTTATCCCGATCCCGACGGCGATGGGCCCCTTCCTCGATTCGAATTGGAATTCAAAGTGTCCGCCAACAAGTTCAGGGTCTCGATGGTGGAGTTGATGGCGCATCAGTTGGCGGAAATAGGAATCTCGGTGAGAGTGAGAGCATCAGAATGGGGAACGTTTTACGGCGATATCAAGAGTCGAAACTTCGCGCTGACGACCATGCAATGGCCATCGGTGTTGGAGCCTTCGCTTTATCGGTGGGTTTTTCATTCCGATAATATTCCGACCCCCGAAAACCGTTCCGCAGGTGCCAATCGCGGCGCTTATCGTAATGCCCGCGTCGACGAGTTGCTTGTGGCCGGAAACCTGGAAACCGATCGGGAAAAAAGGCGTCAAATCTACAACGAAGTTCAATCGATTCTGGCGGCCGAACTGCCTTATATCTCGTTATGGCACGAAGATAATGTCGCCGTCGTTAAACGCGGAACTAAGGGATATTTTGTGACCCCAAATGCTCGATTTGAGTCGTTAAAATCAACGATTCCAGCAGGTGCTCCATGAGTGAACCCGACAAGTCAAAATGGGTCGATTGGCTGATCGTTGCGATCATCGTCTTTGTGATCGGAGGGAGCCTGACGGGCGTCTTCACGGATTCGTCAAAGACGTTGTCGATTGAAGAAAGGCCTGCGCCAGCCTTCAACCTGAAGACGTTGGGCGGCGAAATTGCCGGGCCGTCTAAACATATCGGTCGGGTGGTTGTCTTGGATTTCTGGGCAACATGGTGTGCGCCATGTCGAAAGCAAATGCCGGCACTTCAAGCGATCGAGGCTGACGCGTCGATGCAGGAAAAGGTCGCGATTTTGTCGATCAATACCGATGACGCTGACCCTGGCCGTGAAAAAGCAGTTCATCAATTCATGAAAAAGAATAGTTTTTCGTTTGATGTGTTGATGGATACCGGTTCAGTTTCGGGTATTTATGGGGTTAATCGCATTCCGACCATTGTCGTGATTGGTCCGAAAGGGATCGTTCACTATGCGCGTTCCGGGGTTCTGAATGAGTCGCGGCTACG
The DNA here is from genome assembly GCA_964394615.1 of uncultured Bradymonadales bacterium. GTDB lineage: Bacteria > Myxococcota_A > Bradymonadia > Bradymonadales > Bradymonadaceae > JBFFMO01. The sequence continues at coordinate 85,027 of CAYMYJ010000013.1, read as the reverse complement.
TGAATTGATCGACCAGGCTGGCCAGATATGAAATTTGTAAGCGTGGTGTTCGCAATACTTTTGGCCGTGGGTTGTCAGGGGGAGGACAAAAAGAAGGAAGAAGTCACAGCAACCAACCGCCTGGTGCCTGTCGAGGTTGTGGATGTGCGCACGGGGCCTATTCGGGACACGTTAACGTCCACGTCGACAGTGGATTCGCGGCTCTCGGTGGATATCGTCGCCGAAATCCCCGGAATCGTGGTGGGCTTGGATGTTGAACAGGGCGACACGGTCAAAAAGAACGCACGCTTGGCTCAGATTCAGCGCGCAGAACTCGGTCTCGGCGTGGATACGGCGAAGTCTTCGGTAAATCGGTTGGAGTCCGAGGTCGAAAGGCTGAAACCACTCTTTGATAAAGGAGTCGTGAGCCGGCAGATGTTTGACGAGTCGGTGTGGAGGCTTGAGCAGGCTAAGTCGGAACAACGTCGTGCAAACACGGCCGCTGCCGACCAACGTGTGACTTCGCCCATGGACGGCGTCGTTGCGGTTCGTACGGTGAATATCGGTCAGCAAGTCGCGATGGGAACTCCGCTTTTTCGGGTCGTTGACCCGGCGGATTTGGTGGTTTTTGTAAACCTGCCTGAGACCGCGCTTGGCCGCGTCTTTGAAGGCCAGAAGACCTATGTCGAAAGCGAAGCGCTGGCTTCGAAACAATTCGACGGAACCGTCGAGCGCATCTCTCCGGTGGTGGATCCACGAACAGGCACTGTGCGCGTGACCATTGGCGTGGCCTCGCAGAACGAAGGGTTGCGACCCGGAATGTTTGTGAAGGTAAATATTGTCATCGAAGAAAAATCCGATGCGTTGATCATTCCTAGACGTTCGGTGGTTTATGTCGAGGACGAAGCGACCGTGTTTACGGTGGCCAAGGGGTTGGCCGAACGTCGCAGCGTTTCGCTCGGGGTATCGGAAGGAGCGGAAATTCAGGTTCTATCTGGGTTGAAGGCCGGTGAACCCGTGGTGGTCCTTGGTCAAGACGGCCTCAAAAACGGAACCCCTGTGGATCCGAGCAAACGCAAGGAAGCCCTATGAAGGGGTTCGGGGCGTGGTCGGTCACCCGACCCGTGGCCACGATGATGATCGTCGTGGCCGTGACGGTATTTGGTTGGGTCTCGTACCGCCAGATTCCGGTCAGCCTGATGCCGGAGCTGAACTACCCCACGCTGACTGTTCGCACGGAGTTACGCGGCGCGGCTCCTCAAGAAATCGAAGAGACGGTTACTAAACCGATCGAAGACATCGTTCGTACGGTCGAAGGTGTGGTGGGGATTTCGAGCGTTTCACGCGCTGGCCAATCCGACGTGGTCCTGCGTTTTGCGTGGGACACGAAAATGGACTTTGCGACGCAGAAAGTCCGAGAGCGCGTCGAGTTGGTGCCGCTGGCTGAGGAGGTCGAAACGCCGATGTTGCTTCGCTACGACCCCGACCTTGACCCCATCATCCGAGTCGGTATTTCGGGGCCTGTATCGGCTTCGGAGTTAAGAAAATCGACCGAGGACGAAATCCAGCCGACGATCGAGAAGATCGAAGGTGTGGCGATGGTTCGGGTTCGCGGCGGGTTAGAGGAAGTCATCCGTGTCGACCTCAACCCGGGAAGAATGGCGGCCCTGGGCGTAACGACTCGTATCGTGTCCGATCGATTGGCGTCGGAAAATATCAACGTGGCCGGTGGGGCGTTGTCCGAGGGAGACGTGACCTATCTGGTCAGGACCTTGAACGCGTTTGAAGACTTGAACGAGATGAATTCACTGGTCGTGGCTTATCCGGGCGGCATTCCGGTTCGGCTGGGCCAGGTCGCTGATATTCATCGCGACACGCGTGAACCCGAGGTTTTTACCCGAGTGGGGCAGGACGGGAGCGTTCGCGAAAGTATCGTGATCGAGGTTTTTAAAGAGGCCGACGCGAACCTTGTGGACGTCGCCGACCGAGTCAAAGACGCGCTTTTTGGATCTCCGGAAGACTTGAGTGCGAGGGCCCAGGATTTGGCGAAGACGCAAGGGCTCACCTCGGTGATGCGTGCCAGGTTGATCGCCGAAGGATCTCAGGGGCTTGCCGACGCCGCGCCTAGCCTGCGGCCGCGTTTATTGCTCGATCGTTTGCCCAAAGGCATTGAACTTACGAAGCTTTCGGATCAGTCAGTATTCATTCGAAAAAGCCTGGACGAGGTCACCCAGACGGCGCTTTGGGGCGGGCTTTTTGCCGTTTTGGTTCTTTTCTTATTTCTTCGTTCGTCGTGGTCGACCTTTGTGATCGCGGTGTCGATTCCGCTCTCGGTGATTGCCGCCTTTGGCGCACTACGGCTGGTCGGTGTGACGTTGAACGTGATGAGTCTGGGCGGCATCGCGTTGGGCATCGGTATGCTGGTGGACAACTCGATTGTGGTCCTCGAGAGCATATTCAGGTGTCGCGAAGAAGGCGATGATTTGATGGCGGCGGCGTTGCGCGGGACGCGCGAAGTCAGCTCTGCGGTCACCGCATCTACGATGACTACGATCGCGGTGTTTTTGCCGATCGTTTTTGTGGAGGGCGTGGCGGGCCAGATTTTTGGCGACCTCGCCTTGAGCGTCGTGTTTTCGCTGCTGGCAAGCCTTGCTGTCGCGTTGTTGTTCGTGCCGATGGTCGTGGCGCGCGAGCCCAAAATGCCCAAAAAGGTGAACCCACTTTCGGTTCTGAAATGGCTGGTTCGCCCGTTGAATGCATACAGCTCGAGCCGAGACGAATGGAAAAGCTGGCTGCAAACCGCAAACGGCCTGGCTCATATTCTCACGCCATTGGTTGCGGCATTTCTCTTGGTACGCTTGGTGGTCCTCTTTGCGCTGGAATTGGTTTTTGGCCGTCTATTCGTAGGAATCATCGGTTTGGCCGCGTCGATCGGGGCATTGGTGCTTGGTGGGGTGATTCGAGTCGTCCGGCTGGTTGTCGGTCCTATTTTGACGGGGTTCGACAAAGTTTATGGCGTCGTCGAAACGGTATATCCGCCGGTTTTACGCGGCGCATTGAGGGCCAGATACACGGTGACCTTGGTCGCGTTTCTGCTTTTTGGCGGCGCGCTCTGGGTTTTTGGCACGCTCGACACTGAATTGATGCCTGCGATGCATCAAGGGGAGTTTACGGTTCGCGTTCAGATGCCGGTGGGCACCAAGCTCGAAGAGACGTCTCGCATCGTGAGCGGCCTTGAGGCGGACATGTTAGGGGTCCAGGATATTGCCCGTTTTGCGACAACCGTCGGGGTCGAACGGACCGCGCTGCAGACTTCGGACGAAGGCGAGCACACGGCGCAAATCGCGGTCGTGCTGAAGCCGACGTCCGATTTAGAGGCCGCTGAAGACAGGGCGATGCGAGAGATTCGCGAATATGCATCGAGGTTGCCAGGGGCGACCGTCGAGATCGAACGGCCCACAATGTTTGCGTTTCGGACCCCCCTCGAGATCGAGGTCGTGGGCGATGACTTGCGTATTCTGCGCGTGATTTCAGACGAGATTGTCGAGGAAATGCGCCAAAATCCGGCTTTTGCGGATGTTCGAAGCAACCTTGGACGGGGTTTTCCTGAGGTCCAGATTTTGCTCAAACGCGACAGGCTGGCGGTTTTGGGGCTGACGGCCCGTGAGGTTGGGGAAACGATCCGCGATCAAATCCGAGGCGTCGAACCGACCAAATTGCGTGAGGTTGAGGACGACATCACGGTGATGGTTCGTGCGGCTCCAGACGACATACCGGATGTGGCATCGTTGCGCGGACTCGTGGTGAGGCCGGCCACTCAGGATTTGGCGGAAGTTCGTCTGGAGAGTGTGGCGGACATTTCGCTGGCGGTGGGGCCGAGCGAGATTCGCCACGTCAACGGAAACCGAGCGGCCGTGATATCTGCCGAGGTTCCTGTGACGTCCCTGAGCGGTGCTGTAGAGGCGGCTGAGGCCACCTTGCGGTCCTCGAGACCTCCGGCCGGGGTTTCGCTCGAAGTGACCGGCCAGAGCCGCGACATGAAGGAATCACAGTCGAATATGCTCTTCGCCCTGCTGCTCGCCGTATTCCTGGTCTACGTCGTGATGGCGAGCACGTTTGAAAGCGTGATTGGTCCGTTTGTTATCTTGTTGAGTATTCCGTTGGCGCTCATAGGTGTGACTGCCGCGCTTTGGTGGACAGGCCTGAACGTGAGTGTGCTCGTGTTCATCGGTCTGATCATGCTCGAAGGGATGGTGGTCAATAACGCGATCGTGTTGGTGGATTATATCCAACAACTGCGTCAGCGTGGGGAGAGCCTGATGGATGCCACGATCGATGCGTGTCGCGTTCGTTTGCGGCCGGTGCTGATCACCACGCTCACGACCGTGCTGGGCTTGATGCCCATGGCGATGGGCCTTGGTGAAGGCGCCGAGTTAAGACGGCCACTCGCGGTCACTGTTGTCGCTGGGCTTGCGAGCTCGACGTTGCTGACCTTGCTCTTGGTGCCGGTCGTCTTTGTGATCGCGATGTCATGGCAGAAAGAGCCTGTCAGTCCTTGAGCAGCTCAATCATGAATTCGGCTTCTTTTTGAAGTAGGGCCCATGTCTTATCGTCCAAGACCAGAGTGTCACGACACCTGGATACGGTAAGTTCGGTAGTCGTATCTACGCCAAAGACCTCACAGGCCCCCAGACCATTAGTTGATGCCAGTGCATCGGCAAGAGTGACCACCGCAGTGGGCACGATATATTGCGGGTCTGGATGGATCTGATGATGGTTCTGAATTACGGCCGTGATTTCGGCAGGAAGATTCCAGTGCCCGGCAATGATCCCGGAGGCTGCGCAGTGGATGTCGTCGATTGCCATCCACAGGTCGAGGCTCAAAGGCGGGCATCCACCTTCGATTTCGGACAGAACGCCCAGCGCCCCGATCGTTCCGATATCGTGCAAGAGCCCACAGAGGTAAATCGACTCATCGACCACCCCACAACTTTTGGCGACAAGTTTAGAGAGATGAGCGGTGGCAAGCGAATGGTCAAAGACGCGTTGAACGCTGGCTTGATAAGACTTGACCGAAAAAACCGCCGATTGAAGGGCCACTTCCATCACGATTTGGACGATTGTTCGTCGTCCTAGGCGTACGGTTGCATCGTGAATGGATGCGGAAGCTCGAGTGCCATAGAGCGGCGAGTTTGCGACTTGAATGACGCGGGCAGCGATCAACGGATCGCGCTCAATCAAGGTGACCAGCGTCGAAGTGTCGGCATCCGAGGACGCAAAATTGACGATCTTGAGCGCGAGATCGGGCAAGAGAGGGGGCCGATAGTCCTTCGCCTCGAACGCAGAAGATAATAATTCACGTAGAACGTCCACATCTGTTGGACTTTCGGTTTCCATAGAAAACGCCGAGGCTTGCATCGCAGTCTCCAAGAGTAATTACCGAGTTCATCGGCACTCTTCAGCGATGGTTTAGGTCAATCGTGTAATTTTTGAACTATTTGGCGACACGAGGTTCTGGTCTTGCCTGTAAGTTCTTTGAGTTCCTGAAGCATGAACGTCCCCGCGTCTGCTCCAACATGCCCGATTCGCCTCGCAAGCACATTGAGCTGTGCTGGGTCGGCGGGCAGCGCAGAGATACCACGTAAATCCGCCATTCGCAGCCGTGATTCCACAGTTCGAAGTTGTTCATACGCCCGTAAAAGTTGATCAAAGTCGACATCAAACCCATGTTTGTCCACGACAAGGGCCATCAGAATATCGTGGGTTCGTGTGGATTGAAGCGTCGGTGAATCTTTGCCGAAACGGAGCTGAATGGCTTGGACCGCAAATTCGATGTCGACCAGTCCACCCGGCGAATATTTGATGTCGAGCGTCCCCGGGGCGAGCAAGTTTTCGCGGATCTTTTCCAACATCCCCATCAGTTCGTCTGCACCTCCCGGTCCGAGGCCTCGTTCAAAGACCTCGTGGTGGCGAATCGTTTCGACTTCAGCACACAGCGATGCGGGTCCGGTGATGGGCCTGGCTCGCACCAGCGCCTGGCGTTCCCATAAAGCGGAGCTCTGTTCATGATAGCTCCGAAATTGTTCCAGGCTGACGACCAGCGCGCCCTGTTGCCCTGACGGTCGAAGCCTCGTGTCGACTTCGTACATTTTCCCGCCGGCTCCAGCCGAAGACAGCGCGCGAATCAGCCGCTGAGCGATCTTGGCAAAAAAGCTGTGGTCGAGTCGCCATTGGCGGTCGTATTCGTAGATGAAAAGCAAATCGAGGTCGGAGCCGAAACTGAGTTCCCGGCCGCCGAGTTTCCCCAGCGCGACGACACAGAAAGGGATTTCCTGAATCGGCGGCAGCAAGTGATCGGCCCGGCGTTTCTTGGAGCGCAGCGGTTCGTAGACTTCTTCCAATGAGGCCTGAATGACGACTTCCGCAAGATTAGCCAGTTGTTCATGAGTTTGGACGATCGTCGCAGCTCCACCGTAATCGTGCAGGCCGATGCGAAGCGTTTCTTCCTGATGAAATCTGCGGATGATTCCGATTCGGTGGTCTGGATCTTCGATCTTGACGAGGCGCTCGTTCACATCACGTAGCATTTCAGAGCGCGATCTCAGCACCGCCACTGTGCCCGTGCCTAAAAGTCGTTCCACGATTGCGGGCTCGCGTAGGAGCGCCGCGCCCAGGTACGGGCTTGAACCAAAGACATGGACCAGTAGGCGAGCGGCGTGCGGGTGTTCCGCGAGCATTCGGTAATAGCCGGGCCGGTCTCCGACCACGGCGATAAATCGGGTCAGCAATGAGAACGCTTGATCGGGGTTGGGGGCGCCAGCGCAGCTGGTGAAAAGGTATTTTGCAAAGTCACGTGCTTGTCCCAGGGCCCGCTCAGAAAAGGGCCCATGAGCTTTCTGGCGCAAAATCATCAGCTGACCCGCAACCTGTCGCGGTCGCTCAAATCCTAATCGATCCAGAATCGCGTGAATCTCCGGCGTGTCGATGGCGTCGTTTTGCACGGCGAGTACGGCATCGATGTCCTCGATCGGGGCGCGGCCCACCGTGGGTTTCTCGGGTTTTTGTTCGGAGTCGGTAAAAAGTCGGTCAAACATCGTGCGAACGTCCAGCCGATGCGCGAGCAGTTTGGTTCGCAACGCGGCAGGCGTGAGAGACATTCGCCATGCAAGATTTTCGAAGCGTTCGTCGCTGCTTGGGATGCGGTGCCCCTGACGATCCTGCTCCATCTGAATTCGATGCTCGACGGCTCGAAAGAACGCATATGCATCGCTGAGCGACGCGTTGTCATCGTGGTTGATGAGACCGGCAAAGAGTAGGCGGTCCAAAGCTTCCAGCGTGTTTTTCACCCGAAGACCTGGCCGCGTTCCGCAATGCACAAGCTGAAGCGCCTGGACAAAAAATTCGACCTCGCGAATCCCTCCGATGCCGATTTTGACATCCCATCCAAGTACGCCAGAGGCGTCGCGGATATTGATGATTGGTGCGGGTGGTTTGGGGGCAACCTTCTTGATCGTTGGCGCACCAAGCATCTGCATTCGGGCCTGCAGGCGGTTTCGGATCGGAGCCTGAATCGGCTTCTCTTTTGATTCTTGAGCCTCTTCGAAACCCACCAGCGCCGAAGCTTCGGCGTTGCGATGAATCATGTCTTTCATGGTGCGCAATTCGTCGATGGCGCTGTAGTCGAGATATTTTCGGTAAAGGAAGGGCTCAAGTTCTTGCAGTAACGCTTCGCCCAGCGCGTGGTTTCCGCCCACGGGGCGAGCCTTGATCAACGCAGAGCGCTCCCAGGTCCGGCCCCACGCCTCGTAATAGGAGCGCGCCGTCGAAACGGTCGGAACGAGCGCGCCAGAACTTCCCTCTGGCCGAAGGCGCAGGTCGACACGAAAGACGTAGCCATCGTCTGTGTTCAGGTCGAACCAGGACACGAGATCCTTGGCAAACGACTCGATTTTCGACATCTGTGGAAACGCGTCATCGGACGCGATGAAAATGAGGTCGACGTCTGAGCTGAAATTCAGCTCACGACCGCCAAGCTTGCCCATACCCAAGACGCAGATGAGATCGGCAAATTCAGGGACGTAGCGCCGACGTGCGATCTCGTGGATCGCGACGGTGAGGCAGCTCTCGGCCAGCGCGGCAATCTCCTGGGTGGTTTCGCGCACGTTTGCGATGTCTTCGACCTCGCGCAGAAAGATCCGCAACGACTCGATCTGCTTGAAACGACGCAACACCGCCAGTGCGGCATTATCGTCGAGGGCCGTTTTCATCTTTGAGCGTAGCGTCGCGCTCAGCGATGCGGTGTCAAATGAACGATTGGACCGACTTGTGATTTCCGAGAGTGCGTTGGGGTCCGAGGTCAGCACTCGCCGGGCATGAGACCCTTGGACGGCTAACGTGAAGAAGATGAACGCTTCATCGTCGTCGGTGAGTCGGTTGGGTGCCAGAGAAGCGCAGGCGCCCAGAACCGCGTCACGTTCGGTGCATCCAATCAGAAGTTCAAGGATCTGCCCGCGCATGCCCTCGGATACACCGAGTCTGTCGAGTTGTTCTTCAGTGTTCTTCAACGGTCATCTCATTTGGAGACCGTGGTCTTATCACGGCGGAAAGTCTTTGCGCGACCATCGCTGTGCCTCTAGTGTGATTCGATGGAACGCCCCAAACCAATTTTCCCTATCGTGACGTCAGTGATCTGGCTGGTCGGCATGATACCAGCGCTTGCGGCCATCATGATGTCCGCGTTTTTCTTTGACGCTCCGGGCTCCGAAGACAACGGCTACCTTGTCGCCTTTTTAGTCGGTGCCACGTCGTATCCGTTTTTGGCAGGGGGCTCGATGGTGGGCATTTGGACCGTTTGGTTTTTGCGTCCGCATGCTGTGGGCCTGAAATGGGTTCTTGCAGTGTTGCCGCTGCTCTCGCTGATCACCTGCACGGTGGCGACGATCCTGCTGATGGTTGTGTGTGGCGGCGACTTTGTGTGCCGCTGATCAGGCTGGATCGATCACGATGAACACCACATAATCTGCCGTCGAAGCGCTCGACAATATGATCTTGAAGGGGCCATCGCTGGGCGCCGAAACACCGTAGATGGCGGGGTAAAATCCGTCGCCCGCGCCGGTATCTTGGGCGATGTTCGTTCCGAGCGCGTCTTCGATTTGCAGCGTCCCTGTGAGGGCGTAGATGCTCGACGTCAGCGGAAGGGATACGACAAAAATACGGTCGCCGGTCAACGCGTTCACCGTCCAAGCATCCACATTATCGGCCCCTCCGAGTCCTCCAGAAATCGCGGCGGGGGCTGTTATGAGCTGAGGAAGAAGCGCGTCATTGGGCTCGATTTCTGGGGTCGATGATGTCCTTGGAGTCTGCTGAACTGTGATCGAAAAATCACCCACCCCACCGCTCACGACCACATGCGTTGCCGTATTCGATGCGTCGCCCCAGAGCAAGCGCCCGCCCACGGATTGAGCGTCTCCGATTTTGTCGAACCCGGTTCCTCGCAACAACGTGATTTGTGGCTGGAAATCCATGGAGTCGACTTGCACGTCGATGAGCCCGCGGATGCCCGGCAGGCTGTAGATTGCCTCGTTTCCGGCCGTTAATGTGCCCGCACTTGGAGTGCCGATCACAAGCGGAAGCAGGGTCACGTTTGAGACTTGGATGTCGTAGTCGTAGGTGGCGCCGCCCGTGCCGTTTTGATCGTAGGCATGCAGGTAGACTTTTCCGGTCGTGGCAGCGGTGAAGCGCATCGAGTCGGTGCCACTGTCGATATAACCGAGGGTTTCGCTGTAGGCGTAGAGCCGCGTCAGGAATGCGGGTTCGGTGGTCGTGATCTGCATTGAGTAGACTTGGCCTTGGACCACGTCGATGGCGTACCAGAGGCCAAAGGGGGCGTCGTTAAGAATGCCGGAGTCGCTGTGCGGAAGCGTGACCGTTGGCGCGGTGAGTGTGCGCGCGGCAAACAAGAAATCGTAGTCTGCCGCGTAGGCTTCGTAGGGCGTGACTCCCACAAAATACTTCCCGTCCGCAGGCGCAGTCCACGGCAGTCGTCCCGAGAGGCTGGAGCGAAGTGATTTGAACTCGGAGTCAAAGGTCTCGATTTGCACCAACCCATTGAGCGCCCGCACTCGGAAATCGATTTTGTCACCCTCTAGCGCATCAAAGGAGTAGAATTTTTCGGTCCCAGGAGCATCGAAAGTCCCGGAGATCGACAGCGGAAGGACGGCTGGGGCGACGGTCGGCGCGCCGAGCGTCAACGTCACGGGTGAGCCCACTTCTGTGGGTCGTCCCAGAAAGTCCCGAACATCGACGCGGTAGCGACCCGATTCGGCTGCCAGAAAGGTGAAGTCTCCATAATTCGAACCGATCCATTTTCCGTCCAAAGTCGAGACAGTGGCGTCCACAAAAAGGCCTTGATCGTCAAGGATTCCGCGGACGACCTGACCTTGGGTGGCCTCGAATTCAAAGATGCCGACGCCCCCGGCTTCAAATTCTCGGGTGCCGGTGCCGGGCACCACGACGGTTGCGACCGAGGGTTCGACGACCTGAAGTTCGACCCGATACCCATATGCCGTTCCACCGACGGGAGTACCCGACCTGTTCGGCCCGTGTTGGATGCGCACCGCAGCTTCGCCATCTTCGTGACTAAGGAAATAATAATCGACCGAGGTGGTGCCATCGGCGCGTGCCTCGTCTGTTGAAAATGAACTCGAGAAAAAGCTCCCGCCCTGTTCATAAAAGACACCCATATCCACGTCAGGCTGGAGCGCCGCCGTGACGATGTCGGGGGTGACGACCGCTCGGTAGAGCACGCCGCGTCGTGCCGAAAACAAGAAGAAGTCTTGGTCGGCTTCCAGAGTTCCCGCGTTGTCCCGTGGCTCCGAAATCTGGCCGTCATACGAGGTCCCGGGGACAAGCCACGGCAGGTTGCTCTCACGCGAGTCGTTGGGTTTGTCGGGGGTTTCGGTTTCGAAAATCGCGGTCGCGCCAAAATCGATCGAGGTGGAGGAGTTCAAGAAACGTTGCACGTAGTCTTCGACGACCAGGACCTCGGTTCGCCCGCCCAATGCGGTCGTCAGAGTCACACGATTCGTGTCGGAAACCTGACCAGGGCTGCTGTGCGCCAGAGATGCCGAGCCGTCAGCCTCAAGGACCGCAAGAGCCGGGAACTGGAACGAGTTTTCGTCGATCGAGATGCCGTTGGCGGCGACCTGAATGGCCTCAAGGTTCGTTGTGGAGACACGATAGGTGTTCAGTGTTCCTTCGAATGCTTGAGGTTGTGCAACGGTGGGGAGCGTAATGATTTGGGGCTCGGGCAGTGGTATTTCGCTGATGTAGATCGTGTAGTCGTAGCCAATTCCTCCGACGTTGCCCGCCGTTTGAATGAAGGACCTGAAGTCGGAGACCACAAAGGTGTATCGACCTGGAACCGGCAAAAACATTTCTCGGGTGTCGGGCTGACCGACGTCGGCACCAAACGAAACCCGGGTCACCGTGTTGTTTCGGCCTTCATAACCCACCAGAATCGCGGCAGGCCAAAGGATGAGCGGGGCCCCTTCGATACGCACCAATAATGCGGTGGGGCGGTCGATTTCGAAGCTGAAGTAGTCCAGATCATTTTGCCCGTCGACGGCGTTGTCGACCGTGCCTGTCAACCGAACTGGAAAGGTCATCTCATAACCTTCTCCAGCCTCAGGCGAGTCGTTAAACTCGATCACATCTTCATCGATGGTGGGAATGTCGGCGGGATTGTCGGGCGCGCTGACGTAGGGCAGGAGGTCGCATGCATCGCCGACTTGGTCTCTGTCGCGGTCGAGCTGGTCGGGGTTCGCGATCTCTGGGCAATTGTCGACGTCGTTGTCGATGCCATCTTCGTCATCATCCGTAGACACCGCGAGGTCAGGCACGTCTGCTGCGTCGTTTCCGGCGTCAGCCTCGACGATCGTGGTATCGACTTCTGCGTCCGCAACACTCGTGTCGGCACCAGCATCAGCAACGGTTTGGGGGGACGAGTTGTCATCGCCACAGGCGGACAGACAGAGCAGAGCCAGAACGAAAAATCGCGCGCGCATGTTGAACCTCTTTTGATGCGCGAACTATTTAGCAAATAGCGATGAAATTCAAGCGGCTCGGCGGTTCAGTGAGTGAGCGCCAGTCCTGGCATGTGATTCTACGGGCGCCGTCCGTTCAGGACGTCGCGGCAATCGCACGGGCCACACGTCGGGCGAATGTGTAGATCGGAATTTGGGGCGGTCCGCCAATCGAGGTCGGGAAGAGCGAGCCATCGGCGACCCAAAGGTTTTTCATGTGATGGTGCATGCCCTGAGGATTTACGACGCTGGTTTTACGATGATCGCCCATCCACAGGGTCGACATGGGGTGAACGGCAGTTAGGGAAGGGTTCAGCGGCCCCAGCGTGGCCCCAGTGATCGCGTCGAGGTCGGTGGCACGTGTGACCCAACGCGCGGGTCTCGTGGGCACAAAGACCTTCTGAGCACCAGCAGCGAGCAAGATTCGAGCAGATTCCCGCATGCCCAAAGCCAGTTGATCATAATCGGAGCGGTCGAGGCGATAGCTGACATGAATTTGCTCGCCCGCACCGGGGCTCACGACGCCGGACGTTTGGTCGTGCAACATCGTGATCAGCACCGCCGTGTTTCGATATTCGCGCATGAGCTTGGCGTGCTCAGGCCCAAACCCGGGCATGAAGCCAGCGGCGGCGCCCGGGTGGGCGAAGCCCGATACGATCCATGCTCGATTCTTGGCTTTGGGGCCGAACTCCAGGAACTGCGTGCATTCGATCGCCTGCGGGATGCCCAGCCAAGCCTCTACAGGTTCGGAAAACACGCCAGCGACGATGGCTCCAGGATGCAGATGCAGGTTGGTTCCTGCGAGTCGATAGGGGTCTGGCACATCGCTTTTTTTCACGAGCGCAGCTGAACCGGTTGCACTGCCCGCAAGCACCACGTGCCGCGCATTGATCTTGAATTCACCAATCGGGGCGCCTGTCTTGGGGTCGACACAGACTCCGGACACGCCTGTGGCTGCTCCGCGATGGCTTAGGATTCTTTCGACCCGAGCTTCGCTGAAGACACGGCCAGCTTTGGCGATTGCGGGGCGAATGAGCGCTCGATCTGCGTTTTCTTTTCCGTCGTTTGGACAGCCAAGTTCGCAAAAACCGGACTGTCGACAAAGGGCCCCGCGATTATGGCTGAGGCGTCCGCCGCGGTAGCCAAGTGACTTGATGCCCTTTGCCACAAGGAGGTTATTTCGATTCAAATGTTCGTCGGGAACCGGATGGACGTTCAAGAGCTTTTCGACGGCGGCGAAGTCATCTTGCAGGCTTTTTCCGGCCAGATCGGTCAGCCCAAAGCGCACGACCCAATCGTCCAATAATTCTTCGGGAAGGCGTTTGCATAGGTTGGTGTTGTGCAGCGTTGACCCGCCTACGCCCTTGCCTTGCAGGATGCTGATTCCAAAATCATCGGTCGCTCTGCCGCCGCCTTCTGAAAAGAGCTGCGGCAACATCACCTCTTCTTGAACGCTCATGTCTTTCGACGTGAAATGTCGTCCAAGTTCAAGGCCCACAACATCAAACCCAGCGTCGACGAGATCGTGGAAAACCATACCTCCGCCGGCGCCAAGGCCGACGACCACCACATCCGCGCTCAGGGTCATGCGTTGTGCCAGCGGTACCGTGTGAATGGGGGCGGAACTCATATCCCCTCGCGCAGGTGATCAGGCACGCCTGGGTTGGACTTGATGTCGTAACCAATCGGACCCCACGTGCTGGGCCGGGTCCAATACCCCATCATGCACATGGTTTTGATGGCGTGAAATGCCGCCCGTTGCTGGGGTAGCCGTGAGTCAGGCCACGATTCCAAAAACGCATTCTGCTGCGCCGGATCAAGCGCCGAAAATCGAACTCGGACCGGGCCCATGGCCAGTGGCGCAGCTTCGAAGAGGGCCAAGAGCGCGCTCATTCGTTCTACCGTTGGCGTGGGCATACCGCGCATGAAGCCCAGTGTGGCCTCGAGCGCGCCGCACTCGTCGGGCGTTGGAAGGTCGTCGCTGTCGCCGGCGCAAATCACCGATTGCAGCGACTCCAGAGTTCGGATTTGCCATGGCAGTAGATCACCTGAACTCGGGTGTCGCTCGCCCAATATCCGCGTAGCAAATCGTCCACCCTGCAGGAGGCCAAGCGCCTGAACGTGTCGAACGCTATCGGCTGCGAAGTGTTTCAGGAGGTTCATAGAGGCTCATGGGTCGTGGATCCGTCGCCCCATTCTAGCACTTCGAGCGTCACGCTGACGACACCGCGATCGATCATATCAAGGTCTTCGGCGGCGGCTCGCGAAAGGTCGATGACACGCCCATCGCTCCAAGGGCCGCGGTCGTTGATGCGCACGACAACGGACTTTCGGGTGTCGTTGTCCACGACTCTGACGAGAGTTTGGAAGGGAAGGGTGCGGTGTGCTGCGGTCCACTTTTTGATGTCGAAAGGTTCTCCGGACGCCGTCGAACGGCCCTGAAAACGCTTTCCATACCAACTCGCCTCACCTGAAAGAGCGTGCGTCGTCCCACTTGGGTCCACGATCTCATAGCGATTGGGCGCAGCCCCACACCCCATCATCAGAAGGGAGGCGACAAAGATGAGTCGAAGGATCAGGGGCATGAAGGCGTCAATACCAGGAACTTAAGGCGCTCAGCGATGATCAGCTCTTTGGCGTCGTCACCGTTGAGGTTGGCGAACTCGACTTTGATGGGCGTCACGTTAGTGGCAATCGAGATGCGTCCACCTTCGTAGGAGTCGGCAGTGTACGAGTGCTTCCAGAAATACGCGCCCACGATCACGTCGGCGTAGCCGTCGACCGAAACGTCTTCGAGGGCGAGCGTGGTGGCGTCGACCCCGATCACTTCGCTGTAATATTTGGTGAAGGCACCGGTGCCGTCGTTTTTAAGAACGGTAAATTCCGGGAAGATGTCGCTGCCCCCCATATCGGTGGTCTTCTTGGCCAGGAAGGCCAGGTCAGTGATTCCGTCTTGTTTGACTGAGCCTGCGGCAAGGAGGGTGTATTTCTGCTCTGCGTTCTCTGGAACCAGGGTGATCGCGGCGGTGGTGTTGGAAGCATTGGGACGAATCGTGCCGAGCAGGAATGCGTCGTTTGCTTGCCCAAGTACGACGATGTCTTCACCGACGGCTTCGTCAAAATCGCCATGTTCGAACGCGATCGGCCGAGCTGTCAGCGGGAAGTTCACAGCGGCCGAAAGGTTTCCACCGGTGTTGAAGAACACCGTGATCGCGTTGGGGCCAAATTGCAGAACCGCCAAGTCGACGTCGCCGTTGCCGTCTAAATCCGCGGCAATCACGTCCAAGACTTGGCCTGGCACGTCCAAGACGTCCGTGGAGGGGTCGTGAATCAGGTCACGTCGGTTGCCTTCAGCTTGATTGCGAATCAGGCTGATGTCGCCCGTGTTCGAGGTCGCGGCTTCCGAGAAACCGTCGCCGTTCAGATCGAATGCGACAATATGTGTGGGACCTACACCGGGTTGAGCGGTGTCGAATTGCTGCAAGTAGGCGTTGTCGCCGTCTGGCGTCGGAACGGATTTAAAGAACACAGCGCGGTCAGCCAGGTAATTCAACACGGCAACATCGTTGACGCCGTCGCCATCAAAATCGCCGGTGGTGATGTCCCGAATCACGATTTGATCGTTGGCGGTCGATGCCGAAAAATACTCGTCTTGGTAATTGACCTGCGCGCGTCCTGGTCCGCCAGGAATGCATGAATCACAAGCGTCACCGTTGCCGTCGCCGTCCGTGTCGGCTTGGTCGGGGTTGGCGACGGGCCGGCAATTATCACACGCGTTGCCGACACCATCGTTATCGTCGTCGCCGAGTTCAAACACGTCGGGACAAAGGCTCGCCGAGTTGTTGGTCGTGTTATTGGTTTCGTTATTGGTGACGTTGTTTGTGACGTTATTGGTCACGTTATTCGTCGAATTATTTGTTTCGTTATTGGCGTTCGTCGACGGTTTCGCGTCGTCTCCACAACCGCTGGCGGCAAAGAGGGCGAGCGTCAAAAGAGTGAGGGCTTGAGTTTTCATCAAAAAATCCTGAGTCATCAATAATCTGGGCGGTAGTATGACGATCGGGCAACTCAGGTGCAAGCCTGAGGCGGACACCTCAGTGCGACGTGTCATCTTCGACCTTGTGATTGGTGGCTAGAGACTGGCGCACCGGTCACACCCACAAAAGTTGCCAGCGTCCTCATGTGCGACCATCGTGTACAGATGAAGAATCGATTCTTGATGATAGTTTTGAGTGTGTTGGCGTTGGGTGCCTGTAAGAAGGAAACGCCGCCAGTCCCTGCGTCGCCGACAGTTTTGCAGGTGTGGCCCGAGGGCGACGATTTACGGGTTAAAATCCCTAGCGGCGCGATAAGTTTGGACGCTCAGAAAACGTTCTCGCTTGCGCCCGAGCTAGACGGCGCGTCTTGGAAGGATTGGGCGAAGACAAGCTCACCGACCTCACACCAGATGAAGCGGGCCGGAGAGTATCGAGGGTCGCCTGCCTCGATGGAATGGGATTTTGCGGTTGGAAATCCACAAACACTTTTTTCATGGAGCATGAAATCGCCGTCCGCCGACGCGTTGAGTGACCCGATTATCCTGACGTTTTTGTTGCCCAAAGGGGATGTTCGTTATGTGAATTCAAGCGAGCGTCTGGTGCCTTTTGTTGGGCAGGATATCGAGCTTCCACCCTTGGCGCCGCGCTGGATCGAGTGGCGAGGGGCCGAGCGCACCTTGGTATTTTCTCAGTGGCAGGCCGATGGAGTTCGGCTCAAAGAGAGTGGCGATCAGTTCGTGATCGAGCTTTTCGTTTACGATCCGTCTCGCCACGCCGACACAGCTTGTTCCGCGCAGCCGGGCGCGGATATCTCGGCATCGTTAACGCTTACATTTGGCGAGGATCAGCCGGTTTTTGCTTCGCGATTGGCGGACGGTCGTCAGGCGGCGGTGGTGCCGATTTTTGTGGACGGTGGACCGACGGCAGTTGGTCATGATGGAGCCTCGCTGAACCCGGCAGACTACGCTCGCCGAATACGGACGCTGGCTTTGGGGCATTCGGACCCCAGCGATCCGCGACACGGAAACGGCGGCCTTGTGGGAACCGAGCTGGGAGGGACCTTTCTGGTGTCGGCGGCTCAGCGGGATTCCGATTCGTTTGATGCGTTATCGGACGCACTGGTTGGTACCACTGTGGATCTAGCCACCGACGACGATGCCATGATTGGCCGAGCGACGTGTGACGGCAAGACGCTCCCGAAAACACGAACGATTTTAGAAGAAGGTGAGCTGTGGTCGGGGAATTACCGGAACGAAGTCGCGAATGTTCCGCTGCCCCGTGGGGACATTCCAAACGCTTGGAAAACGCCGGTGCTTGATGGAACGCGTGAGGCGCTGATCTCGCAGGTGTTGTCGAAACCGTACCTGGATCAGGCCTTGAGAGACCGAGCAGTGCTTGTGTTTCAGGCGCCGTTGATTGCAACTCGGAATCCACTGGTCGACGCCTATCATAATAGCCTTTTGGCCCCTGAACGTGACGGCATGTGGACGATCGGTCCCGAGGTTGAGCGTGTGCTGGCCGGGCTAGAATTGGAGCAGGAAATCCCCGCACACGCTGTGATCTCGGCGGATTCGCTGTTGAATCAAGTCACGCAGGCTTGGGCGGTGGGGATTTTTCGAAATGCCGATGGGACGTGGACTGCACTTGGGAACATGGACGGGTTCACGTTGATTGTGGCTAGCCAACAAGCCGTGAGCGTCGAGAAGGCCGAGCCGATGATTCAGAACTTGGACGGTTCGACTCAGCCACAGACCTGGGTGACGTTTGACCTGAAGGACAGCGCGAAGGTCACGATCAGTGATGCACCCGTATTGAAGGGAGTTCGCTGGGTTTTTGAACCCTGATCTTTCAGTCGTCTTTCTTGGGGGCTTCCAGCAGATCAGGACGTCTCTGCCGCGTGCGTTCTAAGGCTGTGTCGTGTCGCCATTTGGCGATCTTGGCGTGGTGGCCACTCAGAAGTACTTCTGGAATGCCCACGCCACGAAACTCGCGGGGCCGCGTGTAATGAGGATACTCAAGCAATCCGCTCGAGAAGCTCTCGTCATCCAGAGACGCGTTGTTTCCAAGCACACCTGCCAGCAGCCGGACCACAGCATCTACAACGACCAATGCGGCAGGTTCTCCGCCGGTCAGCACGTAGTCGCCGATGGAGATCTCACGGTCGATCCAACCCTCGCGAAAACGTTCGTCGACGCCCTCGTAGTGGCCACAGGTCAGGATCATGCCTGGCCCTTCTGAAAGCTCTTGAGCGATCTTCTGGCTAAAGGGTTCTCCCTGAGGTGTCATCAAGATGCGCGGAGCACCAGGATTCATCGCCTCGACGTGTTCGGTCGTTAGAACCAGCGGTTCGACTTTCATCACCATGCCGGCGCCGCCCCCAAAAGGAACGTCGTCGACGGTGCGATGTTTATTATTCGAAAACTCGCGGATATCCGTGCACGCAAAACTCACGTGTCCTGCTTCCGCGGCTCTTTTCATGATGCTTTCGCTGAAGGGCGAAGAAAAGAACTCTGGGAAGAGGGTCAGGATGTCGACACGGAAAGTCATGCAGGCTTGAGCTCAAAGTCAGCCGGCGCCCACGTTTCAACAGGGGCCACGACGATGCCGTCGGTCAAGCTCACGCTCAACACGAGGTCGTTTTTCCACATCACCAGCAGGCGTCCGTCGAAGCGAGGTCCTTCGACTGCCATCACATCGTATTGTGAAGGCAAGTCTAGGAATCCAGTCACTTTGCCGATCAATTCACGCGTTTCACCGTTCATCTGAAAGACCTCAAGGCCTTCGATATCCGAGTGATAAAACTCGTCCAGACTGAGTTCGGGCAGTGCGCTGCGATCGATCTTGATCTCGCAGTTGGTCAAAGGATCGAGTTGATCTCGAAACTTCAGACCATCCAGCGTCACAAGCAGACATTTGTCGGTGGTACGACACGTCCTGACGGTCACTTCCAATGTCTCATCCGAAGATGGCGAACACAGAAGCACCGTTCCAGGCTTAAGCCCGTCGGTGTCGGCGTTGAATGGCCAAATTCGGATCTCTCCACGATTTCCGTGAAGTTTTCCGAATTTGCCGTAAATGACGTGGGAACTCATAGGTTCAATCGACGATGTCGAAAGACACTCGTAGAGGGGAGGGGAAATTCCCAGCCTCGACGATTGTTCGAAGGGATCGAGCGATGCGACCACCGCGGCCAATCACACGCCCGCGAACTGCAGAAGGCGCATCCAAAAGGATCGTCAACTGAGCTCCGTCCACCTTGGATTTCAACTTGTACTCGACGTCGCCGAGCAAAGGTTGAACCAAATGATGGACGAGGGCTTCGTACGCCTGTGTGGCGTCCTCGTTAGTCATCGTCATGTCGGAGCTCACTCTTCAGTTTTTTCTTCAGCAGGTGCTTCAGCAGCAGCTTCGGCAGGTGCTTCAGCAGCAGCTTCTGCTACGGGAGCAGGAGCAGCTTTTGCAGCCTTGGCAGCAGCGGCAGCAGCATCTTCAGCTTTTTGGGCTTCTTGATGTGCTTTGATTGCATCTGCGCGTCGTTGCTCAAGAGCAGTTTGCTTGTCGGCGCGGCGTTTGGAAGCAGCCTGACGGTCTGCATTTTCCTTAGCAAGGTCGATGCCGTTTCCGTCAGCAACCTTCTTGAGGAGGCTGGCAACAGTCTGGCTTGGTTCTGCACCCACGCCCAACCAGTAGTTGGCGCGCTCAGTGTTCAAACGGATTGCCGGAGGCTCGTGCAGAGGATCAAATGTTCCCAGCTGCTCGATGAATCGACCATCGCGCTTAGAACGCTTGTCGGCTGCCACGATACGGTAGAAGGGGCGCTTCTTGGCGCCATGACGCTGGAGTCGAATTCGTACGGTCATTACTCTTTCTCGTTCAATGAACGGTCGACTTCGCGAAAACGCGATAAGTCACCGGTTTATCATGCACAACAAGCGGGATGGCCCGCTAGAAGGTGGGCGAGATTAGGGGCGAGACATGCCGATGTCAAGGAGTTATCACCCGAATCTGTGCCATTTGGGACAAGCACTCGACTTAGTCCAGAGAACCAATGACTTCGTCGAGCTGACCGTTCTCATACATCTGAATCAGAATGTCGGAGCCGCCAAGAAACTCGCCGCCCACGTAGATCTGCGGGATCGTTGGCCAATCCGAGAAGACTTTGATGGCACTGCGCTTCTCAGCGTCGGCCAGAATGTCCACCGAATGAAACGGTTTCCCATAGCTCAAAAGGATCTGCGAAGCCTTCGCCGAGAATCCACACATTGGGGCACTTGGTGAGCCCTTCATGTAGATAAGGATCGGGTTGGATTCGACCTCTTTCTTGATTTCGCTCATGATATCGCCACCTTCGCTCCTGGTCAGTGAAGGTGTGCTGACATCGCCTTGTGCGATCGGAAGTGAGATTCGTTTTTCAGTCATGTGTGACTCCTATTGTTGAGGTGTTGCATCAACATGCGACACCCGGTTTTCATTTCTGGATCGCGTTCCATTGAGCTGGCGAGTAGGTCGCAAGCTGAAGTGCGTGCAACTCACCAGTGGCCAAAGGCGCAGCCAGCGCGGCATTGACCATACGATGCTGCTTGATCGGCAGCTTCCCTTCGAACTCGCGGGAGATCACGACCACCGAATAGTGATTTCGGGTGCCGGTCAGATCCGTGACCTGGACTTCGGCGTCGGCGATGGCTTTCTTGATCATCGAGGCGATTAGGGTCGGGTCCATAGAGTTCTCCATGCAAAAAAAAGACGGGTCCGCTCAAAAGTCGCGGGCCTGAGGAATAAGAGGCTCTGGCGGATTTTACAAGCTCACGCGAATAAATGAATGATCATTCACTCTTCCCCAACGAGTCTGCGTGCGGTACGAAACCGCCAAGACATTGAAGCATCCTTAGTACAGGTCTTTCACCTCAATCCCTCGGAAGAGTAGAGGATTCCATGGCAACCAAGACGATTCGAAAAGCTGCCGTTATCGGTGGCGGTGTAATGGGCCGCGGCATTGCGGCTCACCTCGCGAATGCGCGAATTCCCGTTGTATTGTTGGACATCGTGCCCAAGCCGGGCGCGGGCGACGACATCAACGATCCCGCATTTCGCAACAAATACGCGGCTGGCGCCATTGAGCGGATGAAGAAGGATAAACCTTCGGCCATCTACTCAAAGCTTGACCTCGACCTGATCACTCCAGGCAACGTCGAAGATAATCTCGACTGGCTTGCAGACGTGGATTGGATCGTTGAGGCCGTTCCAGAAACGATGGCGATCAAGACGTCAACGTTTGAAAAAATCGAGAAATTCGCAAATCCTGACGCGATCATCGCTTCGAACACCTCGGGTCTTTCGATCCAGGGCATGCTCGAAGGCCGCACAGAAGCATTCAAGAAGCGTTTCCTTGTGACGCACTTCTTCAATCCTGTGCGCTACATGAAGCTTCTTGAGATCGTGCCAGCCAAAGAAACCGACCCAGCAGTGACTGAGGCGATGGTTTCGTTTGGCCGTGACGTGTTGGGCAAGGGCATCGTGTTCGGAAAGGACACGACGAACTTCATCGCCAACCGTATCGGTGTTCACGGCATGATGAGCATCATGCACACGATGCCGAAATACGGCCTGACGGTCGAAGAAGTGGACGCGATTTTTGCCAAGCCTATGGGCCGGCCCAAATCGGCTGTCTTCCGCACGGCTGACGTCGTTGGTTTGGACACGTTCGTTCATGTCGCCACCAACTGCTACGACACGCTGGTCGACGACGAAGAACGCTCGATGTTCCAGGTTCCGGCTTACATGAAAACGTTGGTCGAAAAAGGCTGGACGGGCTCAAAAGCCAAACAGGGCTTCTACAAGAAAGAGGGCCGGGACATCCTGTCGATCGATCTTGAGACTCTTGAGTACTCGCCGAAAACCGAATTCGAATACGCAAGCCTTAAGGTTCGTGGCGACGCCGCTGCGCGAGTTAAGGGTGTCGTGGTCGACGGCAAAGACAAAGCTGCCGAATTCGCTCGCGAAGTCACCCTTAAATCGTTGGCTTATTCGGCGCGGCGAATGGGCGAGATTGCTGACGATATCGTCAACATCGATAAAGCCATGCGTTGGGGCTTCAACTGGGACCTTGGTCCATTCCAGACTTGGGATGCGATCGGCCTGGAGTGGGGCATCGCCGCAATGAAGGAAGCCAAACTGGCCGTTCCAGCATGGATCGACAAGATGGCGGCCTCGGGGCACACGGCGTTCTACAAGTGGGACGGCCCAACTCAAAAGTATTACGATCCAGCGACCAACGCCTACAAATCGTTCGATTTGGACGAGCGCGAGATCTCGATCGAAATCCTCAAGAAGCGCGAGGGAACCAAGATCTTCGGCAATATGGGAGCCTCGCTTCACGACATCGGTGACGGTGTTGCGTTGCTTGAATTCCATACCAAGATGAACGCGATCGACGACGACATCATCAGCATGATGCACAAGACGATCGATGAAGTGGAAGCCAACTGGGATGGACTGGTTATCGGGAACTCCTCGGATAACTTCTCGGCTGGTGCCAACTTGATGTTGGTGCTCATGAACGCACGTGGCGGCAACTGGGACGACATCGACAAGATGATCGCCAGCTTCCAAAACGCCAATCAGCGTATGCGCTTCAGCTCGAAACCCGTGGTTGCGGCTCCAGCAGGTCTGACCCTTGGTGGCGGCGCAGAAGTCTCGATGGGTGCCAACGCGATTCAGGCTGCGGGCGAGCTCTATATGGGCTTGGTCGAAGTCGGCGTTGGTTTGATTCCAGGAGGGTCTGGAAACCTTCAGATGTTGCGCAACCATTACGGTCGTCAGGCCACGAACAAAGATGTCGCCCCGATGGCGATTCTTCAGAACGTGTTCATGGCGATCGGCATGGCCAAGGTCGCTACAAGTGCTGAAGAAGCTCGTGAACTGGGCTTCTTGTCGGATACCGACGGCGTCACGATCAACCGTGATCACTTGCTCTACCGCGCCAAACAGCGCGCTCTAGGCATGGCTCGTGCCGGATTTGTCGCTCCTCGCCCCATGAAGTTCCGACTTCCTGGTGCCGATGGCGCTGCAACGATCGACACGATGCTTCGCAGCATGCAGGACAACGGTCAGGTTTCAGAACACGATCGCATGATCGGCGTGAAGCTTGGTCGAGTCCTTACAGGTGGCGACACCACTCCAAACGTTCTGGTCAGCGAACAGCATATCCTTGACCTTGAGCGTGAGACTTTCCTCTCGCTGTGTGGTGAAGAAAAATCGCAGGCTCGAATGGAGTTCATGTTGATGAATAATAAGCCGCTCCGTAACTGAGCGTGCCGAACGGAAACCTTTTGCTTGAGGGGCTCTAGAGCCCAAGGAGAATTCTATGGAAACCAAAGAAGCAGTGGTCGTTTCGTATGCGCGCACACCATTTACGCGTGCACACAAAGGCTTGCTCAAAGATACCCGTCCGGACGTGATGGGAGCGCATGTCATCAAAGCGGCGCTTGATCTGGCCAAAGGCCTTGATGGCGCCGAAGTCGAAGATGTCGTCATGGGCTGTGCGATGCCAGAAGGCGAGCAGGGCATGAACGTGGCACGTGTTTCGACGTTGCTTGCGGGCTTGCCCAATACGGTGCCGGCTCAAACCGTGAACCGCTTTTGTTCATCAGGTGTTCAGTCGGTTTCGATCGTCGCTGAGCGAATCATGTTGGGCCAGATCGACGTCGGTATTGCCGGCGGTATTGAGTCCATGTCGATGGTCCCGATGAGCGGAAACAAGTTTTCGGCAGGTCCTGAAGTCATGGCATCGGTTCCAGAGGTGTACACACCGATGGGAACGACGGCTGAAAACGTCGCGACAAAGTTCAACGTGTCACGTGAAGCTCAGGATGCTTTTGCTCTTGAGTCTCATAACCGCGCGCTTGCTGCCTGGGAATCAAAGTTCCTGGCAGGCGAAGTGGTGCCGCTGAAAACCCGCGTCATCGATGCGGAAGGCACATGGCACGATGTGGTGGCCGCGAAGGACGATGGACCTCGTGCAGGATCAAGCATGGAGTCGCTGGCGAAGCTTCGTCCGGTCTTCAACCCAAAGGGAACCATCACAGCAGGAAACGCGTCTCCGTTGACCGACGGTGCCGCTGCGGTTGTGATTATGTCCAAGGAGAAGGCTGACGAACTCGGCCTGAAGCCTATGGGCTATTACCGTGCTTTCCAGGTTGCTGGTGTTGATCCAGCGTTGATGGGAATCGGTCCGGTTCCTGCCATCCGTAAGTTGCTCAAGAAGACTGGTTTGACGGTCGCCGACATTGATCTCTTTGAGATCAACGAAGCCTTCGGATCACAGGCCAGCTATTGCCGTGACGAGCTTGGGATCGACCCAGCCAAGATCAATATCCACGGCGGTGCGCTGGCTTTGGGCCATCCGCTTGGAGTCAGTGGTACTCGAATGACCGGAACATTGCTCCGTTCGCTCGAGAAGACTGGCGGTCGTTACGGAATCGTCTCGATGTGTATTGGTGGAGGAATGGGAGCTGCCGCACTCTTTGAGCGCGTCTGATTCGACTCCGCTAGAATCCGCTTGAATCAGGGCCTCCCAAATGGGAGGCCCTTTTTCGTGCGCGTGATCCCAAGAGGCGAAGCACTTCGTGGAGCTGAGTGGCCCCCACGGGCTTTCTCAGAACGCGGATTCCAGCCTGCCCCAGAAAGCGTTTTGCGCCCTGGGTAAGAACACCTGCGGTGCAGAACACGATCGATGGCAAGAGGTGTGGATGTGATTCCGAGATGAAGTCGTAGAGCGCTGGCCCGTCGACAAAGGGCATCATCACGTCACAGATCACGGCATCAAAGCGGTCGTCTTTCGACAGCAACTGCATGGCCTCGCGGCCGCCGTTGACGGTTGTCGTATCATGTCCGTTTGAAACCAGAATTTTGCGCATCGACTCAAGGACAAATTCGTCGTCGTCAACGAGCAGGACTCGAAGCTCGTATTCGGTCTCACTGGTTTCTTCGAGCGAGTCGAGCGAGGACTCGTTGATGGCTTGGTGGGGCAGGTTGATATGAAAGGTCGAGCCTTCACCGACTCGCGACCAGACTTCGAGCGAGCCCCCAAGTTTTCTGACAATCTCTTCGCAAAGCCAGAGCCCGAGTCCTGTTCCTTTTTGAGCTTTTTTTGTCGTAAAAAACGGCTCGAAAATCCGAGACTGGACCTCTTGCGTCATGCCTGGTCCGGTGTCGGAAATCGAAATCACGACTCCGCCTGGAGTATTGCTGCATTTAAGGCCGACGACGTTGTCTCGGTGCGGGTTTTCGGCCACAGCGTGCGCGGCATTCACCAGGATATTGACCAATACCTGCGACAGTTTACCTCGGTCACACAGAATTCCGGCCACGTCTTTATCGATGTCGACCTCAAGGGCGGCAATATGGTCGATTTGATTTCGGACCAGATGAATCGCGGCTTCGATGGTCTCGGGCAGGTTGATGTATTCGATGTTATCAGCCTCGTCCCTCGAGAACATTCGCAGCTCTCTCACGATATTGCTGATGCGGTCCATGCCCTGAAGATTGACATCGATCATGTGTTTCATGTCTTGAATCAGGGCCGGGAGGTCAGCGTCTCCAGCGATGGCGCGGTAAAGCGGGGCACGGTCGGGCTCGGTTTCGATGGCAGCGTTCAGCCGTGCGTAGAGCTCGTCGAAATGCGTCACGTATTCACGCAACACAAAGAGGTTGGTGTAGATATAACTGGCCGGGTTGTTGACCTCGTGCGCCACGCCAGCGGCGAGCTGACCTACGGCTGCGAGCTTGTCGGCACGAATAAGCTGTTGGCGCATCGCCTCAAGTTCTTTGCGGGCTGTGATATCGCGCGCATTGCAGATCAAGGTCGACCCATCCGAGCCGGGTTCCGTGACTCGAACTCGGGCCTCAACGTGTGCGAACCCGCCGTCGGGTCGCCTGACCGAGGCCTCAAGGACTACCGGCTGGGCGGGTCGCGCGCGCAGCATGGCGAGCTTTCGCACGATCTCGTCGCGGTCGCGTCGATCGATGATTTCACTGATGGGGCGACCGATGAGTTCTTCTGAACGATAGCCTAAGGTATCGTAAACATTCGGGGTCACAAATTGCAGCAGGTAGTCGTCGGAAAAGAGCGCAACAATATCGAGCGAGTTGTTCAAAACCGTTCGATAGCGAGCCTCACTGCGCACAAGCGCATCGTCATGCTCACGCTGCTGGGTGATTTCCTGAACAAAGACACCGACATGCGATACGTCTTGGGTCAGGCGGACGGGGATCCAAGTCGTGCGGTACCATTTGACGACGTTGTTGGCACCGACAACGCTGGCCTCATGGGGAGGCATGTCTGTGCCATTCAGCACGAGCTTCATTTGCTGAGTCACAGCCGCGTGGTGTTCAGGCGGCACAAGTTTGAGGAAACACTCCCCGACTTGAGCTTTGGCATCTGAAGAATTCGCCCAGACGACAGTGAAGTCGGGTTCAATGATGTACACCCAATGGTGCAGATTTTCGGTGATCTTTTGAAAGAGCCCGACGGGCAACACCTCCTGACTCTTGAGGCGGAGCACGCTGAGGTCTCCCATGCGACTCATCCAGAAAGCCCCTACGGCGCAGCGCTTGTGATGGTTGCCTTGATCGCGGTGTTCGCGAACAAATGCGACTCCCTCGGGGAGGACTGCATTCAGATGCGTGGCTGCCGGCCAAACCTGCGTGGCGGCGGGGTTTGCGTGTCGTATGTCGCCATCGTCGTCAACGACGAGGCAGGGGTCGTCCAGCGAATTGATGAAATCGACGAGTGAGTCATCCATCGTACTTCCCATCCAAAAAGTGTGGGCACCAGAATCAAGGACACGTAGCGAGTTCTAGAAGCTCGCTGCCCCTTTTGTATTGTTCTTCAGCGGGATAGCCGGTGCCCTCGAGGATGTCAAAGAGAGCCTGATGGATTTGGGGGACGGTGGCCCATTCGTCGGTGGCGTTTTCGGCAGCGCAAACGAATTTGGTTTTCCCGCAGATCGTGATGGATTCGCAGAGGTCATTGCGGGCGACGGTCGGCTGCAATGCCGCGTCTCCGTAGTAGACTTCGCCTTCAATCATCACGAGCAGGACGTCTCGCGCGTCTGAATCCACAACCGCTGAATAGGGATCGGCATCCCCACGAAAGACCGCGATATCGGCGTGTTTTCCGACTTCCAGGGTGCCGATGAACTCGGCGAGTCCCACCACTTCAGCATTATCGCGCGTCGCCATTTCCCAGAGCTTTTTCGGGGGCAACGTCGATTCAATATCGGTCAATTTTGCGAATTCCTTGATGTAGCGTAGCTCGGCGAGCATGTCGTCCTCGCCAGAAACCGTCCAATCCGGTCCAATTCCAGTCGTGATGCCAAGATCTACGACTTTCTTGATGTCCAACGTGCGCCCGTAGAGCGCGATATTGCTGGACGGCGACCATACGATTTTCGCGCCTGTCGCCTTGACTTCATCGAGCTCTGCGTCGGTTAGCGCGATGGCGTGAATCAGGATTGCGGTGTCAGGGTAAAGTAGAGACACACCCTGATGCCGGTTGGTCCGCGTGTCTCGCCCGGCAAACGATCCGAACTCAAGCTCGACGTTATTGCCTGCGTATCCTTCCATCATGTGGACGGCGAAGCGGGTGGCGGGTTCAAGCGGTGTTTGGAACGAAGCCAGATATCCGGTGGCCTCGTCGTCGGTGATGTCACGAGGGCTCGAGATCGTTGTGCGCATGTGGTCGTACTGCAGATCTTGTATGTGGTCTGCGTTTCGAACCATGCCATGAATGCAGCTTTGGCTCAGGCTCTGCCCTTGCATCGTCGTGGTTCCGTGGATCAGCGAACGAAGTTCGCCCCATCGCGCGCCGGGGCAAAAGTGCGATCCGGAAGAACGGTGATTCGAGTAGGGCGCGACGTGGGCCTCGTAACTGGGGTCGTCGGCCCATTCGTAGCGATTCTGGAATCGCCGTTGGCCAGGGTTCCACTCGGGCAAGAAGTTGTAGGGCAGGTGATTATGGGCGTCGATCAGGCCGGGCGTGATGACCCCCGTGGTGACCAGGATCGTGGGAGTCTCAGCGTCGGGATCGTTGGTGCAGTCTGCGGCGATGCAACGGATGAATCCGTCTGCCACAAGAATCTGGCCATAGCTTGGTCCTTCTGGGAGCAAGCGCATGCCCTCAAGAATGATCGTCTTTCGCGCACCTGGGACTTTGACGACCCAATCAGGCCCAGGCTGGTTGTTTGGGTCGATGGTCGAATCGGTATCGGCATCCACATTGGTGTTTCCGGCATCCGGAAACAGGATGCCAACGTCTTCTTCCGTCTGGGCCTTCGTGGGCGGATCGCCCGAGGCACATGCGGAAAATAGAATTGAGAGGCTGAGTGCATAAATACTGCGCATCAGTTTTGTCGCCGAAGAGAGGGATACAGAGCCTATGGAATACCATGCCTCGGCGCAAACGTATTCGGATTGCTGCCAGCACGGGCGCGATGGTAGCTTTGGCTTATGAATAAAAAGTCTTTCAGTCACATGGTTATCTTGGCCATGATCTGCACTCCAATGTCTGCTTGGGCCGAAGATGGCAAGCTGCGTTGGGAATCGTTCACAGCGGCGGCCTTCAACCCACTGGGTCTCGTAGAGCTTGCAATGGTGACGTATCGCAAGCCGCTCTATAAAAGTGATAAGCCGCTTTTTGCCACGAATTTCGTTGAAGCCAGCGTTCTGGGTGCATCGACGCCAGCCTATGGTTTTGTCGGATTGCAGGCCCAGCTGCAGCCGTTAAGTATTTTGCGGTTGCGTGCACGTGCCGAGGCGATCGGGTTCTATGGGAATTTTGGGCACGTCGCGCGATTTGATTCCGTCAACGCAGACTACTCGGATACGCAGCTCGATAAGATTTCCGACGCGGGTGAGAACAGCTCGGCGCTTGGTGTCCGCCTTACGTTCAGCGCGCTTTTTCAGGTGGCCGTGAAGCAAGTAGCCGTGCGGTCTCATCTTCAAATGACGCACGTCGACTTGAATCTCGAGGACGACGAGCCGCTCTATTACTCGCCCCAATTTGACTATCTGGTCGAGGACGGAGGCTGGTTTGTCCAAAACGACCTGGATCTCGTGTGGCTCTTCCCCTCGGGACTTGTGGCGGGTGTGCGTATGAACTCGTCGTTTGCCGTGTATTCCGACGAATTAGCCGACGAAGATCCGAATGGTCCGTCTCATCGAATTGGGCCCTTGGTGGCGTGGCCGTTTTATGAGGGACAAGGACGAATTCAGCGCGCCACGGCGATTGGCTTGGCGAACTGGTACGTCAAGAATCGCTTCAGGACAGGGGAGGATGTTTCGCAGGCGATTCCCTATGTTGCTGCGGCGTTGCAACTTGAGGGTGACCTCTAGGGACCGCCGTGAGAATTCAATCCGTACTTCTGATGTGTTTGGCGCTCACTGGGTGTTCTGAAAGTTCCTCCACGAGAGCAGGTTTGGACGCATCGACTCTCGACGCTGCGGCCGATCTTTTGAGTGACGCTGGCAACGACTCCCAAGCCAATCTGGAGCCGCCATTATTTGGCGAACGCACGTTGCCCGGTCGGTGGTGGGTGGGCGATCTGCACGTTCACGCGTCTGGTGCCTCTAACGACACAGGGGGCGAAAGCACGCCCGAGGCGCTCAAGGCAAGGGCTCTCGAGCAGGGCCTCGACTTCTTGGTGCTGACCGACCACAGCAACAGCACCGGGAGCGATCCTTCTACGACGGAGGAAGACCCGCTGCTTTTCAATTTGGGGCCCGAATTTCCATTTTGGGGCAAAGCTGCACAGCTGTCTGACGCTCAGTTTTTGATGATCGACGGCAATGAAATGAGTCCTACCGATGACGGTCTGGGGTACAAATCCAGAGGTCATATCGGGTGTTATCCCAGAAATCTGCAGACTTTTGACCCTGACGTGGCATTCATCGATCGGCCGCGAGGCGTGGTCTCGGGTGCGGATACGATCGAACAGGCCCGTGCGGCGGGCTGTTATGTGACTGTCAATCACCCGATGGGCCCTACTTCGTGGGTGGCGTTCGATTGGAGTTCTCGTGATTACGATGCGCTCGAGGTCTACAACGGAGGGGCCGGCTGGGATTTCTACGATGACCAGTCGCTGAAAGCCTATATGTGTGACTTGGCGCTGGGAAAAGATGTGAAACTGGTCGCGGGCAGCGACAACCATCGCGTCGCGATCGACTACCCCGGCAGTGTGACCAATCCTCCGCTTGGTTACCCCCAGGTTCGAGTGTGGGCCGAGAACCTTGAATGGCAGGAATTGATTGCTGGAATGGATGCAGGTCATGTGTCGGTGTCCGACAATCACGTGGCGTTTGAGTTCGATGTTTATTCGTCGACGGGAGCCTGGCTTGGGTTTGGCGGCGACACGATCGACGTCAATTCAGCCGCTTGGTTTCGTGTGCGTGGATCGACGCAGGGGGCGGGCGCTAAGCCTCGCGTGTTAACGATTTTTGAGGTGCCTTCGGGGTCGTGTGACGACACCCGAAGTGCGGAGATTGGACCGGCTCCAGAACCACGTGTAATCGTTGTTGCCCAGAAGACGGTCGATGCAGATAACGATTTTGATTTTGCCTTTGGCGTCACCTTGAATGCTGGCTCGGCCTACCTGGCCACGCTCTTGCCTGAGGGCGATCGCGGAAGCATGAGGTTTGGTGTGGGACTTTCTAATGCGATACGGGTTCGATGATGTTTAACGAAGATCAATTTGAGAAACTTGGACTCTTTTACCTTGGCCGTGGGACGAAGACGCCCGACGAACCCTTACTTTACGATGCCAGAAATCTGCTGACACACGCGATTTGTGTGGGCATGACGGGAAGCGGGAAAACTGGACTTTGTGTCGACCTGTTGGAGGAAGCAGCGATCGACGGCATCCCATGCATCGCGATCGACCCCAAAGGCGATATTGGCAATCTTGCGCTGACCTTTCCGAACCTGTTGCCCTCGGACTTTGAGCCTTGGGTTGATGCCGAAGAAGCCCGTCGCAAGGGACTCTCGGTGCCAGAGCTCGCCAGTGCTCAGGCAAAGAAGTGGAAAGAAGGGCTGGCATCTTGGGGGCAGACGCCGGAGCGGATTGCGAAGCTCAAAAATTCGTCTGAAGTCACGATTTACACACCGGGGGCGTCGGCCGGTCGGATGATTTCGTTGCTCAGCTCATTTGCAGCGCCACCCGAGAATATTCGGTCACAGCCAGACGTGATGGCCGACCGAATTGAGAGCACGGTTTCTGGGCTTCTGGGGCTGCTTGGGATTGATGCCGACCCCTTGCAGTCTCCTGAACACGTGTTTTTGTCTCATTTGCTTGGACATGATTGGCAGGCGGGAACCGACGTCGATTTTGTGAGTCTGATTCGCGGGATTCAGAAGCCTCCTTTTGACACGATCGGGATCATGGATGTCGATGATGTGTTTCCCGCGAAGGCCCGGCAGGGGCTCTCGATGCGGCTGAACACGCTCCTTGCTTCGCCGTCGTTTGCGGCGTGGATGCAGGGCGACGCGCTGGATATCGATAAATTGCTCTACACGCCGGAAGGCAAGGCCAAGATTTCGGTGTTTTCGATTGCGCATTTGAGCGACAGCGAACGCATGTTTTTTGTGACTTTGTTGCTCGATCGGATGTTGGGGTGGATGCGCAGTCAACCGGGCACGACAAGCCTGCGCGCCATTTTGTATATGGACGAGGTTTTTGGGTATTTGCCACCTGTCGCCGAGCCACCGTCCAAAAAACCGCTGCTGACCATGCTCAAACAGGCGCGTGCGCACGGGTTAGGGTTGGTGCTCGCCACGCAAAACCCGGCTGATCTTGACTACAAAGCGTTGTCGAATGCTGGGACCTGGTTCTTGGGACGTTTGCAGACCGAACGCGATGTCGCCCGAGTGGTCGATGGTTTGACGGCCAGTGGTGATTTTGACCGTGCGGCATTATCCGACAAGCTCTCACAACTGCAGTCGCGACAATTTCTTTTGCACAGCGTGCATCAGCCAGCTCCCTTTGAATTCGAAACCCGTTGGGCCATGAGCTTTTTGAAGGGACCGCTTACCCGCGATGATATTCAGCGGCTTAGCGCCACGCAGGCGACGGCACCATCAAGCATGAGCCAGCCTCCCGTGGCAAAAAAGGTGGCCGAGCCTGTCGCGCCGATTCTAGCCGACGATTTGCCGGTTTTTTACCTTCCGATTCGTTTGGCGCAACCGCCTGACTCTCATATTCTGTACCGCCCCATGTGTTATTGCGCCGCGACGGTTCATTTCGAGAATTCGAAATTTGGTGTGTCCACACAATTGCCGGCTCATCGCATCGCGGCGTTTGTGGAACCACCGGTTTTGGTCGATTGGGCTTCGGCTTCCTCCGTCGAGTTCGACGCGTCTGTTTTGACTCAAGAAGGTGAGCAAGGCGCTAAATATCTGGACTTCCCGCGGGAAGCTCGAGACCCAAAAGCCTACAAAGAACTGCAAAAAGAATTGGAAGACTACCTCTATCGAAACCAGACTTTTGATGTCTATGAATGCCCGAGTCTGAAGCTTTCAAGCACGTCAGGTGAAAGTGCAGCGGCTTTTCAGGAACGAGTCGCAATGGAAGTGCGCACACGTCGGGATGCCGCTGTGGATAAGATTCGGTCGAAATTTCAAACGAAATTGGAGCGCGAAGAGGACCAGGTCGCACGCGCTCAGCAGAAAGTGGACAAAGAGCGTGGCGAGGCCCGTCAGGCTCAGATGGACACCGCGATTTCGTTTGGTTCGTCGATTTTTGATGCGTTCATGGGCCGCAGCGTCCGCTCAGGCGTGCGCTCCACGGCGTCCCGAGCCACGAAGTCCGCAAGGGCCCAGTCGGATATCTCACGAGCCGAGGACGCCTATGCAAGGGAGCTTGAGGACGTCGATCGGGTGCGTCAAGAGATGGAGGCTGAGCTTCAGGAGCAATCCCAGAAATTTGGTCCGGGTGCTTTTCCAATCGAGGTCAAGTCTTTGACTCCGCGGAAAACCGACGTCGATGTTCGATTTTGTGGCTTGGTTTGGGTGCCTTATTTCGAAGCGAATGACGGCCGAAAGATGAAAGCCTTTTAGACTTCGTTGCCTTGCCCCGCACTCACCAACCAACGCTCCGCGACTGCCCTCATCTGCGCGGGGCTTTTCGCGGATGCCCCGCCGGTTCCCGGAAACGCGCCGATGGTTCGCTGAAGGAGTTCGGCTCCGCGATGGGCCCGGAAGGCCCGGCATTGGACCTCGTTCCAGTCTCCAATTTGGTAGGCGTTTAAAAAATGCGATTCAAGTGCTGAGCCGTAACTCAGGAATAGGTGTGCGGCGAGGTGAGCGACATCTTGTTCGGGGTGTCCGTGCGCTGAAAACTCCCAGTCGATAATAAATAGATTTTTGCGTTTTAGGACTGAAGGCATCCACAAATCGCCCATGATTAAACAACTTGGGCGAGTCGAGAAGTAATCTGCGACCCAGATTAATTCTTCTGAAAATGCGCCATTGGAGTATTTTATTTGTTCGCTAAGCGGAACGTACTGATTGGTTTTTCGTACTGCGTGCACCCCAAAGTCCGGCAGTTCTGGAAGATGTTGCGTGCTTTGATGAAGGCGTTTTAACCAAGCCGCCAAATCGTTCAAATCTGCCATCAGGTTGTCGGATTTTCGAAGCGTCGGCCCGACGCCGAGATCCTCGGTGAGCAGCACCGAAGCGGATTCATCGAAATGCAAAACGTTCGGCACTTGGACGGACCTGGTGTCGAATTCCTGCGCGATTTTCAGCGCGGCGTTTTCGACGGCCAGCCTTCTGGGACTGAGGGGGATTTCTGGCGCCGAGGCGATAAAAGCTGGCGCGGATTTCAGGATGAGCGAGCCCAATGGCCCACTGACTCGGTACACATCGTTGATCAAACCTCCGAGCAATCGCTCCTGCGTCGCGGGAGAGCCCACCCAGGGTTCGCAAATTTCCTTCCACTGCATTTCAGAACCTGAAGAGAACGTTCTTGAACATAACGGGCGCAGCGGTAGAGAGCCAGCGGGTAACGATCCCATGGAAGGCGAATTTGGCATCGTCTAAGGAATCCGCAATCTCTGAGTTTTTGCCGGCATGAATGTCCGGGTGAGAGTATTTGTGGCCGACAACCAGAGCCGCGCACGGGATTTGGAGCTCATTGGCGAGGACAACCTCTGGACCAAGGCTCATCGAGTTCACGTCGCCGCCGACCTGCGCCCAGTAGCGGTTTTCGGCAGGCGTTTTGGTGCGGGGCCCAGGCGCATACACAAAACAGAGCGGCATTTCATGCGCTCCCAATTGCACCAGGCTCTTACCGATTTCTGTATCAAAGAGGCCCGCTTGAATGACCAGGTGCCCGTGGTCTGCGCCGGGTTCCACAAACATGGTGCACAGGCTCCCGTCGGGAAGGCGATTGTCGGGCATCAACAGGTCAGACACGACAAGAGGCACGTTGAGCGGCACGTCCTGACGAAGCACGCCTACACTGCTTGTGATGAGCAGCGCACCTACGTTCAACATTTTCAGCGCTGCGGCTTGGGCCCTCCAGTCGATATGGTTGGGGAGGAGTCGATGTGGGCGCCCGTGTCGGAAAATGGCATATGCGGGCCTGTCTGCGCGATGGTACGGGTACACGACTTGCGGGCCATGCGGTGTTTCGAGGTTCATGGGTTCGCCCAGCCCCTCGAAGTCGTCGAAGGCGCTGGACAGAATAACGGCAACAGATTGATTCATGAGGTCATCATGGGCGAGCAGGAAGGCGTCATCAAGTTTGAACTGGAACACAGCGACGCTCCGCTCTCTGCCGAGCTGGCTGAGCTCTTGGGGCCACTCCTGGGCTGGCGTCGCGTCATGTTTGATTTGGGGATGGTGGGCCAAGACCTCGCCCGCTACGGTGGACTTGGTTACGGCAACGTCTCGGTTCGGGTGAACGCGGTGGGGGCTTTTCTGGTGTCGGGATCTCAGACTTCCGGGCTGAAAGCACCCATATCCAAGGATTTTGCCTGCGTCGAGGCGTTTGACCATGAGGCCGCTCGAATCGTGAGCCACGGGGAGGTTCGGCCATCGTCAGAGTCGATGACTCACGCAGTCTTATACAAAATGAACCCCGATATTCGTTGTGTGTTGCATGCCCACGACGCCGTGATATGGGACTACGCGAGGGACCTCGGTCTTTCTTCTACCCCTGAAGATGTTGAGTACGGAACTCCTGAGATGGTGTTGGCTGTCGAAGCGATAGCCAGACGGCTCGGTGGAGTTGGTGTGTTTTCGATGGGCGGTCATCGCGATGGTATCATCGCGTTTGGACGCAACGAGGACGAAGCTGGAAAACGATTGATTGCAGCCCGCGCGAGAGCGCATGCGATGGAGTACAGATGTCTGAAGTAGCAGAAACCGCCCGACTTCTTGTTCGCGCTCTGAGTCTTGACGATCTTGATGCCATTCAGGGGCTGCACGAAAGGTGCTTTCCTTCGATCACAGCGTGGTCGCGCGAGGAGCTTGAGAGTCATCTCAAGATTTTTCCGGAAGGCCAAATTGGCATCGAACTGGACAACGAATTGGTCGCTATTTCGAGCAGCCTGATCGTGCACGGCGAGGATTTTTTGGGCGACCATACGTTCGCTCAGGTGTCCGACGACGGCATGCTCCGTACGCACGATTATACCGGGGACACGCTCTACGGAATCGATATTGCGGTCGATCCGGAACGTCGAGGATTTCGTTTGGCTCGCCGGCTCTACGACGCTCGCAAGGAACTCGCCATCGAGCTGAACTTGAAGGGCATCATGATTGCGGGTCGGATTCCGACCTACCATGAGCACAAGGATAAACTCACGGCTCGGGAATACCTGAAAGGCATCATTTCGCGAGAATTTGACGATCCCGTCATCAACGCGCAACGCTCCAATCAGTTCACGGTTCGTCGCATTTTGGCGGGCTACCTTCCTGAAGACACCGAATCTTGTGGTTATGCGGTGTTGATGGAATGGCTGAATCCTGAATTTGTTCCTGATGACCAGGAACTTCCTGACCGCATTCGCGTGTGTTCGGTTCAGTACCAAATGCGTTCGGTCGAAAGCGTTGAAGAATTTGAAAAACAGTGTCGCTTTTTCATCGATACAGCGAGTGATTATCGCTGCGATATCATGGTGTTTCCCGAACTGTTCACGAACCAGCTGATGTCATTGGTGACGGCGAATAAGCCGAACCTAACAGCGCGCGCGCTTAACGTTTACACGGACCGATTCACGGACTTTTTTGGCCAAATGGCGATCAAGTACAATGTGAATATTGTGGCCGGTACTCACCTCACGGTTGAGGACGGTGTTTTGTACAATATCTCGTATCTCTTCCATCGAAATGGACGAGTGGACCGACAGTACAAAATCCATGTCACACCTTCGGAAGCTCAGTGGTGGGGCGTCAAAGCCGGTAATCGGGTTGACGTTTTTGAAACCGATTGCGGACCGATTGCGATTTTGATTTGTTATGACGTTGAGTTCCCAGAACTCGCCAGAATCGCAACTTCGAAAGGGGCGCGAGTTCTTTTTGTTCCGTTTAATACCGATATCCGCTCCGGATATTTGCGGGTTCGGTCGTGCGCTCAAGCACGTGCCATCGAAAATCATGTGTATGTGGTGATGTCCGGGGCGGTTGGAAATCTGCCATCGATCGACGGTTCGGATATCCATTACGCGCAGTCGGCAATCCTGACCCCGTCAGATATCGAATTTGCGCGTGACGGCATTGCGGCCGAGACCACAGCAAACGTCGAAACCATGTTGGTACATGATTTGGACATGGACCTGCTGCGTCGCACACGTCGCACGGGAACGGTCAGGACGATTCTAGACCGTCGTCGTGACCTCTACAGCATCGTGTATCACGGTGAAAATGGCGAAGAGTACCACTGATCAGATGGGGTCGATGACTCGCGAAGGCGAGGTTTTCATTCCAAATACATGGTCACCTGCGCGGTAGAAGGTTTGCTCGCCCCAACAGTAGACCTTGCCGGACTCGCCGACTGCGCACATCGACGACGACTCTCCGTCAACGTCCACAACCGGCTCGGGCAAGTTTACCCGCGTGGGCGTGTAGATTGTGCCAGAACGGCCGACTCCAGCGGCGCCCAGTCTGTTGCTACCCCAACAATAGAGCTCGTCAGACATCGTGATGGCGCACATTGAACCCGCTTGGCCTCCGAGGTCTTTGACTTCCACTTCGAGCAGGCTGGGCATGGGCAAGAGGCGTTGTGTACCTGTGCCATCTCCAAGGCGTCCACCCTCGCCCCAACACCACAATTTATTCAACAGATCGATACCGCATGAAAAACCATCGGCGGCTTGGACGATTTTGAATTTGGTGGGTTGTCCTCCCACCAATGCGACGGCCGTCCCCGAATTATTGGTGTTGCCATTGCCCAACTGGCCGTAAGCGTTCAACCCCCAACAGATGCCCAGATCACTGAAATTTGTTGCGCACACGTGGTCGGTACCCGCTCGGATGTCTGCCCGAGACATGTGGTTGGATAACAAAACGGGGGTGAGTCCCGAGCCCGTAGTGCCGAGGGTCGAATCTCGGCCCCAGCAATATCCGTTAATTGTTGTGTTGTCGGCGATATCGAGCCAATAGCACGCGTTGTTCTGGCCCACGGTGATGCCAGCGATGGGGTCGGTGGGGACAAAATCCTGCACGTCGGGAAGCAAGGCGTTTGAGCGGCTGCCGTTGCCCAAAAGCCCATCTTCATCGAGGCCCCAACAGGCCACGGTATTGTCCTTGTTCACGGCGCAGCCCACATATCCTCCAACGGCCAAGAACCGTGCGTCAACTCCCGGGACGTCGACAGGATCGGGCTGGTGATCGAGCGTTCCATTGCCAAGTCCTTGATAAAACCCGCGTCCCCAACATGCGACGCCGCCGTCTGCCTGCAGTCCGCACGTATGGTAATTGCCCAGTTCAACCTTCACGAAGCTGCGGGCTGCGATCATCGCTACGGGGTCTTCGGTGAAACCAAGCTCGCCGTCTCCAAGTCGCCCATACGTTCCAAGCCCCCAACAATCGATATTGCCGCTCACGGTCAGCGCGCAGGTGTGTTCGTAGATCGAGGAAACCTGAGTGTAAGTCCGTTCGCTGAGTGTGGGGTCAGGTGCAAATGGGGCGAAGTTATTGGTCTCGAAACCTCGGCCCAAATAACCCCGGTGATTTGCGCCCCAACAGGTCAGGTGCCCATCGGTGTCGATGCCGCAGGCAGACTCGTTTCCGGTCGATAAGTCCCTAAGGTTGGGTGCACTTCTGAACTTTGCGAATTCAGTCGGGGTCGCGGACTCGCGGAATTGTGCGATGTATTGAGCACTGCCGACGCATTGTGCCTGGCCGGTGTCATCCAAGACACATAGGTGGTGCTCTCCCGCTTCGATTCGAGTCGCTGCAAAAGTCAGGGGAATGGAGATTTCCCCGCTGTCTGGAGAACTCCCATCCACCGAGCTGCCTCTGCAGTCGACCCGGTCCGCGTAGAGGATGCAGGTGATGCTGCCGCCGACGGCAAAATCGATGATTGGGTTGTCGCTCTTTCGATCGATGACACTTGGTTCGCCTACGTCATCTGGCGTCGACCCATCCGCAAGCATCATTTGTTGGGCATGATTATGCCCCCAGCACCATAGTTCGTCATTCATGCTCAGCGCGCAGGCATGGGTTCTTGAGGCATCAATTTTTTTCCACTGACCCTGCATAATGTGGGTTGGCGTGTCGTATTGGGATCCCTCGAAATTGCCAAAAGAGCCCCAGCACCAGAGCTCATCGTCGGTGTCGAGTCCGCACGAAAACTCTTCGTGGAGCGTCAAGGTCCTGAGTTCGAACCCCGGGGTTGGCACCAGAACTGGGACCGCCGACGACTCAATATCGCCGTTGCCCAACTGATGGTCGCCTCCATAACCCCAGCAATACGTCTCGCCCATTTTTGAGATGGCGCACGAGTGATGAGTGCCTGTTGCAACGAACTTCCACGGTCCCTGATTTTCTATGCCGGCGTCGGAATCCGGCGCAGCATCGTTCACGTTCGTGTCGCTGTTCGAGTCATCGCCGGTCTGGCCCGCATCCGTGGCCAAATCGATGTCGGCATCACCCCCAGTTGGAATGGGTGTGAGTTCGAGGAATAGATTGCATCCACTCACGAGCAGGCCGAGAGGGAGCAGGATGACAGCAAGCGGGTTTCTCATAGGAATCAGTCTACCTTCTGTCTGTTCCGTGACAACTTCAGCGGGTTTAGCTCTACCGAATTCCTCGAAAACGGCATCAAACGGCCTCTTGTTCGGTTGCGCGTTCACCGGCAGACTGCCGGCATGGAAGAAATAAAACCCAAAAATCCCCTTCGTTGGCTCTTGGTACCGATTCTGATCGTTGTGGGGGTGGTTGCCATCTGGCAATGGCAGAAGCGAGTCGCTCTGCAGACCGCGCAGGAAAACGCTGAAGTGCTTTTTTCGCCCGCTCTCGAAGCGCTCAAGGTGGAGACGGTCGAGTCCGCCTACGATATCGATAAGACTGTTCGCGTGATTCACGCCATGGATCGAGCGTTGGAGTCGGAAGGAGATCTGCGGTCTTACCTGCAGGTGATGGTCAAGCAGGATTTTGAGGGGGTGGCCCCCGATGTTTTGGACGCCCGTCGCAAGGTGATGGACGTCTTGATGAAGGTTTATGCGCGGCAGACAGAGCTCGAAAACCAAGAAGCCACCTACACGGTGACCCGTACCGTGTTGTCTGCGATGTCGATGGTTCAGGCGGATGTCTCGATGGCCACGCCGGGCGCCAGCTTGGACAGGGAGCAGGCCAAGACGGTCCTAAATGACCTGCGCAAAGAGCAAGCCGAGCGCCGTGAAATATTGGACGCTCTTTCGGGTCTTGAGCTCGAGCTGCTCGGCGTGATGAACGACTATTCGACCGTTTATTACCGTCATTTAGCCGAGTGGGATGAGCTTTGTTTGCTGCGCGATCGCGCCTATCTGGCGGCGGCCGAAGGCAATTGGCAAGCGACGTTGGAGGCTTCAAGTGCGGCGGCCATAAAGGCTCCCGACGACGTTGAGGCCCACCTTCTTGAGGCGTGGGCTTTGATCGAGTTATCGACCTCGACTGAGGGTGCACAGCAACGCGTCTTGGCGATTTCGAAATTGAATGATTTTGTGAAAAATCATCCCGACCGCACTGCTCCTGCGCTCTTGCTGCTGGGGTTGGCAAATGCGCGCAATGGCAACGCAGCCGAGGCGACTCTGCTCTTTCAACAAGCTGCGGCCTATTATCCCAAACAATCAGCGCTTTTGACCGACATGATGGATCCCTATACGGCGCGTTCTTTTCTGCGCAAGTCCAAGGAAGGCATCGCGATCGTCGATATCTATCAGGCCACGATGGTGGGGGCGGGGGCGTTCAGTCCGGACCTTCATCTTGCACAGGCTTTCTTCGAAGCGGGCGACGACGAAAAGGGGCGGAAAAAGGTGCTGGATCATTTCTCGCGCAGACGGAATCAGGAGCAATGGAACCTGATCTTGGAGGACCTCAAATATTGTTCCGAAAAAATGGGGTCGCAGTTCGAAAAAATCTTGGTCGAAGACTCGCACCTCTTTTTGGAAACCGAGCCGACTTTGTTGGGAAGCGCGCTGGACGTCGTGGTCTCGAATCAAAGCGATCGGCCGTTGCGCAATGCCACCTTGTTGATGGCGATCCGTTTCACCGACATGCATCGCGACGATTACCAGGTGTTCAAAGTTGGGGAGACCGTGCCCGTGGTTGCGGCAAAGGCCAAAACTGATTTTGGCAAACTCGAGGTGGATTGGGATCTATTTGGGCAGAAAAAGGGCGTGGATGACATCGTTTTGGGACGTTCCATTTTGATCACAGACGATGCGGTGGTGTGGGTTGACACGGATCAGTATCGCCTGGCTCAAACCCGGCCAACGAGCACTGGAAAGAAACCTGAAGACGTGATCACTGCCGAAAAGTCGTGGTTTGACGCGATGAAGATCACCCCCGAATCGCTGGGGGCGCTGGTCGAAAAGTCCGGCAAAGTCGACGTGGATCTGGGCATCGGAAAAGACGACCTCAAGCTCGTATTGCCTCGCGAATTGGCGTGGATGGACCCGGTTTTTCGCGTGGGTGACAACATGGGTGAGGGCCCCAGCAAGAATGAGCTGACCAAAGACGGGATTCAGCTCGAGTTTGCAGATTTGGCAAATTTCGACGATCCGCAGAAGCCTGTTAGGGTTGTGGCTCACAGTCGGTACGGCAGTCTTGAGTTTCTGGTGGACGTGCCCAATCGAAAAATTCTGGATGTACGCTGGAATCCCTAGAGCCGCCTTCGAGCCCCGTCTACCTACGAGCGGTGCTTGAAGCCTCCGGCATGTTAGGGCAGACTCCCGCCATAACTGCGAGGTTTTAATGATCGACGACGACGATGATGTGTTCAGTACGCGCCGAATTACGGCCGATCAAATGGATCAACTGCATAGAGAGTTGGAATCACGCACCGTGGATTTGAACATTTCTGTGGGGGGTGACGTGCTCGATCGAATCGAGCGGCTCTTGCCCATGATCACCGACGCCACCGAAGAAAACCAAGACTTGCGTCGTGCAATGGCGATGCGTCAAATCTTCATGGCCGGGCTCTACGCGCTCGAATCGGAAGTCGATTAAACTCAGCCGGCAATGAATAGACTCGCTCGACCTCGCGTCAACCACGGGTCGTAAAAATAAAATCATGGAGAATTGAGATGAAGCTTCGAATAGTGTCAGCGGCTGTGGTCGCTTTGGTTGGACTGTCGGCATGTTCAGGACCACAAGATCCCAAAATGGAAATGACGGGGCAGGAACTTGGCCCAAATTTGAAAGGCCCCCGAAAGGGCGTGTTTTTGCGCGCTTCTTTTGACGATGACCCTACCCATTTTATCGGCCGATTTTTGGCCAACGACTTGCCTGAAGAAGCCATCGACGAAAATAGAGGCATCCAGACGGAATGCTCTAAATTCGTCACTTATAAAGACGTGAAAGCTGCCGGTAACTTTGATGAATATTACAATTCATCAACAGAGGTTTCGGCGAATCTGGGAATTGAAAGCGAAGCAGCCAAAGTGGTCGAGGGCGCCGGCGAGGGGGCGGGCAATTTTGGTCACCAATCAGGCACGTCGATTCGAGTACAGTATGACCTGACGCGTAAACTCGTAGCTCACGTTGAGGATCCCGCGGGATTTGAAGCGTGCTGCAATTCGGGCCCGGGCAACTGTACAGACCGCTATATTGGCGAGTTTTGGTACGGGAAAGGCTCGATTTTCGAAAAATCAGGTGCGGCGACAAACGCTGACGCGCAGGCGTCGTTGGCTCAAGGCAGTGGTGGATTCGAAGTCGCAGACGGCTGGGTCTGGCGTCGCGGAACGAAGTTTGACGAGGTGTTTTTTGCATTTCGTGTGACCGACAGAAAAATCAACGATGATTGCAGTTGGGTGGATGAACTTCCTAAGAGCAACGACGGACAGTTCTTCGTTGGGGTTTCGCCACCCTCGGCGACCGACGACATCGCTCGGTCGATGGCCATGCGGCATGCGCGAACTCAAGCAGTCCAATATTTGGGTGAAACGATCTCGTCGCAGACCTTTAGCTCATCGAATGTGGTCGCGGGTTACGTCGCAAACGATAATGTCGTGATGACAGCCGCAGAAGGACTGGCTTCGTTCGTGAAAGACGACAGATATTGCGCGGTGGAAAGGGTAGGGACGCCGGACGGCTCCATGTATGTCGCGCGAGTTTTGGCGTTTTTCCCGAACGAGAAAAAAGCCGAAGCGACCGTGGCCACGATCGACACCGTCGAAAAACAGATGGAAGCCGACGGCAAATTGACTCCAGAGGTCAAAAAGGACCTGGCCAAACTTCGACTTAACGCCGGAAAATAGTCAACTTTGGGCCATGGATGTCCTAGCATTCCGGACATCCATGGCCGCGTGAATTTAGAGAGCGTGGGAAAATATAATGAAGATTAAATGGTTGGCTGTTTTTGCATTCACGGCTCTTACGGGTTGTGCGACGCCTCAATACACGGTTCTTGGTGCCGCTCCGAACGGCACTCAGACGTCGGGCGGGGTTCAAGATTGGCCTGAAATGGCATCTTGGGAACCCGTCGAAGGCGCCCAGAAAGACGTCGCAATCATCGTCGCGATCGAGGATTACGCGTTTTTGCCCGACGTTCCTGGAGCGATCCAGAATGCGAATGATTGGGAAAATTATTTTCGCAAAGCCCGGGGCATGAAAGAGGTCTACACGCTGACCGATAAAGCGGCGACCTCCGAGGAAATCCAGCGTTTTGTGGATCAGGCTGTCGCCACGGCGGATGCGGACGCGTCGCTTTGGTTCGTGTTTATTGGCCATGGAGCCGCGCTCACGGACGGTTCGGATGGCGCCATCATTGGCATGGATGCCCAACAAACCATCACCAGTATTCAAGCCCGAAGCTTGCCTCGGAAATCTCTGATCGCGTCGCTTGAGGCCGGCAAACAGGCGCGAACGCTTGTGGTCTTGGACGCATGTTTTTCGGGGCGTGACC
Organism: uncultured Bradymonadales bacterium; assembly: GCA_964394615.1. Lineage (GTDB taxonomy): Bacteria > Myxococcota_A > Bradymonadia > Bradymonadales > Bradymonadaceae > JBFFMO01. The sequence goes on along the minus strand of CAYMYJ010000013.1, from coordinate 41,323 downwards.
CCGAAGGTAAATTGCTGGCCGAGGGCACTCAACCCGTGGTTCCGATCTCGAAACCGATGACCACCACGAAAGGCACGTTGGTGTTTTCGGCGGCCGCTGGCGACGAAGTGGCCGGCCAGCTTCCGGGTTCGACACGTCCCGCATTTTCGTATTTGTTGTTGGGCGGTTTGCGCGGTTGGGCAGCCGAACCCGGCAAAGACATTTCAGCGGGCGACATGGACGCGTGGCTGAAACAACAGTTTCGCCAGATTCGGGGTCGTCAACAGACGCCAGCCGTCGAGGGAAACCCCGACCTTGTTCTGGCTCGGGCCGGCGAGGCCGATCCGGGCGTTGGCCGGATGATGCGGGGTGACGTGACCAAGACCGTGACGACGAACACCAACACGACAGGGTCGACGCGCATCGACACAGGTCATCTTGAGTTTACCCAACCCACAGACTGGGCGATTGGCCCCGTGGGTATGGGCATCATTTTGTACATGACGAATATGTATGGAACCGGGGAGATCTCGGTGACGCGCATGGAGATGTCAGCTTCTCAAGGCGCAGCGTGGATTCAAGGCGCGGCCAGCGAAGAGTACGGTGCCTCTGGAATTGGCCACGTGAAGATCGCCGGGCCAGAGAAGGTCGTGTGGGGCAAGACCACTGGCGTGATCTCAGCCTACGAAGACCCTGATCCCAACTTTGCGGCTCATTACCTTCACTTTGACACGTATCAGGCGGGGGCTGTGTATCGGTTCACGCTCCAATCGGGTACGGCCGGCGGCATTGAAGAAGCTGCTCCGGTCTTCCAAGAACTCGTAACGACCTCGGAGTTCAAATGAAGCGGTTTGTCGTAGCAATGTGTTTGGTGGTTGGGTGCAGCGGAAATGAGGGAAAGAAGGAAGAGGCCAAGGTGGTAGAGGTGCCCACCCAAGCGTCGCTTGAGGGGTCAAAATGCCTTGGAAATCGCATTCCGCCCACCAATTACCTGCAAGAGACTGCTTTCGTGGCTGTGAGTGAAGACAACGCCTCAGAACGCGCGAAAACGAAGGCCGTGACGACTCTGCGAGATCGTATCTGTCAGGGGTATCGTTGTTCTGAGATCGAGCCTCAAATCACGTTATGGAACACCCAACAGGATGCGGTTCAGGTTTGCGCGATGGCGGTCGTGAAAGCGAGCGCTGTGGAGTCGTTTAACGCGGCGCCACGCGCCAGTTTTGACAGCGATCTGATTCAGGTGGCAAGTGAGCTTGAGGGCGTTCTGTTAACGGCCAAAAAGAAACGTGTCTCGATCGATAATGTTCATGATTTGGGCATCGACGGAGGGCCACGCGCGGAGTGGCTCGTGGACCGCATTTCGACTGCCATCAGCAAAACCAATCTTGAACTCGTTCGGCTGCCTCCAGATTGGGACGGTCTTAAATTGCCAAAAGGCGTCGATGCAGTGCTTCGTGGCCGTGTGACACGGCTTCATGGGCGCGAGTCGATGCTTGAGGTTACGTGGAACCTGGACATGGGGACCCAGCTCAAGTCGGCGTCGCCGGTGACCTTCCCCGAGATGATTGGACCGGTGGTTGAAGGCGGTGACCTGACGGAGCTGCCCACGGAGAACAAGGATGTTTCGCTTCGATTCGACGCACGACCAGGCGGAGCGCTGTGTAACGGGCAGACGACCGAGATAAAACTCGCGACCTCTGAGCCACTGCAGGCTCGGGTGTTGGACCTCTACGGTGATGGAGAAGCCTTGATGATCTGGGGAGGCGCCACGAAGGTCGGAGAACCATCGTCTTTGGGTGAGTTTCAGGCCGTCAAACTTGAAGGGACACTCGCTGCAGAACGATTCCTGGTGATTGCGGCCAAAAACGGGTCTGACCTTGGTGCCTATGCGAATGCGCCTGTTCCATGTCGCATTCCTGCTGTGGACGCCCGAAACCTGCATGCCGGAAAAGGAGTGCCTGACGCGGCGCGCCCATTCACGACAAGTCGAAGCTACCGAATCATGGATGGCGACGACTGTTCGAAGTTCGAAGCACCGGCCGCTACCGCGCTCGATGGCCTGCCGGCCTGCTGGTAGCCTTAGTAGCTGAGCTTGCGGCGGCTGTGCATCGCCTCACGCGCTTCCTGAGGCGTTCCATATCCATACATCTTGACCTCACCGTCGACGCGGTATTCCCATTTACCGCGGACTCGGCTGCGTGCGTGTTCGTGCATGAGTTCGATTTTCCTTGAGTCTACTGTCCAGCTTGCGATGACTACCATCTTGTCCTCCTCGGCTGGTTCAAGGAATTGCATAGGGCATGCCACCGCTGGCAAGCCCAGTGGCCATGCGGACCCAACCCAATTTGTTCAATTATGGTGGTCTTAGAACCGGAAATTCATGTCACAGTGGTGGCGGAATTTTCCGGTAAAACGGAGCGAAGATACTCCAAATGCTCAAGAAGTGTCTGGGGAAGGGGCGCCTCGTAGCTGAGATCGCCCCATTCTAGGCGCGCTGCGTGAAGCCAGAGTCGGCCAGGGAAACCTGGAATATTGATACGTTTGCGCGGTCGATATCGGTTATCGCCCAGAATGGGAAAACCGATCCCGTGGAGGTGACGCCGAATTTGGTGCTTGCGCCCCGTGGTCGGCGAGACTTCGAGAAGGGCACAACGTTCGAAGGTTTCCAGCGTGACGTACGAGGTCGAGGCCTCAAGCTTTTTGCCACGACGGTCGTCGTCCAGCATCTTGTTGATCGTGCCCTGAGGCCGAGGATGGCCGACCACGAGAGCCAAATAGGTCTTCTTGACCTCGCCGCGTTCAAATCCTTTCAGCAAGTCGTAATGATTTTGAGGGTTTTCGGCCAAAAGCACGACCCCGCTGGTTTCGCGGTCGAGTCGATGCAAGGGCGCAATCGTGGCGGGGGCACCCAAGGATTGGGCCCAGGCCAAGAGGTCTTCTTGTGTGGGGTCGCCGGTCGGGTGAACCACCCATCCAGCAGGTTTGGAGACAACCCAGAGGCCACCCGAACGGTCGAGGACCTCCGGTGTACTCATGGCTGGAAAGCCAGCGTGTAAGCGGTCAAGTCTGCGAGTTCTTGGTCTGTGCGGGCGGCAAATGAAGCCATGGTTGTCCCACTCACACCGTTCAAAATCGAGTCGATGGCTTCGTCTTTTGTCTTCGTCGAGTCGATCAGGGAATTCCCGGCGGCTGTTCCAGCACCGTCGGCACCATGGCAAACGGCACAGAGTTGCCCGTAGACGGCCTCACCGTCTGTCGCACTGCCTGTCAGTGCTGCAATTGTGACGGCTCGATCAGTGCCGCTATTGGTGGTGTTATTGGTGTTGTTGTTGGTCGTTGTCGTTGCGGTATCACCGCAACCGACAGCTACTGCACATATTGCCAACGCAAGGAACTTCTTCACTTCATACCTCGTAACAATTTTGGGATTTGTCGCCGCAATGATGATGAGGCAGGTCGTTTCTGTGGTCAAGGATTCACCGATCCATCGGCGGTGACGACCTCAGAATTTGAAGAGCGCGTTCAGTTTGGCTTTGGCGTCGTCGGCCTTTGATTCCTCGACGACCCCTTGAATTCCCGGTTTGAAATAATCGCAGAAATTCGCTTTTTCTTTGCGGTGAACGTACTCGGCTTGAGTTTCCTTACAGCCGTTAGACGTCGACTCTTCGTAGAATTTGCACATGCGGCAACAATGCAGATCTACCAAGCACTTCACGCACTCTTGAGTTCTAGAAATGGTCTCGATCGACTCAGCGACCGTGTGACAGGACCAACACACAATTTTCATGAACGACTCCCAGTTATGCGAGTAAGTGTGCGGCGAGCCGGCACGGGTGTCAACGGATTGGAAATCCAAGTGGAATCTATCCTTGCCAACACTTCCACCAGTGTCTAGAACGCGTCAAATGGCCTGCCTTGGGAGCAATGATGAAGTTCGAACTGATTGAACATACCAGTGACGATGACAGCCAAACGTTTTGTTTCGAGACGTCGCTTGAGGACCTGGAAATCGCCGAAGTCGACCACGAGGCGGATGATGAAGAAAGCGTGCGCGTGGTCTTCGGAATCGAGAGAACGAAAAAAGGGGATTGGGTTGAGGTGCTTTGGGTTGAAGCCGAGCGCGACGGCGACTGGACGATCTGTTCCCACGTGTTTCGAAACACCGAAGTTGTTGAGGTCCTGCAGGAGCTCGAAGACGTCAACGACGAGTACGATTCGTTGTTGATCACGCTCGAGGAGCTTCAGGAAACCCCCGATGACGACGCCGACGATTTTTGAGGTCGGTCATGAGTGAGGCGAATTTTGACGGCCTTGTGGGCCCCTCGCATCATTATGCCGGACTCTCGGACGGAAACGTCGCATCAATGGCCAACCGCGGCGAGGTCGCCAATCCTAAGGCTGCGGCGCTTGAGGGGTTGGAGAAAATGAAAGAGCTGTGGGAGTGGGGTTTTTTGCAGGGAGTTTTCCCGCCGCATGAACGCCCACACTTGCCCACGTTACGTCGTTTGGGCTTCTCGGGCTCCAATGAAGACGTGATGAGGTCCGCGGCTACACAGCCGCGATTGCTCTCTGCTTGCAGCTCTGCCTCAGCGATGTGGGTGGCCAACGCGGCGACGGTTTCCCCTTCGGCGGACACGTTTGACGGTCGAGTGCATTTCACCGCCGCCAACCTGACGAGCAAGTTTCATCGCGCGATCGAAGTCGATCACACAGCATCGATGCTTCGAACGATCTTTCCTGAGGGCGAATCCTTCACCCATCATACGCCTCTGCCCGGTGTGGGAGCGTTTGCGGACGAAGGTGCTGCGAATTTCATGCGATTGGCGGCGAGCCCGTCCGAGCCAGGCATCGAAGTTTTTGTGTACGGCAGATCCGCGTTCGCGGACGGGCCGGCGCCTACTCGATTTCCGGCGCGTCAGACGCGCGAATCATTCGAGGCGATCGCCCGAACTCACGGCGTGCGCCGCCCCGCGTTTCTGCATCAGAATCCCGCAGCCATCGACGCAGGGGTCTTTCATAACGATGTGATCGCCGTGGCCCACGAGACTCTCTTATTCGCGCATGCGGAAGCATTTGTGGGTGGGGTCTCGGCCACCGATTTTTTGATCGATGAGTTTCCAGACCTTGAGCGTGAGATCGTGTCTGCGGATCAAGTCAGTCTGGCTGACACGGTCACGAGTTACCTCTTTAATTCGCAGATTGTGGGGCCGCCCGAGAATCGCCGACTGATCGCCGCCCAAGAGGTCGCAGAAAATCCACGTACAGCCGCCTATGTGGCCGATTGCGTTGAACGTGGCGTGTTTGGCTCGGTTCATTTTGCCGGTCTAAAACAATCGATGCGCAATGGCGGCGGCCCTGCTTGCCTGCGGCTTCGGGTGCCATTGTCCAAATCGGAACTTGAGGCCTCTCATCAGGGGATTTGGTTTAATGCCGAACTTTATCAGGCATTGAAAGCGTGGATTGAAAAGCATTATCGCGACCGGTTGGAGGTTCGAGACCTCGGCGAGTCCACTTTCTTGGATGAGGTCTACACAGCGCTCGATGAACTGACCCTGATTTTGAACCTCCCGGATTTTTACGAATTTCAGCGGGTCTAGTCCATGCTTCGAAACATCCTTTTATTCTCGTTTCTTGTCGGTTGCGGCGCCCCTCAAGCCGGATGGGAGAAAGCCCCGGATGGCACCACGCCACGATGCCAACCCTTAGACTGCCGGACCCAGGGCGTCGCGCTCGATGCGAGTGATCCGGCTCAGGCTGCGATCTTCTATCGCATGGGCTGCGAACAGGGAGACAGCGAGTCTTGCACCTGGCTTGGGTACCTTGAGATGAACGGCCAAGGCATCTCCAAAGACGAACCCAGCGCCCGCGAACACTCGCGTCTAGGTTGTGAGCGTGGCCACTCGGTTGGTTGTCGCAATTATGGTTGGACGTTGGAAAAATCGATCGGTGGTCCCGCAGAATATCCATCGGCGTGGGCGGCCTACGTGAAAGGGTGCGACCTCAAGGACGCCGGCGCCTGCGTTAACGCCGGCGTGATGCTCAAAGAGGGGCTGGGCGTCCCTAAAGACGACGATGCCGCGGTGGCGTTTTTTCAAACGTCTTGCACGCTCCTCGAGGTCAATGGTTGTACGAATCTGGCGTGGATGGCCGAATTTGGCAGGGGCATGGAAACCGACCTGGTTTGGGCCGCAGACCTCTACGAGTGGGCGTGTAATCAGGACGACGCTACGGCCTGCGGATCGATCGCGAACATGTACGAAAAAGGTTTGGGAGTGACCGCCAATCCAGACCTCGCTTTTTCTTATGTCAGCAAGGCCTGCCTGCTCGAAGAGCCGATCTCGTGTGCTAGCCTCTCCCATTATTTTTTCTCGGGAGTGGGCGTCGCAAAAGACGAAAAACAGGGGTTTTCCTACGCCAAAAAGGCGTGTGATTTGGGTGACGCAGTCGGGTGCAATAACCTGGGGTACGCTCAGGAAACCGGGCGTGGAACCAAGACGGACATGCGCGCAGCGGTGAAAAACTACCGCTTTTCCTGCGAGAACGGCTTCTATCGGGGATGCTCAAATCTGGGACTGGCCTACCTCTATGGTCGCGGCGTCGGCGTGGACAAGACCCAGGGCATTTATCTTCTGGAATTGGCGTGTGCCGGTGACGACTCGGTCGCTTGCGATGAGTTGGTCAAAGAAAATCATCCGATGCCCGCCGACCTGGGAGCCATCGAGCTTCATTTTCGGCGTGCGTGCGAGGCCACGGGTTACGGCCCCGCCTGCCGTGCCGTCGAAGTCATTCGCCGAAAGATGAACCCCTGACACATGCTTTGGTCACGGCAGCCATCACGTGATAAGAGAACTTCATGCTTAAGAACCGACATCTCTTGCCCCTGATCGCGGGCATCGTGCTGCTCGCCCTTGCCGGGTATGCAGGTATACGTCGCGCCACGACGGTGGTCGCGAGTTCTCAAAGTGTTTTGACGCCTGGGGGAAATGCCCTTGAGTTTACAAATCTAGACTTGAAGTCAGACCTGCATTACCGGCTCGCTTTTGGATCGCTTCGTGCGCTTCCTTTGAATTCATCGGCGGTCATTTCGGCCTCATTGGCCGATGAAAACGGTGCCTTGGTTTTTGAATTGGATGACAGCTACTGGCACGAGACTGGAACCTGGCACGAGGAAGGCGAAAGCGGGACTTGGGACGAAACAAACGCTGTGACTGCATTTGATTTTCGCGTTCCGGCGGATGGAAAATACGACGTTGATATTGGCGTTGAACAGGCGACGAGCGGGAGTGTCCCGGTGGGCGGACAGTTGCTTTCCTCATCGCCAGCTCCCTTCGCCGAGTGGCCACTATTGATCGTGGCTTGCCTCCTATTTGTGCTTGCGGGTTGGGTTTGGTTCAAACGAGGCGACAAAATGGCCGAATGGGTGGCGACGCTAGGGACGGGCTCTCGCCTTAGGGTGGGTGGCGAGGAATGGACCGTCACGCGCTGGGCCTCCTATGAAAGCTACGGTGAAACCAGCATTGAGCTCACGCTCACATCTGCCTCTGGTCTGGTGCGTTTTCTATCTGAGACGCGATGGGAAAAAGAATGGGAAGATTCTGAGGGAGAAGACCATACCAAATATTATCGACAGATTTTATTAGGAGCCCCACCGGAGCCCGGCGAACTCAAGGCAAATAACGGACACGTGATTTACCGTGATGCATGGTACGAACTGGATCAGGATAATTCAGGCGTCGAAAAATACACCGAATATCGAGAACTCGGTGTGGCCACGGCAAGTTATCGTTCCGAAGTGTATCGCCCCAGTATTTTCCCAACGAGACCCGGTGAAATCTGGATCGAGAATTCTCGTGACCAGAGGTCTGGCGAAGAAGAATGGACGATTCACCGCATCGTGGACTGGAAAGAAATCTCAATTATTGACGAAAAACCTCAAAATAAACCACAGGTGGAAGCATGAATACCGAACAAATCGGGATGCTCGTACTGCAATATATCGGATGGAGTCTTGGAGGCATTGCGGCACTCTTTGTCGCCCGATTGGCCTATCATTTAATCGCGCCTTTCGATCCTCGAAAGGAGCTTTGTGAAGACAAGAATGCCGCGGTGGGTGCGAGTAACGGTATGTTTATGGTCGCCGCCGCGATCATTCTTCACGGCTTGATTGTCGGCGAAAAAATCGCTCAGGAATGGTGGCAAGATGTGCTGCTGATGATCGGCATGTATTTGCTTGGTTTGGCGATGCTTTGGCTCGGTCGAATCGCTCTGCGACTGCTGGTTCGTTTTGATTTGGACGAAGAAATCCACATCAAAGATAATCTGGCAGTGGGCCTGATCGAGGGTTCCTCGTACATCGGGTTCGCGATCATCGTTCACGCTGCACTCTAATGACGACGCCTTCCCGTCAGAAGTTTGAGCTCGCCGTTTTGACGGCCAGCGTCGGTGCCGCCGCAACGTGCGCAATCGTGTATCAACTCGCGATCGGCACGGTGAGCACTTATCTTGCGGGCAATTCTACGTTCCAATATTCGCTGACGATTGGCCTCTTCATGTCGGCGTACGGCATCGGGTCTTTCGCTTCGACACGCGTCGAGAATCGGCTCTTGGATTGGTTCATTTGGACCGAAGTATTATTGGGTTTTCTGGGCGGGATTTCTTCGCTGACGCTCTTTTTATTGTACGGCGGGACCGAGTTCTTCGACGTGGGTCGTGTCGGATTGATTCTGGGGATTGGCAGCCTGATTGGGCTGGAAATCCCTTTGTTGATTCGGTTATCTGAAGGCACACGCAACAACCTTCGGGTCAGTGTTGGAGCCATGATGGGCTTCGACTATATCGGTGCCCTGGTCGGTGGATTGGCTTTTCCTTTTATCTTTTTGCCGCTCTGGGGCCTTCTGGGCGCTCCGGCCTGGATTGGATTGCTCAATGTCGCCATCGCGGGCGTTGGGTTGTCGGTATTTTGGAAGCAAATTCACAGCCGTCGAGTGTTAGCCGCGGCATGTTTGATCACGGCATCGGTCTTGGGTTTGTCTGCTTTCCAGACGCACGAAATCGAACGGATTGTGGAGAGCAATCTGTACGAAGATCCGGTGGTGTATCTGGAGCAAACGCCTTACCAACGCATGGTGATGACACGTAAGGCTTTGGATACTCGGCTTTTCTTGGACGGTTCGCTTCAGTTTTCATCCGCCGATGAATATCGGTATCACGAGATGTTGGTGCACCCGGCTGCCACACGGCTCGCCAAGATTTCCAAGGTTTTGGTCCTTGGCGGTGGGGACGGTTTGGCGCTGCGCGAACTCGAGAAGTACAAAGAGATTGAGCAGATTGTGCTGGTCGATCTCGACCCTGCAATGGTGCGTCTAGGCCGCACCGATCCGACTCTTCGTAAGCTGAACGCCGACTCGTTTGCGAACCCGGTGGTCAAGGTGATTCACGACGATGCGTTTGAGTTTGTCGAAAACACGCAGATGGGCCCCTTCGATTTGGTGATTGTCGATTTGCCCGACCCCCATCATGAATCATTGGCAAAGCTCTATTCGGTCACATTTTATCAGGGGCTGATGCGTGTGGTCGCCAAGGGTGGGCTCGTGGCAGCGCAACTTGGAAGCCCATTTTTTGCCAATCGTACCTATTGGTCATCCATCAGCAGTCTCGAGACGGCCGGATGGCAGGTTCGGCCTTATTTCGTCGACGTTCCGTCGTTCGGAATCTGGGGCTTTGGTTTGGCAAGTTTGCAGGAATCGCCGGAGGCTCCTCTGCGTTCGTTTACGGGTCGGTATTACGAGACGGCCTTCGATGCGAGCAGCTTCAGATTTCCTGCGGATTTGAAGGCCAGGCAACCCGTCGAGCCGAACACACTGGTCAGGCCGGTCATCGTGTCCTATTTTCGAGATGACTGGAGAGGATGGAACTGATGTTCATGAAAACCGAAAACCTGATGTTGGGCGCCATGTCCGCATTCTTGTTGGTGGGTGGAGTCGCCTTGGCATTGGCGATTGGTCCCGATGACAGCCCTGATCCGAATTCGGACAAACAAATGGAACGCAAATCGGGTGACATGTATGTTCACTGGCGTGGTCGTTCCTATCGGTCGGCGCGCATGACCAGTCCTACCAACCGTTCTTTTCGTGGTGGTGGGCTTCACGGCGGCAAGTGAGTTCGTTTCAGATGGAAAAAGTGCCGGAAGGCGAGTTCGATAAAATTCTCGATACGCTTCAACTCGATTCGCGGACGCTGGAACTTCCCCCCGGCGAGACAGTCGTTCCACTCAGATCGGCTGCCAAAGCTACCTCTCATAAGCTCCTCGAAGAGCTCCCACATTTTTCGTTTGAGGCCATCGGCGATAAGCGCCCAGACTTGGAATGGCTTCGTTTGATCGGCGAAGGTGGGATGGGTCGCGTTGGCTTGGCCCGGCAGGTTGGGCTTGAGCGCAACGTCGCCGTCAAGACGCCAAAATCAGCAAACGACCCTCGAATCATCGAAGGCATTCTTCAGGAAGCCTACGTCACAGGCCTGGTCGAACACCCGAATGTAGTCCCGGTCTATTCCCTGGGGCGTGACTCCGATGGCGCGCCCCTCATCGTGATGAAACGCATCGAGGGGACTTCGTGGGCCGAAGTTCTGGCAGCCGGCAGCCATGACCTCGTGTGGCATCTTCGAGTGTTGACCCAGGTTTGTAACGCGATTCGTTACGCCCATCGTCGCGGCATCGTGCATCGCGACATCAAGCCCGAAAATATCATGATCGGTGAGTTCGGGGAGGTCTACGTCCTGGACTGGGGGATTGCACTCAGTGTGGATGGGAGCGAGAGCGCCCTCAAACCGACGCGTGAGAACTCTCTTGGACTTGCGGGGACGCCGAACTACATGGCGCCAGAGATGACCGTAGGAGACGCCTACGGCATCGACGTGCGTACAGACATCTACCTCTTGGGCGCGAATCTAGCCGAAGTGATCTCAGGCGTTCCGCCGCATCAGGGCGAGCACTTGGTGGACGTCCTGCGCGCGGCTTTTGTTTCGGAGCCGGTGATCTTTGCAGACGACACGCCTAAGTCGCTGGTCGCCATCGTTCATCGAGCGATGGCGCGTGACAAGGACGACCGTTTTGCCTCGGTGGACGAATTTGCAGCAGCGATCGAAGGCTATCTGGAGCATCGAGGATCACTCGAGCTGGCGGATGCGTCGGTACTCGTGTTGGATAAGCTCGAGGCAGGGCTGAGCGGCGGTGGTACGTCGGTTGCTGACATGACCGACCTTTTTGCGGAGTGTCGGTTTGGATTTCGGCAGGCCCTGAAACAGTGGCCAGATAACGACGTGGCTCAAAACGGGCTAAAGCGAACAGCCATTGCTCTGATCTTGTACTATCTGGCTCAGGGCAACGTGCAGGGAGCAAGGGCTACGCTCGATGCGATGGAGGCTCCCGATCCTGGGCTTCAAGCGAAGGTCAAGGAGGCCGAAATAAATAGGGCGGAGGAGGCCGAGCACCTGGCTTTGCTCTCGCGAATTGCGGAGCGTTTTGATCCTCGAGTTGCTCAGGGATTGCGGTCGTTCTTGATGATCCTCGCAGGGCTTTTATGGGGCGGATCGTCTTTGTGGAATTGGGTTCATACTGACCTCGCAAATACCGATGAGGCTCGGATGGCGCACCTTTGGGCGGTGTCACGGCCCGTTCTGATCGCGTTTCTGCTGCTTTTGTTATTTCGTCGTTCGCTCCTTGCGAACGAGATCAATCGTCGTTTTGGCATGCTGATCGCAGGCACGATGACTGCGATGGTCTTGTTTCGCGTCGGCGTGGTGGTGGCCAAAATGCCGATGACCTCGGCGATTTGGGCGGAGTTCCCACTCTATGCCATGGCCATTGGCTGTGTGGGCTTGCTCTATCGGAAACGTCTCATCTTGCTTGGCGCACCCTTTCTTATTACGACCATTTTGGGCGCAAGAGATCCGGGTAATGCCGCATTATATCTTGCGATTTGCCACGTCGGTGTGTGTACGTTTGTGGCATGGGGCTGGCGGCCAGGCGCGCGTCGTAACGTCCTGAAGGTCAGTTAAACCAGGAAGGCAAAGAGCGTCACGGCGATCACGACCATCATCAGAGCAATGAATACCAAAAAAGCCTGAAGCATGAAGTCTTTGGGAGCTTCAGCGGTCTTGGATGGCTTATCCGAGTCTTCGACGGTTTCGGTGAGTAGAATCTCTTCAGGTGCCGGGAGCGTCGTGCCCTGAATCGCGGCATTTAAAGTTTCGATGGCGACGGACGCAGATTGCAGTCGCTCCTTGGGGCGTTTTAACAAGAGGCTGTTCACGGTCTCGCGCACGGCGTCAGGGACTTCGATGTCGTCCGGAACGGTCAGCGGCGCGGCGTCGAGTTGAAGGGCTGCAGTCTGGAAATCGTTGCGTGACTTGAATGCGGGCTCAGAGGTCAACAACTCCAGCGCGATGATTCCCACCGAGTAAAGGTCGGTGGCTGGCGTGAGTGCTTCGGCTCGGAGTTGTTCGGGGGCCATGTATCCTGGAGTGCCGACCACCCGTCCGCGCGCCGTCAACGCCATCATCATTGAGTTCTCGCCGAGATCTTCTTCTTCGGTCTCAAAGGCTTTTGCGATGCCAAAATCCAGGACTTTGACCTGGTCGGGGCGGCCTGGACGGTCGAAAAGCATGATGTTCGATGGCTTGATGTCGCGATGTAAAACACCGAGTTCGTGAGCTTCTTGAAGGCTGTAAAGAATCTGGATCACGATCCGGATGGCACGCTGCCAGGGCATGGGATCGCTTTGGGCCCACACTTCATGAAGCGTCGGGCCATCGATCAGCTCGGTCGCCATGTACATGTCGCCTTCGGGAGCGGTTCCCCAATCGAAGAGGTGAATCGTGTGCGGGTCCTGCAGGCGCGCCACCAGCTTCGCCTCGCGTTCGAATCGCAGCTTCGCCTCAGCCAGCTTTTCGGGGCGTGCATTGGTGGGCGCGAGGACCTTGAGCGCGACGTCGCGGCCGAGGTCCAATTGATGAGCTCGGTACACGCATGCAAAGGCGCCGCGCCCGATGATTTCATCGATGCGATACCTTTCCAAAAACACAGAACCGATCAAGACATTCGACATTCAACGCCTGCGAAAAATTGCGCGTTCTTTATTGGACCACCAAGTCGGTACCACAACCAGAAAGAAAGAAGCAGCAAGAGCAGCAGCCAACACATCTACCCAGCGGTTATTCAACTTGTCCGCGACATGACGATCGAATTGATCGGTCAGTGATACTGGGCTGTCCTGCAATAGATAGACATCAAGTAAAAGAGCCAGCTGCCATGCGTTTAAGCGAAGAAAATGTCCAACATCTGACCAGCATTGCAGGGCCCCGTCTGGGCCGTCATGGAACGTGATATGACGGATTGCAGCGATGATTGGCCCAAGGTCCAGCGGTTCACGTGGGTCGGGCGTGTAGGCGTTTACGAGCTCAAAAAAGTCGTCGAGCCCAGCTTCATTGACGCCCATGACGACCGCCATGACAAGGTAACGTCGGCCGAAACCCTCGGTCGCGAATCGTCGCGTCGAGGTCTGAAGATGGCCGGGCAGGGTGACCCATTCTCCGAGCTGTCTTACGCGTTGTGCAAAACGTTGGTCCTCAAGAAACGGAAGCGACGAATCAAACCCTCCCACGGCATCGTAGAGCTCACGATGCACCAAGAATCCTTGGTCACCGTTGATGGTGAATGGGCGGTTGAGCTTCGATTTGGCCGATAGGAATCGAAAACCTGGATGGTCGGAATCGGGCCCCGCAAATTCGATTGGAAAATGGCCGGCTGTTGATGAACCAAGCGCGCCGACGTGTTCCAACGCGTTTTTAATCAAGTAGGGATCGCGTAGCCGCGAGTCTGCGTGCAGGAACAAGATCCAATCATGTTGAGCGTATTCTACGCCCAAATTCAGCTGCTCCGCGCGACCGGGTCGATGGTTTTGAACGACCGTTGCTCGTCCTGATACCGAGGCACAGGTGTGATCGTTCGAGGCCCCGTCGGCCACGATCACCTGAATGCTGACCCCCTCTTGTTGAGCGAGGTCATTCAGGAGGTCGGGCAGCGAGAGAGCCTCGTTGTAGGTGGGGATGATGATTGCGACAGAGTTCATAGGCGCTTTGATGCCACGTCGAGGTCGCAGGTGGCAATTTTGACGATCAGTCTTTGCCAAACATGCCTGAAAGGCTGCCAAGCTTGTCGCCGATGCCGTCGGTCACCGAGTCCATCAGCGATTCGCCCGCCATGAAACCTTTGACTTGCCCACCGATGGGGGCGGGGAGCTTTTCGCCGAGGAATTCGATCACGACATCGACCACTTTGACTGCGACTTCCCGACTCACGCCGGTACGCTCGACAACTTGCTGAATTAGTTTTTCTTGCATGAGATGCTCACTTGGTTTCGAAGGTTAACGGGACTTTGAGAAGCACTGGTGCGTCTGAGCCGACAGCCGGAAATGACAAAGCCTCGAACGCTCGGGCCGCACACAATGCAAATTGGGTATCTTTAATGGAGTTTTCGAGCACTTTTGTTGACGACACCCTGCCGTCAGCGTCGATCACCAATTGTACCACCAACGTGGCGGTACCGCTTGGCATCGTCGTGTTTTGGTAACACATATTAAACCTTCGTTGGTTGGCTCGTACGACCTCTAAGAGGTCCGCGGTCGAGACTCGTCGCGAGGGCGGATCCATCAATTTTGCGACCATATTTGGAAACGACGAATCGAGTCCAAGCCAGACGTTGATGATCAATGTGTTCTTGGTTCGGACTCGAAAATCCAGAGTCCTTGCGACGTCCAAGACGCACGTGCGGGCAGCCTCTGATTCGATCGTGGTGTCTGCAAAAAACACGGAGTCGACGCGCCCGTTTTCGAGAATTCGAATATTCAGTCGAGCGGTGTCGCCGTTGTTCACGCGGGCCGCGGCTGGAACGTGATCGACATAACACTTATGAAAACGAGCGCGTGCATCGCCTAATGTCTGCCGAAGCGCATCCTCGGGGGTCGTGTCCGGCAAATCCTGGGCGAAGACCTGGCAGGGGAGCCAGCACAACAGGAAGATCAGCGCCTTGAAGTTCATTTGTCTTTCCGCATCTTCAGGCCTATCGCGGGTATGCGGACGGCGAGCTTTTGGTACAGAGACGGTAACGTTCGCTGAGCCACGTCGATGGCCTTTGCGTCGTTGCCAATCAAAATTCGCGGTGTGTTGCGTTTGATTCCCTGGATGATCGTTTTGGCGGCGTCTTCTGGCGAGGTTTGCGCCATACGGTCAAATTGCTTCACGAGATCCTGCGAATCGTCGAATCGTGACATCGGGCGAACCCGGCCATTTCGAACAATATTCGTTTTGATGCCGCCAGGGTGGACGCTCGACACGTTAATATTGGCCTCTTCGGCCAGGAGTTCCAACCGCAATGATTCCGTGAATCCGCGAACCGCAAATTTGGACGCGCAATAGGCGGCCTGTGTGGGCACGCCGATGATGCCGAAGACGCTCGAAATGTTGACGATATGGCCCTCGTCCACGGAACGAAGGATTGGCAGAAAAGCCTGAGTCCCCGAGACTACGCCCCAGAAGTTGATGTTCATCAACCACTCGAAGTCGTCGAGTTCCATGTCGTCGACCGTGGCGCGTAGCGAAACACCAGCGTTATTCACGACGATATGAACCCGACCCGCGAAATGCTCGACGACCTGATCGCGAAAGGCGAAAAACGCCTTACGGTCTGCGACATCGAGCACCTGCTGAAACACATCCACGCCGAGTTCAGCCGCCTGTTTGGCCGTTTCAGTCAAGCCAGCTTCATCGATATCACAGAGGGCCAAGTTCGTGTTTTCACGCGCGAGGGCAAGGGCGAGACTGCGTCCGATGCCTGATGCGGCGCCGGTGATGACTGCTGTTCGACCGTTTAATGTCTTCATGTCAGGCGTCTCTTCGTGCTGACTCGGATCGAAATCCTTGCCGGAAGTTGAAACGAAGAACTACCACCCTTAATGAAGATGTGAAAAGCCGAGCCCGCCGTGTTCAAAATCCGAATGGATTCACGGCGGGTGTTGGATGGAGCTTAGTTGCCAAAGAGCTCAGGGCACTCGGTGTTCAGCTGGTCGCATGAAGCAGGCTCGTTGACGTTCGCAAGGGGATCGCCGTTCAGTGTGGCCGTTGAGCAGTCGAGCAAATCGATCACCGCGAGAGATGCTGCCGTATTGGCTTCGATGCATTGCTCGAAGAGGCCGATGGTTGCCTCACAGCCTTCTGTGATGACTACGCAATCTTCGCCGGTATCAACTTCCTGACTAAAGGGTTCAGCCATGCACGCGTCGTATGCGGTCGTGCAAGCAGCTTGCAGGTCGGCATCGGTTTCAATCGTACCGTCGTTTGCGCTGAAGTAGGCGGTCGAGGCGCACTCTATCTTATGAGCCTGCTCGTCGGTGAACGCCGAGTTAAAGAATGTGGTGCCTTTCTGGCACACCACGGTCGGGTCGAGCGTGGAGATCGCCGCAGAGTCGTCTCCGAGCTCAAATTGAGGTGAGGCCGTATTGTTGGCCGTATTGTTGGCCGTGTTATTGGCCGTGTTGTTCGTTGCAACGTTGTTTGTAGAGGTGTTGTTTGTTGCTGTGTTGTTTGACGAGGTGTTGTTCGAAGCCGCGTTATTGCTCGCGGATTTCTTGGCGTCGTCTCCGCAGCCAAAGAGTGAAGCGGCGACCAAAACAAATAGTAGATTTCGCAAAGTATGACTCCAGGGGGCGGCGTTAAAGCGTGCCGCTATTGCTGAAAGCATCACCTGAAAAGAACCGATATTCAAGATTTTCTCGGTGCTTCGTGCGTTTTTGAGACGCTAGCGGTTGGGCTGGGTCACGGCTGCGATGTCGGCCAGGCACTCCTGCCCAAAAAGCACATCGGAATCGTCAAAAATTAGGCGCGTGATGAAACCAAGGATGTCGTTCAACCCTTCGTTCTGCCAGAACATTACGCAGTCTGGGTTCAAGCAATGCGCGCCGTTTGCGTGGTCCAGATGCTCCGAAGTCAGCGGGATTCCTTTGTCCACCAATCCCACGGCGTGTCCGAATTCATGCACCAGCGTGGTTTGTTCGACGATCGAGGCTCCGGTTTGGTTGTCGTAGACGGGTTTGAACATCGCGATGATGCCGGTATTGCCTACCGAGACGCCGATGACTTGTTCGTCGCGGACTCCGTCGACGGCATAGTAGCCATCCAGAAAAATCACGTAGAACGCGCGACTCGTCGCGGTATCAAAAAGCTGCCGATGTTCTGCCGCGATGGCAACGATGTCCTGAGGCGAATAGTCGTCGACACCGTCGGCGGCCAGGCCCTCCATCTCGTCCAACGAAGACGGGACGATGACTTCGGGACTAAGCTGTTCGTAAACGGCTTCAACGTTGGTCTGGAAGAGATTCCAGGTGTCGCCGCCGGTGAGCAAAGAAAACGTGTAGGGCTGGGCGCCTGCCTCGTAATCCACTTCGAACTCGACACGTACGATGTCCGAATCGAACGTCGAAACGCCGGATTGCGCGGTATCATCACCGCACGAGGCAATGAAAAAGAGCGCACATAGCGCGATCGTTGAAGTCCTGATCATGGGATGTGGCGCTCAAATTTAAAAGGGGGTGCCCCGAGAGACCCCGGGGCGTCTGGTGGCTACTCGGCAGCGCCAAAGAAGTCTGGGCATTCAGCTTCGACCTGGTCGCACGAAGCAGGCGCCGAGGAGAAGTCCGAACTCGGGTCCGACTCAAGAGTCATGTCTGCGCAGGTGAAGGTGTTAACCACGGTTTTGATCCCGCCGAGTTGCGCTTCAAGGCAATCTTCAACCAAACCGATGTCGGCCGCGCAATCGGTTGGTGTCAGGTCGCATGATTCCGTGAAAGGGTTCGGATCGGCCGGTTCGGCCATGCATCCATCGTAGGCTTCCGCACACGCCATCTGAATTGCGCTATCGGTCTCAAGTTGGCTAAATGCTGCAGTGAACGCTCCATTAAGCAGACAGCCGAACTCTTTGACCTCGTCGTCCGACAGATTCGCGATTGCATACGCCTTCACTTTTTCGCAGGCGACCGCAGGGTCGACGCTTGAGACTGGATCGGTGTCGGTGCCCAGGTCCAATGTCGTCACTGCAACGTTGTTGGCGTTGTTGTTTGGCGTCGTGGTGTTGTTTGGCGTCGTGGTGTTGTTGGCCGTCGTGGTGTTGTTGGCCGTCGTGGTGTTGTTTGGCGTCGTGGTGTTGTTCGCCGTCGTGGTGTTGTTCGAGGCCACGTTATTTGACGCGGCCTTTTTGGTGTCATCGCCGCAGCCAAGCAGTGAGACAGCCAAGATTCCAATGATGAGATGCTTCATTTCAGGTTCTCCAATAAAATTAAAATGTGTCTATTCGCCAAAAATCGCTGGGCAATTGGTTTCTAGAAGTGCGCATTCTTCAGAATCTGCCACATCTTGTAGCTCAGATTCAACTGTGAGGTTCGAGCAGGTGAGTCCCCCGGCATACACTTTGACCAACGCGGTTCGAGTTTCGATGCAGGACTCCAAGAGGGAGACCTTTTCGTCGCAGCCTGCCATGTTGATCACGCAGGCGCCGTCCATTTCTGGTCCGGCCAAGCACGCGTCGTAACCGGATTGGCATTTCATACGAGCTTCGGCGTCCGTTTCGGCCTTGGGGAAAAGCCCGTCAAAGAGCCCGGTGAGCGTACATATGTCGGATTTTGAGACATTGGCGTCATAATAAGCTTGAGCGAGCTGACACGCGTCGACGTTGAGCGATGAAATCAGGGCATCATCGTTGCCCAGCTCAAGTGAGCTCGACGTGTTTGGATTCGACGGTACGTTTGGGGTTGAGGTGTTGTTGGCCGATGGGGTGGGCAGTGTCGTGTTATTTGAAGAAACATTGCTGGCCGCGGCCTTTTTTGTGTCGTCTCCACATCCAATAATCAACATCAGGATGGACAGAATTGCGGAGTATCTCATTTTGGTCTCTCAATTAGCGGGCGTTGATTTCACCCAAAATCCCAACCATAAACAGACTTCGCTGGGGCGGGGCATTTTGATTCTATTCTGGAAAACGATCAAAAAACGCGAGGATGACTTCGTTTCCAAAGTCGTGCGTCACTTTGCCCACAGCTGATTCGCCCAAGTAGGGTTGTCCGTTGGGCCACGTGTGGCCGCCACCTTCGACTTTGAGCAGCTGCAGGCGTGTCCCACAACCGGTCCAGGTGCGGCGTATCGTGGTGGTGCCGTCGCTCGAAGTGTCCGGGAGTCGGTCTTCGTCGGGTTGGCCCTTGCACCCCAGAATCGACGCCCATCGGCTCATGGAGCTCTCGACGCCCACATGGTTTTTTCCACTCTGGCCGCTCGAGCAGTCCGGCTCGCCGCCTTCGTATCTCCAGCAGGGATCGTCGGCGCCGTGGATATCCAGGATGCCGACGGGCCGCGTGGGTTCGCATGTGCCTGAGACCGCAAATTGAAGTGCGCCGGCAACAGGCGCGATGGCGGCGATGGACTCCGAACGTTCGCAGGCAAGGCGATGAGCCATCGCGCCGCCATTGCTCAAGCCGGTTACAAAAACGCGGTCGTGATCGACTTTGATTTGTTTTGAGACATCGGCCAGAAGCGCATCGAAATACGCGACGTCGTCGAGGTTTTCATCGCAGGCTTTCCCCGAGACGCAACGCCACGATTCGACTCCCCCACCGGCATTCCAGGTTCGCCCCCCAGTCAGCCCGCCAACCGTGCCATCCGGCGCGACGACCGCGTAGCCAGTGGCTGCCGCCATTTCATGCAAACACTCGGGGGAGTCGATCTCACCAAGTGGGCACGTGGTCCGAAGCGCGCCTTTGCGATCCTCGCCGTCTCTGTGAAGTGCGATGATGACCGGATAACCGGAGGAAGGTGGCGTGAACTGTGGGATTACGAGATCGTAGTCGCGGTTTTTGTAGCCAGCCACCGAGCAGGTGACATTGACGCCTGGCGCGGCCTCGTCGCATGGCTTGGTTTCTAGGCTTTCGAGGTCTGCGCAACCAGCGCACACCAAGATCAACGCCAACCATCGTGCTTTCATTACGTCTCCGTGAGCAGGCCTCGCCGACGAGCTGTGTCGACCGCGAGTTCATAGATGTTGATCTTCGCATCAAAGCGAGACAACAAGCCCTTAATACCACTCAAGACTCGAAAATACATGAGAGCATCTGGCGGAGGC
Source organism: uncultured Bradymonadales bacterium (assembly GCA_964394615.1). Taxonomy (GTDB): domain Bacteria; phylum Myxococcota_A; class Bradymonadia; order Bradymonadales; family Bradymonadaceae; genus JBFFMO01. The sequence goes on along the minus strand of CAYMYJ010000013.1, from coordinate 21,128 downwards.
GTCAGCACTAAAAATGATGGGTGCCTCATCATGAACGCCTTGGATTCAAAGGTCGGTTGCCAAGGCGCAAAAGAGAAGGGTTCGTCGCGGTAGAAGGGCGCAAGCACAATGCTGTGATACTGGTCCAGCAACACCGGATCGAGCTTGGTTGGATCGTAATCTTTGCCTCCAAACCCGATGTCTTTGTAGATTTGAAAAGCCCGTTCCGGTTCGTCCTGCCAAACGGTGTCGAGCACTTTCAGGATTCCGTCCGGGAATGCCGAATCGAAGGACCGAACACTTCCAAAATCGAGCATGACCATCGTGTCATTTTTATCGATCAAGAAGTTCCCTGGATGAGGGTCTGCGTGAAGTTCCATGAGTTCATGGACCATCCAAACGTAGAGGGCGACCCAGCGTTCCAGCCAGATGTCTCGGTCTTTTTTGTCCATCGCTTCAAGGGCGACGTCGAGCTTAGTGCCGACCACGTACTCCATCACGAGCACGGTAGGGCGCGTCCATTCCATGAAGGGTTTTGGCGCCCGAACCTTGGGTTTATCCTTCAGGTAGTCCTGAAATCGGTGCAGGTTCTGGGCTTCTTTGACGTAGTCCGCCTCGTTCATCAGGCTGGTTCGAATCTCTTCGAAATAATGATCGAGGCGTTCGCGCTCAACGAAGGAGCGTCCCAAAACCAGCATCGATCGCAGCGTGTCGATGTCCGACTCAAGCGCATCCGCGACCCCGGGGTACTGAATCTTGACGGCCACGTCTTCGCCCGTGCGCAACTTTGCGCGATGGACTTGCCCAATGCTGGCGGCTCCCACCGGATCTGGATCAAAGGTGTCGAAGATGTCTTCGATCGGAAGATCGAACGCGGTCTCGATTTGTTTTTTGACCGTGTTCCAGGTCATCGGCGGCGCGTCTTTTTGAAGCTTCGCCAATCCTTCGGCGAACTCAGGAGGCAGCATTTCAGGGTCCGCCGACAGGATCTGCCCGATTTTCATCGAGGCGCCCTTGAGCTCTCCCAAAACCCCAACCATGCGTTCTGCATTTTTTCGGTGATTATCCGAGCGCGCTTCATCGCCGCCGCCCATCAAATTGCGCATTTTCCCGGCGAGTGAGGATGCGGCAACGCCAGCACCTACACCGCCAAGTTTTAACATGCGCTCGAACTTGCCGGATTTGACGCGTTCGCCTTTTTCCCCTGCAAGCTTTTCCCAGTCCTTTGCCATATTTCGCCCTCGCTGAGGCTATTGGATGCACGCGGCGATGCAAAATAGACAAAAAAAAGGCGGGTCAGACCCGCCTTTCTTTATTTGACCTCGACAGGTGCTTCTGGACTGATTCGCTTAAGTTTAGCGATCAATCGTGCTTTCTCTTCACCCTTTGCTCGGGTGATGAGAAGGCGAAGTTTGCCGACCTTCATGCTGCGTTTACGGCGCCGAGCGAGCTCGCCACGACGTTCTCCACGTTTGATACCCATGACTTCCTCCAAATGTGATGCCTACGACGCTCGCGCGTCCGACGCGAGCGTTCTAGCGGATTCGAAGACAAAACGGAAGAGATCACATGATGTCTGCGTCGTCATTCCACGCACTTACGTAGGCGCCATGTTCTTCGACGTGTTCAAAGAAGCGCTGATAGAAGTCTTTTGAGCCCAAAGTCGCGGAGTCCCCGACCACCAGAAGAAAGCGCCGTGCCCGCGTCATGGCCACGTTCATCCGCCTGGTATCGTTCAAGAATCCAAGCTCTCCAGTCGAGTTCGAACGCACCAGATCGATGATGACGGCTTCCTTTTCTCTTCCTTGAAATCCGTCGATGGTCCCGATTTCGAGCCCTGGAATATCCAGTAGCGTTTTGAGGAGGCGCGATTGAGCGTCGTAAGGGGTGATAACGGCCACGTTTTCTGGCGAAATGCCACGACTCAAGAGGCGTCGCACCTCAAGGGCTGTGCGTTCGGCCTGACCGGGATTGGACGTGCTTGGGTCTTCCTCGGTTCGGACCTCGTCGAAACCTTTGCCGGCAGTATCCATAAAAACCAGAGGGCCCGGTCGGAGCGGATCAGGAGTCACCCCCAGGTCTTCAAGACAGTGTTCAGCCACTGAATCTGCAGCGACGAGGCGGCCCCCGTAAAATAATTCGGACGAAAACCCCATGATGGCGCGGTGCATTCGATGCTGGACGTTGAGCATGACGGCGTGTCTTTCGAGCCGTTCAAAAAAAGTGGTCGCCAGCCCGTCGATGCCTGCGCTTCGATCGATGATGGTTGGAGGCAGCTGCCGTGGGTCGCCCGCCACGATCAGGCGTGGCGCGCGCTGCGCCGCAATCAAGGCAATCGGATCGGGTGTTTGAGTGGCTTCATCCAAGACGACAACGTCAAAATCGACGTCGTTGAGCAGCCTGATATCGGCCCCGGCTGCGGTGGCGCATACGACGTGGGCAGTGGAGACAATCGCGTCTTGAATGCCCCGCATATGGCGTCGTGCGTCTTGATTCAGGCGTCTTGATTCGGCAAAAAGTTCTCGCCGTTCAAGTCGCGAAATATTGTCGGATTGGCGGGCTTTTCTGAAGAGTCTGGCCGCCTGGTCCTGCCATCCACGAATCAGCGCAAAATCTGGGCGAGCCTCAAGTCGGGCGTCCAAAGTAAGGTACTCTAGGGATTCTAGAACGCGGGCAGGGTGGCCAAGTCGCAATGGATTCAGCCCACGGCCTTCGAGGCGCTCCATGATCGTGTCCACAGCAGTATTGCTCGCAGCGGTCACCAGGACTCGGTTTCCGCGCAAGACCTCTTGCTCAACGATTTCGACGAGGGTGCGGGTTTTGCCGGTGCCAGGCGGACCGTGAACCAGCGCCACGTCCCTTGTGTCCAACGCATTTTGGACGGCCGCGATTTGAGCTTCGTGAAGGCCTCGGTCGATGGGCTGCCATAGCGTTGGGTTCTTTTGCGAAGACGGCTCGGCCTCGCCCGTCAGGACGGCCTTGAGCGGCCCGAGATCGTCTCTTTCTTTGGCAGCCACAAATGCCGCAATGGCCTTGTCTGCGCGGTCAAACGTGGTTTCTGGAGCCTGCGCATCAAGGTTGAAAGAGCGGTCGAAGAGCTTGTCGGGCGGAAAAACATCCACGACCAAGCCGAGCCGATTGGCTTTGCGCCTTGAGATAACGGCGTCGATCCCGCCTGGTTCGTCTACCCGGTCCACCCAAATTCGAACCGGAGAACCACTGGACGCGCGGAAGGTTCCAAGCGATTCCGCAGAGGCGCTGACCCAGAGAAGCACTCGATCTCCAGGAGCGGCGGCGCTCTCTTCGATCTCAACGCCGGCGAGCGCGTTGCCACGCCGCACTCGGTCGTTGAGCGTCGAGTGGATTCGCTGTTCATCGAAGCGCTCTCGGGTCGCAAGGCGTTCTCTGCTCCAGAGGGCCTTCAGATTCGTTAAGAACTCGTTCATAGTGGTGACTTGGCGCGAAGACTTTAAAGGAATATGGTAGTCATAGCGCACTAACGCAATCCACAACCGGTCCGAACCTAATGAGCGATGCAACGCTTAGCCGCACGACGTTGAATGCTGGCGATTTGCTTGAGGGCAAATATCGCATCAAGCGCAAGCTCGCCGAAGGTGGGATGGGCGCTGTGTACCACGCCGTTCAGGAGCCGCTTGGTCGCGACGTCGCGGTCAAGGTCCTGAAGTCCGTCGACGAGACCGCAGACGAACGCGAAAATCGATACAAGCGCTTCTTCCGGGAAGCCGCCATCTGCTCGCGCTTGAATCATCCCAATACGGTGATGATTTTTGATTACGGCAAGCTCGCCGACGGTGACGGGTTTTTCCTGGTCATGGAGTTTCTGCGCGGTAAATCCTTGCGCGACCTCTTGAATCAGCATGGCGTTCTTACCACGTCGATGGCTCTGCATATTGCCATCCAAATCGCTGGATCGCTTGCGGATGCTCATTCCGACAGTGTTGTGCATCGCGATTTGAAACCGCCAAATATCATGTTGGTGGAGCGCGGTGGTGATCCCTATTTCGTCAAAGTCGTCGACTTCGGCCTCGTCAAAGAGTTGAATAACGGGGACGAAACCGGCGAATTGACGGCCGAAAACACGTTGATCGGCTCGCCGATGTACATGGCGCCAGAACGTTTTTTGTACCATTCAGCCGATTCGGCCGCCGTGGATATCTATGCTCTTGGCATCATGCTCTACGAGATGCTCGTCGGGCGCCCGCCCTTTATTCGGGATTCCGACTCGACGATTCATCGCGTGATGATGGCTCATATTCAGGAAGAGCCGCCTCCGATGCGGAAATTCAAACCTGATTTGAAATTACCCGACGGGCTGGAAGCCTTGGTGATGCGTTGTTTGATCAAAGATCCTGCGCAGCGTTTGGAGTCGATGGACATGTTGGTTCGGCTGCTTCGGTCATGCTCGCAAGGCGCAGCGATCGAGATTCCGCCTTTGCGTCCCGACAGCATTCCTCGGATTCCCGACAGCACCAGTGACCATCTGGACGTCCAGCAGGACACGCAAAACACGCTTCGTTTTGCCACGAACGAAGAGGTTCGTCCCGCACTGCCCAGCTTGTTGACTTCTATTCCAGGCATGCCGACCTCCTCGGTCGACCCGAGTGTTGAGGCGTCTGGGCCCATGGCAACAGTCGCTCCATCGGGGCTGACGAACGAGCTTCCGGCTGCGGCGGGTTCGCAAACCAAAATCGTCGTCGTTTTGATCGGTTTGGTCGTGGTGGTTATCGCGGGCTTGCTGGCATTCAATTTGATGAAATCTCCAGCAACGACGGCGCTTGTGGTCGAAACGACCCCGCCCGGCGCTCATGTTGTTTTGGATGGAAACCAAATCGGAGTCACGCCTCTGCGGCTGGAGTTAGAACTTCCTGAACAGGCTTCGTTGCGGATCGAAAAGCAAGGCTTCGAGACCTACGAACAAGGTTTATCGCCCTCCGATAAGCCCATCGTGATTGCCCTTCCGCTGACTGCGCTGGTGGCTGAGGTTGTGGCCAAAGAGTCGACCGTATCCGAGTCCCAACGCGAAAAACTGAGAACGGCGGGGTGTCTGGATGAATTTCAGAACCGTTGTGCCGACGAACTTGAGATCGGTGGCGGACTCGCTTGCCTTGTGGGCCGTTTTACGAGCCTCGACCCAGCGTGTCAGAGCGGCTTGCGCACACTGGCAGCTGACGGCTGGGGTGGTCTTGTCAGCGACGCCGACGCGCTGAAGTTGCCGGCACTTCCCGCCGAAAAGGTTGAGAAGGTCGAGAAGGTCAAAACAAAGACGAAGACCAAAAAGCCTGCCGAATCCACAGATACCAAGCCGGCGATCAAACTTGGTCGATGATTTTTTGGAGTTCCAATGAGAAGCACTCGACTGCAGCGTTCGCTGGCGTTGGCGCTCGTCCTGTCCCTGCATGGTCTTCCCGCGTTTTCACAAGAAAGCGCGTCGGCTGACGAAGCGGATGTTGAATTTCGACTGGGTAATGAGGCGTTTCTTAAGGGCGACTACGACCGAGCGCTGTCTCATTATTTCGCGTCAAATCGACTCGTTCCCAATAATAACGTGCTCTACAACGCCGCTCGGGCCTATGAGGCTTCGGGGCGCTTGGTCGAGGCGTATCGCTATTATCAGGGGTATTTGCCCAGCGCGACCGGCGACGAAGTCGCTGAAGTCACCAAGGCGATCAAGCGTATTCGCAAGGGTATCGCGATCATCACCGTGACTTCATCTCCGGAAGGCGCGGCAGTTTTCTTGGATCGAAAAGATTTGGGTTCCTACGGCGTCACGCCCGTCGACGTCCCGGTTAAACCGGGTGAATACAAAGTGATGGTGGAACGATTTGGTTACGAAGCCACCGAAGGTGAGGTTCGGAAAGTCAGCGCCGGCGAGTCTGCCGTCGTCGATGCCAAGCTCAGCCGCCGTGAAGGGTCGCTGACATTGCGCGGAAAGGCCGGCAAAATTTCGTTGCGGATTGGCGACGATGCTCCGCGCGAAATCGAAATTCCAGCGACGATCAAGGTCGCCGCCGGGGCACAGATCCTTGAGTTTTCGGCGCCCGGTTTCGCCACGCAGCGTGTCGAACTTGATATCGAAGAGAATAAAACCCTCGAAACCGACGTGGTCTTGGAGCGCCAGCGTGGCTCGGTGATCGTGCAGTCGTCAGAGGCGAATTCGGCGGTGTTGTTGGACGGCGAGGTTGTGGGTTTCACGCCCGCCGTGATCGCGGCCACCGTGGGCGCGCACGAGCTGAAGATTCGTTCGCAAGGTTTTGAGGGGTTCACCCAGCAAATCGACGTTGAGTCGGATGCCCGACTTGAAGTCACTGCAGAATTGATTCCGGTCACTGAGGTCGCCTCGGCATCGCGTGTCGCTGAACGCGTGAAAGACGCACCGGCTGCGGTGTCGCTGATTTCAGCGCGTGAGATCGAAGCGTTTGCTTACACTGGAACGGCCGACGCGTTGGCGGGTTCGCCAGGTCTCTTTTATTCGAATGACCGTGTTTACGACACGATTGGAACACGTGGATACGGACCCCAGGGAACGTACGGAAATCGAGTTGTGGTGCAAATCGATGGCCACACGATGAACGATTCATGGGTGGATGCCTCGTACCATCAGTTCGAATTGCTCTCCGACATCTACGGGATCGATCGCTTGGAATTGGTCAAGGGGCCGAACTCGGTTCTCTACGGTTCGGGTGCCTTCCAAGGGGTGATCGGTCTGGTTTCGCCAGAACTCGATGACCCTTATGCCACGTCCAGAGTGGGTGTGGGCGGTGTCTCCTCGACTGGGGCCCGAGCCTACGCCCATATCAGAGAACCCTTTGAGAACGGCGGAGTCAGCGTTTCTGCGGGGTTCACCGGTTCACCAGGGCTGGATGTTTTTTCTGAATCTCGAGTGGGATCAGCTGAGGCTCCTGATGGTTTTGCGCGTGATGTAGGCGGCTTTGAGACCTACACATTGCGCGGCAGCGCACAGTGGGGAAACCTGAAGCTTCTGACCCATTTCAACAGCCGCAACCAACAGTCCCCACTGGGCGCGTTTTCGACCATTTTTGGCGACGACCGCACTCGTGAGCAAGACAGTCGTGGGTATGCGGACCTGCGTCATCGGGTCGGTTTGTCGGACAGCGTGGAGCTTGAGACCCGCGCCATGCTTGATTATTACGGATACCAGGGCGACTTTGCTTACGAGCCTGCCGACGGTGGATTGCTGAAGGACCGGTTCACGGGTGTGTGGGTGACCGGTGAGGTTCGACTGAATCTGCGGCCCTTTGAGGGGGCGCTATGGTCGGTCTCGGCCGAACTCGCCCGTCACTTGAAACATGACTTGACCAGTGAAGACGAAGTTGACGGGCGGCTGCTTGATATCAAGACACCGTTCTGGAAGACCTCGGCGGCGGTCACCCTCAGGCAGAATTTTAACGAATACGTCTCTCTGTGGGCTGGTGCGCGTTATGACTTGTGGCTCTTCGACAGTCTGGGAACGGGCGGAAATGCCGACGCAAAACAGATTTCCAATGTGAACCCTCGTGTCGCGCTCATTGTGCACCCGTGGGAGACTGGCACGGTGAAGACCATGTTGGGTCGTGGTTTCCGAGCTCCCTCTGTTTACGAGTTGACCTATCGATCGGTTACGCAAATCGCGGCGCCAGATCTGGAGCCCGAGACCATTTATTCAGGTGAAATCGAGTTTTCAGAAGAGCTCCCCGAGGGATTCACCGCTTCGACGAATATCTATGTCAATCGCATCGGCAATCGAATTGAGCGAACAGGCAGCGAGACCGAAGTCGACCCCCTGAAATTCGCGAATATCGATGGGGAGCTGTGGACGGCTGGAACTGAATTCGAACTCCGCCGTGCGTTTTTGCGAGGCTGGATGGCGAGTGCTCAGTATTCGTTGCAAACGACGCGCGAAGGAGAGATCGGCGATTTGTTTTCATCTCGGGGCGAAATCGAGAATTCTCCGACTCATCTTGCCGCGTTGAAATTGGCCGTGCCCGCGGTTGAGCGTTATCTGATTGTCGCCAATCGCGTTCGACTTGAGGTCGGTCGAATGGACCGTACCGGTGCCGAAATTGATCCCGCGGTGCTCTGGGATATCGTGTTTTCTGGCGCGTTCAAATCGATCCCTGTGCATTACGCGATGCGCGTGCAAAACGCACTCGATTGGCGCTTTGCAAATCCGGGAGACGACGACCTCCAAGACGTGAGGATCCCCCAGCCCGGCCGAACATTCATTCTGGATTTGTCGGCTGAATTTTAAGCCGGAATACGGGTAGGCGGGCATCCTGCCCGCCGTGGGATTGGTAGCCATGGAATCGCAGTCAGGCTGGAGCCTGGCGCACCAGTCGCGGCGCCTGCGTCAATCGGACCGCCTGAAACTCGGCAGTGAATCACAGCCACGCAGGAGCCTGGCGGACCGGCCACAGCATCACAGCAACTTAGGCTTCGGGTCGCTCGGCATAGGCCGCGTCGAATGCATCTTCGAGCCCACGATGGGTCCCGCGAAGTCCGTCAACCACCTTTTTGGCCCAATCAAAATACTCTTGGCGGCGTTCGAGTGACCAACCTGCTGGCGATGCCGTCGCCATATCGCGCACGTTCGCGATCTTGTCCGCAAGCTTGACCAGCTTGGCTTCCGGGGTCAGGTGCGCCGCATGGTCGATCTGAGCCTGCTTCCGGACGGGTTTGGCTAGAGCCTTATCGTCTGTCACCTCGTCCACAATCGATGCGACTTTTTCGCCAAACGCTTCGACAAGCTCGTCGTATGTGGTTTCGGTGTCTTCGATGGTGTCATGAAGCAACGCCGCCGAAAGCACGTTTGTGTCGTGGACGTCAGCCTCTTGAACCAAAATGCGAACGAGCTGAATCGGATGATTGATATATGGGGAGGCCCCCTCATCTTTTCTGCGCTGGTCTCGATGTTTATGCGCTGCGAATTCAAGCGCGACGATAAAGTCTTGGAATTCTGTAGGAATCATTTTCGTCTATTCCGAATGAGGCCCTCTTGGGCCGTAGTGGCCACCAGCCTACCATCCTGAGTAAAGAAACGTCCTCTGGCCAATGCACGTCCACCGCTGGCAGATGGGCTTTCGACGACATGAAGCAGCCATTCGTCCATTCGGAACGGACGATGAAACCACATGGCGTGGTCCAGGCTGGCCACCTGCATCCCTGGTGTGAGCCAGGTGACACCGTGAGGATTCATGCCGGTGCTCAGGAAGTTGAAATCCGAAGCGTAGGCCATCAAATAGCGGTGGATAAGTGGATCGTCAGGCAGCCGGCCGTTTGCGCGGTACCACGCTGCACTCTGCGGCGGTCGGATGTCGGGCCGAAGGTGATTCACCGGTTCAACCGGCCGAATTTCGATCGGGGAGTCAGCTGTGAATCGTTCGCGCAGCGGAGACGGAATCTGGTCGGCGAATTTGCGCGCCAACTCGACCTGAGACGCAAGCCCTTCAGGACCTGGAAGGTCCGGCATGACATCGGCGTGGTCGTACCCGACCTCCTCGGCCTGAAATGACGCCGACATGCTGAAGATCGCCTGGCCGTTTTGGATCGCTTTGACACGACGAGTCGTAAACGACCCGCCGTCTCGAATTCGATCAACGTCGTAGACAATGGGTTTGTCGACTTTACCAGTGAGTAGGAAATACCCATGGAAGGAATGAACGCTGCGATCCTCCGGCACTGTCTGGGCGGCAGCAGAGAGCGCCTGTCCCAGAACCTGTCCGCCAAAAACCTGTCCCCAACCCAAATCTTGCGATTGGCCGCGAAAGAGATTTTCTTCGATGCGCTCAAGGGCGAGCAGTGAGACGAGTTGATTGAGGACTTCCATAGCGACTCCGTGAGAATGACGCTGCATGGATGAGCAGAACGGCGTCTGGTTTCACAATGGAGAGCAAACGTCTCCGCCGCAAACGTCGATGACTTCGCCGCCCGACTCAAAGAAGTGAATCATTTGCTCGTTATGATTATCTGCGCGGCGCGGAAGGCTATGAGGATCGAAGCAGCATGAACCTGAGCAGCACGAGTACGCGGTGCCATCCACGTCACGGTCTGCTGGGCACTCGGTGGCGCAGGTCATATTTGGAAACTGGGTTGGCGGCAAATTGCCAGGCGCCGGCCATTGGTTTCGAAACGTGTAACCGTCGGGCGACTTTTCAAAATCATAAAGCACAACGGCTGAACCCTGATGCGGGTAGGTGGCGGGAGTCGCCAACGCGACCGACCGCTCGGTGTCGTAGTTTTCCATGACCTCCACACCCAGACCTGGCGTGCGTGCGAGGGTTTCGTTTTGCACCACTGAGACCTGGAAATCGCCCTTGGCTGGCGTCCACATCATCGAGTTTCCGGCCGTGCCGTCGATCGGGCGTGCCGAGAGATTCCAGAAATATGAAATGGGGTCGGTGGAGTCCCACAGCAATTGAATCGTGTGCAGCGCGATCAGCTGGTCGACGACATCGGGATAGGTGTTGCGAATGATCGTGAAAAACGGTGTGAAATCGACCGACCGCTGCAGCAAGAATGCGTAGGTGTGACCAGGCACGCCGGCGTGTCCGAATTGGACATCGGGGCTGAGCGCCACAAAAGTGGGTCCGAAGATTCCACCCTGAGAAATCCCCGAATAGAAATGCCTATCCGTGTCGACCGTGACGCCTCGGCTGGTGACGTCGGTGAGGGTTGGGAATTTCTTTTCCATGGCTCGCGCCAAGAGCACCCATTCCATCATGCCTTGCTGAAGTTGGTCGGCAATGGTGCGGAAAAGTGAGAGGTCAAAAACGGCTTGGACCGCGTCTCCACCGCCCTGAACTTCGCCCATTCCCCAGAGAGTCGCGCCGTAGAAGATGTAGCCGTGGTCGTTTCCGATCTTGGCGTTATGGCCGCCGTTGACCTGAGAGCCGAGTCCAAAGAGACCGTGGCCGTACATGATCAAACCTTGTGGCGTGCCGTCGAGAGCTGCGCGGGGGATGTTGATCCAGAAATCCGCAGTGCGAGTGCCCTCGGCCAAAGGGTTTCCGTCAGCGTCCAGGCGGACGTATTTGTCGTTTCCGTTGACTTCGATGAAGTTCGGAACGTCGAATGTCCCCTGCAGCCGGATCGCCGTGTTGGCGTTTTCGGCTTCGGTGAATTCCGTCACCTTGGTGACCGTAAGTTCCGGGCCCTCAGGCATCAATGCCAGAGCCTGGTCTCGCATCGAAATCATTTGGTGGTGCAAGGCTTCTTCAGACGCCGTGTTCCAATCCCAGGCCAAAGTCAGCGACTCTTTGGTCACGCCGGCCGCGGCCAGCAGTTCAAAGACTTCGTCGAATCGAGCTTGTCGGTAATACAGGTTAGCGTCTGCGCTCGTGTTGCCTGAAACCAGCGCTTCGAAAGCCGCCGAACGAGGAATCGCGGCGCCGTCGGTGTCGACCAGGTTCCTGAACACAGCGATATAGCGCGTGGCAGGCTTCAAGATTTGACCGGGTCGCACGATCAGTGAGCGTTTGGTCGGGTCAGTCGTTTGTTGGTCGTGATCAACAAAATTAGGAATGCGGGTAAGGCCCGTGTCTGTGACCTCAAAAAGCAAGACTTCCGCGTCGTCTTCCATCGACTTTTCGACGGAGTACTCGGTGGCCATGCGGCTCGCATCAACGTTGGGGAAGAGGGCGATGGCTGGAGCGCTCAACCCGTAGCCATCACGACGGCTATACGGCGCCGGCGCGATATGAACACCCTGCTTATTGGGGGGCAGAGTCTCTTGGCCAAAAACCAGAGTCTGCCCGGTCACTCGTTCGGAATCTGGAACCAAGAATGCGTTTGAGGGCCACGGGAGCGAACAGTACGCCTCAACCAACGAATCGCATTCGCGATCGGGTGTCAGAGCCGGAAGGTCCGACGCGTCCATGCCGGCATCAGAGCCGTTATTGGATTGGTTATTCGAACCATTATTGGTCTGATTATTGGTCTGGTTATTCGATGTCGTGCTGGGATTAGAATCGTCCGAGCATGAGGTGCAAACCAGCGCCAGCGCTAGGCTTCCGATGATTAAGTTGCGCATGTTTCCCCTGACTATTGAACCACGCCCTCATTGTAGAGCCAGCGGCCCTCACGTCGAACGAATTGGCTCTTTTCTGTGAATGAAAGATCCGAAGATTTACCGGTGAGTTTTGCGTGAAAGCGTACAACGCCTTGGTCTCCATCGACCGAACTTGCAAGGATTTTCACGCCGCCGAAAGTGGTTTTTTGTGCGAATTTCCGGATCCGGATGATCCATTCGCTCATGTCCGCGTCCCAAGCCGTGCCGGTGGGATCCGTGGTGTCGATGATATAATCGACCATGCCTTTCGCGTAGGCCGTATAACGCGACCGCATGAGCAGTTCCGGGGTCTCCGGAAGCTCGCCGAGGTGAAAACGTTGGCAGCATTCCGTGTAAGGAAGGTTATTGCCACACGGACATGCCGCTTTGCCGTTAAATGCTCTTTTACGTTTGATTTTCATGGGTGTGCTACGATTTTCCAGCGAACTTTGACAGAGGGGTATTCGGTACAGACAGTCGTGATGATTGGACCTCCAAGGTCGGCCATCGTCGGGATGCCTACCAACGTACATATCTCTTCGTTGGCCGAAAAGTCATCGTAATCCCACATTTCAAACACAAATCCATTTAGGACAGTGTCTGTGGATAAGCCGTCGATCGTCTCATTCCACACCGGAGAATACGTGTCCCAGTCTGTGTAGGTCTTGTAATAGTAAGTGGTTTGTATCGCGAGGTCCTGAAAGTACACGTACATAAACGTATCGGGTGGGGTCGAGTAGTCGTAGTCGTAATAATCGACCTGCCCATCGATCAACACGACATCCCAAAGCCCAGAAGTGGTGGTCATGTCCACGACGCAGACACTGTTGGTGCAGGACTGCCCGTTAGGACAAGCCATGCAGGCTGTTCCGGTATTTCCGCACTGTGCGTTGGTCGTGGCAATCACACACGTGTCGCCCATACAACATCCGGTGCAGGAGGCTGAGCAAGCAGGCGCCACACAGCCCGTTCCAGAGCAGGTCGATCCCGTCGCGGAGCAATCCTGACATGCTGCCCCGCCCGCACCACAAGTGGCGTTGTCGGTCGCGGTGACGCATTGTCCGTTCACGTCGCAGCAGCCCCCGCAATTGTCCGGGCCACAGCTCGCGGTGCAGCGTTGGTCGATGCAGGCCGCGCCATCGGTGCAGGCTTCGCATGAAGTCCCGCCCGTTCCGCAGGCAAGAGCTTCGGTTCCGGTAATGCATTCATCGGCGTCATTGCAGCAGCCCGTGCAGGTGTCAGGAGTACAGGTTTTACGCGGAACACAAACGCGATCACTGCATTCCTCGGCATCACGGCAAACGTCGCAGGAGCCCCCTGTGGAACCACAGGAATTTCGCTCGGTCCCAGGAACGCAGACGCCTTCGTCCATGCAGCCGTCACAGGTCTCAGGAAGGTTTGGTATCGTCTGTTGATCACGCACTTCGGTCGATGTCGTGGCGTTATTCGTGCTCGCGGTTCCGGCGACCTCGTCATCCGAGCAAGCGCTCGCGAAGATCATCCCCAAAACAACCAAAAATCTGATCAACATCCAAACCTCCACGAACTCTGTGGCCAAGCGTGTTGATTTAGCAGATTTTATGGTGAAATGGAAAACTTCGAGCCTTCTACCATCAGGAAATGTTCATGAGCGAAGATCTGCCCACCCTCTACGAAGAAATAGGAGGCGAAGAAGTTTTGCGAAAAATGGTCGACCTCTTCTACGACGAGATGGACCAGAACGCAGAAATGCTGACGCTCCGCCAAATGCACGCCCAAAGCCTGAAGTCATCACGTGATAAACTCTTCATGTTCTTGAGCGGCTGGACCGGCGGTCCAAATCTCTACGTCGAAAAATACGGCCATCCACGCCTGCGCGCGCGACACATGCCATTTCCGATCGGCGACGACGAAGCCGCGCAATGGATCGCCTGCATGGAGGTCGCCACCACCGCGACCGTCAACGAAACAGTGAAAATCCAGCTGATGTCGGCGTTTCGGCACCTGGCGGGCCACATGCGGAATCAGGGCGGTGAGCAGTGAGCGGCTGACAGTGAGCGGCTGGCAGTGAGCGGCTGGCAGTGAGCAGTGAGCGGTGAGCGGTTTGATGCGAAACGCCGACGCTGTGATTCGGTCCGCCAGGCTCCAGCCTGGCATTGCGATTCGGTGCGCCGTTGGTTTCAGGTTTCAGGCGGTCGGGTTTCAGGCGTTCACCTTGTTGCTGGCGCTGTGATTGGTCCGCCAGGCTCCAGCCTGGCATTGCGATTCGGTGCGCCGTTGGTTTCGGGTTTCAGGTGGTCGGGTTTCAGGTGGTCAGCTTGTCGCTGGCGCTGTGATTGGGTGCGCAGGCCCTATGGCCTGCATTGCGACTCGTCATTCATACGCGCGACTCAGAGAGCATTGAGGGCGTGGATTTTTGATTTGGGAAGCCCTTTGAGCCCTTTGAAACACTCCTTAGGCTCAATCTGCGCCAAGTCGAATTGCCGGAACGCCTCAAGGTCCACCCTCACTTTAATAATCTCTCGCCGGGTCTCCAAACCGGTGGCCGGGTCCAAGAACTCAACAAAGCCGGTGACTTCGGCAGTCTGCACGTGGCGCAGAACGTCGGATTCTTCGATTTCGTGCACCGTTCGCAAGATGGTTTGGATCGCGAAGTCGTCATAAGCGGAATTGAGTGCCGATTTCGTGAACTCAGAGGCTTTGAAGGTCTGGGTAGATTTCTGCCATTTGTATTCGCGCACACGAGGTAAATCCGTCGGGATAGGTAGCCGTTTTTGAACGGCTAAATGCTGTTGTTCTGCGTCGTAATGAACGGTCCATTGATCGTGGCAAAATCCTGGATATTGCGAGTGTTGGAACACCAGATCGAACATCGTTTCCACCCCAGCTGGTAGGCCCTCCTCGTAGGACGTGCGAGAGGCCTCGATGCTGCGGACGAGTTTATCATGTTGTGCATAGAATTCCGTCGACCGTTGGGTCCACCGATCCAGCGCAACGCGGTGTTGTTCGAGGGCGTCTTGGTATTCGGTTTCAAGCTCACTCAACGCTTGGTCATATTCCAAAAGTGCGGTTTGGGCGGCATCACGATGGGCCTTCAGGCTTTGCTGAAAGGCAGCCTCTTGGCGCGCGATTCGGTCGCGTTTTGCGGGCGGCCATAGGAGTTCTAAAATCATCCTGCCAACCCCCACTGGTATCTGAAACTCCGGATCGCTGCTCTCGGGTTCACCCACCGTCATTGGAAATTGTGGCGGTTCTGGCTCGGGGACCTCAGTGGGTGGGGCCTGATTGAAATTGGGCCGAATTTTTAGTGATTCCCAATCAAGGACATCGTTTATCTCGAGGGTGTGTTGAAGTACCGAGCCGATCTGAGCCCATTGCTGTTGAGCTTCATCGGTGAGCCGAGCAGCCTCGACCTCAGGATTTGTCCATAACGGTTTTGGCTTCCACTCACGCGTTAGGTTTCGACGAATTCGGGCAGCAATTTTGGTCCACATGGTTTCGTCGAGCTTTCCGAGGAACGGCAGGAGCTTGTCGAGCAAATGGGCTGCGGTATGCGCATCGGCCGCCGCGCGATGCGCGGGTTCGAATGATGGGAGGCCCAGCGTTTCTGCGGCGACGCCGAGTCGTGCGGGTTCACCAAAAGCTACTTTATACAGGTCGAGTGTGCACACGTGGGGCACTGCCGGATCGTAGCCGTTATCCGCGATCAGCGGCGCTAAGAATCGAAGGTCAAAAGACACGTTATGGCCAGCGATGATGCGCCCGTTCAACTTCGAGAAAATGACTTCGGAGATTTCGGCGAGTGTCGGAGCGGTCGCCACGTCAGCGTCGGAAATACCGTGGATCTCGGTGTTCGGAATCGAGAACGATGGGCGCACAAGAGACTCGAATACGACGCCTTCTCCGGGCCACACGATCGCAATTTCGATAATCTCGTCGTCGAAAGAAAGCCCGGTTGTCTCGACATCCACCACAGCGACCTGTTTGCCCTGAATATGCATTCATCCCCCCAATTCAAATGTAGAATTGGAAAGCTATCAGTCGTAGGGGCACGCTCTGTTCCGCAATCAAACTTTTGCGAAACAGTTCATGGAAATCGGAATCGCAAAACTAGGCGGGCCCGAATCGCCATGCAGGCCATAGGGAGGCTGTCGCATTAGGATCGATGACGAGGCTGTTTTTGTGATGGGTCCGCGAACCCTGTGGCTCACCTGCGATGGGTCCGCGAGCCTTATGGCTCGCATGTGTTTGAATAATCGCATGGTCCTGCGGACCAATCGCATGCAGGCCATAGGGCCTGCGCATCAGGCGCAGAATCACAGAAATCGCAAATAGGCCGAAAACGGTTCCCAACATTTCTCGCGTCAAGTCAAATAGACAGCCTCATAGGGCCTGCGCACCAATCATAGCGCCGTTCATCGACTGGAGTACGGATTCTCGTCACGGTCGGAGCCGAATCGGTGGGTGATTCCCAGCGTGAATTGAACCTGGTCAAAACCTCCATCCAGAATGGGGAGGTTAGTCTCGACGTTGACCACGTCGCCTCGGTCGATCATGGCGACGGTGGTGTAAACGTCCCAGTTATCGACAAAGCTCAAAATACCGCCGATCAACAAATTTACGCGTGTTTGCGGGTCCATCGGGAAATTGGACGTGTCGTTCGACGCGACAGGAAACGCGAACTCGATGCCGACCCAACCGGCGGCGATGCCCGGGGCTGGCAGCACGATTTGGGCGTTGGCCATCACTTCGGCGAACCACGGGGCCTCCTCGTTGACAAAAAGGGCCGTGCCTTTGCCATGAAAACCTCCGTCTAGAATCATGAAATCATCAAGTTTGTAGCGCCATCCCAGGCCGACTTGCGCCGCGGCCCAACCGCCCGAATCGGCCAGGGTAGGGCCCCCAGAAAAGTGCATCGACGCCAAGAGCTTTTCGGTTAATCCGATACGTACGCCCAATGCTGCGCTTTGCCAGACAAGCTCGTCGGTGTAGCTCGGTTGTTTGGGCAAAAGGGTCGTGGCGAGGCTTAACTCGGCGATTCCGCCCAGCGAATACCGGGTCTGTAAACCCAGCAAAACGACGTCGGTGAATTTGAATCTGGGGCCGTCCACAAGCTGGCGAAGGTCGCCATCGGCGGTCAGAAAAGTGAACCCCGCTCCGACCGACCCGTGGCCTCCTGGCGCAATCAGCCAGTCTTCGGACTTGGAGCGGTAGTCGCCATCGCCCATCGACATTTCAACAGCGGATGTGGGCTCGTTAGCCATCTGTGCGAATGCGGGGGCTGACAAGAGGACGAGTGCAGACAATGTCAGAAAGCGAAACATTTAGGACCTCAATCAAAGCATCGAAGCGACTATAACGACCCACGGCATTTTTGGATTCAAGATTTGTCGGGTTCGTCCGCCTAATCTGTCGTAGAACATGAGCATAAGAAGGAACTTATGTGCACGGCTGCTGTCGACGGGGTGCACCCAAATTGAGGTTTTCATGAAGAGTCTGCTGATTTTCATCATTGGTGCGGTGCTTCTGCCCGCGCAGGCGCTGGCGTTCTGTGGGTTTTACGTGGGCGGCGGCGGAGCCGACCTCTACAACGACGCCACGCAGGTTGTGTTGATGCGCTCGGGCAATCACACCGCCTTGAGCATGCAGAATTCGTATCAGGGGCCCCTTGAGGACTTCGCGATGGTTGTCCCGGTGCCGCAGGTGCTGGCCAAAGAGAACGTCAAAACCCTTGATAAAGAAGTTTTCGATAAGATTGACCGATTGAGCGCACCACGTCTGGTTGAGTATTGGGAACGAGACCCATGCAGCCCGGGCGATGATTACGGCATGTTTGGAGGCCTGGGCCTTGGACTGCGCGGCGCGGGTCGGGGCGGCGGGGGCTTTGGCAAAGGTTCAGGCCAAGTGATTGTGAAAGCGAAGTTTTCGGTCGCCGAATACGATATCGTCGTGCTCGAAACCAACGAAGCCGCGGCTTTGGACAAATGGCTGAAAACCAATAAATACAAAATCCCAGACGGCGCTGCTCCATATTTTAAGCCGTATATTGAATCTGGTATGTACTTTTTTGTCGCCAAGGTGGACGTCGAAAAGGTCAAATTTGTGGACGGTCGTGCGGTGTTGAGCCCGCTGCGATTTGACTACAAATCAGACGAGTTTTCACTGCCCGTGCGGCTTGGCATGATCAACTCCCGCGGGGCTCAGGACCTTCTGGTCTACATCCTGGCTGCCGACCAACGGTACGAGGTCGCCAACCTTCCAAACGTCACGATCCCGACCAATATCGACGTGGCCGACCAAGTTCGGGATGATTTTGGCAATTTCTACGAGGCGCTTTTCAGCCGCACCATCGAAGAGAACCCGAAGGCCGTCGTCACCGAATACGCTTGGCAGGCCACCAGCTGTGACCCTTGCCCGACGGGCGCTGTGGGCGGTGCAACTTTGGATATGGCCGACATGAAAACCCTGGGAGCCGACGCCTTGAATTTGGATAACCAAAGCGCCTTGAGCCGTTGGACGTTGACTCGGCTGCATGCCCGCTACTCGCCGGATTCGGTGGGCGCGGACCTGATTTTCAAGAAAGCGGACCCAATTGTCGGAGGCCGTGAGCCCGCGTTTCAATCCAGGAACGTGATTTCAGCGCCTACGGCATCGATCGGAATCGAAAAGGGGGCCACGCCGTCGCAGTTCAACCAGTTTCAGGGCCGTTATGCGATGCGCCATGGCTGGGAAGGTAAGGTCGAGTGCGAAGAGCCTGAACATGGCAGATGGGGCGGCCCACCCGATCCCTCGGCGATGACCAAAATTCGTGATGTGTTGGTCTTGGAGCTTCGTCGAAAGGCGTTGGAGGCTGTGGGCAAGAATCCTGACGATGCGAATCTTGACGCTCCTTTGACAGATGCAGAGTCGAAGTCTGTCGCCTTTCATCTTCGTCGTGAATTTGGGACGTCGGTGGCGCCGGCGAGCGTGACTTCGGGAACCGCGTTTGCACCGAGTGCGAATACGCGGGGTGGGGCGGTTGAAAAGCCCGCACAGAGCCTCGAATCGCTGATTCGCGAGCCCGTCCTTGGCCTGAAACCTGACCTGCAAAAGGTTGAGGTTAAGCCGGCTGTTGAACCTGTCGTGGAAGCCATCCCGCCTTTGAAGGTGGCAGAAAAAACCAAGTCGGGGTGTTCGGCCGCAGGTGGTGGCGGCTCTTGGCTTGCGCTCCTACTCGTCGGTTTCGTTTTCTGGCGGCGTCGAGCTTAAGGCGATTCGCTGAAGTTTGCTCTGCCGCGACAATGCTTTGAAAGCGTATTCCGCGCTGGATGCCTCGGAGCGGGATTCGTGCGGCCAAGTGCACACAAGCTCCACGGGGCGCCGAGTCTTCGTGTAGCGCGCTCCTCGTGGGCTCTGGTTATGCTCTTTCACTCGCCGTTCCACATCGGTTGTGATGCCGGTGTAGAGCGACTTATCAGCGCACTGGACAACGTAGAGAAACCACTCGCTCAATTGCAGAACCCTTCGATGGCTGGGGTGACGTACATGAAGCTGAAACACATCTCGTCGGCGGACCCGAGCCCGCCGGTCACCGTGAAGTTCTTGTAGTTATCCCAGGTGCAGCCGGTCTTGATTTGGTCGCCAACATTCAAATTCATAGGGGTGTCATAGATGAGTTGAGCCTCAAAAGCCCAACCCGTCAGTGCAACGATGCTCTCGAGTGCGTTGGTTCCCGTGCGGGTGACGCTTTGGTCAAATGCCGAGCCGATTTCGTGCATATGCGGCCAGGTGGCAAAAAGTGAGACGTCTGAGTTGACCGAGCATGTGGTTTCGGCCGAACGCGTGGCACCCGCGGGAATGCTCGAGAAAAAGACGCTCGGTCCAATTTCGGCCAGCGCGTATTCGGGACCGCCGGGGGCGTCGTGGTACACGCGGAAACCACTGGAATCACGGACTCCTGCTGCGCCGGCGCCGTTATTATAGTGGATCTGCAACACAAACGCGTCTCCAGCATCCATGGGGATTCCGCCCGCGGGGAACTCAAGCGGAGCTTGGCCTGGACCCCAAACGTAAGCGAACGAGTCGCCTGGCGGGAATCCTGCGCACGAGAAATGCGTTTCGCTAGGGTTGGAGTGGTCCAATTTTACGAGGAAATGATGGACGACTCGGGCGTCGTCGATCACGGGTTCGATGCGTCGAATGATGCGCTTTTCGTTGATGGGCGCCCGCACGACAAAACACTCGTAGCGGTCGAGTTCGTTTTGTCCCAAAGCAAATTCGGTGGGCGTCACGTCAAAGAAGGGAAGGTTGGGGGCCTGCGCTGGTGCGGTGAGGACAGGGCGGTTCGCGTTCAGACCAATGCTGTGGTCTGGGTGTACGTTGCCGCATGATGCCCATTCCACCAACGTGTCGAGCCCCTGATGCGTAAGCTGCGGTGCATTGGCCGGAGGCATCGTCTTGTTGGCCAGCCGAGTCACCATTTTATCGACGATTCGCTCGCCTTCTGTTCCGGCGACCATCGCGTCGTAATCCAGTAGCGGCATCGGTGCGCCAAAACTTGGTACCGCTCCGTGGCAGGACTGGCAGCCTTCTTCGATGAAGGGGAGCGCGCTCGGGAACGCGCTACGCGATGGCAGGCATGCGGGCTGGTTGGTGGCGTTATTGGTCGCGTTATTGGTGGCGTTATTGGTCGCGTTGTTTGTCGCGTTATTGGTGGGGTTGTTTGTCGCGTTATTGGTCGCGTTATTGGTCGCGTTATTGGTCGTGGGGTTATTTGTCGCGTTGTTTGTCGCGTTATTCGTGGGGTTGAACACCGTGTTTGGCTTGGAGTCGTCTCCACAAGCTACAAGTCCGAACAGTGCCAATATCATCAATTTACGCATGAAACCCTCTGGTCGTTTTCAGCAGAGTAGCTGACTCGGGCGCGGGGTCAAACAACGGCGAACAATGAGCAGTGAGCTGTGAGCTGTGAGCTGTGAGCTGTGAGCAGTTAGCGGCCTGGCGGACCAGTCGCAAAGCTGGAGCCTGGCGGACCAGTTGCAAAGCTGGAGCCTGGCGGACCGGTCGCAAGTCGGGTTTGGCGACATCGCAAAACCCTGGCTCGGGCTCAACGCCATTTTGACGACCC
>CAYMYJ010000012.1:0-144534 GCA_964394615.1 uncultured Bradymonadales bacterium | reverse complement strand
TCGGCGCTGGATATTTCAACTGTTAAGTTCGAGCTAAGCGACGACATGCTCGCCGAGATCGAGTCGCTTAAATTGAAGGATCTGCTGAACGTCCACGCATTAAAGTTCGCGCTGAAAGACACGGCTTTTAGCGCGTCGGGGCAGGCTGAAATCCAGAAGGGCATCAACCCTTTGCTCAAGATTCTTGGCGCCCCGGAACTTCTGGTTCCCGTGAAAATCGATGCCAGCGCCGAGGGCACGACGCTCGTGCCTCGCGCCACCTTTGTCGTGGATGCGGGACCGGGTGGAACTCTGAAGGCGACCCTTTCGACCCAAGGTGATTCCCCCGATTGGACCGCTGAAGTCGACATGACTGGGATTGCCCCGCAATTATTGCTGACGCCCTCGCCGCTTGATGCCTTGGTGACAGGGGCCGCGAAGTTTAGCGGTGCTTCCTTTGACCCCAAAACCATGGTGGCTAACGGGTCCTTGAGCCTTGGTCCGTCGCGCTTCGACCTCTACCATTTGAACTCAATGAGCGCAGACATCGCGTTTGCCGACCAGAAGGTCACCGTCTCAAACCTGGTGCTTGATACCCCCTACGCGATTGGCACCGGGCGTGGCTCGTTTGCACTGGATTCGGGGGAATTCGACGTGGCGGCGGACTTGGGACGCGGCAAAGAATTGCCCGCTGCGCTCAAGAAGGTGCTGAAAGGCGACGACACGAATCTTTCGGGCAAGCTCGCTGCGAGTGGCCGACTGGCACTTGATGCCGAGGTCCCACTGAAAATGCTCGACCGCATCGAGCTTTTGGCCAATTGGGACATGAAGAATTTTGAAGCCGAGGACGTCCGAATTCCGCAGAGCAAGGGAAAGGTCGAACTTTCCTTCAAGCCGGAGGGCGACAAAAAGCGCATCGTGGCCAAAGTCGACATGACGGCGCGTTCCGTGAAATCTCGTCCGCTTCGTCTGGCCTCGCTGGATGCAAAGTTGGATGCGCGCGGGCTGGTGAAGTGGCCCTTTGAAGACCCATTGGCACTTGCCAAAGAGCTTGGAGCAGACATCACGTTAAAGGTCGCGGGACTCGACAGCGTCTCGGTACGAGCAAGCTCGGCCGACCTCACGGCCCGGGCTGCGCCGGCTGGAAATGGACGTATTTCTTGGACCCTTAAAGGTTCGGGCAAGTCGCTGCGTGCAGCCGACGCGTCGATTGCCCAAATCCAAGCCGACCTGAGAGGCACTGCGCAAATCAACGAAACGGGAAAGGGACTCAAACTGGTGCGCTCGATCAGCGCCGCCGGCACCGCGGCCGTCGAATCCGTCGACGCACCCGGCGCAAAAATCCAACAGGCGGCGATCAAGCTCGACCTGTCTGGTCCGCTCGATTCGCTAAAAGGAGACGCGCATTTGGCGGCTCAGGGCATCGACGTTGGCACCTACGACTTCGACCAGCTTGAAGCTGCGATCGCGCTCAAGCCCGGCCGTGTTTTTGAAATCGAAGCCTCTGGAACACAACCCGAAAAGATTCCGGCCAAATTCGACGCGACCATCAAAGGGTCGTATCGCGCCGACTTTTCGGGCTGGGATATCGACGACGTACGGCTTGAAGCCGGCGAAGGTGGATGGATCATCGAAAATGGCGCGTCGATCGACACCAGGCGCGGCATCTACACGTTTGACAACGTTACGCTTAAACACAAAGAGCAGAGCCTTCGAATCGACGGCTCATTTTACCAGGGCAAGAAACAAGACATCGAGCTCGAGGCGAATAACTTCGCGCTCGCCGATGCGCCCCGACAATTTGGTGTGCAGGGCGTCCCTGAAATCGAAGGGCGAGTGAGCGGAAAGGCCACAGCCCACGGCACCGCGCAGGATCCCGTGGTGACCTTCGACTTTGTCTTCACCGACCTCAAATACGAAGATGTTGGCCCGTTCAACCTGCATGTGGCCGGCAGCTACGACCGCGATAAAATGGAAGTCACGACCTTTGAACTCGATGGCTACGATCAACGCTTGATCACGGCGGCAGCGCGCATCCCCGTGCACGTCGAAACTTCCGGTAAATACGAGATTTTTTGGAACGAGGCATTCAGTGTTGCTGCGCAAACCCAGGGCCTGGAGATCTCGAAATTCCGCGCCCTTGTTCCAGCGATTGCCGTCAACAACGTGTCGGGAAAGGCCAGCTTCGACCTCACCCTTGAGGGCAAGCTTGAAGAACCAAAACTCGACGCCAGCCTGGAACTCGTTGACCTCGTCGCCAACATTCCAGGGGAAGTCGACGATTTGGATATCGGCCCGCTGGGCTTGGTCATGAATACAAAATACCGAACGCCGAAAGGATCAACTGATGGCCTCACAGTCGACCTCAAACTTCGGGACCTAAAAGGCGATGGCGTGACGCTTCGTGGAACGGCGGCATTCCCCGTGGCAAGGTTAATCAAAGACACGCTCACGGGCGCACCAACCGAGAAACTCAAGGCGAGCATCCTGACCAGTCCTTTCAGCGTCGCGCTCTTGATGCGCGACTACGATATCCAAAGGCTGAATATTTCTGCCGTCCAAAAGGCAAAGGCTGCCGGAAAATTCAACATCTTGCTGACCCTGGACGGAACCCCGGAAAACCCCCGCGGAAAACTGCGCGGCCGACTCGCAGGCTTTGGCTGGGACCGTTTTCGCGACATCTTCATCGACATCGATGCGGACCTGACAGAACAGGTCCTCGATCTCACCAAAGTTCGTGTGGAATGGGATGCCGACGAGGTCTTAACCGGGCGAGCAACCATCCCCGTTCCCATTCAGGTGATGCTTGGGGAAAAACAGCTCGAAGACCTTCCGTTGGATGTGGAATTCACCATGCCGAGCTTGCCGATCGCGAAACTAAGTGCGGTCGACTACACATTCGCCAGCATTCGCGGGAAAATGGATGCTTTTGTCAGCCTGAAAGGCACCCTGACCCAGCCCACGATCACGACGACCGCGCACGTCAAAGACACCCTCTTTGCAAACAAAAAGACCGGCAATCTCATCATCGAAGCCACGGCCGCAAATAATGAAGTTAGCGCTCTGCTCGACGTGCAACACGGGACCACCAGCGTCGCGACCATTCGCGCCAAGGCTCCCGTAAACCTCGATGTGCTGCAGCTTGCATCGGGTGCCGAACCACGACTGCCTGGTCCTCTAACAGGGTCGTTCAAGGCCGACGGCGTGGATGTCGCCGGGCTCTTCCCTCCAAGGATTTTGGAAAGCGTTATCGACAACGTGAAAGGCCAGCTCACGTCCGACCTCAGTGTCAAAGGTACCTGGGAGTCTCCACAACTTGCGGGACTGATCAAAATCAAGGACTTGAACGCCTTCTTCCCGTCCATCGGCCGCAAGATCGAAGACGCCTCGCTTCATATCGAAGCCGCAGATGGTGGGTTGAATATCATCGAATTCTACGCCGCGGAAAACCAGGGGCATGTCGACGCTGAGGGCCGAATCGATCTCGAAAAGCTCGCCCCAACACGCGTTGCCCTCACGATGAATCTTCGGGAATTTGGGACCTCAGGCTTCACGCCGATGCCCACCTATATCTCGGCAAGTATTTGGACGTCGGTCGACCTGACTCAGCCCGAAAAAGACATCCGTGTTGGCATCAACGATTTGGTGGTCAACGTCCCCGAGAACCAGCAAGGGTCAACCCATCCGCTTACGTTGGATGGCGACATCATCATCGTGGACTCGAGTAAGAAGTCCACTGCCCCGCTGATCGACGGTGCCACAACTTCCGATTCGCAAGCTGTGTCTGCCAAGGTTCAAATCGATATCGCTCCTGGCGCTCAACTCAAGCATCCCAACGCCCAGATAACGTTTCAGGGAAATCTTGCGGTTGATATTGCGGGAACGCAGACGGCCGTTCTGGGCGATATCACCTCGACCAGCGGTAAGATCGAGGTCCTCGGAAAACAATTCCGACTCGACCAGGCCATGTTGACCTTCGCCGGGGATTCTCCGCCCAACCCAAGAATTCAGGCCGAAGCTTCGTACATCTACGATCGCGGCGTTGCAGACGAGTTGGGACCGGCGAGTTCGGGCGATCCCCGTGCCGTAATTCGCGTTTACGGCACGGCACTCAGGCCCCAGATGCGCATGTCCTCGGACCCGCAACTCACCGAGTCACAAATCATCTATGTGCTGGTCTCGGACCGAGCCCCTGCCGTGGCGCAGGCAGGCGAAGAGGAAGGCGTTGCGTCTCAAGCCATCGCCGCAGCATCTGGATTGCTCTCGGGCATGCTCAAGGACCGTGCGAAGGGTGTCTACCCAATCGATATGCTCAGGTTACAGACCACCGAAGGTAATATCTCGGGCGTCGAAGTCGGCAAGTACTTCGGGAAAGACCTCTTCTTTTCCTACGAATTTGTCTTCGGTGCCGCTGAAGGCGAGAACACCAATGAAGTGCGGCTTGAATATCAGTTCGCCCCGCGCTGGCTGGTCGGATCGCGATTTGGTGATCAGGCAAACGGCGCGCTATTCCTCTACTGGAATATCTACTGAACCTGCCTCAGGTCAGCAGCCACACACCAAAATGGCTTCGTTCATCGGTCCAGTATTGATCGACGCAAAACCCACTGGCCCGGGCGACGTCCTCGAATTGATTCCTGGCATATTTGTACGAAAACTCGGTCAAGATCGACTCACCGGCGGCAAACTCGAACGCTTGATTTTCGATTTCAATCCGCGTGGGCTTTGAAGCCACCAGATGCATCTCAATGCGCCCTTCTCCAGGGTTGAAGAACGCGTAATGTTCAAACGCATCGATATCAACCTTGGCTCCAAGCTCAGACACCATGCGCTTCAGAACATTCTTGTTGAAAGCAGCGGTCACCCCTTTCGAGTCGTTGTACGCTTGATGCAGCGTGGCCGGACTCTTCTTGAGGTCGACTCCGATCAACATGCCTCCGTCAGCTCCGACCATTTCTCGAACCCGACCTAAAAAACGGCTGACTTCAGCCGGGCCAAAATTGCCCAGGGTCGAGCCCGGATAGAAAACAAAAAGTCGACCGCCTGCAATTTTAGGCAGCTCAAACGCCGTCGTGAAATCCGCGTGCACCGGCGAGACCTTGAGGTCAGGAAAAAGCGCGTTCATGCGCACTTCAGAAGCCTCCAACGCCGAGTCCGAAATATCGACAGGAACCCATGCCTTGGGCGACTCCAAATGCGAAAATAGAATCTCGGTTTTAACGGCAGACCCCGAACCAAATTCCACGATGACGGTGTCGGGCCCCATCGCTTTCGCGATGTCAGGACCGCTTTTTTTCAACACCGCAAGCTCAGTTCGCGTCACATAATATTCGTCTAGGTCACAGATTTGCTCAAAAAGCTCCGACCCTGCAGCATCGTAAAAGTACTTGCTGGAAATCCTGCGCGGCGAAGCCCGAAGGCCCGCGACCACATCTTTCAAAAAACTCATTAAGCTCCCTTAACCAGGCGGAATCCCGAAAACTGCCACCGCGCGTGGGCCGGGAAAAAATTTCTGTAAGTCGGACGCATGTGGTCAGGCGAAGTGGCACACGAGCCGCCGCGTAACACATACTGATTCAACATAAACTTGCCATTATATTCACCCAAAACGCCAGACCACGGCTTGAACCCTGGATAAGGCCCATAGGCGCTCGAAGTCCACTCCCAGACATCGCTGGCTTCCCAGTCGCGCCTCTGCTGAGGGTGTAGATGCAACGACGCTGCTATCGGTGCAGTTTCGCCGAAAGCGACCTCCCACTCGAACTCGGTGGGCAGGCGAGCCTTAGCCCAATGGGCGTAAGCGTCGGCTTCCCAAAGGCTGATATGTGAGGCAGGCGCGCCAAGGTCCAAAGGCCGCCATCCCGAGAGCGTCCACTCCTGCCAACCCGTTTCGCCTTCACGCCAGTATTTAGGGTGACGCCATTTCTGAGCCGAAACCGTCGTCCAAGCCTCGGCAAACCAGAGGTCCGCGCGCTCGTAACCGCCGTCTTTCACAAAACCCAAGAACTCTGAATTATTGACCGGTCTGGACGCGATCTCGAACGGCTCCAAGAAGACGCGATGCCGGGGAGATTCGTTGTCAAAAGCAAAGGACTTCCCGGCGTGTCCGACCTCTTGGACCCCCGATTCAAACGCCTTCCACAACACCGGAGTCGGAGTCGTCGGGGCCCAATCTGAAACGTGATATTTTGGACCGAGCGGATTCGAAAACAATACGTGTTTGATGTCCGTGAGCATCAATTCTTGATGTTGTTGCTCGTGGTGGGTTCCTACTTCGACGATTTGATGCAGGCCCGGGTCGTCCAATGCGTGCAGCACGGCGTCATCGACCTGGGTGCGCCACGCCAAAATCTCCGCCACGGTAGGACGTGTCTGAGTTCCCCGCCGATCACGAGGAAACTGAGGCCCTGCGCCGTTATAATACGAATTAAACAGGTAATCCCAGCCATCGGGTCGAGTCGTTCCGTTCAACACAAAGGTGTCGAAAAACCAAGTCGTGTGGGCGATATGCCAACGGGCTGGACTCACATCCGCCATCGTCTGCGCGAGCATATCCTCGTGGGTAAGCGGATCGCAGATCGATAGAGTTTTTGCCCTAACGTCGCGGTACCGGTCCTGAATTGACGCCATCGAAGGCTCCTAGCGATGTGCCAGAAAAGAACGCAAATATTACACACTTAGCGTCACGTAGCGTGTTGGATTCCGCAACCCCACTTTTAGTTACAAAAAAACTGAGCTTTATGGACCGGTTCGCACACAACGAAAACCGACCTCGGCGGGGTCGTTAAAGAAGTCCAATCGGGCGCGGTTGGCGGTTCTGCCCAATTCCGCGGTCTGACGGTAGCTTCCGCCTCGAATCACGTGGCCAAGCGCTTGATCGGCGGCCTGACGAGGATTGGTGACCAGAAGCGCGGTGTAGAAGCCGGCATCGTAATAGTCGTCCACCCATTCCGCGGCGTTCCCGGCCATATGATGGACCCCGTAATACGAACGCCCCACAGCAAGCGACGTCACATCCTGCACGCAATTGGCGCCGTTGGACGAAGTGCAGTTAAAGACACCTTTGGTGGCATCTTCCTGGTTTCCCCACGGCCAGATCGTCGTGCGCGAAAATGGCCCGCGCGCGGCTTTTTCCCACTCCGCCTCGGTGGGAAGCATTCCGCCTTTCCAATCGCAATAATCGTCGGCCTGCTCCCAAGAGACACAAAGTATGGGTCGATTCGACGAAGCCAGGTTCTGAAAAGGGCAGCTCAACGGCAAAGCCGAGCATTTCCCACTCAGGAAACACTGCGTGTATTCGCCGCGTGTGACTTCAAATCGGTCGATATAATATGGAGAAAGGCTCACCAGATGTTGGGGCTGTTCGTCCACGTCGGCGTAGGTGTCGGTGGAAAGCGAGCCCATGATGAATGTGCCGCCCGCCACGTAGGCCATCTCGTTGAGCGATGCGGTGCAATTCTGGTCAACCTGGCCGTCACAGTCGTTATCCAGGCCGTCTCCGCAGATTTCTGGTGGAAGTGCGCATGCGCCGCTTTGGCAATTTAACGTGCCCGCAGCCACGCCGCCGCCTGGACATGCGCGATAGCAAACGTTCATGTTGTCGACCAGTCCGTCACAATTCGAATCCGCCTGATTGCAGACCTCGACTTCGTCGTGGTCGCATGCCGACCAGGCTCCGCCCGTGCAAACCCGCACACTGCGATTAGGACACGTCCCACCACATTGTTCGCTCAGCACCAACCCCGAGGTGTTTTCGTCCACCAGTCCATCGCAGTCGTTGTCGATGCCATCACAGGTTTCAGCCGTTGCGGCCTGGGTCGTTACGCAGCGCAATCCTTCTAGGGTGCACTGGAAAGCGCCGACGCCGCACGCACCGAGCAACCCCGTTTCGCAGGTCGTCGTCTGCTCAGGGAACGTTTCGTCCGTGTCACCGTCGCAATCGTTGTCCAAACCGTCACAGATTTCGACAGGAGGATTCGTTGCAGTGCACGTATCAAACGCACCAGCCGTACAGGATTGCGTACCCGCGCCGCAGGCCGACGTGCAGGTTCGGGTGACGTTTTCGTCCAGCGACCCGTTGCAGTTATCGTCGATATTATTGCACGTTTCGGCGACAGGTCCGTTCACGGCCTGACAACTCAGAGTCGCGTTCTGGCAGACCTGAACGCCCGTCGAACAACGTCCCGGCCGTCCAGTAGCGCAAGCGTCACCGGCGCCCACGGCGTTATTGTCGGGCACCCCATTGCAGTCGTTATCAAAACCGTCACAGACTTCGTTTGATGGGCCGATGGCGCCCATGCAATCGCCCCAAGAGCCTTCTACACACGACTGAGCACCAAACGCGCATTCGCCTACATCCGACCCACAGTTTCGACTTTCACCGGGCGCGCAAGGGCAACCCTGATCGATGACACCATCACAGTCGTTATCCAAGCCGTCGCAAATTTCTGGGCTGGGCCCTTGGGCCCCTTCGCATGCCCCCCACTCACCGTCGGCACATGTGCGCATTCCCGCCACGCAGGCGCCCGTGTCGTTTCCGCAACTCTCGGATTCCATGTTGATGCACGCGCAATCCGCCGAATCCACCAAGCCGTCGCAGTCGTTGTCTAAGCCGTTGCATTGTTGGGCGGCACCCGGAAAAACACTGCCTTTGGAGTCATCGCAATCAAGCACTTCTTGCGCGCATCCGATGCCTACAAAAAAGCCGTCGTTGTCGTTATCGATGAAACAATCTGGGACATCCACGTCCCCAGACATGTCCACATCACCGTCGGCGTGGGCGTCCGAACCGACATCGATGAAACCTGTATCAACCACCGATTCACAGAAGCCCGACACACACGTGCCACTTCCACAATCGTTAGCCGTCGAGCAAACCAAGCGGACCGCGGGAGGCTCAAAACCACATCCGGCAAACACCACCACTCCCAAGACCATCAACACTCGTATCAGCTTCAACGCGCACCTTTACGTGATAGGGACTTTGCGACAGACTTCGCCGCGCCCACGATTGGGCACATGGTACTCACTCGGCGTATCAATTCAATCCCATGACTCGGGCTCACTATGCTTGCGCGTCTCAAAGGCCTACTCCAAACATTCCAAGACGCGGTCGATGATCTGGACCGTGAAAGTCAGGAATGGCGGCGCGATCATCTGGGCAAATTCGACTTTGGCTTTGCCGGCACCATTGTTCTGGCATGCGTGTGTATCGCCACCATCGAGTATTTTGGCGGGTCATCGGACTACAAGTACCTGAAACCCCTGGTCGGTTTTTTCGTGGACGACCCCACGAAATTCCTCGCCGATATCTTTCGTTCAGGACCGCGCAGCGAGCTCTTCCGGCTCATGTACTGGGCCGGTTCGACGTTCATGTTCTATTTTTTGGTGCCCGCGACTTTTCTGAAATTATCGGGAAAATCGCTCAGGGAACACGGATTGAGCCTGACCGGAACGATCAAACACGCATGGGTGTACGTCGCGCTGTACTTGACGGTGCTGCCTGCTGTGGTCGCGGTGGCCTTCACCGAGAGTTTTCAGAAAACCTACCCGTTTTACGATAATGCCCACGCCAGCCTCGCCGACCTCTTCATGTGGGAAGCCATTTATCTGATTCAATTTTTCAGTCTCGAGTTTTTCTACCGCGGCTTCATCATTCAATCGCTGCGCAATCGTTTTGGCTTTTACGCGATTTTTGTGTCGGTGATTCCCTACTGCATGATCCATTTCGGTAAACCTTACCCCGAGACGATCGGCGCTATCATTGCCGGACTCGCCCTAGGCACACTCGCACTGTTCACGCGCAACATCTGGCTGGGTGCTGCTGTGCATATCTCGGTCGCCCTGACGATGGACACCCTCTCGTTGCTGGTTCAGGGCAAGTACCCGACGAATCTCTTTCCGTAACAGTGAGCGGTGAGCGGCGAGCAGTGAGCAGCTGGCTGTGAGCTGTCGGCGAAGCCTATGTTCCCGATGCAACTCAACTCACGAATTCGCACCGCCGAAGACTTCATGCAACACGCGTTGCGACACGGAAGCGCCGTAGCAAAAAAAAGGATCAAATTCAAAGCATTAGGCGGGTGGCATAGTAATCGCAGATGTTAGCATCAGTGTCTTTTCACGAAGAGAGAGATGACGATGAAGTGGATTTTGGTGTTGATACTATTTGTGTTGAGTGGCTGCGCAACATCCCCCGAAAAGACGGAATCTGGCTATCCCGATGGCTCATCGCTGCAGGTCAAAGACAACGTCAGGGTTGTCTACGGTGTCGGCGGCGACCGAGCTCGCCAGGGCATCGGCGAGGGGCTGTTTTTCGCGCAGAGACTTATTGACGGTTACGACGCGACGCAAATCACGCCGGAACAGCGCACCGTCGTGGTGGTGCTCTACAACAACGCTGCATATTGGCTGCTCAACGACGAAGCTTGGCTGCGCACAACACCAACAGGCGCGTTGACCGGACCGAAAAATCCGAACACAGAAATCGTCGCTGAGCTGCTGAAACGTGGGGTTCATATCGAGGTGTGTGGTACCACGATGAAAAAGAATAAATGGACTAAGGAAGACCTGATACCTGGCGTGGTCGTGGTGCCTGGTGCGTATGCGCGACTTGTGGACCTGCAACTGCAAGGCTTCGCGTACGTTGCGTTTGATCAGGGAACCCCTTGAGGTTTCAAGGGGTCGATTCCTTGATGACCTTTCGATGTTCGCGGAATACCAAGACGACCAGAATGGTGAAGAGCACGGCGGATGACCCGACGGTTCCTAGATTCAGCCCGCCCTTTTCGATGGGCTTGGTCATCAAGTCGCCAAATGTCGCGCCAAACGGGCGAGTTAACACGAATGCAATCCAGAAGAGCACGACGCGCGAAACGCTGGTGAATCGGTAGAGCGCAACCACAACCGCGATTCCCGAACCGATAAGCAGCGCACCACCTGCGAAACCAAGACCTGAGTCGTCGGCCAAGTAGTCTCCAAGCGCGGTTCCCAAGGTATTGGATACCAGGATTGCCCCCCAATAGAAGGCCTCGGCACGACGGGAATGAACGTCCGTGACCGACAATGATTTTTCGGTGAATTGCCAGATCGCCAACACGACCACCAGCAATGTCGCCAGAATCAGCGAACCAGTGGCGTAACCAATACCGAGCGTCCGGTCGATGAAGTCCGACATCGTCGTGCCGGCTGTGCTCGTGCACAAAATCACAAACCAGTATTTCAACGGTTCATAGGTCGTCGCAGACATCTGCAAAATCAGTGAAAACAGAAACACAGCCAGCAAAATCAGGGAGGTGTAGGTGTAGCCAATATTCAGCGTCATCGACAAAAGGTCGCCGCCCGTTTCGCCCAAGGTGGTCGCGCATATTTTAATGACCCAAAAAACCAGCAGCAGTTCGGGCAATTTATTTTTGGTATTCATGGGGACTCTCCGTGAACCAGAGAACTTGAGCCTACGCCGATGGCTACTCACTGCAAGCCCACTTAAGGACTTCTGGTCGCAGCGTATGCGGCAGGACTAAAGGTCGCGCTCAATGGACGGGGAGACTTCCACCGAAATCCCACGAGCCCTCAATTCTCTAACCAAAACACCAAGGTCCTCGCGTTCTCGGAAATGCAGGATAAATGCGGAATCTCCGGACACGACCACACAATAGGTGGTCATAATTCCCTTCTTCACGACCACGGAACTAATCGATTGCCATGGCAAGAGCGTGGACCGAAACACCTTCACAGTGAGACCGTTTTCGTCGAAGCTGGCTGCGGGGTTCAGATTATTTCCCGCTAGAATAATCAACGGCAAAAAACGTGGTCGCCAACCTGTCCCCCATACAATCAGCTCTTGAGACTTCATTTAACTCCACCGGCTGAACTAAGCTCATCAACTTCGACCGCGACACTGCGACCCAACAACGAGACTTCGAGCGCTTTGGCGTGTTTCGAAAGCTCCGCTGGCGCCTCGCCGCAAAACGTGTCCAAACGGTCCAGAATCAGGTCCATCGCCATGGCATGTGGACCGCCCTGCCCGTCCGTCGCGTCACACGCCTGAAAGAAGGTTGTGTAAGGTGTGGGACTCCACGAAAGGCTGGCTAGATAGGCAGACAACTCCGCGACGGCCATCGTCGACATGTCGGGGCAATCCAGACAATCCATCGTTTCTCGTAATCCATTCACGGCACGGTCGTCGGCAACATGCCGAGCCTCGTGGACCGCCACATTTCTCGCCAACATCGCCACCAACGAACGAATCGCAGAACCAAGCTCCGGCTCACCCGCAAATGACTTACTGGTGTCGGCCAGAATTTCGGCTTCTTCCTGAGTGATATCGGGGCAACGATGATTCCTGACCTGTCGCGCAAGTCGCGTGATGCCCTCGATGTCTCGTTCTTCGAGGCCCGAATAAGGAATGGACCGAATCATGAACGTCGAACCGCATTCGCGCCGCGAGGCGAGCGAATCTAATGCCTGTTGCATCTGCACTCGTTCAGGTGCGTATTCCGTCAGTATGGCGAGGTGCTCCGCAGGAAGATTAGCACGCATTTCTTCGACGACTTTCAGGCCCAAGGGCGTCAATTCCTCGGTCGCCAATAAGGGCCAAACCGTCGAGATCGCGAATTCACTCAAACGGTCCAAAACCACGGTAGCATCGGCCTGTCCGGGGGCTGTCGCCCCCAAATATTGTTCCATTATATTGGTACGATCCATGCGACTGACTTCGCGCGCCCGAATCCGTTCAACCCCAACCTTGAGCCACACATCGCGCTGCACTTCGTAGGATTTCAGATACAGAAACGATCCTGCCGAAGTCGTCGCTACATTGCCCTGAAGAAGGTAAGGCGCGCCTTGCTTATCCAGATACGCCGACCAAGCGTCCACCAACGATAGTAGTTCGTCGGCGTTCTCAACTGGAGCTGTAGTTAGTTCCCGGATCTGCTCGAAAATTTCGGATAGGTTTTGGTCGGGTTCAATCGCAGCACTTATAGCCGCATATCCGGCTTTTTCTGCCTCTTCAGCACCTTCGAATTCACGGTTTGCAGAGGCGATCCCCCAACTGGGAATCAGGTCCTCATGGACCTTCACAAGGTCGACCTTCGCTAGCGCAGAGTCGTGCGAAGCGACCCAGGTTTTCGGCCCAAACAACGCTTGTGCTGGGTTCGAACCGCCCATCATGGACCAGGCAACACCCGCTGAAAATACCAGCAAAACGAGCGCGCCACCGATGTAAACAGGCGAGCGTGACCGTTTTGGCATTTCGAATTCATCGTCCATCATTGGAGGTTAACCCCAATGACGCGAAGTTGTCTTTCGTAACAAAGACCGCTTCGTTCGTGTTTTGAAATGTCGAATAGAAATCGTCAAGCGCGCGCATATGCCGTTCGGACGGCTCGTCCCATGTCACCTGAATCGGCGTCAGTGTCCTGTTCTCCTCGACAACAAAATCAACTTCGCCTTTGCCCCTCCAATAGAAAACATTCTTATGTTCACGCCGAAGTCGGAGGAATGTCGCGCACTCCAACATCTTGCCTTTGTCCGCACCGGTCTTTGTCACACTGACGCGCCGTAACCCTGTGTCGATTGGATAGAACTTGGTGTTTCGAACCAAGCGCTTGCGCGCCGACCAATCGAAATATGGACACGAAAAGACCAAATAGGCTGCCTCCGTGGCCTCCAAATAGGTAGCGACCGTATCTGCAGATACCCCAAGGGCGCCCGCCAAACGACGATGACTCAACTCAGAACCCGCAGATTCATAAACCATTTGAACGAGCTGGCGCAGCGGAAGACTGGATCTTGCACCAACCCGTTCGCGAACATCACGCTCGATGATATCCAAGAAGTACTGTCGAAGCAGAAGATCACCGTCCGGTGTCTTCATAGGCTCGGGAAACCCACCAGCCTTAAGGTATTCAAAAAGCGTTGCTTCTGGCCGTGCACGAACGAATTCGTCGAAATCAAATGGAAAGAGTTCGGCCGCAATATACCTGCCGGTTAGCGTCGTTCCCAGTTCGCCCGACAGCATTTGGGCGTTAGATCCAGAAATTACAAATCGCCTGCCTCTTGGGTTGTCCAGTTGAGTGCGCAGCCATTTTTCCCACCCATCAACAATTTGAATTTCATCAAAGAAATAGACGCCTGGCCTGCCTATTTGGGCGTCAAACGCCTCCACGATTTGGTCGAGCGTCTCCCAATGCAATAGGTTAGCGAGGCGTGGATCTTCCAAATTCAAGAAGAGACTGTGCTCTTTGGGCAGACCGTAACGCGCCATCAATTGGCTCATTAGTGTGGATTTGCCACAACGCCTCACACCCTGAATTACCAGCGCATACCTCGCACTGAGTTCCTTCGGCAAGTCGACCGTTCGAGGCGTTGAGGGAGGAACCTCACGGTCCCAGTAGCTCCAATTAGCCGCTATTTCTAATAAGTTAGACATGGTGCAGAGCCTATTCGACACCACAAATAGTGTCGAGTCCATTCGACACTATTGAATTCTACTGACATGGGCGATGCATGACGAGGCCATGCCGGAGAAAGACGTCCGCCCATCACAACTAAGAACCGCTCAATGCGCGGCGAGCGCCACGATCGAAGCCACAACATCGTCGATAGAATTGGTGGTCGAGTCGATTTTGACCGCATCATCTGCAGCGATCAGCGGGGCCGTAGCACGGGTCGTGTCACGTTCATCACGCTCGCGAATATCCGCCAAAATCTGCTCAGGGTCGGCCTGCTCACCGCGCTCACGCAATTGTTCAACTCGACGACGAGCACGCTCGTCGGACGAAGCCGTCAAAAACACTTTAACATCTGCATCCGGGAAAACCACGGTGCCGATATCGCGGCCTTCCAACACGCTTCCGTGGGCCTGTCCCATCTTGCGTTGAAGTGCCACCAACGTGGCGCGTACCGCCGGATGCTGAGAAACCATGCTCGCGGCTTTGCCGACTTCCTCGCTACGGATTTCGGTTCCAAGCGGCTTTCCGTTACAAAACGCTCGATTCTCGTCGCCGACAAATTCAAACGAAAAATCCAGGTCCGACGCCAATTCAGCAAGACGATTTTCGTCTTCCAACGGAATGCCGGCGGCCGTGGCCAGATAGGCGACCACTCGATACATCGCGCCGGTGTCGATCAGCTGCAATCCAAGCCGTTTTGCCACCTGGGTGGCGATCGTTGATTTGCCCGCTCCCGCTGGTCCATCAATGGCAACTATCATGAATTCACCTCGAAAATTGCCGCACGCAGCGCACCAATGCAACGCTCAACCTCTGTGGGCGCACCGATTGTAATACGCAGATGTTTGGGCAATCCATAGGGGGCCATTGGCCGAACAATCACGCCTTGTCGAAGCATCGCTTCGTAGACAGGGTCCGCGTCACAGGGCAATTCAACCAACAAGAAGTTAGTCTGCGAAGGCACCCACTTGACACCCAAATTGCTCATGTCGACGAGGCCCTTTTCAAGCGCCTTTCGACCGGTCTCGTTGCATTCGACTGAGGCATGCACAAATTCCAGGTCATCCAGAGCCGCCAAAGCGCCGGCCTGACCGAGCAAATTGCAATTGAAGGGCTCACGGATTCGATTCACGTAATCCATCATCTCAGCTGGCCCAATGGCGTAGCCGACTCGAACACCGGCAAGGCCGTAACATTTCGAGAAAGTGCGGCACACGACCAACCGATCGCGAAGCGCTCTAAACTCAAGAGCAGTCGCGTAATCATGCGCCTGCGCGTATTCGATGTAGGCTTCATCCAACACCACAATCACGTGCGGTGGCACGGCTTTAATGAACGCTTTCAGCTCGTCGTAATTCGCGTAGGTACCGGTCGGATTATTGGGATTCGCCAAAAAGACGATGCGCGTATTTTCGTCACACGCCTCAACCATGCCCTGCAAATCTTGATGGAAGCCCTCTTTCACCGGCACGCTCTTGAACGGAATCCCGGCCGCCGTCAAAACGACTCGATACGCAACAAATGCGAACTCGGAAACGACGGCATTATGTTCCGGCAGACAAAACGCACGGACCAGAAGAGTCAGCAATTCGTTTGAACCGTTGCCAATCACGACTTCGGGCATATTAGCGCCAAATTTCTGAGCAATTCGCTCACGCAATCGATAAGCGGCGCCGTCTGGGTAAATATTGCTTTCAGCAACCAACGCAGACATCGCCTCGACCGCTTTGGGACTGGCCCCTAGCGGATTTTCGTTGCTCGCAAGCTTGATCGAACCCGTGATGCCGAGCTCGCGCTCAAGTTCATCGATGGGTTTGCCTGGCTGGTAGGGCTTAAGGGTCTGAATATGCTTGGCGACGAGATCCGTCATGATACTTCCTGAAACTAAAACTCTGATTCTGCCTGAGTCCACTCCAAGAGTGGTTCGCCGCCATCAAAAAACCGATGAAGGTCTTCGAGAACTGCGGCGGGGATTCTATCTTTCTGCGTCAGCGGGGCAAGGGCCCAGCGAATTCCTTTTTCAGAACGCAACCAAGACACCTGCTGTTTTGCAAACCGTCTTGTGTCGCGCTTAAAGAGCGTGACCATCTCATCAAAGGCCATCCCCTGAAATTGATGCAGCCCCATATGACGATATCCAAGAGATAACAAGGGCTTCAAGCCGGGATCAAAACGTTCCACCAACGCCTGATACTCCCCCTGAAAACCCTCTTTAAACATCGCGTCGACGCGGTCGTCGATCCTTGAATACAGTTCTTTTCGCGGACGATTTAGGCCCATCTTTAACGCGCGATATCGGGGTGACGCAAACTGGTGTTCAGCCTGTAATTCACTGAGGCGCCGACCGGTTTGTTCAAAAACCTCGAGCCCTCTTGAAATCCGAATCAGGTCGTTCACGCCTAAACGCGCCGCCAAGTCCGGGTCAATCTGCCCGAGGGCGTTATGCAACGATTCGATCCCGTGTTCGGCCGCCTCACGTTTATGTCGCTCGCGAATATCCCAATCGGGCGCGGGCGCGTCAAAGATGCCGTGCACAAAAACCCGCACGTACAGATTTGTTCCGCCAACCGCTACCACGCGTTTGCCGCGGGCATGAATATCTGCAATCGCCGCATCGGCAGCGGCCATGAAGTCGGCGACATTAAATTCGGCGTCGGGCTCCAGAATGTCGATCATATGGTGGGGCACACGAGCGCGATCAGCCGCAGAGGCCTTGGCCGTGCCGATATCCAACCCCCGATAAACTTGCAGGCTGTCGATGCTCAAGATTTCAGCGTTCAACGCCTCAGCCGCCGCCAAGGCAAACGCGGATTTCCCGACGCCCGTTGGGCCACAGACCACAAGTACAGATGTTGTTTTTGCATCGCTCATCGGCGCAGGACACTACACGGTGCCTGCAGATTTTGCCACGTGTTTGGTCCGGCGTTTATTGAACCTGGCCCCCCGCATTCCGCACGCATTCCTCGATGAAGGCGCGCATCGTTTGGGACACACTCTCGATCGGCAACACATTGAAGCCGCGCTCGGACGCGATAACCCAAAGGTCCGAGCTGCACTTCCAAATCGCTGTCACGACACCCACACTGAGTTCCGCAGTGAAGCTCGACGACGAGAACGTGAACGTGTCCGCCTCGGCAATGAAATGCACGGTGGGTTCGCTCATCTGGCGGAAACGCCTGATCGATGTTCGGTAGTGCACTGCGTAAACCAGTATGGGAAAAACCAGCCCGAGCGCCACCGAAACCCCCATGATGGTGAGTATCCAAGCCTCGACGTGAAGCGCCAAGAAAAAATAAGCCGCGCTCGCCGCGACCACCAGCAGAAGCAAGCCCCAATACCTGACGTCAAAGCTTCGCATGCAGTAGCAACGAACACCTCGCTGCACGAGGCCCTTAGTGTAGGTCAACTCAGCTTCATGCATTCCGCCGCATGAATGCCGCTTTTTCGAATCGCATGGCTGAGTTTTTTGCCACTCGGTATCTAGCATGTGAATCGCCGCAGAAACCCAAGTAAAATCAAAAACCCTAACGCCTCGACATGACCCGTCACCGACGAGCAACCGTCATCCGCCGCCGCACTCGAATTGCCAGAGTCCGTCGCTCGCGTGTGGTTCGTTCCGGCATTATTCGTTTCCGTATTATGGGTCTGTGCGTTGTTGGTCTCATAAAAAATCGCGTTGTTGTTGAAGTCGAGAAGTAGACAGTCAAAATTGGCTGGAACCGAATTTGTCGCCAACCTCGTCTCACCGCGTATCATCGTCACTTTAAGCGATACATCGTAGGTGATACCGCCTGGGAGATACTCTGGGAGTAATTCGCCACCGCACGATGCTTTGATAAACTCAGAAAGGCCAAGCACATAACATTGTGGACCAAATGGCTCGCCGTCTACAACGGCCTGCGCGACCAAGTACAACCACCCGTCACTGCCCTCTGGTCTGTCTACCCCAAAATAGAAGTCATAAGCCTGGTACGGATTCGGATCCTGCATGTATCCGTTTCGAAAATTGCCGATGTCCATCGAGACTTCGTTGAACGGCCATGCTTCTTCGACTTGAACCGTCGTGACCGCGTGCCTGCCTGGATTGATAAGCTCGACACGGTAGAAGTTTCCGACTTCCCAATCGATCGGACGGATGAGCCAAATTCCCGCAACATTGGATTCGACAACGTCATAGTCGACGGACGTTTGATGACCGTCAGCAATGCGCTCCACCAAGAACTCGGTCGCCGGTTCCAGCAACGGAACACCGCCAACGTTAAAGGCAATCTCTCGCGAAGGACTGAGAAGAAAAATAGAGTTCGACGCGTATCCGCAAAACGCCCAAATCGACGTCGGCAGCAGCATCAAAGCCATGAAGATAAGCGCCCCAAAATATCTGAACATCGCACCCCCGCTTGACGAGTTCGATGAGACTAATCGGACGAGGAAGCCAGAACAACAAACGCTGAAACGCGAATACGAACAGAAGGTTATGCAGGCTCCACCTGAACGAACTACTCTTCTTCTCCTGCTGAGCGATCGAACTCCACCGACGCCGGTCCGCTAAGTGTCTTTGACACCAGCTTGCCAGCCTCGACGCGGTATTCGACCTTCTTGTAGTTCACCTCGACAAGCATTCCGCACGATTGAACGTCCTGTTCAACCACCCAGAGCGCAGCTTTAGGGCCGGGCGTCTTGCTTGAGAAGCCAAGCGTTAACGCCGGCCGATCGGCAAACTCGCAAACGTTAAGCAATGGCCGCACATGCGTACCCAGCAGTTTTCGCTTACCCGCAACCTCGCCAATCACGCCAATCCAATAGAAGTCTTCGTGCTCGCCAGTCCCTTCCATTTCGCCGTGTTGCCGCACCTGAATCACCACTTCTTTGGGCTCTTCGGCATCAAGTTGCCCCTCGAATGACTCCACTTTTTGCGACTCGGGATTCTCTAGGAATTTGGCACCAACATCGGGGTCCATTTTCTTGAGCAGGGCAGTTGCGGCATCCCATTCGCCCTTATCCAACGCGCTTTGAAGTTCGGCTTTCCAAGCCGTCAGGCTGGCCGAACTATCCCACGGACCAGAGGCTGTCTCGGCGGTCGTGGGTATCGCGAGTGGCGCCACAGGCTCAGGGTTTGCAACAGGTTCAAATGGTTCAACAGGTTTAACAAGTTCATCTGTGACGACGGGCGACTCAACCGAAGTTGGCGGAGTCGCTTTTTCGCACCCGAAGGTCAGGAGTGCCAAGATTAACAAGAGTCGGTGCATTTTAAGGCCTGAAAGCATCGTCGCGTTATTCTTCACGACAAAAGAAGTGTGGTTTTCTCGATGCAAAAGGATACGAGTTTCCAAGGGAAATTGACGAGTCCAATCTCCTCAAAATGCCAAAAACATCCCGGGCGACACGCTCGACCTAAACCCCTATAAAAGCGTGGAAAAATACACCAAGACTGTAAGGATTATGGACCTCTCACGTCGCATTCCCAAAAACGAAAAGTTTATTTCCGCATGGAATAAGGCTGACTGAAAAAACAGAAATATGTCGGGAATGTGCGGACGATGTAGGTGTGTTTCAAACTTACATAACGCAACGAGGAGGACCCCATGCACCAGATCCAATTGGACGAAGCGATTCGTTTGGTCAGAGGTAATGCGACCATTTTTTCAAACACGACCGTAAACATGCTTGAGTACATGGCGCAGTTTCATCCCATTACTCTGCATGAAACGCCCATCTTTGAACGGGATTTTGACGTTCAGGGCATCCATATCATGCCGCATCGGCTCGTCGCCAAACGGCTCTTTCAGTGCGAACGAACCGAGAGCCCGGGGATGTTGATCGCGTTGGATGACGTGATTGCCCAGCATGTCTTTTTGAGTGGGCCAGCACTCGTCACCGGCACCTTTTGTGTTTCCGGAAATATGGTTCTGGAATCCCACGGTGAATGGGGACTGATGGTCGAACAAGACCTTCGTGTCGACACGCTGATCGAGCTGCATCACGATATCGATGTGGCCGGAGAACTCACCGCGCGGCACACCTACAGACGCGGCCACAATACCGCACGACTTTCGCCTGAATTCGTTTGCCAGTTTCAGGGCGAATATTATCCCGACCACGCACAGGTGATTTCTGGAGCACTCAAGGGTGAACGCGTGGTGATGAACTAGAGACCATGCTTGTCAGTCGGCGCGAGTCAGGGCACAAACAAAGGCAACTTCTGTGTTCGAGACCATGGCCGAAACCTATCGAAATGTTGCGATGAGGCATCTCCAGCGCGAGCCTCAGCGGGTCCTTGTTTTACCCGCTGAGCTCGCCAACCAAATCGCCGCGGGTGAGGTCGTCGAACGTCCGTCATCAGTCGTCAAAGAGCTCGTCGAGAACTCGCTGGACGCCGGTGCGTCACGATTAGACGTCTCGATCGAGGACGGTGGCCGTCAGCTGATTCGGGTCGAAGACGACGGCAGCGGCATGACCCGCGAAGACGCGCTGCGCGCGCTGGAACGCCACGCGACCAGTAAAATCAAAAACGTCGACGATTTGTTTCGGATCGGAACGCTTGGCTTTCGCGGAGAAGCCGTGCCCTCGATTGGCTCGGTGTCGCGCATGGAAATCCGCACCAAACTTCATGGCCAACTCGAAGGCACCAGAATCGTGATTGAGGGTGGCCACTTGGACTCGATCGAGTCTGCAGGCATGGCCGCAGGAACCATCATCAAGGTCGAGGACCTCTTTTTTAATACACCGGCTCGCCTGAAGTTCATGAAAACTCCAGGCACCGAAGCACGTCACACGATGGAGGCCCTGATTCGCGTCGGCCTCTCGCGCCCTGACGTTCGAATCCGACTCAAAAAAGACGGCAAGGTCGTCCTCGACATGCCCGAGGTCAACGACGTCAAAGACCGCATACTGACTGTGCTGGGCCGAGATGTGTACGACGACCTCTACCCAACCTTTGAGTTCCCCGAAGTCAACGGCGTGGTGGCGCGCGGGTATTTTTCGAAACCCGGCCACACCCAACGCTCGCCGGGCAATATCTACACGTTTGTGAACGGCCGCTACGTTAGCGATTCCACCGTTCGCGCCGCCATTCGCGGGGCCTACGGCACGATGATGGAGCGAGGACGACATCCTTCCGTGGTTCTTTATCTAGACGTGCCCTTTTCGTTGGTCGATGTGAACGTCCATCCCGCAAAAACGGAAGTGCGTTTTCACGACACAAACTCGATCTTTCGCGCGGTATATCACGCGATCGCTGACCAGCTCGCGATCGCCCCGTGGCTTGAAAAGAGCCCCAAAACGTACGTGATGAAGTCGTCGTCGACCGACCACTCCGACGACCCTAAAATGCTCTCGCCGGATATGGCGACCTTTGAGCCCCTTAATGCGCGACATGACCGATTATCGCAGCTCAAACCTGGGGCCCCGAGAACAGCTGCGGACGAGCTACTTTCACCATTTTTCCGGCCTCCAGGTGGCTTGGATGACTTGCAGCAGGGCTTTGCTGCCCGTGGCGCATCGCCACTTTCCGAGCCTCCGAGAATTGCGCTAGGCGATGTCGGTGGCTCCACTGCTGCAAATTATTTTTCGAGCCTGAAAGTCATCGGGCAATTCAAACGCATGTACATCGTGTGTGAGGACGCCTCGGGCATGGTCATCATCGACCAGCACGCGGCACATGAACGCATCGGCTTTGAGCGCCTCAAGAAAATCTTTGAGGCGACCCACAAAGAAGTGCAGCCCCTGCTCTTCCCGCAGCGGCTGGAACTCGACGCCATGCGGGCACAAACTCTCGCGGAAAACCTCGAGTTTTTTGAACATGCCGGTTTTGAAATCGACCCTTTTGGTGGAAACACCTTTGCGATTAAAGCCGTGCCAGCCGTGCTGCAAAAAGCCAAACATGCCGTGATGGTGATCGACGCCATCGATGACCTGGCTCAATTCGGGCGGACGCCTCGGGTCGACGAAGCGATGGAGTCCGTTTTATCGCGCATGGCCTGCCATTCCGTGGTGCGCGGTCCCACCGTTCTTGGCCAAACTGAGATGGAATCGCTCCTGGTTCAGATGGATGAAATCGACTTCAAAGCCAACTGCCCACATGGACGTCCCGTCTATTACCGCATCCCACTTTTTGAGCTCGAAACCAGCTTCGACCGACGCTAGTTCGACGCCCGTTTCGCGGCGGTCGAAAAGTATCCAAACATCGAAACAAATAGGATCACAGCCAAGACCGTCAACGCGGTTTGACTCCACATCCCGAACGTCAAAATCATAATGCAGCCGCCCACATACAATACCGCGGCAATGCGTTGAATCACGGTCGATTGAATCCGACCGAACACCAAAATCGACGCGGTCAACGCCGAAGAAATCATCAAGACGATCGAAGCACTGGAGACAATCTCCAAAATAG
Source organism: uncultured Bradymonadales bacterium (assembly GCA_964394615.1). Taxonomy (GTDB): domain Bacteria; phylum Myxococcota_A; class Bradymonadia; order Bradymonadales; family Bradymonadaceae; genus JBFFMO01. The sequence continues at coordinate 121,713 of CAYMYJ010000012.1, read as the reverse complement.
ATGGGCCCATTAAAAGCCCCGCCGCAATCACAAATTGAAGCGCCAATCCTGCCACAGGTGGCTTTCCGTCCTGGCTCTTCAAGACCTTTGGCAAAAAACCATCATCCGCCATCGCGGCGTAGACTCGTGGCCCTAGCATCACCATGGCACTCATGGCTGACGTGAACACCGCAAACGCAGCAATAGAAACGGCCTGCGCGGCATGCACCCCAAGAATCTTCTGCATCACGAGGTGCGCCAATGTAACTTTTTCAGAATCGTAAGCAGCTACGCCAATGGCGGTGCCAGGATCGAGATTCGCAACCACAATCCAGTTGATAACCAGATATAATAAACCGACCAATCCGCAACCAATCAACATGGCTCGCGGCACGTCGCGCTCAGGTTTTTTAAACTCATGCGCAATGTAGATGCTGGCATTCCATCCACTGAACGCAAATGCGATCCAATATTGATTGGTCGCAAAATTCGAAAACACATCGTCAGCAACCGAAGGTGGCGTCCAGGTCGGCCAAATATGCGAACCAGCAACAAGCCCAACGCTGACAAACGCGCCAACCAGACCGACTTTCAGCAACACCAGTGCGTTTTGAGCAAGCCTCGACGAATTCAGCCGAACCGCGTGCAAAACAGTCAGAGCGACCAAGAGCGAAAACCCAATAACCTTGGGATTTACACCGCCCCAAACCCGCTGCAAAAATGCGCCAGCGGCGTAAGCATCAATGGCAATTGTTGCAGAAAAACCAATCAACAACGAAGCCCAACCCGACACGTATCCCAAAAATGGATGAAGGTGGTCGTGAAGATAACGATACTCGCCGCCTGACGAAGTATTTTGGGTCGCAATGGCTGAGTAAGCGTAAGCCCCGCACAACGCGATTGCGGCTCCAAAAACCCAAGACCAGAGGATCTCGGAGGGGGTCATCGACTGGCTCATGAAGCCGCCCGATAAGAACACTCCGGCTCCCACCATATTTGCCACAACCAGCCCCACGCCCGACCATAACCCTAGGTGGCCTTGTGTCGTCATTTGTCACGATAGAGCGAGAGTTTGTCCTTTTTCTCGGCTGGAATCGCCAAGATATTCCGCGAATCTTCGTCGAAACGCATATCGAACGGCACCAACCAATACTCGCCGTGTGAGCGGCCACACATGATGTCTTTACCGCCCAGCGACCATTTATAATCGCGTCGCTGGACGATGTCATAAAACACGTAATTCTCTGGAAAGGCATTCTTCAAATCTTCGGCGTTATGAAAGCCTTCCTGGTTGGTGCAGTTCAGCTCCATCACCACGGCGGGTCGGTTGGCTTTCATCGTCTTCGCAAGACCTTCGAGGGCGAATTTCTCGTAACCTTCGATATCCAATTTCACCAAATCAACATGCGTCACGCCCGTGTTCGCCAAATCGTCGTCTCCTCTTAACAGAGGCAATTCGATCTGTTTTTTGGCGCCCGCTCGACGGTCAGCAGAAAACGTCCCGATGCCGTGATTTTCCTCATCGGGGGGTGTGAACGGCAGCGAACCATTTTGATTCGAATACCCGACCGGATGCAGCACCACGTTCTTGATTTTGTTGAGTTCCAACATTTCGTTCATGCGAGCTGAGACCGGGGGAAACGGCTCCACCGAATGAACGACCTTGGCTGTGCGAGACATGAACATCGAGTGTTGTCCCACGTTGGCTCCCACATCCAACACCACGCCCTCGCCTGCTGGGGCCATGATCGCCAACGAATCTTCCATGAGTTGAAGAATCGGTTTTTCGAAGCCTCCAAATCCGTGGACTTCCATGTCGATGAGGTTTTCGGTGTTGCCTTTGAATTTCAGCCCGTAGAAATCACCCACAAAATCGATGGCGGGATTTGGACGGACGTACAAACCGTCACCGATTGCGCAACGACCGAGCGTGACCAATCCACCGTCATCGGTGGCTACAACAACCACAATAATGGCCAAAATCGCGACAATGGCCGCTCCGAGTCGTTTTTGCTTTGTGTTCATTTTTCGCTCCCAAACCGTGCCGTGCATTCAAGCACCCGGGCACAATCGGGTCAATCACGGCGTGCAATGCCGCGAATCGTTGGACGCACGATCGACACGGCTTTGCGCATGCTCTGCCGGGTGATGTCTTCGATTCGAAAACCTGCCTCAAGGATGGCCGACTCGGTATCACGACACGTATGACAACCGCCCGCTGCACGGCACCATAAAGGGTCCCAACGGCGCTGCCATTTCAATCGAACGGGATCCTCGGAGGCGACGTGCTCGATGAAAAGCAGCGCTCCGCCCGGCCGCAGGACACGCCGGATCTCACGCAATGAAGTCGCCTGTTCTGGGACTGAACACAGCACCAGAGTCGACACCACGGTGTCAAAGGTGGCGTCCTCGAAAGGCAGATGATCGCCGCTTCCACCAAGAGCGTTCGCCTCGGGAAATTTAACCCGCATTTGGGCCCGCATGCCTTCGTCGGGCTCAAAAAGATGAAGTTCAACACCTTCGGGATAATAGGGGATATTGGCCCCCGTTCCCGCACCGATTTCCAACACCTTGCCTTGGGCGCCGGCGAGCACTTCCGCACGCCAATCGGCGAGGCAGGCTTCTTCGGTGCCTGACATGACCCAGTCGTAGACTTTTGCTGAAAAAATGCCCATCCCGAACCTGATACCACAAACGCCTCGCCACTCGAATCCAAGACGGCTACAAATGGATTTTCTAGGAGCCCATATGGCCGAAGCGATCAAGAAGATTTTCGTGGATTTTGACGGTGTTCTGCATAAATACGAGTCGCGCTACACCGTCCCAAGCGAAATCACCGATGGGCCTGTCGTCGACAGCGAATCGGGTCGAAACGCGGTGCAATGGCTCACGACCTTACTTCAATCGGGTCATTTTGAAGTCCATATCTATTCCAGACGCTGCACAGATCCAAAATCAGGTGGCATCGGCGCCATGACCCAATGGTTCATCAATAACGGCATGGCTGAGCGCTACCTGAAGCGCATCAAATTTGCGTCGGGGAAACCCGACTGGTTTGTGATTATTGACGACCGCGCCATTGGATTTGACGGGCATTTCCCGGCTCCCCACGAACTCAAATCGTTCAAGCCGTGGAACAAATAGCCCCTGGGCATGACGCCAACGAACTCGAACCAGAAGAATCGTCTACAAAACTGCACAAAACGGTCACCAAGCGCGGTCGTATCACGATCGTGTCTCTCGTAGACTACGGTTTCATGACTTCAAGAACCCGGTTCTTGCTTCGTCGCTGCGAGACTTTCGCAACAACGACCGAGAGAGAAAAAAATGAATGTAAATAAATCGATTATTATTCTTGCAGCTTTAGCCTCGATTTCGTTTTCATCAACCGCGTGGGCCGATGGCGACGAAGTCTTAGCGGAGTCGTTCCGCGACATCATCCCTGGAGGCGGCATCACCACGGCTGGGGTCGGTTTTGCCGGCCGCTCGCGACTCCCGGTCCTGTCCAACGACATTATAATTTCCGACGTGCCTACGAACGCAACCGTACTTCACGCCTTTTTGTATTGGTCGATTCAGGGCCTTGAAGACAGCACGGTCAACATGAATGGCACGCGAGTCATTGGAACTCGAATCGGCAAAGCTGGCCCCTCTTGCTGGGGCGGAGACGCAACGTATTCATATCGGGCAGATGTGACTCAGTTGGTGCCTGGGAATGGCGTCTTCAAGATCAGCGAATTGCTCAGTGCTGCCACGGCCGTGGGCGACGCCAATGGCGTATCGATAATGGTCATCTATCAGGATTTGACCGCCACCCACACAACCCAAATCATCGTTCACGACGGCGCGCGAGCGGCGTCCAATATGGGCGATGTCACCTCTTCAATTTTTGAATCGTTAGACGTTCCTGTCATCCCCAACAAAAGCACGTTTGGGTTGATGGTCGGCGATGGTGAAGACCGACCCGACGGTCCGTTGACATTCATGGGGTCCACGATCGCCACAAACGCCTTCGCGGGGATCGACGGGCCGATGTGGGACGACCTGCAATTTGACGTGAATTCGTTGATGCTGCCCGGAACCACTCAGGCGATGTGGTCGCAAGGTCAGGTTCAAGATTGCCTTGCCTTTACGACCGCATGGTTGGCCATCGAACTGCCCGAACAAGACCAAGATCGGGATCAAGACGGGATCGTGGATTCGATCGACAATTGTCCCGACGTTGCCAACCCTGACCAAAAAGACTCCGACCAAGACGGTATCGGCGACGTGTGCAGCGACGTCGACGAGGACGGAGTCCCAGACAGTCTCGATAATTGCATCAAAAACCCAAACCCTGACCAAAATGACATCGACGAGGACCAAATCGGTGACGCCTGCGACGATGATTCTGACAACGACGGCATCCTTGATGAGGTCGATAATTGCCCATTCATCGCCAACCCGGAACAGGCCGACAGCGAGGAAGACGGCATTGGTGACATCTGCGACCTCGACGACGACAACGACAATGTGATCGATGAATTGGATAACTGCCCATTCATCGCCAATTCCGACCAGATCGACGAAGACGGAGATGGATTCGGACCGGCCTGCGACGAAGATGGTGATATCCCCGATGAAGAAATCATCGACGAGCCGATCGACGAGACACCCGATCCAACCGAAAACCCAATCGACGAAAAAGACCCACTCACTTTCGACCTGAATGGGGGCTGTTCCACCGCCGATCACGGCGCAGATTCCCCGCTCCTGCTCTTGCTCGCCAGCATGGGCCTAATCGCCATCAGACGTCGCTGATTTTCAGTCAAATTCCTCTAAGGCCGGGATTCGGTCCGCCGGGCTACAGCTCGACCGGGATTCGGCCCGCCGGGCTCCAGCTCGGCATTGCGATTTGCGATTCCCGATACCTGCTCAATTTCCCCCGCAGTCCGTTTTTTTTGCGTAAAAAAACTCCCTGGCCCTCTTGAAACCTCCACAAAAAAGGCTACGTTATCTTCACTTGGTTGGTTGACCAACCATCATAGCCGGAGCTGGCATGTTATTCCATCGACCGCGCTCATTTAGAGTCAAAATCTGGAGGCCTGACCACGTCGTGATTACTGGCGCTTATTGGGGCTGGTTCGGTGTTCTTTCCTGTGTGGTGGTCACCGTGATTACCAATTGGATGTTCTTGTTTTTCCAGTGGGCAATTCCGATGCTTGCTGTCCTTACTGTGATCGGACTTAGCTCACGTTTTAAGCTCATCATCCATCGCTCAGTCATCGTTTTGAATGGGTCATTCCTGGGGTACACCTTCGTTCACGACCTGATTCTAACGGACGCTGCGAACATAGAACTTGGCTTCGACCCTAGTGTTGAGATTGGATCCCACGAAATCGGCGACCAGATAAACGCCAGCCCCTTATTCCACACCATCCAAGCCGCCATTGCTCATGTACGCGGCGATTCTAAAACCACACGCGCTCATCTTGGGATGGTTTCCCCAATAACCGCCGCCCCCAAACAAGACCCAGTCGACGTAAGCACAGCAATCGAGGTCGTCGACCGTTACCGACACCTGGGCCGCGAAGTTCTAATGGTGCGCGGATGGAAATCAGGCGACGCCGAACGCGTAAGTCTCTATGTCGATTCCGAGTCTTTGGTCTTGGTTTTTGATGCCTACATCCGGACCCTCCAAATTCCGGAACTCGAGGTGCTACGCCCGACTCCGGCAAACAACGATGAGATGGCCATGACCACCCACAGACGCTTTGTCTGGAAAGCTTCGCCATTTCGACTTTGGCATAATGGCAAATTAGTCGCGTCACTCAACCGCGATGTTCTGTGGACAAAAAAGGCCGGCGAAATTCCGCGAAAAGACATCGAATCCGTGCGTGGATGGCTTTCAAAAGACTGGCTGAAATTAGGCGTCGATCTGGAAATCAAACACGGCCGAAACATCCAAGTTGCGCGCGGCTTCAATCCAGACGCCGGAATGAACATGTTTTACGACGGCCTTGACCTGCTCTTTGACGTGGAATGGGTCGAATCCATCTCACGGACCATTGCGCAGGAACTCAACGTGCGGTGCATCGACGATAATTTGAGCGGAAAATGAGTGTTCGCGGGGGGCAAAGCCTGCCCGCATTGCATATTGGGCGGCTTGCGTTGTTCCACCCAGAATTGGTATATCGTCGGCGTATCGCATTCCTCACCGCGACGAAGCTTCCGAGTCCTGCCCAAGGTCTTGGTGATTTGCGCGCTTGCCGGCCTCTCCACTCTTATCGAAGTGAACACCCATGAAAGGCCTTATTCGAGGAACGATTCAACACAGCCTAGCCTGGTGTTTTTCCGCCGTTTTTACCGTGGCGGTTGTCCTTGTCATGTTGCTGACAGGCGGGAAATTCCCAGAACGCATCACCCGTCCGATGGTTCGATTCTGGGGTCAGACGATGCTCAGAATTTCCGGGGTTAAACTCGTATTCGAAGGCGACTGCAGCGCCCTGGAGCAAAAAGCCCCCCGGGTTTTTACGTTCAATCACGCCTCGACGCTCGATGTCTTTATCATCACCGCGATCATGACTCCGGCCGGCACTGCGGTCGTCAAAAAATCCATCATCTACATCCCGTTCATCGGATGGTCGGCCTATTTGGCGGGTTTGGTGCTCTTGGACCGCAGCAACCGGGAGCGTGCCACCGCGTCCCTCGAGAAAGCTGGAAAGCGGATTCGTGACTCGTCCCTCAGCGTTTTTATTGCGCCGGAAGGAACCCGAACGAGCTCCCGTGTGCCATCAGAATTTAAGATGGGCGCTTTTCGAATGGCCGAGGTCGCCGGCGCCGATATTGTTCCAGTCGTGATCGACGGGGCTGCTGAGATTTGGTCCAGAGACAAGCTCTACTGCAAGGGAGGGACGGTTAAAATCCGCTTCTTGGAACCGATTACGCATGCGGACCTGATGGAACGCGGCGCGCGAGCGGTCGCTGAAGATTTGCGGGGGCGCTACGCTGAGGATCTTGGCGTAAAAATGCCTCCGCTCACGACTGGCGAAATGGTGACCGAAACGGCTTGAGGACCTGCGGCGCTTGGGCGGGGACACGGTTTGAAATCGATCCGTGGCTAATTTCCGTCAGGCATTTGTGTTTCCATCGGGGCCACGACACCAGTGTCCAGTTTGGCTGTCGCCGTGCAAACACTGGTCGCGGAGTCGGACGATTGAACTAGCTTCCCATCCGTGCAGATGAACTCCATCACGATGTCGCACGAGCACGCATAATCAACTCCAAGTGCGTTGCGGCAAGTCCCTTCTTTCTTAAACGTCTGGGTTGTCGTCTTACCCTCTTCGGTGCACGCGTCACCGCCACTGCGGAAGATCGGACTGCTTGCCATGAACACCCCCTTCATACTTTTTCCAGATATTTTGAAAGTCACGTTCTGCTTTTTTAACTTAATCGTTTGGGCCGATTTGGATTGCGCAATTGCGCTTCCAACCAGTGTCAAAGCGAGAACGAACATCATCAACGTGAACAGGTTTTTCTTCATAAACACCCTCCTCAATTGGTCTGACCATGATGCGTTTGTTTTCCGCAAACTTCAATACTTTCAAACAAGATTTTCGTCATCCCCCGGCCCAAGCCGGATTTCTTTTCGACCACGTCGGATAACCACACCTGAATTCTTCTGAATTTGATCCGTGCCGCAGGTGACACGCCTTTGAAATCCGCGGTATGAAATCCCATACATTTTTGAGGATGGACGCCGCATGAAACCCGTACAGTCACCACCTGCTGAACTCGTATTCGCCGAAGAACTGAGCTTCCTTGCTGCCTGGGATGACGGGCCCAAACCGCCCGGTTGGCGCCTCTCACCACGCGCCGTCGTCGCTTTTGTTGCAGGCAGCAATGGGCAAAAACTAAAGATGCCCAAAGGCGCCAAATATGATGGCCCCGCTCAGCTCGAAATCTCCGAGAAATTTGTCGGTGGACGTGACCTCGTTGAACGCTGTGTCGTGACACTCGCCAGCGAACGCGGACTTCTGCTTGTGGGTGAGCCTGGAACGGCGAAGTCGATGCTCTCGGAGCTTCTGGCAGCAGCTATTTCACATTCCAGCGCGTTGACCGTGCAAGGTTCTGCGGGAACGACCGAAGACCAACTTCGTTACGGCTGGAATTACGCCATGCTGATGGCGGGCGGCCCCACACCCGAAGCGCTTGTGCCGTCTCCTGTGATGACCGGCATGCGTAATGGTTCGATCGTCCGAATCGAAGAAGTCACACGCTGCCTGCCCGAAGTCCAAGATGCCTTGATTTCGATCATTTCGGACCGTCGACTCGCCGTTCCAGAATTGGCCGACGAAAACGGCACACGAATCGAATTTTCACAGCCCGGATTTAATGTCATTTCAACGGCCAACCTTCGTGACCGCGGGGTTTCCGAAATGTCGGCAGCACTTAAACGCCGATTTAATTTCGAATTGGTTCATCCGATCCCAGAATTTGAGCGAGAAAAAGCACTGGTTACCAATCGTGCGAAAGCTAATCTGGCACGTGTGGAACAAGAACTCGGCGTCGACGATGCCGTGCTGGAAGCCGTGGTTACGGCGTTTCGTGACCTGCGCAACGGCCGCAGTGTCGAAGGTTGGGCGGTCGAAAAACCAAGCACGGTCATGAGCACCGCCGAGTGTGTCTCGGTCGTGTCCTCGCTTGGTTTGCAGCAAGCCTATTTCTCGTCCGACCGTGATGTTTTGTCGCTTTTCCCAGGCTATTTATTGGGTGTCGTTTTGAAAGACGACCCGAACGACCGCGGTAAATTGCTTTCGTATTGGGATGGCGTCGTTAAAAAACGCGCCGAAGGCGGAGCCCGCATGTGGAAGCGACTTCTTGAGTTGCGCCCAATCATCGAACAGGCCCACGCCGAGTCGTTCTGATGGAAGACGAATTAAAAAACGAGCTTGAGGCCCTGGTGGCATCGACTCAGCCCTATTTGATCGGTGTCAGACACCATTCGCCAGCCGTTTCGGCCATGGTGGATGCGCTATTGGACCAATTTGGCCCCGACGAAGTCCTGATCGAATTGCCTGCCGAGTTTGATTCCTGGATGGAATGGCTTGGTCACGCCGAAATGACGGCACCGGTGGCCCTTGCCGCTGTTCCTGAATCAGGCGATGGGCTTTCTTTTTACCCATTTGCCGACTTTTCACCGGAGCTTTCGGCGATTCGTTGGGCCGTGCGAAACAAAGTACCCGTGCGCTCTTGCGACCTTCATGCGGGCCATCGCATGGACTATGAACGCGAATCGTACCGAGTGGAAGAAAACGCGATGACCTCGGTCGAAAAGTATTTTTCGTCCACGGGTTTTGAAGACCTTTGGGACCGCTCCGTAGAAGCCCGCGCGCCGGGCGCCACGGCAGAATCCATCCGGCGTGCCGGACTCTATTTGGGTTGGGCGTTGCGACGCGATCGACACCTGCAAGACGCCATCCCAAGCCTGGATGCCGTTCGTGAATCACGCATGCGCGCCGTCATCAAAGAAGCCGGTGGCTACGACGATAAAAAAGTCGCCGTAATTATCGGAGCATTTCATGCACCAGCACTTCTGGCACAACCTCAGATGATTGGCCGCGACACGCCGGCCCCGACGGACGCTCCGGCTAAAATGATTACGTCCTTAATTCCGTATGCGTTTGAATTGCTGGATTCGCGCTCGATGTACCCAGCCGGCATCCGCGACCCGATGTGGCAACAGCGCGTCATGCACGCTCTTAGGACGCCAGATGCTGTGCGAGATTTGGCCGCCGACGTCATCGTTGCCGTGTCGCGTGACCTCCGCTCCCAGGGCCATGTTTCGGGTGTGCCCGACGCCACAGCCGCAACCCAAATGGCGCTCGACCTCGCCAGTCTGCGCGGCCTTCCTGCTCCCGGACGGCTTGAGGTTCTCGAAGCCATGCAGGCTGCCATGGCGCGAGGTGAAATACTTGGCCGTGGGCGAGTACTCGCAAAATCAATTGAACGTGTGATGGTGGGCCGAGAACGCGGACGCCTGGCGCCAAACACACCGCGAAGCGGGCTCTATCCGCACGTCCTCGAAACGCTCAGCGACCTCGGTCTTCCAGGCCCCGGCGGAGCCAGCAAAGACACGTTGCGCCTCGATCCCTTGCGAGGCGACAAAGACATGCGACGCCACGTCACGCTTGAACGACTGGACGTTTGCGGCATTCCGTACGGAAACCAGGCTGCCGGACAGGCCATTGGCGCCACCGAAACCCTGACACGCCTTTGGGACATCAAATGGGAGGTCTCGACCGATGCCATGATCGAGCTCGCCGGCATCTGGGGCGTCACGCTTGAGCAGGCCGCCCAAGGTGCGATTAAATGGCAACAAGCCCGCGACGCAAAGGAAGACACCTGGGACGCGCGCGCCATGCTCGCCGTCGCCGAAAAGGCAGCCCGCGCCGCCCTGCCCGACCTGACTTCAGAATCGATTCACCTGCTGCACACCGAATACCTGCCCATCGCCGACTTGCGGCGAATTTTGGATGGACTGCGCTTCTTGGAAGCAGTGCATCAGGGGCATTTCCCGGGACTGGATGCCCAGAATCTGGACCTACCAAACCTCCCACGCGCATCATTTTTGGCCGCTGCCATTCGCGCATGCGAAGGTCTCACCGGCTCCGACGACCTGAATGATGTTGTCGATTTCATGGAAGTCGTAGCGCTTGCAGAACTGCAACCCGCCGACGACGAACTGGGAACCGGCCGCCTGAGTTGGCTTGCCGAACTTTTCGCTCGTGAAGGCTCCCCGGTGATGCAGGGCGCGGGCCTGGCAGCACAAGTCGTGATGGGCAAAGTCGATGCCGAAGCCTTTGGCCAAACGACCGTGTCTTGGCTTATCTCGGCCAATAATGCCGAGACCCGGCGCGACCTTTCGCTGCGGCTGCGCGGTCTTTTAAAGGCGGCCTCATCACTGCTGGAAAACGACGCGACCCTTTTGGACCAGCTTTCCCAACAAATCGAAACGATCGACGACACCGAGTTTTTAGCGGTCTTGCCGGCCCTTCGCGGTGGATTCGATGGTCTTTCAGCCGCCGCTCGAGAACGCCTGCTGGCGTCTTTGTCCGATGCCTTTCCGCAAACCCTGGATCCACGCGGTCACCACGGCGCGTTTGTGCTGAATCAAGACCCCGAATTATTGGGGATCTGGAAAGTCGCAGACGAAGCCGGCCGCGACGCAGCCGCAAAATTCCTCAGCCCGCCGCGTCGAACCTACGACGACCTTGAGGACCAGCAAGAGCGCACCGAAGCTAAGGATTTGCGCATCACCGCCTTGGAGCGATGGCAACTGATTCTGGGGCGAGAACGCGAAAAAATGACGGGAATGGCGGGTCAGGCAGCTCGGGCGCTTGAACAACTTTATGGAGGCGGCGAAGGAGAAGGCTCGCGCGGCGGACTGGGAGGCGGAGGCGGAAAAGAAGAAGCCTTCCCAAACGTTCGCGAATGGGCCGACGAACTGCAAAATCTATTTGGCGAAAAAGTACGCGAAGAAGTGCTAGCAACCGCCATTACACACGGCTATCCCACTGCTGCATTCGAACTCGATGGCGAAAATATCGCCCCATCGGTCGAGTTACTTGAATCATTATTGAGCCTAAAAGGCGGACTTTCCGACGGCCAATTAGGGCAATTAAGAGCCCTCATTCGCAAAGTTGTAGACCAATTAGTCAAAGAACTGGCCGTCCGACTTCAACCCGCTCTCACTGGACTTGCGACACCTGCCCCCACCCGCCGACCCGGCGGCCCTATCGATCTAAAACGAACCGTGCGTGCCAATCTGGACCGCCTGCGAGAACTCGAAGACGGCACACGTCGCGTTGTTCCGGAAAGAATTTATTTTAAAACACGCGCTAAACGATCCCTGGATTGGCATGTCGTGCTTGTCGTCGACGTTTCTGGGTCGATGACGGCATCGGTAATTTATGCAGCAATCATGGCGGCTATTCTGCAATCCTTACCTTCGGTAAGCGTTCAATTTTATGCCTTTAACACGCAGGTCATCGACCTGACCGAACAAGCAGTGGATCCGCTCTCGCTCTTGCTTGAAGTCGAGGTCGGCGGCGGCACGCATATCGCCAAAGCTCTTCGTTATGCCCGCGAACATATCGTCGTTCCAAACCGAACTATTTTGGCACTGGTTACCGACTTTGAAGAAGGCTGGGGCGTCGATGGACTGGTTCACGAGGTTCGCGCGTTGGTCGAATCCGGCGTTCACGCACTCGGCTTGGCAGCACTCGATGATTCCGGAAAACCCCGTTACAACAACGCCATCGCGTCGTTATGTGTCGCTGCCGGCATGCCGGTCGCCGCACTGACTCCGCTCGAAATGGCCCGCTGGGTTGGCGACAAGATTAAGGGGCGAGCATGACTCAACGACCGTTCATCGACCCGCTGGTGGTGGCGACTTTGACTGAAGCCGCGCCTGGCCGAATCCAGAAGAAATTGGACGCCGACCCCAAGCTCTCCGAGGCATGGACCTGGGTCGCACAGGAAGCTTCATGGGAAATCGACACGGGCACCGAAAAGGTCACTCTTTCCGTGGCATCTGGGGGCGCCATTGGCGCAACTGACTTAGTGCAGTGCTCATGCCTTTTAAGCCCACGCTGCCTTCATGTCCTTGCTGTAATTCACGCGCTCCCATTACGCGATGCTTCCGCAGAAACCTCCGAGGAAAACAACGCCGATGGCGCACAAACAAGCACGCCTACGGAGGAGTTAGATGAGGAGCCAATCACGACGATTGAGCCTGCAGCCAGGGCAGCAGCCGAAGTCGCACTTCGCGCCGCCGGACGCCTATTGGAACGCGGAGCAGCAAATGCCAGCCTGACGGTCTCCAACGAATTATTAAGGGCCGTTCACTCGGCACGAATTCATGGGCTACACCGCATGTCGGCAGCAGGACTGCGTGTCGCCGAATCAATCAGGATGTACCGCGAAGGGGCACCTGCCTTCGACCGCGACCGACTGCTCCTGGAATTTCGTGAATTGGTCACAGTCGCTCATGCGCTTTCGCAGCCTGAAACCGACGCCAGTGGATTTGTGGGCACGGCTCGGCGCAAGTACCGGGATGTCGGCTCAAAGAAGCTCACGGGCATTTTGGTAGACCCCATCCTCACCAAAACCGGCTACGCAGGCACCGTCACCTATCTGGCCGACCCAGACGGCGTTTTCTGGACCCTCTCCGACGTCGCCCCAGGCAACGGTTCGCGAGCACTTGGCGCCTACGATGGTGGCGTTTCGATCGGCGATGTGAAGTCGGCTCCCCGCGCCATTTGCCGCGGAGGACTACTTTTGCAAGGGGCCACAGGCAGCGATGATGGCCGTCTGGGCAGCGGAAAAGCCGTAAAAGCGGTGACACTCAAAGGCACGCCCGTCGCGGATTGGCCGATGTGGAAGGAACCGTTTGATGAACAACTGGCGCGCTCCTTCACCTCCGGTCAGCTTTTTGACCGCCGCGCAGGCGACGACCTGGTCTTTTTCCGTGCCGTGGTCGTGGGAGTTCATGGCGAGAATTTAATTGTCCAAGAATCCGCCACGGGCCGTGCGATTCGGCTGCAGCCGCCCACCACAAGCGCGGGATTAAAATTCCTGGCAAACTTGAAATTATTGGGACGCGCGGCTGGCCTCGAAGCGCTTTTTGTTGCACGCCGCTCGGACGACGCCCGCGATGGATTCAATGCGTTGGCAATTTATGCCGCACCAGAAGCAGAGCGCACGCTGAACCTCCCGGACGATGTTGGCGGATTGATGAATTTGGGCCTCGACACTTTGAAGCCCGAACATCTAGGCGTGCTCTCGCAACACCCCGTCGACGTCGAGATGCAAGGAGAAGGTATCCAAGACCCTCTTCACGCGCTGCGCCAACGGGTCTCAAGTGTCGTACAAGGCGGACGTTTTGTGTTCCATGCAGGCGCATCCCACGCCGTGAAACGGGATGCTTCGCGCCTGAACGCCCAATTCATGCACACCGCCGCCGACCTTTTGAGCGAGTTATTAGAACGCGCTCAATTCGCGGAACGCGATGTTTCGGGCCGACTCGACCGAACCGACCCCGTCGGCTTTGCCGTCGCTTGGTGCGCCGCCGCCACCTACCTGCAAGCCGCCGAAGCCTCGCTCGCCCGCGCAGGCGCATTATAGGCCTTGGGTTCCCCCTCAGGCTTGTGGCTAAACAAAAGCCCTTGAAAACACAACCAAAACCCTCCCTCAACTAGGCAGGGCGTAGGTTTATGGAGCAATTCCTGACGGGATGTCACCTTGACTTGCGGTCCACCGGCCACTAACAAAACGTTTTGAATTATTGAACTCGAAGTTCGTCTTAAGCGAACAACTAAGAAGGGCGAATTATTGGCCCAGCACAACACAGGATGATGATGAAAAAGTTAGTGGTTTTGTTTTCGGGAATTTTACTGGCTGTCGCATGTGGTGACGACGCAACCAAAAGCTCGGGTAATACCAGCAGTAATAATACCGTCGCCGCCAATAATACCTCCGGCGAGATGCTCGTAAAACCCGGCACCACCGAGGCTTGCGGCCTCGACGGACGCGTGGGCGATACTGAATGCCTGCAGGCAGGTCTCTCATGTCAAGCAGGCCAGTACTGCAACACAGAAGAGCTTACTTGCTCGGTTGGATGTACCTCGGATAATAACTGCGCCTCAAATCAGTTCTGTGACCTCACCATGGGAAGTCCAGGAACCTGTTTGAACTGCGTGATTTACACTCCAACTCAGTCGGGAAATAACACGGCAAATAATACGGCAAACAACACTTCAACCAACACGGCAAACAACACCTCTACCGGTATATCGGCTGCTTGCGAGACGATCATCGACGCCGGTGTGACGTGCGAATTGCTTCCCGCCAATCAGGCTGCTGCAGCAAAGACTGCATGCTCGGCCGAGGCTGCAGCAGACGTGAATCTCCTGCTCACTTGCGTCAATGCAGCGGCTGGCGATTGCGCACAGATTTCGGAATGCGTGGGCAGCGATATGCCTATGGAAACAGGCTGTGAGACCGACAGCCAATGTAACGCCAGCGTCGGCGAATCCCACGAAATTTGCTCCGGTGGATCATGCCAGTTTGGATGCCGTCTGAACGAAGAATGCGGCCAAGATTTCATCTGTGACCTTGAGCTTGGACCTGGCACCGCAGGTGCCTGTGTTCCTGACTTCTAATTCGACTGTAAATTCTTCATTAAATGCTCGTCGAGGAACTTTTCGGCGAGCTTTTTTTTGGCTTTTTCTCGATACCTTGGTCGCTGGCATCTACGCCAATCGCTGCGACTGATTTCAACGTCTGAACGAATTCGACGTCAGCCCTTCCGACGCCACCGACTACTCCTCCTTGAGCGGCAGGCGCATATAAACTGTCGATTCTGGCGGCTTTGACACCTCGGCAAGCGCCGCAACTAACGCCTCGCGTAACGCACCGACTTCGGCGGCCAGACGCTCGCCCTTAAGCGCTTCATGCATGTCGTCGAGCTTCTGCACCAAGCCACTCAAAGGCGCGGCAACGCGCGAAATCGGATCTTCGGCACCACCCATCATGTTTCGGCGCATGAACTCACGTTTCATTGTCACCCAGCGCGACGCGGCTTCCTCGGACATTCGTCCCCGCATCTCGGCCAATTTCAGAAGGTTTTGTTCCGCGCCTTTCGTCAGCGTCTGCGATTCCCCAACATAGTGGTCATCGATGAGCGCTTGGAGCTCTTCGTCGTTCATTGCCGCCACGACGCGCTCCGCCAGACGAGCCATATTTCGGTAGGAACCCTGGAGCTGAAAGGGCGGTTCGGTACGGTAGTCGTCGTCTTGCGAAGCTGACGCGATATAGGCCTGATTGACCATCAACAAAACGTTTTGAACCACCAACAACCGTTGAAAAACAGCGATAATCTCGCCCGCCTCCACCGATGAATAGTCATGGTCCATCTCCGTCAAGGCAATCGACTCTCCCTGCGCCATGCGGATAAATCGCTGCAGATCTGCTCGATCGCGAGTCGCAAGCGGCGCGAGCACAGGATTTGAGGTCAGGGCATTTTCCAAATAACTGAGCGCAAAGACGTCTTCGCGGCCATTCAGAATATCGCCAAGGTTATAGGTATCTGCCCGGTTCGCGAGCATGTCAGGAATACGAAAGCGCTGTCCTGCTTCGTTGTATGGATTACCCGCCATCACCACGGCAAAACGTTTTCCACGCATGTCATACGTACGCGTTCGCCCCTTCCAGACGCCTTCAATCCGACGCGTTGCGTCGCATAGCGAAATAAATTTCTGAAGAAGTTCCGAATCTGTGTGCTGAATATCGTCGAGATAAAGCAAAACATTATTGCCCATCTCGAGCGCCAAATTGATCTTCTCGACCTCTTGCCGAGCCGTCGCATTGGGCGCCTCTGCCGGGTCGAGCGACGTGACGCTATGCCCCAGCGAGGGCCCATTTACTTTGACAAACACGAGCCCCAGGCGTTGGGCGATGTATTCCATCAGCGTCGTTTTGCCGTAACCTGGAGGCGATATCAAAAGAAGCAGACCGCTCCTGTCCGAACGCCCTCCGTCACCAAGCGCCCCAAGTTGTTTGGCCAGATTATTGCCGATTAAGGGCAAATAAACTTCATCGATGAGGCGATTTCTTACAAAAGTGCTCAGGACCTGAGGCTTGAGTTCCGCCAGGCGTAGTCTGCGACGCTCCGTAATCAGCAACTCGTGCATGCGGCGTCGATACTCGCGGTACGCGGGTACCTGCACATCCACAAAGGACCGCAGTCTCGCCAGAAACTCATCCAGTCGAATCGATAATTTTTGTTCAAGTATTCTCGGATGTTGACCCAAAATATTGGGAATCACGACATCAACACGCGTCGAACTAAATTGAACAGAAAGTGTCTCCTCGATGATCACGAGCGCGACCACCTCTGGCGCGCTACGCAACAGACCAGAGAGCTGGGGATTCTTACCGACAAAGCCCTCGATCCAGCTTTCCACAAGCCCGAAACGCGCCGAAGCCTCGTCCTTTAATTTCTCTACATCAGCGCGAAAATCATTCAGGGTATTTTCGCGATTCAGATGCTCTAGGAAGGCCGCCCGCAAGGTCGATGCGTCATCGCTGAACACAAAATGAGGCGTCACTTCCACCAATTCTTCCGCAAGATAATGGCCGGCTTCCAGCGAAATCTGAGAGCTGTCTTCTTGCAACAGGCCGAGCTCCAACCCAAATGTCTCGAGTTCAGCGGCAAAAACCTCACCAAGCTCGCGAAGCGGACCGTGGTGTTCAAGCGTTTTCCTGAGCCGGCCAAAGCTCTGCGCTCGGCGGCCCCAGGTCGTTTGAAAACTAGACTTGCCTCGCAGCGACCAAAAAAGCGTGGCCAATGCACGGGCGCGAGGACTAAAACGGAGCAATCCGCTCGTCAGATACATGCCCAGCACTTTCTCAAGAATCAGTGCCGCATCGGCGTCGTGCACGCCCCGCTCGTAGCCTTCGTCATAGCGAGCCTCGATGGCCTTGCGAATCACGGGAGCCAAGCCCTGCTCTTGCAAACACGCCTGATGCAACCCCTGCAGGCCCAGTTCGGAGGCCCCGGATTCGGCGTCAAAAAGAACCGTTGCCGCCAGATATTCCGCCCGATAAATTTCGGGCGATTCGGAAACCAGAGTTTGATTCCAGAATGCTCGAGTGCTCTGAAACTCTTGGTCTTCTACGGGTTCAAAAAACTCGGTCCCCGTCACGTGCAACATCATGGTGCCGTCGCGCGGAACCATCGTCAGTTCCACGTCATGCGTGTTCACACTGAAGCGATGCTCCCCAAGTCGAATCACGTCATCGCCGCCCTCAAAAAGGTCGAGCCGATCGCGCAGGGAACGAATCGCTTCGTCTCGCGCCGTCCGCAATTGGGTTTGTACATCGTCGGCCGCAACCGGATCCTGCAATTCACGAAGATTGGCGACCAACTCGCGCACTTTAAGGACCATCGGATCCGCAGCAAAGTAGGCATTTAGCGTATCGATATCCTGCATGCGCGCGGTTCGACGCCCAATCCCAGCCATGATGCGTTCGGCCGCTTGAACCGTGTTGTGCGCTCGCCGGCGGCGCTCCTCAAGCAGGCTTTGTTTGCGATTTTCAAAGACCTCATAGACGGTCTCTCGCTGTTCAGCGAGCTGCACCAAAAATGGCTCAAATTCACTGAATCGGCTCTCCAATTCCTCCATCTGAATCATCAGCCGCGTGAGCATCTCTTCGCATTTTTCGGGCGAATCGCTCACGCTGACGGCGCTCTGTACGGTCTGACCGAAAAGTTGAAATTGAATGCCAAACTCGGCTTGCCCCTCGGCCTCGAGCAGGCTTTTTCGCCGCCCGTCCAACAAGGCGCGCGCCCGGTTTTGCAGACTTAACACCTCGGAAATTCCTTCCAGAATTCGAGTTCGTGCTGTCGGGTCTTCGATCTGCAAACCCGCCACAACATCGGTCAAAAGCGACAGCCCCTCACCGATTTTATCCAATCGGGCACGAAGGTTTTTTGCCTCCACCGTGTCTTTGACCTTTTGGACTTCAGAGACCAGATCTTCGATCGATTTTTTGTAGGGAGAAAGCGAGTCGTCAGCGAGCAAAAAACCGGCGGTTGCCTTGCTTAAATGGTCGAATTTCTCGACCACTTCTGCTTCGAGTTCGCTGAGCCGTGCGGCATCGATGTAGCGAACCTCTTGCATCGTGATCAGGCGCCCTCTGAGCGCGTGCAGTTGGCCTAGACCGTCGATGAACCGCTGCAGTTCTTTCCAATCGTCAAATCGCACATCGCGAAGAATCGACTCCTGTTGCGCTTCAACATCGACGAGGGCCTTCGACGCCTTCGCCTTGAGTTCGGTCACTTTTACGAACTCATCGATAATGAGTTCCGCCGTTTTTGCGATGTCTTTAAAGACGTCCCCTAGCCCTTCGGTCTCTGGATCATCGATCCAAAAATATCCATCCCGAGTCCGCTGCACGGCCTGGATGAGCGACTCGTAAACGCCCATCGTGGGTTGCTGATTGTTGACCATGCGCACCACGGTCAACGCTTCGGAAATGCCGCGAACCAAATCGGCATTTCCGACCCGAGACAAGAACGAGCCATCGCTTGGTTGGGCCGCCGCGTGCTCGTCGCTGACAAACGGGCTCTGCCAGATTTGCAGAGGGTGAACACGCGTCGGCTCGGCCCCAGACGCCCGAAAAACGATCAACGCCCCGTCACTAAAAAGAGAATATCCGTGACAATGAATGGGGTTTTGGACCTCTTTTCGAATCAGGTTATAGGCGAGCAAAATATAGCGACCGTCTTTTGGCCGGTAGAACACAAAGAGGACGTCTTCACCGTTGGGCGAGCGAATCGACTCCGCAAAACGCATCCCGGTGATATCCGCATCAAATCCACGATGCTCACCGTCCGCGAGCACATAACCGCCCGGAAAAATAATCCCGTGGTCTTCTGGCAATTGAATACATGACTGCCCAATCGCATCAATTCGAACGACGGACTGCGTCACGGTATTAAAAACAAAATACCGCGTTTTTTCCTCGCGATAGGGGCGGATTTTAATAAGAACTAAATTCCCAAGATCGGCGTAATGGATGTCGGCATCGCCGAGGGCCTGATTGGGGTCATCCACGGGTTCCCGATAGATCCCAAGCCCATCCTCAGTATTATCCTCGATCTTGATCGTGAGGTCTCCGCCGACCGCTTCTACAAAGACTTTATCGCAAATATTGACGTGTGGATGGCGTCCACCCACATGGTCCTCTCTTCCGGCAATTTTCCACACAAAATCATGCGATGGGACCAAAGTATGGTCGCGCACCCCAGAATTATCGATGTAATTGACTTCACCCGTTGGAGAGACGCTCCAGCGCAATACACGCACATCGGTCAACGAAGACCCGACCTGAAAAATCGCGAGGAGCTTTCCATCCACTCGCCGAAGCTGCAGCAGATTTGCGTCCTTGTAGTACGTGTACAGGTCCTGAAAATCCTGCAAAAACCTCGCGTCGCTCAGGAAATGCGTGGCATCCTGGGGCACAGGATCAAGAATAATCCCTTCATTTTCGTCACGCGAAAAACTGTGAAGAGAAAAGACATCCTCCACCGAAGTTTGTTTTCGCAATCCGATGAAGACGTTGTATCCAAACAAGAATTTCCCGCCAACACTCACAATATCCACAGGAATACAATTATTCTCGGTGCGGATACGGTCCTGTCCGATGGCAGTCAACTGCGTTGACCCAAAGAACTCCTGCCGGCGCGTATTAAGCGTTTCAGCGCGTTCCTTCAGGACCTCCCCCTGACTTAGCAGGCGACGCCTGATCAAGTCATAGCTGCTCGTCTGGACTGCCGGACTCTCGACCGGATTGTCTTCATTCATCGATGTTCACTCGTTTCAGGCTTCGTCTACGACTTCGGTGTTGGACGCATCTTTCGATGGCCCTTTAGACGCAAGCCCGGAAATCACCGAAGCGACATCAGCGGCTTGATCATCGCCTAGCACGCGGGACAAAGCCCGACGTGCCACGTCGCTATTTGCGAGGAACCCATCCACGGCCTGGCCCATGGATACCGCGTTGGTGAAGCGATTGAAGAAAGCTTCGTCGCCACCCACGATGTTGATATTGGACGTCTTAAACGCCTCGCCCATGACTTCAGACTGAGCGCGCGCAACATCGACCTGTGCTTTGAAGCGTTCGATAGACAGTGTTCGCTCGTGCTCAAGGGCAAGGCGGAACTCTTCGTGGTCTCGACTTACGGCGTCCAACGCCTTCATCGCTTCGGCC
The DNA here is from genome assembly GCA_964394615.1 of uncultured Bradymonadales bacterium. Taxonomy (GTDB): domain Bacteria; phylum Myxococcota_A; class Bradymonadia; order Bradymonadales; family Bradymonadaceae; genus JBFFMO01. Next base: position 100,917 of record CAYMYJ010000012.1, on the reverse strand, counting down.
TTCTTGGCCAAACCATCGGCCTCGGCCACCAGACGTTCGCGGATGCCCAACGCAGCTGCCATCGACAACTTCTCGTTTCCTGAAGCCTCGGCCTCCGCCTTTTCGCGAAGCACCTTGGCCTGAGCCATTCCTTCTTTTTCGATCGCCTGAGCAGACGCTTCTTTGACGCGAACTTCGACCATCAACTGGTCTTCGTTACCCACTGCCTGCGCCTGCATTTTTTCTCGCAGGACGTTGGCTGCAGCGAGTCCTTCACGTTCCACGGCCTCTGCACGATTCTGTGTGAGACGAATCTCGACCATGCCCTGCTCTTCGCGGCCCGCGGCCTCGGACGTCATCTTCTCTTTCAACACCTTGGCGTCGACAAACCCTTGTTTTTCGGTGGCGATTGCGTCGGCCTCCTTGACACGGACATTCGCCAGACCCGAGGCGGCAAGTTCGGCCTGCGTGCCTTCGGCGGTGCGGATTTTTGCCTTGGCCACACGGTCGGCGGCATCAAGTTCGGCGTCAGCGGTCAGGATACGTTCGCGAGCCGCAAATTTCGCAACTTCCTCATTGGCTTCCGCAGCCTTGATCGACGCGACGAGCGACTGCTGCGCCTTTCCTTCGGCTTCGATAATCGCGGTTTGTTTATCGCGGTTGGCGCCGGCGAGTTCGCGCAGGTCTTTGATGTTTTCTTCTTCTTGAGCCACGGTTTTGTCGACCGAAATACGGTCCCGAATAATCTCGGCGATCGCCTTACGCTCTTTCTCGAGCTCTTTATCTTTCGCATAACGCTGAAGGTCGGTTTCCCGTTCGCGAGCGATGACTTGAAGCGCGCGCTCTTTCTCGACCGTCTCTGTCTCGACCACCAACACACGTTCGCGATTCTTGGTGGCCACTTCTTCTTCGCGCTGTTTATTGATCGCCCGAACGGCAACCTGCTGTTCCGATTCAAGTCGTGCCAGCTCTGCTTTGGCGTGCTCTTGCGACTTAATCTCTTGCGCCGTCGAGAATTCTCGAGCCTGGGTGGACTCGATCTCTCGTCGTTGACGAGCCACCGCGTCAGCCTGCTGCCGCTCGTACTCGAGCATGGCCATGCTGGTTTCGAGGTCATCTTTGCCTGTGTCACGTTTCGCACGGTTCGAAAGCTCATTCGTGCGGACCCGCTGCGACGCAGTCAATTCGGTGATTTTACGGATACCCTGGGCATCCAGAATATTCATGTCATCGAGCGCTTCCACCGAGGTCTGCTCAAGGTAGTCGATCGCAGCATCCTCAATGGAATAGCCGTTAAGCTGAGTTCCAATGAGGTTTATGCTGTCGTCACGAAACTGGTCGCGTTCGTTGTAGAGGTCTTCAAATTCAAGTCGCTTGCCAACCGTCTTAAGCGCTTCTGAAAACTTAGCCCCAAAAAGTTGTTCAAGGGTTTTCGGGTCGGAAGCGCGGGCACAGCCCACGGCCTGCGCGACGTTGAGCACGTCGGCCTGCGTCTGATTAACTCGCACAAAAAAGGTCACCTTGATGTCCGCACGGATATTATCCTTACAGATCAGCCCTTCTTTTCCGTTACGGTCGATCTCGATCGTTTTGACCGAAATATCCATGACCTCGGCGCGATGAATTACAGGCAGCACAAAGGCGCCCGTAAAGACCGCTTTCGTGTCGCTTAAACCATTGATGATCAACACCTGGCCTTGATCTACTTTGCGGTACCAGCGGCTCAACATGACTGGGATCCCAAGGATTATCAGGAGGCCCACAGCGCCCACGACCAGCCACATAATGGTTATTTCATTCATTCTTTTCTCCGATATTTGCGTCGCCGTTCAACGTCACGTCGGACATCGAACCTGCGTCTTCTAGTCTTGTTTCAAAATCGAACTTTGTTTCTTGGCCAGCCAGATTTTCGTAGGGCTCGACATAATAAAGTCGAGTCTCCGAATCGTAACCGATGATCAATGCGCGATCGCCGCGTTTTATCCCGTTTTCGGGCGAGTCACAGCGCACCAATAAGTTAAGCCCGGCGCCCCCATCATCGAATAGAGCCTGGCCAAACTTTTCATCCACTCGCCCTGTTGTAAGCACGCATAATGCCCCGATCAGAGTCTCCTGCCCGTGTTTGGTATGGGTGTGGAAAAGCCCGCGCATGGGGCGAACAGTCGGTCCTGTTAGGAAAAGACTTGCCGCGGTCGCCCCAACAAAAAGACCGATGGCAACCGGCAGACTTGCGCCAAGGTAGTAGACCCCGCTGAAAGTCATAATCCACGCGTATAATGTGAAAACACTGACCGTGATGGTTATCGGCACTCGGCCCAGGCTCAACCACGAATAGATGCCTAGAAGGATGCCATTTAGCCCGGGGGTATCGCCGTGCTCCGCCGAACCCTCGGCCGCACCTTCCGCCGCACTTTCCGCCGCACCGTCCGCCGCACTTTCCGCTGCGCCTCCCATGTCCATATCGACGTCCAAATCGACGTCCATATCGACGTCCAAATCAAAATCAAGATCGAAGAGATCGAGATCGAGCACCCCCACCATCACGGACAGCCAATAGATGACCACCACGACAAGCAAAAATGAGAAGATGACGGGAGGAAAGGTCAGCGCAATATTTAGGAAATTACCCATGAAGACCATGCAATTGGAAAATGAATCACAACATACTGGGCCATAGCCCACGACAAGTCGACACGAATCAATCGACGATTAGCGGGCGCAAAATCGTCACGTACCGGCGTTGCACCCGAATTTGTGACCTCGGGAATATTGACCCGCATCCATTCATTGACTAGTCCATGAATAATCGTTGACACGTCAATAATGGATACCTCAATGACTTTAATGCACGACTTCAGAAAACTCCGACTCGCGCTGGTGCGCGCCATAGGCGGCGCGCTGAGCGACCATAATGTAGGCACTGCCCAATACGTGATTTTGCGCGAGCTTCGACAAGGTGGACACGACTCGCAGGCCTCGCTTGCGCGTAAGCTCACCCAGGACCCAGCCGCCCTCGCACGTTCATTGGAAACTTTGGAATCACGAGGCTGGGTCGAGCGCACGGTCAGCGAATCAGACCGACGCCAGAAAGAAGCCCAACTGACTCCAGAAGGCGAAATCGCCTGCGACGAACTGATGGCCATTTATGACACGTTTGCCGCCCGAATCGACGCGGTGCTGAGTGATGAAGAACGAAAAATGTTCACCAAAATCTCAAAGAAAATCATCGACGAAGTTGGAACCGATGAGGACCCATTATGAGTACAATTTCGCAGCCGCTGCGACATAAACGTGTGCAACGTGGCCTCCTGGCGCTCGCGATCGTTGCCGCCGGAATTACCGTGATTTGGTGGATACACTTCCGCCCCTATATATCGACAGAAGACGCCCGCATCGCCACTTCTGTTGCGCAAATCGCACCCAATGGATCCGGTGGCCGTGTCGAGGAAATCCTGGTTTCCGAGGGCCAATATGTTCAAATCGGTGAGGTACTGGTCCGACTTGATTCAGAGAATGAAAAAGCGCTCGTTCAGCGGGCAGAGGCCACGCTGAATTTGGCGAATGTCAGGGTCCGCGCCGCAGAAGCGACGCTTGCGCTCGAAGAACGACTCGTGAATTCAGGGCAAAAAGGAGCAGAGGCCGGGATCGTACGCGCCAAAGCGAATGTCGACTTGATGGTGCACGGAGCAAGTCCCGAAGAGCTCGCACGTGCTCGCGCGGAGCTCTCATCAGCACAAGCGCGCGCAGCCGAAAATACCGCAGCCCTGGCACGCGCTGAATCGCTTTCAAAACAGGGCGTAGTCACAATGGAACAGGTCGAGCACGCGCGGTCATTGGATTCTCAAACTCAGGAAGCCGTCAAACAGGCCCAATCAACGCTCGACGAACTCACGCGCGGCACTCGTACCGAGGCGGTAGCCATGGCGCGGGGAGAGCTCTCGCAAGCCCATGCGCGCCAAATGGAGGCCGACGCCGGTGCCGAACGCATTGCCTTGAAACGCGAAGAGATCGAAGAAGCCCGCTCCATCGCCAAACAAGCCCACGCCGATTTGGAGATCGCCCAGCTTGCCCTGGACCAGAAGACCTTGCGAAGCAGCCTCGACGGCGTCGTCTCAAAGGTGATTTCTGATCCGGGAGACTACGTCGCAACCGGTCAGGCCGCCGTGGTTATCACGGACATGAAACAATGTTGGATCAACGCCAATATCGAAGAAACGTCGATTGGACAGATTCACGAAGGCCAACACGTCGATATCGAGCTCGACGAGGGTGGAAAACTCGAAGGCCGAGTCTCGGTCGTCTCTCACCATGCGGCCTCCCAATTCGCCCTCATTCCCGCAGACAACGCGGCAGGCAACTTCACGAAGGTTGTGCAGCGAATTCCAATTCGCGTCGCGCTAGATCCCAACGAACGCGACCTCCGAGTGGGACAATCCGTGGTGTTACGGATCCGCGTGTTATGAAAGCCGACGACGATAATTACAAATGGCGAGTCCTGGGCGTTGTCATGATCGGGACCGTGATGTCGGCCCTCGACGCGAGCATCGTCAACATCGCCATTCCAAATATCATGTCGTCGTTTGGGGCGAGCGTCGACGAAGTGCAATGGGTGATCACGTCTTATATGCTGGGTTTTGCGGTATTGATGCCCCTGACCGCCTGGTTGCGCGACCGCATCGGGTATCGCTGGCTCTACCTTATCAGCCTCGCCATTTTTGTCATCGGTTCCGTGCTTTGTGGTTTCGCGTGGAATTTAGAAGCCCTCGTCTTCGCGCGCGTGATTCAGGCGTTTGGCGGAGGCGCAATCACCCCCACAGCCATGGCAATGATTGCTGACGTCTTTGATCCATCCGAACGTGGAAAGGCGATTGGCATCTGGATGGTCGGGGTGATTTTAGGACCGGCTATCGGGCCAACCCTGGGCGGCTATCTGACCGAAACGCTCGGCTGGAGATCCATTTTCAACGTCAATTTGCCGATTGGAATTATCGCGCTCTTTCTTGCGCTGCGCGTGCTCAATCACGACAAACCCAAAGAGATTAAAACCAAAGGATTCGACTTTCTCGGATTCGGTTTGCTCACCGCGTTTTTGATTACGGCGCTGCTTGCGCTCTCGGAAGGAAACTCAGAGGGATGGTTTTCCCCCTATATTGTGGGCTGCGAACTCGTCGCGGCATTCTCTTTCGTGGCGTTCTTGCTGATTGAAAGCGTGTCTGAGATCCGAATTCTGGATCTCTCATTATTTCGCTACGGGTCGTTTACAGCAGCGATGATTGTGACGTGTGTGCGGTCGATCGCGCTCTATGGCGGAATGTTCCTTCTGCCATTGTTCATGCAGCAACAGATGGGGCTCGACGAGGTGAGCGCCGGCGCATTGATGTTGCCCGGCGCGCTTGTGATTGGCTTGGTGTCTCCGTTTGCAGGCCGCCTGCTCGATGTGATTGGCCCCCGTCCATTGACGATCGTCGGCCTGCTGCTGACCGCACTCTTCATGTTCATGTACCGAGATATCGACCCGAACACGAGCACCTGGGGGATTCTCGGGCCGATGTTCATCCGCGGCTTTGGACTTGGGCTTCTGGTCACGCCTGTCTCGGCCGCGGCGATGAATTCCGTTCCGACCGTCAAGGCAGGGATGGCGGCGTCGATGTTAAGCCTAATCCAACAGGTATCGGGCTCCGTCGGCATCGCATTGCTGGCCGCTGTGCTGAGCCATCGAACGATGTTTTGGCGCGCGATCGTTGGGGAAAACCTGGACGGAACATCTGCCGCGATAATACTGACCACTGGCCGTCTAACGGCCCATATGCGAGACTTGGGCTATGGCCCGGCTGATGCGGCCTTGATAAGCCAAGGCTTGGTCGTAAAACATGCAGTCATGACGGCATCGGTATCCGCATTTGGCGACGCTTTTGTCGTGGGTGCAGTCATCGTTTTGATTGGGATCGTCCCTGCGATGTTTCTCGCGCCACCAATCAAAACCGCGTCAAAGCTGTGAGCGGCGCTCCAAAAGGCACGTCGGAAGTTCCCTAACCATCGGACGGGTCAAAAAAGGTATTTAGATGCTCCAAATATCCTATTTCGTGTGTCGAAACTGCCAGTGCTACGCCGATTGCAGTTCGACCCACAGCGACGTAGGCAGGTGCAAAACCTGCCAGGCACCGATGGTTTGGCACCACGACGCGCAAGGTTCGCTCACGGCCTGGTGCAATTGTCATGAGTGGAAAGCGGGACGCCTGGCACAGACGCAGGAAGAACTGTTTGAGCGAAGCCAGGATGCGATTTGTCCGCGTTGCAAAGGTGAGATGTCTCTAGGGGAAGCAGCGGGGACCACAGAGTTGCCATGCGTGGTCTGTGAGCATCCGCTGAAACCGAAGTGGTTGATGCGTTTGGTGGGCCTGGTCTTGGTCGCCGGTTTGGCGTTTCTGGTCTACTACGGTTCAAAATGAACTCTAAGCGTCGTTTGAAGCCGCTGGCAGCAGATCAAAACACCTCTACAACGCCGTCCCGCTCGCAAAGAGCTGGAATTGAACTCCCGTAAACATGGTGTCGCCGTATAGGACTCCCAGATGCGACGCTTCGTGATAGGTGCAAGCGCCGGCCTGAACCGTGCCCGGTGTCGCGCTCAATCCATAGATTGGGTCTGCCCCGTTACCGTCCGCGTCGATGACCAGTCCGGTCTGCCGATCGACGCCATACCCCAAGCATCCTGCATAGAGTTCCACAACCGGCGAAACCAGAAGCCGCACGCTATCCCCCACCAGGAAGAGGTCTGGTGCATTGAATCCACGAATCGCCGCATTCACGGGCGCCCCATCCGTCGGGGTCAAAAGAGTGGATCGAGCCGACCAGGTGTTGTCTGAATGGTCGAGCTGAACGAGCTCGATCGAGGTGTCTGTCGCGGTGCGGTAGCAATAAACCGCCATCCACAGCTTCGAATCGATCGCCAACATCCCCGGCTCGGCAAAAACCAGGCAATCACCCAAAACTGGATCGTTGTCCCACCGAACCAATGGCTGACCCCCGACTTGCGCGTCGTTATAAGCCTCGACGCCAGCGACATGATACGCCAACGCACCAAACAACTTGGTTTGGGGCGCAGCAATCAGCCCTTCTGCCGTGGCCGCGCTTCGCTGGGCAATCCATCCATACTGGAAACGACGGTCTTCCGTCGCAGGATCATCGTCGACGACGTGAAGGTATTGCATCCAAACCAAACGCCATCGGGACTCTGGCTCGGCAGCCAGATCGTACACGATCGACGATGTCTCGTGGTTCCACTTCGCCTCCAAACCAGCGAACTCAGCCGGAGGATTGGGTTCGGGCTCGGATGCATTGACCATCCCCGCGTCACACCAAGTATCACCGCCGTCATCGCTGTACGCCAAATGAGTGCTCACAGCCCCCGACCCTGCAGGCCCGGTCACGCCTGAGTACGACATCCAAAGTCGTTGCGTTTCAGGATCCAAGGCGAGGCTGGGATCGAACACCCCGTTGGGTTCTGAGTTTGGCAATTCAAGACGTCGAGGAAATACACCGGTGGAAGTGACACATCGAGTCTCAAAGCCGAGGTCGCCCTCCCCACTATCGCCTGAATCATTCGAAAGATCCGTCACGCCACCCGAGTCCACGCTGGCATCCGGTTCGTCCACGCGAGTGTCGGCCCCGTTGCATCCCACCATGATTAAGAACGTCGCCAAGAATCTCAAAACCGCCTCCACTGGATTCGTCGCTGCGGGTGATTACTGACGGCAACTCTAACCGAATCTGGGCAGGCGCACCGCATCTAAACTTGCGAACATGTTTCGGTAATCGCCTAGACTCATGTGATTTCAAGGTATCGGTTTGATTTAGTTCGATCATAACACTGGGTCGCCAGGTCGGACGGCGTACGTCGAGTGATGATCGTCGCCGAAACCACTGAGGTAGACTAAAGTAGACAACGTTCCACGTGATTTGGGACGGGAACAGAATTGGTACCATGAGCAATAACTACGCAAAATCCAAACCACTTCGGGCAGATGCCCAACGCAGCGAAGAAGCGTTGCTAGAGGCAGCTCTAGCCATTTTTGCCACATCGGGAGTGGACGCTCCTGTGCGGGAAATCGCAGAAAAAGCGGGTGTCGGCATAGCCACGTTGTATCGACGCTTCCCACAACGGTCCGACCTCATCGTGGCGGTCTTTCGTCGACAAGTGGATGCCTGTGCGGATGCTGCCGAAGTTCTAGCAGCTGAATATGGGCCATCCGAAGCGCTCGCCCGCTGGATGCACCGCTACGCCGACTTCATCGCGACCAAACGCGGGCTCGCAGCGGCTTTGCATTCTGGCGACCCCGCTTTCAGTACGTTGCCCGGTTATTTTGACGAACATCTTCTACCCGCACTCGAGAAATTGCTCGACGCGGCTGCAGCAGCAGGCGAAGTGCGAACCGACATCGAGCCCTACGACTTGTTGAGGGCCGTCGCGAATCTGTGCATGTCTGCGAGAGACGAGCAAAGCGATTACACCCGACGCATGGTTACGCTGCTCGTCGATGGATTGCGCTACGGCGCCTAGCCCTAACTCCCGCCTTCATTTGGTTTCACAAAAACCTGCCCTCAATTCCGCGAGGGTCACTTCATTTTGCCCGTTGCAAAACGGAACAACGTTCCGTATACATTCGGAACACTGTTCCGCTTCAGACATATTGCGGGTCGTCTTGCGGCGAAATAATTAGAACTCGAAGGTGATTCCATGAATAAGCTGATCCAGAAAGCGCAACATCTACCTGTCAACGAAGCCACTTCGGTAATCTCCGTAGCTCCCGTGATTGTGCCGTCTCCTGGCCGCGTCGTCGCCCTGGAGGTTCGCATCAGCGCACCGATCACAGGAGAGAATTTACCCATCATTATTCTCTCACACGGGCACGGCCCATCCTTATACATCCCCTCGCTCAACGGTTACGGCCCGCTGGCCAACTTTTGGGCTGCACATGGTTTTGTGGTGATTCAGCCCACCCATCTAAATGCCAAGATTTATGGACTCGGTCCCGAGATTTTACGTGGGCAAATGCTTTGGCGCTCTCGTGTCGAGGACATGTCACGCATTGTCGACCGCCTCGAACTTATCGAGGCATCAGTCCCAGGACTCATCGGACGCGTTGACCGCACGAAGATAGCCGCTGCCGGCCACTCCATGGGGGGACAAACCGTGGGCATGTTGCTCGGGGCACGCCTGAATGATCCGCTAGACAAAGACGCGACGGATGTGAACTTGATGGATAAACGCTTCAAGGCGGGCGTTCTCTTGGCAGCCCCGGGTAAAGGTGGGGATGATCTGAGCGAATTCACCGCCAAGAACTATTCGTTCCTGAATCCCGACTTCTCATACATGGCGACACCAACCCTTGTCGTGGCCGGTGAAAACGACGTAGCAGCGCATTTAACGACCAGAAGCGCTGATTGGTACGCCGATCCTTATAAACTCAGTCCAGGCAATAAGAGCCTGCTGACGGTGTTCGGAGCCAAACACGGACTAGGGGGAATCGCAGGATATGACGCCGCCGAGACGACGGATGAAGACCCCGACCGACTGGCGGTGGTTCAAAGGCTCACTTGGGCGTATCTGCACAGCGCGTTTTACCCAGACGAACACATGTGGAACGCAGCGTGTGAAGCTTTAGCGAAGAGCGTTGAACCACTGGCACGCATCGAATCTAAATAGCTTTTCCGATTTGTACCTGGTGTAAAAAATGCCGCGACAAACCGATGGTGATGAGTCGCGGCATGTTTTTTCACCGCTTAGCTCGCAGCGGCCTGATGCAGTGCAAATGCTCCGCCCTGAGGATCCGTGAATTGGGAAATTCGCCCGCCTGGCACGTCGTTCGGCCCGTTCAACACTTTACCTCCGTGCTGCTTGATTCGCGCAGTAGCAGCTTCCAAATCGAAGGTATTGGCATAATAAACCCAAGCCGACACTGGCATTTGGGTGGGTTTGGCAAAGATGCCACCAACCGAATTTTTGCCCTCTCCAAACATCGAGTATTTGCCAGCTTCGCCCATTTCTATTTCACCCGTTTTCGCCCAACCAAATAATGCTTGGTAAAAAGATATCGCCGCGGCTGGATCGGACGTGGCGAGCTCGCTCCAAACCATTGTCCCCTCTAGGTCGGCCGCTGGTGGCGTCTGGTTTCTTTCAGGATGAAACGCCGCAAATATCGCCCCCTGTGGGTCTTTGATGATGGCCACGCGCCCAATTCCAGAAATGTTGAACGGGGCCTTCAACACCGCGCCGCCCAACTCGCCGGCCTTAACGGCCACACCGTCGACATCATCGGTGGAGATATACGCAAGCCAATACGGCGTTGCGCCGCCTTTTGACGCCCCCTCAGGCAGATTTACCACGCCGCCAAAAGGCGCTTCTTTGACCAGCAACATGTTGTAGGGCCCGTCGGCCATCTGAATCGTTTGCGTCTTCCAACCGACCGCTTCGGAGTAGAACGCGAGCGCTTTGTGGGTGTCGTTTGCCATGTAATCGAACCAAATGAATTTACCGTTAGACATTGCCTTCTCCTTTGAGAGAAGCGGCTCTGAACCGCTCTCGTTGGGTTGAAAGTCGAAACTAGCGAAGCAGAGTGTCAACGTTATGTCAGGTTTGATTTCCAACAACTCGATTGGTCGCGACGCTCCACTTTAGCGCCGATCGTTTGTCCACTTTCTCCACTCGTTGGAGCAGCCGCACTCCATTCAGGACGAAGGAGTGCACCATTTTGCGTCGATTTGCAGTGGCACGCGTATTGCGAAGCTCGAAGTGTTGAAAGCTCCCCTCCCGCGATGCGACGTCCATGAAACTCACCAAACTCCTCTCGATTCTGTTTCTCCTGCACACCACAACCGCATGGGCCGCTTCGGACTCCCCCAATACGGAGTCTAATTCTGCGGCCGTTGCTGCCCAACCCGGTGACCTAGATCGCTTAGAAATTCGGGCGACCTCGATGCTCTTTATTGGAACCGCGCTCGGGCTCGCGGGCGTGGAAATTGGATGGGTCTCGGCCCAAGGTTATACGGCTGAATTGCAGGCATTTAGTTTAATTTCGTTGTCTGGTTCCGGCTGGCAAGCCACGGCACGAGTCGGCCGCAGGTGGGACGACACCGATAATCTGGTGCTTCATGAAAATCGGTTTTATTCGGGATTCACGCCGTTAGTTGGCCTGCGCTATGGGGAATTCCCATACGTTGGCACGACGGACGGTTATGACTACAAATCAACTGATCTGGGTGTGCAGGCCGGCTTGGCGTTTGATTGGGGCTATGGGTCGCTGAACGGCTTCGCGAGCCGAATCGAACCTGCTGATGACCTATAATTTTTACTCCGAGCCGAACTACGGCGGCGACTGGACCTACGCCGACGGAAATAACCCAACCGTTTCTTTGGACATTGGAATTCTATTTGGCGGCTTTTTCGCTGTGGAATAGTCAGCAGGCAATACTCATTTCGTGAATCCAGGTTTGTCGCCCGAACTCCATCGCGTCCACGCCTGTTCAAATAGCTCGTGCGGTGCAGAAACTGGATAATTCACCTGACATACGTCAGCGGCCATCTGAGGCATCAGCGACTCCTTCCAGGCTTCCATCGGGAAATGGGGCGATTTGAACTCCAGCCATGGCCCATCCAAAAAGAAGGTCCGCCCTGTCCTCGCCCGCTTAGCGTCGATCAGCAGTCCTTTTTCCACCAACGGCTCAAATGCCTTTTTATAGGCGGAAGCGCTCCATCCGTTCCATTGCCTGACCTGTTTGGTCGACGGATTTGGCATTGCCAAAGTCTGCAAAAACGCGATCGCTGAATCCTCAGAGACGTCCAACTCCTTTTGCACCTGAGCCACGGTTTCAGGGGCAGAATGTAGAGGATTGGCCTCATATCCCCCGTCGGGAATCGCTGATTTTTCGGCGCGTTCAACCAAGCCGTCCATCTGAACAAAAACCTGAAGAGCGACAGCCTCCCGGTTTTTCGGAACGATGTGCTCACTTGTTTTGCCTGCCAGCAATTGAGCTGGCCGGATCGCGGCCGCGAGTCCCCATTGGGCGGGCACAAGCACCAAAAATCCATCGTCGAAATAGGTAACCCCATTGAACGTTTGGTCGGCGCCAAGCCTTCCCAATCTGGCGGTCACCGCGCTTGGATAACCGACGTGATCAAACTGGGTGGACGTAGGCAACAAAAAGTCAGAATCAAAAATGACTTTTTTAAGCTCTGAATAATATTTAGAAATCTTCTGACGCGTCGGATGGCCCACCGGCAAGGTGTAGAACAAATAGGGCAAAACATGCAGGCTTTCGACAAGCGCGTCAGGGCTCGGGACGCCATCCTTCATCTCGAAAAAGAGACGCTCTTCAGTTTCGTGCGCCACGGTCCCACCGACTGTGAACGTCGGCGTATAAAACCTGAGCAACGCAGCTCGGGGATTATCAAGCGGCAGGTCCTTTTGCATCGCCTGAGCGACATCGTCAGGTATCGCGACGCGCTTACCGACATGTTTGTTCCACGCCTCAGCAAGACCGCGCGCAACCTCAAGCGGAGCGTTCCAAAAGTCTTCCACGTCTTCAGGAAATGCATCCATAAGTACAGCACATCGCTTTTCGCCAGGCACGTCACGCAAAGACTCCCGAGCGGCTTTGAGCTCGGCCGCCTTCAATTCGAATTCGTTGCGAAGTTCGGCCTCCATGATCGGTCCAGTCGAAGCGTGAATATTTGGGAACATCGCCCAAACCATGGCAGCTTCAGCGACCGACAAACCTGTTGCCTCGGCAATCGTCTGCGCAGCCTCACGCGACGCCAATGCAGGGCCGTGCTCCCCAAAGAGTTTCACAAATTCTTTTGCCGTCCCGGATGACCAAGGAACGCCTTCCATCAGGTCGGTCGCTGTCACTCCTGCAGGCAGGGTCATATTGTCGGTGCTGTAGGCCAATATCGAATAGACTTTGCACTCGTATCTGCCGCAATATCCATAAATACGAGTCGATTCAAACTCGATAAAAAACGTGCCTGTTCGCGGCTTAACGCCGTGTTGCACCCAACTAGCCTGCGATGTTTTGAACATCGTCATGTTGTCGGCGAGCTCAAAAAGCCCCGAATCTGCAACCGCGTCAATGCACTCCACAAGTTCCTGCCTGGAGTCCGAAATCCAAGGTGCAACGGCTACCCAAGACAACACTTTTGGAAAGCGAAAAGCCCAAGAAAAATCGAAAGAATAATCGTCGGAAACGTCCGGTTTAATTCCTTCCTTGAAGAACTCAACCAGCGATCCGATGGCCACATTCAGATCGCGTTCGGCCCCCCCGTAAAGCACGTTATCGAAAGAATATTCGCCATCACTCGTCACACATTCAAAATTCCCCCAAACGTTGGGGTCGCAAATCGGCCCTTTGAAACTCACAGCCACTGAAGGATTGGATTCGGCAATATGCGTTGCAAATTGAGTCAAGTGTTGAAGGTAAGAGTCCGCAACTCGCTCGACCCCTCGGACGAGCTCGGACTCACCGATCACCGCCTGGATACCATGGGGCGTCACATCGGGAACGCCTGCTGCCCAGGTTTCACGAAATACGGTCGCGTTTTCAGACGCTTGAATGGCGTGGGCCAAAACGGCGGCGGCCTGGTTTTTTTCTATCTTCCGCAGCTTGAGCGAGGCGGCCTCATCCACGACCGAAAAGTGAGCAAACGACGCAGGCGACAAATAAACCGTTGGGATCGGCATCAACGCATCGAGCACCGTTCCATCGGGCTGATGAAGCTCATAGAACTTTGCGAGAACGGCGAGTTCACCGCCCCGCAATGGCAAAAGCGATGGGACCGAACCTGACACAACCCCAAGCGGGGTCTTGGTCAAATACTCGTCTTCCTTTTTAAAGACCGCCTTAAAATAGACTCCTTCGTAAGTGCCCTGCAAAGACGAATCCGGCGTCGGGTAAACGCAAGAGAGTTTCGTTTGAAGTTCCCATCCCTCTTCAAGATGGTCTTCGATCGCCTTAGGCAGCGATGCGCGGCCGAGCTCCCCCGTGTCCGGATCAAACTCATACATGGTCGAGTCATTGCCGGCCCGGCGCCAAAACGTCTTTCCATCGCTCCAAAAGGCGCTGATGGAAGGAGGCGACTCTTCACCCACTTGAAACGCCCGGGCACCTTCGACCACTGAACCGTCATCGCGGTACACCGACCAACTTGGATTACAATTCAAAGCACCGGCGTCGAATCTATGTTCTGGGGTTCCACTCCAGTAACCAAGGCGATCGTAGTCGTCGTCCATAAACGTGATGAGCAATTGCCCACCAACGAAACGCATGCCCTGAATCTCGTCGTCCTCGGTCAGAGCTATGGCGTGGTCAAGAATGACGGATTCGCCATTGACCACCAAGGCCCGCTCTTCGTTATAAAAAACCGAATTGGGGAAAACGCCGGCAACCTCTACGGCAACACCCTTACCAAGACCAAGCTCTTCCGCGGCCTTGCGTGCAGTAGGCCAGTCAAACTCTCCTAAGAACCCGCGCTTTAATGTCGCGTAAAACGGGGCCGCCAAATCCAATTTTTGAATGCTCTCCCAAAGGTCTGGGAACTCCAGAAACGTCGACCCATCCGTGGCCGCCGTGAGGTCTTTTACAGCTTTACCAAAAGCAGCGACGGACCCTGATGAAAGATCGTCCAATCGACGCCGCAACCATCGTTTGCGTGAGCGAGTGAGCCCTGCTTTGCCCTGCGCCGCTGCCAAGAAGTCTTGATCAGCAATTTTGGCACCGACGGCTAGATCTAGGCGAGGCCCAAATATCGGGTGATCCGAAACGAAATCGAGACTTCGCTGATAAACCTCCGAGTCTGCAGGTGCATTCATCCAGTGCATCATCTCAAACTTGGCTGTGCCTGCGTCCACGGGAATCCCAAGTTCCAAAAGGTGATCCAGGAGGTCTAGATCGGCATCGTCGCACCACTCGTCGCCACCGATGACGACCGAAACTTGGTCTGCAACAAGGATCTCAGCGCACTCGGTCAACACCGGGAAACCCGCTTCAGGGAAGCACTTTCGGTCATCCCAAGACGTGGTTCTGCACGCGGAAATAAAGGTGGAAAACCAATTTGCAATCCCGCCAGATTTTCGCGTCTTCAATTTGGCAATCGCACCAACGTCGTGAAGCAACTCGAACCAAAACTGGCCAAACGAATCTTCAGATCTCAGAGCATGCGGAAAAAGGTTCAGCAGGTGATTTGGCAGGTCTGCCTCGGTCTTGGAAAGGCGCGATAAAGCAGGACCAATCGCGACCCAGACCGACGCAGCAGCACGAACCAACGAAGACGAATGCCAAATTTTTCCGAGCACCTCGTCTTCGGCGTCTTTGGGCTTCAACCCAGCCGATTTAGCGAGTCGCTTCAAATCCTTAAACATCGAAGGCGTCAGCGGATTCCCACCCAGTGTGCGCCGCACTAAAAGATCTGCCCAAGAGTCGTAGGCTTCCTTGTCGCCATGACGATGAGCCAAATCCTTGGAATACTCGGTCATCGCTTTGGCGCTTACGGCACCGGCCAGCGTGAACTCTAGGAAAACCGAGCGACGACGCTCTTCGTCAACATCCAAGCCGAATTTCTGTTCTACCTCTCGAGCCTTTCCAAAAAACATGGCTGCATGCGAGCTGTTGCCGCTCGCAAGAAACACCCTGCCCATTTCCTCACAAAGCGTGGGCAAAAAATGAGGCTTGAACTCTGAAACCTCGGCGATCTGTGCGTCGAATGCCGACTTCGCGGCTCCAGGCTTTATCAGTGCCTGACGGGCATTGCGGCGGAAAACCCGGGCAACCGAAAGAGCCTCTGCAGCATCCGACGGCATGTTCACCAAGACCCAGCTCGGAAAACCAAGCGACCTCTGTCGAACAACAGCCAACTCGCCCTGAACGTCTTGCAACGAAAAGCCCAGTGTTTCCATGGCCGCGTCTTCGCCCTGGGCAAGCGTGCTTGGCGTCAGCCGAACGACTTCACGTGATGGCAAACCCGCATGCGAAAAGGTCCGCGCGTCCAACGTATCCACCGGAATATCTTCTGAGATTTGGGCGCCCGGCAACACATAGCCACCGACCCGAAGTTGAGCATTCATCGCATCCATACAGTCCCCTACCTAGTCTTTCTCTTCAAATTCTTCATTCGTTCTCGATGCGTAGCTGCAGCTCCCACGCTCAACGCGTAGCCATCATCCGCTTGGTTCCAACCTGCCTTCAATCGCGCTCCGTTCATTGAATGAACGCACGGTAGAGCACACCAGTCTTCTCGCCAAGGTCAGACACCTCTCATACACGCCAATCCGGCTTGTTCACACCACGTCTGAGACGTTTCCCCTCAATTAATTCCCGTTTCGAAAGCACCAACAACAACGCCGATGGCGCACCTCACCATACGCCATCGCAACACAACACAAGCCCTTCATCGAACAAAAAGAGGCCCCCCACCAGAGCGATTAATCCTGTTCGCTAACGACTTAGGCCCTGCTGCTCCCCAGCGAATGCCGTCAGAGCTCGCCAGACAACAGGAAGTCGAAGTCGGCACGAGGTCCGGCGCCAAAGCAAGCCATCATGGATTATCAGGCACACACAATCGCGAACCAAACGTTCACGGCTCACGGCCTAGAATTTGGGTTTGTCGCCCGATTTCCAGCGGTCCCAGGCGCGTTGAAAAAGCGCAGGAACGGACTCCAACGGAAGCTCCAACGAAAAGGATTCGTTGAATTCGACACCATAGAATGGTTTCTTCCACCCTTCGACGGGCAGATGTGGTGCCTTCAAATCCAACCATGGGCCGTCCAGGAAGAACGTACGGCCCGCGCGCGACCGTTTAGCCTCCATAACCACGCCCTTGTCAACCAACTCCGCCAGCGCCTTCTTATACGCTCCGGTAGTCCATCCATTCCACGTCTTCACATTCGAAGTCGTGGGGTTTGGCAGCGCCAGAATCTGCAAGAAGGCGTTGGCAGCCGACGAAGAAACACCCAACGATTTTGAGACCTCAGCCACCAATTTCGGCACCGAGAGCTCCGCATTGGTTTCGTAATTTCCTTCGCCGACCGTGGGGTTAGAAATGTTGTTCATCAGCGCAGCAAAACGATCCGAAAAAATCTCGTTTATCTCGGGTAGCTCTTTCACGCCCGCAAAATGCGGACTGGTTTTACCCGCGAGCACGGGCGCCACATTGACCATCATGTCGAGGCTCCACCGCGAGGTTGAAAGGGTCACCACCTCGTCTTGGTAGTATTCAAAGCCCTTCAACGACTTGTTGGTGCCGATCTTGGCCAAAGTCTCTTTCAACTTGTCGTAATCCGGTTCGTAAGGGGAATTCCCAGAAACCTGAAATTTTGGATGAGCAAGGGTCTTCTTCCAGACCTCCCATGCTGCTGGAAGGCTCTTTCGAACCTCATCACCCACCGGCGCGTTAAGCGACAAATACCTGGAAATCTTCAAAAATGACCGAACGTTATCACTGCCATTAAATGTGTCGTCCTTGGCGATCATTTCCAAGTACTTGCCGTCGATGACCTTAAGTTCGAAGTCTGGGACCGCGCTGTAGATCGAATCCTTCGGACTCAAGATGGCTTTTACGTGTGGACGCGGATCCCAAATATTCAGATTCTTCTTAATTTCCGCCAACAAAGCCTCGGGCAACTGAACCCGCTGACCAAAATGAGTGTTCCAGGCCACCGCCAATTGATCTGCGACTTTTTCGGGCGCGTCCCACAAATCGGCAGCGTTCTCGGGGAAACCCGAAGAATATACGGCCAATTTCTTGTAGACCGAAAGGTTCTTCAACCCGTCCCGCGCGATGGCTGCCTCGGCCACCTTGGCCCCCATCGCCTCGCGAATCTCTTTGGGCAAGAAGTTCTTTTCGTACGAATTCATGTTGGGCATCGTTGCCCACAAGAGACCCGCCTCGGCGTTAGAAATTCCGATTTTTTCGGCTAAATAAGAAATAATATCGATATTTATTTCGTAAGGGCCACGTTCGTTGACAAGCTCCACGACGCGCTTGGCGGCCTCCCCTGACCAGGTCTGCGTCGACGATTCGGTCTGGACCACGACTCCCTTTGGCACCTTGAAGTCGCCTTTCTCGACGTACTCCAAGACCTGAAACTCCTCGTTCCCATAATAATTTGAGCGCCCCATGAATTTGTGTCCCTCATGCTCCAGCAGAAATGACTTTCTGCTTTCATTTGCAACACCGAGCGGAACCCAACCTTCGCGTGGAGACGTAAAGAGCCTGAACTTCCCAGACAAATCCAAAAGACCAGAAGCCGCGAGCACCTCAAGGAAACTCAACAAGACCTCGCGATCGCCTGTAAGACCGGGCGAAGCCGCCAACCATGCAATACTGGCGGGCGCCTTCATGACGAGAGTCATGTCGGTTGTTGTCCAGGAAAAGTCCTTGGGAATTTCTCCGGATTTCAGAAACCCAGCGAACTGATGAAGATACCGAGCCAGATCCGCCTGTTCACCCCAAGAGTAATTGTAGAAATCATAATCGGAGCCCGATGCGATTCCCGCAAAATTTCCCCAAAGAGCAGAATCCACGATCGCGCTTCCGACCGCGCCAGCCCGCGCCGGATCCGAGGCTTCGATATGCTGTGCCAGCGCCACCAACGCATCGGCGTATTCGTTGGCTAAAACAGCGATGGCGGCACGCAAATCCGCGTTGCAGCCGACCACTTCATCAATAATCCCGAACAACGACTGAGCCTGCGGAGTCTTACTTTTGCCCAACAAGAAGTCTTTGCCGGCCGCCATTAGCCCGGCAAGCGCGGACTTCGACGCCTTGTCCCCCTCTAACGAGCCCTTTCCTGCGGCGGCAAAAGCCGCCAACGATTTCGATGACTTCCCTGCCTTGGCGGCGATTTCGCCCAACCATTTAGCGGCCAATGCGCTGGGTACGTCGTCGTCGTGAGTTCTCGAAATAATCGCGGCCGCAATAATGGCAGCACTGGCGTCCTCTTTGAGCGAACGCAACTTTTTAGAGCCGGCTTCGTCAGATATTGTCAGAAAATGCGCGAAATTAATTCCGATCGGCAGGCCACCCAGCGTCGAGCGCGCGTCCAATATGGTGGATGAATCCGCCAGACGGAAACCCGAGGACAACGACAACACACGATCGGTTCCGGGCAAACGAATCATCGCTTCCACTTGACCGGCCTGCTCTCCCAATGGACTCACCGTCAAAAACTCCCCGTTGGACTGAAACACCATTTGCCCGTAAAGCCCGTCCTTGGTGCCAAGCGGCGAGTTTTTGAGTTCCGACGGAAGCGGATACAGAGTGCAAAAGTATTGCATGAGCTTCATATCGGGGCGCAGCGAATCCTCGAAGAATGCCGGCAACGAAGTACGGCCGTCTTTCCCCGTATTTGGATCGAATTCAGTGAGACGTGAATCATCCCCGTAACCGGTGCGGCTCCAGAATGACTCACCATCGCTTAGAAGATGGTTGTATTTCGGCATGACCTCATCGCCTGCACGAAACGCCACCTTGCCAGCCACCATCGAATGGTCTTCGCGCTCAACACTCACGACTCCAGACCAGATATATCCCCCCTCGAACGTGTGGTTCGGCTTCCCACTCCAATAGGCCACTTGACTCCAATTCTGGTCGTAATACACCACCAGCAACTGACCGCCCGCGTACGCTATTTGGTTGATCGTCCGCCCCTTCGGCAACTTAAAGTCGTGTTCGACGACACGGCCCTTGGGCCCGATCACAATGCCTTTGGTTGGCGAGTACAGGATCAAATACGGAAACACGCCGGCCACTTTGACTTCGACGTCGTGTTTTGGCCCCCTCAATTCGTCGTAGGCAGTTTTGGCTTCGACCCACTGGTATTCGTCCAAGAACCCACCATTCAACGTGCGGGTAAAAGGTGCTACCAATTCAAGGTCTTGAAGCCTTGTCCAAGCTTTGGGAAACTCCTTAAAGGTCGCAGCCGATGTGGCGTTTCTCAATTGCGTCACGTTTTCTTTGAACGACGGGGCCGCACCAAGTCCAATTTCATCAGCACGGCGTTCCAGCCATTTTTCGCGAGCGCGTTTCAACCCAGATTTCCCACGCGCGGCGGCCTCGAATTCGGCATTTCCAAAAACGCTACCCACTGCGCGATCGACGATTTCATCGAACCTGGTATCAGCCCCAAGGTATTTGAGGTCACGCAAGCGTTCGCTCATCCCCTCCATGGGCGTGGCCCATGTACTAAAGTCGATCGCGTCCGGCACCTTGACCGGAACACCAAGTTCCAAGAGCAAATCCAGAACATCGATGTCGACGACCCGCTGCCAACCCGAACCCGAAAATTCGAACTCAATCCCATCTGCCTTAAGGCGCGGAGCCATGCGGCGAATCAAGTCAAAACCCGCGTCGGGTGTCGTGGGTTTCCGGTAATAATTATAACCAGACGACATCCGATGAGCGACGAATTTGGCGATCCATTGCGCAGCGGAACCCTCGGGTTTGAGCGCGCCATCTACCTCGGCCTCAGGTTTGGTCAACGCTTGATCAGCACCAGTATCGTTTAGGAAACCAACCCAAAACGCCTTAAAATCATCCGCTTTGCCCGAGGGAACCGGAAAGGTGTTCAGCAAACGCCCGCGAATTCTGGGCTCTTTTTTAGCCAATTGGACAAAGGTCTTGGCGTAGGTTTCCCAAAATTTTGCGGCCGATCGTGTCAGCGAAGGCGCTTCCCAAATCTCCGAAATAAAATTCGCATCTTCCTCGGATTGTTTTTTATCCGCAGCCTTGGCCAATCGACGAAGCTCAGTGACCATCTGCGAATGAGGCGGGGTTCCGCCAAGCGTGCGACGAATGCAAAGGTCCGAGAAATACTCGTAGGCTTTTTCGGCGCCGTACCGTTTCGAGAGGTCCTTGGCGTACTCGGACATCACCTTATTTGTGAGCGCACCCGAAAGAGCAAATTCCACAAACGCATCGCGACGACGGTTCTCGTCCACGTCAAGCGCGTAGGTCTGCTCGGCCTCCCGAGCTTTGCCAAAGTAGGTCGCCGCATACGTCGTATTGCCGGATTCGACGAAGGCGCGGGCGACCTCTTCGTAGAACGGCGGCAAAAAGTGAGGCGTCTTTTTGGCAATATTTTTGCCCATCTCGTCGAACACGATTTTTGCGTTGCCTGGCTTAGACTTGGCCCGACGTGCTTCTTTTTTAAGATCACGTGAAATCGCCAAGGCTGACGCAGCATTCTTGGGGTCGTGGACCAAAACCCACTCAGGAAATCCAAGGGCCTGACGCATGCGTAGCGCAATCTTCGCGGAACTCGCCACAGGGGCGAATCCAAGGATATCCATCGCAGCATCTTCACCCACGGCCAGATTCGACGGGGTCAACCGAACGATCTCTCGATCCGGAATCCCAGGATGCGTGAAAATCCGCGCATCAATGGTATCGACGGGAACGTCTGTTGGCGCCTTCGTCTCAGGCAGAAGATAGCCGCCCGCGCGAAGCGTCGAATTAAGCTGTTCGGTATTCATCTTGGTGCTCATTTCGTGAATCCAGGTTTGTCGCCCGAACGCCATCGCGTCCACGCCTGTTCAAATAATTCGTGGGGTGCAGAAATAGGATAATTGACCTGACATTCGTCCGAGGCCAGCAGCGGCATCATCGGAACCTTCCATGCTTCCATGGGAATATGCGGTGCGCGAAACTCCAACCACGGACCGTCCAAAAAGAACGAACGGCCCGATCTGGCGCGTTTTGCTTCAATTAAAACGCCTCTCTCCAGCAAGGGTGCAAACGCCTTTTTGTAGGTCGCTGCACTCCAGCCGTTCCAGAGTCGAATTTGTTTTGTGGAAGGATTGGGCATCGCCAACGTTTGCAGAAAAGCCACCGCTGCATCTTCGCTGACGCCGAGCTCCTTTTTGACCTGCGCGACCGTCTCCAGACTGGAATGCGCCGGGTTTGCTTCGTATTCGCCGGCAGAAAGCGGCGACCCCTGCAGACGATCGACTAAGCTCTTCATACTCGAAAATGCCCGAAGAATTTGAGCTTCGGGATTGTCGGCCACAACATAGGGACTCGTCTTGCCAGCAATCAGCTGAGCGGGACGAATCGCAGCCTCAAGCCCCCAATCGCCAAGCAGGAAAACCACAAATCCGTCATCGTAATAAGACACTCCCTTTTTTGTCTTATTCGCACCAAGCTTGGCCATCATCGCTGCCGATTTCTTTTTATCGTCAATCCACTCCAAGTCGGTAGACGTGGGCAGGAGCGAATCCGCCGCAAATACAGTCTTTGCGAGGGCCTGATAATAGTCCGAAATTTTCTGCCGCGACGGATCGCCGACCGGTAAATTGTAGAAAAGATAGGGCAAAAGATGCAGGCTCTCGGTGATTAAATCGGAGTCAGGCACACCATCGTCCATCTCGAAGACCAGGTTTTTATCGTCCGAATCGTAAACAATTTCCCCACCGACCTTGAAGGCCGGCACCGAATAGAGGTTCAACAAAGACGTCCGTGCGTTGTCGACCGAAATCTCTTTTTGCAGCGCCAATAAAAGGTCTTCGGGAAGGGCTTGCCGTTTGCCGACATGTTGGTTCCATGAGGCCGCAAGCCGTTTGGCAAGTTCCTGCGGCGCGGCCCAAGGCTCCGCCAGATCGTCCGGCAACGCATCGGCATACACCGCGCAACGCTTCTCACCCGAGATTTCTTTCAGCGACTCCCGGGCGAGGTTCAGTTCAGCGGCCTTCAGCTTGAACGACTTGCGCAACTCGGTGTCCATCACAGGGCCGTACCACTCATTCACATTGGGCAGCATCGCCCAAAGCATCGAAGCCTCAGCCACAGACAGACCGGTCAAATCCGCGATCGTTTCGGCGGCCTCACGCGTCGGGACGTAAGGGCCATTCTCAGTGCTGAGTTCGACGAACCTCTTGGCCGCCTCGGCCGACCACGAGACGCCGGTCTTCGTATCTGTGGCCTTAACGCCTGCGGGCGTGGTCATTTTGGCCGTGCTGTAGGCCAAAATCGAGTAGGTTTCATCTTCGTACTCGCCACATTTTCCGTAAAAACGTGTCGATTCGTGTTCAACAAAAAACGCTCGTGTCTCGAGCGCGATTCCGTGTTTCACCCAGCTCTTTTGCGAGGACTCAAACATCATCATCTTATCGCCAAGCTCAAAAAGCCCCGCGTCTGCCACGGCATCGATGAATTTCAGCAATGCCTCTCGTGACCCCGAAATCCAAGGTCCACATGCCACCCAAGCCAGTACTTTCGGATGGCGAAAAACCCACGAGAAATCGCAAGAATAGTTGGCAAAAATTGCTGGTTTAATTCCGTTTTTAAAAAACTCGGCCAGGGCAATGATCCCCGTGCTGAGCTCCCGCTCGTCGTCGTATGTTTCATTGTCGAAACAATAATCTCCACCACTGGTCACGCTCTCAAAACTCGCCCAAACCTCAGAGTCTGGAATCGAATTCTCAGCACTGACGGCAAATCGCGGATCGGCGCCACGAATATGTCCAGCTAACGAGGCAATATGAACGACGTAGGACTCGACCAGACGCACCAGAGCAGGCTCAAGAGGCGAATCACCGAAGATGTTTTTAGTGACATCCATAAGCGGCAAGGTCGCCCCCATCATCCATTTTTCGGGCAAAATCGCTTTGGTTGGAGAGGCTTGAATTGCAGCCGCCAACAACGAAGAAACAGCGGCATTCTCGATATTTCTCAGAATCGACGACGCGCGCTCATCCGTGACTTGAAAATGATGAAAACACTCGAAACTCATTGGCAGTCCAGGCAGCGCCTCTGACGCATCTAGGAGCGCTCCGTCCAAGGCCAGGATTGCGAAATCACTGTCCAATTCAACAATCTCGCCGCCTGGCATACGAATCAACGACGACACCGACTTCGGCGCTTGGCCCAGCGGTGTCTTGGTCAGGTACTCGTCATCTTTTTTAAAGACGGCCTTAAAATACACGCCGTCAACGGCACCGTAGAGGGAAGTCGGCGGCACTGGATAAACCTTCGATGAATGAACTTGAAGTGCCCATCCATCCTCCAGAACATCTTCGATAACTTTGGGCAGCGACGCTCGCCCGTCTGCGCCCGTCTCCGGGTCAAATTCATAAACTCTCGGATCATCCCACGACTTGGTTGCCCAAAACGTCTCCCCGTCGCTCCAGAAATTATCAAGTAAAGGAATCGTCTCCTCACCGGCCCGATACGCGCGTTTGCCCTCAACGACCGAACCATCGGCACGATGCACCGCGAAATCCGTCCCGTACGACATGTATTGGCCTTCGAAGCGCTTTTTCGGATTGCCACTCCAATAAGAAACACGGTCGTAATCGTCGTCGTAAAGATTCACCCAAAGCTGTCCGTCCACGAAACGTAAATCCTGAACTTCGTCGCCTTTTTTCAGTTTAAAATCGTGTTCAAAGACGCGTTCTTGGCCATTAATGACGATCGCGCGCTTCTGATCATACAGAACAAGATTTGGAAACACGCCCGATACTGAATCTTCCTCCTCACCGATCGCCAGTTCTGATGCGGCTTTCCGTGCCTCTGGCCAATCGAATTCCCCCAAAAACCCGCGTTTCAAAGTCGCATGCAGAGGAGCAACCAAATCCAGGTTCTGAAGTGCATCCCAAACGACTGGAAATTCTAAAAAAGTCGAGGCATTTGTGGCATCGATGAGGTCCGAAACAACACGACCAAAGGCCGCCACCGAGCCGGTCGGCAAGGCAGCAAGCTTCCCCATCAACCAGCGTTCGCGCGCCTGCCCCAATCCGGCTTTCCCGTGGGCTGCGTCGTGAAACTCTTGGTCGTCGATGACGCTAGACACGGCCTCATCAAGCCGCGTGCCAAAGCTCGCGTGCGCTGCAACGAATGATAGATCCCGCAAATAGACCGTGGATTCCTCGGGTGCCTGCATCCATTGATTAAGATCAAACGAGGCCTTGCCCGGGTCGACCAAGATGCCCAACTCCAGCATGTAATCGAGCAAATCGAGGTCAGCATCTTCGCCCCAACCGTCCCCCCCAATCACGACCGGCATTTGTTCGCTAATTAGAGGTTTGGCGATCCGAGCCAGGAGGGCAAAACCGGCCTCGGGAAAGCGTTGGCGGCCATACCAAGATGAGGACCTAGAGCCTGCGATATAAGCGGAAAACCATCGCGCAATCCCGCCATTCTTTCGGCCTTCCAGCACCCCAATCGCCCCTAATTCCTGAAGCAAGTCGAACCAGAAATCGCCAAATCCATCTTCCGAGCGAAGCGCGTGTGGAAACACCCCAAGCAGGTGGGTCGGCAGGTCTTTTTCTACCTTTGCGAGACGTACAAACGCTGCACGCAGGTCTTTCCAAACCGAGGCCGGCGCGCGGCCTAGCGACGGAGAAAGCCAAATTTGGGATAACACGGCGTCCTCGCCGACCTCTGGCTTCAAGCCCGCTGCCTTTGATAACCGCTTCAAGTCCTTAAACATCGCCGACGTCGGCGGATTGCCACCCAGCGTGCGTCGAACACAAATATCGACCCAAAAATCGTAGGCCGTCGAGTCGTCGTAGCGACGCGCCAAATCCTTGGCGTATTCGGTCATCGACTTGCCTGTCACTGCGCCAGCGAGCGTGAACTCCAAAAATACCGCGCGACGACGTTCTTCATCAATTTCCAGAGCGTATTTTTGCTCCGAATCGCGGGCCTTCCCGAAAAACATCGCCGCGTAGGACGTATTTCCCGTCTCCATGAACACTCGCCCCATTTCTTCGCATAGCGTGGGCAAAAAGTGTGGGGTGGACTCGGAAACGTCGGCAATCAGCGCATCAAAAGTTGATTTCGCGGCACCTGGTTTTGCAGACGCCTTGCGAGATTCTTTTCGGAACTTGCGCGCAACTGCCAAGGCCTGCCCGGCGTCCTTCGGGGCGTGCACCAAGACCCAATTCGGAAAGCCCAGTGACTTCTGTTGGGCGATCGCAATCCCCGTCGAGACGTTTTGCAGCGCAAAACCCAGAGTATCCATGGCCGCGTCTTCGCCCAAGGCCAGCGCGCGAGGTGTTAGACGCACGATTTCACGTCCAGGAAGACCCGGGTGAACAAACGCCCGCGCGTCCACAATGTCCACTGGGATGTCGGCCGAGACCTGGACATCGGGCAAAACAAAACCACCGACCCGAAGCTGAGCGTTCGTCGCGTCCATAAATCCCCTCAATCTTTTTCTTCCGTTTCCTCTTTCGATCTCGAGGCATAGATGCCGCTCGCCATGCGCATCCCTTCTGAGAACGCCACAGCCCCGACATTGGCAATCGGAATCTGTCGTTCGCGGGTATCAACCCAAATCAACTCCCCTGTGTAGGACTCGTAAAATGGGTCCTCAGAGCCAATCCAGAACCGAGCTTCGGCGTAGGCACCTTTTTCGAACACTGGGCAACACGCAAACCCACCTCGCACGGGGTACCCAAGCGTTCGGCAACGACCCAACGCAAAATTTAGTTGGTCGAATTTCCCGTCGGCAAAGGTCGAAATACTGGTCGCATTTTCATCGAATTCGGACGGCTTCACGTGAACTTCACGAAAAAGCTGCTGGATTCCCTGCTTGAAGTCGAGTTCTGCCGCCAACTCGCGGAAATCATCGAGTTCAGGAATCAAGACAGGATGAGGCAATTGAACCGCGTCGATCGAAAGCCAGATGGTCTCGCCGTCGATGTTCACAAGGCCCACGCCTTTTTCGGAATCGACACCCAGAAAAAAGCCCATCTCGGATTCATCCGTGGATCCTTCCGGTGCGACGATCGTGTGCTCCAAATGGGTTCGCCAGCCGGCATCCCGCCATACGTTTTCAAGGATGGCACGCGGCACGGACAAAGACCGCAACATCCAGGCATCAACCGTTTCTGCGCATTGTCGGTCGTGCTCCGAAAGCCACTCCAGGGCGAGTCGAAGTTGCTCGTAGGGCTCCGAGCTTTTGAGCTTGGATGGCACGGACTTGAGCACGTTGCCCTTCGCGTTCTTACACACGATTTTGCCGAGTTCCACGCTCAACGCGTAGCCGTCATCTGCTTGAATCCAACCTGCTTCCATCTGTCCTCCATTCTTTGAATGAAGGCACGGTAGAACACCCGGAACTTCCCGCCAAGGAGGCTGAATCAACCTTCAGGCTTTTTCAGATCGTCACAAAACGCCTTGACACCCCAAATGAAAATGATACTGATTCTCAAAATCACACAAGGACCCACTTGCTCGCACAAAAAGAAATGACACTCATTTTGACCGCCCTGCTGCTTCTGGTTGCCACATCAGCTTCAGCCAACGGCCGCAACTTCACCTACGCCTACCAAACTGGCGTGCTTCCCGTGAATGAACGAGAAATCGAAGTTTGGACGACAGCGCGATTAGGCCGCGACAACTACTACGCTCGATTCGACCACAAGCTTGAGTTCGAAGTCGGCGTCACCGAGAACCTCCAGACCGCATTCTACCTGAACTTCGGAGCCATTACGGCCGAGACCGAACCCGGTGTTAATGCGTCGGTGTTTCGTTACAGCGGTGTGGCAAACGAATGGAAGCTGCGCCTGAGCGACCCCGTGGCCGACGCGTTTGGTTTCGCCCTCTATGGCGAAGTCGGAGCTGCGACCGACGAACTGAAATTCGAAGCAAAATTGCTCTTCGACAAGAGAATCGGAAACGTTCTGCTCGCGGCGAATCTCATCGGCGAACACAAAATGGGCCTCGGCCAGGACGGTGAAGACGAACTTGAGCTTTCCGTTGTCGTGGGTGCCGCTTATTTCGTCTCAAGGAATTTCTCGTTGGGCATCGAGGCCCGCAACCAGAGTGCGCTGCCTGAATATGAGGATCTTGAGTATTCCGCGCTTTGGATTGGCCCCACAGTAGCCTATGCAGCCAAGGGGTGGTGGATGGCGTTTTCGGTGCTTCCGCAACTCCCTGCCCTTTCGAAGGAAGGCGTGGGGTCCGGTACGGATTTGGACCACAACGAAGCCGTCAGTGCTCGACTACTTTTTTCATTCGAGATCTGAAGATGAAATCCATGGCAATCGTAATGCTGCTGATCGGGTTGACGGCCTGTGCGACAATGGTGCCCGAACCCACGCCCGCGCAGCTCGAAATCGCCCAGAATCGCTGGCCAACCGCCACACTGGCGGAACTCACGGAGGGGCGACGCATTTTTGTGAACCAGTGCTCGGGATGCCATAATCTGCCGCCCCCATCTGAGCTGACGCCCGCAGAATGGCCTGCCACGATTCAGGAAATGGGCGCCGAGTACGCAAAGATCAGCGCAGCCGATATCGAACTCATAACAAAGTACGTCGTTTCAGCGCGCGAGACTCCGGAACCCAAGACAGATTAAAGTCCGAGCGCCGGGATCGCGTGGTTTTGTGGATCCCAGACCACTGGCAGGCTCAAATAGGCGGATCCGTCGATGCTGCCTGCTTTAAGCCCATCGATACCAAGCGCATCCAGACTCGCAAAAAAACGGGATGGCGCATCTGTACACTCCGAGCTTGCCTGGAATTCAGCCGCCCACGCCCTAAAGAAACCAAAGAGTGCAGTCCCAGGTTTGACAGATCTGCGCCAAAGCTGGGGCAAGTAGTCCCTGAATATCCATGGCCCAAAATCTCGAGAAAACGTGGTCATCAAGACCAACTCAGGACTGCGCCCCAGACAAAAGAAAGCGGCGAGTTCTCCATGTTTATCCGAGGTTCCCTCGACCAAAACACCTTGCGTAGACAAGTGCGTGGACCATTCTGAGAGCGCTGCCAGCGAGTCGTCGACATTATATTGCCTCAAGACATTCATGGCGCGGAGCACACCGATATCGACAACTTCTAACGCGGTGGAGGTCTGGATGCCGTCGACCGCTGGCAGCCGAGCCTCGTCCGCATCCACAGCCCAGATTTCCACGACCAAACCTGCTTGCTCGATCGCGGATTTGGACTCGATGGTGGTGAGTCCACCCACCCCACAACCGAGGTCCACAAATGGACCGGACTCCAACGCAGAGCGATGGCGTTCAAGCAGATACGCGTCCACCAGTCGCAGCCGACCTTCGGAGGTTTTCCCCCTTGTGATTTTTGGTTGGAAGGTCATACCAACAACGCCATTGGCGCACACATAAATACGCCAACGCAATACACCTTAGATCGCACCCTGAACGAAGAAAAATCCCTGTAGATCCGATTGGTCCTCGCCGTTAACGATTTGAGATGTCCTGCTAACACCGAGAGATGTCATTAAATCCCGCTCGGACCACAAAACGTTAACCAGAAGCTGAAGGCGATTTCGATCTTCGCGATCTTCCCCCGAAAACTCGTGATCAAATGCGATGGTGGGCTCCCAGGCAACAGCGGTTTTGGGATCGCCCACGACATACGAAGCAAGACCGTACACATTCCAAACCGTCTCATCGGCAATGATCGGATCGAAAGATATGAAAGCCTCGGCATGCAGTCGAAATCCTGCTTTTTCATAGCCAAGCGCAAGGTCGACCTGGTCCTCGAATGGCAGGTTTCGACCACCATTCGACAGGTCGTTGTCACCCATCACATGCGTGGCGTACGCCGCATGAAAAAAGAGGCCCTTAAATCCCAGTCTTAAGCGCTGACCAAGGACCTGCCCATCTTCGATTCGTGTACTCAGAGTTGGATTATAAAGTCCCACGTCCGCCCGAAACTCGACCTCGCCCAATTTGAAGTCGGCATACACATCAAGGCCGGTCGCGCGACCAAGCACGCGTTGAGCAATGAGCGTCCGCGAGGACGTAGGCAGGTCTTTCAGGCCGATCTGCCATTCGGCGCCGATCGGCGTACGAAAACGTCCAACACGAATTCCGACAGGTGAATTTCGCGAAATATCCACAAACGCGTCCAAAAACGTAGAGGAGACGGCGTCGTATTGAACCGCGACGTTTCCAACATCATGGTGCACTGCCGATACCTGCAGACGGCCGGTCATAAGATTGGAGCCGATCCGCGTTTCATCGTCCGCATTTTCGACTTCAAACTGATAGCGCGTCAGCGCCCCCACCGAGACCTCTGTTTTGCCTTCGTCCTGTACGATTGCCGCGTAGGCTGGCGAGCTCAGGGTTCCCAGAAGACAGAGGCCTGCAAGTGTTTTTAATGGCTTCATTCTTTCTTTCTCCAAACTCAAAAAATTATTCAGCTGGAAGACTTTACGTCTCGTCGTCCGCCGTGTGCAACGATACGTCCTCAGTTCCACTTAGATGCTGAGAAGCTCTCCACAGGTGGTACAGAATTCGGTCGGATCGCACGATAAACCGCAGCCTATCGGTCAGCTCTGTGGGCTCTGGAGTGCCGCGATGTGCCGCTGAGTCCAAAATATGGTCTCGCATCTGAGCACGCTGGCGCGCCGCTCCCTGTGAAAGCTCCCTCAATTCGGCGACAGCCGCGGACGACGGCGCTTTCGTGTCGATCACAATCTGCAGAGCGTCAGCCACGGAAACCCTGAATGGATCGTTTTCGTCCAAACCTCGTGCTTGCAGATAAAACGACGGTTTGACGATGATGTTCACCAATCGGTCGATGTGATCCATCGCATGGAGCGTATCGATATGTTGCTGATGAATCGCCTTCTGCGAGGGATCCGAGACGATCGAGAGCAAGAATTCACGCGCGCGGCCCAGTTCCTCTTCGAGCATTCCGAAATCCTGCCCATCAGGGCCAGATTTGATTCCCGCGAGCGTCATCTGCGCGGACCCCTTGAGAATTTCGAAAAGCGAACCGTGCACCGCAACGATGGCGACCGCCGGCACTTTCAAGGACGAGGAATCCAACCCCGACGTGTAGCGACGAGGTTTGCCAGGAATCAATCGCTCGACGGCCCGGCAAAACGGATCAAAAAACGGCAGAATAATCAGCAATCCCAGAACATTAAATGCCGTATGAAAGGCCGCGATCTGCGTGGCCGGTGAAGCCAACCCAGGAATCGTCGAGGCCTGCGTCATCGCGGTTTCAAAGAACGGGAAAATCGCAAACGCCACAACGCCAGCCACGACATTGAAGCCGATATGCGCCATGGCCGTGCGTCGCGCGGGGATATTGGCGCCGACCGAGCCGATGACCGCCGTAACAGTCGTTCCCAGATTCTGCCCGATCACAAGGGCCGCTGCGGCCCCAACCGTGATCGCCCCTGAATCCAAGGCGGCCAATGTAGAGGCGATCGCAGCACTTGAAGACTGCATAATGACCGTCATCAGAAGGCCCGCCCCCACCAAACCCAGGCGACCAAGGAAGGTCTCAGGATCGAGCGCTTCGGTGTTGATGACCGAGGCGAGCTCCGCCATACCTCCCTGCAAAAGGTCGATCCCGACAAAAAGCAGTCCAAATCCAGCTAGCGCCGCACCGAAATGGCGCCATCGTCCCTTTGCGAGCGTGCGAACCATCGCGCCCACCCCGACAAAGGGGTACGCGAACGCAGAGACTTTGAATTTCAGGCCCACGACCGCCACGATCCAAGACGTCATGGTCGTACCGATATTGGCCCCAAAAATGACGCCGACCGATTGCTGAAATGAAAGAACCCCGGCGCTGACCATTCCAATCGTCATCAGCGTCGTTGCGCTGGAACTCTGAACGATGGCCGTTGCAAACGCGCCAGACAAGATGCCCTGAAATGGGTTGCCCGTCAGGGACTTCATGCCCTTGACCAAGGCATCGCCAGCCGCAAGGCGCAGTCCATCGGTCATCAGGTCCATACCCAAAAGGAAGAGCCCGATCCCGCCAACAAGGAGTCCTATGCTTTCGAAGGTCAACATGGCGCGCACTATACGTGGCGAAACGGCCTTGGTAACTCATTAAATTCAAGGCTGTCCGTGTTAGGGACGCCCAATCGTGCCTTCCCTCAGCCGAAAACAGAAGAGGCACCCCGAAGGATGCCTCTCAAATATAACAAATCAGACTGAAATTAGTGCTGATGACGTTTTGCTGTATAGCGACTCAACTGCCGTTCCGCGGCTTCAAACGCGTCACGAATCGCAACGTATACGTCTTCATGTTCTGGCTTCTTGCCTGCATCCTTTGTGACCACGACGGTGTCGCCGGGCACGCTGATATCCAGACCTACATGGAACAAATTCCCTGAAGACTGGCTCTTATGCGACTGTTCGATGACAGCACGACATCTGGATACTGCGGGGAAGTGACGCTCAATCTTTTCAACATGTTTCTCTACGGATGCCTTCACGGCTTCTGATGAGTCCATGTCACGAAAGACAATGTCGGTTTCAATGCGCATTCTCGTTCCTCCTACACGGGGACAACTGGGTCTGGCGAATATGTTCACGCCGTTGCTCGCGTCCAGTAGAAATGGTTGCATGATCACGTGTCCTCGCCGTAGATTCCGCTAATGCTTGCTCTTCGACCATGGATCGCTCTCTTAACCATTCTCCTGGTACCTTGTTTGGCAGGATACCTTGTTCTGACGTCCAACGGAAAGCCCGAGAATCTGATTATCGTCGCTATTTTGGCGATGGTAGCCCTGATCCTCTTACGCCGCGCGGTATTCGACCCTCTGAGAACTCTTCGACATTGGCGAAGACTTGCCCACGACATGGGACTCCATTTCCAAGGCGACCTGAGTCATGAGCCTGTGGTTACAGGGGATTTCGACGGAATTCGCTTTGTGGCAGGAATCAGCGCCCACCAGGGCCCACGCGGAAAAAAAGGACGATATCGCACATTAATCTCCGCTCCGGTCTTCCTTGGCGTGCCGATCGGCTTGCGAGTCTATGGCGCTGACCTTGATGAATGGTCGAACGATTACTCAGACCGACGACGTGTTCCCACAGGCAACGAGACTCTTGAACGACACATGCACTGTGAGGGCGCGATCCCCAAGGACGTCCGCGAATTCGTAGATCGTCCGGGACAAAAAGAACTTCTGTTGGAGTTTCTTGAGCGCTGGCCTGGAATGTTGATTCACGGCGGCGAGAGCGCGGAACTGCCCGCGGAACCAGGTGGTGCGAGCGGTGTAGTGACCGTCGCGCTGGAAGGACGCATGAGCGATCAAGACACCCTTCAGCGATGCATCGGTGAAGTTTGCCATCTGGCTCAAGCACTCAACACATCGACTTAGTCGTCCCGACGCGGCTTGCAACGCATCTTCTTTTTGCAGCTGGTCTTGCGCTTGGCATCAATGCGCCGTTCCTTCGATGCGCGACTAGGCCTCGTCTTGACGCGTTTTTTCTGCACTTTCAGAGCACCGCGCACGATTTCAGCCAGCCGGCGGCGGGCCAACTCGCGATTTGCGTGCTGCGAACGAGACTCGTCCACGGACAACTGCAACACACCTTCGCTGTTGATACGCCCACCGAGGTGCTTGTAAATTCTCAATTTCTCGAGCTTTGTGATCGCCAGAGACATCTCGACGTCCCATTCAACGGTCACTCGAGAACTGGTCTTGTTGACGTGTTGGCCACCCGCCCCGCCGGCTCGGCTGGCTTTAAAACTCAACTCTGAAGCGGGAATGGTGACAGAGGCATTTACTTGAAGATCTTCATCCATAATCAGTCTTGGGCTTGACGCGGCGCACAGGGTTGCCATCTTGCCCGTCCCCGTCAAGACCGGAGCGAGATAATGGCACACTGGGAAGTCTATCCAACGCAACTCCAAGGCGAGTTGATTCTGATGTACGTCGACGTCGACTGGCACGACTCCAACGAAACCAAGGAACTCGGAACGATGAACTGGTTTCGAGTGGGCTTCGAGCCAGGCCCGCAGTCTGGCATGCCGCAAGAGGCCGACCGCGAGTTTTTAGAAACCTTCGGAGATTGGCTGGCAGACGAGTTCGATGGCCGTGGACACGTCGTTGCGCGCCTTACCGGACCTGGGCGTCGCGAGTTTTTCGTCTATTCGGGCGACGCTCTCGCGACCGGAATCGTCGATCGTGCGCGCTCGAAATTCCCGGACATCCATTTGGAAGGCCGCAGTAAACCCGATCCGGACTGGCAGCTCTATCGGGAGTTCCTTTTTCCCGACGCTGTGCAGCTGGTTCGAATGCGAGCCATGCAACGCACCCGAACCATGGAAAGCGACGGCGACATGCTCAGTGCACCGCGCCCAGTTGATCACATGGCGGGCTTTCTTTCGGTCGAAAGTCGGGCTGAGTTCAAGAAATTCGTCTTTGATCTGGGCTATGAACTGGTCGACGAACGCGACTCAGCTGACGACACGCTGGACCGCCCCTTCATTCTACGTGTCAAACGAACGCACGCGCTCGACCCCGTCGGCGTCGAGCACAATATCGTTCGGCTATTCTTGAAGGTGCGTGAACTTGGTGGCGAGTACGGGGGGTGGATTGCCCAGCCCGTGGTCGCACATTAGAGGCAGGCTTTGTAGGTCCCCGTGGTGCCGATGAGCCCATTGAATTGCTGGCAGGTGTAGCCGGGACGGCAATCACCGTCGGTGCTGCAGGCATCCACGCAATATCCAGAGGTGGCCAAAATGTTTTCGGGGTAACACCAGTTGCCATTGGCGCACAGATTCAACAATGAACACTCTTCGCTGCAATACCCGCCCGGCCAATCGTTCCCGGTAAGGCACATGGCGTCGATACCTCCGCCACACGTGTACACGGCCGAACATGAGGCGCCGATGGTGCCCATGCCAACCCCGGCTGGCATGCATTCTTTGCTGTTGTTGGAATCGCCATCTTGGTCGAAACACAGGTAACCCGCTCGGCAGTCTGCGTTTGAAGCGCAATTTTTAAGGCACGACCCGTTGCCGTTCGCGTCTTTTTGACCGCAATGGCTGCCCGAGGCGCAATCGTTGTCGAACTGGCATTGAGACGAACAATAACCGTCTTGGAAGTTCGGATTTGAGACACAAAATGGTGCAATCACACCCGCACACGTCGATTGCGCGGTGCAAGCGGATCCCGTGGCCAGTGGCCCACCCGTGGCCACACAGTTGAAATTCGAGCAAGTGAAACCGTTTTGGCACATGCCACAATTCAACGTTCCACCACACCCATTTGAAGGCGCACCGCATTGCCGCCCCGCCGCTCCGCAAGCGAGCGGCTGACAGGCGCAATCTTGATCGACTGCGTAGGTACATCCAGTTGGGCAACATCCGTCGCCCGACTGGCACGCGCTGATTGGGGCATTGGTGCATTGCAGATTGCACTGCGCCGCCGAGCCCGAAACCGAATCCGCAGTGCATGCGACGTTGTCATTGCAGCTCGCTGGGCAGTTACCGTCACAGGTCTCACCTTGTTCTACGATCGTGTTTCCACAGGTGGGCCCACAATCGTTGTCGACCGCAGACGTGCATCCCGTTGGGCAACAACCGTCGCCCGACGTGCAAGCGGTCACGGGCACATTGGCGCATTGTGCGCTGCAATTATTGGCGCTTCCCGTCAGCGTGTCGGCCGTGCAGGCATTGGAATCGTCACACGAGGTCGGGCAATTGCCGTCGCAAGTTTCTCCGGCATCCACCACGCCGTTATTGCAGGTGGCAGAGCAATCGTCGTCAGACGTGTAGTCGCACGCGGCCGGACAACAGCCGTCACCATCGGCGCAAGACGTCACCACCGCGTATTCGCATTGTGCCGAGCACGACGCTGCCGTTCCCGTCACCGTTCCAAGCGTGCAGGCTCCCTGCGGCGGACACGCGTTGGGGCAGGAACCATCGCCGGTTGGAATCCCCGAATCGCACCGTTCCGAGCCGTCGACACTTCCGTTGCCACACGTGGCTGGAATCGCGTTATTGGTCCCGGTCGTGGATCCATTCGTCGTATTATTCTGGTTATTGGCGGAATTATTCTGGGCAACATTCGACTTTTTTGCCGTCTCTCCGCATGCGGAGATTAAAAGAAGAAAAAAGAACAGGGGGAGACGCTTCATTCGGCCAACCTTGGTGGTCAAAATTTTTGGGCTTGGAGACGCGCCTAAGCGTTAACACTTGGACGTTCACCCAAGACAAAGCTTGGGCGTAAAAACGAATACACGCCCCTGAAAATACCTGAATGTTTGTAACAGGGCCTTTAATTTCGTTCCACTTTCCGTAATAAGTGCCGGCAAATGAACGTGAGGACGGAATGACCCGACGCTACTTCTACATATTTGCTCTCCTGCTTCTGAGCCTCGCCGCGTGCGGCGATTCGGTCAAAAAGGGGAAAGACGTTGAACCATCGAACAACACGACAGCCAACAACGCCGCAAATAACGGGACGACCAACAACACGGCGTCGAATAACGGGGCCAACAACACGGCGACGAACAACACCGCGACAAATAACACGACACTTACGTGCGGCGACGGCGTCGTGGATGCTGGCGAAAAGTGCGACTCAGGCATCGGCACGGGCGACGGTTCATGCCCCAATGCGTGTCCGCCTCAAGGCGCCTGCACGCTTGGAACGCTGAGCGGAAACGCTGCGACATGTTCAGCCCAATGCCAATACAGCGTCGTGACATCTTGTGTGAACAATGACGGATGCTGCCCGGCCAGCTGCGATTATCTGAGCGACTCAGACTGTTCGCCCACCTGCAATAACGGCGTGATCGACGCAGGCGAGACGTGCGACGGCAACTGCCCGACCTCATGCGGCGACAATAACGCCTGCACGACGGATACCCTGACAGGAAGCGCAGCCAACTGCAGCGCGCAATGTGCCAATGTGCCTGTGACCGCCTGCACGTCGGGCGATGGATGTTGTCCAGCGGGTTGCACTGCCGCCACGGACTCAGACTGCACCCCCGTATGTGGAAACCAGGTCGTCGAAGGAACCGAAGTATGCGACGGCAACTGCCCCGCATCGTGCAACGATAATATAGCCTGTACGTCAGATTCGGTTTCGGGTTCGGCCGCACAGTGCAACCTTCGGTGCACCAACACCCCAATCAGCGCGTGCCAATCGGGCGACGGATGCTGTCCAGCAGGATGCACCTATGCGGTCGACCAAGATTGCGCCTGCCAACCGCTCGTCTGTGGGGCCGCGGGCCGGCAATGTGGCGCACCTTCAAATGGATGTGGCGGAACCTTGAATTGTGGCATGTGCCAGAGTGGCTTCACGTGCTCGAACTTCAACTGTGTCGCGACGGGAGGTCCAGCAGCAATAGGCTCAGCGTGTACGGCGCAGACTTCGTGCGCCGGCGCCATCTCGCCATTTTGTGTCGCGAACGTGAACTTCAAAGACGGCTACTGTTCATCACAATGCCAGTTCGACAACGATTGCCCGTCAGGCAGCCACTGCGACCAGAAGAACACCAGTGGAACCGGCTCATGCCTGAAGAACTGTGTGTCGAACGCGGATTGTCGCACCGGATACCTTTGCTTCGACGGCGATGGCGACGGAACGGGCTCCAAAGAATGCCTCCCTGCGGGCACCGGTCCTGGCATGATTGGCGCGCCTTGTGTTGGCATTTACGATTGTGATGGTGGGACGAATGCCACTTGCCTCCCACCGTCTTCCGACTGGCCAGATGGATATTGCTCGCAGCCATGCACGGCGATTCTAGGCATTAGCACCTGCCCTACCGACAGCACATGTCACGGCGGAGGGCTTCTTGGAACCGAAGAAGGCTCGTGCCTCAAGAATTGCACAAACCCAAATCAGTGTCGTACAGGCTACACTTGCCAAACCTTCACGCCAGCCTCCCCGTTTGGAGGCACAACCCCATACAGCGTGTGTTACTGAACCGAAAACCACGACCGAGAAAAAACGCTCTCGTGTAAACGTTCGGATGTGGATATGATGCGTTCATAAGATCGATGAAGACCCGAAGGACGCACCTCTTCCAAACCGTTGAAAAATCAACAGTGTCTGGCGGAGCTGCGAAAGACGGTCGACATGGAACCCAGTTTAAGCTAGAAAGTCGGCCCCCGAATAACCCGGTGAGTCTGGGCAAAAAGGGGAGCACCTCAGGGACAGCGTGACGCACCACTTGGTCTAGCGCCCCCTGCAGCATGTGAGGATATGAGATGGCGAAGAATAAAGAATGGGATAACGACGAGCTTACCGAAGCTGACAAAAGTCATTTTCGGGAACGTTTGCTCGCAGAACGCGAGACGATACTCAGCAAGCTTAACAAGCACCTCAACGAGGCGATGGTCGACGACGATCGCCCCGCAGATGAGCTGGACCAAGCGGGCCGAATCTCGGATCAGGCTTACCTGATGCGACTCGCGGACAAAGAGCAAAAACTCATCAAACAAATTGACCGTGCACTCGAGAAATTCGAGAAAGGTGAATTTGGATTGTGCGAAGGTACGGGAGAACCGATCTCGCGCAAACGACTCGAAGTTCGCCCCTGGACTCGATACAGCATCGAGTACAAAGAACAACTCGAACGCGAAATGGGCAAGAGCCGCCGGCTCTAATCCAACCCATTCCTGTGACTTTCGGGCGGCGCAAAGGCGTCGCTTTTTTTTTGTGAATTATGGCTCGAAATACCGGACAAAAAGACGCGGTCAGACGAGTGATGAAGGCGGCCAAAAGGCCGTTGAACCCACAAGAAGTGCTCGAGCGCGCTCTGGCAGATATCCCCGGAATGGGTATCGCCACGGTCTACCGCCATCTGAAATCGCTCAACGAGACTGGATGGCTGGTTTGCGTGGATTTACCCGGCGAGGGCACCCGCTTCGAGCTCGCCTCGATTGCCCACCATCACCATTTCAAATGCGATACCTGCGAACGTGTTTTTGACGTTCCCGGATGTGCTCAAGATGTCGAGGGACTTGCGCCTGACGGCTTTGTCGTGGACCGCCACGAAGTACTGCTCTTTGGCGTGTGCCCGGACTGCTCAACACCTTAGTGGTCACAACCACAATCGCCGCATTTATCTTTGGTCGCGACGACTTTGAAGCGCGGTTTTGCACTGCCGTCGACGTCGCCATGGCCATGGGCGTGTCCATCATGGTCGTGGTGGTCGTGGTCACCGTGGTCGTGGTCGTGGTCACCGTGGTCGTGATCCTCGTGGCCAAAATTCAACACCGAAGAGACCCAGTCCTGCGGCCCTTTCCGAACGAACGACTCCAGAAAAACGAGTCCCATGACGATAAGCGACACCCAAGCCCACCACGTGTGGTCATGTGTCGGCGCCATCGCGGATCCATCCAACCCGATCGAGAACGTATTCAACAAGATCCCCGACGCCACGGATAGGCTGAGCACGACTGCAGCAAAGCCGACCGCGATTCGGCGGCCATGAAGCTGCGTCAACGTCGCAAATGTGGTGACGTTGGTGGCCGGTCCAGCCATCAGAAACGCAAGCGCTGCCCCGGGCGAAACACCGGCCCAGATGAACGCCGCGCCGAGCGGTGTCGCCCCCGAAGCACAGACGTAAATCGGAATTCCGGCCAGCGCGAAGAACAACACTTCCAGCGGCTCCGGCAAGCCAATCAACCCTTGCATGACTTGAGGATCGACGATCGCGGCCAAGATCAGCCCCGCCATCAGCCAGGGCGCAGTGTCATCCACAATGGCCCGCAATGACCGCCAGAAAGCAGCCAAAGATGCAGGTTCTCCAGTTGCTTCGCCGTTATCTGGCGTTGCACTCGGTACCACCAGCCGCCCAATCACGACTCCTGTGACCAACGCGATGATGGCCGCAGTAAGGAGCCGCCAGATGGTTATCTCGACACCAAGAAGAGGCACAGAAAGGATCAAAGATTCGATGCCAATCTCGGGCGTTGCCACAAGAAACGCCAGCGCTGCACTTGCCGGAACGCCCGCTCGAATCAACCCATGATACAGGGGCACGACACCGCACGAACAAATCGGAAGCGGCAACCCGACGGCCACACCACGCAACGACTGCGAAAAAGCGCCCCCACGGCTCAACCAGCGCGTCGGAGGGCGTCGGAAACGACTGCCGAGCAGCGATGCCAGAAAGAACCCCAGAAGCAGCGCAGGCGCGGTCTCAAGCGAGATGTCGAGCAAGCGACCCAAAATACTGGATTCGCCGTGGTCATGACCGTGGGCAACCAGATTGGGCACGATCAAGAGCAAGACTACTCCCAGCAGGCCACCGACCACCTCGGGCAACTTGGAACCACCGTGTTCGGCGTGGCGATGGACAACAACGTGCAGTAGCGATCCGGCAACCAGGGCCTGAAAGAACTGAAACGACGCACCTGTGCCAAAATCATGGAGTTCATGACCCAATCCCGCACCGGCCAGAGTTCCAATCGCGACCAGAAAAAGCACAAAACTGGCACCGCGTTTGCCGTAGCGAGGACGCACAATATTCCAAATCGCAATCGAGACCGGAATCTGATGCAGAATCACAGCGATGGCCAGCGCGGTGGATTCGGCTGAACGACCACCTTCAAAAAGTGCGGCGCCGTCCAGCATGGTGTGCAAGACCAGCCCAATAAGAGCCGACACCAAAACGATGGTGTGCGCCGTTCTAGAGGCAATCCCCAGCATCCGTTCCATGACGATCGGCAACGTCATGCCCACCAGCATCGCGATGACCGCCCATCCACCCGTCGCGGCCATGGCCGGAGGCAGAACAAAGAGCACGACCAGCCCGCCCACGCTGGTTAAAACGAAGCCATCGATACCGTCGAGCGCCCAACGCGTCTGGCGCGCCATGGCGTAGACCAGGGGGCCGACGAGCAGTGCGAAGATGCCCACAAGCGGCAAGATGTAGGATTGTTCATACATGGGCGCGAATTGATAAACGGTTCTCAGTGCCGAGTCAATTCAGAGTCTCACGGAGCAACCAGAGGAACGCTGTCATTGGTCACATCGACCGTCTCGGTGGGCTTCGCCTTCTCGATGGGCTTCGCCTTCTCGATGGGCTTCACCTTCGCGATGGGCTTCATCTTCTCGATCGGCTTTATCTTCTCGATCGGCTTCATCTTCTCGATCGGCTTCATCTTCTCGATCGGCTTCATCTTCTCGATGAACGGGATGATGACCTCGTTCTTCGACGCGGTGTCCTCGACATTTTCAGTGGCCGGTTCTTCGGTCGCCATCGCACCCGCCAACGGTTTCGGCACAACCGGAACCTCAACGTTTTCGACGGCAGGTACGACTTTTACAGAACCCGAGGCGTTATCAACGGACTCGAGCGGGGGCGATGAAGTTTCTGCGCCAAAATAAACGACAAGAAACGTCCCACCCATCAGGACCAAGACGACCAAGATGCCCAGGAGAATCCCTAATCGCGAGTCTGGAGCCATCGGCGCTTCGACGCTCGGGGCGTTGAAGGCCGGCGGGATCGACGCAAACGGCACCGAAATCACTTCAGAGACAAACGGGAGTGAAGGAGTATTATCCGATGTCTCCCCGAGCACATTGATCGAATCCAATCGCCCGCGATTGCCAAAACCAAGGGGCATCGTGCGACTTCCAACAAAAGGCAGGCCTGGCACTTCCACACGCCTAAGGGCATCGCAAAATTCCGTCGCGTTGGCATAACGTTGCTGGGGATCGAGTAGCGTCGCTTTGGTCAAAACCTCACCAAGCTGCGTGCACTTTAGCTCCTCGGGCATGCGCACATGCCCCTGACAGTGCGCAAGAAGGTAAGCCATGGAATTGCCGGCCGTCACTGCAGGAATAGCCGTCAGGGTTTCGATCAAGATCAGCCCCATTTGGTAGACATCCAAAGCAGGCGTCACAATCTGGTTCTCGATATATTCGGGAGCAAGATAGGCTGGCGTGCCGGCAAACGAGCCGGTCTGAGTCATCTGGCTCGACTTGTCGCCAAATACACGCGCGATCCCGAAATCCAGAATAATGAGGCGCTCGTCCTTTGTTCCGGGGGCGCTTAGGTACAAGTTCGACGGCTTCAGGTCTTTGTGCACGATGCCCAAAAGATGCCCGTCGCCGAGTGCGCTCAACGTATCGATGAAGAGCCCAATCGCGCGTTGGGGGTCCATTGGACCGCTGCGAACAAGCTCTTCCTCGAGGTCATGCCCAATCAGGTAGTCCATCGCGAGGTAGGGCTGTCCTAGGTCGTTTGCCACCCCAAAATCGAAGACATCGACCACATTTGGGTGTTTGATCTTGGCGGCGATTCGCGCCTCTTGAAGAAAACGCGCCTGAAACTGTTCAGTCCCAGGCCCGCTTGGAAACTCCAATATTTTCAAGGCGATTTCGCGATCGAGATGAACGTGCCTGGCCTTATAAACATGGGCAAATCCACCACGACCAAGATGACCGGTAATCTCGTAGCGGCCATCGATGATGGTGCCCTCCGCGAGTCGTTCATCGGTGTTTTCAATTTTGGAGTGCGTGGTCATGGTGCCGAATTACCCTCTTCCTTCCGTATCTTACCCAGTCGATCGTAATGACGATAGCCGAGTTGCTGCAATGCGGCCACAGGCGCCAATCCAATATCAACCAATGTCTTGGTTCCGTAGGTTCCCGCCAGGACCGGAGGGCTGTAAGCCTTGACCGAGTCGTCATTTCTAAACGGGGGCAACGGCGAAAGGATCTGATGAGCATGAAGATGAATAAAATGGGCCATCGCCACGCGAGAATACCCAGGTGAACCAGGCGCCTTGATGACGTGTGGCGTCGCGAGGAACCGCCCCGCTGTCAGGATCTCAAGCTCCTGTCCGACTTGAGCCACGATGCAACCCGCTGGAGCTGAACCGGCAACCATCGATCCCTTGGGTTGCTCGGGTGTGGGCCTGGTTCGCAGATAAAGGCCGCTGACTTCATCCGGCTTTTTGCAATAGTTGCCGTCGGGGTCCAAAAAACGCCCCCCTGGAAGCAAAGTGAGCAAATTGAAGTCGGTGTGTTCTTCCCCCCACAGAATTCCAGTATTCACCTGTTCGGGTTGAAGCGGCAGGTAATTCAAAGCACGAGTGACGTGTGGACCACCGTATATGCCGGCTTCGAAGCGATAGGGCTCCAACCCCAAAGCTCGGGCGGCTCCGCGCAAGAGAGCGAGGCCGATCTCGTGCATTTGATGGGCAATCAGTTCATATTTTGAGCGAAAAACCGGTGCATCAGCTGGCCAAACATTTTCGGCATAAATCTCGGGATATTCAAGCGCGGCCACGGCATCAAGTGGTTCGGGCGCCATGAAATAACACTCTTTGAAATCCGGCTGCCCGCCGGCCACGACAGCCTGTTCGGTGTTGGGTGGCGTCCAACCGCGCTGGTACCAAATCTCTGGTTTCGACATCGTCTGTTTTTCGTTCAACGGACGTCCGACGAACTCGCGAAACGCGTCGTAAAAACCAGTCAGGTCCGCTTCTTCGATGCCATGATTCCGGATGTAAACCAGTCCATAATGGCCAAATCCCTCGACGATCGACTCTACGGCTTGTTGCTGCCGCGCAAGGTTCGAACTTGAAAGGTCTGCAAGGTCTACAATGGGAATGGAATTCGATGTCATGGGTCTACTCCTTAAAACGACTCAGCGACTTATCTCAGATTTTCCAGCGATGCACATTACTTGGTTCGGCAAGGCTCGCATAGGCGACCAATAGGCAAAGACGATCCAACGAGGCTTCGACTATCACGCGGATTGCAAATGGAGC
This sequence comes from uncultured Bradymonadales bacterium, assembly GCA_964394615.1. GTDB lineage: Bacteria > Myxococcota_A > Bradymonadia > Bradymonadales > Bradymonadaceae > JBFFMO01. Next base: position 57,477 of record CAYMYJ010000012.1, on the reverse strand, counting down.
CAGTTCGTGAGGTCTGCGTGTTTTGACATTGCAGTATCGCACCGTGAGCGGATTTCAGCCAAGTCTCCCCAACATTCATCCCGCGCCAAGACAGGCAAAGCACCCGAGCCTGATCGTCAAGCTGCGCAAAGCCGTTGGCGTGTTCTGAAGACTCACTCATCTTAAGGCCGGTCCAAGAACTCTGTTGCTAGAACGTTTGGGCGATTCTCTTCAGGTCCGCTGGCGAGACAACGTATTTGGTGCGGCAAAACTCACAGACGACTTCAATGGGCTCACCGGCAGTGAGCATGTCGTCGACTTCGTGTTTGCCCGCCGCGACCATGGCTCGCTCGACGCTCGACGCTGAACACGTGCATCCGAACGACAGCTCCTCGTTGCTAAGCAGGCGGAAGGAATCCCCCAAGATCGCCAGACCAAGAAAAGTATCGTCGAGCTCTGGCCAATCTGGCTGCAGGTTTTCAAGGGCCAGCGTCACGGCTTCGAGGGCTTGCGCACTTGGATTGGGCAGCAGTTGCACCATGAAGCCACGCGCCCAAATCACTTCACCGTCAACGATCGAACAACTCACGCCCACCGTAGAGGTCGTCTGCTCCGAAGACATCATGTAGGTCGTCAAGGTTTCGGAGATGCTCGCTTCGGCTTCGATGGTTCCCTCATGAACTTGGCCAGACTCCAGCACTCGCGCGACTTGAAATTGGGGCTTCGAGAGCGAGTTTTCGCGCGCTGCGACCCAACCCCGCGCCTTGCCGTGCGGCAAAGCATCGGCATAAATCGAGAAGCCGGGGTACTTCAACGTCATCTGCAAGCGGTGGTCAGGAGCCATCGTGGATCGCACCAAAGTGGCGCCCATCAGAAGCTCACCAAGAGCTTCGCTGAGTTCGCCCGGCTCTTGAGCCTTGAGGATCTGCGAAACAGTCTCACGGGCATCGATCGTGACCGCTCGAATCGAACCGTCGGGCGTCATCAGGTGCTGAACCGTGTCATTCATCTTCTTCTTCCTTCGTCGGATCAAGCCGATAGAAACCGCATAACTGCTCGAAGAGGTCGGGAGCAACTCGTTTTAACGCGTTGGGGCGTTCAAAAAAGGACTCCGTCGCCACTGCAAAAAATTCCGCCTCATTGGTGGCACCGTAAGTGTCCATGACCTTTCGCATTTGATCTCCATTTTGAAGATCGGCGAAATATTTCCCCATCACGAGACCCCACGAATGGTAGTCCTTCCCGTCGTCGAGCAACGGCGTACCGTTGGCGACGCCGTCTTCAAAATCGAGGATGTGGGCAAATTCATGAATCGAGGTGTCGTTGCCGTCATGAGGCAGGTCGATCCCATGAGTCACCGCGTTCCAGCTCAGGACAACGGTTCCCCATTTATGCGCTAGGCCGTAGGCGCCGCGCCCCTCTTCGTGTTCGAAGGTGCGGGGGTAAATCACGATCGATTCAAGTCCATCATAGACTTCCAACGGAAGGCGACGCGCAATACGGGCGGCGGCCGCAGCAATAAGGACCTTCATCTCTTCGGTCACTTCGAGTCCGCCGGCACCCTCCCAGTTTTTCTTGAGTACAAAATGCTGAAGGCGCACTTCGAAGACCGTGCGGTCCTCAGCGCTCATCGCCAAATATGCCGGGTATCGCTCTTCGAGAATCGCTCGCCAGGGCACGGGAAATGGCGGCTCAGCAGCGCGCCAATTCAAAATCTGTTTCCACAGGCTCACGTGTCTTCTCGGGGTTTACGGGACGCAGAGCCTGCCGCTCAGACGCGAGTGCGTCAAGCAGACCATCATAGATAGGCGAATCAGTGGAGTCGCCTGAAGACTCCGACCACTTTGCCCAAGACCACGGTGTGTTTCCACTGAGACGCATCGATGTAGATCGGCTCCATGCTGGCGTTTGCGGGCTGCAATCGTATTCGGCCACTCTCGCGATAAAAACGTTTTACCGTAGCTTCGTCGTCGACCATCACTGCGACGATCTCGCCGTTTCGCGCGTCGTTTTGGGGTTTGATGAAGATATAATCACCATCGAAGATCCCATCTTCGATCATGCTCTCGCCTCTAACCACCAAACCAAAGACGCCCTGCGCTTTGCCAAGCAGGCCTTGACCAATGCTCACGTGGTCCTCAGCGTTCTCGATGGCCGAAATCGGCTCACCTGCAGCAATCCGACCCACGATCGGAATCGAATGAACGTCTTCCAGCACCCGAACATCGTCCGAGGACGGCATCGGCGACCCATCGGGCGCAAACACCGGACGAATGGCCCGCGACTTCGCGTCTTCGCGTGAAAGGTAGCCTTTTCGCTCAAGGGCTTTCAGATGGTCATTGACGCCGTTGGTCGACTTGATGCTCAGCTGCTCGCCGATTTCGCGGATCGTCGGAGGAAAGCCCGTCGATTGAATGTGCAGGATGATGTACTCCAACACCTCAACTTGTCGGTCCGTCAGCTCTTTTTCTGGCCTTTCCATGGTTGCCTTTGCCACCCGGATTGCGGATTGCATCGGCGGGTGAACAGATGTAACTTACTGAACATATGTAACCCGCGTCAAGAAAAGTCTTTCACACCGCGACAGACCCTGACGATTTTTGTAGTGTGGCCCTTCGACGGCGTCACGATGACGCTTCTTCAGGTTGCTGCCAGAGACGGCCATGAACCACCCCATCAAAATTCGCACGATTGCCAGCGGCTCCACCGGAAACACTGGCGTACTCAAGTTCGGCGAGTCTTCGATTCTCGTTGATGCAGGCGTTCCATTTCGTCGAATCTCAGCTGGACTCGAGGGACTCGGCGGAGTCGAAGGCCTACAAGCGATCGTGTTAACTCACGAACATCATGACCATATTCGTGGCCTTGAACTGCTCTTGAAGGCCCGGCCAGATCTTCCGGTATACGCCTCCGGTGGAACACTCAAGGCATTGGAGCTCTCGGACCGAGAAACCCATATCCTTCGCCCGGATGTTCCCATGACCATTGGCAGCGAGTCCGTGGAAATCACCGGTTTTCGAGTGTCGCACGACGCCACGGAAGTCATGGGCCTGCGCTTCGAAAGCCACGGACATGTTGCATGTTTTGTGACCGATCTGGGTACGTATTCAGACCAAACGGTCGAGGCCGTTCAAGGCGTTCATACGCTGATTCTCGAGTCAAATTACGACGCCGAGATGCTTCGAAGTGGGCCCTACCCCGTGTTTTTGAAGCGCCGAATCGGGGGGACACGCGGACACCTTTCAAATGACCAATCCCGCGCTCTGCTGGAACGTGTGGCCCATCATAACCTGCAACGCGTTGTCTTGGCTCATCTGAGCGAAACCAACAACACGCCCGAGAGAGCGCGTCGAACCGCCGAGGAATTCCTGGCAGGTTCGAACGTGTCGCTCCACGTGGCCGCTCCGAGCAGCCCATCGCCGATCTGGACACCAGCAGCGGGCGTGGCACGTTCTGCCCCACTCACTCAGCTTTCATTATTTTAGCTAATTAGATGGCTCGACGGCGCCTGTTTTAAGCCTTGGCGAGATCCGAGCACGTTGCGGCCCTATCTGTGGGCTGCGCAAAGAGATGGTCAACGCCCAAATACGCACCAAATTATGTTCATAGATTCGGTTTTAATATTTCGGGACTGTCCGCGATGAAGTTGCGAACACCGCTGTACAGCACCTCAAAATCATCAATTACAATAGCGTCTTGCAGGGCTTTGAAATTCTCGTCGCTCATTTCATTCATGGCTAATTTGTAATTCCTTTCACTCGATGCTGCCTTAACCTCCTTCAACCCTCGCAAAGCATCGCCCCATAAATATCTGTAATTATTCTCAAAAAAGACCTCCACCCCACTTCTTGTTGTTGTTCCAATCAGCATTTCCAACGCACCAACAATTTTCTGCTTCTCAGACAACAATTCATAGTCTTTCGGAGAAGCAGCTTTAATGATCAGTTTATCCAGCAAGATATTGAATTCATTTTGATTCATAAATGCCTTCTGAAAGTGGGGTTAATCAGAAACGCAACATCAGCTCGAGGGTGCATCTTAGCAGATCGCCCGAAGGCATCCTGCGACCACGTGACACGTGAACTCGTCATCATGCCAGTAGGTGTCCACCGCATCGGCGATATAACGAAGAATCGCATCTCGGTCCGACGAACGAATCACGCCCATCCAGTGAGGATAAAACGTTTCGCGAATCAGCGGCGACATCAGCAACTCTTGACCACTTGCAAACGACACATCCCAAGACAGTTCTTGAAACACAGTGTCGTGCAGTCCGGCGCTCTCAGCGATTTCGCTCAAGAGGCCCGGGGTCAGAAGGCTTTCCTGCATGTCATACATTCGGCCCAAAACATCATGCAGCTGATGGGCTCTCAACGCTTCGTCCAGAATATCGAAGAATTCGGGAAAACAGGTGTTGAGCGGGACTCCAAAAATAATCTGTCCCCCCGGACACGTGACCCGCGCCAATTCCTTGAGCGCTTCTTCGGCCTCACGCGCAGTCACCACACCGTTTAGACAAATAGACGCCTTGAAGACGTCGTCGGCGTAGGAGAGAGCCCCAACACGTTGAGGCACAAAAAACACGCGACGTTGGGCCGATTCGTCCATGCGCTGCCGCGCCAAATCCAGCATCGCCCGGGAGGGATCGAGCGCGATCACCCGGGTGTCCTCTGGAATCAACGACAGGATGCGCTCAGGGATATGACCACAGCGGGCTTCCGCAACGAGAAGCGAGGATGCCGAGGGCACCGAAATCTCGGTGACACACGCCTCGTAAACCGGAGCGGTCCAGAGTTTCTCCACGACGTCGCGATGCGACGACGCAGACTGATGTTCATTGCCGATATCTGCCATCAGAAATGCCGAAACCCTGGAAATGGCCGTGTAATCGGCGTGCCATCTGGTGCCAGAATTCGAAGCCCTTCGGTCGATGAACGAATTTCACCGATGTCGTAAACATCCCACCCGTAACGTCGGGCAAGGTCCCAAAGTTTGGTCATTCGAGCCGGCGGAGAAACAACGATCAGTTCGAAGTCCTCGCCTCCTGAAAGCAGAAAGTCGAGGATATCCAGACCGGTCTGCTCACAGAATTTCACAAGTTCCGGGTGGCGCGGCAAGTTATGAGTCTCGATCGATGCACCCATGCCGCTTCTTTTCAGAATATGCCACATGTCCTGAATCAAACCATCGCTGACATCGATCAAGGCCGAGGGCACGCCAAAAAGCCCCAGGAGGGCGCCTTCGTGGACTCTTGGAAGCGGGCGTCGATAAGCTGCCAGTAGGGCCGGAAAATCGTCGGGGTCAACATCGACATCCCCGCGCAGAATCCGGAGGCCTGCCTCGCTCAAACCAACGGGACCAAGCACCGCGATGCGGTCGCCTGGAAGCGCCCCTGAGCGGGTCACGGGCCCAGCTGGGCTGGCTTCACCCATAAGAGTGATCGAGATGACCGTGGGGCCGCTGGTGCGGGTCAGGTCGCCTCCGCCCACAGAAACCTCAAAACCATCCGGCGAGAGCTTCTGACTGGCTTCCAACATGCCTTCGATCAGTCCATCGACAAAAACTTTGTCGTCGTTCGGACCAAGCGTCAAATTCAGGAAAAAAGCCCCTGGGCCGCCGCCCATCGCCGCGATGTCGCTTAGCGAGACCGCAAGAGCCTTGTAGCCGATGTCCTGTGGCGTCATCCAGTCACGTCGGAAATGCACGCCTTCAACGAGCGTGTCCGTCGTCACCAAGTCGAAGCGACCCGGATCAAGAATCGCGCAATCATCGCCAATTCCGAGGGTAAGTCCTTCGGGCGTTGGGAACGCCGCGGCGATTTTTTCGATCAATTCAAATTCGTCGTACATCGATTCCTGCGCGCTAACACATGTAACGGGTGACGATGACCACTAGAATCATCAACCAGAAGAAGAACGCCCCCCATAATAGCACGTTGCGAGCCCTTTGCGTCACATCAGAAAAATCTGCGGTGTTCGCCTGAGCCTGTGCCTGCGCAACCATCATACGGGTGTGTACCGAACCGGCAATTTCTCGGAGCAAAGACAGTACATTTTCATCTGCCGGATGGTCGACCAGATAGAATCTGAGCAACCGAGCAGCCATGTCATGCAAATCATTTTCACGGACAAATTCGGCGAAGCGTGAAAAACGTTCTGTGTCGCCACTTTCCTCAAAGGCCCGCCAGAGCAGCTTGCCCTGCTCCCACTCTGACTCGTTGCCCGCCGGAGGTTGTTCCCATGGGGCTTCGCCTGGACCAAAACGATAGGCTCCCTTGAGACCCAATCCGCATCTGGCGCAATGCAGGTCCGATGGGGCAACTAAATGGGCGCATTTAGGGCACCGCTTTCCCTCACCTGCCATGGGACGAAATCGGTCAAACGCCTCATCGGCAAAAGTGGGCGCCGCCGCTTGGGGCGGCACGGGCAAAGAAGGCTCGCCGACCCGTGCCGGTCCGACCTCGAGTCGGTTGTCGTGACCGCAATTTGCACAGGTCAGTAAAATGCCGGATGGGTCAGATTTGGTGCCCGAAGCCGCCCCCACATGCCCACATTCCTCGCACCGAAATTCCATATCACCACCAGCCAAACATTTGTGGCAATCCCATGCCTTGGATGGGAGCAGGAGAAAAGGTGAGCACGAAGATCGCCAGACAAATCCAACCGATCATGGCGCCGTTCTTACCAAGCGGTTCGTCTTTGATCATGTCAGGGTGTTTCAAGCCCATGGTTGCGACCAAGACCGCGATCATGATCCAACCCGGGAACGCGAAGAAACCGAGCAGAAGCACGCAGCCAAACACCCACAGCGCGACTCGATGGTACTTCTCGCCGAAAATCGAATACGCGATATGTCCGCCATCAAGTTGCCCCATCGGCACCAGATTCAGAGCGGTCAAAAAACAGCCGACCCACCCCGCCATCGCCATCGGATGAAGCCAGACATCGGACCCTGCTGGTATGGATGGATGAAAAATCTGATTCAACCCAAACATCAACAAGTTATCCCCCAACGTCAGCACGTCGGTGTCAGGTGGAATTGGGCGCACGTCGCTAAGCGCGATACCGATGATCAGGATCGGCAATGTCACGACAAATCCCGCGATCGGGCCGCCTGCGCCAATCGACAGCAGGTCGATCGCACGCATCTTACTCGCTCGCATCTTGATGAAGGCGCCGAAGGTCCCAATAAAGGGCAGCAGGCCTAGGCCTGGAATCGGCAAACCGGGCAAAAAATAGGGAGGGGTCGCTGGGACGTTACGCTTGAGGCATTGCAAGTAGTGACCAAGTTCATGAACGCCCAGAATCGCGAGCACTGAGACCGAATACGATAACGCGCCGCGCATCGTCGCGATGTCTCGCCATGAAGCCAGAACAAAAGGGTCGGCGCCCGCAAACGAAACGCCCGCAAACGTGGTCGTAACAAACGCCAGCGCGAGCAACGCCCAATGACGCCAGACACCATGCGAACTCATTTTTTCGTCATCTTCCATCAGCCCACCGGAACCACATGACCGTCGATATCAAAACGGTAGAGACGTCCAATACGTTTCATCGAACCGTCAGGTGTCTTTCCAACTTGTCCGGCGACGCCGGTCCAAGGAATCATTGACCGCAATGCCAGATGCGCCGCATCAGGGCGCTTTCGCGCAGCAGCGGCAGCAAGGTACACGGCATCAAAAACTTCGGCTTCGAACGAGGTGACTTGCCGCGAGGTCGCCGCTTCGAATGCGCGGTCAAACTCCTCGGCGCGGCCTCCGTCATCGACGCCACCAAACGTATCGAGAATCAACGCACCTGATGCTTTGGCGCCTGTGAGTTCCATCGTCTTGCCACGCCATCCGCCAAGCCCAAGCAACTGAACTGCCAGCCCGTCACCCCCGTCACCATCCTGGATGCCAACAGTTTGCAAATAGCCGAGGATCCGAGAGACGCGGGGGTGGAAATCAGGGATGAAAAGCGCGTCAAAGTCGACCCGACGTCGCTGCCCCGTCGTGACGTAACCAAACTTATCGGCCTTCTTGTCGGCCAGCGACTTGCCCACGCCCACGAATTTTCGCGTGCCGGTCAGTTCGTCGAGCGCACGACGGAAGTCAGGCTTTTCGGCGCTGTAAAACGCAGTGCACGAGACTTCTCGGCCCAACGACTTCCAAGCGGAGATAAATCCTTCCGTCGCACCGCGCCCATACTCGTTTTCAGGTGATAAGATTGCCGCTCGCTGGCCCCCCACAAGGCTCGCCAACTGCTCCGCCTGTTCAAAGGGTGACAGTCGCCAACGAGAGACCAAAGGACCGCTCAGGAGGCTAGGATCGGAGCATAGGGAAATCAGCGGGAGAGCGTTTCGAGACGTCCATCCAGCAGCCGTGACCGACTCACGGACGCCAATGGGTCCAACCGCGATTTGAGCTTTTCGTTCGAGCAGTCGGTCGACGGCTTTCAGCGCGCCTTCGGGCTCGCCTTGAGTGTCCTCGACCAGCAAAATCGCGTTCTGTTCGGTCGCTGCCATTTGTGCGGCATCCACCATCTGGCGACCAAGCGCTTTGTATGGGCCCGTGAGCGGTGCCAGAAATCCAACCAAGGGGGCCGCTTCAACAGCCCACAGTGGTGTCGCTACCAAAGAGAGGGAACCCAGAACGATGAATTCCCGACGTCTCATTCGAAGAGATCCTTCATTCTTCCAAAAAAGCTCTTCTGTTCCGGTTCGACGTCTTCGCCACTCAGGGTTCCGAATTCCTCCAAAATTTCCTTCTGACGGTCCGTGAGTTTCACCGGTGTTTCGACCACCACATTGACGAGTTCGTCGCCACGTTTGGAGCCCTTAACGTTAGGAAACCCCTTGCCGGCAAGGCGAAACACCCGACCTGTTTGAGTTCCCGCCGGGACTTTCATCGAGACCTTCCCTTCGAGAGTCGGCACGTCAATTTTGCCGCCAAGAGCGGCCTGAGTGAATGTGATGGGAACCGTGCATTTCACGTCCAAAGAATCGCGAACAAAGAGGCTGTGCTCGGCGAGTTCCACGACCACAAAGAGATCCCCAGATGGGCCTCCACCTGCGCCGCGAGCGCCCTTTCCTTCCCAACGAAGCTTCTGTCCTGCGTCGACTCCAGGAGGCACTTCGACGTCCAAAGACACTTCCTTGTCGACGAATCCCTTCCCTTTGCAGGTACGACACGGCGAAGGAATATATCGCCCCGTGCCATGACACTTATTGCAGGGCCGAGACAGGGCAAAGAAACCCTGCTGAACCCGCATCGTGCCGGTGCCACCGCATTGAGGACACCCCTCGGCATGTGTCCCTGGTTCAGCGCCTTCGCCATCACAGCGGTCGCAGTCGGTTTGTGAGGGCACCTGGACTTTTTTATTGGTTCCTCGAAAAGCCTCTTCGTACGAGACCGTCAGCGTGATCACAAAATCTCGCCCGCGTTGGGCACGATTTCGTTGCTGCCCACCACCGCCGCCAAACATGGAACTCAGGATATCAGCGAAGTCCGAGAAATCAGCCGTTTGGTACGCACCACCACCGCCGAAAGGCGAAGCCCCTCCACCAGGCGGGAAGCCCGTGGTCTTGTAGCGGTCGTACTGCGCACGCTTCTCTGGATCACCCAGAATTTCATACGCTTGGTTGATTTCTTTGAACTTCTCTTCGGCCTCAGGCATGTCCTGATTATGGTCGGGATGAAATTTCAGAGCGAGCTTTCGATAAGCCGCTTTGATTTCATTCTGAGGGGCCGTCGGAGACACACCGAGCAAAGCATAGAGGTCAGGCGCCATAACAATTCACACCGAGAACAGTCGCGGAATTCACTCGGGAGTCTCAGTGCTGCCCGTGTCAATGCCACTGTACATCGCCTCAGCGAGTCGATACGCCGAGGCTTCAAGACTTTGTAGAATCGCCTCAAGCTCTTCTTTCGTCGCGTCCTCAAGCAGCTCTTTCACGGTCCGAAGATCGTAGTGGATTTCATCCAACTCGTGCTGCTGCAGGTACTCACCGTACTCGGCAAGACTGCGCTCCGTGGAATACACCAGACCGGTCGCGCGATTTCGCAGGTCGATGATGGCTTTCTTTTCGGTATCGGTCGTGCGATTCAGCGCCGCTTCGTCGATCATCCGGTGAATTTCTTCCTCGGAAAGACCACCGTCGGCAACGACGTTGATGCTGTGTTGACGACCGGTTCCCAGATCGCGTGCCGTCACGCTGACCATGCCGTTTTCGTCGATCTTGAACGTCACTTCGACCTTGGGCAAACCACGCGGAGCCGGCGGAATACCGTGAAGTTCGAAGAGAGCCAGGCTCTTGTTCTCGTCGGCCATGGCACGTTCGCCTTGAAGCACGTGAATACGAACCATGTCCTGATTGTCGACCGTCGTAGAGAAGATCTCAGAATAGTTGCACGGAATGGTCGTATTGGATGGGATCAACGGTGTGAAAACACCGCCCATCGTCTCGATACCCAGGGTCAACGGCGTGATATCCAAGAGTAGAACATCGGTGAGCTCGCCTCGAACGATGCCGCCCTGAATGGCCGCGCCCAACGCAACCACTTCGTCGGGATTCACCGACTTGTCAGGCTCCTTCTGGAAATAGGTCGCGACCTGCGTACGCACCAGAGGCATGCGAGTCATACCTCCCACCAAAATCACAGCCGAAATGTCCTTCTTCTGAACCCCTGCTTCACGCAACGCCTGACCACATGGGTCCAGCGTTCGCTTGACCAGCTCAGCGGTCATGCTCTCGAACTCAGCTCGAGTCAGCGTGCGTTCAATATGTTTGGGACCAGACTCATTGGCATAAATGAACGGAAGATTGATGGTCGTCTTATCAAGACTCGACAATTCCATCTTGGCGCGCTCGGCCTCTTCTTTGAGGCGTTGCATCGCCATCTTATCCTTGCGCAGGTCTGCCCCAAATTCGGTTTGAAAACCGTTCACGAGCCAATCGATGATCTTGTAATCAAAATCTTCGCCGCCCAGAAACGTGTCTCCCGAGGTCGACATCACGCTGAACACGCCGTCGGCGAGTTCGAGAATCGAGATATCGAAGGTACCCCCGCCAAGGTCGTAGACGGCAACTTTGATTCCGTCTTGGATGCTGGCCTCGCCCGTTCCAAGTCCATACGCCAAGGCAGCAGCGGTCGGCTCGTTGATGATTCGCAGAATATTCAATCCTGCGATTCGCCCGGCGTCACGCGTGGCTTGCCGCTGCGCATCGTTAAAGTACGCAGGAACCGTGATGACGGCATCGGTGACTTCTTCCCCAAGATAGTCTTCAGCCTGTTCCTTCAAATCGCGCAGGATGAACGAAGAAACCTCGGGCGGAGAAAACGCTTTGTCGCGAATCTCAACCCAGGCATCGCCGGACTCGGCCTCTACCAGATGGTACGGAACGGATTCGCGTACCCGGGTGACCATCGCGTCGTCGAATCGACGCCCCATCAAGCGTTTAACCGCGAAGATGGTGTTTTCGGCATTGGTTTCGGCCTGACGCCTCGCCAATGCTCCAACCAAACGCTGGCCGTCTTCGGTGAATGCCACCACGGACGGAGTCGTTCGACCGCCTTCGGCGTTAGGAATGATGACGCGCTCTTTGCCGTCAACGTAACAAACACACGAATTCGTCGTGCCGAGGTCGATGCCTATCGTCTTGCCCATTTCACATCAATCCGCGAGTGGTTCAGTCGGCTACTTGCTCATTTGCTGAGACTTCTTCGAGATCCGGCGCAGTCTCTGTTGAGACTACTATTTCGGCAGGGTCTGCTTCAACAGCAACAGCTTCCACCGGCTCGGGAGATTCCGAGCTCTCTACTTTCTTTGACACGGCCACAAGGGCTGGGCGAATCAATCGATCATGAAGGAAATATCCCTTCTGATACTGCTCAAGGACCGTGTTTGACGGATGTTCAGCCGATTCGATTTGTTGAATCGCTTCGTGCTTCGTCGGGTCAAAAGCTTCGCCCCGAGCGTCAAACGACGACACACCGTGTTTCTCCAGCGCTGTCACGAATTGTCGATAGACCATTCGCACACCGTCGATGATGGATGAAACGCCGGGATCGGACTTTTCGGCATGTTCCAAGGCACGATCGAGATTATCGATGACCGGCAACAATTCCAGGACGACCTTATCGATCCCGTACTTGCGCATATCCTCGCGTTCCCGCGCTGTGCGTTTGCGGAAATTCTCAAGGTCGGCAGCCGTGCGAAGATGACGGTTCTTTGATTCATCGCGCTCGGTCTCTACCGCCGCGAGCTGGGCGCGAAGCTCGGCAACAAGAGCTCCTGAGCCCTGTTCTTCTACGACTTCAACGATTTCGGGTGCGCTAACAACCTCAACGTCGGAGTCTTCCGGGCTCAAAAACAGATCGTCCAGTGGGCCGTGCCCAACGTCACCATCTGTGCTTGCTGCTTCAGCTTCTGTATTCGCCGAATTGACATCATTGGAAATGCCATCGGTTGCGGGCGAATCTTCCTGAAAATCGTCTTCGTCAACTCTATCTTGTTCAGTCAAAACAACACCTCCGAGAACGCCCGTCCGCCTCAATTCGGAACGGTACTTCTAGAATTTTACAAATTGAAATCTGGCTCGTTCTCTTGGGATTTACTTAACACACGCGCAACACGGTCGACCAGTGGAATCATGCGCGCATAGTCCATACGCATGGGGCCCAAAACGCCCACCAGACCAATTTGGTCTGCTCCCTGATAAAACGGCGAAATCACGATTCCAAGATCTCGAACGAGGTCGTCACCCATTTCTGGTCCAATCATCGCCACGGTGCCGCGAGGCTCGCCGAGCGTGTCCAAAATCTCCAACAATCGCTCTCGCTGCTCAATTCCGCGAATCAGATCACGCAGACGATCGACGTCGGAGGTGAGCTCGCTGAAATCAAGAAAGTGCAGGAGGCCCTCCACACGGATGGTCTCGGCCCTTTCTCGTGTGACTTGAGTACCGACGGCCAAAGCGGCGGACTGATAATCTGAATAGGTGTGTTGGGCCTCGGTGAGTTCGTCGCGTACTTTTCGGCGCAATTGCTCAAGAGTCCGCCCCGCGACAAGCTCCGAAAGGTAGTTTTGCATGCGCGTCAACGTGATGGAACTCACGGCAAGTTCAAGCGTGCACATGCGCTCAAGCACCCGCCCGTCTTCGGTCACCAGCACGGCCAGCATCCGAGTGTCCGTAATGCTCACAAGTTTGAGGTCGCGCAATCGCATCTGCGCAACATGGGGCCCCACAACCAACGCCGCCATATTCGAGAGCCGGCTCAAAATCACGCCGGCCTGCGCCGCCACTGATTCTACGTCGTCTGAATCCGGGAGACCAAGGTCGGACGCATCATTCAGGAAGGGGCGGGACGACAGATAATCAACGTAGGCGCGAATGCCCTGAGCGGTCGGAACCCTTCCCGCCGAGGTATGAGGCTGGGCAAGATAGCCAAGCTCCTCGAGTTCGCTCATGTCGTTACGGATGGTGGCCGAACCCACTTCAAACGCGCCGCTGCGAGCCACGACTGCACTGGCCACGGCTTCCCCGCGCACGATGTAGTCGGCAATCACAAAAAACAGAATCTGTCGTTGGCGTTCGGGTAGGTCCCTGAAGGATAACAATGGAATACAACCTCCAATAAATACGAAGGAAACCTAACAAACATAGGCGTTTGCTTCAATTGGCTACTTCATTGTTTTGAGGTGTGCTCGCGATCTTGAGCAGTCCGCGCGACTCAGGGTCCCGAATCATCACATAGAGAGCCGGAGACAGGATCACGATAAACTGCAAGACGTGTAGGGTCGCCGCGAAGGCCCCGATTGCACCCAGTGTGGTTTCTCCTTCAAGCGCCACAAAAAGCCCCAGACCTTGAAGCAGAAAATACTCAAAGTTTCCTGCCATCGCGGGGCCGGCGGGAATCATGATTCCAACCACCAGAACCGACAGCACGGTCATCGCTTCCCAGGGGCCGATTTCGAGTCCAAAGCCCATCCGGGCAAGCGCCCACATGGAAAGGCCGTTGAACGACCAATAGACCACCGAAAACGCAAAAAAACGTGCGAGAGCGTGTGCACGAGTCAGCGCGTAAAGGCCGTCGATGAAGGCCAAGAGCAGGCCTTCCAGCTTGCTGGAAAGGGCCGGAAAAAAACGCCCCACGGTGACCTCCAGGAGCCATTTTGCTGACTCACGGCGCCACCAGGCGAGCAAACACATGAGCAGCGCCGGAACAAAAACCGCGGCACTGACTAGGCCGATGGCCCGCACCGAGGTCGTCGCCTGTTCGCCATCGTAAGTCGCAAGAGTCAGAAATAAGAGCCCGGTGATGGTCAGACCGTCGACGACTCGTTCCACGACGGCTGTACCCAGCGCTGAAGTCATCGATATCGGTGTTTTGCGTGAGAGCAGTATCGGCCTGACGAATTCGCCGAGCCGCAACGGCAGCAAGATGATCGCGCCAAACCCGACCGCCGCAACCCGCATGACCAACCCACGCTCGACGGGGGCGATAGGGCTGACAAGTTCGTACCAACGCGCGATACGCGCGAGGTGACAAACGCTGTACATCAGCATGAACAGCGCCGAGGCTCCCGCCATCTTGACTGGATCGGATGTCCTCCAGAACTCGAGGACGGTGTCGATATGAATCTCGCTGATCGCCAGATAGAGAAAAACCGCCCCGATCACCATCGCCACCAGCGTGTAGATCAGGATTCGACGCATCTACTCGCCGAGCTCGCGACGAATACGATCCTTGAGGTCTTTCAAATCGCTGTCGGCTTCCATTTTGCGAAAACGATTTTCCACGTCTGGAGACGCGTTTGTTTCAGACGGGGTTTCCCCAGGCTTGCCGCCATGGGCAGCCACCTTGAGGCGCACCTTTTGTTGCCGAATTCCAGCCAAATCTTTGACCAGAATTTCGACCTCCGCGATATGTGAACGTACCAGCGCCTCGGCCTCCGCGGCGAGGTCAGCTTCGTTCCATTCGCGTGCCAAATTTAAGCGACCTCTCCAGCGCTCCTGTTGTTTGGTCGCTTCGTCGAGACGTTTTTCGATCTCACGCTCATCAAGGATGAGCCTGGCGAGCTGGTCACGCGCCTCGGCCATGCCGATTCCGCTGTAGTCCGGCGCTGCCGCGCCATCCTTTTCGGATTGGGCGCCGATTTCTTCGAACGCCCCTGCTCCCGGTGCCGCGGGTTCTTCGTCCGGGCTGCTTTCGTCATTTGGCGTCACCGTCGTCTTCACGGCCCACTCATGGCGGTGTTTGGTGGCCAAAAGCAATGCATCTGCGACATCCCGGCTGCCATTCTTCGCGCTGATGAGTGCTGCCGCTTCGCGAGCGACCTCAAGCGACGCCGACTCAAGGAAGCCGTCAATCTCGGTTCCAAGCCTGAGCAAATCGCTGACATGACGGGCCGCCTTTTCGCGGACAAGAAATTCGACCTGGTCGCTTCCGGCTCCCGCATCGCCAACAAAGAGAACCGGCCTATCCAGCGCGACGATCTCTGCGATCAAGGGTTCACGCGACGCCGCGATCACCAGATCTGCTGCCGAGACGTACTTCTGCAGGTCAGGAACATGACCGAACATGAGCGCGCGCAAACCGTATTGTTGCGCGGCCCGCCTGAGGGTCGCCGCGGTCGCGCCGTCGCCGTTATGATGGAAAACAAATTTTACTTTCGACTCAACAAGCGTCGCCTGAAACACGACTTTATCGAGCCACGCCGCGTCAATGCCATCGGCGCGAACCAAAACAATATGCTGGTCTGCGGCAAAGCCGAACTCTTTTCGAATCGCATCACGATCCAGGTCCTGGGCGAATCGTGGTTGAATCGGCGGGCCGGCAACGATCACGCGGGTCGCGTCGATGCCGCGCTTTGAGAGGCGCTCCCGATAAGACTCATGCGGCACGATAAACGCCTGAACCGAACTCTTGAGCCAGTCTGAACTCAGGTTGTAATCGGGAAGCACTCCGACCTGGAGCGCGCCGATTCCGGTCAACGTATCAACCAGACCGAGGGCTCGAACGAAGCGTGCGTCCGTGATCGCCAGAACATCGGGTCTCGCCCGGCGAACTGCGCCCAAGAAGTCCTCGTCGCTTTTGCCTTGAATGGCCACACGCAGCCCACGCAGGAGACGCTCGGCGCCTCCCGTGATCGCGCCACGAGCCGCAGACCCGATGACCTCAGTGATGGTCAGGATCTCGGCGTGCGCACCTTGTTCCTTCAGAATATCGGCCACCGCGCGAAACGACTCTTCGCGCGCGCTGTGATCGACAAGAATCCAGACAATGGGTTGTGCCTCAGATTGAAATTCGGACATGACGGGCTCCAGCGCTCAACGCGTCCGGACGCGTCAAAACTCGTAAAAATTATCGAGAAATGCGGCGATCTGCGTGACGTCCATGGACTTACAGAAATAGCCATTGATGTCGTTTTCGATACACATCTTTTGAAGCTTCTCGGCTTCCAGATCGCTAAAGAGGACGATCACCAAATCTTCGTACTCAGCCGAACCACGGAGGGTTTCTAGCAAGTCCGTGATGTTTAGACGCGGCATCGCAATATCGAGCAACAAGATCTCGGGTCGCTCAAAATCAATTTTCGAAAGCGCGCCATTTGGCGAAGACAGCGTGACAACCTCATAGCCCCCGGCTTTGAGGTATTGTTCAGCCTCCATGACGTCCAGGATGTTCTCATCCAGAATCATCACTTTGCGGCTTACGTCCATAGGTGCTCCTCAAATCTAACTGTCAGACCACGCAAAAAAACGGCGTCTGAACTCGCAACGATAAAACGCGACTCTAACGAGGTCAATTTCACTCTTCGACCACAACCGCTTCAGTCTCGCAATCTGGATCGCGAAGCTCAGCCGAAATTTCAGCACCGCTGGATACGGATACCATCGCGGGCCTAAGAATGTCTTCATCATGCAACCAGCCATCACGATAAGCCGTAATGACGTGTCCACTTTCAATGCTCTGCGATGCAGACTTCTCTATCGCTTCATGGAACTTCGGGTCAAACACTTCATTTGTTTTTGGCGAAATACGCTGAATCCCGTGAGCCATCAGCGCCTCATCAAACTTCTTGGAAACCAGCGACAATCCTGCGTCATCGCCAAGGCGAGATGCTTCGTCAAGGGCATCGATCGCTGGCAACATGTCGCGAAACAAGCTGTGGTGGGCTCTTTCGAGCTCTTTCGAGCTCGCACGTTCGATTCGCCCGACGCGTTTCTCGGCTTCGGTTCGAATTTGAATTAATCGATTCGCGTGCGTGCTGTTGGCTTCTTCAAGCTGCTTCGCATGTAGATCCCTGATCCACAAAGAGAACCCGACCGCCACGACCACTAAAACTCCCGAGACCAGCCACCCAATCATGCAATCTCCACGCGAAATCCGTGAATAAAACGTTGACAGGCGAAAAGACTACGTGTTAGCTCCACCTTCCCTTGGGCGGCGTAGCCAAGTGGTAAGGCATGGGCCTGCAAAGCCTTGATCGTCGGTTCGAATCCGACCGCCGCCTTCGCCCGACTTCGGTCGGGCGTTTTTATTTCTTGCTCTTCCACGGGTACCTCCCCGAAATGCCAAAGATCCCGTCTCGTTGCGGGGTAGGAATTTCCGGATTTCGTTCGATTTCATCCTTGAACTCGTCCTCAACCGTGCGGGCCCTCTCGTAATAGAGATGTGCGACCGACTGAATTTTGGGCAGAATCTCTTTCAGCTCAACGCTCGTCAAAGCGCGCGGAAGCCGAGCACAGATGCTGTTATCGGTGACGCGAAGTTCGCTGACGTAGCTCCTCACGTTCAACATGGCCTCACGGACGCCCTCGGATAGAGTACGCTCCACCCGAGCTCGGTTCGTGGCCAACACGATGAACTGGCTGTCGAAGTGCTCATGCCCAAGTTGGGTCTCTTTCATGTTCATCAGGCGCTTGAAGAAGCCCTCTTCGGACTCCAACGCCATATGAATGCCCACCTTCAGTCGTGTGGGAAACTCGATCGTGACACGCGTGAAGTCGTGTCCACCATCGCTCCCAATCTCGACAAGATCAGCGAATGCATCGTTGCGATCGACCAATTCAGTGAGTCGCATCCCATAGACATAGCGCTCGGCCACCACCGCAAAATCGGGGTGCTCGCGCAATGCCTCGTCGGGATTTGGGAGGATTCTCCTGGCCTCGTTAACCGCCAAAAATCTCGCGGCCACCATGACAGCTAACATAAAAAATGCGGTCAGAAGCCAGAGTACGAGATCCATCAAACGCCACCCGGCAAAGACACGATGAAGGTCGTTCCCGAACCCAAAGCCGATTCGACAGCGATGGTTCCTCGGTGACGACGAACTACGCTCTCCACGATCGCCAGACCAAGTCCGGTCCCGCCGGAATCGTCGCGTGTTGTGTAGAAGGGCTCAAAGATGCGCTGCGCGACTTCCTGAGACATCCCCAGAGCGTTGTCACGGATGCGAATGACCACTGCCTCCGGGGTGACTTCAAGGTCGACCACAATAAGCCCTGCACGCTCGGCAGGCATGGCGTGTGCGGCATTGGTCAAGAGGTTCACAAAGACTTGTTTAAGTTGGGTCTGTGATCCACGCACGGACACCGACGACGGCGCGTTCACCGTGACCGTCGTCTGACTCTTGCGCAGTGCCATTTCGCAGATCGCCAGAGATTCATGCAAGGTCATCTTGAGGTCTACGATCTCGTCTTTTGAGCCATCGGGGCGCGCCAACAACATCAAGTCTTGAACAAACGCGTCGATATGCTCGACACCCGAGACAATGCGTTGCAATCGTTCTCGATCCCGACCGTCGAAAAATTGGTCGTCGTATTTTCGCAATAAATAGTCGGCGTAATTCAGAATCGTCGTAAGCGGATTCTTAAGCTCGTGCGCCACGCCCGTGGCGAGCTGTCCAATGTTCATGAGGTGTTCGGCCTCGTTGAGCCGTTCTTCGAGCAACACGAGCGACAATTCGTTGTGTTGCCCCATGACGATGAACCCGTGGACGTCGGCGCCACCTTGAGCCGGCCTATTCGGCGCGACCTGAATGGTCAAAATCACCTGACTTGAAGACTCCCCATCGCCATTGACCAGGGCTGCCTCAAAGGCCTCGGCAGTGCCGCCCGCCATGATGCTCGCGGCGGCTGTCCTCAATTTGACACGCGACGATTCGCTGAAAAAATCAAGGATATCGCGGCCAACGACTTCGTTCTGATAAACCAGTTCTTCGAACGTGCGGTTGGCGACCCTGATCCTGCGTCGAGCGTCACAAATGATGACCACGGCGTCGAGCTGATCAAGGATGGGCGTGACAGCCGTGAGGTCTTCTTGATGCCATAGCCGAAACAGAGCGAACGCAAGCTGCTGTAAGAACGTCTCGAACGCCGCTCGTTCGGTCACCGAGAATCGACCTTCGGTCCTCTTTTCGACCTGAATGCAAGCCCTACCAAACCCTCCGTCGCCAGCTTCATGACGCCAACCGCCCAGCGATTCTCGCCAGCTCAGTTGAGATTCACTCAGGCGCCCGGCTCCGAGGTTCAACTGCTGAGAACGTTGCGGCTGTGTCTCCCAGGGGCTGTGAGAGTAGAGGAAGGGCTGCAGCCCCTCGCGCTCAAACACGACGTAGAAACTGTAATCAGGAAAGACCTCGGCAAAACACGACACAAAAAGCGCCGCAACCTTGTCCGCGGATTTGAACAAATCAGCATGGCGATGAGCATTCACCAAAGCCTGAAGAATTCGAACATTGGCGGGAAGTCCCTTGGTGACGTCGCCTGCGAATGAGACGCGGTAGCCGCCGTCTGGCAATGGATGAAGTGAAATCGAGGTTGTTTGACGCGCTGCGCCTTCAACGGCCACGTCGGCCATGAAGAATTCTTGTTCGCCGGTTTGATTAACCCGCATCTGGCGAACGGTTTCACGCACAGTCAAGGTGAGCCGCACATCGCCAAAAGGCTCCAGCAACACACGAGCTGCACGGTTCATGAACAGAACTTTGCCATCTTCGTCACAAATTGCCGCCGCATCAGGCATCCCCTCAAAGACCGTTCGAAAATCGATCTCCGACATGTGTTATGACTCCTCTTCTGGATGGCGATGTCTTAGCAGCTCGCGTGTATTCAAGTCCGCGGGCATGGGTGTCATGTCCGCGATTTCTTCGGCTTGCGATGCTTCGTCGAGGTCGACGATTCGCGTGCCACCCACGTATTCTTTGGTTTTGTATTCGGTGATTCGCCCAATCTTTCGGACGATATCCGCGATTCGCTGGGCTTCGGCGTACACTCGGTCAACAGGCCGAGAGGCGTCTTCGTCTTCTGAAACGATTTTTCGCAGAAGTTCGGCGTAGCCAAGCAGACTGGTCAGCGGCTGATTGAGTTCATGGGCAGCAGCCCCGGCCAATTCCGCTGCCACCGCCGCCCGTTGCGTATGCTCAAGACTCTGAGTTACCTCGTTCAAGCGCTCTTCCATCTGAAGACGCTTTCGAAGATCGGTAAAAATCCCAACGGTCGCAAAGCCCTCGTCATTTGACGAAGAAATGATGGCCGCCGAAATCTCGACCGGAACTTCATTCCCATAGCGGTCTAAGAGGACCTCACGCTTGGGTTCAATCTTGCCGATCGCGCCGTAGATGTCAGATCGAAGCAGATGCATGATCCGCTCGGCCCCGCCCGGCGGGTAGAGATTCCGCACGTTCATGCCGATGGCCTCTTCTTTGGACCACCCGACAATAGAGACCGCAGAGCGGTTAAACAGGACAATCCGACCGCTTCGATCGGCGGCGACAATGGCGTCGGGGCTCGATTCAATCACCCCAGTCAGAAACTCCTGTGCCTTTCTCAGTTGGTGCTTGGCTTCGTCATTTCGAATTTGTTCTTCGCGCATCGTCTGGATGAGCTCTGCACGGTGCACAGCGACGGCCGCGTGGTCGGCAGCGATCGAAGCGAACGCGCGTTCCCTAGGGTCTTTTGCGATCCCGCCGTGTTCCGCCAGCAAGATTAAAGCCCCTACCAATCGACCGCGCAGTTGCATCGGAAAAACGGCAGAAGAACACTCCTCGGCCGAGCGCCACGCGCCACCGATCGACTTCAAGAGCCTTCGAGTTTCCTGGTTCTGCAGGTGCAGCGGCCGTCGGCCGGCCAACGAAGTCGCCACCTCTGGCATGGACCTCAAGTCGAGCACCGTATTTGGAGAGCCTTCTGAGCGCGAGGGGTCAGCTGGCAAAGTTCGGTGCAGGTCGCCGGTTTCTTCGTGAACCAGATAGACCATGCAATGCGAGATCGGGAGCGCCTGACGTAACATGTCGATAAGCGTACGCAACACGCCTGGCAGCGAGTCATCCTGGCTCAATGAGTGAGCTAGCGCCGAGAGACGCTGATAATCGTCGCTCTGGCCGCGAAGCCGCAAGACTTGAATCGAACGGTTCAGCTGCCAGTTGATACGTGCAATGAGCTCTGAAACGCCAAACGGCTTCCGAACGACATCATCCGCACCGGCCTTGTACGCATTAAGCAGCGCGCCTTCGCTGGTCATCGCGGTCAACACCAGTATAGGTGTGTCCGCCGTCTCGACCGATCCACGAAGCTTCTGAATGAGTTCGACGCCCGACATTTGGGGCATGTTCAGGTCGATAATGAAGATATCGGGACGTTCGTCCGCAAGCGCCGCTAGAGCCTCAACTGGATTGGTGAATCCACGAAACTCAAAGCCCGCGTCGACCACGAGGTGTTCGATTGCGTCGACGAGACTGCTCTCGTCATCGATCACCCAGATCGTCGCGCCTTGAATATTGCTTAAGTCTCTATTCGTCACGGCGACCGACGGTTTACGTTGCCGGGAAGCTTAGGGCGTTCACCGAGGTTTGTCGAAACAATTCCCTGCGCAAAACTTCATTCGTAAACGATTCGAATGTCACTTGTGCTTGGTATTGATTAAATAGGAAAATCCCACGTCAAAGCAGTTGTCACCGTAGGAGATACCTCATGCGCCTTTACATCTTCGCTCTCGCAGCGCTTCTCAGTTCTGGATGCACAGCCATGAACGTTCACGACGCGAGTCAAACCGTGGACGGAACCTACGACGCCGAAACCCGCTACGACATGGCGGCATTTCAGGGGATTTTTAGTGGGCTTGCCGGGCAATGGCGAGAGCCCGACACCGCGATCACAGAAGCGATTCAGGCTCAGGTCCGCACCAATTACGGTCAGACGGTGGGCAACGCCTTTGTTCAGTTTTACGGCGCGCAACTCAAGCAAGACGTGCGCGGATACCTGAGCAGTGAGACGCCGGGTTGGGTTATGGGCCTTTCGGGCAAACTCGAACAGGTCGACACCCAGATGAAGACCATCGACATGCAGACCACGATGCTCCTCGTCGAAAACGACACGACCATCAGCGCCACTCAGATCTTCAACGGCATTGCCGTTTTTCGTGACCCCGACTGCCGTGACTCAGGGGCCATCGTCTGCGACCAAATGGAGATTTCAGGCCAGAGTCTGCTCGACAGTGAGTATCCGGTTGAAATCCTCAGCGCGGATTACGAAGCCGAGCGCCAGAACGACACGATGAATATCGGCGCCGCATCGGTTGATCTCAATTACGGGCGCCTGGGACTCTACTTGCTCGCAAACCAGATTCTGCCCGATGAACCGACCGACAAGGTTGGATTCAGAGACGTCGTGATGGGAGCCATCAACTGCCGCGGACTCGCAGGACGACTGGCCGGCGATAACGGTTCTCTGGGGGTAAATGTCGGCGGAGTCGAAGTTGGCCTGAGCCTGAACGACTTGATCGGCAACTGTCAGGACGGTGTGTTTGGTCAAGTGAACGGATTTGTCGATCGTTTCAACGTGCCCCTTGGCATGGCGATGGCAGGATCTGCACGATTGGTGGACACCAATCGTGACGGAGCCATTGACCAATTGACGGACGGGGCGATGTCGGGGGACATGAACCTGTCGATTTTGGCAGGGCAAAGCGCTCAAGGCCCTGTTGACGCACAATTTGTTGGATTTCGAGTAGGAGACCTCTAATGAACCGATACCTTCTAGTGACCGCCCTCGCCCTTCTGACGGTCTCAACAGGCTGCAAAACGCCCAGTGTGACGTTCAAGAGTGCCCTTCTCAAGAGGCTGACCACGAACCATCTGGACGTCGGCCTGAATTTGGATGTGTTGAATCCGAATGAGTACGAGATTCCGATCAACGGGCTCGATTGGTCGCTCGACCTCTTCTCTTCGAAATTTAATGATGGCGCGGTTCAATTGAGCCGGAATATTGGTCCGGCTCAAACCACCGCGGTCGCCGTGCCGATCGGCATGTCATACAACGCCATCGCAGTGGGCGTGCAGAATTTGCTCGTCAAGCGTGATATCCCATGGGGACTTGGTGGCGGTATCTCGTTCAACATCGCGGGCCAACCCCTACGCGTAGGTTACGCTTCGGATGGGAAGTGGCGAAATCCGCTCTTTAAATAATCAGGCCAACTTCACATCGTCACTTCCGCGCCTGGTGGCGCTGATCTGGGAGACGCGGCGTGCAACCACGAGCGTGACCGCCATCGAAACGGCGAAAACCAGATAGATTGAACCACCCGACGCTGCATTCACGAGCGCGGGCCCCGGGCAAATACCGGAAAGTCCCCATCCAAGACCAAAGATCGCGCTTCCGGCCACCAATCGACCATCGACGTTCATCCCACTTCTGGGGCCGTTGAAAGTCGGGGCAAGGATTGGGCGGCTTTTCTTGTACCCCCAGAAGGCCGATGAAAATACGGCGATGGCTCCAACCATGACCCAAATCAGCGAGGGGTCCCAGGCGCCGGTAACATCCAAGAAACCGGTGACTTTGGCTGGGTCGGTCATGCCCGAGATCGACAGGCCCAGGGCGAAGAGCACGCCCGAAAAAAGAGAAACGATGGTCTTCATCAGAGTGCCTTTGCGTAAACAGTGATGCCCGCAACGAGCATGAAAACGACGGTCGAGGTGATCGACCGAACCGATAATCGCGAAATCCCACAGACCGCATGGCCGCTGGTGCAACCGTTCGCCAGAAAGGTTCCCAAACCGACAAGGGCCCCGGACAGCAGTGCCATAGGCCATCCATTGGTCAGGGGTTCTGGCGTGACGGTTACGAGCGAGATAACCCAGCCTGTGCCGATCAAACCGAGGAGGAATGGCAGGTATTGTGGGGGTTGGTCGTCTCCTAAGCTGGAAACCATCCCGGAGATGCCGGCGATTCGGCCATTGAACACCCAGAGCACTGCGGCACTGAGTCCAATCATCATTCCACCAATCAAAGCTGAAACATCCATACACACCTCGTCATCTGAACGTACGTATTGGATACGCGCGTCGCAGACATATTATTCCTACAAGATAAGTAGGAATTCCAGACAAATCGAAAATAATCGCCAAAGCCTTGCGATGGAGGGCCACATCAACGATATCAAAAGCGGCACGGGTACTGCTTGTGGGACTCTTTTGGGTTCTTCGGCGGTTTCACTCTCCGAAATCTGCGGAACACCATGAAATCAGCCCTACTCATAGTCACGACCTTGCTCCTCGCCTCGTGCTCGACGAAGAAGGTTCCCGTCCCCCCGAATGACGTCGAGAGGTCCTCGACGAATGACGTCGAGAGGTCCTCGACGTTCTATGAAAGCATGAAGACCTTCCAGCGACCGTTGGCACTTAACGAGTCCATCCCTAGTGGGTTGCCCGATATCAGCGCGAAGACCTGCGGCTCCTGCCATACCGAGATCTACAAGGAATGGCAGCTCTCGACCCACGCTCGAGCTTGGGAAGACGACTCGCAGTTCATGGCCGAGCTCCATAAATCTCGCACCAACGACGGCGACGTAGGTTGGATGTGTGTGAACTGCCATACGCCGATTGGGAATCAGCTCCCGGAACTGGTGGTTGGGCTCAAGGATGACGCATTGAATGCGCCCATCTACATCAAAAATCCCGCATTCGACGCGCAGCTCCAGCTCGAGGCCATCACCTGCGCAACATGCCATGTGCGAGACGGTGTCATCTTGGGCCCCCGAGGCGACTCGCCGCTCGCGCCCCACCCCGTTCGCAAAGAAGCCAGCCTCTTAAGCGAGACCACGTGCACGCGATGCCACGAAGCCCAGGCGGTGTTTCCCGAAAATAACCTGGGGTGTTTCTTCGACACAGGCGCGCAGTACGCGACGAGCCCTGCGTCGAAGCGTGGAGACACCTGCCAGACCTGCCATATGCCTACGGTGGAACGTCCCAGTGCGATTCAGGCAGGTGCCCCTGTCAGAACGACTCGACGGCATTGGTTTGGCGGGTCGCTTATCCCAAAGAAGCCTGAATACGAGGCCGAGATTGCCCCACTCCGTAAGATTTTTGGCTCAGGTGTCGAAATCACGGTCGCAGCGGCGCAAGGAGAATGCCAAGAGGATAAGAAGAACTGCATCCCAACAACCGTGACAGTCGTCAACTCAAGGGCGGGTCATAGCGTGCCGACGGGGGATCCTGAGCGACATGTGTTGGTTGATGTGGTGGTCAAAGACGGCGACAAGGTCCTGCAAACCCAGCAGATGGAATTTGGATCGCGGTACGAATGGTGGCCCAAGATTGAGTTAAAATCTGACACCCGCCTGCCAGCAGGAGAGGAGCGCACCTTGCGCATCGACGCTCCTGAGGGCGCCACGATCGAAATCGTAGCGCACAAATATCGGATGTATGCCGAGGCCTTCAAGCATCACGAGCTGGATGGGAAGTACGTTCGTGGACGTGAATTCCATCGCTCAAAATGGAAGGTGTCTGGCAAAAAGATCCAGATGATCGAAATGAACGACGACCTCGGCGAACACTAGGGCTCAAGCCAGGCATCGAAACAAAAATAGCGGTCAAACACCTTCTGAGACTCGACCTCAAACGAGACCTTCGACGGCCCTCCCATGGGGACGTCGAGTCGATACCATTCGTTACTCGTTGCGGGAACGACCTTCGTTGCCACCACCACGCCATCCTTTTTGACAGCGAACTTCACGTCGGTCCCACGGACGCTTCGCGACGCACGCAGATCAAGTCCCGCGCGGACGATCAAGTTTTTCCCCTTGGGCACGTCGTAGGTAAGTCGAACGGTCTTGCCGGCGAGCGGATGCATGAAAACACATGAACGCGGTTCGTTTCCTACTTCTTTGACCATGTCCCGAACGTAGACCCACTTATCGCGTCGTGTGCAGTCCCATCGACGATCGATGGGGTCCCAGGTCTTGCAGTCTTCGACCGCGTCCCCTGTGATTCGCTGCAAAGATGCCTGAGGAAGTGCGGTACGTGCATTCCAAGAATAAATATCCTCCGGGTAAGCGACGTGTATGACGCTCACAGATCCAAATGGGGTGACGCGTTCAGCCTTGAGGTTTCCGCCCAGGTTCCGAACGGCATCCTCAATCCTGGAATTTTCGGCCAATATCAGGGTGCCTGACTCGCCGTACCGGTCTTCATCAAGGAGGGTCGAACGCCGATCGATTCTTGTTCCCACCTCGCCCAAATACACCAACGGGGCGTCGCTCCAGACGGGCTCGACACGAATCGTTTCGCCCACAGATATTTCTGTTTTCGCGAACTCCGCCGCGGCTTTCCAGTCTTGCGGAGTCGTTGGGTCCCGAAACAAAAAAGCGTGCCCCAGAAAGCTGAAGCACGCACAAAAGATCAAGATTGCTGCCGGCAGAAGCCGAGATAGATTTCGGCCTTGAGGCAGATTCATACTCAGCGCTCGCCGCCCTGAACGGCCATGGAGAGAGTTCCCAACTCCATGAGAAGGTCGCGGTCCAAGAACGCGTCTCCTCGGTCGATGTAGGGATGCACATGAACGCCGGTATCCATGCGGATGGCATCACAAGGGCAAGCTTCGACACAAAGGCCACAAACGATGCAGCGCAACTCGTCGATCACAAAGACGCGCGGGTATTTTTCAACGCTAGGATCGTCGTGTTCGGCGGCTTCGATATGAATGCAGTTTGCAGGGCAGATCGTCGAACAACACATGCACGCAACACATCGGACCTGTCCGTCATTGCGCAGCATCAAGCGATGAAGCCCACGAAAACGCTCTGGATAGACCGTCACTTCTTCGGGGTAGAGCCGCGTGAAAATCGTGCGATTTTCTTTGATCGGGCTCAGGTTTCGGAAAAAGTGCTGCATCGTGATCTTGAGACCTTTGGCGATCTCAGGGATGTAGCTTTTCTCCCATAAGCCCTGCTTATGGCGCACAACCGGTTTGACTTGAACGGTACCCATACGTCGACCTCAAAAACTCAAAAGATGGCGAGCACGAAGGCTGTGACCACAAGATTCGCCAGACTCAGCGGAAGCAGAATTTTCCAACCAAGTACCATCACCTGATCGTAGCGGAAGCGTGGAAGCGTCCACCGCATCATGAACTGCAACCAAACGAGGATCACAGTCTTGATGCACATCGACCCAATACGAAGCGCGATGACGATAAGGTAGGCGAGATTCGTTCCCAGAATCTCAACGCCTGCACCTGGCATCGCCAAATGAGTCGTTCCAAAATAGAACCCGTCCGCAAAAAGGAAGGGAACCTGCCAGCCGCCCAGGAAAAGCACCGCAATCAGCGCCCCAATGAACACGGTTGCCGCGTACTCGCCCAGCTGCATGATGGCGAATTTCATCGACGAGTATTCGGTGATGTAACCGGCGACGATTTCCGACTCGCCTTCAGGCAAGTCGAACGGCGCGCGTTTGGTTTCAGCCATTCCCGCGAGGAAAAAGATGAAGAACGCCAGTGGCTGAACGACGATGCCCCATTTAGGGAGCCACCCGCCCATCAGGTAGCCCTGTTGGCGAACCATTTCGTTGAGGTCGAGCGTCCCAAAAATCATGATGATGCCAGCCAAGCTGAGTGCCATCGTGACTTCGTACGAGATCATCTGAGCCGATGAGCGCAGGCCGCCGATCAACGAGTAGTTAGAGTTTGAGGCCCAACCCGCAATGGCCGCGCCGTAAACCGAGACGCTGGCGATCGCGAAAGCGAAGAGCAAACCGGCGTTCATCTGCATGATCTGAAAGTAGTTCTGCTGAGTCCCGGTACAGACTTCTCGCCAGGTGTTGACGTCTACCGTCACAGTCCCGTCGCAATACAAGTCCATGAATGGCAGACCAACCCAACCAAGCAACGCCGGCATGAACACGAGTGCCGGAGCAATCATGTGCAGCCCTTTATGAGCGCCGTCTGGAACGATGTTCTCCTTGAGCACCATTTTAATGCCGTCGGCAATGAAATGGGGAATGCCCAAGAGGACAAAGGGGAGTCCAAGAATTCTCGCGCGGTTAGGCCCGACGCGGTTTTGGATCAGGGCGGATTGCTTTCGGTCTCCGAGCAGGGTCATGAGACTCGCGAGTCCCAAAACAAAACCGAAGACGATGCATACGATCTTAATTAGATTTATGACGATATCAGGCACCGTAAACTCCATCCATCATTCAGCAGAAGGCGCTGGCTGCGTCGCAGCGGGCTCGATCACGGGTTTAGGAGCGAAGGCTTCCTTCCGAATCTCGGTGAGGAATGTGTAGCTCATCGGCTTTTTCATGGCCTTGGCGACACGCATAAAGATCTGCCAATCCGGAAGCGCCGAACCGTGAGGTGGGTACGCTTGATGAATCGTCTGTCGGACACCGGCAAAGTTGATGAAGGTTCCTTCTTTCTCGGCATGCGAACACGCGGGAAGAACGAAGTTGGCCTTTTCTGACAACTCACCAAGATGTGGCGACTGATAAA
Source organism: uncultured Bradymonadales bacterium (assembly GCA_964394615.1). Classification (GTDB taxonomy): domain Bacteria; phylum Myxococcota_A; class Bradymonadia; order Bradymonadales; family Bradymonadaceae; genus JBFFMO01. The sequence continues at coordinate 28,746 of CAYMYJ010000012.1, read as the reverse complement.
CAAACACGTCGACTTTTTCGAGCGCTGCCACAAAGCGTGCGCGCATTTCGGCGTCGCAGGGGGTCTCGGCGCCCATCATATAGACGACCTTCACCTTGCCCGCTTCCATGGCTTCAACGAGCGCGCGGAAGGGATTCAGCGCAGCGATCGATCCAAATACGTGCGCGATTCCGCTCGTGTTCGGATTTTTGTCAGCGCGAATCAGGAACGAGTCCGAATCACCGGGTGCGCGACCGCCCATGTAGAACTGGTCGGTTCCCAAAACATCGGTGGCAAATTTCTTAGCAACATGCAGGTCTTCGACCGTCGCTTGCGGCGTAATGATCAGCGCGACCGATTCGGCACCATGTTCGTCGATGGCTTTGATAAGTTTTGGTGCGACAGCCTCGGTGGCGGCGTACCAGTTGACCTCGGCTCCGTTGACCGAGATTCCCGTTGCACGGTCCGTGATCGCTTCTTTGTAAGAGAGCCGACCCTTGTCGCACATCCAGTACTCGTTGATTCGCGGGTTATAGCGAGGACGGTAGCGTTGGATGGTGTTGCGGAAATGATCAAGGTGGATGCTGCAGCCTGTCGAACATCCAGTGCATACACTGTCAGTCGAGGTCAGCAGCCAGACGCGGCATTTGAAACGGAAATCGCGTGAGGTCAATGCGCCCACGGGGCAAAGGTCGACCACACACATCGAATAAGCGTTGTCGAGTTCACGGCCTGGGAACGTTCGAATCTCGGCGCGGTCTCCGCGCTCGACGATCGTCAGTTCGTTGGACTGGGTGACCTCTTCGCAGAAACGAATGCAGCGCGTGCACAAGATGCAGCGCTCGCCGTCGTAAACGACCTCGGGCCCAAGCGGGTATGCCTTGATCTTGTTCTGCTTTTCGGTGCGCTGACGGGACTCCTGAGCGTCGTAGTCGACGTAGTAGTCCTGAAGTTTGCACTCACCGGCTTGATCACAAATCGGGCAATCCACAGGGTGGTTGAGCAAAATGAACTCAAGAACCGCTTTGCGCGCCTTCACGACTCGCTCGCTGTCTGTCTTGACGCTCATCCCCTCGTTCACCTGAGTGTAGCAACCGGGCTGCAACTTAGGCTGACCTTCGATTTCCACGAGGCACATGCGGCAGTTCGCCGGGATCGAGAGGGCTGGATGATAGCAAAAATGGGGAACATCGAATCCAGCTTCGGCGGCGGCACGCAAAATAGTGGTGCCTTTGTCGACTTCGATCTCAGTTCCGTTGATATGTACTTTCGGCATATGGAACGACTCCTTACCAGACCAGAGAACAACCTTAGCGGTCGCACTCTCCGCCGATCATGTTGACCGTGTCGAAGGTGGGGATGATGTCAGCCAAGAGGCTGCCCTCAAATAATTTGTGGATGCCGCCCATCACGATGAAGCTTGGGGCGCGCACATGAATCTTCCACGGTTTTCCTGTCCCGTTGGACACGATGTAAAAACCGAGTTCACCGTTTCCACCCTCGGTGTAGGAGTACACTTCGCCCGGAGGCACTTGAACGCCTTCGAAGATGATCTTGAAGTGTTGAATCATCGATTCAATCGTGTTGTAGACCTTGGCCTTTTCAGGCAGGACCACGCGAGGATCGTCGCTGTTGACCGGGCCCGGCTTCATTTGCGCGAGGCACTGGTCGATGATTCGGATGCTCTGTAGAACTTCAGCCATACGCACAAGGTAGCGGTCGAAGTTGTCTCCATGCTCACCTACAGGCACGTCGAAATCGACGCGATCGTAGCAGAAATACGGGTGATCCTTTCGGACGTCGTAGCCCACGCCTGCCGAGCGCAATGTCACACCGGTGAATCCGTAGGATACCGCCGCTTCTGGCGTGATCACCCCGGTTCCTTCCATTCGGTCCAAGAAGATGCGGTTTCGAGTCAGCAACTTGTCCGTGATTCCGTGGATTTCGATCAGCCGTTCGCGGGTCGCTTTCCAGTGTTCTGCAAAATCAGGGGTCAGGTCGTCTTTCACGCCACCAATGCGGCCGTAGCTCACGGTGAGTCGCGCGCCCGTTACTTCCTCGATGAGGTCCCAAACGAGTTCCCGGCCTTCGATCGCGTACAAGAACGCCGTCATGGCCCCGAGCTCAAGAGCTCCAGCGCCGATGCAGGTGAGATGGTCGGAAAGCCGAGAAATCTCACCCATGATCGTACGGATATAGTTGCAACGCTCAGGCACTTCGATCTCAAGCAGTTTTTCAACCGCGAGGGCATAACCGAAGTTGTTCAGAAGCGGGCTGACGTAATTCAGACGGTCGGTGTACGGAAAAACCTGTGTCCAGGTTGAGTTCTCCGCTTCCTTTTCGAATCCGCGGTGCAAGTATCCAACTTCGGTTTCACACTTGACGACGGTTTCGCCATCAAGAGTAAGCGTGAAGCGGACAGTACCGTGGGTCGCAGGGTGACTCGGTCCCATCTGAAGGATCATGGGATCCGTGTGGATGTCCTGATCGATTTCTTTATAAATATCTTGGCCCATATCCAATTACTCCGCGGCGCGTGAGCCCGTGGCCTGGTCTTTATCTTTGACGTAGTGAAAAAATTCTTCGACCGAATCACGTTCGGGCTTCAGAAGTTCAACACGTGGTTGTGACGCTTGAGTCGCATAGTCTTTTCGAAGGGGATGCCCTTCAAACTCTTCATAGAGCAGGACGCGACGCAGATCCGGATGGTTGGTGAAATTCATTCCGTACATGTCGTAAACTTCACGCTCGAGCCAACCGGCACAGCCCCACAATTGAGACACCGACGGGATGTCGATGTCTTCTTCGTTGAGTTGCACGCGCACGATGAGCATGTGTTTGTGTTCCATGCTGTAGAGCACGTACACAACATCAAATCGTGGGACACGGTGATGGTAGTCGACCGCTGTGATGTCCCGCAGGAAGTTCATTTTGGTCGCGGGATCGTCGCGGAGAAACTCCATGACGCTCACGAGATGTTCGCGATGCAAAACGATCGTGTCGTTTCCAAGCCGCGAGTGTGAGTGAACCACAGCGTCAGCGAACTTAGTTTGCACCAAATCGATGAGTTTCTTAGCCATTATTTTACCCGTTGGAAAAGCGGGTTTTCGTCAGGACCAGCGGCCTGGTCGCGGCTTCGCTTCTTCTCTTCGTAAGCGTACTTGCGCCACGGCTCGAGCTCGATCTTCTCTTGGAGCTTAACCAAGCCGTCGAGAACTTGCTCTGGACGCGGAGGGCAACCTGGAATGTACACGTCCACAGGGATGATCTTGTCGATCCCCTGAACCGTCGCGTAATTATCGTAGAAGCCACCGGTCGAAGCGCATACGCCAAAAGAAATCACCCATTTCGGCTCGGCGATCTGCTCGTAGATCCGCTTCAAGTAAGGGGCAAGCTTGTGGTTCACTGTTCCAACAACCCACATCACGTCAGCCTGACGCGGCGAGAAGCGCGGAATTTCCGCACCAAAACGAGCCATGTCGTAACGCGCTGAAGCGGTCGCCATGTATTCCATGCCGCAGCAGGCGGTCACGAAAGGATACTGGAACAGCGAGTTCTTTCGCGCCCAGTTAACCACTTCGTCAAGCCGTGTCGTGATGACGACGTTTTCAGGAACGCTGTATTCTAATCCCATTCCAGACCTCCTTGTTTCCATTCATAGACCAGTCCGATCGTCAGAACAGATACAAATACAAGCATCACGCCAAGCGCGTACAGACCATGCCCAAGCATCTGGCTTTGTTTCCACGAGATGGCCCAGGGGATGACGAAAATCGTCTCAAGGTCAAATAGGATGAAGCTGATCGCAACCATGTAGAATTTGACGCTGAAGCGGTGTTCCTGTGGGCGTCCCAAAGGATTTGAACCGGCCTCGTAAGGCATCGTCTTCTGTTTGGTTGGATTGCTCGGGCCAAAGAGGTTGGACGTCATGGTAATCACCACAACGACAACAATGGCCATGCTGACAAGCAGCACCAAGGCACCATAATCCGAGATTTGCATGCGTTATCTCTTCAATCTTCAAACGCTGAAAAACCACACACGAGAACCCCGCATTCGCAGATGCTGGCGACCCTCGTTCGGGTGCCGGGGTGGTAGCACGGCGACTCGAAAGATGTCAAACCCTCGCACCCGTCTCTGCGGCAAGTGCTGTGGCACAACACGCATTGTCGAGTTTGAAGAATATGAATAGTGGGAAAAGTGTCCAGCGGACAAATGTAGCCATGGGACATGGACCTGACTAACGACGTTGGGGGGGGATTCCACATCCACCGTCCGCCGGACCGCCCGACTATGGCACGGTCCGTGCCAATGCGCAATTAAGCACGGACAAATCGCATCAGACCTATTTCCAGGGCAAACACAGAAATAACACCGACAACACGCGGTTAAATAACGTCTTTTGAATTAAGGCGTTTTAGTTCGGTTTGCAGGCGGTATGTGACAGTTTCAATTCGTTTTACGATATCGTTATACGAAGACGCTCGTCCGACAAAAAGCGCGTGGTGATTCAAGAAGACCAAATAGCCCGCCATGGCGTAGTCGCCACGTCGTGCGTGGCTGTGAATCATCTCTAAAGTTTGGTCCACGTTGGCTTTGGCCCTGAAAGCCAGCTGCCGTGCCGTCGCCGTGGCCTCGGTCACGAGGGCCTCGCCTGCAAGTGCCCAAAAACGTCCTTTCCAAGGCGCGCGATCCCGCAGCTGTTCAAGGCGATTGGCCTCTGCGGTCCATCGTTGGGTCAGATCATAAAGATGTCGATAATAATCGGGGTCATTATTGGCCTCGAAAGCATAGGCCTCATAGAGACGGCGAAGATGACCATCTAATTCGTCTCGCAAACCTCGAAGGCTGCGCATCTTCCACCATCGATCGAGTTCTTCGGAACGTCCGAAAAACACGCCCTTGATGATGGCGATGGGATCAACTTGCACCAGTTCATCAAGATCGACCTCGAAGGGTTGGGTGTCGACATCGATCAATCCAATGGAGCGGCCGGAGTGCTTTAAGTTAACCGATCTGGGCAGGCTCAGCATGGTTTTGGGGGCTGGTTGTTCGCCGGTGATCGCTGGTAGCGCCAGAGTCTTGCGATTCCTGGTGGTCAACATCGGCAGCGCACGGCGGGCACCGGCTCGGCGATGCTCTTCGAAGAACTCCTGAATGGTTTCAAGGTTCTCACGAACAAATGTGTCGTAGCCGCCCTGCTCCTCGACTCGGTCAACCAGCGCGTCTAGCGCAATGGGAATTTCTTGAAGATCGCGAGGGAGTAGCCCTTGGGATGCCATCACCTCAAGGGCAAAATCACTGGCGCCCAGATCCCAGAACACGTCGAATACACTGACTTCCACGTTTGAGGTGAGCGCCCCTCGAGATCGAACTGCGTCCCGTAGGAAGAGCAACTCCCGGCGGCGCTTCTGTTTCACATAGCCGACAAACCCGAGAGTCAATGCGGCCATGAATACTACTAAAATGATAATGGATTCGATCAACAAGACCTCCGGTCTAAAGAGTAGGCACTCGATGTGGGAATGCAATGGCCTAGACTGACAGGAGTCGGCCACGAGACATAAGGCTGTCCACGCCCTGCCCGTTGCCTGAGATGCAAACAACACATCCGGGACGTTCGGTCGGTTGGCGGGCAAAGATGGTAAAAGGCGCCGACTCGGAGTGTTCTGGCGACAAGTCGTGTTCTTGCTCGGGCTCAGTAGGGTGTTTCGACGCAAGTGATCGCGCTTGAAAGCGCAACCGGCGCGCGATACTTCAAGGGCTGGAGGTTTTGATGCGCTTGGTATTTGCGATTTTATGGGTGGTGGTCGCGGGATGTGCTCGATATCCGGCTACCCCTGTGTGTTTGGCAGGCGCTTATTTCGGTGACGATCAGTCGTGCCATGCTCAGCGAGCGCCAGTGCACCGTCTGCCCTTCCTGAAAGGCCAGCAAACGCGGGTCACTCAGGGCTTTCACGGCGCGGAAACCCACGGGAATGCTCAAGCATTCGCGATCGACCTTTTGTGTGAAGAGGGAGATCCCGTGGTCGCGTCACACAGCGGCAAAGTCTGGGCGATCAAAGAGGACTCCAATCACGGCTGCCCCGATGCCGTGTGTCAGAACGACGCGAATTACGTGATTCTAGACCATGGCGACGGCACCTACTCACATTACCACCACCTTCGGTATTTGGGGGCATTGGTGAAACCAGGCGACGACGTGTGCGCTGGCCAGATCATTGGCGTTTGTGGCAGCACGGGCTACTCGGGAGGTGCACACCTTCATTTCGAGTTGGCAGACGCCCACACGTCACTCCCTGTTCAATTTGTCGAAGGATTTCATCAGAAGGGAATCGGCACGCCGATTCCTCGCGAAACGTATCGGAGCGAAAACGCGCTGATGAACTGTCATAAGAACGGGTACTCGACCATGGACCGTGCGGCCTTCATTCATCAGGGCATCGTGCTCGATGACGATGTGCCGGCTGTGATCAGCGACGAGCGTTCTTGGACGCTTCGAGGTAACTATCATGGAGCCCTTCCCAACGTGGCGATTCATCGCCGAGCGGTGGGCGGTGGCACGTGGCTAACCGAATGTGTTCAACGAGACGAAGACGGCGATTTCCAGCTTCCAGTCCAGTGGAATCCGCGGCGATTTCCAGCCGGTGGGTACCTGGTGATGTTAACCGGAGCTGACAAAGACTGCCTGGCCACAGACTGGGCATGGAGCTATCCCGTCCAAGTTCGGTGATGACAGATCATAGATCTTTCCCATTAGATCCTCGCCATCCCGTCAAAGAGTCAAACGATGCATAACGAAAAGACAGCCCACAGCCAGCACGGTTTCGGCACACGAGCCATCCACGCGGGTCAGGCCCCCGAGCCCATCACGGGCGCGATCATGACCCCTATCTATCAGACCTCGACCTACGTTCAGAGTTCACCCGGCGTGCATACCGGCTTTGAATACTCACGAACACAGAACCCGACACGACATGCCCTTGAGGATTGTCTGGCGAGTCTGGAAGGCGGCAAACATGGGATCGCATTTGCGTCGGGCTGCGCTGCAACGACCACGATTCTGCATATGTTGGAGCCAGGGGCCCACGTGGTCAGCGGAGACGACATTTACGGTGGAACGTACCGCCTTTTCACCCGCGTCCTTCAAGGCAAGGCCGTCGACTTTTCGTTTGTCGACATGAGTGACCTCGCCGTGTTCGAAGCCTCGCTGAAGCCAGAAACAAAGCTGGTTTGGCTTGAATCGCCGACCAATCCTCTGCTCAAGATTTCCGACATTCGAGGAATCTGCAAAATCGCGCATAAACACGGCATCCCCGTGGTGGTCGACAACACATTCATGAGCCCCTACTTCCAGACGCCACTGGCGCTGGGCGCCGACATCGTTGTGCATTCGACGACGAAGTACATCAACGGGCACTCCGACGTGGTTGGCGGCATCGTGATTACGAGCGACGACAAGATCGCCGAGAAGATGCGCTTTCTGCAAAACTCCATGGGCGCCACGCCGGGCCCCTTTGACAGCTGGCTGGTGTTGCGCGGCGTGAAGACCCTGCATTTGCGCATGAAACAGCACGCTGAGTCAGCGATGGTGATCGCCAAATACCTTGAATCGCACCCGGCGGTAGAGCGCGTGACCTACCCTGGACTTGAGTCGCACCCGCAATACAAGATCGCTCAGGACCAGATGAAGGGTCCAGGCGGGATGATCACGTTCTTCCTGAAAGGTGGGCTTGAGCCTGCACGCAAAATGCTGGAGAGCGTCAAGATCTTCGCTCTGGCTGAGAGCCTGGGCGGGGTTGAAAGCTTGATTGAGCACCCAGCAATCATGACCCACGCGTCGGTTCCCAAGGAAGTGCGTGAATCATTGGGCATCACAGACGGGCTGGTTCGCCTTTCGGTGGGCATCGAAGACATCGATGACCTGATGGCCGACCTTAAAAACGCGCTGGAAGCTGCAATGGCCTAGCGATTAGGGACAAGTTTGGAGGCTTTTGCCTCCTGCTTGGCCTTGTGCTCCAGACCGTATTCATAACCAAACGACGACGACTCCCAGTAGCCGTACATCGGGTTGGGCAACATGTACCAACCGCGACCCCACTTATCGTTGTTTGCAGCTCCAACGGCATTTCGCTCGTCGATCGTGCCTTTCCCTGCCCCCACAAAATCGCCCAAGTTATCTCCGAACATCATCACGATCCGGTGAGTCTCGGCGACGGCTTGTCTGCGCGTGGTCTTGTCCGAAGACCAATCTGGCTTTTCTTGTTTCGTCAAAACGACGTCGAATTTATCGGTCATCGGAAATCCCAATGCCGACAGATTTTGCCGCGTGAATTCTTCGACCTCGGCGCCTCGGTTGGTCACGTAGAAAATCGTCACGCCTTTAGCGGCTGCCTTCTGCAAAAACTCCAACGCCCCAGGAACCGCGGTGGCTTTAGCTTCTTCGCACCAGTCGTTCCAGACATCTTCGGTAAACGTGCCGTTGTCTTGAACCAAGCGCGCCTGAAACGCCGCGTTATCAAAAACCGTCTCGTCCACATCGACGATGATGGCGGCCGGTTTTTTCGCGAAATCGGCTTTTTGTTCAGTGGCCGCAGACCACTTTTTATTCTTCAAAAGTCCGTCGAGGGCGACATCGGCTTGGACATAAGTCTGCAATGTCAGCGCGCGCCATTCTGCGGAAGTCTGCGTCCAAAGAACCGCGTTCAGATTCTCGTTGGCAAAAACCAGAACCTCGGGACCTTCAACAATTTTGACCTCGGGAGCTGGCGCTGGCGTGGCGCAACCGACCAGTCCGAACATCAGGCATACAAAAACGATTCGTGGCATGGGCTTCTCCGCAGCTGTGGTGAAATTGGGCTATCTCGCGCAACCAAAATACGCAAGCTGGATGGCGTTCGCCCGCGCGGAAAGTGGCGTGTATAGTGCAGACGCCTTTGCACAGAAATGGATATTCATGCGCGACTTCGCCCGGTTTATGGCTCTGATCTGCCTTGTTCTCTACTCGCTCCCGGGACTTGCCCTCCCTGACGATGAGACGATTCGCACGTACACTGAAGCCCGCGAGCTCATGGACGTTGAACCCGACCGGGCCCTTGAGGCCGCCCGGAAGATTTCCCCCATCCCCAACGCGGAAGACGTTCGTTTTCGATTGCTTGCAGACGCCGCGCTTCGCGCTGGCCACGTCGTTGACGCGATCGATTACCTGAAAACACTTCAGAAATTATTGCCCGACGATGAGGCCTTCACGGTCGCGCTGGAACGAGCCGAACTGTTGGCGATGTTGGGACGAGTTAAAGACTCCGAAACGGAAGCCTCAAGGCTGCTGAAATTACGCAAGAAATTGCGCGGACGCACTTCGGAACGACGATTCCTGCTTTCCCGGCTCCATCGCCTGCGCCATGACCTGGCCGTAGCTGAAAACAACACGACCAAAGCCCGCCAACTCGCCAAAGAATTGCTGATCTACTACCCGGCTGAAGTCGCCTCCAAACGTGATGGATTGGCGGTAAGCACTGAGGACTTGAGTGATTCCGAACGGTATCGACGTGCCCAACAACTTATGGACGCCTGGGGTTATCACTTGGCCCGAGTTGAATTCGAACGACTCAAGGACCACCCCAAATACGGTGAAGAAGCTCGCTGGAACCTCGCGCTGATTGGCCTGCGTAAACTCCGCGATGAACCCGTCAAAATTCGCCCATATTTGGTCGAAGCCTCCAAAGTCGGGAAAAAACACGAAGATGAGGCCCTCTATTTATTAGCGCGCTCGTTCATGCGCGAAGAGAAATACGAAGATGCCCGCAAGATACTCGCGGACTACGAAAAACGGTTTCCACGCGGGCCCGAATCACAAAACATCGATTATTACCGGGGGTGGCTCTACTACGATCACCGGGAAAACGAGGCATCGCTGAAAGGGTTCGACGAATTCATCGACAAATACGGCCGGCGGTCTCGGAAATCTTCGTACGTTTATGGGTTCAAGGCGTGGGCCTTGATGCGCCTTGGACGTTGGAAAGACGCGATTGATGCGTGGGAAGACCTTGTTTCGATGGGCAACCCGTTGATGGAAGGCAAGGCCTACTATTGGCAGGCGCATGCCTGGGCAGAGCTGGGTGACAAGGATCGAGCAATCGACCGGATCGACCGTCTACGCAAGCGCTGGCCGCTGACCTACTACTCGATGCTCGGGGAGCAACTTCGAGCCAAGATCGAAGGCAAGGACGCCCGAGCGTCGCAGGTTTGGTGGCCCGAAGGTGGCGGAAGTCTAGACGACTCTCCACAAATCGATGTGTTGAAGAAATCATTTAAGCTCTCGGCGAGTGACGCAAAAAAATGGGAACGCACCAAGACGTTGTCCTTGCTTAACGAAAAGCACCTCGCTCGCGATACGTTTGGCCCGCTCGAAAAGAAGTTGCTGGCCCAGATCCCGGAATCAGAAAAGGACGTCTGGGTCCACGCCGCAGGGCAGCTTGTCGGCGATTACAACGAGATGTACTCCCGAGTCTGGAACTCGATCACCGGCTACCCGGGAATGATCGACGGCTCGTCGCTGCGCAGCGCCATGGCGTTTCCCCGAGCATACCGCTCGATCGTCGAGGACGTGGCCAAAGAGTTCGGCCTTTATCCCGGATTCATTTGGTCGATCATGCGGCAAGAAAGTCGTTACAAGCCTGGCGCGGTGTCGAACACAGACGCCGTCGGAGCACTGCAAATGATCCCAGCCACGGCCATCAAAGTCGGCCGAGACATGGGGACTAATTTCAATATCGCGACGTTCTTTCGACCCGAGGTCGGTTTTCGATTCAGCGGCTTCTACATGAAGAAGGTCAACGAAGCGTTTTCGGGCCTCTGGGTTCCTACCGCCACTGCCTACAATTCAGGCCCGGCGCCCGTAGCTCGGTGGTTTAGGAAGAATCCAGACGCCTCGTTCCCCTGGCTGGTTGAAGAGTTCGAGTACAACGAGGGTCGAGCTTACGGGCGCAAAGTCGCGGAACACATGTTGCGCTACCTCTACCTGTACGAGCCGAGCGCCGAGGTTCGCGGACAAATCTTGGATAAGATGTTCCCTCTCGATCGCACGATCGACATTCCAGATGACGTCGGGTATTGAGACGATAATCCGAGGTGCCCGATGATTCCCAAGCAATATGTGCCCGAAGACCTTGAGCATGAACTCGGTCAGTACAACCCCGAACCCATGATTCGCGTTGTGATGATGCCCGCCGATACCAACCAGCTTGGTTTCATCTTCGGCGGCGTGATTCTTGGACATCTCGACGTCGCAGCAGGCGAAGAAGCGTTGCGTTCGGCCGGACGGCCTGTGGTGACGCGGGTGCTACGAGAAGTCGAATTCGTGTCGCGTGTGCATGTCGGTGATTGGGTGAGCTTTTACACTCGCACCGAAAAAGTCGGGCGCACCAGTGTGACCATTCGAGTTCTGGTCGTCGCACACCGAGGATCGTTGCGCGATCGGCTCTACAAAGTCACCGAAGCCGAGTGCGTTTTTGTCGCCGTCGACGACGACGGACGCCCTGCCCCATTGCTTTATCCTAACGCGGTCATCGATTCATGAGTGCCAACGAAAGTGTTTTCGGCGAGGTCGCTCGCGTTTATCGCGAGTCTCGAAAAGTCCATGATATTGCGTGGAATGTTTACGTCGCACGTCCGATCGCGGCGGTGCTCGTGGCGATCCTTCGACGGACGCCGCTGACTCCAAATCAAGTCACGATCCTTGGGGCTGCAGTATTTGTATTCATCGCCGCACCAGGTCTCTTGTGGCTAACGCCTATGGGATTTCTCGCGACGGCAATGGTGGTCCAACTCGCCTATATTTTTGATTGTGCGGACGGCCAACTCGCAAGGCTCAAAGGGATGACCTCCGAAGTAGGCGCCTATTTCGACTTCCTCATCGACGAGTTCAAGGCGTTGCTCCTGGTGGCCGTCTTAGGGATTCGGCAATGGATGCTCACCGACGACGTCAGGTGGCTCTTCGTGGCCATCTACGGAGCGTTGGCCGTGTCTGTCGCGACCTCGCTGACCGGATTTGTCCGACGCCACGAGTACTCCGGGGTCGACATCAAACCTGGAGCGTCGGCCAACCAGCCCCAAATGCCCGACGGACTGCTCCGCAAGATCCTCTGGCTCGTTCAACGAGCCGCGTCTTTCCTGGTCCACTACCCTTCATGGATTGTCATCGTGGCGCTTGCAGACCTGCACCCTGCGATCGACGGCGTGACCTGGTTCTTGGGCCTCTTCTTGGGTGTTTACACCATTTATATTGGCAAGGTTGGGCTAGGCGTTGTTGTAAAGCTCGGCCGACCTTCGTTCTACCGGAAATAACATGAAAGCCATCATCATCGCGGCCGGCATGGGCTCTCGCCTTGAACACCACACGACCGAACGGCCCAAATGCATGGTCGAGGTCCAAGGGCGCAGCATTTTATCGTACCAGCTGGAAGCTTTAGCGGCTCACGGCGTCACAGACCTGCACGTCGTGCGTGGGTATCTGGCAGAACGCCTCTTGGTGCCTGGAGCGACCTACTACGAGAACACAAACTTCAAGAATAACAACATCCTGCATTCATTGTTTTTCGCCGAAGCCGCCATGGACGGTCCATTCATCTCGACGTACTCGGACATCGTGTACCGCGAAGAAGTCGTACGTGCCGTGATCGAAAGCCCCTACGACATTGCCCTCGCCGTGGACCGACGTTGGGCTGACGCGTACGAAGGCCGACACGACCACCCCGTTGAGCAAGCCGAGCTTGCCGAAGTCGAAGGCGACCGAATCCTACGAGTCGGAAAGCAAGTTGGCCCAGAAAACGCTATTGGAGAATTCATAGGCCTGGCGCGTTACACGGCCGAAGGCGCACGAATCATGCGCGAGACCTGGGCAGATGTTCGGGCCCAATACGGCGACGACGAGCCATTCCAAAACGCGAAGCTTTTCCGTAAGGCCTACCTGACCGACCTATTTCTGGAAATTATCGCTCGTGGCCACAAAGTTGGCGCGGCCTTTATCGATGGCGGCTGGCGAGAAATCGACACCGTCGAAGACCTCGAGCGCGTCAGCGGCGGCTGGTAGAACAGAAGCTTTCGGGCATGCGATTCGATTGATGTCTCACCGCACAAAGTAGAGTCGCTTAACGTTGTCGTCCGCGACTGCCGACAAGAGTAGCGTGCCGTCTTGAAGTTCGCCGGCGACCAACGAGCCGGGCCCTCCCGCCCCATAACCACAACCGGCGCCCGTACACGACTTGATCGTCACGACGTGTTGGTCGCCCGTCCAGCGCTCCCCATCCCACTCAAGGCGGCGATACTCGCGATCCGTTGTTCCGGTCACGTCGAGCAGGCTGCAGTTGCCGTCGGTGTCGCACGAATACGCCTCGGGCGTTTCGTCGGGCGAACCCACTCCGCCTGAATATAAAATGATAGGCCGGCCATCGACGTAGCTAAATGTACATTCGCCCACGGCAGGCATCGGGGCTGGCAGCGGCCCCATCACTTTGCCGTCAAAGTGTGCAGGATTCCTCCCGCAGGCCATCCAGATATCATCGGGCGGGAAACTTGAGCTCGCCTCCGAGATCGACGCGGTGGTGTGATTGGATGTGCTGCGTGTCCATATTTGACCGTCAAAATGATAGTCTAATCCTGCCGTATCACGCACAAAGTCCGGAAACGGATTTCTAAGAGAGTTGGCGCCAACGTAGATATTTTCTGGCGAAAAAATCGTTGCCGAACCTATCTTCTGAGTCCCGTCGGGGCTTGCGATACGGTCGAAACTCGATCCATTCCACAAGAATGTCTCGGAGACCGCGTCGTTGCCGGCCGCGACCAAAACCGTCCCATGGCCGCAGTAGACGCGACGAAACGCCGCTGATGGTGCCACGGGCACCTGAGCAGACAAATCCGTAAGGTTGCCCAAAGGGTCGACGACTCCCAATGCGATATCGCCAGCGATCCAGGCTTTGCCGTCATCGGCCAAACAGAAATTGGTGATGCGTGGAACCTGTGCCAGCGCCAGTACGCTGGTCCAAGCAGCTCCATCCCAGTGCATCAATCCACCGGTGGTGGGACTCGACGCCCAGATATCGCTCGGGGACGTGCCTAAATAGTCGAGCGCTTGACCTTCAACCGCGGGAATCGAGTCCGCGTCCAGATCGTCAGAACCACACGAAACGACTCCAAACCCCAAAGCCAGAAACAGGACCAGGTTGTTCATTTGGGGCTCCCCATCAAAATCGCGCCACCGGCGGTTGCCAAGAACACATTTTCCCCAGCCAAGCCGAGGGCGTAAGACTCAAAGCCGTAGATTCGGTCCGGCAAAACGCTCGCCACGCCGTCTTCGAGCTTGATCAGGAAAGTGAACTCGCCGTCGGAGTCCGTGCCACGAAGAGCGTAAAATGCGCCGCCATCAAACGCGGCGATTCCCACCATACGAGACATGTTCGCCTCGCCCGACGCCGGCGGCCCCACCCCGCCTCGGACAACGCTATCAACGCCCGGTAGGTCCACCAACATGACTCGCCCAGCCTCTTCAAAATTACCGGGCACGATGCCTTGAGTTAGAACCAGGCTGTCAGGGCCGGGGCCCGGCTCAACATTGCCATTAAGGAAGCTGTAAAATTGCGTCCCCGACTGCGACCAAAGTGGGCCTTCGTTCTGGAGACACGGGGTGATCGACAAGGTGTTGACGTCATTGACGCCCTTGCCAACCACGCCCAGAACTCCGTTGGAAACGAAAAGTCGTGTGCTTGCGTAGGGCAGATATCCTGGGAGATGGCCAATTTCGCCAAAAGCAGCCTCGGGAGGCAAAGGCAGACCATCGTGCGAAAGCAGTTGGGCAAAAAGGTGATCAACTGCGGTCAAATACACCGCTAAATGCGTGGAGTCGCCGGCAATTTCGTAACGGTTGAAACCTTCGACAGCCTCGGGAAAAATTCCGATTTTTTCGGTCCAGGCCGTTCCATCAAAATGCCAAAGCGCGGTACCGGCCGCCCAGATATTCGTGGAGTCGAAAAATACCGAGGTTTCGGCAAAATGAGCCAAATCTGGCTCTCGTGGTGTGCCGACGGCCACCAGTGGCATGCGTGTCATCGTCTGGCCATTCCAGTGCTGAACATCCCGCCCAAAGAACCAAACGTCGTCGTCGGCCACCGCGTTTATCGAGACCACACCGCCGCCGAAGACGGGCTCCGAGATGACTTCCCAGTGCAGATCACCATCCCGCAATTCCACAACCTGCTCAGAACCCGGCAGGAGGTAGACGCTTGTGTCGTTTGAATCGCCGCAGCCGACCAGCAGCGCGACGAGCGAAAAAATCCAAACCAAAATTGTCTTCATGCCGACGATCGTAGACCTAGATCTTCAGGCCGGATAGTCGGACTCAAGAAATCGACATGGACATTGGATTCTTCAGGGGCAGGGAAAGGCGGCGGTCAGATAATCGGCGACTGCGACCGCGCTAAACGTCGTTGCGTCGTTTCGAAGCTCACCCTTGAGTTCGACGCCGGCTCCCGGCGCACGAGCTTCAATTTCGCGGACGAGCGACCCGCCGAGGATCTTAATGAAAGCCAAATCTGCTGCTTTGGCCGCACCCGTGTGGCCTTCCATTAAGGCGAGTCGGGCCAACACGAGCTTGGACACTCCGTAGAGCATTCCTCGGTCGACTTGTGCGAGTGCCTGATCTCGCATCGCGAGGTCGGTCGCGACGTCGGCGCCGTCTAAGTCGCGCCAGCAGCGAAATCCAAGGATGCCGTCCCAGACGTATTCGTGTGCGATGGGCGCTGAGTCTTGGAGGTAACCCGCCAGACCGATGCCCAAATCCCGCGGCAAATCGCCGGTATAATAGGCGTAAGCCGAATCGCAGTCCTTCTTCGCGGTCGCGCAGGTCGTCGATTCTTTGAAGACCGAAATATGGAAAAACCACAGCAGGGTCGCTTCGATCGTCGCGGCGTTTACCTCGGGCTCGTTACCCAAAATCCCCTGTTCGAATGCGGTCGTCAGCAATGGAACCATTTGGGCAGGCCCAACGCAGCGATCGATGTCCATGGCGGGCACGCCCTCGTCCCGGCAACTCAGGGTAGCGCCGGCGCCGTCAGTAACAGGGGCGAAATGTTCATCTTCACGGCGCGATACGCGCGAAAGCAGTCCCTCACCTGGAGCAAATGCATCGTAGGCATTGGTGAAATCAACCGCAGACGGCACGCCGTTGCGCCATAACAAGTCAGCGATCGTCTCGAACGCCGCAACGCGAGCGGCCGAGGAAATACTGGGTTCGAACGCGTGATACACGTTATCGTCCGAAATACACGCAGCCCATGAATCATCGGCACCTGGCGTATAATCCGTGGCCAGCCGTACGCAGCTGTTCGTTGAATTATTCGTTTCGTTATTCGAGCCGTTATTCGTCCCAGTCGTTGAATTATTCGTCGCGTTATTCGAGGCGTTATTTGTCCCGGTCGTTGAATTATTCGTCGCATTATTTGCGTTGTTGGCGGTGACCACAGGGTCGTCTTCACCGCATGCAACCAAGCTCAACGCCCCAACCATATAAATCACCAACGACTTCAAATTCATACGACCTCCGGAAAAATTCGCGCGCACTCTTTCTAGACGGGTTCTCAACATTACACAAAGCACCGCGCGTTAGAAACCGACCTCGGCCTGCCAACTGACACTTCGACCGGGGCCGTTGATGCTGCTCCCGTGGTAGCGATAAGCGGTGTCTGCAAGGTTTTCGAATACGGCGTTGATGGCGATTCGTTCATTGATTCGATATCCACCGCGCAGATCAAACACGGCAAAACCAGGCGTCCCGCCACGTGGAATCCGCTCGTCGCTGACATCCTGCAAGGCGAGCCGATCTTGGGAGGTGGCCCACCGCATGGAAGCCCCGACATGGGCTCCTTTGGCGAAGCGCCACGTGAGTTCCATGGTCCCGTTCAACGGCGGTATGCGTGATAGCGGCACCATTTCATCCTCCCTTCCATCTTCGGGTGACGGCCCTTCGCCCCATGCATATGAAATCGTTGCGCGCGCCGTAATCTTGTTAGGCAGAAATCCCACCGCCCCACCCTCGGCGCCCCATATTTCCGAGGTTCCGGGCAAATTGATCAGGCGAAAGCGTGACCACGAAGAATTACAGGCGGGAGTCAGCGGCGGGCATTCCAGAACGTTGCTGGGTTGTCTGGCGATCGCGTTTTCGAGCGTCGTCCGAAAGCCCCAGACATCGATCTGCAGCGCGTTTGTTCGTACGACCGCACCGACTTCCGTGGTCAGCGACGTCTCGGGTGCAAGCGTTGAATTTTCGAATTGATAACCCGGGCCGGTCTGTTGTCGCGACGTAAGGTCATCCAGATTTGGAGCCCGAAAGCCCTGATCGACATTGGCGATTAGCGACAACCAAGGCGTCGTCCACCACTCCAACGAAGCGTGCCCAACGACGGGCGTCCAGGAACGTGCAAAATCATCGCTGCCCGAAGCCACATCGCCGGGGCTCGTCGCCTGCACATGAGATACACGCGCCCCAAATGTCGCCACGACCTCGTCTGAAATCACCGTTCGGACATCGGAAAAGATCCCGCCCCACAGATACGTTGAGCCTTCGACGTACTGCCCTCTGCTGCGCTCTCGAACGATGTCCAAATCCGAAAAAACAAGCCACGCTTTGGAGCTCACCTCGTCCGAGTAGAGATCGGCGCCCCAGAGCAGATTCGTTTTAAGCCCTTCGAGGATTTTCCAGTGTTTAGACTCGGCCTGCCATGAA
This sequence comes from uncultured Bradymonadales bacterium, assembly GCA_964394615.1. Taxonomy (GTDB): domain Bacteria; phylum Myxococcota_A; class Bradymonadia; order Bradymonadales; family Bradymonadaceae; genus JBFFMO01. Next base: position 10,994 of record CAYMYJ010000012.1, on the reverse strand, counting down.
AGGCCGAACGTATTCACATCGTCCCGGCCTGTTTCATTGGCCAAGGCAAAAGGCCGCACCAACCGCCGTCGTTCGTGCTGCCGTTGCCACGACGCCACCGCATAGGCGTGATGCGCCAGTGCACCTAAATCCGTGTCCCAACGCAGGTAAGCGATGTCGCGAAATTGTTCGTCGTAGATCAGGCATTCATCAAAAGGCGCATAGGCGGGCGGGCAGGCGTCAGTGCGTGGCGCGTTGAATTCGCGGTAATCAAAGAACGCCGCCTTTAGACGATCTTTGGGAGTCGCCTGCCACACAGCGACCACGTCCGCCGCAAACTCGTCAAATCCGGTTCCATTTTGTGTGCGGCCATCTTTTCGAAAGCGCGGAACCTCGGGCAAAGCGCCGTCCTGCGGATTGTAGATCGGCCCACCACTCTCAAGTTCGTCGACAAGCCGAAAACCCGCGCCCCCCCGAATCGCAAAATCCCCCACCGAAACCTCAGACTCGGCGCGAACCCCTCGGGTCCTATCGGCAGTGGCAAAGCGGCCAATCAGCCGCCCATGCAACGCGTCTTCACCCGTGATGGGCTCCATCGAATATGCGCGTAGGACGCCTCCAATCGCATCCGAACCAAATCGAGTGGACGAGCTTCCCCGGATCACCTCGATGCGATCAAGGGTCAACGAATCGATCGTAAAAAAGTACTGGTTAGGGCCTTGCCGATAGAGGCTGTTATTCATGCGAACGTCGTCAAAAAGCATGACGGTCTGTTGCCCTGTGAGCCCCCTCAGATAGGCAGAGCCCTGCCCGTGAGCGGTTTGCTGGACGAAGACGCCTGGTTCGTATCGAAGCGCATCTGGAGACGAACGAGGCAACCTGAGGTCAAGATCCTGACGAGTAACCTCGGACGCAGCTTGAGCCGCGGGCACGGGGTCCGCGGGAGCCTGCGTTGTCACAGAATAGCCCTCGTCCGCGGGCGGTTCGGCCCACGCGGGAACGCTCGCAACACATGCGAGTGTTGCCACAACGCAACGCAAACGCCTAAGCTGACGCCGTTTCAAATCAGGGTTCATACCTTCCAAATACCTGCCACGGATGGGCGATGAGACAATACCACGACTTGCTAAACCACGTCCTTGAGCACGGTGTACTTAAGGCAGACCGTACCGGAACCGGGACAAAAAGTGTGTTCGGCTACCAGATGCGGTTCAACTTAGAGGACGGCTTTCCTGCGGTCACGACCAAGAAACTGCATTTTCGGTCCATCATCCACGAGCTGCTCTGGTTCCTACGTGGCGATCAAAACATTGCGTATCTCAAAGAAAACGGCGTCAAAATCTGGGATGAATGGGCCGACGAAGACGGCAACCTTGGCCCTGTCTACGGCGTGCAATGGCGCTCATGGCCAACACCCGATGGTCGTCATATCGACCAAATCGCAAGGCTCGTGGAAGGAATCAAGAATAATCCTGATTCGCGCCGCCATATTGTCAGCGCTTGGAACGTCGCAGAAATCGAAAACATGGCGCTTCCTCCCTGCCACGCCCTTTTTCAGTTCTACGTCGCCGACGGCCGACTCTCATGTCAGCTCTACCAGCGAAGCGCTGATATCTTCTTGGGCGTGCCCTTCAACATCGCCAGCTACGCGCTGCTCACACATATGGTTGCGCAGGTCACCGGGCTGAAGGTCGGTGATTTTGTCCACACCTTTGGTGACGCGCATATCTACTCCAACCATTTTGAGCAGGTGCAACTCCAGCTCTCCCGCTCGGCGTTTGAACTTCCACGTCTTGAACTCAATACCGACATCACCTCGCTGGAAGACTTCACCTACGACGACATTAAAATTGTTGGTTACGAGTCTCACCCGTCCATCAAAGCCCCGATCGCTGTATGAAGATCTCTTTTATCGCGGCGATCGCCGAAAACTACGTGATTGGCAAAGACGGTGACTTGCCTTGGCGACTTCCGTCGGACCTACGCTGGTTCAAGAAAACCACGATTCATAAGCCGTGTGTAATGGGGCGTAGAACCTACGAATCTCTGGGCAAGCCGCTTCCTTCGCGCCAAAATATCGTGGTTACCCGCGACACATCGTTCCACGCCCCCTGTGACGTCGTGCACACGATCGATGCGGCCTTGGCCTGCGCAGGTGAAGCCGAAGAGATCATGATTTTGGGCGGAGCGTCTATTTACGAGGCGCTTTTTGATCGCGCAGATCGATTCTACCTGACGGTCGTGCACGCACGCCCCGAGGGTGACACGAGGTTTCCAGCGTTCGACCTGAGCCAATGGGTCGTGGTGTCTCAAGAAGACGTAGCCGCCGACGAAAAGAACCCGATTCCCCACACATTTTTTGTGTTGGATCGCGTCAGTTACGACGCCTTTGAGGCGCAGCACGACAGCCTTCCGTCCCGTTTAAGACACAAGAAAATTACGCTCGGGTAATTCTGTTGCGTTTAGTTCGCGCCAGCCGCAGCGGCGATGTCTTGGGCTTTTAGCCATGCGCCAAGCAGGGCGCGGCTTTCGAGAGGAAGCCCAACGATGCATAGCGCCAGAGTCATTTCCTGCTCGGCATCAGCAGACAAACCGGTGCAGACTTTCTCGGCGCCCGCCATGACCTGACGTCCTTTTGTAACCCATTGGGGACGGTCATCGTAACCACTCCGAAATGTCCAGGTTCCGGAGAACTCAACGTACCCAATCAGGGCCGCTTCGGCTCCAAAGACCGCCCAACCACGATCGACAGGCTCGATACGCAATGATTCGGCAGATTCCCAGATCCCGTGGTCGTCGACCGTCAAATATTGTGGGGTTGTCTGGCCGTTGGGGGTAAATCCAAGTCCGGATTCATCCTGTGCGATCATCCCAAACGGCATCATGTCGGGGCCGTAGACCCGTATGCGATCTTTGCGCAAGCGAAGCTTCCCGAGAGGGACTCCACTGGCATCGACCACGATGAGCTTCCGACCGCTGGCGTCTGGCGCTTTGGCTTTATGGTGACGAGGCGTCTGGCCTGAGACATTGCAGCCAGCCAGTGCCAGCGCCATCACCAGCGTCGGCGCGAGACGTCTCATTTGATCGCAATCTGATGATTTTGGCAGGTCTGATCAAGCAGCCCGTTCACAAAAGCCGGGGTGCCTTTCTCGCCGTAGAGTTTAGCGAGCTCCACGCATGCGTTGATAACCAGGAAAGGCGGGATCTTGCCGTGGATCATCTCCCAGATACCCAGACGAAGAATCGTGCGGTCCACCGGGGCCATCCGCTCGATTTTCCATCGGGGACTGACGGTGCGGATCTCGTCGTTCAATTCCTCGAGATGCGCGTGAACCCCGCGTACGCGGCGTGCAACCTCAGTCCACTGAGCGCGAACCTTTCCAGAATGTTCTGCCAGAGTTTCCTGGTCCGCCAGGCTCGCCGGGTAGTCCTGTAGCGCCTGTTCAACGTCACCGTCGGTGATGTCGATCGCACAAAGGACGAGCAACGCAGCCTGTCGCGCCACTGCAAATTCATCGTTGGTTTTCATGCGTCAAGCGCCTCGTAGAGGCTGGCCATCTCGATGGCAGCCATGGCGGCTTCTGCGCCCTTATTTCCAGCTTTGGATCCACTTCGTTCGATCGCTTGTTCAAGCGATTCAACCGTGATGATTCCATAAGACACCGGAATGCCCTGATCCATCCCGACAGCGGCCACACCTTTGGTTGCCTCGGCCGAAATGTAATCAAAATGCGGAGTTGATCCGCGAATCAACACGCCCAGACAGATGATGGCGTCATATTTCTTTGATTTCGCCATTCTTGCTGCAACCAACGGGATTTCGAAAGCACCGGGGCATTTTGCCACGCTGATATCTGCAGCCTTGGCACCATGACGAACCAACGCGTCCACGGCGCCCTCGACCAAACGGTCGGCGAAAAAAGAGTTCCAACGGCTCGCGACGATTCCGAATCGCTTGCCATCGGCGCGAAAAACGCCTTCGAATACTTGCACACTCATTATCGACTCCATGTTCGACAAAGACCTGTAATTACACTTCGGGGATTGGCACTTGCTCGACCACTTCGAGTCCATACGCGTCGGTACCGACAAGCGTTCTGGGTCGATTGGTCAAAATGCGCATCTTTCCAACACCACTGTCGACCAAGATCTGCGCGCCGATACCGAGGTCCCGGATCGCTGCACGAGGTTTATTGACGTCCTGCGTTGTCGCAGAAACCTGTCCTAAATTATGTTCCACCATCTCGATCCCCGTACGAACGGGCCGATCGAGGTAGACGATCACGCCCACGCCGGCCTCGGAAATGGCTTTCATGGCTCCAGAGAGCGAGCCCATCGAATCGCTGTGGCGTTTGGCAAACACGTCAAAGGTGTCGGCACGATGTTGCACCCGAACCAGCACCGGCTCTTCGGCTGTCGGCTGACCGCAGACGATCGCAAGATGCTCTCCACCGTCGACGATGCTGCGGAAAACCCTGACCTTCCAATCCCCTGGCCACTCTGTGGGGAGCACGTCATCTTTGACAAGCTCCACCAGGCTCTCGCGCTGCAGGCGATACGTGATGATGTCCATCACCGAGAGTCGCTTAAGCTTATGCTCCGAGCTGAATATCTCGAGCTCGGCCATGCGTGCCATGGTTCCGTCTTCGTTCATGATCTCGCAGATCACGGCGGCTGACTTGAGTCCAGCAAGACGCGAAAGATCGACGCTGCCTTCGGTTTGCCCGGTTCGGACCAACACGCCCCCAGCGCGTGCGCGCAGCGGGAATACATGGCCTGGCATCACCAGATCATCGGGCGTTGAGCCGTCCGCCACCGCGACTTGAATCGTGCGAGCACGGTCCGCTGCAGAAATACCGGTCGTCACGCCCGTGGTCGCTTCGATACTGACCGCGAACGCCGTTTGATAGGGGCTCTTATTTGAGGTCACCATCATGGGAACGCGAAGTTCCTCGAGGCGTTCGGCCGTGAGAGTCAGGCAGATCAAGCCACGCGCGTGGGTGGCCATAAAGTTGATCGCCTCAGGCGTCACTTTCTCGGCCGCCATGACCAAATCTCCCTCGTTCTCACGATCTTCATCGTCCGTAAGAATAACCATCTCTCCGCGTGCGATGGCTTTGATGGCCTCTTCAACGCGTTTGATTGCTTGCTCTTCCATCACTCTACCTCGAAGCCGTTTTGGGCAAGAAATGCGGCATCAATGCCGCCTTTGCGCATCCCGACGAGCTTTTGCACGTATTTACCGAGGATGTCACCCTCAAGATTCACCGCGCGGCCCGTCTGATACTCCTGCAGACGAGTCTTCGCCTGCGTGAATGGGATGATCGCCACCGTGAAACGATGCTCACGAGTCGTATTTATCGTCAGGCTGACGCCGTCGATGGCGATCGAGCCCTTCTCGATGAAAAGCGAGGCCATGTCGCGAGGAGCCTCAACCTCAAGTTCCACCGCGCCAGCGATTTCTTTTCGGCCAACGATGCGCCCCACTCCGTCGATATGTCCCGATACCCAGTGCCCGCCAAGGCGATCGCCCAGCCGCAAGGCGCGTTCCATATGGACTAGATCCCCGGTTTTCCGACCACCAAGCGTCGTTCGGTCCAAGGTCTCGTGGCTCGCGTCGACGTAAAAACTATTCGCGTCAAACCGAGTAACGGTCAGGCACGCACCGTCCACTGCGATGGACTCGCCAAGCTCAAGGGTCGCCGTATCGTACGAAGTACCAATGCGAAGGGTCTTTGACCGCCCACCCGAAACCTCGCGTATCGTGCCAATATCCGTGATCAAACCTGTGAACATATTTCCTCCACATCGCCGATTATCAGGAGGTCATCGCCTAGAGTCTCGTGCCGAACGCACGATAAGTGGAGGGCTTGATCCATCCGAGAAATACCCTCACCCCCAATGGGGCTCGGTGCGGAGTGGCCGCCCACAAGCTTCGGCGCAATAAAAGTCATGACGCGGTCGATAAGTCCTGCATCCAAAAACGACCCCAAAACGGCGCCGCCGCCCTCGACCAAAACACTCATGATATCTCGTTGGCCCAGCTCTCGGAGCACCGCGTTCAGATCCAGCCCGGCAGCGGTATGAGGCACCCGAATAATGATGGCGCCACGTTGCTTGAACCGGTCTTCCAACCACGCGGGGGCTGATGGAGCGCAAAAAACCAGCGTTCCCGCGGTAGCGAAAACCCGCAAGGCCGGGTCGAGAGCAAGGTTTGAGTCGAGCACCACCCGCACAGGATTGCGTCCTTCTGGCAGTCGACACGTCAACTCTGGATCGTCAGCGCGCGCCGTGCCCGCGCCCACCAGAATGGCATCAAGCTCATTGCGGACCTGATGAACACGGGCTCTCGCCAATTCACCAGTCACCCACCGCGAATGACCGCTGTGGCTCGCGATCTTTCCGTCCAACGTCATCGCCCATTTGGCCACAACCCAAGGAGTCGCGGTCTGAATGAATTTGAAGAACGGCCGGTTGAGCTCACGGCACTCCTGTGCGAGGACCCCCGTGACAACTTCAATACCTGCAGCGCGAAGACGCTCAATCCCGCGTCCGCTGACGTCAGGATTTGGATCCACTGTTCCCACGACCACTCTGGCGACTTGAGCGGCCACGAGCGCGTCAGCACATGGAGGCGTTCGCCCATGATGGCTACAAGGCTCCAGGCTGACGTAGACGGTTGCTCCCCGAGCATCGCCCGCCAATCGTAGAGCTTCGACCTCAGCGTGGGCCTCACCGGCCTGTCGATGCCATCCTTCGCCCAACACGACACCGTCACGAACGATCACACAACCAACCGCAGGATTGGGACGCGTTCGCCCAACCCCCCTCGCGGCCAGCGCAAGGGCCTGCGTCATGTATTGCTCGTCAGTCGTCATCGGGGTCCTCTGGAGGTTTTTTGAGTTCTTCAGCCGAGGAATCCAGATCGCGTAATTCCCGTAAGAATTCCTGAATGTCGCCAAAAGCCCGGTAGACGGAGGCAAAGCGGATATACGCAACGGGATCGAGGTCGCGCAAACACTCCGTGACCTGCGCCCCGATCCATTCGCTTGAGATCTCACGTGCGCTCTGATCGAGAAGTCGTCGCTCGACTTCATCGACCACGCCATCAATCTGCAGACGCGAGATCGGCAGTTTTTTACACGCGATTCGCACGCCGACGACGATCTTCTGCCGGTCGTAATCCTCGCGGGTCCCATCGCGCTTCACGATCTGCGGGTACATCTCCTCAATGTGCTCGTAGCTCGTGAAGCGGCGGGTGCACTCCAGACACTCGCGACGACGACGAATCGACGCTCCATCTTTCGATTGGCGCGAATCGACCACCTTGTCTTCGAGATGACCGCAAAATGGGCAACGCATACTTACTGACCGCGAAGAGCCCGGGGACTAGATGTTCTCTAACTCAGACAACATCTGAACACGGCGACGGTGTCGACCGTCGTCGCCCGGATCAAAAGATGTATTCAGGAAGGCTTTGACGCACTCGGCAGCCAAATCGGGGCCGGTCATTCTCGCGCCCAAGCATAATACATTCGCGTCATTATGCTTTCGGCTCATGGCCGCCGAAGTCGGCTCGTTGACCAGAGCGGCACGAATGCCAGGTATCTTGTTCGCCGCAATGCTCATTCCGATGCCTGATCCGCAGATCAGAATTCCAAACGGAATTTCTCCACGAACCACACGGTCACAAAGGACGCGAGCGAAGCTCGGATAATCAACCGGTCGAGTGTCGACAGGTCCAAGATCCAGAACAACGCGATCCGTGCCACGCAACCAAGCCCCAAGAAACGATTTGAGGTCTACGCCGGCATGATCCGACGCAATTGCGACGTCACCACCCTCATAGACCTCAGAAGGTTCTTTGAGCCCTTCAACCAATTCGATGAGCTGCCCCACCGTACGCAACTGCTCCAGAACAGACTCAGGAGTCTCCGCGAGGCCAAATTCATCCTCAACCCGCCATATGAGGTTAACGATGTCCAGACTTGTGGTTCCCAGATCGGAAACGAAGTCTGTTTCTTGGCGGATTTCATCACGAGGAACTTCTAGAACCTCGGAGATGATCGCTATGACTTGATCGCGAGTAGCCATTCGGAGGGATCCCAACTGAGATGCGCGGAAGGCTGGTTCGCTGATTCAAAAGGGAGCCTTGCGGCCACCCAAAAAATCAGACTTCGAACACTTCGAGAACTTGCTCACCGCGGTATTCACCGCAGGTTGGGCATACACGATGTGATTGCTTTACGTCGCCACATTTTGGGCAATCCTGGAAGCCCGGCAACGTAAGTTTCATGTTTGCGCTCTTGCGCGAACGTGTTTTTGACTTCGATTTTCGTTTTTTCGGAACCGCCATGGCTCTCTCCTATTTCTTGCTCGAAAGCTTCAGGTCCTTCAGTGCACTCCACCGAAGATCCCCAGACGCTTCTTCATTTTGTATAATCGCCTTGGAACCCACATTCCGCTCGTAGTCCGAATCGCACTGAGTGCTGCCTTCGGGACACCTTGCATAGGTTGGGAGCTCCAACAAAACCGACTCACGTAAGAGATCACTAAGGTTGATCTCTTCACCTTCATAGACGCTGACGTCGAGGTCTTCCGCTGAAAGCTCGAATTCATCCTGCGTCGAATACTTCTTCACGAAGTCCTTCTTTTCCATCAAAACCCATTCAGGATTGATTTCGAGAAGTTGTTCGCGATGTTCCAAACATCGGCCACAATCGTAAGCGACGGTGGCCTTCACTTCTGCCGATACTCGAAACGTTGTGCCAATTCTTTCGACATTGACCGACACGAGCAACGGACCGACTAGCGAATAATCGGTGTCTTGGAGCAAGGCATCACGTTCTTCACCTTCCACCACAAAATCAATGTGGCGTTGGGTCGTGGCCTTAAATTCTTCGACATACAAAAGCACGGTACTCTCCAACCCATATCGGCGTATGCCGGGCTACAGGGCGGGCTAAACTACATATGACACCCATCTGTGTCAACAATAGATGCGGCTAGCTGCACAGCACTACACGTACGACGGGCCAAAACAAAGCGGCTGGAATTTGTCGTCCACGCCTGACTCCGAATAATGCGGTGTCCAGCCCGAGATGTCCTGAAAGAGCCGAATCGCCCGAATGGTGCGGTCCGAGCACAGATGGAACCAATGCATCGTGCCACGAGGAACATTGATCATGTCGCCTTTGGTCACGTCTATTCGGAAGACCGGACCTTCCTTGGGATGCACATGAAATAGGCCCGAGCCTTTCACGATGAAGCGAACTTCGTCTTCGTCATGCCAATGCTCCCGATCAAATTTGGCGAGCATGACCTCGAGATTAGGGGTCGTGGGCTGGATATTGATGACGTCGGCTGTGACATAGCCGCCTTCGGCCTTGAGCTTATCGATCGGCTCCGCATACGCGGCGAGGATCTCTTCGTTTGTCGCGTCATCGCTCAACGAATCCGAGCCTTCAAAACGTCGATACCAAATACCGAACTGACTCAAGAAATCACTGATCTCTCCAACATTCGTGAGAGTTCGGTCTTCTGCGGGAATTGTCACACTGGCCATGATTGCTCCTTAGATCGCCAAGAGTCGATGAGCGAACCCCTGAAATGCATCGGGGTTGGAAACTATTCCAACCCCGAAGGCAATCAAAACCAATGTGATGTGGGTGTCAAGAGTTCAACACCAGCTTTGCCGTGCTCAACGGAAGCGAATCGAGCCCGTCCACCAAGGGTACCAGCCTTCGTACTCTGGTCCTGTTTCACTCCAGGCGATTCGGAACTTGGTCGAAGTGCCGCCGATCGGATTGATCGTGGCCTGACCAGGCCAAGGTTGCACGCATGAGTTACACGACGTGCCATTCGAGAACGACCCCGCTGCGAAGCGGCTGTAGGAATAGGTTGGGCCTGCCTGGAAGGGTGTACCGAAGGAGATATCCCCCATATTATTGCCCGAGTATCCCTGAGTCCACGAAGTTTGGATCCAACCGAGATCGCTGGTCTCATTGGCTCGCGCGTTAGCCTTCGCCTCGTAGTCTTTGAAGTAGAATTCCCGATATCCAGCTGGGAAGTCGAAGGTCCAGTGATAAGCGTGGCCACCCGCCTCGTCCTGCATTTTCGGACGGCAGTTTTCGAAGGTCGATGTCTTGGCGGTTTCGAGGGCTACAAGTTCCGCGTTGAGTTTGTCCTTCGCGATACAAGGAGTGACGTCGGTCCAACCACCACCGTCGGTCGTCATGTCACAGAAGGCCGTGAACGACGGGAATCCAGTTGCCGGCCCGTCAGGATCGAGGGTGTAAGTGCCGTCGAGTGTCGTTGGTTGGTCTGCGAGCAGCTCTTTGCAGCTGCCGTACCAAACGTTGACGCAATCAGCATCGGTCCAGAATCCGCCCAGACAATTCTGGCGGACCTGGCCGCGTTGTTTGTATCCACAGGAGCGAACCGTGGTCTGCTTCTGGTTCTCGACGCACTCGGCACAAATGGGCCCGGCCAATCCGCCGCCACAAATATTGCTCACGCAGTCGAGGTTTCCGCCGCAGGTGTCTGCAAGCACACACTTGGAGCAAGTCTGACCACCACAGTCCACGTCAGTTTCATTCGCGTTCTGCACCTGATCCTGACAGGTCGCCGCAAGGCAGGTTCCGTTAGGACCACAGACTTTGGATTCGCAATCGGCGCCGAAATTACACAGGCTGGCTGTTCCGCATTTGGTGGAACATGAGCCACCACAATCGACGTCAGATTCTGATCCATTCAATTTGGTGTCGGCGCAGGTTGGTGCTGCACATCGGAAATTCCGGCAACTGTTGCTCAGGCAATCCGTATCTGCGACGCAGGCTTTATTGTCCGCGCATTTATTGCAGTTACTGCCGCAATCAACATCGGTTTCGGTGCCGTTCTTCTGCATGTCTGAGCACTGACCTGCCTGACAGGTCATCCCGCCACAGACAAGACTCAGACAGTCACTCGGAACGACACAGTCGTCGCCGTCGGCACAACCGCCACAACGAGCGCCG
>CAYMYJ010000011.1:149662-154730 GCA_964394615.1 uncultured Bradymonadales bacterium | reverse complement strand
AGCAGTGAGCAGTGAGCAGTGAGCAGTGAGCAGTGAGCAGTGAGCAGTGAGCAGTGAGCAGCTAGCAGTTTAATGCCGACGCCGTTTGCTATGATTGGTGGGCCGGGCTCCCGCCCGGCATTGCGCCTGATCCGCAGTCCCTATGGCCTGCTGCGATTTGCGACTAAGCGACTTCGGCAATCGCGTTCGTAATCACCGAGACGCCATCTTGATTCACAACATCAAATCCATAAGTCGCCACGCCATCCGCGGATGATTCTTTCCAGATTCGGGTCTCAAGCTCCCAGCCCGGAAGGACGGGTTTCGAGAACCGAACTTTCAATCGTTTCAAACGCTCCGGTTGGCCATCACAAACACCGTTCACGACTGCACGCGAGGCAAAAGCCATCGTGCAAAGCCCATGCAGAATCACCGAGGGATGACCCGCGGCCTTGGCAACATCGGCATCGATATGAATCGGGTTTCGATCCAACGACGCGTCTGCGTAACGCAATGGTTGGTCGGTCGAGACCTTCTGTTTTTCGGAATAAATATATTCGTGTTTTGGAGCCTCGGCTGCGGTTTTTTTATCGACGCCTCCTTTGCTCTCACCGCGAATAAATAAGCCGCTGATGACTTCCGTCGTCAATTCTCCGTCGACCATCAAATACTGGCGAACCTTTAATAATTCGCCGGAAGCTTTGGTTTCGATCGAAAGAATTTCAGATCTTGGTGCGGCGATATCCCACGGCTTGAGATGGCGATGGAAACGCATGTCCTGTTCGCCGTGCACCAAACGCAGCATATCGGCGTTCAGCTCAGGGTCAGCGATCGCGGCATGTAACATCGACAAGAGTGGGCGAACGGGAAAGAGCGCCGGAGCCTGCGTGCCCGCCAAATACGCCGGATTCGTTTCGTCGGTTGCGCGGGCAAATGCCTGAAGGTCTTCCTTCAGAACAAATGCCGCCGAACCGCGATACGTTTGGCCCAGAAGGTCTTTGTTCAGCCCTACTCTTTCGGGCGACGAGCTTGTAATGATTGGAATTTCGCCAAGTACATCAGCAGCTTTTCGCAAGTCGAAGTACTGACCAAACTTCATGAGTGCGCCCATGTTGTCGGTCTTGACCTTGCCGCCCATAAACGCTTGTTCTGCCGCCAATACGCCGCGAGCCATGTCCAGGATCGTCTGTGGTCCGTCAAACGTTACGGTCGCGGTGGGGCCATCGACCGCGCCATTTAGAAATTCGGTGACTCCGGCGCCCACAATCAGCGAAAACGTGGTCAAGCCGCCCAGATCAAATCTAATTTTTGCGCTCCATGAACCGGCCTTTTCTGCACGATAAGTCGCCGGAATGGCGGCAAATAATTCATGAGCAGCGTCCACCAGCACCCGGCTGGCTTCGTCCAGAACTGGCGCGCCTTTGGGCATGGCCGTGATCGCCTCAAAACGGCGTCCGACCGAGTCGATTGTCCAACGTTTATCGCCTAAATCGAGGCCCGGAGTCTGTTCGACGACGTACTCAAAATAATGCGAACCATGGGCGCCAAATACCCGTCCACTCACGTGTGCGGCTTCGTCGCTCGCGAGCCAACCGACCAAGGGAGCGATGTCCTCGGGCTCAAACGATTCGGGAACCATGCTGATTTCTTGAGTCATCCGGGTTTTCGCGACTGGTGCGATGGCGTTGACCGTGATGCCCATTTTTTGAGTTTCTTTGGCGACCACGCGGGTCAGGCCGGCGATGCCGGCTTTGGCTGCGCCATAGTTGGCTTGGCCATAATTGCCCAAAAGTCCTGCCAACGAAGAGGTGTTGATGATTCGACCGCCGCTTTCGCTCATGGCAAGCACGGCTGCTTTGGTCACCAAATACGTGCCCTTCAGGTGGACGTCGATGACCAGGTCCCACATCTCGTCGGTCATTTTGACGAGGGTTTTATCGCGCAGAATACCGGCATTATTCACGACGATATCGATTTTACCAAAGGCGCTCACGGCCTGGTCCACCATCGCCTGCGCATCCGCCGCGTTCGAGACCGAACCGTAATTTGCCACAGCTTCGCCGCCCATCTCTTTGATTTCGGCCACGACCTTATCGGCCATGGCGCTTCCAGCGCCTCCACCGTCGCGTGTGCCGCCAAGATCGTTGACGACCACCTTGGCGCCCTCTTGGGCAAACAAAAGGGCGTATGCACGCCCTAAACCGCCCCCGGCGCCAGTCACCAGGGCTACTTTATTTTTCAATCGCATGATTTTCCTCAGCGTTCGATGATGGTGGCGACTGCCATGCCGTATCCGATGCAAAGTGTGACCAAGCCGTATTGCACATCCCGGCGTTCCATCTCGTGCAGCAAGGTCGTCAAAAGACGTGCGCCTGAGCAGCCAAGTGGATGTCCAAGTGCCATCGCGCCGCCGTTGACGTTGGTGCGTTCCAGCAGTTTTTCGTGATTGCCCGGCGCCATGTCCTGCGCCCACGACAACACCACGGGAGCAAACGCTTCGTTGACCTCGAACAGACCGATATCGTCCATCGTCAGGCCGGCCTTTTTGAGGACCTTCTGCGTCGCCGGAATTGGGCCGGTGAGCATGATCGTCGGATCGACGCCCGCCACTGCCATCGCGCGGAATTTTGCGCGAGTCTTCAGGCCAAGCTCTTCAGCTTTGGCTTTCGAGCCAATCAGCACGGCAGCGGACCCATCCGAAATCTGCGAAGCGCCAGCTGCAGTCACGACGCCGTCGTCTTTGAAGCAGGGCTTAAGGCTTGCGAGTTTTTCCAAGGACGTCCCACGTCGTGGGCCTTCGTCGACCTGGAACATGATCTTTTCGCCTTCAGGGCCGGTCACCTCAAGCGGCATAATTTCACGGTCGAAATATCCCTTATCTTGCGCCGCAATCGCGCGCTGATGGGATTCAAATGCCATGTCATCAAGCTGCTGACGCGTCTGTCCCCATTTTGCAGCGATCATCTCGGCGCTCAGGCCCTGATTGATGATATCAAAACGGTCCAGCAAAATTTCGCTGAGTTCGCCGCCATCTGAGCCCATCGGGACTCGGCTCATAGACTCTACGCCTGCGCCAATGATCAGGTCGTGCATGCCGCTCATCACGCCTTGGGCACCAAAGTTCACCGCCTGCAGACTAGAGGCGCACATGCGATTGACGGTTGTTCCGGTGGTCGTCACAGGAAAACCAGCGATCAGCGCAGCGATTCGGCCAATATTCAGGCCTTGCTCACCAATCTGAGTCACACAACCCATGATCACATCCTCGACCTCAGCTGGGTCGACACCTGCGCGTTCAACAAACGCCTTCAACGTGGCGCCGGCCATGTCATCGGGGCGAGTGGTGCTGAGTAGGCCTTTTCGTCGTCCGATTGCCGAACGACCTGCGTCCAAAATATACGCTTCTTGCATGTCAAACCTCCTAGTAAGCGGCTACTAACTTGCGAGGTTTTTAGCCGTTCTAAGGAGCGCTGTCTAGGCTTGGGTCTGCGGCCGTATTCGGTTTTCGGTTGTCAGCTAGGCCCACGTCCGTTTTCTGTTTTTGGTTCTTAATCGGCAGTCGCCTATGGATGTAGATGGCGGTTCTGCGAATAGTTTAAACATCTTGACGAAACTTCGTCATCAATGTTTCAGGACTGAACTTGAGCCCTCGGATCGTTCGAGTTACCGTGAGGTTTCGACGCTCGAGACCCTGCCACGAACACGGATGTGACTGGCCAACCCGACGAGGCAACGTCTGGAATCTCGAAATATGCCAATGGATCGACCGCTCAGCGAATGCATCATCGTGGCATTCTTTAGACCGTCAACGATACGGGAATTGCCAACGCAAGCGATGTGCGACGCATGGCCAGATAATGAACTGCGAGATCTAGCCGAGGAACGCGGTGTAATGATTAGCGATAGTCTCGCCTTATATTCATTGCATCCCAAACATGATTCCGAGCCAGTGATTCGTTTCGGCATTAACTCGATGTCGGTCAATGCACACGGCAATGCTTATCCCAACTGGCCCTTATTCAAGACCAAAGCTTTGTCGATCCTCGATACCAGTCGGGGCATTTTCAAACAGGGTGAACGTTACGAACCACTATTATTGCAGTACGTCGATATCTTCGACAAAGAGAGTGCTAGGCATCTGAGTGTACTCAATTCACTACCTCGTGGCCTTGATACACAGGATTTGTGGCTTCGGTTCTCGAAAACCTACGACATCGCTGGCGTGACCACTGAAGCACGTGTCGAGTACTCGCAGGTCTTGGCCTCAGAAGACTCGACAGACGTCCTGTACATGGTCACATTTGCCATACAGGGCTCACTTCCACGTGATGAGCGGCACAATGTCGAACGGTGGCTTGAAGAAGCCCACATCTTGAGCAAAAAATTATTTTGGGATGCCGTTGAACCTGAAGCTCGGGAAGAAGCGCAGCTGTTCACAGATGGTGAGCGTGCGGCGTTTTCGTCAGTGGGCTTGGGCGATTTCCCTTTCGACTGGGAGGGCCAACATGAACGCACAAACTGAAGCGGATTTGCGTGAACGCCTCGTCAACTCCCCAAGTTACGCCGCATTGCCATCAAAACGTAAACGCGAGACGCCGAATTGGTCCGAAATCACGAAGACCAAACCTTCATCAACGGGGAGCATGATTGTCTTTTTTATTGACCCCCAACCCATAACATTCACGCGGCTTCTTTCGGGCGAATTCGGTCGCGGAGAGTCGGTGTCGTTGATCGAGGAGTTCCTGAAGGTCGCTTACAACGAACACGCGAGCCAAGCGGAAGGCTGGACAGCACAAATCCTTGGGAGGCTAAGTGACTGGGAACCCAAAGCCGAATTGTTGGCAGCTTTGACGGATTTTCATGTCTGGCCACTGACTGAGCCACTCAAATCAAAAATCCGGGAACAACTCTCGGACCAAAATCCCTTGATTTTTGTTGCGGCGGCGCAGCTGATGGTGCGCGGAAAAATCGCCTTCGAAGGGGTTGAAGACGAGCTTTCGGACAAACGTCGCGAAGCAGTTAAGAAATTACGCGCGCAGTTCCCTTAAGATTTTCAAAGCCGGGGGCATTTTTGACTGAAAATGAGCAA
>CAYMYJ010000011.1:0-149562 GCA_964394615.1 uncultured Bradymonadales bacterium | reverse complement strand
ATGTGCGGGATGCTGCGCCACGCGAATGAATTTAGTTCTTAGTCCGCAATGCCCTTCACTTCGCCGGTCTTCTTCTTGAAACACTGAAGGTTTTCGAGCTTTTCTTTATTGTCCAACCGGCGCTTCAGGTCCTTTTGATCGCGGTCGATCGTGTCTTGATGGTCGCGACGATTCTGTTCGGCAGATGTATCCCGCGTCCAATCCGGCGACGCTTCATATTTAGCCGCCTCGGCATTATCTGTGGTGCATTCAACCGTGTGGGTGCTGAATCCTTTCACGCCCATAATGACGGCAAAAAACAGCGCGATGCCGCCGAAAACAACGTAATTCCAATTAATTCCGTTTTCATCGTCGGCAACAAGACTCAGCAAAGAGCCTTCGTTGGAGGACTTAAACTCTTCACCACAATGCAGACAGCGTTTGGCGGTGGACGGATTACGATTATGGCAGCTTGGGCAATTCATTGTCTATTGATAGGACAGAAACCAACCTGATGCCAAGGAGATATCGGCCATCTTCGATCTCGTTTTTTTGGCTGAGAGTCAGCGACGGGCTTTCGTGTTTACCAGAGCGGCGTGTGCGGCTAACTTGTCCTTCGTTCATTATTCAATGATTGGGAGGGGCATATGTTTCGAATGATACCTATTTTTGCAATTCTTTTGGTTTCTTGCGCTGATTCCCCTCAACCAGACCCCAACGCCCAGAAATTCAACGAATCATCGAATAACGCGACGAATAACGCGACAAATCAATCGACGAATAACGCGACAAATCAATCGACAAACAACGCGACGAACACACCGCAAGTCCGCGAGGACACTGTCGAGAACCGTTGCGAACACTACTGCGATACGCTGCATGGCAGCTGTGTCACGGATGTATGCACGCTTAGCGAGGAGGTCGCGGCCGTCACGGCCGAGGAACTGAGATTCTGCCTCGAAAAGAGCTCAGACGGTTGCGCGGCGCAATACGAACTCGATCCGGAACTGAAAGACAAAGTGGATGAGATGTGGACCCGCGACTGTAACAGCCGTTTTGTGTTTCAAGATCGGTGCTACAAATTTGGGTTTGAGGCCTGTGGTTGTCCTCTTCCGAGGGTCGGAGAACCCTGCACGCACGATTCGGATTGCTATGGCGCGTTCTTTCTTTCCTACTGCGTCCCAGAGGGAGCAAACGGTTACCCGCGCGATGGCTTTTGTGTCGTTAACGGATGCAACGGTGGGCCGAATCCGAGAGTCGGCGACGAAGTCTTCAGCGACTACACGGGCTGTGGCGTTAAAAGCCCCTGCTCCATATTCGAAAATGTGAATCAGTGTTTCCCATCGTGCGTCGACACAGAATGCCGCGAGGGATACGCTTGTGTGGATGGCGGAGGAGCGGACCGCTTGTTTTGCATTCCTATCTGAGAAACTCAATACCGGCTAGAATCGGTTTCGCAGTTTCAGACAAGTTTTTTTAAACCCTGAGGGGGGAACATGAAAACATCGGTTATCTTGGTATTTCTTATAAGGCCCCAGTGAAATTCGTTGCCTATGACGCATCGTTTTAGACTTGGTGTTTGGTTGCGGAGCTCGTGAAGAGTATCTAGCGGCGACACGTCGGTTATCCTTTTTCTTCAAGGTGTTTGAATGAAAAACTTTCGATCCATTTTGAGTGGCGCGTGGGGACTGCTAGCGTTTTGGCATCTCTTTTATATGCTGCCCGATTCTACTGGAGTGGTCACTTTTATGTCGACCACCGGCTTCTTTTTGAGCACATGGATTGGCGTGATGCTGATCTCCAAACACCCATGGAGCATATGGGCCATTAGCCTCTCATGTGTGGTTATTGGTCTATTCGCCCTGCCCTTCGCTTTCGTGCTCCTCTTGCCAGGCCTCTTGCCGCTCGGGCTTATTCTAGCCACGCTCGTATTCATTTGGAACAAAACCTCGCTCGAAGAACTACGACCCGCCGCAGACGCACGCAGCGCCGTGCTCTCGTTTGCGGGAGTTTTTTTTGGAGTCGCGGTCGCGGCCGGCGTTCTTGGGTTTGTTGTATTTGATGGAAAAAATGTCATCGAATCATTCAATAAATCAAAACTAGAATCACGATGCGCAGACCCCAAAGTCGACATCAACGATTGTCGTGCTTGGGCGCTCAGTCAGGCCAACCGTCCCAGGGATGAAAAAGAGATGATCGCCGGAAACGCACTCCTGAAGGAGCTGTGTAGAGGTGGAAATCCTGCATCCTGCCGCCTCGAAATCATGACCCGGTTTTCGTGGCAATTCGACAAGATGACCTATCGCGACCTCTCAAAAGAACTCTTGGACCGCTGCGAGGTGGAGGGCGGCGTTGCTTGTCTCGCCTCGGCATTAGAGATGTGTGACGGCGTCAGCGGATGCGCCGTGGTTGCCGATATGGCCCGTTCCAAGTGTTCCAAAACAGACCTCGACGCGTGCGTCGCCTGGGCAATCACGAGCGGAGACGACAAGAATGAAGCGCACATAAAATCGTGCGAGCTTGGGATTTTAGGGTCATGTTCCTATCCTGGCGTTCCGAACGAGGTTCGCAAAAAAGTCTGCGCCGAGTCCGACGATCCCTGGACCTGTTACCTCGCACATAAATCAACAAAATATTGCGACCAGGGTGTCTGGCCGGCCTGCGACCCCGCGGCGTGGCCCGAAAAACGCTGGGGAAAAATTGATTGGTCAATACGAACGACGATCAAACCAGCTTTGCTGACCCCCGTGTGGGAAAATCTAGAAGCTGGCCGGGGCTTGATCCGTAAAAGCCAAGCAAAGTGGCGACCAGCGCCCATGCCGTTGGCCGAAATCGACGAGACCTTTGGCGCGGCCTGCAATGGCGGTGTTTCTTATGGGTGCATCGAGGGCGCCAACGCCGCGATGAATGTCCAGCTTGAATTTCGAACACCGGAGCGTATCGAACACGCCGTAAAATCCTTAAAAAAAGGCTGTGAATTAGGCAATTATCAGTCGTGCTGGTTCTTGGCGACGACCGTAAAAATGCCCATGAGACAAGCCCTAAAGGAAGCACGCACCGCCTGTTATATGGCGCCACGGGGCGTTCAATTATATCCAGAACTGTGTCAGAGCTACGTTGACTTGCGATTGGAAGAAGCGGGCTATACGCCGTGGCTGATGGACTCCACCCTGAATACAGAGGAAGCCTTCAGCATATGTCGCGAGCAAAAAGACCCGTATCTGTGCAATGCCGTCTCTGAATTTATGCGATTCGCCCTGGTGACCGGCGAACCTTCCCAAATGCCCCAGAACGTGGCCGCCTGGGATGGGGCATCCATTGCATGCATGGACCACCTAAACGAGGGATGCGAGCGACTCGTCAGGATCGCCCAGGGTTGGCCGGTTGACCCCGAAGAGTCCCCTCAAGCTGTCGCCCAAAAAATCTGCAAGGCATTCCCCGAGTATTGCGAAAGGGTCAATCGGCCTCTGCATTAAGCAGTCACCAGAACGAGCGTGGACCGGCGATACGACAAGTCGACAACCTCGCGACACGCGTTTGGTTGTGAAACAGCTTTTTTCGGATGCCAAATCCCGAATTATTTTGGCCGTTTATAGCTCACGCGTGGAAATAAGCGAAACACAGAAGTTGGTCTCTTGGTCGACGATTCCGACACAGCTAAGCGCCTCTTGGAGATCCTTCAGGGCGGGCCGTTCGTCCGCTTCTAGCAGACCCATTGGCCTTTCACGCAGCCATATCCAGATGGTGGTTAAAACGCGTTCCATTTCAACGACGAAGGCCGACTGGTTCTGGCATGAGCTGAACGTCGTCTTTGGATTTGGAGCAACTGTGCAATGACAATTTTGAATTGAATAAAACGGGAGCTTCCACAGTATTAAGACCGATTGATTTTGGATGAGGTCCCCAATGTTACGAAAATTCGGTTTGTTGATTGGCTTATTTTTGACCCTCAATGCCTGCAGTGACGACCCAGCGAAACCTGCCCCAATTTCGGCCGATCTTTGCGCTGATTATTCGTGCGCAGAAAACGAAAAATGCGTGTCCGTCAACGATGAGGCAACCTGCGAGAGCCAGACCAACGCCTGCGCTCCCAATCCGTGCACCGATGAGGGACGTACCCAATGCCTCATCAACCCGAACTCTCAGGAAGCCGTCTGTGTTTGCGACCCCGGCCTCTCAGAGGTTGAGGGCGAATGCTTGGCCGACGTCGATTTATGCGCGCCAAACCCCTGCACTGAGGCTAATCGCACCGTTTGCGGTGTCCTCGATGGAGCCGCGATTTGCCAATGCAACGAAGGCTACGAAGACGTCGATGGGCAGTGTGTGTTGCCCGCGGGAAGTCCCTGTGAAAACACCCCCTGCACCGACGAGAACCGTGGAGTCTGCGTGCCGAATGCAGACGAATTCACGTGTGAATGCGATGCCGGCTATCTCGACATCGATGGCACATGCGAGCTCCGCGATCCCTGTGATGGCATTGAGTGCAACGCCCCAAATCGTGGCGTTTGCGTTGCGCAGGGCGATCAGGCCATTTGCATTTGCGATGCGGGTTACCAGGATGCCAACGGCACCTGCCAAATGCCAAACCCATGCGTCCCAGACCCCTGTCCTGCGCCGGGAATGACGTGCACCCCGGACGCTCAAGCCTTTATGTGCGCCTGCCCAACAGATACGGTCCTTAGCGGCAATCAGTGCGTTCCGGCGGACCCCTGTGCGTCGAATCCATGCATGGAAGCCAATCGCAGTGTATGTTCCTCGAGCGGCCTGACGGCTGTGTGTTCTTGCGATGCCGGCTATGTCGAGACCAATGGGGCTTGTGTGCTGGACATTCCGGCCAGCTGCGCGACCGTCACGCTGGGCGGCGATGCCTACGAACCCAACGATTGCGCCCCACTGGCCACGCCGCTGGTCGTTGGCCAACAGCAGTATCATACCATTCATGTCGATGGTGATAATGACTGGTTCAAATTCACCGCACAGGCCGGCCGCATTTATCGATTCGCGGTGACACGCAGCACCTTGAGCGACGCTTATGTTTATTTGTACGGTTCGAACGGCACGACCTCTCTCATCAGCCGTGATTCGCCGGAATCGATCAAATACGAATTCGACCAAGCCGGCACCTACTATTTCCGTGTTCGCAACTATTACAGCGTAGGAACGGGCGCATATTCAGTGATGCTGACCGACGAAGGCACCGACGACCATGGCGATGATGCCGCGCACGCGACCCTGATCACGGATGGGCAAATCATCAATGGAGACATCGAGACGGCCGGCGATAATGATTGGTTCAAATTCACCGCACAGGCCGGCCGAATCTATTCTTTGGCCGTGAATCGTTCCACGTTGAGCGACGCCTACGTCTGGCTCTACGCCCCCGACGGTACAACGACTCTCATCAATCGCGACTCCCCGGAATCCATCAAATACGAGTTTGACCAAGCGGGCACGTACTATTTCCGCGTACGTCCATACAGCACGAACGACCCCTACGGTGTTGGAACCTATACCGTAAGCATGACCGACGAAGGCACCGACGACCACGGCGATGATGCAGCAAACGCGACCCTGATCACGGATGGCCAAACCATCAACGGAAATATCGAGACGGCCGGGGATAATGATTGGTTTAAATTCACCGCACAGGCCGGCCGAATCTATTCTCTGACTGTTAATCGCTCCACGTTGAGCGACGCCTACGTCTGGCTTTACGCCCTCGACGGTACAACCGCTCTGGTCAATCGCGACTCCCCGGAATCCATCAAGTACGAGTTTAACCAAGCCGGCACGTGCTATTTCCGAGTCCGTCCATACAGTACGAACGACCCCTATGGCGTTGGAACCTATACCGTAAGCATGACCGACGAAGGCACCGACGACCACGGCGATGATGCAGCAAACGCGACCCTGATCACGGATGGCCAAACCATCAACGGAAATATCGAGACGGCCGGGGATAATGATTGGTTTAAATTCACCGCACAGGCCGGCCGAATCTATTCTCTGACTGTTAATCGCTCCACGTTGAGCGACGCTTACGTCTGGCTTTACGCCCCGGACGGTACAACATCTCTCATCATTCGCGACTCCCCGGAATCCATCAAATACGAGTTTGACCAGGCCGGCACGTACTTTTTCCGAGTGCGTTCATACAGTACGACCGACCCCTATAATATTGGAACCTACACCGTAATAATGACCGACGACGGCATCGACGACCACGGCGACACCCTCGCCACGGCCACAACCATTGCTGCTGATAACCAAGCGGTAAACGGCGAGATCGAGACACCTGGTGACCGCGATTATTTCGCGTTCACAGCCCAGGCCGGCCACATCTATGAATTTAGCGGCACGCGAAACAGCCTCAGCGACATGTATATTTATTTGATCGACTCAACGGGCACAGTGGTGGCTTCGATCAATTCTGCAGGCGCACTGCGCTACCGATTCGACCAAGGTGGCACGTACGCTTGGTATGTGCGTCATTCCAGTTCCTCCAGCGCATCCACCGTCGGCACCTACACCGTGCGACTGGCAGACTTGGGAACCGACGACCACAGTGATGAAGCGGCGAGCGGCACGCTCATTCTGACGGATGCTGCACCGACCAACGGAGAAATCGAGAGCCCTAACGATGTTGATTATTTCCGCGTCTCGTTACAGGCAGGCGCGACCTACCGCGTGGACACGACTGGTTTGACCGTTGCGAAAAGCGTGTACGCACCAGACGGGTCCACTGTGGTGCCGGGTTCGAGCGCTGATACCTTCACGTTCACGGCCACCCAGACCGGCATCCACTACATCCGAGTTCGTCACAACTTCACGAGCGTGGGCACTTACACCATCAAAATCACGAATTAACTCCTTTATCGGCAGGCGATATCGGAACCGAACATCTCAGAGTTCCCGAGTGCCTTAGAGGAGCGCTGTCGGTATTTTGCCCGGCGCCCCGCGCAGCTCATTCTGCGTTAGTGAGGCCAAGCAACTCGTGGCAAACAGGCCGTGAATTTGCTCTCCTGAAGATGGCATGACCTGAGCTGATGACACGGCCTTTGCTTTAGCCGACGCCTTCATGGTTTTATAGGACTTCATGTCGATCAAATGCAGGGCCATGCCTCACACGTTCTCGACCTTTTTTAGGTTTTGATCATGTGGTCGACCTTGCCGACTATTTTCCGGGTCCTTTGAATGAAAAACCTCCGAGCTCTTATAGGCGGCGCCTGGGGCATCCTTGCGCTTTGGTACATGTTTTACCTTCTGCCCAACGATTCGACCCTCGCCAACATATTAGCATTTATTGGTTTTTTTGTTTCCGCCTTGATTGGTGTGATGACGCAAACCAAACATCCGTGGAGCACCTGGGTCGTCACCTGCGCAACCACTTTCATGGGTCTTTTGAGACTACTTGTCATTAATGCGGATCACTCAGAAGGCCTGCTCGCACTCGTGCTCTGCATCGTCACCGTCATTTTCACGTGGACCAAGACAACACGAGCCGAGCTTCATGCGACCGTGGATTGGCGCCATAATGCAAAGTCTTTTGGGGTGGCGGTTTTGGGCATCTCTGGCTTGGCAATGTTGCTTGGGTTTGGCATTTCCGAAGCAGGAAAGGTTCAATCATCCGTCCAGAAACAGCGGATGCAATCGAATTGCGAGGATATCAACGTCGATTTGGAAGCATGTGGGCAGTTAGGCATTGCCCAGGTCACTTCGCCCGTGGACGAAAAAGAGCTGGTGGCGGGCCGGGATTTGCTCGATGCGATGTGCAAAAACGGACATCCAGTGGCCTGTCGCAGAGCCGTCTTTGCACGCATGGCGTGGCAATTCGACGACTTGCCCTATTTGGACCTCCCCAAAGAGCTCTGGGCACGATGTCAAAAGGAAGGGGGCACCGCATGCATGGCGCTCGCACTAGGCGAGTACATATTGCCTGATGATTTTGGCACGGTGGCTAAGGCCAAATGTTCTGCGGATGACCGCGACGCTTGCGTGGCGTGGGCTGCGAGTGCCGATTGGGATCTAGACGAAGCCCACACCAAATCCTGCCAAAACGGGGTGAAAGGTTCCTGCACAGTCGGAGGCGTCCCCATCAACGTTCGCGAAGATGCGTGTAAAATGTCGCAAGACCCATGGACCTGTTTTGTCTCGACCGGATATAAAGCGTCGGCTTTATACTGCAACCAAGGTGTCTGGCCTGCCTGCGCTCCAGAAACGTGGCCCAAAAAACGGTGGCATCAAATTACCTGGGCCGAACGCCTAGTGATCGAACCTTCCGACATGACTCCATCCTGGCAGAATTTGAGGTTGGGGCGGCAGGCGCTTCAGAAGAGCAATTTCGGTTGGCCACCGGCTCCCATGACTTTGACCGAGATCGACGAAACCTTTGGGGCCGCATGCGATGCAGGAAATGCCTACGGGTGCACAGAAGGCGCCAACGCGGCGGTCAACGTCGCGTTTAAATTGCGCACGCAAGAGCGAATCGATCACGCTGTAAAATCCCTCAATACTGGGTGTAAAAACGGCGACTATCTCGCCTGTTGGTTTTTGCTCTCGGTCGTCAAAGTTTCGCCAGAGCAAGCGATGACCAAAGCGCGAGACGCCTGTTATGCGGCGCCGCGCGGTGTTCGGTTGTACCCAGAAATTTGTCGCACCTATGTGCATTTGTGGATGGCGGAGGTCGGAATCACGCCGTGGGTCATGGACTCCACTTTGGCCCGACCCGAGATGATGAGTACGTGCGCACAGCAAAGAGACCGTTTTTTATGCCAGGCTATTTCCGTATCCACGACGTTTGAGTTGTCGACCCCACAACCACTCGCACTGCCGCAATACGCAGTGGGCTTGGACGCAGCGCAAATCGCGTGCTCACAAAACTCACCGCGTGGATGCACGGAGTTTCTCGACATCGCTCGGGCATGGCCTTCCACAACCAACGAATCACCCGAAGGCCTCGCAAAAGACATTTGCGCGAAAATTCCCACGATGTGTGACACGGTGAACAAGCACATCAAGAGTAAGACGCCACGCAAATGATTTTACGCACACCGGCACATCGTCACCGTCGCCAGTCCCGGCCGGCCCGCTATGAAATAGCCCAAAACTTGTAGATTAAGGCAACCACGCCAATCACCAGCGAAGCCTGGGTCGCAATGGCCGCGACTGCGGCCGGAAGTGGCGTTTGTAAGCGGTACAAGACTTCGAAACGTTTACGAATCAACGCGGGTGTGGGCGAATAGATCGGTTGGACATTCGCCTTTCCCATATAATTTCGGACCTCGTCCAGATGATCGCGATAGTCCTGTTTGAAGTCACCGCTCGAAATTTCGTACTCCGTCAACGCGTTCCCGCCGCCTTCACTGCGATTGGTCGTCGCAATGGCGGTACCATCTGTGAACAAGGTTGTTAGATAAAAACGCTTGCCGTGATAGGCCTCAAGTTGGGTGAAGCCCTCCGGGCCGATCCACTGCGGCGTCCTCATGTACGGCAGGGGCCAGTGTCCCCACAATATTTTGCAGCACGGCTTAAACCCAATTTCTTGAACATCATCACGGAGGGATGGCGGAAGCTGTTTCCAATTAGGTTTTCCGTACGAAATGGCTGCACCAAGAATATGTGAAATTTTGAGGAGGAACGGCACAGGCGTTTTGAGAAGCACGTCGAGCTGGCCATCAGCTTTCCGAGTCTCCCGTTCGATGTCTGCTTCATCGGTCGAAAATTGTAGTTCAGTATTCCAATCAGCCATAACAACCTGTCATTTGAGCAATCCGTGGCTTCATAATGAAATGAAGTAGTCGACGGACACAAGGCCGCGATGCAGAAGCTGCAATGCCGAGCGGGATATCCTGCGCCAGGCGCATTTTAGGCTGTCGCTTTATTCGACGCTTTTCGCGCCAATGTAATGGCCGCGGCGATGGCGCCGATAGCCACGATAAGCAGCAGGATTCCGACCAAGGGTCGATAGAAGATCCATGCGATGGCAATCGTCACCATCGATAAGCCAAGGGCGATGAAGAACGATACAAAACCGGTCACAAACCCGACGGCTGTTCCCATGAAGGGCAGAATGCTGGCCAAGACGGAGAGCGGTTGCGAGACCAGGCGCAGGCCGAAGAACATCATCAAGAAGCCCACGAATCGAAGGATCAACGTCATGACGGCATTGGCGTCCTCCGCGGCTTTAAACATGGCCTCGGCGGATTGAGTTCCCTTTTCGAGCAGGGTAATCGGGTCATTTAATTCTGGGTCGGCGAACGGAACGAGCCCTTGCGCCTGCTGTCCGGCGACAATCGAAAACGGACCAAATGGAGCGGTTTTATAAGAGATGCGAAGGTCGCCAACCTTGGGAGCATTCATCGCCTGACCCACATAAATGTAGGATCCGGCCATCTTTGCCCCGGCGGGCATCTTGGTTGGAGCCGGTGTGAACGCGGTGTCGGGGCTGATGTCTTCGACGATGGCCGGAGCCAAGGAATAGGCCCCCAATTTTATGCCTTGGGCCGAAAAGTCCGCGCCGTCATAGGGCATCGTGGACGGGTTGTCGTGCCCAGATTCCTGGAAATCACCGGATTTAATCAGCTTATCGTTCCACACCAATTGGTATTTATATTCGGTTGTCGTCACTTCCGATCCACCGAGTTTCTTGTCCTTCTTTGACTTCGAACTCTCTTTCCATTGGTACATCTCGACTTCGCGCGAAAGCCGCAGGGCCTTTGTCTGAACGCCAAATACGGGGTCGGCAACCACGCCAGGTGCACTGACAGCCCCACTCACATGAATCAGCTTGCCCTCGTTCTTGGCGTTAACCGTCGCAGCGCTGGCTTTGACAACATTTTCGGCTCCGAACTCAAGATCGCGAGCCCGTTTTACGGCCCGGCCTTCGTTCCAAAACAAGAGTGCAAAAGACCCTAAGAATAAAAGGATCCCGAAAATCACACCTCCAAAACTGTCGCCAGCTCTAGAAAACCAACCCTTTCGCGTGCTCGTAATCATTTGCGCTCCACTTATTTTGTCTGACCAATTTCACGAAGATTCCACAAAACGGATTCCTCGTGAAGGCCCGATTAGATTCCACGACTCAGAAAGTCCCTCAACTCACTATCCAGCCACTCTTGCTCGCGCCGATTCCCGCTAAAAATCGGATAGGTACGATCCTCACACAAGAGGGCAAGATACCTGGTGTCGCGCTCGGCGTTTACGTGGGAAATCCCGCGGAGCTCCGAGACTGGCCCTTGAGCCAGGACGCGCTTTCCGGCTTCCCACCGCCAAGTTCCACCCATAATTCGAAGCCGCAACCGGGTCGAGGCCGACATGGCGAGCACGATCGAAATCAGGAATGCACACACGGAAAAAACGGCAATCATAGCCAGCGAATGAAGGCTAAAATCCCAACGGGTTAATGCCCACCCACCAAGAACCGAAAGGAGCAGGCAGGCGCCGGCCCCAGGCCAAGCCCACGGGTTAGGCCGCAGATTCAACTCGAAACGCCTATCGCCTCTCATCAACTCCACCCGGGTGTCGGAGGGACGGCTTCGAACAAGGTTTGTCGTTTTTGGCGTCAACGCCAGGAGTGCAGCAGCGGCATCGGAAAAACGGTCCTCCTCCAGCGGCGAAATCAACCGGTCGATAAATCCCTTCAAATCCGGCGAAATAGGCACACTTAAGGCGTTCTCCCAAATCGTCCTCATTCGACTCACAGGCAGGGTGTCCGGCTCTCGGCGCGTCACCAACCAAACCAGAGTCATGCCAAGGCCGTAGAGGTCGCTGGATGCGCTTGTACGCCCCATTAACTGTTCTGGAGCCATGTATCCCGAAGTCCCAACAATCGTGGAACCTCCTTCATCGGAAGGAGTCACCAGCTGAACCGCCCCAAAATCGACCAAGAACGGACGACCACCATTCAAAATAATATTTGCGGGCTTAATGTCGCGGTGGATCAGAGGCGGAGAAAAGGTCTGCAAATACACCAATATTTGAAGAATTCCCTTGGTCAAATCACAGATCGCGTCCTCGTCCATCGGCGGAGGATTTCGAAGGTCGGTCCCCGTTATCCATTCCTGAGCCAGCAGCCAAATATGCGGGTCTTCCTGCCCAAAATCGGAGCCGAGCAAGGCCGGAATCGAAGCATGTTTGAGCTGCCGCAACACCTTTACTTCGCGCTCAAAAAGCTCGATGCCCTTCCACTGCGAACGGTCATTTAAACGAAGTTCCTTGACCACAACCGGGCGGCCGGACTCGGCTTCATGACCTTTCCAGGTCAGCGCTTGCCCCTCCGAGATAAGCTCGTCTTTGATAAAGCGTGAAGAAAAACTCATGATTTGAGCTCAGCGAGGTATTTTCGAATTTCATGAGAGGCCCAATCTTCGTCTTTGCCCGGCAGCGCATGGGTAAGCTGAATCGTTTGGCCGTCTTTTTTCTTAAGAAGAAATCCAGTGTGAGGTCTCCGAAAGTACACGGCCGGGCCGTCAAGTTCACCGACACCCATCGATGCTTCTAAAATTCCATCGGACAACAGCTCGACTCGGTCCGCCGAAACTTTGAGTGTGCGCAGCGCACGGTAGCGGAGGAATTTCCAAAGGTAGAAGGCACCAATGATGATACCCGCCGCCGCAAACATGAAGCGCTGAGCCGTCGTGGGTGCAACAAATATGAGCGCCAGAATTGGCACTCCAACAAGCCCGATTTTGAACAAAAACACCGTCCATGATGCGGGTTGGATCACCATCATGAACCCATTATCGCCCTGCGTGATCGATATCGATCCCTTGGGCGATACGAGGCTTTTGGCAAGCGCGCGCACCGGACGTGGACGCAGGGACGACGTTGACACCTCAGTCGACGCGCCAACCTTAAGCCAGCGCAGCGCTTCGGCCGCGTTTCTGGGCCTGTCTTCGACCACCGGGGAAATCAGTCGATCGATCCAATCCTGGAGCGTCTCGGCGAGTCGGGCACGGGACCGCCATTGCAGCTTCAGGCGCGAGACGTCCAAATCTGCAGGATGGGTGCGGGTCGCGGCGTGCACTAAGAGCGCACCGGCCGCATAGACGTCGCTGGCCGGAACCGCATGTCCGCTGAGTTGTTCAGGCGGCATATACCCTGACGTACCCACGATCGTGGTGCCTCTGGAGCCTTGGTTTTGAACCGCCCCAAAATCGACGAGAGACACTTTGCCGTCGTTTCCAATGATAATGTTTGCGGGCTTCACATCGCGGTGCAGTACCGGAGGAGACTGGCGATGAAGGTAGGCCAGCACCTCAAGCAATTGCTCGGCGATATCCCTAAGACGCACCTCGTCCATCAGTTCCTGGCGCGCGAGCCGGACCATCAGGTTATCGCCAGGCACGAAGGCTTGGACCAGATAGAACTCGGTTTCGTCGATGTCAAAAGCATCGATGAACGCAGGGATTTGGGGATGAGAAAGCCGGCGCAGGGCTTCGACTTCGCGATGAAAAAGGTCGATTGCCTTCCATTCTTTGGCAGTCTTGAGGTTCATCACCTTCACGGCAACCAGGTCGCCGGTCTTCAGGTCGCGGGCCAGATGCGTCACGCCCTGCGCGCCATGGCCGAGCTCCGATAAAAACTCGAAGCGATCGCGGACCACCAATGGGTTGTTGGTGGCTTGAGTTCCCGACAGAATTTCGTGGGTGATCACGGCTCGTACGGCCGCCATCTCTTGACCGTCGATGCGGCCGTCTTGATTGGTGTCAAAACGTTGGAGAAACGAATCCGGATTGGCGCGAAGTTCCGCGATGCGGCGATCGACTTCAACTTCGAAATCAGGTTGATTCATGTCGCGTTATCCAAAATTGCTATCAATTCACCTTGCAACTACTTGCCGCGCAGAGTCACGCCAAAAACTGGAGAAACGAATCGTTTCGGAGGCATGTATCCAATCCCAACAATGGCACGTCAGAGTCTGACCTGAGATTGAATGACATCTAAATACTTGTGAATTTCGTGTTCAACCCAGTCGACCTCTACAGCGCCTCGACGGCATTTTGTGCCTGTCTTTAACTGCCGGTGAAATCAATGATTCGATCCAATCACTAAAGTTGGCGGCGAGTGAACATCGTCTAAATATTTCCGTATCTCATGTTCGACCCAGTCCATTTCATCCCCCACTTGATTCGTGACTTCGATTTTTTTGCCGTTTTTCATCAACAAATAAAGGCGGTTCCACCGCTTTTCTCTAACCATGAGCGGACCATCAACATCTCGCATACTCAGCGACTTATTCAAGACTCGACCGACATAAATTTCGGCGCGTTCTGGATTCAATTTCAGGGTCCGAACCCTCCGCATGTAGCGGACTAATACAAGCGCCAATAGAAAAAGCAGAAGAGTTCCACCGTAGACCACCAATGTTGTCTCAAGGGTCATTTCTATCAAAGAAAAAGCTATGATTGGCGAAAGAAAATGAACGAAATAGCCAGCAAAATATAACCAACGGCGTGGGCCAATCGTTACGGTAAGCCCAGCATCATCACGCGTGATTTCCACCGTTCCATGTTGCGACGACTGATTCGTCACGAGTGCATTGGACCCAGTTGTTGCGATCTGAGCATCCTGGGCGTCAGCCAATTTCAATAAGCGAAGCGCCTCGTTGGCATCTTGTGGCCGATCTTCAATGGCCGGTGAAATCAACCGATCGATCCAATCCGCCAAGGCGTTGTCGACGCGCGCCCGAGCCCGCCACTGAAGTTTCAACCGAGAGACCTCCAAGTCTGCCGGATGGACTCGGGTTGCGGCGTGCACCAGGAGTGCGCCCGCGGCATAAACATCGGAGGCTGGAACGGCCACAATCGTGGTGCCCCTGGATCCTTGATTTTGAACGGCTCCAAAATCGACGAGGGACACCTTGCCGTCGTTTCCAATAATAATATTCGCAGGTTTCACATCGCGGTGCAGTACCGGAGGAGACTGGCGATGAAGGTAGGCCAGCACCTCAAGCAATTGCTCGGCGATATCCCTAAGACGCACCTCGTCCATCAGTTCCTGGCGCGCGAGCCGGACCATCAGGTTATCGCCAGGCACGAAGGCTTGGACCAGATAGAACTCGGTTTCGTCGATGTCAAAAGCATCGATGAACGCAGGGATTTGGGGATGAGAAAGCCGGCGCAGGGCTTCGACTTCGCGATGAAAAAGGTCGATTGCCTTCCATTCTTTGGCAGTCTTGAGGTTCATCACCTTCACGGCAACCAGGTCGCCGGTCTTCAGGTCGCGGGCCAGATGCGTCACGCCCTGCGCGCCATGGCCGAGCTCCGATAAAAACTCGAAGCGATCGCGGACCACCAATGGGTTGTTGGTGGCTTGAGTTCCCGACAGAATTTCGTGGGTGATCACGGCTCGTACGGCCGCCATCTCTTGACCGTCGATGCGGCCGTCTTGATTGGTGTCAAAACGTTGGAGAAACGAATCCGGGTTGGAGCGCAAGGCGGCGATACGTTGGTCGACCTCAAGGTCGAAATCAGACTGATTCACATCGCCACCCATCACGACTATTCGAAAGCGTGAAGAAGTTGCTCGCCTTCAGCGTAAGCACGGCCCGGCACGGCGATTTGATTGTAGAAAGACACGACGCCGCCGAGGCTCAAAGGGATGGTGAGGATCAATCCCAATCCGCAAGGAATCATGCCGATCATGTTGACGACCGTCATCAGGATGCCAAAAAGGAAGATATCCACCTTGTAACCATCGGTGATGCGCCAAGCGCCCTTGATGGCGTCGACAGGGCTGAGGTTCTTATCGAGCACGACCATCGGTGCAACCCAGATGCCCAACGAAATGATGATGCCTGGAACAACAAGCAGAAGCATGCCGCCGAAGATGCAAAGTTGCATAAGAAGTGTCGTCAGGATCAATGGAAGGATGAAAGGTTTCACCTCCATGAAGTTGTTGAACGAGACTTCTTCGCCACGAACCATCCGCAACCACATGATATAATATCCACCGGTGAGAACGCCCTGGATAATAATCAGAATCACCGTTGAGAAGAGTTGCAGCACTCCCTGAATCGCCATCACACCATACATCGCTGATTCGGAGCCTGTCTGAGACATCGCTGTCGACAAAATGCCAACAATGACGCCTTGAATGAGTGCCAAAATCACGTTTATCACGAGCGTAAGGAACATAATCCCCATGGCACCGCCGATGGCTTCAGCGGGATTTTGTTTGATGATTTCGAAGGCGTCTGTGAAGGTCGCGACGATATCAACTTTGGGGTGAGCCGGGTTTTGAAGTTCGATATCATCGACACCAAGTGACTGGCCCATGGGATTACTTGCGGGTGCGGCAAAACTAGACATTTTTCATGCTCCTCAGCGATAAAATCGTTGTTCGGCGCCCAGCCTAGTGTGGAATGGCCGTAAATGCACCTAGTTTTCCTACTTGATCTAAGAGCTTAGGGGGTCTCGTTCGCGTGAAAAGCGGCAAGAAGAGCCATTATTGATTGGCTTTGGCGCGGGGCGTTTCAGGTCATGGATCGGCATAAAGACCGCGTCAGGTCTTTCGAAACTCGAGCATGATCGAGCCGTAATCCCCATCGTCGCTGACTTCGGGGGCGTAGCCGGCGACAAATTTCGCGCCAGGCCCTTCGCACCAGATCAAGACGGCGGGTTTGATCACCGGATCGTCTTGTGAGCCTTTGCCTTTGCCGTGAATCACGCGGCCGTAACGGTCGCCGCGACGGCGGGCGATATCCAAAAACCCCTCAAGCCGTAGCAGCGCGTCGTCTTTGGTGCGACCACGTAGATTCAGCTCAGGAATTCGTTTTTCTTTTCGGTAAATATCGGCCCGTTTCAACAGCTCGCGGTGGGCTGGCGTGACTTCGACCGAGCGCAGTCCGTCGCTGTCTAGAGCAAGCGATTCGGTATGAAGTGGCGTCGCCGCAGCAATCGCTGTCGCCTTGTTGGGGACATGGTATTTCTCGCCCTTGAAGCGTTTATCGAGCTTGCCGACCACCTCTTCGAAGGTCCGCTGTTCCCGCAATTCTTCGACAAATTGACGGGCTTCGGCCTCCTCGGCATGGGTCTTAGCCTCGGCTTTTTTATCGACTTCTTTTTGGGGCTCCCACTTGTCCAGGGGATCGCCAAATTTGCCGCGATACACTTCGTTTTTTCCGATGCCGGCGATCGATTGTGCAAAAAGCTCGTCGTCACTGAGGTGACTTTCGGCGGGCTGAGGCGCGGCATGACCTTTGGTTTTTTGAACCGGCTTGGGCGCCTTAGGAGGCCGGGCCATCTTCTCGATGGCTTGCTTCTTAACGGACTTCTCTTGGTTTTCGAGGTCCTTTTTGATTTTCTTAAGCTGATCTGAAAACGTCATATGAACCTCGTAGCAAGCATACGGGATCTTAGAGCAGTCGGCGAGAGCTTCAACCGACATTGAGGCAAGGGCCTTGTACCGACCCGCAAGCCGGCATAAAGTGCTCCGACCGGTTTTTCGAGGAATCCATGCAACGTGTTCTCTTTATCATGGCAGCCGCCGCAACCCTGCTTTCTACGGGCTGCGAAGAACCCGCAGCCACGACCAAACTTGTAGTTCAGATTCAAGGGGTTGGTCCACGCGATGTCCAGAAAGGACGACTTCAGGCGTTGGTTCAGTTAGGCGGCTCTTGCACGCTTGGCCCTTGCGACCCCAATCCCTGCACCGAGGAAGAAGGCAAAACCCGCTGTTTGGCACAGGGAACAGTTTTTCGTTGCGATTGCGCCCCAGGAACAAGCCTTGACGCCGAAAACCTCTGTGTGGCCGACGAAGGCTGTACGGCGACCTTCTGCGCCGGCAATGGTCAATGCATGGAAGACGATCAGGGCATTCCCGCATGTGAATGTTCAACCGGATATATCGGAAATAACTGTCAGGATTGCGACGAAGCCAACGGTTTTTTCAGCGATGGATTTGGCTCGTGCACCGACGAACTTGAGGTCTGTCGGGCGGAACAAGGTTTTGAAGGTTTTTCGGCGTTCCTTGCCGAAGCTGAAGAAACACTGGGGCATCCGGCCAATGAAATCGAGCTGACTTCGGCGTCGATGAAGGTCGTCGAGGGCACAACCTCGGCCGTGCGTTCGTGGCCCTATCTGTGGAGTGGCGACATCGAACTCTTGTTGCAGCCTACCGATGGCAACACGTTGGTGGCCGGCACGACCAAAACTCCTTCGCAGTCCGTCGGTCTTGTGCCGCTCTCCTTTGATGTGACCGTGGATCGCCCTGCCTTCACACGTGAAGCAAAGTACTTTGAGGGGGATTTCCTCTTTGGTGTGTCGGGCCCTACGGCTCGTATCGGCAATGAGCCTTTCGAGGCGGACGTCGAGCTTACGCTCGAGTTCAATGCGTACTAATTCTCCCTCTGCCTTTTCAGCATACGCGCTGTTTTTTTTGGTCGCCTTCCTGATGGTCGCTGTCGGCGGCTTCCTTCAGTTGCTGCTGCCACTGGCGTTTTCGTTGATGCTCAGCGAGGTCTTATGCGTGCTTGGGCCCGCGATGGCCTACCAGCGCGCGTTTCCCGATATGGGCTGGGCGCCAGTTTTCAGATCGACCCCATGGCCGATCGGCGCTCGCCCGACAGTCTTGATGCTCACGACCAGCATTCTGATTGGCCTTGGCGCCAACGTCTTGGCCGCGTTGGTCGTGTATTTTATGCCCTCGCTGCAAGAGCGGCAGGCCGAATACACGATCGTAATGCAGCAATTGCTGAATCCGCCCGAAGTGTGGAAAGCCATGGCTGGGGCCATCGCCATCACCGTGTTTGCACCGGTCTGCGAAGAGTTCCTCTTTCGCGGAACTTTGCTGAAAGTTCAGCTGCAACATCTGCCGGTCGCGTTGGCGATCGGGTTGAATGGGCTGCTTTTTGGCATCATTCACTTTAATGAAATGTCGCTTTTCCCGCTGGCGATCGTGGGGGCATTCTTTGCTTGGCTGACCTGGAGAAGCGGGTCTGTATGGCCTGCCATCGCAAGTCATGCGGCGCTGAACGCCGTGAATGGAGTGATCCTTCCGCGCATCATCGGTTTCGATACGGCGCCCGACCCAATCCTGACCGATCTACTGATTGGCATCGGTGTTTTGGGCGCCTTGGCGGGTTCGGGCTTTGTGCTGTTGCGGGCTTTGATGCCTGCCGCTGCGAGCAGCGAGCGGTGAGCGGTGAGCGGTGAGCGGTGAGCGGTGAGCGGTGAGCAGTGAGCGGTGAGCCGGGCTGGAGCCCGGCGGACCAATCACACCGCCGGAAACAAACTCAGTAGACGACTACGAATGGGGAGTTTTGCTCGACGTCGACGGCCCATTTCTGGAAGGCTGGGTAGGCGTCGACGGGTACGCGTTGGATGGGCAAGGTGCCGGTATTATCCAAGATCAGCGTGTTGCCTTCGACGCTGACTGAGCGCTTGAAGGAGCCGAATTTGGAGCTGACATCGCGGGTGCCCGAGAGGCTCAAAACTTTGGGTTTTCTTGGGAAGCTGAGCTCCATATGTTGTTCGCCCTGTCGAGCATAGCCGATCATCATGGGGACCGTTCGTTCGGGCAATGAGGCGAAGACCCGTGCGATGGGTTCGTCAAAAAGGCGTGTCTCGATGCCCAGGCCCCCTGCATTGGGCCGCGCGAAGCCAGAACGGGTAATCTTCATCACAAGCTCCAAAGTCGTATCTGGAGCCTTCTCGTTGATGATTTCGTAGGATTGAACCGTGCTTCCCGAAACCAACTGAGCAGCAATCGCTCCCATCAGCTTTTCGCGATTGGCATCATCGGCACGGGCACGCAGGCCAGCGCGTAAAGGTTCGGCTGCGGCCCCCTTCAAGATCACCTGAAGCGTTCCTGCAAGGTCGCCCTTATCGTCGAGCTGAGCCTTAATCACCACGTTCTCGGCGTTGTCGGGAAAGCCGGTCATTGGAAGGCGCGCGACACCATCCGCTGCCGATTTGCAGGTTACGCACATCAGCTCCTGCCCGAAGTTTTGTTGTTCCACGGCACCAAACATCGCGTCTGGTCCCGATGGCGAAAGCCAGTGACCCTCACCATCGACTTCGACCCGAAGAATCGGGGTGTTGAAATTACCGGCTTCACGCGTCGGGAGCTTTTCGGGAGCAGCGTAGGGGCTTCGAATAAAATAGAGGTCGTTCTTGATTCCTGCTTCGTTCAGCACCGCGCGGAGCAAGGTCATCGAGTTACCCTCGCGGGTCAGCACGGCATGGCTCACGTCGGTCGTCAGGTCCCCAAGCGAGGGCTCAGGAATCCAAGCCGACACCGCATAAAATAGCGATTTTGCGCGGTCCAATTCACTGGCTTCGCCTGCGGCTTCAATCCATCGACGGGCCTGAGCCTTAAAGGCTGTGCTTGGCTTGGACGAGTCCACCAATTGTTCATAACGAACCCGGCGCAAACCTTCGGTTCGCTCGATCGCTAAGCCGTTTCGGTGCATCTGGATCCATGGCAAATACTCTTCGACGCCCACGCTATAACGCTCTTCGCGAGGACGGGGATTATCGGTGGCCAGAAAACGAACGCCTTTCAAGTCGCCAATCTGGATGTCTTGGGGTTTAGGCGGATTATTTTGCAGAATGAAATCGGCGCGGTCTCCAAGGATCACGAACTCAGAATGAAGCGTGGAAATATCCTCCATTCTAAAGAAAAAGCGCACGCCATCGCGTGAGGACTCAGGATACGGACTGTCGTTGAATTGAATGAACGCCAATTCTACGAAGTCGCCCTCGGCCAGGCCGGACATCGACAAAGTCTGTTTGCCAGCGGTTTCTTCAGGAACCTGAACCGTCCCATCTTGTTTGATGGTGCGGACCACCAGAATCCGCGCGTCCGAAGGCACTTGAGTCTCGGCAAATCGGTCGATGGCGTTCTTGGTCAACACGCGAACCACGGTGTGGGTCAACGTGATATTGGCGCCATCTGGGAAATATTGGCGAGCGGCAAAGTCGATGACGTAATAGGCGTCATCGGTGCTTAGGGCCTTGGTTTTAGAGGCCTTCACCGCTTCCATCGCAGCCTTATAAC
The DNA here is from genome assembly GCA_964394615.1 of uncultured Bradymonadales bacterium. Taxonomy (GTDB): domain Bacteria; phylum Myxococcota_A; class Bradymonadia; order Bradymonadales; family Bradymonadaceae; genus JBFFMO01. The sequence goes on along the minus strand of CAYMYJ010000011.1, from coordinate 128,583 downwards.
CGTCCGGCATCGTCGTCATGAGCGGAATTTCCTGCTTCAGCAACGCCCGTTTCCAAACAACCCAAGCGGTCGAACCCACGACCGGTTCCGCGGCGGCCAAGATCTTGAGCGCACTTTCCACACCGTCGTCAGCGAACGCACGGTCTACCTTCCAAGAGATCGCGTTTGCGGCATCGGGAATGCGCTTGAGCGTCTCTTCGATATGCGCTTTGGCTTCATCGATACGGCCCAATTTAACGAGTTCGTTGGCATAACGAACTTGAGGGTCAGCGCTGTAGGGAAAACGGCCTGCATACTTCTTATAATGCGCAAGATTGGCTTCGTCGCGGTCGCTTCGGGCGCTCTGGTAGGCCTCGATGACCGCCGGACATGAACCCGGGTCTTTGACCAAGTCCTCCGGCGCCGAAAATACGTTTCGGGCCTGTTCGAATCGCTGAATCGCTCGTCCCGCATCACAATCGCCCGGCGAGAGGCTCTGAACGTTTCTCCACTCCTTTTCGGCAGCTTCGTCGTAACCCAAATCTTCAAGGTATTTTGACCACGCTTCTAGAGCGGGCAAGAGGCGCACACGGCCATCCACCACCGCGGTCTTGGCGGCGGATTCGGTAAGTTCACGAATCTCGCGATCGCTGGCGCTGCCCTTGATTCGTTGGGCCAAAAGGTGGGTGTAAATCGTGCTCGTTGGCTGCAGTCGCAAGGCCTCACGAAGCTCTTGCAACGAGGTCGCGTCGCGCAGGCGAGACGGCCATTGCCACAAGGTCTGGACCTGCTGCGAGCGCAGCGCGTGGCCGGCCGCAAAATTAGGACGACGTTTGGCCAGTGCTTCCCAAACCTGGTCGAAGACCGCGTCCTCGGCAGAAAAATAGGCCCCAAGCATCGTCAAATAGAGCGAGAGGTCGCCTGATTCAGCGATGTTTTCTGTGGGCACAAATACGGGCTCAAGGGCCGATGGCATCACAGCGTCACTGAGCATCTCGACTTCGGCATCCTTCGACGCGCCGCCTTCATGACACGGCGAAATCATGCGATCGGCCAAGCATCCGCTCTCGAAAACAAGGCCGGTACGCGTCACTGGCCCTGCCGGGATAAACTGAAGGTCAAACCAATCGCGATAACCGCGTTGAACGGCCAGCTTCACGAGCAAACGGTGGGTACCTGGGGAAAGCCGGATTTTACGAAGGCGTTTGCCCGTCTGGTAATCATCTTCGGCGCGATCAAGCACGACCTCGCCATCGATCAACACCTGGGTTCGCCCCGAAAAATTGCCGTAAATCCACAGATCTCGTTCCTGGGTAACGGTCGCAAAGGTCTCCAAATAATGGACACCGTCTCGCTTCGTTGGGGGAGCTAAAGAAAGCCCAGCCGGGAAATAGGGTTGAATTTTTTCGTAGTTGCGAGGGTCGTCGACCGCAAAAACTGGGCTCAAATACTCGGGTGAAAGACTGGCTGATTTTTGGGGCGGATATTCGGCATCAAACGCCGTCAAACGGAAGGGCGAAAAAGACGGGGTGATATTCCAACGATCAGGAAACCCGATCGCCGATCCCTCAAATGGGGCGGCATTATCGGAGCGGTCCCAGGTCCTGAAAATCACGGCCTGTTCGGCCATCGCGATGTAGGTGCGCGCCAACGGATCGAGCTTGGTCGTATCGATCGCGTCCAAGACCGCCGCTGCACGTTCGGGAAAATCGCGCACGGTGTCGCGCAACGTGTAGAGCCGAGCCGCCGCATATCGCGCGAAGGCATGGTCGGGGAATTTTGAGACCACGTAACCGTAACGATTGAAGGCGTCTTCTACGTCGCCTTCGCCATAGGCAATTTCGGCCGCAATAAACGCGTGTTCGGGCGTGGTCGACGGGGTTTCTAGAATCTTGGCGGCGGCTTCTTCGTCGCCCGCCAACCATGCTTCGAGCGCCTGTCCTGCGGGTGTCCCTGCATCGACATCGTAAAAGCGAGGTTTCACTTTTTGTGAACCACCACAAGCGCTCAGCAAAAAAGCAGAAGCAACCACCACCAGAATATTTTTAATGCCAGGGCCTTGTTTGAGTATTTTCATGGTGTGTTCCCCAGCGTAATCGTCTCGTTCAAGGCATCGTTCATGTCGGCCACGAAGCTTCTGAATTCATTATAATCTTCGACCGAAACTCGTTGGATATCGATTCGGTAAATCACCGATGCCTCAACCTCATCGCCCTTTTGAACGTACTTGATATTAAGCGCTCCAAAACGACTCTGGAGGCTCACATCCTGCGGAATTTTCGCAAACCCGGAGGCCTTCGCGATGCGGTAGGTCACGACGTTTTCTGAAGTGAATGGCACGCGGATATCGAGGTCCTGTGAGCGCTTCGCGAGTTTTGCGTAAGAGCCAACAAGGTCTTTCGTGGTCCCGCTTGGCAGCAGGAAATCCCGTGAACCGTCAGACCTTCGCAGTTGCGGACTTTCGAATGAGAACTCGATTCGAACGTCTTTTTCGAGCTGGCTCAAATCCGAGTATTTGGCTTTCAGAAGTTTTGCGCCGGGGTACGTCGACCCAAGGAATTTTTCGAAGGCTTCGTCGCGACGTTCGGGGTCTTCTAAAATCGAGCGGAAATAAACAGCATTAACTCCCGTCGCCGAGAGGCTCCCCTCGGCAGCCGGCACCTCGCCTCTTAAGTCCACCTCGAGTCGAAAAAGCATCACATTCTGAGTGGCTTTATCGACAGGAAGCTGCACCAATTTGGCCTTACCGCCGTTGCTGACGACCAGCGCCTGTGCGCCTTGGTCCATCGGCGTGAGCTCACGCGTCCCGTTGTATTCGGCCGTACCGTCCAAAAAGATATTCAGCGACGGCACGTAGGTGATGGCGTGATTAAAGACATGCATCGAGGCTGGGAATTCATCGACTTTCCCCAGGCTGCGAGTTCGAACAAGAACCATCTCGGCGTCCACGCCTGCCTCGTCCAAGAGGACTTTCATCAACGCTGCTTTATCCTTGCAGTCACCGAATCGATTGCGGAAAGCCGAGGTCGTTCGATAGGGCTTCCAGCCGTGGATTCCAAGGCCGACGTGCAGGTAACGCGTGTTGCGAACCACGTAGTTGTGGATGGCCCGAACTTTCTCGTCGACGGTCTTTTTACCTTTTATCAGGCGGCGGACTTCGGCGCGCATTTCGTCGTCGACGATCAGCTGTTCCTTGATCAGATTCCACCACCACGCGCCGATATCGTCCCAAGTCTTTTTATTGGAGACGAGCAGATAATCGTACACGTCCGTGGCGCCGGGCTGGTCGGGATCTATTTGAACATTAGGGATATTTTTGAGCTCAAACGACGTGGATCGAAACCCCTCGGGGAGCTTGCCTTCGCCTGGAACGACGTTTTCGGTGCGGGTGTGCTCAAGCCGTGGAACGCGGAAAAAGAGTTCCCATGATTTAGGGTAGAGCACCGCATAACGCGCGTAGGCAAGGGGGCGCCCGCCCTGCAGATACTGGATATCTCCAAAATAATCGCCTCGAAAATTGGCGTTGGCGACCTGCGATAGGCGCCACTGCACTTCGACCAAATCGCCGACTCCAACGTTGTTGGCGCGGACGTTCACAAACGCCGTGTCGTTGTAGGTGGTCGAGGCTTTGCGCGAACCACCGGACTCCCATTGGTCGTAATCTTCCGAAACACTGCCGTCGGCCTTGTAGATTCGAACGCGCAGCACATCGACGCGCTCGTCGCCCGCCTGGAAAGCAATTTGCTGGAACTTGGCGTCGTCGATGCCGTCGGGCGCCTGCACTCGGTCGACACGTTGGTGGACCTGTTGCGACAAACCATTGGCGGCAACGTAGACCACGGACTGATCGATGATTGAATCGAAGTTGAACGGGGTCGGCGCGACATTTTTTGCGAATTCACGAACGTCGTCAAAAAACCAGGCATCCCAAAAGCGGTTTTCCTGTGGCCTCAAAAAGGCGGAATAGTCGCGTAGGAATTGGTCTTGTGGCCGACGCTCAAGGGCGGACTCGACGTCAGACCGGGCTTCTTCGAGCCTGCCAAGAGCCACCAATAATTCTGCGCGTTCGCGCCAGCTATCGGCATCACCCGGATTGATTGAAATCATCTGCGTCAGCACAGCAAGCGCGTCATCATTGCGCCCCAGAGCGCGTAGTTGCTGGACTTCCTCGCGGGCGCCGCCCATCGACGCGGGTGAAGCGAGGCGCCAGCGACGAATCAAGGCAAGTGCTGCCTCGTGTTCACCACGCGTCGAAAAGTCCCGGACCTGGGCCCAGACATCCGACCCGTTCAAAAACGATGTTTGGGCCGATTTCTGGATCAATGCTTCACGTTCTTTGCCCGTGCCCATTTCACCGATCAGCCCCAACATCCGATTAATGAACGCGGGTGAAGACTTGTCGGGAGCAGCTTTCAGGACGTTGAACGCTTTTTCACTGAATCCGCGGGCGCGAAACCAGCTCGAGAGCGATAAAGTGGCCGGCAAAAAATCGGGCTGCGCTTTAACCAAATCCTCGAGCATTCGGCGTGCTTCCAACTGCCGCGTTTCTGGAATGCCGCCCTCGTACAAGGCCGCGAGTCGGCTGACGATAAATGGGTCTTCAGGGGCGCGTTTAAAGGCGGCCTCGACGATCGCCAACTGACGAAATTCTTCGTCGTATAATTCGGCGGCGAGCGCCTGTTGGCGGGGCGTAAGCTTGGAGGCATCCGCGAGAATGCGGACGGCGACGTTTCGCCAAGGCGTCGACACATCTCTGTTCGAGATATCCTTCCATAACCAGGCTGAATGAAGCGCGTCCTGCGCGACAGGACTCTGAGCCAATTTGGCGGTCTCGGCGCGAAGGGCACGTGTGTCGGGAACCATCTTTACAGTCGCTGTAATTGCGGCTGGAACAAAACGAGGTGAAGTTTCAGTGCCAGCGATGGCAAATTTAAGCGGTTTTAAATTGGCATCGACCAAACGAACCACGGCGCCAAGTGTGCCCGAGCCCGTCGAACCGACCTTCAGCAAAACGGTGTTGGCGCCCTTTTTCAGGTCGACCTTCCACCCCTCATTATCCGCTGACATCCCGAAGTCTTCTTTATTCTGTCCGACCAAAACACCGTTCACCCACACACGATAGGCTCCGTGGGTGCCCAGCAAGAGGGTCGCCTTTTGCGCCTTATCGACTTCGACAAAGGTCGAAAGGTAAATCACCGAAGCCTGGTCGGGCTCGACGACCTGATTCAGCCAATATTCGCATTGCTGGTCAAATCGGGGCAGATCGCGCCAGGCGACGTCGACAACCTTGCCTGGGAACGGGCTCTGGTCGCCTGTCTCGGGGCCCATGGGCGCCATCAGGCCTTCCATGTTTTCGTTGCCAAAGGGCCCAATGATCGACCAATCGGTCAAACACCCTTGGGTCGCCATCAATTTTTCGGCCCGCGGTCCGTAGACTTCAGACTGCGCATCCACGGCGGCCCGAGCGGCCACCTGCGTCAATTTGAATGCCGCCAACGGATTCTTGGCTTTCAAGGAAGCATCGAGCATTCGCGCTCGATACGACTCGAATTCCATGTAGGACGATAATCGTTCTGCGGCACTGACGGCTTGCAGAGCAATGGGTGCTCTTGCATCGTTTGTCGCGCGTGAAATCAGCACCTCGAACTCGTTCTCGAGTTCAGACGCCTGTGCGGTTCCGGTTCCAAGCCAAGTGGCGAGGAGCAGGACCGGCGTAAGTATCGTGAGAAGTCTCATGAATCGCCTTCGTATGACTGCGTGTGGGCGTCGATTTCATCCCACATCTGCTACATATTGACCAGTGGAAGGACGCGCCATCCCGTGTAAGATCCACTCAGGACCTAAACGATTCACGGAGAAATCATGTCTGATCTGATTACACAATTTGAAGAAGCAGCCGCGAACGCTCAAAACCTCAAGAAGAAACCTGACAACGATACTTTGTTGAAGTTGTATTCCCTCTACAAACAAGGTTCCAAGGGTGACATCGCAGGTTCTCGCCCAGGTTTCACCAATCCCGTGGGACGGGCGAAATTTGATGCTTGGGCAAAACTCAAAGGCACCTCAAAAAACGACGCGATGAAGTCGTATATCGATCTGATTGGCAGCTTGCAGTGATGGCCTTCGGCCGTTTTCGGTTATCAGTTTTCAGTTCTCGGCAGCTGAATACGTAGGTTTGCTTTCGGTTGTCGCGCAGTGCGGCTCGCCTGCATTGCGCTTGGCGATGAGCTGCGATTGGTACGCAAAGATGACGAAGAGACGGAAAATTGTTGTAGCTCTTTTGGCATTCAGCGCACTGGCCGTGATTCTGACCACGCTAGGCTGCGCCTCGATGCAAAAATGGTTGGACCGCTCCGGCCTCGAAGACTACGCGGCGGAGTTTGAAACCAAGCCCATCGTCGCCGACCACCCTACCTCACCCAAATCGCTCGAAGATCTGGACGCCAGAACCAGCCCGGCTCAGGTCGAGATCAAAGTCGGCGGAATACCGCCTTTTGAAGTCGATGGCGCTGAATTTAGTGAAGCCTGGCGTTTTGCATCTGCGATTTCGGATAACCCAGCCGTAGCAACCGCCACGTCTTTTGTGTTCAGGCATGGAAAAATTGGCGAACACCCCGTCGTGCTCTGGCTTCCCGGCAACGGATTTGGGCCTTTGGCTTACCCATTGGTGGGGCATTTTTACGATAAAATCTACGATGCGGGCTACGACTTATTGGTCTGGGTTCCGCCTTTTCATGTGAACCGCGTCGACGCTCTGGATTCGGGCATTCTGGGGGTCAACACCTCTCAAAATATCCACGTCTTGCTGGAGAGCGTTCGTGAAATTCGCACGGTCATGGCCGAGCTACGACGAAATGGCGTCAAGCGAATTGGCGGTTGGGGAGGTTCGATGGGGGCCGCGATCTTGTGGCTGGTTTCGGCCGTCGAACCCATGGATCATATGTCGTTGATGATCCCGGTTTTGGACTGGCGAACGATCACGCTCGATCCACCCGAAATGGCCGGACTCACGCGAAAGATCGAGGCCAGCGGCATCACGCGACAAGAGCTCTCGGAGGCATATCGTTGGATTTCACCGATTTCGTACCCGACAAAAACCAAGCCCGACCGAATTCAAATCCAGCTGGGCGAATACGACCAACTCAATCCGGAAGAGTTTGTGCGGCAATTTGCCCAAGACCGAGGCATCGATGACGTTACGGGCTACGATCGCAGCCACGCGACAATCCTACTGACTCCCAGTCTTTATGAAGATTACCGACTCTTTCTGAAGCGAATCGCCCCACGAAAATAGGGGTCTCATTCCACGTAACAATCTTTGGGACCTTCGCCGCCAAGGTCAATTGAGACGCATTCGGGCGCCTCAGGCGTGCACTCGGCCGCCGAGGCACAGGTTTCTTCTGCAACGACTGTCGCTTCTTCCGAACAGCCAAACGTCGAACCCAGAAGAGCCACTAAAAAGATCGATCGGATATTCATTCTGCCTCCTGAGTCGCCAAACATATTTTGGGTGTGCGGCCGGCGATGGGTTCGGCACAAATTGGCGTGTCGCCGCCACATTCAGCATCACTGCGGCAGTCAGCGCAGATACCGCCATCACAGAAGCCCACACAATCTTCGTCCAAAGCGCAAAGCTCGTACAACCAGACGTCGAGACTATAATGTATCGGCGTAACGCCAGGTCGCTGGTCGACATTTACGGTATCCAGCGAAATCGTGATGCGCTCCGACGTGACGTCGCTCGCCGTCACCGGCAGCCCCTCTCCGTCATAGCCGTCCGCGCCCGCACTGTCGGGGGTCGACATGCCAAAAATAAATGAATTCTCAAAACCGTCCGCAATCACCTCCGAATAGATCACCGTTGTCTTTGTGAACGACGCATCGAACGTGTCTGTCTCAAGCGCGCCATGACAGAGACTGCCTTCAGCCTTGAAATTGCGGCCCTCAAAAACCATGGGCACATTCTCGGGCGTGGTTGAGTTGTTGCAGCCGTCAACTGGGATACACTGATTCACATATTTTTCCCCAACCGCACCCTCCACGTAGTTGCAGCCAGCCGAAGGATGGTCTTCATAGCCACCGACCAAATTACAGATCTGCAGGCAGAATTCCCCGGCCGTGCACTCGTCATGGGACTCGCATTCGCTTTCGACCAATGGATATTTAGGCCCTTCATCTTCGCTGCACGAAACGGCTCCCACACATAGAACCGCCAGTATTGCTCCCAATATAGTTTTCATGTTCACCCTGCCTTTTGTTCAAATTTGATATCAGTCGACTACATATACGACGGTCGCCGATCGATATTCATTTCACTGTGTGAGTCCCGGTACGCCAATGCCGTGGACCGAACTCTCGGCCCTTAGAACAACTTAGTCCACAAGTTCGGTGCGATTTGTCACGTTCGAGACAAGACGACCTTCGGCGGGCCTGATACGATTCCGCCCTAAACCGTTCAAATATGAACCCTGACCCCAAGAAAAATGAAAAACATCGGATACATCGCTTCTCCCAACGCCATCGAAACGGGAACCGTACTCAGTGACCCAGCACTCAAAGTGTCATTGAAACCCGAAGACGCGTTGCGCTACGACGGCCTGTGGCCGGACGGACAGGTGTCGAAGATTTATGAGCTCCGAACTACCCATGCTCCCGAAGCGGTCGACGCACAAATGACGGCGGCTGAATGGGTGGCTACCGGCGAGGTCCCAGCCGGCCCACCGGTAGAGAAGTTGAGCTCACTTTTTGTTGATTTTGAAAAGAAGATGCTCGAGGAGCAACTGCTTTGGCGACAGGCCTATACGCCTGGAAAGGTCGATGTCGGTGAAATCGAGGAAGCCCTTCAAGAAGCGATCGATGCTCGTGGACTGCGGCATTGGACGCTGGTGCGCTCGCCGTCGGCAGAAGTGCTTCGACGCGCCACTGTGGATCCACAGGGTTTATTTTCGTGGTCTGCCGCAGCAACCAAATTAGCGTGGGACGCGTGGGAACTTGAGGCCGAGGAGGACGAAGTCCTGGACCTTGCTCGACGAGCGGCGTGGACGAGCTGGTATCACCCGGTGATGTTTGACTCGGACGCAGCGTTTGCCGCTCACGAAAACGTACATCCTCGCGCATGGGATGCCTGGGCGGCTCTGGTCACCTATTACACAGCATCGCAGGGCTGGATCGACACCGAACCCGAACGCCTTACGGTGGGCGTGCGCGAGGCCTATCAAAACGGACTCGCGATGCTCAAACCCACAGGGCGCGGCATCCTGCAGTGGGCGATCTGATGTTGGACGCAGAGCAAATCGAGTATTTCGGCAAGAAACTTGTCGATTTGCGCGAGGAGCTTGAGCGTCAGCTGATTGACCACGAGAGCTCGTCGGCTACCGTCGACCTTGACCAGCCGATTGGCCGACTTTCGCGGATGGATGCCATGCAACAGCAGGCGATGGCAAAAGCCAATCGCACACGTGCAGCCACACGCATTCAAAAGATCATTGCCGCGCAGATTGCCATCGAACGCGGTGAGTATGGGGAGTGCCGAATTTGCGGCGAAGAGATCGGGCTCAAACGGCTCGAGATCGCGCCGGAGGCTCCGCTTTGCATCGCCTGTCAGCAGAGCCGAGAATAGTCTCAGGCGTAGGTGCTGTGCAGCCAGAAGTCATCTGGCAAAGCCGCGATATCGATTTTTTCGCAACCACTTCATCCTCAAAATACTCACCACCAGATTCTGGAATGGCCTCGTCCAGCCCGATGCTGCCAGATAGTTTTTATTATCGCGCATCGACGGTAAAAATTCGGCTTTCAAAGCCTCCCAAAACTCTGCTGGGATGGAAGACAGGGCATCAGTCTTCAAGTCATTGAAGAACTTCAAAAGAGGGGTAGATCTCTTGGAGGATCGTCTGGTTGGAATCGACAGCCCAGGTGACGATGCCGCTCGCCGTCGCCACTTTCAGTTCCACACCGGTTGGTGTCGAGACCAATTCAAGGACAACTCCGCGAACTCCGTCTTTGGATTCGACCGCAGCATTCAATTCGATTTGATGGGCAAGTACATGTTTCATCGAGAATTTCCCTAATGATTTTAATTTTAATTGATGATTATTTCTTGAAAAGATTTTTCAAGAATACACCAGGATTAGTAGACAAGCGCTTCGATCGCATCTCGGCCCGTCGGACCTCCCGCTCTGCTTCCACGCAGCCGGGGTTCAGCTTGAATGCGATGGCGTAGTTGGCCAATGCCTTGTCGGGTTGATTTCGCGCCTTTAAGAGATGTCCCATAAATAAATGCGCGTCGGGGAGAGCCTGACGAGACTCAGGTTTTTCGGCGCCGCTGATGACTTCACGGAGAAGTGTTTCGGCGAAACGATGTTGGTCAGGATCCAATTTAAATAAAAGATGGGCGTAATAGGTCTTGTTCAGCGGATCGGGATTCAGCTCATAGGCGCGCTTAATCAAGGCGAGGGCCTCGGGAAATTTATCCTCTTTGTAGAGTAAAAAACCCGTATTGAATGCCTGTCGTGCGGGCGTTGTGTTTCCTCGCAAGACCTCTTGGCTCCTTGTCGCTAATGCCTCGACCTTCTGCTTACGCTCGGCCGCGCTTGTCTCGGCGCCCAGCTCCTGTGCATCGGAGACTTCGCTCTGAAACGCTTCCGAATCCAATTCCAGGCCATGAAACATCGCCTCGGACTCGCCGCTCAGACCGTGTGCGCTGTTTCGGCGCTCACGGCGTGTAACCTGAGCCTTATAGCCACTCAGGGATTCAATTCGTTCCTTTGTTGAGGACGTTTCGGCAAGCCCCTCGCCCTGTTTGGCTGCGGTGCTGGTAGGCTGAACCGGCTGATCGAGTTCGGCCGCCAAAAGCGAAAGATAACGATCCTTAATGATCATGAAAACGTCATGCGAGAGCTCTTTGACGCGTGGCGTAACGTTGCCGCCGTACACATCAGGATGGTGCGTTTTCACCAGTTCTCGATAACGCGCATGGACGGCCTGACGCCCGCAGCCCTTGGGCACATCAAAGATCTGGTATTTGGACAATGACTCTATTTTTCGAAGCGAAGCTTCCAGCTCGGCTTCGAGCTTGAGCCATGGCGCGGAATCATCGTCATTTCTGTGTGCAGCCAGTTGGGCAACGAAGTGTTCCTTGCCCCGCGACATGTCAATGAGCTCGGTCAGGCCGGACATCGCGGTCTGAAAACGTTCGGCGTCGACGTCCACTTGCCGGACCAGAAGGCAGAGCGCTGTGGCGCCCTGGGCGTGTAACCCTCGCAACGACACCACGACATCAAGGTTTTCGTCACGGATGCATTCGTAATCCAGACATACCAAATCAAATCGCACGCGTGTGAGCGCGTTTTTGGCCGTCTTCCATTCACTTATCGAACTAAGGCGCGCCGCTGGGCCCAGTGCGTTTTGCACCAGCCCTGTGAGCCTTGGTTCATCGCTGATTATGAGTACTCGCATCTGCGTTTCCGGTTGCAGCAGTTAATACTACACCAAAAGAACTAGACACATTTGAGCGGCTTGTCGTTAGCACCAAGCCCGTAATTGATGAACGCCTGTATCTTTGCGAAACACTGAAAAAGAAACGATGTGAAAACGTCATAATTGGACGCTTAGTCCGTCGGGAGCGCGTCTTGAGGGTCAAGCGGAAGGTTGTAGGTGTCGATCAGGGCGCGTTCCTTTTCCAGGAGGATGCGCGCCCATTTATTATGATGATCACTGAACAACGCCAGCGCTTGCCGGAATTCCTGGCGCGCCTCCTCGTATTTTTTGTGTTGAGTCAGGGTATAGCTCTTCACCCGAAAGTCCCTGATCCGAACTTCGATCTCGAGGCGTGCGTTGTAGGCCTGAGCGGATAGGTTTTCTAAGTCAGCAGGACGGCTGGTGCGGTCGATGGATTCCAGAAGACGTTCGGCCTTTGTGAGCTCTCGGGCCTCGTCGTAGAGCGCGTGCGGACCTGCGGCGAGCTTGTGTTCTTGCGCCCGCGACACCGCATCACGCACAGCCTGGATGCACTGGGCCTCTGACCCACAAACGTCCAACTCTGCAGGCGCAAAGCTGATGTCGGGCTCGGGTGCGACCATTTCGCCTACGACCTCGTGGTCGTTCTCACCGAGAATCGAGAAAGCGTCGCATGAGCTCATAAACTCGACTAATGGATTCTCGAAAATGTAGACCAAGTTGATGGCGATGGCGGCGGCGAGCAGGATTTTAATGCCTTTTCGCTGCTCGCTGAGCTGATCAAAGGGATCCCCATCATGCACAATTTGGCCATTCCGGCTCACAAAACGAACGCATGGCGGATTTTCGCCGTAGTCGGCGAGCAGCGAGCGCGCCTGCTTTCGTGTCATTCCGGAGAGGTTGTAGACAGGCTTATCGCAAACATCGCAGGAACGACGCTTCTTGTCGGTGCCTCGCAGGCCGGCCCACGTCTGATCGCAAATGAAGCCCATGTCCATGCTGACCTCTCTTGGTAATGCAGCATATTACCAAGTCGCAGCTGATGTAGCCAGCACCTACCGCACCCGTGAAGGTGCGGAAGGATATCTTAAAAAAGTCCTTCAAGGTTCAAATGAATTTCTGAGCTTCAGTGGGGCCGCACCCGTGAAGGTGCGGAAGGCTGATGATTACGAAGAGCCCACCAACGGGCCGCGTGAGCTTCAGTGGGACCGCACCCGTGAAGGTGCGGAAGGCGGGAGGAATACTAGACACGGCCGGGATGGCCCTGTCGCTTCAGTGGGGCCGCACCCGTGAAGGTGCGGAAGGAGGCGCCAGGTAGACGGGCACGTCTACGACGGGACCAGCTTCAGTGGGGCCGCACCCGTGAAGGTGCGGAAGGGAGCGCTCATGCGCATCGCGTGGACCTGCCCATACGTGCTTCAGTGGGGCCGCACCCGTGAAGGTGCGGAAGGCAAAGAAACTTGGTTTGATGCGGCGCGGAGGTTGGAGTGCTTCAGTGGGGTCGCACCCGTGAAGGTGCGGAAGGAGTGTCATCGACAGACTCAAGGCGAGCGTCAGTGTCTGGCTTCAGTGGGGCCGCACCCGTGAAGGTGCGGAAGGCGCGATATATCGGTTTTGCTGTACCCGCTGACGTGCGGAGCTTCAGTGGGGCCGCACCCGTGAAGGTGCGGAAGGTGTGGGCCTCGATGAACTGGTTGAGTTGGTCAGCGGTAGGCTTCAGTGGGGCCGCACCCGTGAAGGTGCGGAAGGTGCCATCATTCTCCCCTCGTATCGCTGCCATCTGGCGCTTCAGTGGGGCCGCACCCGTGAAGGTGCGGAAGGTTGAGATATTCCAGATTGGACGTGACCGCTTTGTGATGCTTCAGTGGGGCCGCACCCGTGAAGGTGCGGAAGGGCTTTCCAGCTCGCGGCCTTGAGCTGCAACGTGCCGTTGCTTCAGTGGGGCCGCACCCGTGAAGGTGCGGAAGGACGGCTTCATAACCCTCGGCCCGATTCCTGAGCACGTTGCTTCAGTGGGGCCGCACCCGTGAAGGTGCGGAAGGCGGTCAGTTCACCGACCGAAATGATGCCGCGGGCTTCGCTTCAGTGGGGCCGCACCCGTGAAGGTGCGGAAGGAAGCGCAAGGGCGCAGACCGCATCATCGTGACCGTTGCTTCAGTGGGGCCGCACCCGTGAAGGTGCGGAAGGAGCGCCGTAATCACGGCCGCGCTTGTGTACTCGGCGACGCTTCAGTGGGGCCGCACCCGTGAAGGTGCGGAAGGCGACCTGAATCAATACCTGGTCATGGCTGGCTGGATCTAGCTTCAGTGGGGCCGCACCCGTGAAGGTGCGGAAGGGGATTCCACACGCCCGACTCTCTCACATCGTCCTGAGGCTTCAGTGGGGCCGCACCCGTGAAGGTGCGGAAGGGATGCTATTTCGTTTGCCAAGGATCTAGCTAAGGTCTCGCTTCAGTGGGGCCGCACCCGTGAAGGTGCGGAAGGACGCATGGTGTGTGCTGACTGCGGCGCTAGTTGGTCAGCTTCAGTGGGGCCGCACCCGTGAAGGTGCGGAAGGGACATGTGTACAATATCTCGTACACCATCATCTAGTCCGCTTCAGTGGGGCCGCACCCGTGAAGGTGCGGAAGGCCCGCAGACCCGCAAGTGTATTCTAACTCTCTCTCTGGTGGGCTTCAGTGGGGCCGCACCCGTGAAGGTGCGGAAGGGCAAACAGCGCCTTCATTGGCGCCTTGCCGCCCCTGCTTCAGTGGGGCCGCACCCGTGAAGGTGCGGAAGGAAGAAGCGGTTATTCCGTGTGAGTGGACCGTGATGAATGCTTCAGTGGGGCCGCACCCGTGAAGGTGCGGAAGGCCGTATTGGTGAAGCCGGCTGCCTTTAGTAATGATTCGCTTCAGTGGGGCCGCACCCGTGAAGGTGCGGAAGGCCGATGGCGCGGCCGCTCGGAAATACTTGCTCGGCCTTGCTTCAGTGGGGCCGCACCCGTGAAGGTGCGGAAGGCTATGTCAGCATATGCTGGACCGCACAAATATCAGCCTGCTTCAGTGGGGCCGCACCCGTGAAGGTGCGGAAGGTGCCCTGTGGGGTCCTGAAAGGATTGATGTGCGTGACCTGCTTCAGTGGGGCCGCACCCGTGAAGGTGCGGAAGGTCAGCGTCTTGGACGATCGTCAGGTGGTCATACTGAAGCTTCAGTGGGGCCGCACCCGTGAAGGTGCGGAAGGCGCAGAACGTTCAACACGATGTTGCTCGCCAGTGGGGCGCTTCAGTGGGGCCGCACCCGTGAAGGTGCGGAAGGCCGTCGCGCAGGCTGCGGAAATCAACGCCAATCTGCGCGCTTCAGTGGGGCCGCACCCGTGAAGGTGCGGAAGGCAAATGATAATTGATCTCGTGTTTGCTCAGGCGTTGCTGCTTCAGTGGGGCCGCACCCGTGAAGGTGCCCGTCGTCAGTGCCGTTCACTTTGGCGAGGTGCATCAGGTTGCTGCTTCAGTGGGGCCGCACCCGTGAAGGTGCGGAAGGACCAAGTGCCCGTAATGGCCCCGGCTTGAACCCTGCCTTGCTTCAGTGGGGCCGCACCCGTGAAGGTGCGGAAGGGTTCGACGGATAGCCGTTTCCGCCGTCCAAATAGAGCCGCTTCAGTGGGGCCGCACCCGTGAAGGTGCGGAAGGGTTTCGCGGTTCCGACAAGACCGATTCGCTTTACGGCGCTTCAGTGGGGCCGCACCCGTGAAGGTGCGGAAGGCACCGTCGACAATCCAATCGTCGATGTTAGACAACGGCTTCAGTGGGGCCGCACCCGTGAAGGTGCGGAAGGGCCGCATCAAAGGTCGATGCAGGTACGACATGCTTGTCGCTTCAGTGGGGCCGCACCCGTGAAGGTGCGGAAGGGGGCGCGCACGTAAAAGCGGACATCGGCGGAAAGATTGCTTCAGTGGGGCCGCACCCGTGAAGGTGCGGAAGGCCTTATCAACACGTTCGGAATCGAACCGGAGTCCGCATGCTTCAGTGGGGCCGCACCCGTGAAGGTGCGGAAGGTGTCTTCATTGGCCACCCCCATTGATCTCGACGAACCTGCTTCAGTGGGGCCGCACCCGTGAAGGTGCGGAAGGGGCCATGAGTCAAGCATGCTTTGGCTTCTCAACATTTGCTTCAGTGGGGCCGCACCCGTGAAGGTGCGGAAGGAGTTCTGTCGGCGTACCTGTCCAAGTTTCCTGCAATTCTTCGCTTCCAGTGGGGCCGCACCCGTGAAGGTGCGGAAGGGCTACTGGGAGAGCATGAGCGAGGACGCAAACCAGGGAGCTTCAGTGGGGCCGCACCCGTGAAGGTGCGGAAGGATCTAGAATATCTTTGGCATCGACATCCCAGATGCCGCTTCAGTGGGGCCGCACCCGTGAAGGTGCGGAAGGCCGTCGCGCAGGCTGCGGAAATCAACGCCAATCTGCGCGCTTCAGTGGGGCCGCACCCGTGAAGGTGCGGAAGGATGATGCGTGCCTCCGTATGGAGCTGCTATCCCAAGTTGGCTTCAGTGGGGCCGCACCCGTGAAGGTGCGGAAGGCAGACCACGCGTGGGGATTAATTAATCAGATGACAGGCTTCAGTGGGGCCGCACCCGTGAAGGTGCGGAAGGAACGGGCCCACCGATTGCTACTGCTGGTGGATGATGATTGCTTCAGTGGGGCCGCACCCGTGAAGGTGCGGAAGGCGCGCTATACGCGTCCCCCGCACATCCTCTCCAATTGTGCTTCAGTGGGGCCGCACCCGTGAAGGTGCGGAAGGTCACTGTACTTGCTTCCAGCCTCACGCATTCTTCGCATGCTTCAGTGGGGCCGCACCCGTGAAGGTGCGGAAGGCCGGCACCATCACGGTCACCGACGGGTCGGGCAACAAGCTTCAGTGGGGCCGCACCCGTGAAGGTGCGGAAGGACCCATCATGTCGGTCAACAGTATCGGCGCAAGCGCAGCTTCAGTGGGGCCGCACCCGTGAAGGTGCGGAAGGTGAATCCGACGCGGGACCAATGCGAAGTAAGTATCGTGCTTCAGTGGGGCCGCACCCGTGAAGGTGCGGAAGGTTCATGGGAATTTTACGACGGAAAGTCGACGATATCTGGCTTCAGTGGGGCCGCACCCGTGAAGGTGCGGAAGGGGAATTCTTCCGTTCCAGTGAAGCCCGGAAGAGCTTGCTTCAGTGGGGCCGCACCCGTGAAGGTGCGGAAGGAAGGTAAAACCAGCGGCGCCGGGTACCTGGTCTCGACGCTTCAGTGGGGCCGCACCCGTGAAGGTGCGGAAGGCCGGGTCTATCCCGAGACACCTCGACTACGCACGGTTGCTTCAGTGGGGCCGCACCCGTGAAGGTGCGGAAGGTTCAGGAAGTCGCACAGCTTGACGTCTGCGATGTCCTTGCTTCAGTGGGGCCGCACCCGTGAAGGTGCGGAAGGACGTCAGTGGCGTGCGCGGAGACGAATCCACCGTCAGGCTTCAGTGGGGCCGCACCCGTGAAGGTGCGGAAGGATGTGCGCCATATCTGGCGCTTTGTCAGTTGCCGCCGATGCTTCAGTGGGGCCGCACCCGTGAAGGTGCGGAAGGGCCGTTACGCCATCGCGCGCCGCAGTCTAAGCAGTCGTTGCTTCAGTGGGGCCGCACCCGTGAAGGTGCGGAAGGGACGACAACGTTTACGTTCAGTCCACTCGAGTTGAGGTGCTTCAGTGGGGCCGCACCCGTGAAGGTGCGGAAGGCTAGTAATTACGATCTGGAGGAAAGCGATCTGGTGGTAGCTTCAGTGGGGCCGCACCCGTGAAGGTGCGGAAGGCTTTGGTGGATTTGCGTAACGATTCAGAATGGCTTCTGCTTCAGTGGGGCCGCACCCGTGAAGGTGCGGAAGGTGATCGTGGGATTGACCTCACGCACCAGAAAACGAGCTTCAGTGGGGCCGCACCCGTGAAGGTGCGGAAGGCTACCATGGCTTGACCATCACGCTTAATCCATTTGGCTTCAGTGGGGCCGCACCCGTGAAGGTGCGGAAGGAATTCAATCATAAGATTAATGATACATGGTACCGTTGCGCTTCAGTGGGGCCGCACCCGTGAAGGTGCGGAAGGGTGTGTGTACTGCGCCGAGCCGCGCCAAAACTTGCGCGCGCTTCAGTGGGGCCGCACCCGTGAAGGTGCGGAAGGGTGACATCCAGTGCAGCGATCACCGCGAGTGATTCCTGCTTCAGTGGGGCCGCACCCGTGAAGGTGCGGAAGGAGGGTGCCTCGGTTCGGTTCGACGTGGACGGGGTTGTCGAGCTTCAGTGGGGCCGCACCCGTGAAGGTGCGGAAGGTTCGCGCAAGGTAGAGTGCTGTCGCTGGCTTCCTGGGGGCTTCAGTGGGGCCGCACCCGTGAAGGTGCGGAAGGCAACGTGGCGGAGCAGGGGCGCGACGTGCTTGCGGTCGCTTCAGTGGGGCCGCACCCGTGAAGGTGCGGAAGGCATGGAGTCTTTGCCGGCAATGACGCCACCCTTGATCTGCTTCAGTGGGGCCGCACCCGTGAAGGTGCGGAAGGGCAGCCACTCCAGATTACGAACAACCTATCCTTCCGGTCGCTTCAGTGGGGCCGCACCCGTGAAGGTGCGGAAGGTCAGCCTCACACGAAAGGTTGCCCAGCCAAAGGTCTGGCTTCAGTGGGGCCGCACCCGTGAAGGTGCGGAAGGAGGCCGATGTGCGATTCTCGGCAATGCTTTCTATCTCGCTTCAGTGGGGCCGCACCCGTGAAGGTGCGGAAGGTCCGATGAGGCACGACGGGCAACTGTAGTGCCGATATCGCTTCAGTGGGGCCGCACCCGTGAAGGTGCGGAAGGCAGCAAGTGCGAGGCCGACCTGCTAGCGAACATCGAAGCTTCAGTGGGGCCGCACCCGTGAAGGTGCGGAAGGCTTTCGCACGACGCCGGTGTCGCCGGCTCGCCCTTTTCGCTTCAGTGGGGCCGCACCCGTGAAGGTGCGGAAGGCGATGGTGTGAGGTTCCAGGATGAAAAAGCTTGTTGAGCTTCAGTGGGGCCGCACCCGTGAAGGTGCGGAAGGAATGAAATCAGGTCCAGAATCCACGACGTGAGCCCAATGCTTCAGTGGGGCCGCACCCGTGAAGGTGCGGAAGGAGCACACTCCGACGAGTGGCACGCCAATCGTGCCAGGGGCTTCAGTGGGGCCGCACCCGTGAAGGTGCGGAAGGGGTCTGCCAGGAATCAGCACGGCGCTGAGCGTGGGCTGCTTCAGTGGGGCCGCACCCGTGAAGGTGCGGAAGGGTCAGTCGGTGCGAACGTAACCGCGTCAGACTCATCCGCTTCAGTGGGGCCGCACCCGTGAAGGTGCGGAAGGTTGCCTGACCGCCTCGGCTTCGCACTCGACGTGATTCCTGCTTCAGTGGGGCCGCACCCGTGAAGGTGCGGAAGGAGCCTCCTTGCCGTACCGGTACAATGCCATCCCAAAAGCTTCAGTGGGGCCGCACCCGTGAAGGTGCGGAAGGGATGCGTGCCAGCGTGGAACGCGTTGGTGTGTGCTCGTGCTTCAGTGGGGCCGCACCCGTGAAGGTGCGGAAGGCACACGTCGACCGCAGTCCGACAGCACGATTACAGCCTGCTTCAGTGGGGCCGCACCCGTGAAGGTGCGGAAGGGTGAGGCGCAGTTCATCGCTCGTCTGCCTCTCGTAGCTTCAGTGGGGCCGCACCCGTGAAGGTGCGGAAGGCTCGACGAGTTGCGATCGTTTGACGATCTCGACCGCCGCTTCAGTGGGGCCGCACCCGTGAAGGTGCGGAAGGCCGACCAGACCCAACCGAGAAAAGTTGGTGTCGTTGGCGCTTCAGTGGGGCCGCACCCGTGAAGGTGCGGAAGGTTTGTAAGCTTTTTTGTCCGCAATTTCACCACGCTCAGCTTCAGTGGGGCCGCACCCGTGAAGGTGCGGAAGGCTGAGCGCTCAAAGCGTCCCTGAGCGGCCTCAGACCGGGCGCTTCAGTGGGGCCGCACCCGTGAAGGTGCGGAAGGATGGACCGTCATCAGCATCTTGATCGCGTCGGCTTCCTCGCTTCAGTGGGGCCGCACCCGTGAAGGTGCGGAAGGAGCTTCGATTCATTATCAACAAGACCACGGTCGGCGAGCTTCAGTGGGGCCGCACCCGTGAAGGTGCGGAAGGGACGTCAAAGGCATCCCGCGGACTCATGGGGCACCCAGCTTCAGTGGGGCCGCACCCGTGAAGGTGCGGAAGGACCGTCAGCAACCTTTATGGGACCGGGCGACGTCCCAGCTTCAGTGGGGCCGCACCCGTGAAGGTGCGGAAGGATGTTCAAACAAGGCTGGTAGAGCGAGTTGACACTTTGCTTCAGTGGGGCCGCACCCGTGAAGGTGCGGAAGGCCTTCGGACCGTTGAATGATTTCGTTTGAAATAAGCTGCTTCAGTGGGGCCGCACCCGTGAAGGTGCGGAAGGTTCTCACCGATGAGGAGGCATTCGCATGCATTCCATTTTGCTTCAGTGGGGCCGCACCCGTGAAGGTGCGGAAGGGGGTGGACATCTCAGACGTCGATGACGATCTGCTCGATGCTTCAGTGGGGCCGCACCCGTGAAGGTGCGGAAGGGCGTGTTGCTCGTGACCTCGCCCTGATTCACTGTGTAGCTTCAGTGGGGCCGCACCCGTGAAGGTGCGGAAGGAGTTCAACCTAGAGGACTCAAACAAGGGGTAGCTGAGCTTCAGTGGGGCCGCACCCGTGAAGGTGCGGAAGGGCTGATATCACTATTCGATTATTTTCTGAACAGAGCGGCTTCAGTGGGGCCGCACCCGTGAAGGTGCGGAAGGAAACCTCGTCTGTGTGTGTTTTCCGATTGCCTGACGAGCTTCAGTGGGGCCGCACCCGTGAAGGTGCGGAAGGATGCTAAGGCGTCGCGCACGGTCGCGAACGGAAATGAGCTTCAGTGGGGCCGCACCCGTGAAGGTGCGGAAGGCTGCCTCACTGTGGCTTGCAAGCTCTTCAACCCGCGTGCGCTTCAGTGGGGCCGCACCCGTGAAGGTGCGGAAGGACTGGACCTTGTGAGCGAAAAAGCCATGCAACGTGCCGCTTCAGTGGGGCCGCACCCGTGAAGGTGCGGAAGGAACAGAATCGCTTGTCGACTGGGTTAGGCTTCCAAAAAGCTTCAGTGGGGCCGCACCCGTGAAGGTGCGGAAGGCATGGCGTTCGCGCTATGGGGGCCACCCATTAGGTGGGCTTCAGTGGGGCCGCACCCGTGAAGGTGCGGAAGGTTGTTGTATCGGCCCGTGGGCATCGAGACACACCCACCAGCTTCAGTGGGGCCGCACCCGTGAAGGTGCGGAAGGTGCACATCCTTAGCCAGCGGGCTCTTGCTTGCCCTGAGCTTCAGTGGGGCCGCACCCGTGAAGGTGCGGAAGGCACGCAATCTCTGTTTTACGATATTTTCGCAGGCAACGCTTCAGTGGGGCCGCACCCGTGAAGGTGCGGAAGGCTGTAATTCTGAATTGCAACACGTGATGTGCGCTCTCCGCTTCAGTGGGGCCGCACCCGTGAAGGTGCGGAAGGCGCGGAGTCCTGTACGGCGAATCTTCTCCGAGGTCGCTTCAGTGGGGCCGCACCCGTGAAGGTGCGGAAGGATTTACCTTCGGCATGGGCTGACTCCAGTGGATCTCCTGCTTCAGTGGGGCCGCACCCGTGAAGGTGCGGAAGGGTTGGTTCCGGTTACGATAGGAGCTTGGTTGACGAAGCTTCAGTGGGGCCGCACCCGTGAAGGTGCGGAAGGAGTCTTCTCCATGACCTGCTTAGCCACCTCAAGCGTGAGCTTCAGTGGGGCCGCACCCGTGAAGGTGCGGAAGGTCGTCGCTAACGCTCTACAAATACCAACGTAATATATCGCTTCAGTGGGGCCGCACCCGTGAAGGTGCGGAAGGTATTGCGTCAGCGACAACTGCCGCCAATATTATCGACGCTTCAGTGGGGCCGCACCCGTGAAGGTGCGGAAGGTCTAACGTACTTGGGCTCACCAACGAGACGCGACTCACTGCTTCAGTGGGGCCGCACCCGTGAAGGTGCGGAAGGCTTCTGACCGACCACGAATTCAACGACCTCGGGCAATCGGCTTCAGTGGGGCCGCACCCGTGAAGGTGCGGAAGGGGGAATTGAACCCCGTGACCGGTCCGCCCTTAGTGCTAGCTTCAGTGGGGCCGCACCCGTGAAGGTGCGGAAGGCCATGCGAATGAATGCCAATAGGGCGGTTATGGAATGGCTTCAGTGGGGCCGCACCCGTGAAGGTGCGGAAGGCGTCGCGTATTGTTTTGCGCAAAGCCTCCGAGTGGCTTCGCTTCAGTGGGGCCGCACCCGTGAAGGTGCGGAAGGTCAGCATAGGTAAGGAGTTGACGCCAGCCCCAAGTGCTTCAGTGGGGCCGCACCCGTGAAGGTGCGGAAGGCAACGCCAACGCAACTTACCGAGTTGTGGGATTACATGCTTCAGTGGGGCCGCACCCGTGAAGGTGCGGAAGGTCACGTCGGCGGATCTCACCATCCACGAGCTGACGAGGCTTCAGTGGGGCCGCACCCGTGAAGGTGCGGAAGGACGTTTGACGGTGAGGGGTACACGAAACACAAAGTGCTTCAGTGGGGCCGCACCCGTGAAGGTGCGGAAGGTTCATATCAAACTCCGTTGATGTTGTGCGCTGATTATGCTTCAGTGGGGCCGCACCCGTGAAGGTGCGGAAGGTCACGGTGAAATAGGACGTGTCGTCCGTTGCTGCGTGGCTTCAGTGGGGCCGCACCCGTGAAGGTGCGGAAGGCCAGTAAAACCCAAATGGCCTCAACAGGACTCTGGTAGGCTTCAGTGGGGCCGCACCCGTGAAGGTGCGGAAGGCGCCTGGGAGATTGCCGGGCTCGGCAAATCACCCGCTGCTTCAGTGGGGCCGCACCCGTGAAGGTGCGGAAGGGATAGTCGTCTTCATCTTCTTCTATCTCTTCCATAAGAGCTTCAGTGGGGCCGCACCCGTGAAGGTGCGGAAGGACGCGCAACCCTGATTCAGCGCTCACTCTTTCTCGTGGGCTTCAGTGGGGCCGCACCCGTGAAGGTGCGGAAGGTTTGGGGTTTGTCTGCGAGTATTGGAGACGGCTTTGAGCTTCAGTGGGGCCGCACCCGTGAAGGTGCGGAAGGAACCTTGCCAAGGTTGGACACAGCAGCGAGCAGATGACGGCTTCAGTGGGGCCGCACCCGTGAAGGTGCGGAAGGGGGCTGCTATCCGGTTCAGTGGTCTCGACGATACCGAGCTTCAGTGGGGCCGCACCCGTGAAGGTGCGGAAGGCTAGCAATACTGCGCTGAGATGCGCGGGACGGCATGAGCTTCAGTGGGGCCGCACCCGTGAAGGTGCGGAAGGGCTGGCGCTCGCTTGGCACCTGATACGGCTGGACGCGTCGCTTCAGTGGGGCCGCACCCGTGAAGGTGCGGAAGGGTAGATCTTGCCAGTGGATGTGGTCTTGGTCTCCTCGCTTCAGTGGGGCCGCACCCGTGAAGGTGCGGAAGGCCACACACCTGATGGTGTGCGGGGACCTGATAACGAAGCTTCAGTGGGGCCGCACCCGTGAAGGTGCGGAAGGTGCCGTTCAACCAGGAGATGTTCGACTCGCTTATGGCCATGCTTCAGTGGGGCCGCACCCGTGAAGGTGCGGAAGGTAACGCGCTGTTGATGAGCAGCTGAGTGCGCGGGTCTCGCTTCAGTGGGGCCGCACCCGTGAAGGTGCGGAAGGAACTGTCTGAAGTGCGGCGGAAACTTTCGGGCGAAAATGCTTCAGTGGGGCCGCACCCGTGAAGGTGCGGAAGGGTGGGCTTAGTCCTGCAAAAGCCCTATCAGCGTCACTCGCTTCAGTGGGGCCGCACCCGTGAAGGTGCGGAAGGGTGTAATTTGATCCCGTATCGCTGCCGAGTCGCGAGCGCTTCAGTGGGGCCGCACCCGTGAAGGTGCGGAAGGAATTAACGCTGATAACCCCTGCGCTGATGACGGCTTTACGCTTCAGTGGGGCCGCACCCGTGAAGGTGCGGAAGGATCTGGCCTTTCTGAAAACGGCCATGCTAACAGCACACGCTTCAGTGGGGCCGCACCCGTGAAGGTGCGGAAGGTGAAGGGCCTCAGAAAACGAGAAAACCATGACTATCAGCTTCAGTGGGGCCGCACCCGTGAAGGTGCGGAAGGCAGCTGGCGCGTGGATCTACGGGGCGAATCCATACATGCTTCAGTGGGGCCGCACCCGTGAAGGTGCGGAAGGTTGCCTGCGTGGAGTAGTGACCACGAGTGCACGAGTAGCTTCAGTGGGGCCGCACCCGTGAAGGTGCGGAAGGCTGTGCTGCGCCCATTTTTTGGGTGGGCACAAAACACGGCTTCAGTGGGGCCGCACCCGTGAAGGTGCGGAAGGGAAGAACTGGCGACGAGTGAGGGTGAAGCATGGGCGTAGCTTCAGTGGGGCCGCACCCGTGAAGGTGCGGAAGGATAGCCGCTGCCGTAGCCGCGCTCCTACGCTTTGCTGAGGGCTTCAGTGGGGCCGCACCCGTGAAGGTGCGGAAGGCAGGTTCAATCCCTGCTGCGCCCACTCATAAGATGTTGCTTCAGTGGGGCCGCACCCGTGAAGGTGCGGAAGGAAGGGCCGCCCAAGGATATGTCATGAGAACAGAAGCAGCTTCAGTGGGGCCGCACCCGTGAAGGTGCGGAAGGCTATCTACAGGCGCTCGCCGACACATCTGGGTCGCTCGCTTCAGTGGGGCCGCACCCGTGAAGGTGCGGAAGGTCGTCGGGAGGCAAACGCCTTGCGATTCTTTGATAAGCGCTTCAGTGGGGCCGCACCCGTGAAGGTGCGGAAGGGTAATGAAACTTTATTTTTTCCGAATAACTCTCAATTCGCTTCAGTGGGGCCGCACCCGTGAAGGTGCGGAAGGCTATCATCGGCAAAACTACTTACCTTGATAACTATGAGGCTTCAGTGGGGCCGCACCCGTGAAGGTGCGGAAGGACGACATAGCACCGCCCCTCGCAACCCGTTTCTTATCGCTTCAGTGGGGCCGCACCCGTGAAGGTGCGGAAGGATCGTCGTTTTGGAGCCAAAAGAACCTCTGAAAGTCCGAGCTTCAGTGGGGCCGCACCCGTGAAGGTGCGGAAGGCGGATCCACCGGTACCGGTAAAACCAGCCTCTTTAAGCTTCAGTGGGGCCGCACCCGTGAAGGTGCGGAAGGGAACTCAACCCAACCAATCGCGCCTCGGAGCGCACGTGGCTTCAGTGGGGCCGCACCCGTGAAGGTGCGGAAGGACCCGAAGAAATCAAGCAATTGTTCGACCAGTCCTTCGCTTCAGTGGGGCCGCACCCGTGAAGGTGCGGAAGGTTACAGGCGCGCCGGACCCTGGAAATCCGCTCAACTTTGCTTCAGTGGGGCCGCACCCGTGAAGGTGCGGAAGGGAGAATTACACCAAGCATGGTGACGTTTCAGCGAGCAGCTTCAGTGGGGCCGCACCCGTGAAGGTGCGGAAGGACGGATATCTAGAAGCGCTTGAATGGGCTGAATATGTGCTTCAGTGGGGCCGCACCCGTGAAGGTGCGGAAGGCGTTTTCAATTCGGAACAGGTCGACGGCCTGAACTACCCAGCTTCAGTGGGGCCGCACCCGTGAAGGTGCGGAAGGTACTATAACATTATTGCAGAAATGCGAACTATCTATGCTTCAGTGGGGCCGCACCCGTGAAGGTGCGGAAGGTCGAGACGCACTCCTCAACTTCCTCGATCACATCTCCGAGCTTCAGTGGGGCCGCACCCGTGAAGGTGCGGAAGGGTGCGCTACGATCGCGAGACTGGCACAGAGGTCATCGCTTCAGTGGGGCCGCACCCGTGAAGGTGCGGAAGGCACCCTAACAGCTAGTGGTGAACTGCTCGCCACACCCGCTTCAGTGGGGCCGCACCCGTGAAGGTGCGGAAGGTCGCCGTTGCGATCGAAGATGCGCACTTGCTCACGCTTGCTTCAGTGGGGCCGCACCCGTGAAGGTGCGGAAGGGATGCGGTGTGTCCAACACTACGCAAAGGTCCCGTTCTTCGCTTCAGTGGGGCCGCACCCGTGAAGGTGCGGAAGGCAGGCGGTAGCACCATTGATGTGCTTGGCCTGTTCGAGCTTCAGTGGGGCCGCACCCGTGAAGGTGCGGAAGGTCTGAGTCCGTAGAAAGAAGATAGTCGTTCACACCGTCGCTTCAGTGGGGCCGCACCCGTGAAGGTGCGGAAGGGCAATCCGTGCACCAGCGCGTGGGTGATCTGGGACCGGCTTCAGTGGGGCCGCACCCGTGAAGGTGCGGAAGGTCGACGGTCTGTCCTTGCGCGTCTTTGCACTGGGCGACGCTTCAGTGGGGCCGCACCCGTGAAGGTGCGGAAGGGCGCCTTGGACCTCCGCACAAAACAGGAAGGGTAAACTATGCTTCAGTGGGGCCGCACCCGTGAAGGTGCGGAAGGGGCGAAAGCTCCAGGGCGTCCAGCCCCGCACCTAGAGAGCTTCAGTGGGGCCGCACCCGTGAAGGTGCGGAAGGGTGTTCTATTAGATCAAGTCGCAAAACACGTGACGAGCAGCTTCAGTGGGGCCGCACCCGTGAAGGTGCGGAAGGGCGCAAGCCGATCGGTGCAACCCGCCGACGTTGCCAAAGCTTCAGTGGGGCCGCACCCGTGAAGGTGCGGAAGGCGGTGGATTTGTTGGGTGGGGCGTCGGGCAGTTTTGCTTCAGTGGGGCCGCACCCGTGAAGGTGCGGAAGGAAAATGTCTCGCAGAGACTGCGGCACTTCCTGGAGTGGCTTCAGTGGGGCCGCACCCGTGAAGGTGCGGAAGGGCGCTGGCTGTGCTGCGGGAGGTTTGCTCATGAATTGGCTTCAGTGGGGCCGCACCCGTGAAGGTGCGGAAGGGATTCAAATGTGGCGCGCCAGAGCCCTGCATGGCTCATGCTTCAGTGGGGCCGCACCCGTGAAGGTGCGGAAGGATGCAGGCGCCTTTGGGCTTCCATTCGCTCATTGCCAGCTTCAGTGGGGCCGCACCCGTGAAGGTGCGGAAGGCAGCGGCTTCCGTGTCTGGTTCGCCAAAAATCAGTGGGCTTCAGTGGGGCCGCACCCGTGAAGGTGCGGAAGGTCGTCTCGACGCGCCGACCATACCTCGCGCTCTTTTCGCTTCAGTGGGGCCGCACCCGTGAAGGTGCGGAAGGGTCGCTTGTGTGCATGTAGTCGTTCACCCCATCGAAGCGCTTCAGTGGGGCCGCACCCGTGAAGGTGCGGAAGGAAAGCTTTCCCTTCAACCTGACCACCTGTGTTCACTGGCTTCAGTGGGGCCGCACCCGTGAAGGTGCGGAAGGTCATCCTGGTCCTTTGACCACCCAAGCTGGTACTTCACGCTTCAGTGGGGCCGCACCCGTGAAGGTGCGGAAGGCGCAAAGGAGTGTCCCGCTAAGGTGTCCCTGATCTGCTTCAGTGGGGCCGCACCCGTGAAGGTGCGGAAGGGAAGCAAACTACAAGTCAGAATCGAACAAGTGGCACCAAGCTTCAGTGGGGCCGCACCCGTGAAGGTGCGGAAGGTCCGTCTCCCGTCCATTCAACAAACCACCAGTCCAAGTCAGCTTCAGTGGGGCCGCACCCGTGAAGGTGCGGAAGGCAATTACCGGAGCCTTCAAAGCCTTGGCATTCCCTTTGCTTCAGTGGGGCCGCACCCGTGAAGGTGCGGAAGGCTGATAACGAAACTAAAGCCGAGGTTCACGGTTACTTTGCTTCAGTGGGGCCGCACCCGTGAAGGTGCGGAAGGATTGCTTACCACCAATGCTCTTTGTGGTTTGGTGCTTCAGTGGGGCCGCACCCGTGAAGGTGCGGAAGGTAGACATTCGGAACCCCCTGCTGCCCAGACACATCCGCAGCTTCAGTGGGGCCGCACCCGTGAAGGTGCGGAAGGTCTTCGAAACACAATTCAACGCGCAACCAATTGCAATCGCTTCAGTGGGGCCGCATCCGTGAAGGTGTGGAAGGACCTTGTGGTGTTTGATAGTTTGTGTGATATTTTAAAGTTTCAGTGGGGCCGCACCCGTGAAGGTGCGGAAGGCTCGCTGAGATCGTTGACCGGGCGTGTATTGAGGCGCGGCTTCAGTGGGGCCGCACCCGTGAAGGTGCGGAAGGGTGCACACGATTGCGTCGCCGTTTGCGGGTGCTGTGTCGGCTTCAGTGGGGCCGCACCCGTGAAGGTGCGGAAGGTTTTTGAGCGCGTCGCGGTCCACCCACCTCTCTCCATGCTTCAGTGGGGCCGCACCCGTGAAGGTGCGGAAGGCATAGACGACTGCTCTTTGCGAAAAAATGCACCCGTGCTTCAGTGGGGCCGCACCCGTGAAGGTGCGGAAGGCTATAATCCTAAAACAGACGAGTAACCTTGTTCCATCCTGCTTCAGTGGGGCCGCACCCGTGAAGGTGCGGAAGGATTACTTCATTTAATTTACATACATGATTATTTGTTAGCTTCAGTGGGGCCGCACCCGTGAAGGTGCGGAAGGGCCGGGACTTGTCCGATCTTTGCGACGCTAACAGGGCTGCTTCAGTGGGGCCGCACCCGTGAAGGTGCGGAAGGCAATTCGATGTTCGGCGTCAGCGGAACAGGCCAACCAGCTTCAGTGGGGCCGCACCCGTGAAGGTGCGGAAGGGCCAGTACTTCCATCGTAACGAGGGCCAACCTTTCCATGCTTCAGTGGGGCCGCACCCGTGAAGGTGCGGAAGGTCGCTTGAGCTTGCCGGATTTGACGTCAGCCGCGCCAACGCTTCAGTGGGGCCGCACCCGTGAAGGTGCGGAAGGGGCCACGAAATTGAAGCTCACAGCGCAGCTCGTAAATGGCTTCAGTGGGGCCGCACCCGTGAAGGTGCGGAAGGACGATGCGCCAATAACCACCGTCATCCTCGAACATCTCGCTTCAGTGGGGCCGCACCCGTGAAGGTGCGGAAGGCCGGCCGGCCGTTATGCGCGACCGCGAAGCCGTCGTCGCTTCAGTGGGGCCGCACCCGTGAAGGTGCGGAAGGCAAGCAACATGAAGATGGAAGCGTAGAGGATGATGCTGTGCTTCAGTGGGGCCGCACCCGTGAAGGTGCGGAAGGGAAATCATGGCTGGAGGGTAACAATGGATGATGCGATGCTTCAGTGGGGCCGCACCCGTGAAGGTGCGGAAGGAAGCAGAAGACGCCTATGACGTGATCGACAAGTGTAAGCTTCAGTGGGGCCGCACCCGTGAAGGTGCGGAAGGAAACACTTCGTAGAACTCGTCTACGTTTGGCCGCTTGCTTCAGTGGGGCCGCACCCGTGAAGGTGCGGAAGGTTTCGGCCGAGGGACATCTTCGTGCCTCGCTTGAACGTGCTTCAGTGGGGCCGCACCCGTGAAGGTGCGGAAGGCTTCGAAGGCGTGAAGATCGCGATGCTTCCCTACCCGCTTCAGTGGGGCCGCACCCGTGAAGGTGCGGAAGGTCGCGGACTTGTCATCCGTCTCAAAGCCGAAGCTGGCTAGCTTCAGTGGGGCCGCACCCGTGAAGGTGCGGAAGGCATCGACAAATCCGACAAGGGGCTCGCGCTTAGGCTCAGAGCTTCAGTGGGGCCGCACCCGTGAAGGTGCGGAAGGCCGATATGTCGTCGTCATCGCTCGAGCTTCGTCGCCGCTTCAGTGGGGCCGCACCCGTGAAGGTGCGGAAGGGAAATTTTGGACACTGCAGGGATGACCCTGTCTATGGTCCTGCTTCAGTGGGGCCGCACCCGTGAAGGTGCGGAAGGTGATGATGTCCTTTTGAAACGACAGCTTACCTCTAGCTTCAGTGGGGCCGCACCCGTGAAGGTGCGGAAGGGTTCCAGACGATCTCAGCTTCCCGCACGTGACGACCGGGCTTCAGTGGGGCCGCACCCGTGAAGGTGCGGAAGGAGCGTTGCGGTTGCGTTGTCTTCCGCGCTTACTTCGCTTCAGTGGGGCCGCACCCGTGAAGGTGCGGAAGGCCGTGAATTCAACGCCCGGGTCGTTGGCGATTCTCTGGCTTCAGTGGGGCCGCACCCGTGAAGGTGCGGAAGGCGCGGCTACCTGAGCCGCAATATAGAAGCGTACTTGCGCCACCAGCTTGCGAACATCTCTCATTTTTCCATTCAACTCCATGCAAAACCTTCATGTAACAACTTGGCCTTGTGCCTCAGCGCTCATTATACGGCGACTTGCGTTAGTTGCGAGCAAGGTCCGTACTTTGTTCGCCACTTTGATGCTCGCAGTGGTAATTATAAAACAAATGCCTGACGTGAGCGAGCACCATACGGTTTCCCAATCGCGGTAACACAATTTCCACCTCGGCCATCAACTGGACCGAGATCAAAGAAGAGCACTTGATCCAGGTCATGTTGAATGAGCTCGGCCAAGCGAGTTTGTAGTCTGAGCAATGAGGTCTCGTTTAACTCACAAGAAAAAACGGAATATTGCAGATGTTCACCAAAACCCTTTAAGGTTGTGAAAACAGCGGTCCGACGTTCATCGACAGTGATGTCATAGGTAATGACAAAATGGTGAATGTAGTTTCTCATCGTGTTCTAAACTCGGGAAATTCCTCGATCTCGCCCGCAAGAAATCGCGCCAATAATCGAGCCTGCACCGCCAATATCCGTCGATACGATATTGAGTATCCGAATAGTGGATGTTGGACTTCGTCATTCATGCGTCGCTCGTAGGCGGAAATGAAGGTTTTTCGTGCCCCCGTTTTTAACGAAACACCCTGCCCTGCCCTGATGAAATCACTCGCGCTCACCTCTTGTCGGCGAACAACCTGTAAGACAACTGAATCCACGATCAGAGATCTAAATGGCTCCATGAGGTCCAGTGCGAGGGATGGCCGTCCATGATGCGTGGTGTGAAACATTCCTAAGAATGGGTCTAAACCCGCATTCATCAACGCACGTGTGCAATCTTTGGTTAACATCGCATATCCCAATGACAAGAGCGCGTTTGTGGGATCCTTTGGGGGGCGACGATTCCGACCCAACATCACGAACTCTGGGCGTTCTTGCGAAATCATTTTGGAAAACTCTGCCCAATAACGACGAGCCGCGTCTCCCTCAAACCCCAAAAGTGATGCAGCTGAAAGCGCGAGCCCGGCATCCCCACGAAGTCGTCGCATCGTCGATAAAAACTCATCGTCAGGTGTTCCATTCCGACGAATAAGCACCCGTGAATTGTGGATTTTGTCGGCAATCAGCGCACGAGCAACCTTCAAGGCCCGTGCGTCTTTCGCGGCTTCAAACTGTGCGATTCGATGATGGACCAATCTGGAGAGAGTCGAAAATGTCCCGCCGTAATACCACCCACCCATGGTGAAAAAATTCACGGGAATATCCCGATCCATGCACTTCTGTAAGAATTGCGTCGAAAACTGAACACCACCCATCAGATTCACTTCGCTGATTCGGCCTAAACCAACCTTTTGAACAGGCTCATCGATGTGAGACGGCGGCGTAATGACTGCGGTTTCTTTGGCGGTTCCAATCTTTGCGCCAGGAGTGGAAACGTAAAGCGGCAACGCATCTGTGGTGGGCACTAGAACTCGCCGAATCTCGTGTTGTGTCTTTAGGTTCAGCGCATTGGTCTCATCTGGAAGACAAATCGCATTCAATGAACAGCCTGAACATTTCCGACTGTCAATTAATGGCTCTGGCGGATGTTCCATCTCAAAGACAGCCCGGGCGGAGCTCAAGGCATCCAGCGCGTCGGTGATCATTTCTATGGATAAATCCATGGATACACGGCGACGTGTTTTATTATAATAGGCCGCAATTTTTTCGACCATGAAACCATTGGATCTAAGTAAAAGCGCCTGTAAAACCAATTGCACTTGATCCGCCGGCCAGAGACCGCCCTCACGTGTCGGGCCGCCCTTCTTTGTATCTACTGGAAAAACGTAATCGCCGTCCGAATCCACAAGGTCCAATTTTCCATTAAGTCCTAAATCATCGTCACTCAGCCATAAAGATCGGGAATGCCAGGGTTCATCGCCCTCAATGGGTGCAGCGATTTTCCCGCCAGGCTTATCGACTCGACGATGAATGAAGTGTCCCTCAATCGTGTGATGGTTGTCTTCGAATTCGCCACCTACATGCTCAATCCACAAGAGTCGTGGACAGAACGTAAATGTGTTGACGTTCCGAACTGAAATCACCTGCATTGCGGCCCCCTGATTGTCCTATGGGTTTTGTCAAAGACACGAAGGCGATAAACAATCACCGTTCGTAAGTTCAAATCGAAATCGGATACAAGTTGATAGCGCCCGTCAATGAGTCGCAGCTCAACAAAATCATTTCCAAATACACGAGCAAGATCGAGACCTAAGATTAAAACATCAAAGCCCGAATGCCGGTGTCTGAGGATAACCAGTGCACTCCGTGGCGCCCAAATCTTGAAGGGACGCTCACCAAAAAAGCCAAGCGCCTGAGCCAGATCTTCCAGCTTTATAATTTTTCCAAATGCCGTATCCATATCGGCATTTTGTCAAAATGGCTGGCACGCTACATACCAGTTTATCTTTTTGATCGCCGAAAAAGACCCAGCCCAAAATGCGCGCCATAACCAAGTGCAATCGGTCCCTTCTGTGGTTCTTTAAATATAATCCTAAAACCACCTGGGATATGTGGCCCACGCGCGCCCGAGCGATTTCGGCGATGAGTGCGAAATGCGGTCCAGCGAAGGTCTTTATCCAAATTCAACTTATCAATACGTTCGATCGAAGATGGAGCGTCAAAACCGCCTAAAAGCAATAACCTGTGCAAGTCGTGTTCAGCCGACCCAACCTCGTAGCCAAATTCGGTTTTTCCTGGCTTATTATGTCTTGTCGCCACAAAGGGGGTCAGCGATTCCCATACCTCGTCTTCGCCGAAACTGTTTGAAAAACCGTTTTGTCTGGAATCTTCCATGTCTAAAAAGACAAGATCTTGATCTTGATGATCTTCGTTCCACGCTTCCAATTTCGAAAACTCAGCAAAAAAGTCGATGGCCTCGCGATCTACACCACCTGGCATATACAGCGACAAGCCGCCAATTTTCTGGATTTTGTCTGGATGTAATTCCGGTAGAATAAACAAGTGATTATGGCCTTTAGCCAATTCGTTGTCTGCGGTTCGTCCTGTCAACCGTGTACGCAAGTCTTCCGAAACCCCAAGCTCCTTAGCCTTTTTGGCAATCTGGGTGTGAAAGGCACTGCCGACATGCAAAATATCAGTCCAACGCGGCAATACGTTGGAATACAGCGCAAACCTAATGACATCGATGTCATCGTTGGTTTTTGTCCATGAAATTTTGGGTGGCGCCGCCAGGGTCATCAGTCGAGGTCGCTGCATGGTCACCCATGTTGCACCTGGCGGGATATTCCATCCGCCCTTTTGAACATCTGCTGTATCCAAATGAAGGGCATCAAAGAGCGATTCAGGCACCAACGCATCGATAGACTTGAGATCGCCTTTTGTTAGCTTCACATCACCAAGTTCCAACTTCTTTTTTGCTGCCGTATCGGCGATTTTCTGACGTGTGGCACCGGCGATAATGCCTTGTCGCCAAATCTGATATTCTGATTCCGACATCGGCGTCAGGACTCGTACAGGCTCCGAACCAGCATCGGCTTTTTTTGCAGTGCAATTGGCTGCGACCGATGTATTGGTTACGCGAATATCTGCCCAAGTTTCAGCGCGACCAAAGTAGGTCATCGCCCGAGTCAGTCGCTCCAAAATACCCGTGAGATCTGCGGACAAGTCGGTATCGAAATTGATGATGAGGGGATCGTCGGCTTGAACCACCAAAAATGAGTCTAAGACCTTCGTGGTGTTGCCCTTGGCAATCGGCATATAATGCCGGGTATGTGATGCTTGAACATCAGTAGGCAGTCGAAACTGGCACTCAGCGGCCGCCAAAGCCTCGATAAGGGCTTGGACGTCCTCCCGCGGCAAATCCATCGCCTTCAAATGCCATGTTGCCAGCAGAGCCCTTAGAAAGCGCCAAGGCGATGGTGGCCATTCCGTAATGCCCTCATTGACGTGTTGATCCCAAGACGTCGCATGCCAACGCCCCGAAATGAATCGAATTTCGATCGTCGTCATAATTTCACTCGTAGGTGATGACAGTGATGGCCGGATTTGCGAATTTTGAGGTGTTGGCCGCGACCAGACCTGGCAACGCTGCTTCCAACTCCTTTAGACTTGGCACCTGAAAAGTTGAAGGTCGTTTCACAACCAACTCACCAGCTTCAAGATCGCAGGCGGTGCGCAGGCGCAGCCCATCCCGCAAGAATTTCTGAATCTTGTAGAGTGCGACCGCAATCAGCAGATCATTGGTCTTCTGATCGAATCCAAATCCGTGGATTTGGGCGAGGTCGATCGAGAAGTAAGCTGTGATGGTGCCGGCGAATTCTTCGCGAGTGAACGGCACATGACCAAACCCCTTTTTGGCGTCGCCCTTTGGATCAACATCATCCAATTTCACGCCACCCGAAACTACCTGAGTGACATTGGCGGCTTCGATGAAGGCCGAAATCACACGGGGAAGGCGAAGACGACCGCCCGCCAATTCCTTTTTGGCCAAGAACACACCGTGCAGCAGGCAGTTCGCGTCATATTTTAACAGGGCCGACGCCAACTTCTGGATATCAACACGGCCTTTATCTTCAACATCGACTTCCGATTTCAAAATCTCGAGCATCGACTTGTCTTTACCCTCCAAAATATAGGGCGAGTTGATTCGGTGAGACTCCAAGATCGAAGAGGTCAGAAATGCACCTTTCTTGTCGTTCACATCGATTCGAGACAATCCTTTAAGAGGATCTGTCCAATCCTTGGTGCTTTCATCCCAACATACCTCTTCAAGTCGATTAGCCATCGATTGCGCAGATTCGACCAACAACATCGCCGTGCCGTCGTTTAGCTTAAACGTCGCTGCGCCAAGGTCAGGGAAACCGGTGGGTTGAAACCGGCTGCCCTGAACAGGTTTAAGTGGAACCTCGAGCAAGAGGCGTGATTCGTTTTTCAATGCGTCAAAATTCATGGTTAACCTTTTGGATTTGAGGAGATAATGAGTCGATTTTTCAACCGAAGTGTATTGTCATAAGACAGAGGGAACGCGAGTGCTGCCGCCGTGCGCGCCAGTAATTCAGGGTCTGCATGGACGTCACCAATCTTAGGGACAAGCCCTGAGGATCGAAGACGACGGACTGTATTTAATACCGCAGTATCTTTGCCCGCGATTGCGGTTCGAAAGAGCGAAGGTTCGAGCACCACTTCACGTTCGTCTAAAACGAAACGCGAAAAACAAAGCCTCATCAACCCGTAGGCCGCAGGAACCATGGATCGGGTCGGAACACTTTGTTCGGCATGGTCAGATTCCACCAACATCAAGGCGCGAACCAGGTCAAAAAGCCGGGCCTCGTCCACCTTTCCAGAAAGGAAAACATTGATATCACTTAACTGGGTCGTGACCTTCGACTGGACATCCCATTTTGGAGACCCCTGAATGGGCTTGGCCATAAGCAAAAGCCAACGATTCACCAACGTCTGAAGCATTGTCGTGATATCGCCTTCGGAAATGTGGTCTGGCGTGGAATTGATCCAAACCAATTTTCCCTTTTCAAAGGAAGATCTTTCGAGCGCGAAACGAACGGAATGCTTTTTCCCCATCACGGTCGTTGAGGTCAGCGCATTCGCCAGGCGCCACTCAACGTCATCTGTGGCCGCCGCATGACGCCACTTGGTATTAAGTTGGGAGATCGGTGAAATGGAATTTTCGGCCTTCTTCACGGTCATCGACACAGCATATTCTACGCGGCCGATGGCTATCAGAACGCCTTGAGTAGATTCGGGACTGCGTACTTGGGTAAAACGAAAAATGGCGGATTCAAGGCCATTAACAGCCGATGTAACGCGTGCTGGAGCGGTTTTTCCGTAACGAAAGACATCGTCGAGCCAGCGATCAATCTCGTTCAATAAGTCGATTTCTGGATTTCGAGCGACATGGAAACGCCCCAAAGGAACGGCAAAATATGAGAGCCCATTACGCTGCTGAATGCCTACGCGTTCGAATGCAATAATACCGCGATCAACCCCAAGGCCAGCGACAGCTCTGGCAAAGTCCAAACCGTTACGGGCCGCCCGACGCCCTACTCTAGCGCGGCCCTCACCAAGCAATCTTTGCAGCTCTTTTGAACTTGTCGGGCAGTCCCAAATAGGCAGCCACATCTCTGCCCGCGAATCTTCATTATCAGCCGCCGAGCCATATCCCGACGATGAATTACGGACCACAAAAGGCGAACTTAATCCGCCATGGGTATTGGTCTCGACACGTTTGGACACAGTTGATGAAAAACTGATTGCCCCTTCGATCATCAACACAAACTCCCAGGCGTTGATGAGACTTCCTGAATCAAATCCTGTGGTGCCATTGGCTCCGCCAGCCGCAGATGGGTTGAACTGTCCAATCGCGCCTTTAGCTAAGAGATTTGTGGTGTCGTCAAAAAGACTTGCCATAAGGAGTTGCTCGGAGCTCCCAGTTGGCACACCGTTTTCGTCAATCACGTCTAATAGACGTTGCATGAAGTTATTGGTGAACTCCAAACGGCCGTCATTGCCTCCAGTTCCCAAAATCGGCGGATATGCCGAACTTCCGTCGCTCAAGACAATCGCTGCATCCATCCACTGCACGGCGTCGTCCGGGAGACGATTTCGGAGCAATGAAATCAGTGGTTGTTTTTGAGTCTTTGGATCTGGTTTCTCCTTGAGACCCAGGATTGAGACACATTTGCGAGCCTCTGTGATCGCCTGCTTCATCTTGATAAAACGAGGAGCTTCAGAGTTTTCGATCGCTGAAATCGCTGCCGAACCATCGTTGGGAAAATAGCCACTTCCCCCGTTCCATGGTGCAGTGACAGGCGACGGTGCATAAGTATTGAGGAAGAAGTCAACCAATGCTTCTTGTGTGATGGTTGTGGTCAAAACAAAGACATCATCTTGCCATGAACCACGAACATCAGGATCGAGTTGTTCGGCAACAAGTCGCAGCACCGCTAACGCCTTCAGGTAGGACGAAAGCGGCGAAACACGGCAACCTGTTAAAAGGATTTCATTCATTTCCAGCCTCCACAGCGCTTGCGCGTTGGTCGGCGCATCGAAGTATCGATTCCCACCACGCCAATCGGAAGATTCCGTGTTCCTCAACCAAATTGATCATGGATTGCCCCCACGAATCCCCGCCCATGGTCATCAAATCCATAGTTAGCGTCGTCTCTGGCGAAATCACACCATTGCCCAAGTTGGCTTGAGGTAAGACATCCCCGGTCCAAACGCCTCGCGCAAACGTTTGCCCTACGTCTTCCGGTGCCAGCTCGCCAGGCAATGAACGCAAGGATCCTCGGACTTTTCCGTGATGGGCTAAAATGACAAATGCTGTGCGGGTGTCGCCCGAAAAGTTCGCTCGATAGACCAACATCGAAGCCAGTTCGTGTCGAAAATGTGGACGAGGCGGACGAGAACGGTTTTCGCCGCCAGACTTTGCCCAAATATTTTCCGACGGTGCGTCACCGGTTTTCAAGAGCATCTCTTGAAACACAAAATGCGCTTTGCCGACGTCATGCCATCGTGCGGCCGTCACTAACCAATCGCTCTCAGGTTCGTGAATTGCGGCGATCAGAGATTTGGTAGACTCAACGACATGATCAGTGTGGTCGGCCAAAGTAATCCATGAACCTGACTTTGAGCGGGATTCATTGTCTATGCCTTTCGGCTGCGGAGATTCGGGCGCCATTACACTTAAATCGTGTTTTTTGTCTTTGGTTCCCGTAAACCCGATATCGTCTGCATAACCACCATCTTCTTGTGCAATCAGATAAGTGGCGCCTGGAACCAATTCATTGGACCGACGACGCATCCATCGTTCTTCTAATGGGTCAAAAATCCAATAAGTGGCCTTGAACCTCTTCGCGGCTCCAATCGAGATCCGACAGACTTCATCATCTATTGGAGAAACGGTGCCGGGCGATGGTCTGGCATCATCCAACGCCCGCCAAAAAACAAAGACATCAGGTTGTGATGGGTCGCGAATATAGGGCGAGATATCAAGATCATCGCCTGAGATATCGCCAGTGGTGTCGAATAGCTCCAAGATATCACGGCGTCGGATCACTGGACGAATCACATTGGGAGCAGTGTAGTTAAACTGAGCCAAATGGGCCGGATTAGCGCTTGATACCTGTTCGAGACCAATGCGTGCGGTCTCAAAATCAGCGAATTCATAAGGCAAAACAAGGTCGTCTTTTTCGTCTTCGGCCTTGAGATCAATCCAGAAAACACGAGCCTCTGGTTGTTCTCCGTATCGATTGCATCGGCCGAATCGCTGAACCAAGGAAGGCCACGGGGCGAGTTCGGAAAATAAAGTTCGAGCCGACACATCGACACCGGCTTCAATGACCTGGGTGCTGACGATGATTCGGTCCCCATCTTTGGACAGCAACGACATCTGACGCGCACGGTCACTTTTTCGGAAACGCGAATGCACGAGGCCGGTATCATCGACACTTCGACCGGCCTTAATGAGTTCCTTGTACACATCTTGGGCGCGCTGAACTCGGTTAAGAATAACAAGTGTCAGTGTGCCTGGAACATGTTGTTCCAAGACCTCCTGCGCCAAATCGGCTGAATAATTGGTGGCCTTTCCCGTAGCAAATACGTTTGCGCAGGTGATCGGCTTAGCAGCGCTCAGCCGTTTGGTAACGGTCGGCAATGCCTCGTCTGCAACGTCGAGCTGGAATTTCTGGGGTGTTTCAAAGGGATGGTCAACCGTTTGCAATTGGCCGATTCCAAGGGTCGCGCTCATCCAGATAGAATGCGTGGGTCGACTTGTTCCGAAGATTTGGCGAAAGGCCTGTAATTGGGCAGACGTCTCGACCGCAACTCCCATCGCCTGAGTTTCATCAAAAACCCATAACGCATCATTATTTACCCATGCAAAATCCATGGGCCACGCGTAGCGCGACATCGCATATCCCCGCATTAGGGCTCGTGAAAGCAACATGTCTTGCGTACCAATAATGACGGTCGGCCATTCTGGGCGATTTCGTTCGGTATCGTCGATATGACCGCCCATCAGGACTTGAACTCGAGGTATAGGCAAATTCGCATCAGCAAATTCTGGTGCAAGAGTATCGAACCAGGCACGAATCACGTCGGCCGTTTGCTCGACGAGTACGCGCATAGGTAGGCACCAAATCAACCGACGATGTGTTGTTGGGTTTTGGGTCAACTTATAAGCCCAAGCCAAGGCAACAGCTGCGGTTTTACCCAGGCCTGTTGGAACATCAATGAGATCGGGCCATGGCTGTTCAGCCAATCGTTGTTGAAACGGATATGGCGGATTGCCGGTCGCTTTTCGAAAAAATGCTTCGTAGCTCACAGGTGCTCCTGCACTGGTCCCCAGGTGGATTCATTGATTTTGTGGAGTGGTTATCAGCCCACGACTTCAAATGGTCAAGTGACAACAACATCGCAGCGAATTCGGCACGCATCGTGCCAAAATTCCATTTTCTTTGAAAAAAAGAGGCGGAGGAAAAACCTCCGCCTCTTCGCAATTAGTTTGCGTACCAAACGTAATAAGCACCGGCATTTTGAGAATGCACAGGTGGCACAGTATCGCCATAGTTTAATGGGATCCGCATCTCATTTGCAGTGGGTTGCGGCCGTGGTGGGGTTTTTGGGCTTGAATAGCCGTCAAACTTGTAGTTACCAGCCTTTACGCACTTTTCTCCCGTTTTTAATCGACGCATGGTCAACTCCTTAGCACTTACGTGCCTTGCGGAGTGCATCGGTGTCCAACATATGTTAGACTACTCACCTCTTACAGAGAGCATTCGGTGCATCCGTATGTTTATGAGAAGCCCGTTGCCTTGTAACTTCGGGCTTTCTCGTTTCTTGCCATCACCATGATGGCAAAATTGGGGCCGCAACCTTTCGGCCGCGGAATAAACGCCCTCCAAACGGAACAAGACATCAATCTCGCTTCAATGGGGCCACTACGATTAAATCATAATGGTTGGTTGACGTTCATTTTCTACGAACAATCTTAAGAACTCCGCAGATGATGTCAAGCCATCCTACTACTTTTTTTGAAAAGCCTCTAAAGGCAACAATAACATATATCTCGAACGCAACATTGCGCAACGCTAACGATGTACTCTATATTTTAACTTTTGAGACGAGGAGTTTGGAGTCGTTGATATTAGTTATTTCCAAAATACTCCCGCACCCACTCCGTCTCGTGATGGTCCTGCGCACCAGGGTCAGGCACAAAGCCAGGTTCCAAAACGGCACGTAATCTTTGGAGGGTGCGATAGTCACGGTTGCTCAAGACCATGAATCCGGCCTGCATCAAGGCGGCAGCAGCGACGCCCTGCCCCTGCTGGTATTTTCTCGGTTCGTCAAAACGGCATCCGTCCGAGATCACCTGCGTGCCGCATGCCCCGCTCATGTCGGTGAGCAAACAAAGCTCGACCTTGTTCTGAATCGCGAAGGCGACCATGGCGTTTGCGCCGCGAATCATTCCTTCGCTCAGGTCTTGGCCGTTTTCGTCCAAGACGAGCGCCGTTCCGTTCAAGACAGCGTGCCCGTCTCCATGGTGCAGGTCGGGCATCGTGCGCGGGGTGCCAAGCCCGATATCTTCGGGACAAAAAGCGAAAAACTGGGTCGTCGTCAGGGCATTGAAATCGGCGAGGGCGCGACCCATGCCGTAATCCGTGCCATCGATCCCGCAGCCCCAGCCGGCCATGCAGCCACTGACAAGAATCCGCAGAGGTTCGGTGGACGAAATGGGACGTAATGAATCAAACCACTCTGGATGATGAACAAGCTTCATTGGAACCTCCTGGTTACGAGTTTAAACACATTCCAACGCCGCCGTCCTCAGTGTCGCGTTCGGCTGCCGATGTCGCGCTGGCATTGGGCCGATTCAAGCCCAGCGTGGTCGAGGCTCTGATAAGTGGACCATAGGCACCCCAGAAGTGGATGAAGAACCCGTGCAGGGGGCGCCCCGCTTCACCACGTTCTTTGGTGAAACGCATTGGCATGATGCGTGCTCTTTTCAAAAGGCTATCAAAACGGTTTGGAGATCCTCATGTTCAAGAAATTCCTGCTTTTCGTCGCTCTGGCCGGAATACTGAGTGCGTCGTCATCCGCTTTTGCCTGTGATTTCGAGGCGGCCCCCAAACTGAGTATCGACACCACGCTTCCAGCGATCGTCTTCGAAGAATTCGACGTAAAAATAGCGCAGATCAAACGTGGGGAAGACTCCGGAAACAGTTGTGATGATCTGGGATGGGTCACGCTTGAAATCATCGATGTCGATCCGGAGGTCGGCTACACGGTTGCATTGACGGATGGGAGCCCGCCAAAAGATTTCGGCGAGTATCTGGCGCCTGTGATTCCGGACGAGGACGGGAAACTTGTGTTGGTTTGGAGCGAAGCTGTTTCTGAAGATCAGCCACCTGTGAATTTCACGCTGCGGGTCACAGCGATTGCGCCCAATGGTGATGCGGGTCCGAGCCACGACGTGGTGGTCTCGCACTCCGGAATGGATGGTGGTTGTTCGGCCGCTGGGCATCAAGACGCCGGCCTGATGGGCTTGGCGGTTTTTGGTCTTCTTTTTCAGTGGCGCCGAAAAAAATAGGCAAAAAAAAGCCTCGATTTTCGTCGAGGCTCTTTTGAATTTCGGCCTTAATTACCAGGAATACACGTCGTTATTAAAGGTGCTCAGTGTCGCCGTAGATGGATTCCCCGCGGCCCGTCGTCAGGGTGCGGCCGCAAAAAGGTTGGACACCGATAATTTGACTACTCGGAGTCGTTCTCGCCCGCTGCGTACGGGTCGTATTCATCGTCCGCCCCGCCTGCGGCGTAGGGGTCATAGGGCTCGTCTACGCCTTCGGAGGTTGCCGGCAGAGAATTTTGCGTTGGGACGAGGTCGACCGAGGTGGTGACAAGCAACCAGGCCGCGACGCTGACTGGGACGGCAATGGCAATGAGGTGCATTGCGGCCCGCGCCAAAACGTTTTGTCTCCATGGGCCAATTTCCCCCAACCAGACCGTGAAAGGCAGCAGGGCAATCAACACAAAGGGCAGATTTGGCAGATCTGCGTACACGCGTGAGATCACGGCGAGCATCAACACCAGAGGCACGACGCTCGAGACCAAGGCCGCGAAGGCGAAACCCTTGAACTTCCATGACGCCACCGCGCTCACCAACGCCGCGATGGAGATCGCCCCAGCCATTTGCGCCAGGGTGGCTGACGAAGCTAAGCCCAAGATGAGGGCCGAAAAGCCCGCGAACCCGGCCATGACCAGACCAAAAACGGGTCCGCCTGAGCGCCTTGAAAGCCTTTCAAAAGATGCCCACTGGGCCATGCCCAGAGCGCTCAGAGCGCCAACATGGATATAGCCTTGTTCCGCAGACCAGCCGTTTTGGAATTTGGAGTCCAGGATCATTCTTAGCCCCAGAGACACCAAGAGCAGCCTCGCCGTCCAAATCACGGCTGGTTTCTTAACCAAAGCCTCAAGGATGGCCAGCGCAGCGACGTCCACCGCAACCACAAACAGCCATCCGTTTGCGCCGACTGGCGGCATATCGGGCACACCTTTAATCCAGAAATAGACCGCTAAAAAGGCGCCAACGACACTGAAGCCA
The DNA here is from genome assembly GCA_964394615.1 of uncultured Bradymonadales bacterium. GTDB lineage: Bacteria > Myxococcota_A > Bradymonadia > Bradymonadales > Bradymonadaceae > JBFFMO01. Next base: position 86,408 of record CAYMYJ010000011.1, on the reverse strand, counting down.
ACTGATATAGCCCCCCGCGATGAGAGCTCCGTGGTCCTGAAATGCCCTCCGACTTGGAAAACCAAGGCGAGCAGGAAAGGAAGAACCACGGAAAAAAATAGAACATCAAAAACCACGGAGGGCTCCAAATCACTGGGGGAACGACCGGAGGTACCGGTTGCTCTAATCCGAACTATTTCGCGCCAGCTTCGGCTGAGATAATGATCGTGACCTCATCACCAAGCCCGGCACCTTGCATGTAATTCATTCCAAAATCGCTGCGTTTGATTTTGAATTCAGTATGATAGCCCTTCAGGACTTCGCCCTGCATGCCTTTGCCGGTACCGGTTGGAACCACGGTCACGGTGATTTCTTTGGTTTTCCCGTTCAGGGACAGATTGCCCTTCACTTCAAAATTCTTTCCCTTTTTCTTTGAGCTGGTGCTTTCGAATTTCAAGACCGGAAATTCTTTGGAGTTGAAGAAATCCGGGCTCTTAAGGTGGTCGTCACGTTTTCTATTATTGGTGAACACCGAATCCGTTTTGACTTCGTATTTGATCTCGAGGCCTTTCGCGGACTCAGCCACGCTTCCGGAAAAGTCGAGAAATTGGCCGTAAAACATGCCAGCGCCCATGTGCTGCACGTTGAAAAGCACGGTTGAGTGCACCTTATCGACTGAGTACGTGACGGCTTCTGCCTTGGCGGCTTTAGCCTTATCCTGAGCGGCGGCGGGAAGCGCAAGACCGACGAAGAGCGAACCGGCGAGTAGGGTAAGAAGGAGCTGCTTTTTCATTTTGTTCTCATCAATTGTGTTTGTAGATACTAAGGTTTGTCGACTTGGTGGCCGGGGTGAACCTTAGGGTGGTTTTGATGACAAAACCTAGCGAAGGTTCCGAAACATACCGTTCCCATCGGGAAACAATAGGAGGCGCGATGAAAGAGCTGATTCAACAGGCATGGAGCGACCATAAGGACGACCCCGATGGCGTCCGCGATCGGCTATTCAAGGCCATCCGCAACCTTGAGACGACGCAGGACTTGGTGGATTGGTCCAAAATCTGGTCGCATCTTGTGGGTTTCGAGCTCAGCGAACCATTTGAGGCGCTGGCAGTCCTTGGGGGGCTTTTGGTCGAATCGAGTCCCGAACATGGATCGGCGTATTGCGACGCGTACATGTTATCTCGGCTGGCCGAACACGACGTTTCATTATGGTCGTTAAGACTCATGGTTGCCTCGCCCGCTGATTTTGCGGCCTGGAACGTAAAGGCCGAGGCCTTGCTGGCCGAACATCGAGTCGAAGCCAAAGACTGGAACGGACTTCACGCGCTCGCCCTGGTGGCCAAAGCTGCACATGCGCTTCCGACTGGAAGTCTATGCGAGCGGAGCGTCGCCGTGAGTCTTAATAACGGTGTTTCGACCGCTGTGGAGGCCGACGACCTGGCTGCGCAGTATCGCGAGTTGCTTGTCGGCCTGGCCACGGAGTCCAGGAGTTTCTGGAAACGCGTCGGCACGCCGTTGAACGACGCGCGCGGTGCCTATCTGATTCAGCTTGCGGCCAATGCAGCCGGCGAGCCTGCGCAAGGCATCAAGGCCGCGGAGGAGGCTATCGCGCTTTTGGAACACCTTGAGGATGTCGACGTCGACCTTACGTTCGTACGGCTGGCTCTGGCCGAGAGCGAAAAGCTGCTGGGTCAGGCCGCCAGCGCGACTTTGGCTGAGGCCGACGCGACGGCAGCAGAGTGGGAAGGTGGACTACGAGACTGGTACGAAAACACGCGGCGGCGCGGCTTTGGCGAACGTTAAAATGATCGCATGGAATTTCAAGCACGCTCAGACGTCTTAGTTGGTGTAATCAGGCGAGACTTATGAGCGACGAAATCGACAACAACGATGGGCCCTTGGTGACCTGGACAGACCGGGCCGCCCGTATTTCGTTTATTTCGTTGAGCGTTAGCTTCTTGATTCATGCGGCGATCATGACGACCGCGTATCTGTCGTTTGATCCAGACGCGGTCACGGAATTAGACGTCGAATGGCTTCAGAACTTCGACGAACTGCAAGGCGTGGGCGCTTCCGGGGGGCGCTTTGCCCATGTCGAAATCTCGCCGGAGCCCGAAAAAGCTGAGCCCGCACCAGAGCCTGAACCTGAGCCTGAGCCTGAGCCTGAGCCTGAGCCTGAACCTGAGATCAAGACCAAGCCAACGCCAAAACCCAAGCCCAAAGAGCCTAAACCCGCACTAAATGTGGCCAAGGATGAGCGGAAGGACTTAAAGAAAAACGACAAGAACCCGTTTGAGGCCGAAGAATTGCCGGGGATGGATCGTAGCGGGCCAAGTGGGCTGCCCGCGATGGAGGGATATGGCCCCGGAAATGCCATTTTCTCTGCGCTTCTTCGTTTAGACCGCGTGCGAGGCACTGCCTTTGAAGAACCGGTTCGCAAGATCATGCAATTGGTGCCGGACTACCGCATCGCCCTTGAAAATACTGGGGTTGACCCCATCAACGACCTGAACTCGATGTTCATGGCCTCCGCTCAGCCGCAATACCTTCAACAGACGTTCTTGGCGGTGCGCCATAACCTGAGCGACGAGGCGATGAAGACGGCCCTTGATGGTCGGTTTGAAGCTCCAATGCAATGGCGCCCCTACCGTGGAGTCCAGTCACGCGAGCTGGTTCCCGACACTTCAAGGTATCAGGACCCCAGAAAAATTCTTCTGGCGCGGCCGGGGCTCGCGGTTTTGGCTCGCCCGGAATGGCTGCCTCAATTGACCGATGAACTGCCAGCAGACAGTGAGCTACGGTCTGGTTCTGAGGCGAAAATCTCGATGATCGATGGGCTGGAACAGATCGAACGCACCGCACCAGAAGATACTTTATTATTGATGAGTGCCCATGGTGCGATGGTGATCCTTCCTGGTCTTGGGAAGATCCGCTTTGATTCGGCCAAAGTCTCGATTTCGAACGTCGATGCCCCGCTGGTAAAAATCGATATGCTTTTTGGCTCACCGCAGGATGCAGCTCGCTTTGCCGACGCTTGCCCGAAGATGAAAGAGAAATTGATTGCAGGCGTGCCTTTCCTGGCGCGAGGCACAGTCGCAAATCTTGTGAACCGAGTTGAATGTCGTCAAAAAGATAATTTCACGACCCTCACGGCGCTCTATACAACGGCCGAAATCACGCAGGTGTTGAATTTCGGCACCGCGCTCGTGCCGCGACCTCCAGCGTTGAGTCAATTACCCAACGCGCCTTTGCGCAAGCCACAAGAAGCGCAACAGCCCAAACCATCAGATACGCCGTCGGCGCAGCCAGACAAAAACATCACTACGCCGACGGCGCAGCCAGGAACAAATAATAATGCTCCGCCGGAGGAACCGTCGACGAACAAGCCTGAAGCCGACGCCGGAATCATCACGCCATGATCACAAAACTATTTAACGCCCTATTTGGATGGATTTTTGCGATTTTCAAAACTGAAAATAAACGAATTGCCCAGGATCAAATTTCAGTCGAAGCCTACCTTAAAGGCCTCGACTTCCGGCCCGTTCAATGCGCTATGCTGGATAGATCGGAGCCTATTTTACTTTTGACAGGTACGTTTTTTAATCACGGACAAAACACGATTAAGAGACTCGATCTAAAAGTGAGCGCGTTTGATGGACAGGAATTAGTCGGCAGCTCTGAGGCGGAAGTCGTTGGGTCGCATCAGGCTGAATTGCGGCATGGCGATTCACAGGCATGGGAATACAGGATGCCCGTCAGCCGCAACGCGTCGCGCGTCGAGCTCTCGTCGATGGAGATCGAATATTCACCAATGACGAGTGCGCCCCCAGCGCGGGAAGCCCGAATCAATTGGGAGGATAAGCTTCCGAGCGGTGTTTTAGTGGTCTTTCGGGAACGTTTGCATCGGACACAGGCGTTTGGTGATGGGACACAGGCGTTTTGCCATTTGACGATCGAAGTCGAAAACTCCGGGCGAGCGTTGGCCGTTTTGAAGATCGCTGTGAGCTTTTTTGACAAGGAAAATAACGTCATCGACACGCGTGAGGCGCTCGCCGCTTGGAAGGGAGGGCCTCCTATCCAACCTGGCGAACGCCGGCTGGTGCACCTTATTTCTAAAGTACCGTCGAATTATTCTCATTATTCGGGGCGGGTTAGCGAAGTCGCGTAGCGGTGAGCTGCGAGCGGTGAGCGGTGAGCGGTGAGCGGTGAGTACCAATCACCTTTATTCGTCGCGGAGTCGGTCTAGGATGGTCGCGTCTTCCAGCGTGGTGGTGTCGCCGGTCTGCCTTCCCGAGGCGATGTCGGCCAGCAATCGCCTCATGATTTTTCCGCTTCGGGTCTTGGGCAAGGCATCGGTAAAGCGGATTTCGGCGGGTCGAGCGATGGCGCCGATTTCGTGAGCGACATGGTCAGCCAGCTCTTTGGACAGGAACGCAGTTCCCTCGATACCTCCCTCTAGGGTCACAAATGCGACGATGGCTTGGCCCTTTAAATCGTCGGGACGCGGCACCACTGCGGCCTCGCAGACTGCGGGGTGGCTCACCAGAGCGCTCTCAACCTCCATGGTGCCGAGGCGATGGCCGGCGACGTTGATGACATCGTCGACGCGCCCCATGATCCAGAAATTGCCGTTTTCGTCTTTGCGAGCGCCGTCGCCGGCGAAATAGATTTCTTCGAAACGGCCGTAATAGCCGTTTTTAAACCGCTCGGGGTTTCCGTAAATCGTACGCAACATGGCCGGCCACGGCTTACGAATCACCAAGAAACCGCCCTGATTTGCTTCAACTTCGTCGCCGTTGCTGTCGACGACCGCGGCGTCGATTCCTGGCAAGGCGTGGGTCGCGGAGCCTGGAACGGTGGTCGTCACGCCTGGGATGGGCGAAATCATCATTCCGCCGGTTTCGGTCTGCCACCAAGTATCGACAATTGGACAATTATTTTTGCCGATCATTTCTCGGTACCACATCCACGCCTCGGGATTGATGGGTTCCCCCACCGTTCCCAACAAGCGAAGACTAGAAAGATCGTGTTTCGTGACGTGCTCATCGCCCCATTTCATGAAGGCGCGAATCGCCGTCGGCGCGGTGTAAAGAATCGTGACGCGATGACGCTCGATCATGTCCCAGAAACGGTTGGCTTCGGGGAAATTCGGCGCGCCCTCGTACATCAACACGGTCGCACCACATTGCAGGGGGCCATAGACGACGTAGCTGTGACCGGTGACCCAACCGATATCGGCTGTGCACCAATAGGTGTCCTCGGGTTTAAGGTCGAAGACCCAGCGCGAGGTCAGTTTTGTCCACAACGCAAAACCGGCCGTGGCGTGCACGACTCCCTTGGGTTTTCCGGTCGTGCCGCTGGTGTAGAGGATGAAAAGTGGGTTTTCGGAATCAAAAGCTTCGGGCTGATGGCGAGTCGACTGAGTATCCACCAAGTCAGTCCACCAATGATCGCGGCCTTCTCGCCATTTCACCGGGTTGCCGGTGCGTTTGACGACGATGACGTTTTCGACCGTTGGACACCCGCCCTCGATCGCGTCATCGACGTTTTCTTTCAGGGCGAGCACGGAGCCGCGGCGCCAACCACCATCGGCAGTGATGATAAGCTTGCACTCTGAATCCTCGACGCGGTCGCGGATGGCATTCGGGGCAAATCCCCCAAAAATCACGTTATGAGCAACACCCAATCGAGCGCAGCCCAGCACCGCGATCGTCAGTTCTGGAATCATCGGCAGGTAGACTGCGACACGGTCTCCGGCCTTGATTCCCAGCGATTTAAGCGCGTTTGCGAACTTGCAGACCTCGGCGTGCAGCTGCTGATAGGTCAGAGTGCGCTGATCTCCGGGTTCTCCTTCCCAAATAATCGCTGCTTTATTGCGAGTCGCATCGCCCAGATGCCGGTCGAGACACTGCACGGACATATTGAGTTTGCCGCCGCTAAACCATTTTGAAAACGGCGCCTTCCACTCGAGTGTGGTGTCAAAATCTTTGTCCCAGACGAGCTCTTCGCGGGCCTGTCGAGCCCAGAATGCCTCGTGATCTTGGGCGGCCTCTTGTTTAAGTGACTTGTAGAGCTCGGGGGTCAAGTTGGCCTGTTTTGCAAACGCAGAATCGGGCAAAAATTGTCGGTCTTCTTTCAAGACGCTGTCGATATCGGCCATAAGTCCTCCAAGTCTAATTGTATCTCCAAGACATATCGGTCTGCGCGCAGCCAGTCAACGACCGGCGACGTTTGCGGTCATCGGCCTAGTTTTCGGCTGACGTGGGGTTCCCACATCCTTATAATGCCCGTGATCTGGCGGCGTTTGTGATTGTGTCATCGAGCAGCTTTCGGAGCGTCGGACAGGTCGGCGAGCAGGAGAGGATGTGGATTTAGGCGCTTACATCGAAGAGCTTGAGAAAGCGCGCGAACGCAAACGAGCTGCACTGAGTCCGGAAGACTTGCACGAAATCGTGGCCGAGCTTGGATGGAGCGAAGACGACTTGGCCGAGATTGAGGCCGAGGTTCAGGCTCATATTGAGCGAGCCAGGAACTACATCACCCATGACCTGTGGGATGACGCCCTCACGGAACTGCGGATGGCCAGCGCACTTGCCCCCACCCGGCTGGGAATCTGGACGGACTTGGCCAATGCCCATTTTGGGCGATATCAAGCCCAAAAAGAGCCCGCCGATTTGGATGCGGTGGACGAGTATTCCCATCGTTGTCTGGAACTTGAGCCGGGTCATCACGCATCCTACGCGTTGCTTGCCGAGGTCGAAAAAGCCCGCAAAGTGGCTCCCCAAGGGGCTAGTGCAAAACAGAAAGTCAACATGGTCGCCATTGCCATGGTCTTTGCGCTGGGACTGGGCGCTGGCGTCTTTATGCTAGTGGGCGTTAAATCGCCACAGCCCGCGGGGATGCAAGGCGAACATCACCTTCCTGCGATCGTCGAACAGGTTGGCGGACCAATTACAGACGTTCAGGCCCCTGTCACAGCGGACGCGAAAGCAGCCATCGACGTTGTCTTCAGCGCTGTCCCAGCCCCTGGACTCAGTTTCGTGGGCAAGAAAATCGAACAAAACGATTACGATACCGGGTCATTTTTTGTGTATTCGGCGTTGCTCAAAAACGACGGACCGAACGAATTTTCAAAGCTAAAAGGACGGGTCGAGTTGGTGGCCGCAGACGGCACAGTCGTGGCCGTAAACGCCGTCAATTATCTGGACACCCATAATGGCACGATGCGGCCCGGCGATTTGCATGCGATTTCGAGCACAATCAAGAGCAAACCGGGCGTCACGCAGGCGAGGTTCATCGTCGAATTGGCCGACTCGGTGCCGGCGCCACCCGAATATCCTGCCTTGATTCCGGTCAAGCTGATCTGGGATATCCCGCAGCCCCCCTCAGTGAAACTTGATTTCTTTGAGCGGAAAACGAAAATTGGGAACCCTAAGACCGCGCTCGCCGGACTGGCATATTTTCAGGCAGAGTGGGAGTTACGCAACGTTGGGGAACAAACGTTGAGGAACCTCAAGTTGGAGTATCGCCTTATCGATACCGATGACAAACTCATCGACTCGGCAACGTCTATGGTAACGTACCCCTCAACGCCCGCGATCAGTCCTGGCGAGAATCGAATCGTCTTTGGCATCAAACAAATCAAAGTCGACAATTTTGGGCGATATGAACTTCATGTAATCGAGGCCGAGTGAATCAGAAAAAGCATTTTTCCATGCTGAGGTCCTATGCCTTGGCCGACCTGCTTACGCTGTCAAATGCGGCGTGTGGCACTGTTTCGATCTTTTTGTGTTTGAATTATTTGGACACTAAAAATGACGATTTTTTTTGGATGGCCTTCGTACTTTTGCCGATTGCACTCATTTTTGATGCGTTTGACGGTTGGGTTGCACGCAAGCGCCAGAAATGGTCAAGCCTTGGAGCCGACTTGGACTCGTTGGCGGACGTTGTGTCGTTTGGCGTAGCTCCAGCTGTGTTAGCCTTTACCCTCGGTTTCCGAGGTGGCTGGGATGTCGCGGTACTCGCCTATTTTGTGTGCTGCGGAATCTCGCGATTGGCGCGCTACAACGTGACCGCCGCAGACCTAGCGGACGAGTCCGGCAAGGTGAAATACTACGAGGGCACACCGATACCTACCAGTCTGGCGCTGGTCGCCGTGCTCGGCGTGGCGTTTTGGACCGGGAATACGCACGCGGAAATCTGGGGCGGCACGTACACGATGCTTGGCGCCGGCTTCCATCCCCTGGTTCTGATCTACTTTTTGAGCGGTAGCGCGATGATCAGCCTGATCAAAATCCCAAAACCTTGACGGTGAGCGGTGAGCCGTAAGCGGTGAGCCGTAAGCGGTGAGCCGTACGCGGTGAGCAGGTGAGCGGTGAGCGGGCGGCGGCAAACACAGCCGGGCCTGACGGCCCGGTCGCAGAATCGCAGGCCAGCCAGGCGCAAATCACAAATTGGGGAATTGATTGCCGCGACGGCACTAAACTGCCAGCCGCCAACTGCTCACTGCGGACTAGTCCAGGCGAGCCATGACGAGGTCTTTGATTTGACCGCCGTCGAAACGGCCCTTGGTCAGGGAAACAATTTTTCCCATCACCTTGCCGATATCTTTTTTGGTCGAGGCGCCGGTCTCGGCGATAATTTCTTCGATCATTTTCACGACCTCTGCCTCGCTGAGTGGCTCGGGCAAATAGGCCGCGATAACCACCAAGTCCGCTTCTTCTTTCGCGACGAGGTCTGGGCGTTCCCCAGTCGTGTAGAGGTCGATCGACTCACGTCGTTTCTTGGCCTCGGTGGCCATGATTTCCAGAATTTCTTCTTCGGTCACATCGCGACGCAGATCGATGGCTTTATTTTTGAGAGCCGAAATGAGCATGCGGATCGAACCAAGACGGTCTGCGTCTTTGGCGCGCATCGCGTCCTTCATATCTTCTTTCATCCGAATAAATGTAGGTGCTTCAGCCATTTTTCATCTCCTCTTCTAGATCGGAACCTAAGTCCGCGGGCTTAATCCTTCTCTCATGAAAGATATTCCGCTCTTCAATTTCGAAATTTAATTGAACACATTGAATCGGGCCGTTATCGACCTGAATCACTTTCTTAGCACGAAGGCCGACCTCCATGCCGAGCTCTTTTCCTGCCGTAATGATGCTGGCGCGCCAGCCATCAAAATGCGCAATCAGTGCGTTCCCAAGCGAGCGATGGGCCTGACGTTCCGAGTCATCGATACGAATGCCGTAGGGAGGATTGGTCATGACCAAACCAAACTCAGCGCAAGGCCGAGCGTCCCGAACTTCGTGTTTCTCGACCTGAATAAAATCACCAAATCCTGCATTCAGGATATTCTCGCGCGAAGCATCCACGGCGTCTGGGCTGCGATCCGACCCGACTATTATGGGACATTTCGCCAAACCGATATCGCTTCGGCGACGGGCTTCTTCGATCAATGCGCCCCAGGTTGCTGCCGAATGTTGTCGCCAGCGCTCCAATCCAAAGGACTCGCGGCCCAGTGCTGGTGCGGTGTCGGTCGCCATCATCGCCGCTTCGATCAAAAAAGTTCCAGAACCACACATCGGGTCCATGAACGCCCCACCCTTGGCCGCGATCGCAGGCCAGCCGGCGCGAATCAGGCAAGCTGCAGCGACGTTTTCTTTGAGCGGAGCCTCGGTCGAACGCGAACGATACCCGCGACGATGCAGGCTCTCGCCAGCAAGGTCGATGTAAATCGAGGCGTCATCACCATCGACATGACAGTGGATGTAGATGTCGGGCTCAACCGTGTCCACGTTAGGGCGTTTGTCGTAGATCTTGCGGAACTGGTCGACGACCGCGTCTTTGATTCGCAACGACGCAAAATGCGTGTGGTCAAAACGGGCGCGCACCAAGGTCGTGTGGACCACAAAAGAGTCGTCAACACTGAGATGTTCGTCCCACTGAACCTTGCATGCCCCGCGGTAGAGCGAGTCTTCGTCAGGCGCGCGAAATTTCGCAATCTGCAACAACATGTTGCTGGCGAGCCGGCTCCATAAGACGGCGCGGTATCCGTCCTCGATGGTGCCCGAAAACATGACGCCGCCACGTTTTGCGCGCGCGCTTTTAATTCCTAAATCCTGCAATTCTCTTGCAAGAAGATCCTCGAGACCTCGAGGGCTGGCGGCAAAAAATTCCATTTATGGCTTGGGGTGTGCGAGGAGGAATTCCATGACTTTCACAGGGAATTCTTGATTAAGACCGGGGATATGTGGTCCCAAATTAATGGTCCACAATTCGGATGCACCACCTGTGCAACCCGGAAAAGATTCAATGTCGGTTTCAGCGCCAATTTCCGAAGAAATATCGATGGCATCTGGAGTATTTGCGGTCGTGTCACAACCATTATAATCGGTCCAAAATGCGACGGATTCACGCGCTGAGGGATACCCAGCCGAGAAAGCCGTCGCCAAGGCACCGCCGTAAAGAATGGTGGTGTCCGCCGTCCCGTGAATTTCGGCAACAGCCACTGGTTCTGTTGGCGTGCAAGCCGAGGTATCGAGCGGCATGGCGCCGGCGAGGCTGACGATTCCGGCAATGAGGTCCGGGCGCTCACAGGCCATGCGGTAGCTCATGAAACCACCGTTGGAGTGGCCGAGCAGGAAGACTCGTTTTTCGTCGACGTTAAATCGCGCTTTAGCCTCGGTGATGAGGCCCGTGATGTAAGTGACGTCGTCGACACCTGTTTTAAAGAGATCGCAGCAATAATCCGACGCGTTCCAGAATTTTTTCGCCGAAGCATCCGTGGTGCCATCAGGCGCCAAAACGATCATGTTCAAGTCATCTTGAACAGAATCCGTCCGGAAATAAACTCGCTGGATCGCGCCCGTTGCGCCATATCCATGAAGAATGATCAGGAGCGGGTGTTTTTCGTTGGAATCGTAATCTTCTGGCAAAATCGGAGTCACAGGTCGATCACCGCCGAGGGGTGAAAGGTCGACCGGGATTTGAGCGTCCGACTCAGTGCCGGCATCGTTCAATGCGTCGGCCTGGGCATCGTCGCTGGCGTCGAGGGACGAAGTGGTGTCCGCGCCGCCGTCTGCGAGGAGAATCGCATCCATTCCGGTGTCATGTTCCCCATTATTTTGTGCAGAAGTGGCCGCATCGTCGCTGCAAGCGCCGAGCAGAAGGAGAGCAAATGCCAATTTTTTCATGTCTTACCTCGCGGCGCGGGACCTTAGCGAGTCGCTCTGATGCACGCAAGGGACAAGGTAGACAAACCCCTCGACGCTAAGCAAGATGGATTTGTGTGGCGGGATAAACGGAGGAAAAAGATGAAATTTTCGTGGGTATTATGTGCGGTCCTGCTCTTTAGCTCTCCTGCTTTTGCCGATGGCAAAGGTCAGAAGGGCGATGAACATTCAGGCAAAGAAATGAGTGCCAAAGCCAAGTCGAAGTCCAAAGATAAGGACAAGGACAAGGACAAAAATAAGGATAAGGACAAGGATAAAGATAAGGACGATCAGGAGTCGGGCGAAGGCGGCCGGTTGGTCCAAGAGCGCGGCAAATCGGGCGATAAGGAAGGCCAAGGGCGCGGCAAGGCGTACCAGGAGCGCGGCGATTCCGATGGCGAATACGGTGGTTCCGGTGAGGGAGAAGACGGGGATCCCAACGAGGCTCCTGGCATCGACTCCGGGGAGGCCCCACGTGACACTCTGACTCAACAGAAGAACGAAGCCGAAAAGCACCTGCGTCGCATGGCAAAAATCCAGCGACTCGAGGCCCTCGGATCAGAGCAGAGTGGCGAAAAGTTGAAGGAACGTGCGAAAGTCCTCCGCGAGAAAGAGATGAAGCGCCACGAAAAAGCCGTGAGACGCCTGGAAACAAAAGCACTTGAGGAGTCGAAATGAAGCGAGTTTTTTTGATCGTTGCCGTTGCGGCACTTTGGGTATCTGGCTGCGAGAAAAAGGTCGAGGAGGCTCCCGCCGAAACAGCCGCGCAGACAGCCGCCCAAGTTGAGGCCACGGAGGTCGTGGTCGAAGAAGTGGTCGTCCCGCTCGAATATAAGAAGGCGGCTGAGACCGAAATCACTGCAGAGAACGCAGATGCCAAGGCAGACGAGCTCGCCAAAGAGATCGAAGAAGACAACGAGTAACGCGCAAGCCGGCGAATTGCTTACACTTTAGCAATTCGCAACTTTTTAACCTCATTGACCGATAACCCTCTCGAACCAAAAATTCGGGAGGTGTTCCATGCAGAAGCGGTCGGTCGAGGACATGTTAAATTTAGGGGATTGGCGCGGCTTGGCGCAGCGGCTCGGTTTCGAGGCGCGACCCTTGCGTTTATGTTCGAGCACGCTTGCGGGCTGGGGGCTCGGCATGCTGGAAGCCTACGGCGTGACGTTGATGACGTCGGGTCCTGGGGTTCGGCTTTTGGTTGTAGATGGGGATCCGGAGCACGGCACGAGCCGCGCGGCGATACGCGCAGCGTGGCGCCGCAATCCGGAGGACGTCACGCTGTGGTGGTGGGTCAGCGCGCATCGGGTAGTGGTGACACTGGGGTGTGGTCGCAGTGATGGAGGTTTCGACGTCCGCCGGATGGTGATCGCGCGTGATGAACCGGAGCGGATGAGTCTGCAGCAGCTGGAAGGTCTGTCGATTCGGGAGTTGGTATCACCTGATGAGCGCGAGCGCGGCCGTGCCGTGCGACGGCACTTCGAAAACGCGCTCGACCAAGAAGCCGTCACCCGAGCGTTTTTTGTCGGATTTCGAGATGCCGTCGAACTCCTCAAAACCACCATGACCGGCGGCCCCAAAGAAGACTCCGAGCAGCATTCCATCGCACTGAGCACGATGCTCCGACTGCTTTTCATGTACTTTCTGCAGTCACGAAACGCCCTCAATAACGACCCAAAATTCCTGCTGAGAAGCTGGAGGGCGCGGCCACGAGACTCCTCGTTTTACCGCTCGTCACTGCGCCCGCTGTTTTTCGGCGCTTTGAACACTCCCCTCAAAGACCGAGAACAACGCGTCAAAGAACTTGGGACTGTGCCCTTCCTCAACGGCGGTCTCTTTGACCCCACGCCAGTCGAGTTGAGACACCCCGAATTAGATTGGCCCGACGAAGTCTGGAATCGAGTCCTCGACGAATTATTTGAGCGCTACCACTTCGATTTGGGCGCACCTGCCGAAAATCAAAGCTCGTCGATCGATCCCGAAATGCTCGGAAAGGTGTTCGAGGGGCTGATGTACGGAGATGCTCGGGCTAGAACGGGCACCTTCTACACCCCTGTTGACGTGGTCAACAGCATGGTGCGCCGCGGTCTTGAACACCATATCCAACAAGAAACCTCGTGGCACTCAGACCGCGTTTCTGCCCTTTGGGATGCGAAATTTGTCGACCTCGACACTCGGGACGGACTGCGAGCGGCATTACAAAAATTGCGTATTCTAGACCCGGCGGCCGGCACCGGAGCATTTCTGCTTGAGGCCCTGCAGCAGCTTCGACACCTTTGGACCCTCATTGACGGTCCTGTTGACCACGTCCGGCTCCGTGAACTCGTTCATAACCACATTTTTGGCGTGGATATCAACTTCACCGCCACTCGCCTGTGTGAGCTGCGAATCTGGATCGCACTTCTGGGCGCAACGCCTGATCAGGCCGTATCGACGATGCCGCCCTTGCCCAATCTTTCCCATCGCATCGTCACTGGTGATGCGCTTATCGAGGTCTCCGACTTGGTCGAGCGGCGCACAAAACGAGGTGCAATGGCAGGCTCCCGGATCCTGCGGGGGGCGACCGCAAGGCGGCTCAACGAAACACAAAAGACGTTCCTGACCTGTCATGGCACCCAGAAGGCGGCGTTGCGCGCCGACCTTGAGCGCGCCGAGCGGCAATTGACCACCGAGATTCTCGAAAACAGATTGCGACGATTGCTGGCAGATGAAGCGCAGCTGGTCTCGCTCTTCGAACAGAAAGACATGTTCGGGGTCGCTGCCCCGAAAAAGAACACCGCAAAATCCCTGAAGTCGGTTCGAGCCGAGATTTCGGGACTTGAAGGACTTCTGGGCCGCGTGCAGGAGTTCGACGACGCATTTTTGCTCACCTGGGCCGCAAAATTCCCGGATGTGTTCGCCGAAAACGGCTTTGACCTCGTGCTGACCAATCCTCCCTGGGTCAGGGCACACCGGGTTGAGCGAACGCGATCTGCGCTTCTGGGCGCCCGATATCAAAGCACCCGTTCGACCCTTTGGAAATCCGCGAAATCCAGGGGAATCAGGGTCCCATTTGGCGCCCAAGTCGATCTGGCAAATGTATTTTTGGAGCGTTCACTCGAATTGCTCAAACCCGGCGGTCAGCTTGTTGCACTCGTGCCCAGCAAGATGTTTCGGTCGTTGCAGGGCACTGGCATCCGACGAATTCTTGGCGAAAATCAGGTGCTGGGCATCGAAGATTTTTCCGAAGGCTCTCGAGCCATGTTCGACGCCACAACCTACCCGGCATGTCTCCATGTCAGACGAACCAAGGGTCAGAGCCAAAGCCAGGTCAAAGTTTGGGCGGGGGAAGAAATTCGAACCTGGGAGCAGAAGTTGCCCATCGACGGCTCCCCATGGGTCCTTGTTCCACCGGAAATCGACAAGATCCTTGCCAAAATGCATCAACATGGACCCAGTAATTTCGAACCCCAGCGCGGCATATTTACCGGGGCCAATCACGTATTTGTGGGGGAACAGGATGAATTGCTTGGGCAGATCGGGAACGAAGTCCTGCCCTTTCTTCGTCCGGTACTAAAAGGCTCAGACCCGGGCGGAACCAAAGAGGTCATCGTTTGGCCCTACGATGCTGAGGGGAAGGAACTCGTTAAATTGCCGGATAGTGTGAGCTCCTGGTTCGCCAAACACGACCGCGTGCTCAAAAAACGAAGCGACCACGACCCCACCAAGCCAATCTGGCAGGCCTTTCGTGTGCGACCCGACACGCTCGCCGCGAAAGTCGTCTGGCGCGATATCGCGCCTGGGCTCTCACCCAGCATCGCCAATGAGGGGTCTGTCCCGCTCAATACGATCTATTACCTGCCCTGCCAAAACGATGAACACGCCCAAAGCCTGTGTGATTTGCTCGGCTCTTTGCCGATGCGGGCCGCGGCGCGCGCTTACTCTGAGCGCGCGCGTGGAGGCTATCGGCGGCATTTTGCCTGGTGCATTCGTATGCTCCCGGTGAGCCAAGCCCTGCTCAAAGAAGCCCAACAAGGGGTTCCCATGAACGACGAGTACGTCGCGGCAAGACTTGGACTGGATAAGCATGACCTGCACACGCTCAGGGAGTGGGCTGAAGGTGATTCCAACGCCGATTTGAGCCATGCAGCATGAATACCCAAGACTGGATGAAGCAGGTTATCGCTGCGATTGCTCAGCCCCCGATTCAAAGCGACGATCTGGAAAAATTTCAGCGCGAGGGGGTCGTGAGACTCGTCGATATGGCGCATCAATTCGGAGGTGCGGTGTTGGCCGATGGCGTCGGTTTAGGGAAAACCCGGATGAGTCTTCATGCGGCTGTGCGCTTGCGGCGGCGAACCGGCGACGACAGGCCACTGCTGATTTGCGCCGGCGCAAGATTGCGCACCATGTGGACGAAAGCGGCGGAAAGCGCCGGATTTGGGCAGGGAGAGGTTCAGGTACTCACCCACACGGCGATGAGCCGACAGCGATTTGAGGCTGGTTTTTCGGTGATCATTGTCGACGAGGCGCACCACTTCCGAAACCCAAACACCAATCGTTATGGGTGCCTTGAGGCGCTTTCGCTGAACACCCCGTTGCTGCTCCTTACAGCCACTCCCGTGGTGAACTCCGTTTGGGATCTCTACCATTTGCTTCGCCTCTTCCTTGCCGATCATGACACCCGCCCCTGGACCGGAATTGGCCTGCGGGACGCGTTCACCGCTGCCGAGCAAGGCAAGAGCGATATCACTGAGCTTCTTCGCCTCTTCTGTGTTCGGCGCGAACACGTATCGACTGGCATGATGAGAAGTCGGCCAGACGTGGCGTTGGCCATGTTGCCCTATGACCCCACACCGTCCGAAAAGTGGTTATGGGAGAATCTGGAAACCGAACTTCGAAGCATGCATTTATCCCTGCTAGAAGGGGACTGGCCCCGTGGACTCTTCGTGGACCATGTTCTTCGGTCCTGGGAGGGAGGGCCGCATTCGTTGCAGCGAACGCTGAGCCATCTGGCGAGTTTTCATACGCGTTGGCTTGAGCTCGATGCCCAAGGCAGACACCTTGAACGCTCGGATTTTGGGGGGTTCTTTGGTGAAGGCGGTGAACAAGCTGTGCTGCATTTCATGTTCGAGAAACGCGAGACAAACCTCCACCGCCACCAGGTTATCGAGGACGAGTCACGGCTGAACATGCTGGAAGCGATGACGCGACGGGCGATCGACGAATCTGGCGGGATGAACGACGCGGTAGCTGAATGCGTCAAAGACGGTCGCAAATGTTTGGTTTTCGCGACGTATCAACGCTCGGCTGAAGGTCTCTTCAAACGACTCCAAGAGGCGTTGGGACCAAGCGCTAGGATCGGCATGATCACTGGCAGCACCGCGATTTCGACGGGCATCGGGAAAGCCAAAGGTGACGACCTTCTCTGCAGATTCGCGCCACGCGCGCATGGTGTGGAGCTGTCCAACCATCAGGAACTTCAAATTCTGATTTGCACCGACTGTCTTTCGGAAGGTGTAAACCTGCAGGACTGCGAACGCATGGTATTCCTAGACCTTCCATGGACGCCGCACGCGATCGAGCAGCGGATCGGACGCCTTGTACGCCCAGGAAGCCAAACGGATTTTGTACAGGTCCTCTTGCCGCGGCCTCATCAATGGAACGACACGCTCGGCATGCGACATCGACTGAAGTCCAAACTGAAACAGGCTGACGCCACCCATACGGGCTTCCGGTCCCTCAAGCCTGCGACGGCAGCGGTTAACCCGCTCGAAGCGCTCACGCAGCTTGATAGGCTTGCTGCAACCTATTCACAGGAGTCTGAAAGAAGCTGCCCGCGCCATGTCGGCACGATCGGAGAAACCCAAGAAACCTGGCTTCTGTTGAAAGTCACCACGATGGGGTTTGAACGACATCGGATCGTTCGACAGAAAGAACAAGGGGTCGAAGAGCGTCTCGAACACCTCGTTCCCGAAATCATCAAATGGATGGATCACCCGCGATGCGTACTCGACCAGACCGTCCCGCCCGCAGAAGCGAGGCTTTTTCGTGAACGACTCTGGGAAAGCCTACAGGGAGCGGCCTGTGCCCCGGTCCAGCTGGAGACCGTTCAACTCGAAGTCTGGCATCGCTTATTGGCGGATGGAATTCAGCGATCCACAGACACTTGGGCTAGCCTTCGCGCCAAATTGCTCGCTCCACTGACCCGCGGGCAAATTGCTCGTTTGACGGCTTTGCATGGCGCGTCTGTTGACGTGATAGAAAGGCAGATCATGGCGTGGAAAGAGCACGACGAAGAGGTCGACGTCGAAATTGTCGCCACCCTGAGAGTCAGCCCGGAGGCCATTCCATTGGACGACCACCCATGATGTGTAAATGAAGATGAAACACGGATTGTCCGGCACTTTCACCATTATTCACAACCAGTCGATAACCTTCCAGGCCCTGTTCTGTAGCGATTTTCGAGCTGACAACCATCATATGTCCCAACACTTCCTTATCCTGCGAAGTGGCCTCAAAAAGGTTCGTCATGAACTTCTTGGGGATCAGCAGGATATGCGTGGGGGCGCCTGGATTGATGTCGCGGAACGCAAGGCAATGCTCGTCTTCGTAAACCTTGTCGCAAGGCAACTCGCCGCGAATAATTTTCCCAAAAATCGTATCAGTCATGAAAGCCTCAAATCAGTTTTTAGAATCGATGATGATGGTCACAGGACCTTGATTCGTGAGTTCGACGCTCATGTTGGCGCCGAATTTACCTGTCTCAACTTTCACACCACGTGCCCGAGCTTTCTCGACAAAAAGGTCGATCATTTTGCTCGCTGCAACGGGCTCCAGAGCGCCCACAAAGCTTGGCCTGCGCCCTTTCCGAATATCACCGTAGAGCGTGAATTGGCTCACGACCAACAACTCACCTTTGATGTCGAGAAGTGAGAAGTTCATCTTGTCGTTTTCATCGGAAAAAATCCGCAGATTCAACGACTTCTCGAGCACGTAATCTAAATCGGTCTCGGTATCGCCCTGGCCTGCGCCCAATAAAATCATGAGGCCGCTCTGAATCGCCCCAATGACCACACCGTCAACCGTCACACTGGCTCGCGAAACCCGCTGAATAATTGCCCGCATACTATCGCTTCTTCTTAGTGACGAATTCCCACGAAAAACTAACCTCGTCGACAGGTAGCCACCCACGGGCACCACCTACCGCTGTCTTCACCCACCACTCCGACGCGACAGGTGTGAGCTCCCCATTCCAACCCTCACCCTCGAAATCCTCGGTGATCGGACAACCTGCTACAAAATCATCCACGACAATCGCCATCCAACACACCCCGCCTTTTTCGGCCTTCAACAGCTTAACCTCCTCCCCTTTTTTAATCGGATACAGGTCTTCTTTACCGTTGCGGCTCGCTGCGCGATCCCAGCGCGTGGCAATCACGTCCAAATCGTGTTTAGCGGTCAAAATCCGCGGCTGGCTAACCAGCACGGTTGAGCGACGGACATTGATGACCATTCCTGATTCCAATCGCGCTTTACCGCCTACCGACTGGCGATCACCCACCGAGCGATAGAGATCAAACTCCCCGGTTGGCCCTTCGTACTTGAGGACCAATTGACCGTCTGTGTCATCGTATGGAGTCCCCTCCAGCGCACGAGAACGCGTCGTCACGTCGGCTTTCTCGTCCCCGCCTTCGCCGGTCTGGTCACCCACATCCGATCCGGCTTCGCCTGCGTCGCTCTCTGGCAGAGTGGCCGAGGCCGGGGCCTGTTGCGCGGACTCTTCAACGGGCTCGGGACTGAAATACGGTATCTGTTCTGACTTCTCGCACGCCGCAAGAAGCGCAAAGATCAACAACATCGACTTCACATCCACTCCATCACAACAAATATCAGAACGACGGTTGCGGCCGCGGCAAGAAGCCACCAAATCTTGCGCCCACTGCCCGATTCTTCTGGCGGAGCGAGTGCGGCGAGATTCGATTCAAGGAGTGTGGTGGGGTACTCGATTTGGGGGAAGACGTACATGGGTTCATCTGCGTCACCCGCCTCCATATGCACGTAGTTCTGGGCCACGAAGTCATTCAGAGCACTCTGGATCTTAGACATCGGCAGCTTTGTTCGCGAAGCCAAAAAATCCGAGGTGAATTTCGAACGCGACGAGCCTGCGACCAACGCCAGAAGCGTGTGCTGAGCGCGCGCGCGTCGGGACCATTGCATGTCCTCGCATAGGCTCTTCACATTCCTGCCAAACGAGGTCGTCTCCGTGAGATGTTCTGCGGATTCGATTCGAAGCTCAGGCATGGCATCACTGAACTTATAATACTTGATGCCGTCGTCGCCCTGGATGCTGGTGGTCGTGGGCAAATCGTCCAGACTTTCCAAAATCCTCGCAACGCAGTCCACATCCAGCGGCACGTATGGAACGACCTGCAGGACAGCGGCGCGGCCATTACGGCGCGCGACCTCGTGGGCAACGCGTGAGACGGCCTGAACAGCAGCGGCGCCAATATTGAATCTTTGAGTATCAACCATGCGGAACTTTTCGGGACACAGACAAGGTAGCCATCGGAGCGAGTGTAGCCGCAAGAAACGAAAAAGCCGACCCTAAGGTCGGCTTTTTGATTCGAAGACCGAGTGGGTCTTAGAATGTCACGTCGTTTGTGACCGAATCGTTTGCTTTGTTGAACTTCGACGAAACCGTCGAGCCGAACATTTTGACGATTGCGATGACGAAGCAAGCGATGAGGATGAGGAGAATGATATACTCCGTAGCCGTTGCGCCGTCTTCGTCGTTGTGAAATCCGATAATGAGGCTTTTGATATCCATGTAACTCTCCAATCTTTTCTGGGCCTCTAGGGCCTTTTTTTTTAATGTTCTGTGAAAGCTTATGCTTCCACCACTCTATCGACTGGTTTCCCAGCCAAGCAACGCATTATTTCAGCGAGTGCCTCGTTAAGAGTGTGTCTTTCGAAAGAGCACCAATCGTGCCACCTCGAAAAACTGAAACGACCCAGCCGCTTCATCGGGAATTTGGCTATTCGCCTCCAACCCTGTGTGACATTACGTCACACTTTCGGACAACAAACCCTAGGTCATCAAACCGCAGGGTGTGCCAGCCACCAGACCAAAAAGTCACGGTAGGCCTTTACATAAACGGCACAGCCAATCAGCGATATCGTCGCCCCGAGACTCACCAGACTAAAAACGATGATGTATTCCGTCATCGCTACGCCTGATTCATCTTGATGAAATCGCTGGAAAAAACCTTTCGTTTGTTCCCACGTTGTCATCTTGCTGTTCGTCATCCTCATTCTCCTCACCACGCCCGTACAGCGCCTGAACCAATCTTGCGATCGTTTCGGACTCAAAACAAGTTTTTCTGCGGTGTGTTTGATCAACTTAACAAAGGAAATCCGTACCTTCAACGACTCTTTTGATTTTTCTAACCTTTTTTGCGTTTTTTGAATCAAGAGGGCGTTGCTTAGGTGAATGTGCAAAGGTCGATCCAATCCGAGCGATTAGCTCGGCTAACGTTGACATTGACCGTAGGGCTCGCTAAATCGGCCGTCCCCCGTTGTCCCGGGTAGAATCCATGTCCGAAATTGACTCCAAAGTGCACACCCCTGAGGTCAATAGACCCGGGACGCAAGACTTCATTTCCGAAAGCTACCCGATCGAAGATCTGATCATCCAGCTTCGAGAACCCAACGCCCACGTCCAAGTGACGGGTGTTTCGGCCGGGCTCAAGGCCGCCTTGCTCGCCGATCTATCACGACGGGTTCAACGACCTCTGCTGGTTGTCACTGCGGATTCAGAAGGAGCACGGAACCTCACCCGCGATCTTGGGCTCTTCGTGAGCCGCCAACTTGAAGAGGTGCTCGAGGACGACGTTGTGCTCTTCCCTGAGTTCGATGTGGGCCCCTACCATCAGGCATCTGCCGATCGAAAGCTCACGCTGGCACGCACTCACGCGCTCTGGTCCCTCACTCGCCCGATCCCTCCTCGATTCCTGGTGACCTCGATTCGAGCTTGCATGCGCAAGTCGATCCCCATGGAATCGATGACGCAGTGGTCAAAGACTCTCACGATCGGCGCAGAGTGGGACAACACGCGGCTTCGCGAGGCATTCACCACCTGTGGTTTCTCCGAAGTCACCCTCGTCGAAGATCCCGCCACGTACGCCATTCGGGGCGACGTGGTCGACGTTTTCAGCCCAGCACACGAAGACCCGGTCCGCATCGAAAGGTGGGGTGATGACATCGCCGAGATGCGCACGTTTGACGTGAAAACGCAGCGTACCCGGTCGTCGGTGGAAAGCTGCGACATCTTCCCAGCCCGCACCGAGGTGTTGAATGCCGATACCATTCGCAAGGCCAGAGTTCGGATTCGTGCGCTTGGAAGTGCGCTACACGTGCCGTCGAAGACGATGTCTTCCATCATTTCGGACCTCGACGCTGGACTGCATTTTGTTGGGATCGACTCGTTATTGCCCGCCTTCTATGAAGGCCTGAACGACATTTTCGACTACGTGCCCGAGAATTTTCTGCTGGTGGTCGACGAACCCGACCTTGTGATCTCGCAGGCGCAGGACCTTGAAGAGAAACGTCGGGTTGAACATGCCCAGACGGTCGAAGACCAGGAGTTGGCCTTCGGTTACGAAGATCATTACCGGGAATCCGCTTCGGCTCTGCAATTTCTTGGGAGTGCGACGCGGGTCGAGTTCCGTCGAATTGCGATCGAGACCGCCGATTCGCCGCTGCCGCTGGCGGCGGAAGGCCATTCGCATGCTTTTACCGCGCGCCCAAATTCGGACATCGTGCAGCTGCGGAAGCGGCATAATAGCGTTGAAGAGACGATGGAGTGGTTGCAGGACGACCTCGACTTCTGGAAGCAACGATTCGGACGGATTTGTTTTGCGTGTCGAACGCGTGGCCAGATCGAGCGCCTGGAATCGTTGCTGAAACGGATAGGAGAAGACCCGCTCATCCTGGAGCCGCCGATCGACGTGACCGAGCCCGTGCCCCCACCGGCGGGCGTGATCGAGATTTACCATGGTGAGATTTCTGAAGGTTTTCGCTCCGAGTTATTGAGCCTTGCGGTCATCTCAGGACATGAAATCTTTGGTAACCGAGGAGTGTCAGCAACGACGGCGTCCTTCACCGAACACGCGGCGATCTCTCATTTTCGCGACCTGACGCCAGGTGATTACGTCGTTCATCTCGACTTTGGTATCGGCCGATACCAGGGGCTCGTTCGAATGGAAGTCGCAGGCATCGCCAACGACTTCCTGCATCTTGAATACGCCGGCTCAGACAAACTTTACCTGCCTGTTTATCGTCTTGGGCGAGTCCAGAAGTACATCGGATCCCCCAACGGAGTGCGGCTCGACAAGCTTGGCGGCACGAACTGGCAGAAGACCAAAGACAAGGTCAAATCACAGATCCGCGACATCGCGCAGGACTTGTTGCAGCTCTACGCCGAACGAGAACTTCGTAAGGGCCACGCGTTTTCCCCTCCCGACGAGTCCTATTTTGAGTTCGAGGCGGCATTTCCTTTCGAGGAAACCCCCGACCAGGCCCGGGCAATTCAGGAAGTGCTGGACGACATGTTGCGTCCACGTCCAATGGACCGGTTGGTATGCGGCGATGTGGGCTTCGGCAAGACCGAGGTCGCCATCCGCGCTGCCATGAAAGCAGCCCTGGACGGTAAACAGACGGCCGTTCTGGTACCGACCACCATCCTGTGTGAGCAGCATCTGGTTTCGTTTCGAAAACGCTGCGAACCCTTTGGCGTGCGCGTCGAATCACTGAACCGATTTCGAACCACCAAAGAAACGAAAGACATCATCGAGGCCACGCGTCACGGCAAAGTGGACGTGTTGATCGGCACGCATCGCCTGCTGGGCAAGAGTGTCGAATTCCGTGACTTACGGCTTTTGGTCGTCGACGAAGAACAGCGCTTTGGTGTGACTCACAAAGAGCAGATCAAGCAGATGCGCGCCAACATCGACTGCCTGACGCTCACCGCCACACCGATTCCGCGAACTTTGCAGATGAGCCTGCTCGGTATTCGCGACCTGTCGATCATCGCGACACCGCCTCATGATCGCCTCTCGGTGCGAACCCATCTGGCACGATTCAATGACGGAATCATCCGGGAGGCCATCATTCGTGAGCTTTCGCGCGGTGGTCAGGTGTTCTTTGTTCATAACCGCGTTCAAACGATCGAAGAGATGCGGGAACACATCTCGGACCTCGTGCCCGAGGCTCGCGTACGCGTCGCCCATGGCCAAATGAACGAAAACAAACTCGAAGAAGTCATGGTCGCGTATGTGCGCGGCGAGACGAACGTTTTGTTGGCCTCAACCATCATTGAGAGTGGGTTGGATATCCCTAACGCCAACACGATCATCATCAACCGCGCCGACATGTTTGGCCTCTCACAGCTCTACCAGCTTCGAGGACGTGTGGGCCGCGGCAAGGAACGCGCATACGCCTACATGTTGATCCCCGCGAAAGATAAGCTGAACAAGGACGCCGAGAAACGCCTGGAAGTTATTCAAACCCATACTGAGCTTGGCAGCGGCTTTCAGGTCGCCACCTACGACCTCGAGATTCGCGGGTCTGGAAACCTTCTGTCCGACGACCAATCCGGCCACGTATCGGCCGTTGGACTCGACCTCTACAATGAGCTTCTTGAGGAAACGGTGAATGACCTTCGTGGAACCCTTCACGAAAACGACGTCGAGCCCGAGGTCAATTTGCGGATCGAGGCGTATATCCCCGACGATTACATCGAAGCGACCTCGCTCCGGCTCATGTTCTACAAGCGCTTCTCGCTCGCCCGCACGATGGACGAACTCTTCGACACCTTTGGTGAGCTGTGTGACCGCTTTGGTGAGGCGCCGCAACCCGTGTTGAATCTGAAGGCCGTGGTGGAATTGAAGATACGTTTACGTGGACTCAAGGCCGAGAAGCTCGACGTGGGGCCGTCTGCCATGCAGATCGACCTGAATCCTGCGACGCCACTCAACCCGCGCAAAGTCCTCGACTACATCGAGATCACGCGTGGGAAGTTGCGGCTGACCGCGGATATGAAGTTGATTTACACGCTGTCTCCAGCCGAGTCCGCCGATCCGATTGGAACGGCACATGGACTGCTTGAGACGCTGAGCCGAATGGCCTGAAGGCTAGCAAGCTACCGACAAACGCACACTCAGGTGCGTTCGCCAATCATTAGAAGCGGAAGGTCAGACCCGCTGAGACATCGAGATTCACCGAGGTGTCGGGGACCAGAAGCATCAGGTACATGTCGGTCGTAAGGTCCATGAAGTCCGTGATCGGGAACGCCAGTCCCCCACCCACGCCAAAATGAACCCAACCGGTTCGCACGGTGTCGCGCAGATAGCAGAAGTCGGTTCCGCCTTCGCTCAAGATTTCTTTACCCGTACACAGTGGGCTTGGGTCTTGTTCCTTAAGGCGCACCCAGTTTCGAACACGCCCAACCCCGGAACCGATCGACGAATAGACTCGGATCGATTCGGAGTTCTGGAAGAACCATTTGTACTTAAGTCCCAACAAGCAATCGCCCGGAAGGCCAAGACCGAAGCACTCTTCCTTGGTGTTGAAGAATCCATCGCCCTGGTCCACAACAAGCCCGGTGAAATCCTGAGTGGGCGCAAATTGGTATCTAAAATAGAGGCCAAGATGCATTGCATCGTTGATCATCACCCCCACATCGATGAGCGCATGACCAAATGCCGGCGCGACGCCTGCCTTCACATTTCGCTCAGGATTGGCGGTTGCTTTGCTGCCCGCGATAAAACCCAGATCCGATCCCCCCATGAGCGTGAAATACACCCAGGACCGGCCAGAACTTGGCTCGGGATCAGGATCGCTTTTCTTGGGGGGCTTCACGTCGCCGCTGCCAAGCACGACGGTGTTCATCGGTTCGGTGTCTGAACCGATTCGACCGATGATATTTCCGCCACGATCTTCGGCAAAAATAAAGTAGTCGATCTGGCTCGTTCGAACTTCTTTGCCTGCGATCGTCGCCGCAAAGCGAGTGGTGCTGGTGGGTTTCAGCTCGATGCGGCTGAACTCAGGTTCTTCGAAACGTCGAAAGAGCAAATACATGCGGTAGACCGGCATGTCTGCGGGAACGATCGTTTCAAACGTCAGGTCCTTGCCAGCATCGGCGGTCGCGATCGGCGTATGCGTCAACTTCGTAACCACCGGATCGGTGTCTGTCGTCGTCGTGTTGCCTGGTTTGACGCGTTTTTGCGCGCGCTTCATCACGTCTTCGAGCGTCGGGGTCGCGTAATTTGGATCAAGAATGACCTTGGGATCATTTTCCAGCGCAGCCACAAAAGCGTCTTCTGTGATCGCTTCGTCGCGAGTCGCCGCAAATCGCACAACACCCAGCATCGCCCAGATATTGGCGAGCGTGGGGCCTGTGAATGAATTCTTTTCGGCCAACTTGATGGCGTCTTCAAGGCGCTTGTCGGCATCCTGAATCTGCAGGACATCGTAGTCATCGACCGCAGCGGTCAACGCCTTTTTGAGTTTGGACTCCACATCTTGGGCCCACACAACTGTGGGTGAAGCCACGGAGATGAGGGCAAAGCTGGAGAGGCCTAGAATCAGAGCAAAGATGCGACCCAAGGGCCGCGACATCGTACGACGTTGCATTTATGCCAACCATTCAGTGTTCGAGGGGCCCTAAACGGGCCGCGCAGAACCTACTGTTTTGTGATGTGAATCTCAACACGTCGGTTGGTCGCACGACCCGCCTCGGTTGAGTTGTCATCGATGGGGCGCTCTTCGCCGTATCCAATCGAATCGATGCGTGACGGTTCAATGCCACGTTCGATCAAGTAGAGACGGACGCTTCCAGCACGTTGATCCGAGAGCTTCTTGTTGTAGGAGTCTCGTCCACGGCTGTCCGTATGGCCTTCGACACGAATCGTGATCGCTGTGTGTTCACGAAGAATTTCGACCACATCGTCAAGGAGCGGGAAGCTCTGCGCCAAAATATCGGCCTTGGCGGTCTTGAAGAAGACCTTCTCGTTCAACTTGATCTGATCACCTTCGATCTTCGCCAACGATGCTTTGTCGGGACATCCATCCTCATCCTTGTTGCCGTTGTAGGTCTCGGGCTCAAGTGGGCACTGGTCAAGAGCGTCGGCAATATTATCGCCGTCGTTGTCGTTGTCGGGGCAGCCGTCGTCGTCCTGGAACCCGTCAAAATCTTCCGATTTGTCAGGACACTGGTCGTTGATGTCGGCGATTCCATCGAGATCGTTGTCGATTTCAGGGCAGCCATCGTTGTCTTGGAACCCATCAACGTCTTCGGCCACGAAGAGGCACATGTCTGCAGGATCGAGGATTCCGTCCTTATCGTTATCGCGATCAGGACAGCCATCCTCGTCTTCGAACGTGTCGAAGTCTTCCGGATCTGCGGGACACTGGTCGACCTTATCAAGAATGCCGTCGCCGTCTTGATCCTGAGGTTTGGGCTCGATTTTGGCTGTAGGCGTCTTCTCGACGACCAAAGCGATACGCTGGTCCAAACATTCTTCATGATCGGAGAGCAGGTCTGCCTGACGAGCATTTTCTTCGGCGAGGTCGAGGTGATCTCGAGCCTTCACAAAATTGCCCTGTCGAAGCTCGTAGAGTCCAAATTCAACACTGGACTCAGAAAAAGCGAGCTGCTTGGGGGCGCACGTGTAGGCACGCTCATGGATGGATTTATTCATCGCCTGGATTTCCATGGCGCGACCACGAAGGGTTGCGCCGGTTGTGCATCCAGAAACCACGAACGAAAAAATACCGAAGACTGCGATGGTCAAAAAACGATTCATCGAATGCCTCCTTCGGTCAACCGGTCGTGATCAGCAGCCGGATTGCCCTCGGGGCGGCCGGTGTCTTTCATTTCTTCGGGAGTGATATTCTTGTCGGCTGGAGAGCCCTTCCACGGATCCTCTTTGGCTTTTGACAGCGCGGCTTCGGCAGCCCGTTTGGCTTCCGTGGCGTAATCAAAAGAGGCTTCGAAGTCCGAATAGCCCCATTCTTCACGCGACTTATGCATGTAGAACTTGGCGCTATAATACTCGTATGGAGCTTTTTGATCGGCCTGAGCCACACGCGCGCGTTCAAGCGCAACAGCGGCTTCGCCGATTCGAGAGGTCGACTGAACGGGACCGCAGCCTGTGGCGGCCACAAGCGCGAGCAATGCCCACATTAAGTTAATACGCATTTTCCACCCGGCGGGATCACTCATGGCGCATCCTGCTTCTAAGCACGTCGTTTTTTGCATAATCCGTGCATGGTGTATCAGACCTGAAAATTGTGTGTCAACGGCACAATGCCTTGCCGAAATCCCATCACTCGCGCTGACGTAGGCGCAATCGAGGCAATCCAAGCGCTAAAGCACACACCACACCAAATTCAACAAGCGCCGCCCACCACGGTACAAGCCACTCACCGGCCTGTCGGTCACTCAGCCATGCAAGATATCCGATCAACACCAAACCGCTAAACGCCAGCGCTCCTTGTGACCAACCTCTGGGATATCGAAGCGCAAAAGGGATCAACCAAACGACGTACCAGGGGTGCACAGTGGGGGCAGCCAGCAAGAGAGCGAACATCGTGACTCCAAAACCCTGCCACGGGTCGCGAATCACCCACACGGCAAAAAAGAAGACGCTGATCACAAAACCCGCCCCCACAGCTTTGCCCAGAAATTGAGAGATTTGGTCCTGAGCAAAGGTCGTGTTTGGGAGCTCGCGGCCTTCCCAGGTCTTGGTCCAGTGCAGCTGGGTCGCCATCGAATCAAGGCCATCTAAATGCACGAGCACCTTTTCCCCGTCGGACGACTCCGAGCTCATGGTCGCCTCGGCAACGTGCGTCCACAGGCGAAAGAGCCCGTCATTGGACCGCCAGGTCGCGGCGTAAGTTGTAAATCCAGAAAACAAATCCGCGGGGCGTTCCGGCACACAAGGGACGTAGAATAACCCCACCACAAGCCCGGTGAGCACCAGCGTTCGGATTCGCGCCCCCCACGACTCGTGTTCTCGGAGCGGGGCAAAGGCCACACACGCCAGACCGATCACCCCTAGGAATTTGGTCGCAATGCTCAGTCCGAAAAACACGCTCGAAATGCCGCGCCCCTTTTCCCAAAGCAGAATTCCGACGGCCAAAAAACCCACCGCGACCACGTCGATATGCCCACTCCAGGCGGACTCGACGATCACGAGCGGGTTGAGCAAATACAGGCCAAGCACCGAGGTCGAGGGTTTCGCAATCTTGATGACCGCAGCAACGCAGCCGAATTCAATGGCGACAAAAATCAGGCGCAACAAGACGGGACCTCCCCCAAGAAGCGCGTTCAACGCAAAGATCGCCTGCGCAGCGGGAGGGTAGATCGTTGGAACTTCGGGATGGTTGATCCGCGGCCAAATCACGGTGTCGCGCAAGGCCTCAAGCGTGATGCTGCTCGGCGATTCCACAAAAGGATTATGCCCGGCCAGCCAGACTCGTCCTTCCCAAACGTAGCGAAAAAGATCGTCGGACAAGACAGGGTCATGCCAAACCAGGCCCAAACGCAGTGTGAGGGCGAGCCCCAGAAGTGCTGGCAGGCTTAGGGAGTCGAGGTTTCGGCAGGTCAGGGCGTAGACAAAGAACAGCGACGCATAAACGCCAAGCAACAGGCCATCGTTGGTAATAAACGGGAGTGCCCAGCACCCCAGAATGAGGAGAAGGCCAAAGGTGTAGAGGGGTTTACCCGGCTTCGGCGACATCGAGAGCTGCCCTCGTTCGTCCGCCTCGAGCCTTGAATCCATGCCACAGACTCAAGGCCGCAACGTAGAGAAACCCGAACTGAAAAAGCATCAAGAAAGGCAGGCTGTAGACACCTTCTTGGGCAGACATGATGACAAAAACGATCGAGGCGGAGAACCAAGCGCCCAGCAGGAGCTCAACCAAGGGCAACACGCTGGCCTTACGTATGTATCGTTTGCCAAGCCATGATTCGCCGCGGTTTTCGATCGCGTATTTGGGTGTTCGAACAAAGGGCGACTCGTGCCGAAACAGCGCCTCGATCACGGCTTTTGAGTTGTTGAGCGAAAGGCCGATACCAAGCCCCATCACCGCAGGCAACAACCGAAGAATCTCCAGGCGTGGACGTCCAAGCTCACGCTGAGACGTCCAGTAGAACGTCACGATGGACACCGTCGCGCCCAGGAAAATCGGCAGGTCGACCATCAACGTAATCATCCAGCCTTCGTGCATCCGAATCACGGTCGCGATCGGCATCAGCACGGCCAAGAAGACCAACAACAGATACGCTGCATTCGCCGTCAAATGGTAAAAAGCCTCGATTTTCATGAAGGCTGGCAAGTCGCTTTTCAGGATCGTCGGCAGCAACTTGATGGCGGTCTGAATCGACCCTTTCGCCCAGCGATGTTGTTGGGATTTCAAGGCGCCCATCTCGACGGGCAACTCGCTTGGAACCGCGACGTCTCTCAAAAAGATGAACTTCCATCCCTTGAGTTGAGCCCGGTACGAGAGGTCGAGATCTTCAGTCAGAGTGTCATGCTGCCAGCCGCCTGCGTCTTCAATCACGGCGTGCCGCCAAATCCCGGCCGTTCCGTTGAAATTAAACAGCCGGCCCGAGCGATTTCGGGCGGTATGCTCGATCACAAAATGACCATCGAGCAAGACGGCTTGAGCCGCTGTGAGCAGGCTGTATCCGCGGTTGATATGGTCCCAACGCGTTTGCACCATGCCCACTTTGGGGTCAGAAAAATGATGAATGGTCTGCTGAAGAAACTCGGCCTGTGGAATGAAATCCGCGTCAAAAATCGCGATGAACTCACCGCGAGCGACCTTCATGCCGGCCTCAAGCGCGCCAGCCTTATAGCCCGTGCGATCGGTGCGGTGGATATGGACAATGTCGATGCCTTCGCCCTTCCAACGGGCGACGTGCGCCCGAACCAGATCCACCGTATCGTCCGTTGAGTCGTCAAGAACCTGAATCTCAAGCCTGTCTCGCGGGTAGTCGAGCTTGCAGACCGCGTCGATCAGTCGTTCACAAACGTAGCGCTCGTTGTAGAGCGGCAATTGAACGGTAACGACGGGTAATTCTTGAGGGCCAAAATAGCGACCAGGCTCAGGATCTGGGCCCTGATGACGCTTGTAGAGGTAGACCATCAGATAGCGATGAGAGCCGTAGAACGCAAGCATGCCCAGCAGCACGAAATATGCGACCAGAACGGACTCTCTCAATGTGGATGGATCAATCGACATGCATCAACAAATTCAGATTCATATCAAACAAGATGCCGGCTAGACACCTGGGTCGCAAAAAACCATGCCGACCCACGCGTGACAAGTCCGCGCGAATGTCTTTATAAAGCATGTCCCCTCGAAGGCAAGTGCGCGCAATGAGTGATAGAGCCATAGAACCCCAAGCCCAACGCAAGATCCTGCGTGGGATCCTCAAGACTTTGAGACCCCACCAATGGGTTAAGAATATATTTGTCTTGGCGCCGCTCTTTTTCTCGAAGGCGTTTCTTGTTCCGGAACTCTTGGGCAAGGAAGTGGCTGCGGCACTCCTTTTTTCGCTGACGGCGGGAGCGGTCTATCTGATGAACGACATCTTTGATGTCGAAAAGGATAGAAATCATCCCATCAAGAAAAACCGCCCGATTGCCAAGGGTGAGCTCCCCATCGGTGTCGCGCGAACGGCTGCTGCGATCATCGCACCCGGCAGCATTGCTCTTGCATTCCTGATCGACTGGCGTGCTGGCGCGGTCATCCTGTCTTATTTCATCATGAACTTCGCCTATTCGGTGAAGCTCAAACATGTGCCCTACATCGACGTGACGATCATCGCTGCGGGGTTTGTGATGCGGGTCATGGCTGGGGCTTGGGCCATCAATGTGGCCATCTCAAGCTGGCTGGTGATCTGCACGTTCTTGTTGGCGCTCTATCTGGCGCTGGGCAAGCGAATGAACGAACTGCGCCTGGTGGAGCTGGGCCGAGCCGACAAAGTCCGAAAGGTGCTCAAGCATTATAATTCGGAGCAACTCAACTTTGCGGTGCTTTTTGTGGGTGGGCTCACGATTGCGACCTACACGATCTACACGCTCAGTGCGGCCCTTCCCGACCAACCCATGCGCTCGGTTCACACCCCGTTTGCATCGCCGTACCTGCCCGGCACCATTCCGTTCACGGTTTTTGGGATTTCACGATTCTACCTGCTGCTGCTGCGTGAAACCGACGACTCCCCCACTGATTTGATCCTTCGCGATACGCCATTCTTGGTAAATATGGCGTTGTGGATGCTCGGGATGGTCATCCTCTACTTCTCGGCGCCATGATCTTCTTGGACTCCATTGCCGCTTATTTTGGCGCGATGAACCACCTCGAGCTCGCGGCAACGCTGGTCGGGCTGGTCAGTGTTGCGTTGACCGTTCGCCAGAATATCTGGTGTTGGCCGACTGGGCTTGTGATGGTCACGCTCTACATCTTCATTTTCAAAGATGCGAAGCTCTACAGCGATATGGGCCTGCAGGTGATCTACATCTTCATGCAGCTCTATGGTTGGCACTACTGGCTCAAAGGCAAAAACCAAGGGCCGGCAGAAATCAAGACGCTGTCGACGGTTGAACGCGCGGCCTGGGGTGCAGCAAGTGCGGTGGGCATCGTCGGTTTGGGTTATGGCGTGGGACATTTCACCGACGCGGCCCTTCCCTATTGGGACGCGGCAACGACGGTCCTAAGCCTTGTGGCTCAATGGCTCTTGGGCCGGAAGGTTCTGGAAAACTGGCTGGTTTGGATCGTGGTCGACGTGCTCGCCGTTGGCGTCTACATCAACCGAGGACTGGATCTGACGGCGGGACTCTACGGGGTTTTCCTGCTTCTGGCGGCGTCGGGACTCTGGACATGGATGAAAGCATGGCGGCGCGAACAACTGGCATGATCCTGGGCAAGTTCTTGCCGCCCCATCGTGGACACCAATACCTGGCGGACTTCGCGCGACATTACGTCGATGATCTGACGGTTCTGGTTTGCAGCATCGAGGCCGAACCCATCCCTGGAAAGCTGCGTCATGCGTGGATGTCAGCGATGTTTCCTGACTCGAACGTCGTGCATATCGACGACGAAAATCCCCAAGAACCCGCCGACGATCCCAATTTTTGGGAGCTCTGGATTCGCTCGATTCGACGTGTGATGCCCGAGGGGCCCGATTACGTCTTTGCCAGTGAATCCTATGGCTACGAGTTGGCGCAAAGGCTTGGCGCTCAATTTGTGCCGGTGGATCAGGCCCGTGAACTCGTCAACGTCTCGGGCACCATGATTCGCAACGATCCCATGAAATACTGGGATTATCTGCCCGAGGTCGTTCGCCCCTACTTTTTGAAACGGGTTTGCGTTTTTGGGCCCGAGTCGACGGGCAAAACCACGTTGGCGGCCAATCTGGCCGAGCGATTCAACACCCGCTGGGTTCACGAGTACGCACGGCCACTGCTTGAACCCCAGGACGGCGAATGTTTCGAAAAGGACATCCCACGCATCGCTCGCGGGCAAATCGCCGCCGAAGATGCCCTGGCACTTCAGGCCAATCGGGTGCTGATCTGTGACACCGATGTGCTGACGACCACGATTTGGAGTCAGATTCTTTTTGGAAATTGTCCTGCTTGGATTTTAGAGGAATCCGAGCGGCGCGTGCCCGACTTGTACCTGTTGATGGACATCGATGTCCCATGGGTGGATGATGCACAACGTCACCTCCCCCATAAACGACGCGAGTTCTGGAATCTCTGCAGAGAGACTTTGGCTTCGCGCGATCGGAAGTGGATCGAAATTTCTGGTGATTGGTCGACTCGATTAGACACTGCCAGCCAAGCTGTTGAGAGCCTTATCCGTTATGGTGGTTCTTGACGGTCAGACTGGCACGGTGCTAATTGAGGCCTTGTTTAATCACCCAGACCTCATGACGCCCTTTTGGTGTTGGACGAAGCAGAGGAAATCCGATGTCTCGAAAGTCTCTCGTCGGTCTTGCGTGTCTCCTAGCGAGTGCCGCGATCTCATCGCAAGCAATGGCTTTGGACAACGACCTGGTCCTTTCTCGTTTTGCGACCTTTGATCCGCAGGAATATGCGATCAAAGATGCGAACGGAAATATCACGACGCCCTGCGTGAATGCCTGTGGCACCGTCAAACCCAACAAACAATTGTTTGAGAATCTGGTCACCGACATGGGGCAAGTCATTGCGCCAAAAATCGGTTCGCCAGCTGAAACGCTGGGTGAAGCAGGGTTCGCTCTCAATTTTCAGACCTCGCTGATTTTCATCCCCAAGGACGAAGAACACTGGCAGCTTGCGGTCGAAGACCGTGACCCCAACTCGTCTCTCTTCATGGGGAATTTGCAGGTCCGAAAAGGACTCCCATTCTCTTTCGAGATGGCGGGCAACTTCGGTTATATCTTCAACAGCGACATGTTCACGCTTGGGGCTGACCTCAAATGGGCGCTCAACGAGGGCTTCTACTACTTCCCAGATCTCGCGATCCGCGGAAGTGTGAACACCCTGCTCGGCTCACCCGACCTGAACTTGATCACTGCCGGCGGCGACATGAGCCTCTCGAAATCTTTTGGGATTTCAGGAGTCATGTCGATTACGCCGTACGTCGGTTACCAGATGCTCTTCATCGTGGGCTCAAGCCGACTTTTGAACGGTTACCCACAAGACCCGCGTTCGCCACAATTCGACACCGATCGTCCTGCAGGCGAAGGCTCAACGACATTCTCGCCAGAATTCGTATTTGAGCAGTACGACGCTCAGGTCAACCGAGTGTTCTTCGGAACTCGCGTGAATGTTTGGGTGCTGAGCTTCGGCCTCGAAGGCGTCATCGCCGATGTTTCACAGGCGATGTTCTCGATCGGCGCCGAGTTCTAAGACTCCCGGACCTGCCCCATGACAAAAATCATCAAGCGATATTCCAACCGGAAGCTCTACGATACCGAGCGGAGTACGTACATCACGCTTGAAGAGATTCGGGACATGGTGCGCGACGGTGAAGACATCCGAATCATCGACAATTCGTCCAAAGAAGACCTGACCAACGTCACGTTGGCGCAGATCATTTTTGAACAAGAAAAAGCTCATAAGCGGCTGCTGCCCTTAGCGTCATTGCGCTACATCATTCAGCAATCGGGCGAAGACATCATGAATCGCCTGCAGAGCCCGGTGACGCAGTTTCGCGACGAAGTGAAACGCAAAGCCGACGTCCTTGAAGAAGGATCCAAGGCATTGCGAGATTTCATCGACGGCACACAGCGGTCTTTGGATGAAATGCAGACACGAGTCGACGAACGCATGCGAGATGCCGTTGACCAGATGACACATATTCCAGAAATGCGAAAAGAAGTGCGGGTCCTTGATACCCGTGTTCGACAGCTTGAAAGCACCGTGCGACGCCTTGAAGGCATGGTCAGAGATTACCAGCCCTCGCGGCCAACCACAGCGTCGGAACCCCGTCGCGACCTTCCCTGAAAAGGTGATTCATGATCGTTGAATGCCCCGAGTGCTCGACGCGATTTAGCCTGCCACCGGACCGAGTGACCACACGTGGTTCAAAGGTTCGCTGCTCTAAATGCAACCATACATTCCGTGTGCGCTTAGGCTCAGCCGGCACCGCCGAAGTCTACTATAAGAATGAAGGCGTCGCCGATCCTCCCACACAGGATTTGGCCGATCTCTTTGACGAGAGCTTCGCCGAAGACTTGGACCTTGGATTCTCTAACACCCTGTTTTCGTCGCCCGGCAACACCGAAGACCCGGTCGCCGACGACGAAGTCGACCCTCGCAAGACCATGATCGGTCTGCCATCGACGAATCGGGAGGAAGGCCGCTCAAAGAGCGCGGCACCGGATTATAATCCGTTTCCCTTCGCTCCCGTCAAAGCAGCCGCAAAGCCCGAACCCGTCGAAAAGACTCCAGCACCCGCTGGCATCGACCTCTTCGACGGCGGTACCGCCGCATTGCCCGCGGTGAAAGCCCAAGCCATGGTGGACCCATTTGCGGACGTTTTTGATGAGGTCGAGAAAACAGACGCGCCAGCCCCTGTGCTGGCAGCATCCACGCCAACACTGAGTCGCGCCTCCGCGCCCAGCCCTGTTGAGCCCAAACCGACCTACAAAAAGCCGCTGATGTCGTCGCTTCCACTCGACGACCTGCCAGACGAACACGAGATTCTGGGAAATCAAGCCAGCGATTTCGGCCCCGCCGAAGATTTGGTCGACCCCAGCTTTGGCCAGGAAAACTTCTACGACCCGAACGCGGCGGAGGAAGCCCCGGCTCCTGCCCCGGCTCCAGTTCGCGCAGCACCGCGGCCGGCAGGTCGGCCTGCCCCTGCCGCGGCAAAACAACAGCCCAAACGAGCGCCGGCTCCGCGCCCCGTGGATCTCAGTGATGAATTCGACGCCGCACCGCATCGAATCGGAGGCGGTGGATTTCAGAAATTTGTGAACTTCATTTTCATCCTGATTCTCGCGGTCGTCGCGGTCCTGGGATACGTGGCGTTTCGAACCAACGGCATCCTTGATTTCGGTCAATTCGACAACATGATGGACGTGTTGGTCGAAGGCAAAGCCTACACCCCACGCGACGAGTGGGTGAAAGCTGCACCTGCGCCGGCGCCGGTTGAGCCTGCCAACCCCATTTCGGCCGAAAACGTATTCTCGCGGCTTCTACCCGTGGGCAAAAAGGACAGCATTCTGGTCGTCTCGGGAGACGTGGCGAATGCTGGAGGCAAAACCAGCGAGCCGGTCAAAATCCGAGTGATGCTCCTCGACGACCAACAAAAGGTTCTCGGCGAGATGAATACGGTCAGCGGGCGAATCATTGATTTCGACGCGTTGGCCGGTGCCCAAACCACCGAGGAAGTGGCCCAACTTAGCCCGGCGAGCCCCAAGGGTGTCGAGGCCAATGCAAGCACACCTTTCATGGCAGTGTTCACCGACCCACCCGCCCGAGCCCGCGAGAATAAAGCAATTCTGGTGCGCGTAGAGTTGCGATAACTTCAGGAGTTCCGGTGCACGAGGACGACTTCGACGAATCGATGGAAATCGAAGTGGTCCAGGAAGACGCCCTGACTTCGCCAGCGCCCGATCACCTTGTGGCGCTTTACGACCGCACAATCCGTGTGGTCGGTGCTTTTCCAGAGCTCCAAATGCGTCGAGCAAAGCTCGACGAAGTTCTCCGAACGCTTTCGCCGGAAGAGGCCGTCTGGTTCATTGACCAGTTGGTTCGCGGCGCGCTCTGGGGACGAACGGCCGAAGTCGACGCCATGCTGGCCACGGCGAGCTGGTTGATCCGCCTTCGACTTGCTGACGAGTACGAATTGCTTCAAGGACTTTACGTTGCCGCGCACGAAACCAAACGCGACTCGATCTTGAGCATGCTCCGTGACTACCCGGCCCATCAGGCTCTAGGACCGGGAGTCCGTCTGCCGGACACCAAACTTCCCATTCCCCGCGAGGTCAGTCTGGGCGAGAAGCGAACCCTGGCCGCCGGGCAGGATCGACGAATCTTGGAACGACTCATTCACGACAACAACCCACTCGTGGTCGAGAAACTCATGAGAAACCCACTGATCCGGATCCAAGACGTGATCGCCATGGCCTCTCGCCGTCCAACCGTGCCAGCGTTGTTGATTCCGATCGTGACGTCGGACTCATGGTTCATCGAAACACGGGTCCGAGAAACTCTGGTTCAAAACCCATTTGTCCCCACCGGCATCGCCCTGCGAGTCCTGCCGACCTTGCACGCAACCCTTCTTCGCAAACTTCGTTTTTCGGGCGACCTCCATCCCGAAATCGTCGAAAAAGCCAAACTCTACGTGTCGCTGCGTGAACAACGAACCGCTCCGTGGGGTCATTGATGATCTCCACGCTGCTGAATGCACGACGGATCGCGGTCGTAGGCGTCGCCAAGAATTGTGGAAAAACGACCACGCTGAACCACCTTATTCTCTTGGCCGAAGCTCAGGAACGCACGCTCGGGTTGATGTCGGTTGGCATCGATGGCGAATCTGAGGACGTTCTGCTGGGCACCGCCAAGCCGCCCATTCGCGTGACCACAGGTCAGTGGGTCGTCACGGCCGAAGAGGCCGCTCACGCAAGCACGGCGAGTCTGGAGTATTTTGAAACACTCGGCTTTGACACACCGCTTGGTGAAGTCGTGGTTGCCAAGGTCATCGGCGACGGAGAAATCATCCTCGCCGGTCTAAGACACCGGGCCGATATGCGCGACGCGATTGAACGCCTTGAGGCTCAAAACGTAGACCTGATTCTGATCGACGGCGCGTACGGGCGCGTGACCGCTGCACATGCCGGACTGACCGATGGTGTTGTCATCTCGACAGGCGCCATCGTGAGCCCGCAAGTCGA
The DNA here is from genome assembly GCA_964394615.1 of uncultured Bradymonadales bacterium. Classification (GTDB taxonomy): domain Bacteria; phylum Myxococcota_A; class Bradymonadia; order Bradymonadales; family Bradymonadaceae; genus JBFFMO01. The sequence continues at coordinate 48,785 of CAYMYJ010000011.1, read as the reverse complement.
AGTCATCATCGAGAGAACCCGACATCTGATCGAGCGGCTGACGTTGCCCGAGATTCAAGAACCTTGGCTGATGCGACTCCTGAACCAATCGGTCGAGGAAGGACGGTGCCTGCTCGCAGGGCCGACGATCGCGGCAATTCCGCTGATCGCCAATTCCGCGCTCGTTGGGCTGCCTCATTCACGTAGTTTGTGGACGGACGACGTCAAAGCGATCGCTGTGCCTGGGGTGGTCAGCGACCGCGTCGTCGACGAATTGCTTCGAGCCGGGGGAGCGGGTCGGACTTTGATTATCGGCGATGGGACCAACCTGCAGACCGATAACCGTCATTTAGAGCGGCTTCGGCGCACTTGGACCATCCAAGTTCCACACTCCACTCAGGTGCTTGGCATCGCAATTAACCCAACATCGGTGCAGGGTTGGACCGTGTCCGAAGATGAGCTTCTACAAGGGTTGCGCACTCAATGGCCGGAAATTACTATTTTCAATCCGGATCATGGCTTAGTATCGACCTCAATGAGTTGAGCCGAAGGAGTGCTGGTGGCCGAATCGATACGGGATCGCGTGGATCGTCTCCTCAGAGGGACGATCGATACACACGTGGATCTCCTTGCAGTCCTCCTGGCCGAAACCGGCTTGGACCCATCTGATCAGGTCTCCAGACTTAGCCGTCTGATACGGGCAATTCAGGTTCCTAGATTCGAAGCCACGATTTTTGAGGACGGCCGGCGAATCCCGGCCAGTGTTGATCTGGCCAACGATCCGCCGCTTTTTACGCTCAACGAAGAACTCCTGGATCGCGTTGGCGATGACGAGATCCTTTCCGCTCTTGCACGGCCTATCGCGCTGGTCCTCGACATCTCGCCGATGAGCGTAGCGATGGCGCTGCAGATCCGAGACGAACGATTCCTCAAGAGCCTTGCGACCAAGTCCAACCGTCGAGCTGACTCGGGACCGATTCGGGCCAACGACTTGCCGGCATTTGTCGCCTACAAAATATCGGTCTTCAACGCCCGCTTAAGCATCGTTGCCGCGGCACTCGGGACCTACCGAAAATTCGAAATCTCCGCCGGCGACGACACCTATGCCGCACTTAGAAGCAGGGCGAGTTGGCCGGATTGGGCCGACGTCCTGAATCTGAAATGCACGGCAGACGCCGTGAAGGGCATGCAGGAGGCGTTAGAAAACACCCCATGGCATGAGTTCGCCGAGATGATCGCCGAACTGCTCTGGGACTCGCTGGCATTGTCTGGGCAGACCTTTCTTCGACATGCCGGGCGCGACCTACGAGGAAATAATGTGCCGCGCCTCGTCGAAGTGCTGACTGCGTTGCTGCAAGCGGTCAGGTCTCACGAGAGAACGCTGAACGAAGACCTGTCGACCTGGCCCATCTACGCTGACGTCAACCAGGCCTGGCGAGCTTTAGATGACGAGGAACGGCGCACCTTCGGCGTCACGACGTGCGAAGTTGATCGACGTCCGACCTCCGTGATTGGAGAGGCAGGAGTCACGTTTGGCATGCAAGAACCCAGTTCATTGCCCTGGGACTGTCCCTTGGTGGCGTGGACGGTTCGCGAACAAGGCGCACTCCGAGATCTTTTTGTGGGAATTGCCACGACACTGCCCAATCGAACGGCTGTGCACTCTTACTCATTGAGTGGCCTGACCCGAGAACAAGTGCGCCTGAAAGAGGGCATGGGAGTAGCCTGGGGACTTCAGGTCGGCTCTGACCGCATAAACAGCGTGCCTTCCGACCCAGAGAGTGTGGCCCAAGCATATTCCTCGGTGCTGGCCACGATGCTTGACCAGTTTGAGGCTTTGCCCTTGAACCACAAGGACGAGGCTATTCGCCGAATTCGACGCGCCTACGACGACCTGTTTCCAGACAAGATCGAGATTTGGACGCGACGTTTTGCAGGCACCGATGGGAGCGACTTCCAAACGCTGTTGACCGGCATTCAACACATGCTCAACGCACCGATCATCTTTGATCCATTCCTGCGTCCGAACATGGATGAACTCGCTCCTTTCCCCACGTTGACTGTCGTCGTCGCTCGGCAAGGTGATTCGGCAGTGATGCCGTTTTGGGTGCCTATCGCAGCACTCGAGTCGACAACCAAGGGCCCGCCCCTTCGCATTCGCCTCGTCAGCGTCGCAGAAGCCAGCTGTGCCTGGGAATGCGACCGAACTTTGTCGCTGCCAAAACTCGAAGGACAGGCCGTCGACCTTATCCTCACCGCAGTCCACAACGATTCCGTGCAATTTCTCTTGATTCAAGAAACCTGAGATGGATGACGCCAGACACAAAAAAGGCCGCTTACGCGGCCTTTTTCATGTCTGACTCATGGGGTCATTTCTGAGCGTAGAGCTCATTCACAAATCCCCAATCGATCACGTTAAAAAACGCTTCCAAGTAGTCTGGGCGGCGATTTTGGTAGTTCAGGTAGTAGGCATGCTCCCACACATCAACACCAAGAATCGGACGAAGGCCCGACGAAAGTGGTGAGTCCTGATTAGCCGTGCTCATCACCTCAAGCTCGCCCTTGGCGTCAACAACCAGCCAACCCCAGCCTGAACCAAATCGAGTTCCGCCAGCAGCCTTGAGAGCAGTCTTGAAGGCGTCGAACGAACCGAATTTAGCGTCGATCGCCTTGGCAACTTCACCGGTCGCTGGACCGCCACCATTGGGTGACATCATCTTCCAAAACAAGGAATGGTTGTAAAAGCCACCACCGTTGTTTTGAACAGCCGTTTTGATGTCCGCAGGAATCGCCGAAAGGTTGTCCGCAAGCAACTGCTCGATGGTGAGTTCAGCCAATTTTGGGTGCTTCTCCAACGCAGCATTCAGGTTGTTTGTGTAGCCTGCATGGTGCTTGCCATGATGGATTTCCATCGTGCGTGCATCGATATGTGGCTCAAGTGCGTCGAACGAATAAGGTAGCGCTGGGAGTTTAAAAGTCATGATTTCCTCTCTGAAAAATATTGGATACGGGGCCTAACGTAGACGCGAGGGTCGACTCGTCAATGACCAATCTCGATAGAATTTCGCTTAGTCGTCTTTGCGATGGAAGCGCGCACGCATGAGACGCAGCTTATCCCCAAGATTGACCTCTTCGGTCATGTCATTGACTTCCACAACCGGCCGTTGAATCGCCGCTGACATGGTGGGATTCGTGTCAGGATCACTAATGAACTCCTGACGCGTGTCGTCATTATCGGGCTTCGACTTCCAGCCGGCTAAAACAAAATCCGTGGCCGATGCGACGGATGTCGCAATATCATCCGTGCTGAAAATCCCGGAAATCTCTTCCAATTGGGCCTCTGACACGACGCCTGCAAGAACCTCGTCCACTTCAGAATCGTCGTCGTCTTCCAGAAACTCATCCTCGAATTCGAGATTTTCGCGCTCGGCCTCACCTTGAACCTTCAGATATGCGTCTCGTAATGCCCGAGAGTGTTCGATGTCTCGATCCTCAACCTCTTCAGCGCGGGTGATTCGCATGTCCTCAAGGTTTACGTGAGCGGGCGAGGTTGAGCGGTCTCGCTGAATCGCCGGTAAGAGATTATTTAGGAACTCAGCGTCAGCCGTAGCCGTTTGGCTGTGGTGCAACGATTCGGTGTATTGGCGCGTCACTTCGGGAAGATTCGAATTGGCAAATGCGGGCACTTCGATTTCACCAGAGTCTTTGGCGCTACGGCGGGGAGAAAACGCAGCAAGGTCTGCCGCTGAAATCAACCCTGTGGCCTGATCAGGCTCCGCGATATCGGATTCGACCATCAAGAATTCCGGCTCGATCTGGTCGACCGGAATCGTGAGCGGGTTGTCGAAATCGATGGTGGGTTGACCTGGACGTTTTCGAATACCCATCGACGATGGCTCTTGTAGTCCGACTTCCTCGAGGGCCTCCTCAGGTTCCGGAACCAGCGCCGGAGGAGGAACTGTGGGACGAACGACCGGCAGCGCCTGAGAAATGGCCAACGGTGGCCGACCAAGCAAATGAGCCATCGGCTCTGCGACCGCATAGACCTCGTCCCATTCACCCGATTCTCGAATCACGAGATTTTGAACCTCGGAGCGACCGATCACCGAGGTCGAAACCAGCAGGACAGCATCAAGGCGCGGCGCCATCCCGCGACCTTCCATCGCACGAAGCACATTCGGAACATCTTTGGCTCGGCCGTCCATCGAAAACCAACGGCGTCTCGCGGTCGGAAAAGTCAGAAGCAAAACCAGATCGTCGACGGTCGCGCGGTCCCAAAATACCGTGGCGCTGAGCCGAACCAATCGTTCAAGCTCACGACGGTGCTCGGGCGACGACGGTGGATAGACGTGAATCAGGTGGTTCGACGGCAGCTCCACAGGGGGGTTCTCGGACACCAACACGATGGTTTCGTCCGTGGCCTGCATCGCAAGCCATAAAAGGATCGTCGACTTCGACGAGCCTGGACTCCCCAAAATCATGCCCATCCCGTCTTTGCGAACAAGACGTTTGAGGTTGTTCAACACTGCGGGAGGCATGCGATCGACGATGGTCGTGGGCAGGCGCTCCAGCAGAAGCGTCAGCCCCCAAGCGCCGTCGTAGGCCCGAACCACCCACTCACCCGTGCGGCCACCTGATGTTGCGATCTCGCTGTAAAGCGCGAGCAAGTCACCAGAAATGGTCGCTGTGCCTGTTCGATGACGGCCTAGCTTCACGTATTCAAAACGCCCTGAGGGCTGAATCATGACGTGTTTCACATTGGCGTCTTCGATCACCCCTCGGAACTCTGGGATCGAATCAAGGCGCTCGTTCAACGAATTCGACGTCATGAATCCTCCGAAACGTCGTCCAAGTCCTCGATTTCGGGCTGCATGGCGAGCCTCAAGATGACCTCCTCATGAATCGTGATCGCGATATCGAATCGTTGGGACATAAATCCTGCCGCCTCCAACTCAACCCGACGGACGCCCACAGGCACCCTCAACGTGCTCTCCACCCAGCCGTTGGCGTGCCCAAGATACTCACCATCGACCCAAATGATGGCATCTGGCGGGTCAACTTCCAGTCTAAGCAGCCCCATTTCTTGAGCGACTCGTGGCTGTGAAGTCGCGCACGAAGTCCCAAAAAAGACCGCCAAAAAACATAACAACAAACCACGCATGAGATGAGTCTACCCCCAACAAGATTTAGGGTCACGCGTGGTTGTCGTCTGAACATCCTGCATTATGTTCTCAGTGTCTTTACCATCGAGTGAAATATGAGTCAGAACACAAAAGAACCAGATACTTTTCCCCTCTTCGTTTTTTCGATGGCGTTGATCGGTGGGGCCGCGCTTGGTGCGATGCTGGGTCATTACGTGGCCGTGGACTCACATATGGCTGTTCTTCTGGCGGCAATCTCGTTGCCCATAGGAGTGATGGTGGGATTGGGAATTGCCGAGCGCGTCGACCCCATCCGTGCATTTGTCCATGTCGTGTCGATTTTGGATCGCCATACCTCAAGAACTGAACGCGGGTTTAGCCCCACGGCAACCGAGATTATGATCGCCGTAGGCCCAGTCGTTACGTCGGCCATCAGCGGAGTGATTATCGCGAAGATCTTGAAGGTCGAGATGGTCTCCATCGTGGCGCCCATGGCCATCGCGGGAGCCGTCTACGGCGTGGGAGTCGCGGTGCTCTTCATGTTCCTTGCGGCGGGCGAAGCCCAGGCCTAGCTGCCACGGGGTTTCATGAAGCCCGAGTCCTGCTCATGACGCAGGACATTGAGCTGGCTGGCATTCATGGCAATGCCCTCTCGCCAATCGAGCTGATCGGCCAGATCCAGACTCGTTTGAAAACACTCTTCGGCCAGATCCCTTCTTCGTTGCCTCAAATGCATGAGACCAAGGTTATGAAGAAGTTTTGAATGCGCGTTGAGGTCGTTCACGCTCACGGCCAGCTTAATCGCGGTTTGCACGGACCGAATCGCGGCTTCCAGATTGCCTTGTTCGGCGAATAGCGTGCCGTAATTCCCTCGGACGGTCATCTCACCGCGAACGTCTTGTGACTCGTTGGCCACGCGCAACGCCACCTCGAGCAGCGAAGCCGCACCCGGGAGTTCTCGGCTCTTAAGTCGCAAGCGCGCGAGTTGGTTCACCGGCTCCCACAATAATTTGGGACCCCAAGGATTGGTTGAATCCAGACTGTTTCGTTCGATCAGTGCGACGGCCTCGAGCAAGGCCTGAATGGCCTGGGAATCCTTGGATTGGCGCGAATTGATTTCGGCCATGAGCTGCAGCCCACGAACCAAGAGTGCAATCGTGAAGGGGGTCCGCTGCGTTTCGGCGAACGCACGAATCGCAGCCAGGGTGCGACGCGCCGTGTCCACGAGGCGATCCGGGTCTTCCTCTTTGAGCCACAAGAAGCCTTGCTCGATCTTGATTTCAAGAGACAGAGCGTCGGGCAAATCCGACATGCGGCCCATGGCCAAACAGAGATCGCGCGCGACCCGAAGATTCCCCAAGGCCCCTTGCACTCTGACTCGCCTTAAATTCCGTTGAGCCACTGCCTCCGCGGGCGCGCCGGCCTTCGTCAGAATCGAGACGGCCTGCGAAAGATAAACTTCGGCAAGCTCGTAATCAAAGCCGATCATGCACTCGTCGGCGACCCTGTCGAGCACCTGAACCGCCTCGGGATGACGTTCGCACTCGACCAAATGCCGCACCAAGGCGAGTTCGAACGCCCTTTTCTTCTCGGGATCGCGGACGTTTTTGAGGCGCCCGAAAAAGTAGTCGATGGCTCGACCGTGAATCTGTCGGCGGGCGCTAACTGAAAGGCGATCGTGCACCACACGTTCGAAAATCTGGGGCTTGAACGAAAGAATCGGGTCGTCTTCGGCACCTTGGATTTCAAGAACGCCCTCAACGAAGAGGTTCTGAATCGCGGACTCGGGCTGCCAGTCGTCGCTTGCCAAGTCCAAGAGCACTTCGCCTCGGGTGCCGTTTCCCAACACCGCCAGAAGGGCAAGAAGGTTTCGTTCATTGGTCTTCAGGTCGAAAAGGCGCATCTGAAGAACTGAATTGATGTCCCGGGCTTCGGCGAGCCACTTCTCGGCACCTTCGCGCGAAACAAGCTTATGACGTTTGACGTGATCGATGATTTGGCGAATCTGAAGCGGTACTCCGCCGCTCAGATTGGCAAGCTCAGCGCGGAAGGCCGTCGACACGTCCTGAGCCAACTCCGCCTTGAAGAGCAAGCGCGTGGCTGCCTCGTCGAGCGCATCGATATAAACAGATGACGCATCTGCAGGTAAGGGATGAAGCGGGTGACCCGACCGAACTCGAATGCCCAGAAGCCACAACACCCGTGAGTCCGCGAGATGTCGAAACCAGCGTTCAAACCAACCGGACATGGCCTCATCGTAGGAATCCAGCTGGTCGAAGGTGAGCACGATCGCGCGACTCTCCTGAATCTTGCTCAGGAGGGCGCGAAAAGCCACGTCGACGGCCGCCATCGTGGACGTCCCAGAATCCATCGACCGACCAGTTCCCCGAGCGCCAATCACCTGAGTCACCGACGATTGAACGAAGCCCGACAACAGCCGTGACGGTTCGGCAGCCAGCCCGAGTTCGCGAAACAGGACATCGAGGTCCTGGTTTCGACCGTGGATTCGAGCCAAATCCTTGAGCCATTGCGTGATCGCATCGCGAACACCTTCGACACCCGTGGCTCTCGCCCGTGCACGCAAGATCAAATACCCACGCTGCTCAGCGAACGCCTCGACCTCTTGTAACAAAGCGGTTTTGCCCATGCCGGCGTGACCCGTGACCGCAAAAAACGCTCCCTGCCCGCGCGAAATCCGACCGAGAGCCGACAAGGCAGCCGCGATCTCGTCGTCGCGCCCCACCAAATTGCTCGCTTTGGTCGTGGGTTGATGGGCCACGTCCAGAATGCCAAGAACGGGGCGGTTTCCTGATTTGAGGGCGGGACCAAACTTGAACGTCGCGGCGATCAATTCCTCGAGAGCGGGCCCAACGACCAGCACTTCGCCATCCCCTGCCTCGCGTGAACCGTCGATGGCGTGGTCGATGACCTGACCCGATGCCCGCGAAATATCCCCACCCTGCATGAAGAGCTCGCCCTGACTCAACCCAAAGCCAAAGGCAAATTCAGCGGGCATCATTCGGCGAAGATGAGACCTCAAATCCAAAGCAGCCTGAGTCGCACGAAATCCGTCGTCTGGAGAGGTCTTGACCACGCCGAAGGCCAAGGTGGCGTAAGACCCTTGGCGCGATTGCACCACTCCATTCCAACGTTTAGCCACTTGCTCCAAAGCGCTGTCGTATACGTGCAAATGAGTCGACAGCTCCTCTGAAGTCAACGAACCATGGGTCCGCTGATGTGAGACCAGAATCGTCGCGTTTCGTTTCTCGCCGACCAAATCCTGAATCTGGTCATCAAAACCGTAGATGCTCTTCTTGGGGGGTGAGGCCGGCGCGACATCGCCAAAGAGTTTCGACGTGTCCACGACCTCGGAGTCGCTACCACCCATGCCGGCGTGTTGAATATCTGTGCCCGCAAACCCGAACTCGGGTTCGTTCGCGCGAACTCGGTCCGGCTCTTCACCTAACGCGGGTGTATCGACCGCAACCGGGGCGTCTTTGCCTTTCCGCAACGAAATCGTGTGGAGTGAGTCTTCGTCGACGACCAGCGAATCCGGCGAGCTGAACGGCGCCTTCACATTCGGACGCGACCCGTCCTCGCTTCGTTTGGTGCGCTTGAAAATGAACGCTGCAGCCGCCGCCGGTTTTTTTTCGACGGCCCCCACACGCTGCAAGGCGTCGCGAAACTCAGTGGCGGTCTGATACCTGAGTTCTCGCTCCTTTTTCATGGCGCGCAGGCAAATCGCCTCGAGTTCAGGATGGATCGCGTGATCCGGACAGGCCTGTGAAGGCAGAATCGGATTCTTCTGAATCACCTCCATCAAGATCTGCGGAACATGACTGCCACTAAAGGGTTTTACGCCTGTGAGCATTTCATAAAGAATCGTCCCCATCGAAAACAAGTCGCTTCGGTGATCGACCGAATCGCCCCGAGCCTGTTCGGGAGACATGTACTGCGGGGTTCCAACCAGCGCGTTCGCCTGGGTCAGTGGACCCATCTCGGTGTTTTTTGACTTCGACTGTGAGATCCCAAAGTCCAAGATCTTTACGAAATCTCGGTCGTCGCGGGTCTTCTCGACCATCAAGTTGTCAGGCTTGAGGTCCCGATGAACCAATTCATGCGAATGGGCCTCCGCCAAACCGTCCATCGCCTGCGACATGATGTCGACCACACGCTTGGGATCGAGCGGAAACTCGTCTTTCATCAAATTGGTAAGCGGCACGCCAGGCACGAACTCCATCGCGATGAAGAGCACGTCGTCGCCTTCTTTTCCAAAATCGATGATCTGAATGATGTTGGGATGGCGAATCTGTGAGGCGAGTTTGGCTTCGCGGATGAAATAGTCCGCGGCCATAGGATTCGCCGCATGTTCAGGAGTCATGACCTTCACAGCGACTTTGCGCTCCAGCTGCGTTTGCATCGCCTCGTAGACGTTCCCCATCCCGCCACGACCAATAAGTCGGGTGATCTCGATCGAGCCGCGAAGAACACGTCCGATCATGGGGTCTTTTTTTGCCACAAAAGTCCTCAGAAACAGCAGTTCGTTGAAAATACCCTGACTTGGCCTGAAATAGAAGGATTCAGTGGACTTTGAGCGATTCGATCATCCGTTCAAAGCCGACATCAGGCTCAACGACCAGAGTGTAGCCGAAGTCCCGGCGGGCAGGCTCCATGTCGTACCAGTGCGAAGTGGAGAGCTGCGATGCGACAAATCGCGTCATGCGTGGCTCTCCAGCCAGTTTGAAGGTCCTGTAGACCGACTCCAGGACCGCGCCCGCTCGATAGGCTAGCTTTGGTGAGACGTGCGCCTTGATCCGAGGCACATCAAGCCGATCAAGCACCGTGTTGATCCACTCCCACAACACGACAGGTTGGCCATCCGCGATGAAATAAGCTTTTCCAGCGTTGGGGGCTTTAAAATCCACAAGTGCATCAAGCGCCTGCAGGTGAGCCGCGGCGCCGTTATCTACATACGTTAAGTCCACTCGATTTTTGCCATCTCCCACGATCTTCAATTTGCCCTGTCTGGCGGATTCCACCACGCGTGGCACCAGATGCGGATCACGTGGCCCCCAGATCAAGTGGGGTCGTAGCGCTGTCGTAGCCAGAGTGGGCCCATTGGCGGCCAATACAAGCTTTTCGGCCTGGGCCTTGGTTTCTGGATAATCCGTCAGAAACGTCGCCGGATAAGGCAGATCCTGACCGGCGCCTTCGGCATCCGTGCCATCAAAGGTCACGCTTGGTGTGCTCGTCAGAACAAAACGTTTCACGCCCGCATCGATACAAGCGTTCATAAGGTTTCGTGTGGCCACAACATTCGACCGTTCGAAGTCTTCGCGTTTGCCCCAGACGCCAGCTTTGGCGGCCGTATGAATCACCGCGTCCTGGCCAAGTACCGCTAGTGCACAGGCCGCCTTATCGCCCAGATCGCCCCGAAGGGTTTTCGCCCCAAGCTCACGGATTTCGGGGTAATCCCCCCGGGCCACGATCGTCACCTCGTCGCCGCGGGCGAGCAGTTGCTCAACGATCGCACGGCCAAGAAACCCACCACCGCCTGTAACCAAAATCTTCATCTTGCAGGCTCCGCGTGGGCCACCAGTGAATTCAGCAACTCTGCAACCGCGTCATCTTCAACGTCACCAATCGACATGAAGTCGGCGAGCAACGAAGACGGGGAATTCCCCATCACACGTGGGTGCCCAACGACATCAAGGACAGGCCGGTCACCTTCGGCATCACCGACCGCCCAGCAATCCACCAAAGACCGCCCATGAAACTCGGCGACCCGAGCCGCCGCCGTTCCTTTCGAAACGCCAACCCTTGTCACGCTCGCAAAGAGATACCCCAGCAAAACCGGAGAACTCGCCAGGCCGACCTCGACGTCATCGAGCTCCAAGAGCAGAGCTTCGGCGCTGTTTTCTGGGCGCATGATCCAATGGGCGCGCATCACGTCATGGGTCGTGGCAATGGCCTCAAGGTCAGCCTCATGAGCCACGATCTCAAGGACCTGAGCGTGTTCCTGACAGTCAGCATTATTGCGCGAAACAAAAACACCTTCGGGCGTGTAGAACTCGAGCACGGCCTGCGCGGTTTTCGAATGGCGAGCCAGACGAAGCGCATCTGCTTTTGTCAGGCGCTCAACAGCCTGGGGCGCGCCATCGGCCGGAGCCACCATCGCCCCATTTTCAAAAATATGAGGGCCTTCACCAAGCCGGCGCGCAATGGATTGCGCCACACCTCCGCGAGGCCGCCCCGTGCATACCGACAAAAGAAAACCCGCACGTCGGGCTGCGTCGATCGCAGCGCCCACGGCGGGTGTCATTCCATTTGGACCGATGAGGGTCCCATCAAGATCTAGGAAAATAAGCATGGCCGGGGTTTACCGGCATGCTCTTTCATCCGCAAGTCCGATTCAGGGACGTGGGCCGACGGCCATGATCATGCCACTTGGGTATTCAGCTCCTGTGAATCCTGTGTAATCCACCGATCCCGAACGTAGCTGATAGATCTTGGTGGGCACGTTTCCGATATCAGGTGTCCAGTAGTTGAACTTCGCATTTGAAGTCCCCGTATCTGTGGCTGAGTAGAACTCGTAACTCGTAGCCGGGTCGTGGGCCACAAGATCAACCTGCTGAGCCGCGATCGTGTCCACCGAGCCTGACGCGCCCGTGTCTGTCACATTGACGCGAATGCCCGTAACTCCAGCGTCGAGATACACCCAACCGACAAAATCACTTGTGAAAGTGCGCACGACGGTTCCCGTTGATGTAAGCAATTGTCCACTTACACGGGAGCTACTATCGGTTCCCTCATTATAGTTCACATACACACGCTGCATCGTAGAGCCCACTGGCGCCGAGTAGATGCCTGAGGTCGAGGTGGAGCAGCAGGTTTGGGATGCAGACAATCCGGCGTTGCCCTGGGTGAGCGTGACATTTCCGGTCACCGCATTGGCGTAAATATTATTATAATTTGCCACGGGCGTTGCACTGCCAGTCGAGCCGGTCCAAGCCGAGATCCCGGCGCCGTCGTTGAACTTGATGACCGAATACGTGATCGTTGGGCTGGATTGGCCAGACGTGTGAATCCCGTCTCCGCCGTTGTAGGTGATGAGGTTGTAATTCAAGGCCGGAGAGGCCCGTTCCACCCGAATACCGTGGCCGCCGTTATCGCGAATGGTGGAGTCTTCCATCGTCAGCGTCGCATTGGACTCGACGACCACGCCGTCTCCTACGTTGTTGCGCGTGGTGAGGCGCGAGACCGCAACGAGTGTAGCGCTCGTTACATGTAGGCCGTCGGAGGCAGCGCCATCAGCGATGCAACGCGTGAGTGTTGCTCCTGAGCCCGAAACGATATGAAAACCATGACCGCTATCACCTCGTGCTTCCACGCGGGTCAGGGTTGAACCCCCACGAAGCGTTACGCTTGTTTTGCCATTCTCCACCAAGACATCGGACCACGAACTCGCATTGGCACCACTGCCGTTCAGGTTAATGGTCTGGAACATATCAGGTTCGATAGCACCGTATCCGGCGAACCGAACGACGTTTGCAATCGCACCATTTACGACCATCGAGCCCGTCGCCGTGATGCTGAAATCACCATCCAAATCGAGGTCCTGATCGTGGTTTACGAAGAGCACCTGCGTACCTGCAGCGATGTTCAGCACTTCATTGGCGGCCACGGTGACATCGCCTGTCACGTAGATCGTGCCGGACCAAGTCTGACCACCCACTGAACCCGCTTTGTATGGACCCACATCCCAGGTGGGGCCAAAAGCAACCCCAACAAACCCATGCAAATTTAGAGCATTGGTGCGAGACATCGCGACCCGTCCCAGTACATTCGGGAAAGTGCCAAGGTAATTATAACGCATGTCGACGGTACCCGAGTCGGCTGCCGTAACAACATCACGGTCACCCGTCATCTCAACATACTCGACACTGGTGATCGTGATCGTATCGACGGAGCCTGAGGCCCCTGTGTCCGTCACGCTGACTCGCAATCCCGTTGCCCCATCGGGAACATAAACCCAACCCGCAAAATCGCTTGTGAAGGATCGAATCACCAGCCCAGCACCGTCAAGCAGTTTACCGCTGACACGTGAACTGCTGTCGGTCCCCTCGTCGTAATTCACGTACACACGACGAATCACTGCACCAACCGGCGCGGTATACAACGACGATGTTGAAGTCGCGCAACAGGTCTGTGAGGCGGAGATATTGGGACTTGCGACCGTAACTGCGGCCGATCCAGTCGAGGCATTGCTGTAAATATTATTGTACTGAATCACCGGTGACGGACTCCCAGAAGCATCCGTCACCAACCCAACGCCTTCTGCGCCATTTTGGCGAATCTTGTTGTGTTGGAGACTCCCGGCGCTATTACCGGACATTCGAATCCCTGCACCGATATTGTTTTCGACTGTGGATTCAGACAGGTTCAACGTCGAGGTCAACGAAACGTTGATGCCGTCCTGACCATTCGTCGCGAACGATGAATTTGTAAGGGTGACATTCGACGACGTCTTCTCGCTCAATCCATGTTGTCCATTTGCAAATGTGCTGAGTTGGTCGATCAGCACTCCAATCGACCCACCAAGAACCGCAACGCCATCGTTGGCACAATCGTGGGTCGTTACATCGGTCAATGACGCGTTATCAGCGTTATCCAAGCGGATGCAATCCGAGCCCGCCTGTCGAATCTCGACATTATTCAAGACCACGTTGGACTTGGCTTCGAGCCCGACATCTCCGTATTCGATGATGGCGTGATTGATGACCGAACCGGCGCCGGTCAAGACGATGCGATCCCAGCCGCCCTTCTTCTTCGCTGTCTGGCTTTGGCCCGAGAACACCACTGGCTCAGCTGCCGTTCCGTTCACCAAGAGATTTCCGGCGACCGTGATTCGGTAGTCACCCACATTTGCCGGAGCGTCGACGTCTGCGTAGACGAAGAGCACGTCGGTTCCTGGCGCGATGGTCAGCGTGTTTCCGGCTGGAATATTGATGTCGCCGGTGACGATGATCGTTCCGTACCAAAGTGTGGTCGTAACGTCGGATCCACCGATGTACTGAATGTCGGCAAATGAGACCTGACGAGTCGTCTCGGCAGTCTGCCCCACGGCATCGCGAACCTTCATGCGAACGGTGTAGGTACCGGATGCGCCAAAGTCGTGCGACGTGATCTTAGTCGTGCTGTAAGCCGTCTCACAGACGCCGTCGTCATTCCAATCCCAACACACCTCAAGGTTGGCTCCTGAAGTCTCGGTATCCGACACTGCCGACCCATCCACGGTCACAGTCGTCGTGTTCGTGATGGTGGCGGTAAAGGTGGCCAAAGGCGCGTCGTTTTTGACGTCCAAGTAGGCCAATCCCGAATTTCCAATCAGCCCCAGGCTGTCTTGAGCCTTGGCTTGAATCGTGACCTGACTATTCGTGGGTTGGTTTGCCGGAATCGTGTAGAAAAACTCATGAGGCGTCGCAGTCGTGGTCCCAAGCTCGACACCGTTGGCGTAATACTTCACCGAAGCGATCTGGCGACCGGCATAGGGCGTAGCATCCGCCAAGATGCGATGGGTGTTTCCCTGAGTCGTCTGAATCGTTCCTTGCGGCGAAATCAGAACGACCTCAGGGGCAGTTGGGTCCTGACATGCGTTGGCGATACAGACTTGAGTGCCGGGGCAATTCGATGCCACCGACCACTCGACACAAGAATCGGCGTCGTAGTTGCCACACGTCGAGACTTGCTGACCCAGACATTGAGTATCACCCATTGCGGGGCATTCGTTGCTGCAGGGCGCCTGACACGTCGTACCGACACAAGATTCGCCCATCACCGGACATGCTGCAGCGCCGCCCCACTCAAGGCAGGCGTCGGCGTCGTAATTACCGCAATATTCAATACTTGTTCCCGAGCACCGCGTTGCGTTCATCGAACAATCGTCCATGCAAGTCGCTACGTTGCCGCGAGGGCTCGGAACAGCCAGCGCTGCAAAGTCAGCCGAGTTGTCGTCGGTGTCCGCATGGGCAGCATTTCGCGAAAGACTCTGGCCTTCGCTTGGTGCGGCAATCCCGGTGCCTTCACCGGCAAAGGTGTCGTTTGCGCCAAAGGTTCCATATCCGATCGCGTCCACAACTCGTGTGCGCCAACGCAACTGAACCGAATCGGGACCGTTTTGGAAGTCGACCTTCGAATCGGTCAAATCGGCGAGTGCCAGAAGTTCTGGGGCGCCCGCAGGGTGGGCGATCACAAAATAGCCGTCCGCACCCATGACTTCGCCATTCAACGTAATCGAGTTGTACGTGGCTCCGTCCGAACCATTCACACCAGCAATCACGTAACCATCGAGGCTGACATTCGCCGGGCCAAAGAGTTCGATGAACAAGATATTGCCGCTCTGCGAATCCGTACCCGGGCTGTTAACCAAAATCTCGTTGATCACGATCGCGTTTGGTGTGGGCCCAAGCTCACATGCGCCTGCGCTGCACACTTCGTAGTTCTGGCACGCGGTCTCTTGAGAGTTTTCGAGGCACGAGTCCACGTCCCACTGTCCGCAGGTCGAAAAACCCGTGTTCGTCGCGTTGCAGACGGCGGTCCCATTCGTCGTGCACTCATCGGTGCATGGAATCTGGCAAGAACCTGCGGAACACGCTGCACCACCTGGGCAAGTTACGTCTCCGCCCCATTCGAAGCAGGGGTCAGCATCGTAATTGCCGCATGTCTGAAGAGCCTGACCGGCTGTGGCGCATTGTGGTGCGTCGCCTGGATTGCAATCATTGGTGCACGAGGCAATGCAGAGCCCGCCCTGGCAGCTGAAACCGCCTGGACATGGGATGCCGCTGGAGCGGTCTAGACAAAGATCACCGTCATACTGGCCGCACGATGAAACGCCCGAACCATCGGGTGTACAGACGAATTGACCCGCATTTGCGCATTCATCGACGCACGTATCGACACAGCTGCCTGACGAACAGAAGGTCCCACCGGCACAACCGACGACTGGACTCCACTCGAAGCAACCGTCGTTATTGTTGTCGCCACAAGTGCGAACGCCATCGCCCGCACATTCGGTTTCGCCTGCGGTCGAACACTCATCGGTGCAAAACGAAACGCATTGGCCGGCCGAGCACTGTTGGCCAAGCCCACACGAAACCGGTGCGCCAAGGTCCAAACATGTGTCGCTATCGAAGTTTCCGCAAACACGGGTCGTGTCTCCAAAACAAATCGACTCGCCCGCTGTTGTGCATTCATCACTGCAAGGAAGCGTCGAATCGATACAAGCCCCCTGCTCACAACGCTCGCCAGCATCACAATCGATTGGGGCGCCGGATTCACGACAGAAGTCAGCGTCAAAATTGCCACAATGGGCGACGGTATCGTTGTCGACACAGATCGTTCCGCCCACAGGACATTCATCGCGGCATGGAGGAACGCAACGGTCGGTCTCGCAAGAATACCCGACCGCACAAGCGACGATCGGCGAAAGCTCCAAACACACATCGAGGTCGTACTGACCGCATGTTTGGTACCCTGCTGTGTCAGAACAAACCTGTTCGCCCGCCGCGCACTCGTCTTGGCAGCCGGGGTCGGTCATGTCCAAACCGTCGTCGCCGCCCATGTCTGCAACCGTATTATTGGTGGCATCCGATGCGTCCGAACCCATGTCATTCACGGTATTATTCGTGTTGTTATTGGGGTTCGTATTATTTTTTGAAGGGTTGGCGGGATCATCCGATCCGCAACCAACCGCTAAAACCACGGTCATAACCGCAAGCCACTTAGACCAATTCATTCGTTAACCCTCTGAAAAACTTATGTTTTCAAATACGCGTTGATTTTCGACGGGAACATAGCAAACGAGACACTGGAAATTCAATCGATCCATGGTGTTTTTCAGAAAGATTCAGGTCCGAAAATCAAGGATTTGGAAAGCAGGCCACTTTTGCGACATGTAAGTGTTTCTGCTACCGTTCCGATGCTTTCAACAGCATAAACACGGGCGCTTCGAACGCCTTTGAACGAGAAGAAAGAATGTCCTGGAAATTGGTTGGATTTTTGTTGAGCTTGATGGGCATTTTGGCGTGCAGCGATGACACCACATCGAACACGGGCAAGCCCACATGCGAGTTCGGTGAACGCTACAACGCGATCGACAACTCGTGTGCCACCATCGTTACCGGCAATAATACGGCCAATAATACGGCCAATAACAACGCCAGCAATAACGGCTCGAACAACGTCACACCGAACAACGACACCAATAACTCGACCAATAACGTCGAAGACATGGGTGTTGAGACAGACATGGGCGTCGGGACAGACATGAGCGGCGAAGCCGACATGAATACCCCAGACCTGCCCCCCGCGGTTTGTGGACTCGGCATGCTGCGCGGACGAGCATGCTCACCCAACGGCGACGTCCTCGCGACGGCCGACGTAACCGTCACCGGCGTGGATTGCGCGACCGGCCTTCCTTTCACCATCACTGCACGAACCGATGGGATGGGGGTTTTCGAACTGTCGGATATCCCCAGCGGACAACACGACCTGAAAATCGAAATCGGTTCATTTTCGGCGGTTACAATCGTTTTCATTCGCGCCAACGAAACCACCGACCTGACGGCCTCGTCCGACAAGATTTGCTTAGACGCCGCAGCGGTTAAAATCGCGGTCATCGGCGGCGCCTACGACCACGTCGAGGGCATCATCGGCGGATTGAACCTCGCCTATGACCTCAAGGGCGATGACGCCTCGCAGATCAACGCGACGACGACTTTTCTTCAAAGCCCGACCGCGATGGCAGCGTACGACATCATTTTCATCAATTGCGGCGATCTCTACAACAAACTCGCGCCGTTCTTTGGCCCAGACCCTCGGCCAATCATTGCAGCGAATCTTCGAAATTTCGTGAATCAAGGGGGATCACTTTATGTCGCAGACTGGGCAGCACCTTGGGCCGAAGCGGCCTTCCCAGAAATCATGGACATGCACGGAACCGACACCGCAATTAGCGAGGCACGCGTCGGATACGCACCGCAGACGATCACAGCTAACGTGCTTAGCCCCGCACTGCAGGCGGTCCTGAACAGCCAAACGGCCACCATCGAATTCCCCCACGATCCGGCGAATAACATCATCAATAATAACTGGGCAGTGCTCGACGGAGCGGACCCCACTGCGGTCGTTCACCTTTCTGGAACAGCAAAACTCTGCGGCCCTGCTGAAAGTGGCTTCTTCGGAAACCCGTGCCCAGCAAGCGCCAACGTTCAAGCGAACGCTCCGCTTTTGCTCACCTGGAAAGCCACGTCAGGCGGCACCGTCACGTACACATCGTTTCATAATGAACGACAAGGCGGCGTAAATCAGGATATGACCAAGATCCTTCGTTTCCTGATCTTCCAACTCTGAAGTCATGCGCAAATCCGCCCTACTCCTATTCCTCGGCATCCTATTCGCGTCAGCTCCTGCACTCGCTGATGTCGAGGTAAGCGGCGTTGCATTGCGTGATTACGCCATGCCTGGCGCGTTTCCGCTCACGGAATCGATCATTCAAGCTGGCGCCGACCAGTCGACCCTCATCGCAACCACGACAGGTGAGGCCTCAAACGTTCGTTGCTCAGTCGTCGTCGCCACGACAAAAGATGCGAGCGTTTATCGCTACGTCGTTGATGAGCAACCAACCCAATGCGTTGGGATGATCGCCCACCCCACAGGCGGCTTCTTCCTGCGCACCAAGAACCCACAAGCCCTGCCTGGCGAAGTCACTGGAGTTACCGTTTTTGTCGACGGCGACGGCATCGAGCGCTGGAAAATACGGGACGTCGAACTCGTAGCGGCCTCTGCCCGACCAAGTGGAACGGGAGTCTTCTTAGGCGACTACCTGACTGCATTCGACACCATGGTTTACAGTGCGGAGTCCGATAAATTATTGGCCTTCACGATCGGCAAACTCACGATCGGCCTCGACGATAAATTCATCGCTCAGGCCCACGTGATCAATGTGACCTCAGGAGATCTGATTCGCTCAGGCCTGACGATCGGCCAGTCAGGCGGCGGAATTCCGGTGGAAGCCACAGTTCGACCAGATGGAACCTTCATCGTTGTTTTGGATTCCCTTGGGCTTCAGGGGTTGCAGTTCTTCAACTACGACGGTCGTGAGGGCGTCGAGGAACTCAAACCTCTTGACGCTCCTTGGGAAAACAAAGCCTTGGTCAGCATGTTTTACGCGGCTGGGGTCCTTAACCTTGTCTGGCTCGATCCCAACGACGCCTCGGTTTCCACCGAGATCGCCACCACCAATGATACCGGGCGAGAGCTGACCAGCGTCACCTTCGATTCCACCTACCAATTTGCGGATGGCGGCTTCGTGGTCCTCGGCCCACCCACCAAATCGTGGCGAGCCCCAGACTACCTGGTCATTTCATTCGTGACGGAATCCAACGTCTTCCTACGTTTTGTCGACGCAAATGGGGACTCTCCCGGCATG
This sequence comes from uncultured Bradymonadales bacterium, assembly GCA_964394615.1. Taxonomy (GTDB): domain Bacteria; phylum Myxococcota_A; class Bradymonadia; order Bradymonadales; family Bradymonadaceae; genus JBFFMO01. The sequence goes on along the minus strand of CAYMYJ010000011.1, from coordinate 29,177 downwards.
GCACGGCTTGATGCGATAGGGGCGTATCCGCCTGCGGCGATTGTCGGCGACGAAAACGGCCTGCGACTGCTTAGTTATGATTCGGTCGGCAATCGCATGTACGAATACGCCTTAACCTTCACGGAAACACCTGACTACAATCCAGACATGGGCCTTGCTGATGCAGGGATTCCTGAAATTGGAATCGACGATGTTTTGGAAGAAGCCGGCTGTGGCTGCGGGGTATTGCACCAGGCCCCAACACCCATGGGACTGGTCGTCCTCGGCTTTTTAGCGATAATTTGGAGACGACGATGAAACTAGATGTATCGAGTGAAGAACTGGTGGCCATTCGACGCCACCTGCACTCCCAGCCCGAACTCTCATTCACCGAACATAAGACGGCTGAGTTCATCGAATCAAAACTGCAGGAGCTTGGCTTCACGACCACCCGATGCGCCGACACCGGCGTGATCGCCATCCTTGAGGGGCAACACGATGGCCCCACCCTGCTCTTCCGCGCCGACATCGACGCATTGCCCATCCACGAACTCAACCATGTCGACTACCGCTCCGAGGAGCCCGGCATTATGCACGCGTGCGGACATGACGTGCATACGACGATTGGGTTGGGCATCGCGAAGGTGCTCTCGACTCAGACCAAACACCTTCACGGTCGGATCAAATTCGTCTTCCAACCCGCAGAAGAAGCCTCACCTGTCGATGCGCCCATCGGTGCCGAGCGCATGGTGGCTGAAGGAGCGCTCGAGAACCCTGCAGTAGATGCTGCGTTTGCATTCCACGTGATGCCCACGCTGGATGTCGGAAAAATTGGGTATACGGGCGGCCCCGTCTGGGCACGCTCTGAACTCGTTGAGATCGAAATCACAGGCAAGAAAGCGCACGCAGCCTATCCCCACGAGGGAGTGGATGCGGTCCTGATCGCAGCTCAGGTCATCACCGCGCTCCAAACCGTGACCTCGCGTCGCGTCGACGCCAGACACGCCTGTGTCCTCACCATCGGAAAGATCGAGGCCGGCAACTCTTATAATATCATCGCCGACACCGCTCGGCTGACCGGCATCCTGCGCACACTCTCGGACGAGACTGCCGAACTCGCCATGAAAGAAGTCGAACGCGTGGTGCAAGGGATCTCGCAAGGACTCGCAGGCGAGGGCAAGGTGACGTTTACGGCTGGAGCACGTCTTACCGCCAACAACACCAAACTTGAACGCCGTGTCGTCGACCACCTCAAGGCTCGACTTGGTGACGAGCGAATTGTCGCTCATGAACCACAAATGGGCGCAGAAGACTTCGCATCGTTCTCACGACGTGTGCCTTCGTGTTACCTCTTTCTGGGTGTTCGAAACGAAGCGAAAGGCATCGTGCACATGTTGCATACCCCATATTTTGACGTCGACGAGGACTGTTTGAAAGTCGCCGTGGACGGCATGGCAAGCGCGCTGCTAGACATTGCACGCACATGGAGAACCCTATGAAGATCCTATTCGTCATGATCGCCGCTCTTGGGCTTGGCATTGGATGCAGTGGCGGTGGCCAGAACATCTCGGCCGAAGGCCCGCCTCGCTGTCTGGATTTCTGCGCGATGAATTTCGCCCAGTGCACGGAACGGCATCCTGGCGACTACACAGCCTGTGCAGATGACCGACGCTCTTGCGATTCGGAGTGCCGCTCTCAACACGCTGAAACAGAAGTGACCGGTGGCAGCAACGAGATCGCTCCCAACGAACAGATCCCGTCACAACCTTCCGAATCCACAGACGAACCAACCGACGACTCTACGAAAGCCCCTGAGGAATCGCCCCAGCGCATCCCAGATGACGTCCCACCTGCAGAGTGACCTCCAGGTCGAGTACTGGCTGAGATAGCCGTCAGGCTCGCCGCGGCCATGGCGTGCGCCAACGCAACGCACATGACGAGCTTCCCAATTTATTTGGATCTGTGTGGGGAGTTAATCAGGAGCGGTGCAGCGAGACATCCAAAAACGTCAATGCGATCAAGAGTGCCGAGGTTCCTCGGCACCGTAAATCAAGCTGCGAAGATGTGCTCGATTTCTTCGGTAACCGCTTCTTCAGAAGACTCTTTGGCGATCGCCAACTCCTGAACCAGTAGTCGCCGTGCGCTCTCAAGCATTTTCTTTTCGCCGAAGCTCAAAGTCTTTTGGTGCTTGAGTAGATTCAAGTCTCGCAGAACTTCCGCGATCTCGAATGGACTTCCTGTCTGAATCTTCTCGACATAGGCGCGCCAACGACGGTTCCATGTCTGAGTATTCAAATCGACGTTACGTTCCCGGAGGATGTCGTAGACTTCCTCGATTTCCCGCGTGCTGATGATGGTGCGTAAGCCCACATCATCGACCTTACCCACGGGAATGAGAATTTTCTTGTCGGAGTCCAACACACGCAGAACGTAGAACGTTTGCGTGGTGCCCATAATCTCTTTGGAATCAATTCCAACGATTTCGGCCACGCCCTGTGCAGGGTAAACAGCCTTATCACCAATCATGTATTCCGTCGCCATGGATCTCCTGTGCAGACCTGCGAAGGACCGAACGAAGGTGTCTAAGCTGCTGAAGCTGATGCGGTGGCTTGACACACGTCAAGGTCGCGCCTCACGGCAACTTAGACCGAGTAGGGTAGTCGCTGTTGCTCAATCTTACAAGACACCGTCGAAACAGAAACGGCCGTCAACACGCCTCTCGGGCGCAGAAACGGCCGCTGAACGACACTTTTAACAATTTTTCGGAAAAAATTATGACTTCACGCCATGCTGACGAGCGAGGTCGATAAGCTTAGGTGCAGTGAAACCACCGATCTTCTTGGCGTAGTCAGCGTTCATGCCGTTGAACTTCGCTTTGGTGATCTTCTCGACGAGGGCTTCCTTGCCACCAAACTTCGATGCGAGGGCATTATGTGCATCGTTGAGACGAAGCAACTTGGTGTTGCTCATCGTGTTCACACGATGCTCAAACGCTGCCTGCTCTTCGTCCTCAGGCTTGGTGAGAAATCCGATGACCTTCTTCGCCAAGTCTTCTTTGGTTCCGAAATCTTTCTTGGTGCGCTGCAGGGGGCTTAACTTTGCCATAAGGCTCTCCATGTCATCATGCGGGCCGCTCTGTACTGATCCGGTAGCTATGGAGAAGTTTACCGGGAGTCACTGAAGCAGCACGCCGATATGTTTAGGGATCGACGAAACTCGCCCGGACGCCTAAGATGACGCCGGAAAACGAGGGCGATTTTCTATCAGACACTCAGAGGGTTCGCAAAACAAAAATGCGACTTACGATCTTCATTCTAATCCTCACTCTTGCCGCGTGTTCTCGGAAGACCGCAGAAACACCGCAGGAGCCAGACGCAACGACCATCGCGGCTCCCTCTGAGACCGCAACAGATATGGGCGACGACTCCGGCCATAATCCCCACATCCGCTACCTCGAAGGCCCGATGCCTACCGAGGAAACCGAGATCGGGAAAGTCGGCGATTTTCGAGTCACACTGGGAGATTTCGAGCGGGCGGTGCGGCTTGGAAGCCTCTTCGCACCAGACGCGGCGAAAGGCGATTATCCCGCCGTGCCCTTTGAAAACCTGGCCACCCCGACCGTTCAGTTCACGACCACCCATGCCGTCCTGTCGCGTCAGGTCGTCCAAAGCGAGATCGCCCGTCGAAACATCGAGATCTCGGATAAGGACGTGATCGCCCTATATCGATCGGAGCCACAATACCGCGGTTTTGTATGGCTTCTTGATCACCCGGAACGTTTTGATGTGATTCTGAAATCACTTCACCTCACCAATGAAGACTTCTTTGGAGTCGGCAGAGACGAGATTGCGCGCACCAAACTGGCTGATCTTCTGGTTCAGGAAATCGACGACACCGAACTCTGGGAAGCCTGGGCATTCGAACACAACACTGTTTCGCTCGCCGTGGTCGCGTTGGACAACGTTCCTACCTCCCAAGAAATTGACAAATTTGTCGAGAATCACCCCGACGAAATCCAGAAATTCTTTGACGAGAACCCCAGTCGCTTTCGCCAACCCATGCGGGTCATCATGGATGTCCTGGCCGCGACAGACGCGACCAAGGATAAGCTCGAAGATGCCCGAAAGCTGCTCGTAGACGGCAAAGATGTTCTTGAAATCGCATTGGCCACCGGACTCGAAGCCCAACACAACGTCCACATGATTCGGCAAGAGAGCGGCAAGGCGTTTATGGGCAAACCTGGTGATGTCGGCGTTCAGTTTTCCGGTCCACGAGGCGCCTACGCATGGAGAGTTATTGGGTTTGAACAATCCAGTACCACCGAACTCAATCGCGGCCTTTCCAGAGAAATTGCTGCGGAAATCATGCGGAGCACCAGCGCCATCCCATCGGTCGCCGCCAAACTGAAAAAGGCGCGGCGACTGCTCGCAAAAATGGGCAAAACTCCCGACGACGCCAAAATCGAGAAAGCCCAAAAGGCCATCTCGAAGCTCGGCCTGGACATGAAAATCTTACGAGATTTTGACTACAATCCCAACGGTGCGATCCCCGAATACGGCCTGGCCCCGGAGGTACTGGTCGAAGCATTCAAACTGAAACCGTCTCGTCCGACCACGAAGTTGATCTTGTCCAGAGAGCGAGTTTTTGTCGCTCATCTCGTGGCTCGACAAGAACCTGATCGTGACCAGTTTTTGGCCGACAAGGATAGGTGGGCCGGGCAATACCGCGACAAGATTCACCAGACCGTGGTAGATCGTTTTGTCCAGCGGCAAATCGGCAACCCGGCCATCAATCTCAGACCGCTTGCCATCAAGTTCGGAATTCTCAAGAAGGAATAAACGGTGCGAATTCGTCTCAAAAACGCCACGATTGTGACCATGAATCAGACGATGCAAATCGTCCAAGGTGACATCGTCATCGAAAATGACCGCATCATTGCAGTCGGAGAGCTCGACACGACCGTCGACCGCGAGATCGATTGCGCTGGAACAGCGATCATCCCTGGATTTGTCCAAACCCACGTGCACCTATGCCAAACTCTGATGAGAAACAGCGCCGATGACATGGTGCTCATCGACTGGCTGCGCAACCGAATCTGGCCCTATGAGGGGGCGCTTGAACCGAACGAGCTTCACGCATCGGCGCGACTGGGGCTGTCGGAACTGATTCTTGGAGGCACCACGACACTGCTCGACATGGCAACCGTCCGGCATACCGAGAGCGTGATCGAAGCGGTCGCAGATTCCGGGATTCGCGCGTTTGTGGGCAAATGCCATATGGACCACCCGGTAGAAGTTCCACCGAGCCTGATGGAAAACACTCAGGACTCGCTTCGTGAGGCGATTCGCCTCTGCGAAGCCTGGGATGGCAAATACGACGGGCGCATCCGCTACGCCTTCGCGCCACGATTCGCGGTGTCATGCACCGAGGAACTGCTGCGTGGTGTTTCCCAAGCCGCCGCAGAACTCGGTGTCTTTGTTCACACGCATGCCTCCGAAACCGAGTTCGAAAATATCTGGGCGCAGGAAAACTACGGCTGCTCAAATATCGAGTTCTTGGAACGTGTCGGAATCGCTGGAGACCGCAGTGTGTTTGCCCATGGCGTGCATTTGACCGACGCGGACATCGCAATCCTAAAACGCACCAAGACCGCCATCGCGCATTGCCCATCTTCAAACCTGAAGCTGGCGAGCGGAATCGCCAACATGCCGCGCTTTGATGCAGCTGGGGTGAAGGTATCGCTCGGAGCGGACGGCGCACCATGCAACAACAACATGGATGCCTTCATCGAGATGCGTCTGGCCGCGTTGATCCAGAAACCCATTCATGGTCCTGAAGCCATGCCCGCGGAACGTGTCCTTCGCCTTGCGACCATCGATGGCGCCATCGCGCTGGGCATCGACAATGAAGTGGGCAGCATCGAAGTCGGCAAGAAGGCCGATCTCGTCGTGGTCGACATCGACAGCGATCCCGGCACCAATCCGGCAGGATCGATGTACTCACGACTTGTCTACGCCACACACCGCGCCAACGTGCGCCATGTGTTCGCGTCGGGCCGACAGGTGGTCGACAACCGTCAACTCACCAGCTGGGACGTCGCTGAGGTCATTTCGGAATCCAAACAAGCGTTCTCTCGCGTGATGGAACGTATGCAGGGTTAAACGATGCGTCTGGTCGAATTCGCCGAACAAGTGCTGATGGGCACCACGCTTGAGGACAAACTTTTTGTTCCAGAAGGCGGACTGCGCACGCTGAGCGACGATCTTGTCGAGCCCGCCCGGGCCTGGCGTGAACCCGGCCGTCCCCCACATCTGGCCATCGGCGATCGCCGGACCCGCAAAAGACTTCCTGCGCCCGCCGCGATGCATGACCCAGAAATGCGGGTGCGTTGTCTCCATACCTTTGCAAACCACGAGTTGATGGCGTTGGAACTGATGGCTTGGGCACTGTTGGCCTTTCCTGACGCCCCCAAAGCCTATCGCATGGGACTCGCCCACATCATCGTCGATGAACAGCGTCATTTGCAGCTCTACATGGATCGAATTGCCGATCTTGGCGCCACATTCGGGGACCTGACGCTGAACGACCATTTCTGGCGTGTCGCCCCAAGTCTCACGGACCTCGTCAAATTCTCGAGCGCGATCAACCTAACTTTTGAGCAGGCCAACCTTGACCATGCCCCGATGTTTGCTGGGTATTTTGAGGATGTTGGCGATACAGAAAGTGCAGCTCTGATGCGCCAAATCGCCGAAGACGAAATCCAACATGTCGGGTTTGGGGCGCGCGTCATCAACGACTCCGCCAACGGCCAGGATACATTTGAGTTTTGGAAGGAAAACCTAACCTTTCACAACACACCGGACCGCGCCCGTGGTGCCAACTTCAATGAAGAATCACGTCGACGTGCCGGTCTGGACGAAGCCTTCATCCAAAAAATGCGCGACCTCGAAAAAGGCTGAGCCGAGGTCTGGAAGGCAAAGATGCTGATCTTTCACATGGATATGGACGCGTTTTTTGCCTCAGTCGAACAACGCGACCACCCCGAATACAGGGGAAAACCGGTGATCGTGGGTGGCCGGTCGAAACGCGGCGTCGTTTCAACCTGCTCCTACGAGGCCCGCGTATTTGGCGTCCATTCCGCTCAACCCATGGCGGTCGCCCTACGGAAATGCCCACAGGCCATCATCGCCACGCCCCGCATGTCAGTCTACAGCGAGGTCAGCAAACAGATCATGGCCATCCTGGGCGACTTTTCACCCAGCATCGAACCCCTGAGTGTCGATGAAGCCTTCATGGACATGGCCGGACTGCTCGAGTCGCCCATGGAAACCGCACTCGAAATTCAGCGCCGAGTTCTTGAAGCGACTCAGCTCACGTGTTCAGTGGGCGTGGGTCCCAATAAATTCTTGGCGAAATTTGCGACAGACCTTCAAAAACCCAACGGCATCACGATCGTTCCAGAAGGCCATGAAGCGGAATTCATCGCAGGTTTTCCCGTTCGAAAGTTGTGGGGAGTAGGCCCCAAAACCGAAGAACGACTCACCGCCATTGGGATGGAGCTCATCGGTGATATCGCCGCTGCGGACCTCGCCTGGCTACGCATTGAACTCGGACGTGGGCTCGCTGACCACTTACGTGACCTTTCTTTGGGTGTTGATCTTCGGGTCGTCAAACCCGATCGCACTCGGCGATCCATCGGCAGTGAAAACACCTTTGAGGTCGACCTCAGGTCTAGGACCGAAGTCGAACGTCACTTAGTTCCACACGCCGACGATGTCGCACAGACACTTCGAAAAAAGAAACTACGAGCCGGCGGTGTGCGGGTCAAAATTCGGTACACAGATGGATTTCAGCTTCAAAGCCGACAAACCACACTAGAACACCCATCCGACGACGCCCGCGTGCTGCTTGCAAGTGCCTACCCGCTGCTCGATGGCTTGGAGCTGACACGTGCAATTCGGCTGGTCGGCCTCACCGCCTTCGATTTGGTTGACGATGACCAACCCGAACAGCTTGGTCTATTTCAACCTCAGGTACGGCCCTCGATCGGCAAAGCTGTCGACGCGATCGCAAATCGCTTCGGCCCAAATGCGATCAAACGCGGCTCAAACCTGACACCTAAGAAGGACGAACCAAGTATTTAACCTGCCGGGCAGGCTTGGTATTGTCTTGGTAGAGCAACGACTTTTGAAATTATCACTGGAGCCTATTTTGAAGCGATTGAGCCTTTTTGTTCTTCTTATGGGACTTGCGGCATGCGGCGACGATGCAAGCAAGAGCAAGACCTCGAATAACGTGGCAAACAACACCACGAACAACTCGACGACCAACAACACAACAACCAACAACACGCCCAACAACCTATCAAGCGATGATATCTCGAAGGCACTTTGGGGCATGTTGTGTGAATCCACATTCGAATGTCCTTCGCCCGATCTTCTCATCATCATCGGACGCTACCCCAGTGTAGAGGCCTGCAAATCGGCTGAAGTACCGGCGTTCCTAGCCTTTCCCGATTTCGAAAGAGAGCTGGCTCGAGGATACACCGTGTACGATTCCGCAAAGGCAGCGACATGCCTCGAAGCCTGGCGTGGGTCGATTTGCGAGGGCAGTTTTGCCAATCCTCCCGCCGAATGCGATGGGGTTTTTGTCGGGACTCAGCAGGACGGCGAAGCATGTATTTCCGAGACGGAGTGCGCCGATGGCCGAACTTGCGAGATCGCGACGGATGCTTGCGAAGGAATTTGTGTCAATAATTGCGGTGACTTTAACTGTCTGGATACAGAATTCTGCTCAGCGACAGGTTGCGTCGAAAAAGGGGCATTGGCCGCTTCGTGTGAATCGTTCGAAGAGTGCCAGCGCGGACTCTATTGCATCGACTCCATTTGCTCGACCGGGGGCACAACGCCCGAGAGGGGCGAGTGCGCGTTCAACGGCGAATGCAGTGGCGACTTAATCTGCATCTCATCAAAGTGCCAGGCGTTTGATCCACCAGCTGCGGGCGAGGCCTGCACGTTGGGCGAGTTTTCAACCTACTGCGAGGCTGGCAGTGTTTGCACTGACCTTGTGTTGGGGACTGACGAGTTCGACGGGACCTGCGGGCCGGCAAAAGCAGCCGGCGAAGAATGCCGAGTCTTTTACGAATGCGCGAGTGGCCTAACCTGTGACGCTCCCGATTTCATGACCCCGGGCGTGTGTACGCCCCTTCGTGCGATCGGCGAAGCATGTACAAACCAATTCGATTGTGCGAGCGGTGCATGCGAAAGCGACGTTTGCGCAGTCCCAATGGTCTGCGAGTGAGTTCAAATCAATGAATCCCGAAGAACTCGAATCGTTTCGAATCATGTTGGTGGAACGGCGAGACCTCCTGATCGCCGAGGGCGATTTTGCCATCGATCCGGTCGTCAAAGAGCCTTCCACCAAAGTGGATGAAGACGAAGCCCCCTTGACCGAAATGAGCCAGGTGATCGCCTCCCGCCGCAATAAGGAGCGGGCTCAAGAGATCAACGGCATCCTCGCCGCCCTGCGTCGTATCGCAACGGAGCCAGAAGACTTTGGTGTATGCGATCTTTGCGGTGAGGACATCGATCAGCGACGCCTCAAGATCATGCCGTGGACCAGCTACTGCGTGAAGTGTCAGGCCAAGGTCGGCGATTCAAGCCGCGGCGCACGACGACGACACTTGACCGATTACTCCTGAAACTCCTGAAACAAAAAAGGCGATGCATCTGCATCGCCTTCCATCTCAAAAACATGTCCGAGGTGTTTACTTCGTTTTCTTGAGTTCCATGAGGATCATTTTCACAACAGCCTTGAGCGTATCGAACACGCCGGGGCCATCTGGAGCGACAGCGCAAGCCTCAAATTCTGGATATTTGGCATCCGGATTGAGGTCTTCCTGAAGCTCTTCAAGCGACATTGCCGTGGGCAGGTCTCGCTTGTTGTACTGAATCACGTAGGGGATCCTATCGATATCGATGTCGTAAGACTGAAGGTTTTCCTTCATGTCTTCCATCGAAATGATATTGGCTTCTTTCCGTGCGCGCTGCGAGTCCGCCACAAAGATCACGCCATCGGCGCCCTTCATGATGAGCTTACGGCTTGCGCTGTAAAAGAGCTGACCCGGCACCGAATAAAGGTGAAGGCGTGTTTTGAATCCGCGAATTGCGGGGAGACTGAGCGGCAGGAAATCGAAGAACAGAGTTCTTTCCTGTTTCGTCTCGAGACTGATGAGTTTGCCGCGGGCATCGGGATTGGTTCCCGAGTAGATGAACTTAATGTTCGTCGTTTTCCCACACAGACCCGGTCCGTAATAGACGATCTTGAGGATGATTTCCCGCTGTGCGTAGTTGATGAACGACATCTACTTTCCCGTGATCCGAAAGAGCAACCCGGCATATTAATGCCTTCGAGTCACTGAATTCACGTCTTATAGCACGCTAAACCGCCCTGTCACGCATTTTTGAGTGACCTTTCTTGAAGGAGAGGTCACTCATGATAATGAGCAGGCAGGGGTGGCGTCGACTGTACTATTTCCTCGTATTTAAAAATCCGCCAACAACGTTGCTGGCGGCGATATCTTCACACCCCCCTGCCATGGCAAGAGCGTGTGTCGAACTACTTCTTTTTCAAAAGGCGTCGTTGAACAAAGAGTCAATGTCGTCATCGGTGATTTCACCGAAGATGTCCATCGCCTGATTCGACGCTTCCTGTGAACGTGATTTTAGTGTGATGAGCACTTTTTCCATTTCCGTGTACGCCCGCTTAACGCGAAGACGTACCAGGCCAAGGCTTGAGCGCTCGTCAAAAATCACGAGCAAAATCATTGCGTCTCCGATCAAAGACACATGCAAATGGTTACGCGTCCCCTCGTGGAAATGCACCGGGAATTCTTCTTCGCCCAACATCTGAGCGAGACCACCCGTTGCCGCCGTCGATCCGGCTGCAAGAGAGGCCAACCCCGTCGTATCAATACCCGACGTTTCACCTGTTGCGGTGATAAGCTGACCATCCTTGTCCACGATGAAGATGGCTTTGGCGAGGGCGTCGCGGACGAGTTGTTCACAGATCTCTGTGAACTTCCGCTGCTCCTCCTCGTAAATCGCCATCTGTCCTGACATTCCAAAGCTCCTAAACCGCCGCGGTCAACCGCGTCGCCGGGATGTGTGTTTCAAGGGAATTATTCACTGCTGCGGAAAGCCTAGCACACAAATTTTCAATCGCGCAATCTTCTGTAACGCCCGTATGCATTGCGTCGTGTGAACAATTCGGCGTATAACCCGGCGCGCTTTGTCGTCAAGACTTATGGAGTCCGTGAAATGAAAGGCATGACAGATATCGTTCGCCAAGCCCAGCGTATGCAGGGCCAAATTCAAAAAGTTCAAACAGAGGTTGGAGATAAGCGAGTCGAATCTTCAGCTGGTGGTGGCGTCGTTACAGCCGTCGTCAACGGAAATTCTGAACTTCTTGAGATCAAAATCAAAAAAGAAGTGGTTGACCCCAATGACATCGAGATGCTCGAAGACCTCATCGTGGGTGCCGTGAACCAAGCCATGAAGGCCGCCACGGATATGATGAACGCCGAGGTCGAGAAGATCACCGGTGGACTGAATATTCCTGGCCTCTTTTAAGCTCGGGTGCGCCCCGAAGATCCCATCGCCCACCTGATCAGCGCGTTTGCACGACTTCCCGGAGTTGGTGAAAGAACCGCGTCAAGACTGGCCTTTTTTGTCCTGAATCAACCCGAAGAAGTCGCACACGACCTCGCGGATGCGTTGATTCGAGTCAAAGCTGAGGTCGGGTTTTGCTCGCGGTGCTGCAATCTGACTCGCGGCGAGTTCTGCCTTATTTGCGAGGACACTCGTCGCGATAACAGTCTGATCTGTGTTGTCGAATCCACGCCCGATCTGCGCGCCGTTGAGCGTACAGGTGAGTTTCGAGGCGTGTATCACGTGCTTCACGGACTGATCTCTCCACTTGAAGGGATCGGGCCAGACGATCTGCGCGTCCGAGAATTGATCATTCGTTTGCCGGGAGACCCCGAGATCAAAGAAGTGATCATCGCGACCAGTCCTTCGGTCGACGGCGAAGCAACTGCGCTGTATCTGGCGCGTTTGCTCAAACCTCTGGGCGTCAACGTGTCCAGAATCGCGTCGGGAATTCCGATTGGTGGAGAGCTGGAGTACGCCGATCGAATCACGCTATCGCGCGCGATCTCTCAGCGACGCGAGTTCTAGGATAAAAAACACCTCGCCCTCTTGAATCGTGATCGCACGCTTCCTATGATGTCGAGGTCAGCACATTGCGTCTAACGGACGTTTTTTTCGAGAAGCACTCTGCACGGTTGGGGAACCTGGGGCTTTCGAAAATTACGAACGGAGGCCGCCCATGAATCTGACATACCTTGAAGTCGATCATCAGAAATCGCACTACGACTGTCTCACTGGCGACGATCGCCGAAAATTCTTGGATCGTTTGGCTGTGTCGTGGATTTACCACGATCATGCCCTCGAAGGCGTGGTTCTGTCCGAAACAGAACTGCAACGTGCCATCGAGAACGCGCCCGTCAGGAATTTTGTAGAGAGTCAGACCCAAAAATCACTGCAAAGACAACTTGCACTGATCACATTTCTCTACGACAGCGCCAAAGAACGCCGCGAGATCAGTGTTGAGTTCATTCGTGAGCTGCATATCCGACTCTGTGATCCTCGAGACGAAAACGCAGGACGATATCGCAAACGTGATACCTCGCCCGGCGTGTACAACCTGAACATCGTGCCCGCTGCCAGTATCTCCTATTATTTCCGGAAGTTCCTGGACACCTGGGAAGAAGAACTCAAAGATCTCCATCCAATTCGATCGGCCGCGATCGCGCACTTCGAATTTATGAAGGTTTTCCCGTTCGACGAGCGTACGGGCATGGTTGGGCGAATGCTGATGAACTACATCCTTATTTCGCAGGGCTATCCTCCCGCAATCATCCACGCACTCGATAGACACCACTATTTCAGCGCGTTGGACGGTTACCGAACGGACATGATGCCCGTCGTTGTGGACGCTGTTTCATCCACAATCGGCGCCGCTCGAACTTTTTCTTCGTCTAAAGTTGAACCCGAACGGGCTAAGGCTGCATTATAAGAAGTGGAAGGTACGTGGAGTGATATGCTCCAGCGAGTCGCGACCGTCGCTCCGAGAGGATTCCTCGGCGGTTTAAATAGGCGGCTCGTAACGTCCCTCCATGACGTGTGGCAAAAGGCAGACGCGCGAAAGCGCACAATGAGGTATTGAGTGCCTGATGCCCACCTTAGCGGTTTTTCCGTTTGGAGTTCATAATGCGCCGGAGCCTTAAGATTCGCCCCAACAACACTGCATCCGAGTTGGTGGTGGAGCACGTTGCCACCGCTAACCTTCCCACCCAATACGGACATTTCCGAATTTGGGCCTTCACCAGCAATTTGAACGGCAAAGAACACGTGGCACTGGTGTGTGGCGACGTCGATGGAGCCGAAGATGTCCTGACTCGGGTGCATTCCGAGTGTGTGACTGGTGATGTATTTGCGAGTCTTAAATGTGATTGCGGAGAACAATTGCACCAGGCCATGCAAGACATTGTGGCAGCTGGCCGCGGGGTCTTGCTCTACATGAGGCAAGAAGGCCGCGGGATTGGACTGGCGAACAAGATCAAAGCCTACAGCCTCCAAGACCAGGGCATGGATACGGTTGAAGCCAACCTTCACCTCGGTTTTGATGATGATATGCGTGAGTACGATGTTGCGGGTCGTATGATCGAGCTTTTGGGCATCAAGAGCGTGACGCTCATGACGAATAACCCCAAGAAGGTCGATGGCTTGGAAGCAGCCGGCGTCATCGTGTCAGATCGAATCCCGATCAAGATACTCGCCAACCCCTTCAATACGAATTATCTGAACGTAAAGAAGAACAAGTCGGGACACTTGCTTTAGGACTGAGCGACCGATTCTTGAGTTTTACTGCGCCAGAGCAGCAATCCCATCGTGACCAGCGCCATCGGCCACATCCCCCAAATATAGGCCTTGCGAATCAATTCGTGACTGGGAGCTCCAGCCGAAGTGACGATAAGCACGACGGCATACCCGACGTAAAGCGCGACCAGGACGCCTCCCTCCACTCGGTCGACGATCCAACCCGATAGGAATACCGGAACGATCAACACCGATACGGCCACCATCACCAAGATGTCGAAGTTCATGGCTTCGGTGGCGACGTGGATTCCGCCAGGTGTCACGACGGCCGAAAGTCCAAGCACACACAGGATATTGAAGAGGTTCGAGCCAATGACATTACCCACGGCGATGTCTCGCTCGCCCTTCATCGCAGCGGAAACCGACGTGACGACTTCTGGCAACGAAGTGCCGGCCGCTACAATCGTCAACGAAATCACGAGTTCGCTCGCGCCAAGAAATCTGGCCAATTCCGTAGCGCCGTCGACCACCCAACGTGATCCAAGAATCAGCAATCCCAGCCCCGCCACGATCGAAAGGATGGAAACCGCCCAATGTTCCGTCTTTTCGGGCTCAAACTCGGTCGCATACTCCTCCTTGAGCGCCTTGGTTTGTTTCCGGGATTGAATGATCACCCACGCGGTGTAGACGATCACGCCAATGAAGAGCACCAAGCCCTCAACGCGGCCGATCACACCGTTCCAGCCAAACGCGACAACCGCACCTGACACCAGAACAAGAAGCGGAATCTCGAGGCGAATCAGACTGGGTTGAACGGCGAGGGGGGTGATCAACGCTGCCAATCCCAAGATTGCGAGCACGTTGAAGATATTCGAGCCAACCACATTGCCCACGGCAAGGTCGGAGCTGTGGTGAAGTGCGCCATTTAGACTCACGGCCAACTCGGGAGCGCTTGTGCCAAAAGCGACCACCGTCAAACCGACTACCAACGGCGAGATTCCGATGGCAAAAGCAAGGCTCGAGGCCCCTCGAACAAGCCTGTCTCCGCCGAAAACGAGAAGTGCTATTCCAAGTACAAAAAAGAGCACTGATGTGATGGTCATGGCTGTGTTTTGCTGCCTCAAATCCGATGATACGGAATGCGCTGCAAGTTGCGCTCACTCAACGGAAAGTCAAGTCAGTTCACACGTGATTTCGCGTCGAAGCCCTTCGCCTTCTTGACCAACCCCAGAAACTCTTTGCGGCGCGGATCTTTGCCAACACCGGGTTTAGCCACCTCCAGAATCAAATCGTAAGTGAGGTTCTCGGCATAAGTGCTGCGCCTCAGGATTTCGGCGAAACCGGCGACTGCGACCGCAAACTGGAAATCCCCACTCGCATCGCCCACGGTTTTCCGAAATGTAGCGACCTGAATCGGAAATGTAGCTTCTTTAGCGACATCTTCGGTCGGCATTTTATGCCGCAGGCGAATCTTGGCGAACTCAGTGGGCTCGGACGTCCTGAGTTCGACTTCGTAAAGTGCAGTCACCGTGTGGCCGGCCCCAATTTCACCCGCATCGACTTTGTCGTTCCGGAAGTCCTTATCGGCGATATCACGGTTTTCGTAGCCAATCAGGCGGTAGGCGACGACTTCGTCTGGATCAAACTCCACCTGGATTTTCACGTCCTTCGCAACCACTTGAAGTGTTCCATCCAGCTGTTCACCAAAGATGCGTTGAGCCTCCTTGAAGTCATCGATGTAGTAGTAGTTGCCGTTACCCTTATTGGCGAGCTGCTCCATCATCGTGTCTTTGTAATTGCCCATGCCAAAACCGATCGTCGAAAGCGTGACGCCCTTTGCCACGTAGCCCTTGATGCGGCTCAGAATTTTGTCATGACTGGTTGCGCCCACATTGGCGTCACCATCGGATAGGACAATCACCCGAGAGACTTCGTCTTTCTCGATGGTTTGCGCGGCAAGCTGATAAGCCGCCTCAAGCCCGTCGGACATCCCAGTTGAACCACCGGAGCGCAATTTGTCGATCGCTCCCAAGATCTTCTCGCGATCGCTGGCATGGGTCGGCGGCAAAACCTGGCTCACTCGACCGGCATACGTCGCGATCGCAACCGTGTCCTGTTCACGCAGATTATCGACCAGGAAAGCCATCGAACGCTGCGCTAGGGACAACTTGTCAGCTGAATTCATGGACCCAGAAACGTCGACCAGAAAGGTCAGGTGGATCGGTTTGCGCGAGGCCTCATCGATCTTTTTGGCCTGAACGCCCACCCGCATCACAAACATATTTGGTTTTGCAGAAAACGGACTGGGCGCAGCCTCTAAGTTGACGGCGAATGGAGCGGTCTTGGGCGACGGGTACGAGTATTTGAAATAATTGATGAATTCTTCAACGCGCACAGCGTCGCTCGGAGGCAACCCGCCTTCGTTTAGCTTGCGACGTGCGATCGTGTAGCTGCCGGTGTCGACGTCGATCGAAAACGTCGAGAACTTGTCCTGACTGGGGTCGGTGAACTTGTTCGTCCCGTAGTTCTGATAACTTTCCGGCGTTGATTGCTCGTAGGCGCGAGGGACAGAATTGTAAGCGGCCCCCCTACCGTACCCGTACCCCGTTGCCACTCCCCCACCGCGGGCAATTCCCATTTTGCCTCCGCCGCTGCCCCGCCCCCCACCTTGATCAACCTTTCCGAGTCCGCCGATGCGGCCAAAACCCTCGCCTCCACCGCCGCCTCTGCCGACTCCGCTTATTCCTAGTCCACCGACAGCGGAGATTCGCCCCCCAAAATCACCCGACGATTTCATTGCCAATCGCTTGTTTTTGTCGACGTCAGGCTTTTCCCCATCTTCGCTACCGATTTCATCTAGCCCAGCGATACTGTCGTTCTCTGGTGATGGACTCTCCTCTTGAACGCCCGATTCATCGGGATCGACGACCAGACTCGCAAGGTGTTCGGGTACCTTAACCTCGGCAACTTCTTCCGGCTGAGCGACCTCGACTTGTTCTAAGTCGGGAGGAATTTCGATTGAGTTTTGTTCGCAGGCACACAGTGCGAGCGCAAGAATGCTAGCAACCATCGGGCGGTTCATCGGCTTCTCCATTAGTGTTTCGTTGCTGCACGTGCGTACTGGTCTTGACAGCGGCCGTTGGGTGAAGTTCCCTCACGCCCGCAATTTCTACGCATTTCCGTGCGTGGGTATTGCGTCAAAATCCCGCCAACACTAGATTTCACGCCATCCGCTCTGTGCGACCAAGGTCAGGTCTTTGAACGACGTTAATTTGTATTCCAAACGGTTCGTGCTCTTTTCGGGAAAAGGAGGCGTGGGCAAGTCCACGATCGCATCTGCGTTTGCGCTGTCTTGCGCCCGACGCGGCGAGCGCACTCTGCTGATGGAGATGAACACTCAGGACAAAGTCAGCGCGATGTTCGGTGTAGACACGGTCGGCACCGAGATCACCGAGATCGAACCCAATCTTTTTGCCGTCAATGTCACTCCTGCCGCCGCGATGGAAGAGTATGCAGTGATGATGCTCAAGGTCCGGGTGATCTACCGGGCGATTTTCGAAAACCGGATCATGCGGGCATTTCTTCGAGCCATTCCCGGGCTCAATGAATTGGTGATGCTTGGTAAGGCCTACTTCCACGTTACCGAGGAAGAAAACGGCCGCCACGTATGGGATAAGATCGTGCTCGATGCGCCAGCGACTGGCCATGGCATCTTCTTGCTGCAGATTCCGAACGTGATCATGTCCATCTTGTCGTCAGGCCACATGTTCGAAGAAGCGCAGAAGATCTCGGACTTGATGCGAGACCCCAAAATTACCGTACTGAACTTGGTGACCTTGGCCGAAGAGATGCCGGTCAACGAGACCGCCATGCTCCACGATCGAGTCTCCCAAGAAATTGGCATGCCGATGGGCGTGGTGATCGCAAACGGGCTTTATGGGCGCCAATTCTCCGAAGAAGAGCTGTCACTCCTGGAAGCGGCCCAGAAAGACGTCCGCGAACCTGCAGTCTCGCGGATGATCGACGCGGCTAGATTCCGCGTGCAGCGCGCCAACCTTCAGGAAAAATACCTTCACGAAATCGATGAGACCATCAAGCTGCCACGAATCGACGTGCCCTTCGTCTTTGTCCCGCAAATGAACTCTGAAGCACTGGCGCAAATCGCAACGGCGTTTTCATCTGCTGCGGAGGACAAATGAACAACGCATTTGCCCAACTGATCAAAAACAAACGAGTGGTCGTTTGCGTGGGGTCAGGCGGAGTCGGCAAGACCACCACCAGCGCCGTGATCGCACTTCACGCCGCCATCGAGGGCCGAAAAGCCCTGGTGCTGACCATCGACCCGGCCCGGCGTTTGGCGAATTCGCTCGGATTGGACACGCTGAGCAGCGAGATGATGCGGATTCCAATCGAGCGCTTCACCGCAGTCGGCGTCAAACCGAAAGGCGAGCTGTGGGCGATGATGCTCGACATGAAAGAGTCGTTCGATCGTGTGGTGGAACGTTACGCCCCGCCCGCCGAGCGTGATGCGATTCTGGCCAATCGGATTTACGAGTATTTCTCGACAAGCCTGGCCGGAACTCAAGAGTACGCGGCCGCAGAACGCCTCTATGAGCTGTGGGATGAAGGTGGTTTTGACCTCATCGTGCTGGATACACCGCCCACCACCCATGCGCTCGATTTTTTGGACGCCCCCAAACGACTCGAAGACGCGATCGACAACAAGGCGCTGACCTGGCTCTACAAGCCGAGTCTTTTGGCAGGGCGGGCTGGCCTGGGGATTTTTTCCACCGGCACCGCCTACGTGGCCAAAACGCTGGCCAAGTTTACCGGCGCGGAACTTCTGGATGAGTTTTCGGTTTTTCTTCGCAACTTCTCGGTGCTCTTCGACGGGTTGAGGCAACGAAGCGGACAAGTGCGAAAACTCCTCACCGGGCCGGACTCAACCTTTGTGGTCGTGACTGCCCCTGATGCACTCACCATTGACGAAGCGATCGAATTCTTCAAAAAGCTCGGCAAAGAACAGGTGCAGGTTGGTGGATTTGTGGTCAATCGCGTTCGCACACCCTGGGTCGACCCAGACGACCTGAAACGCCCCGCCGTCACCGTGGTCGGTGCGCTGGTCGAATCACACGCGCATTTCGAAAACATCTCGCCCGAAAGCCTGCGTGATCTAAGTCGCCGACTCATTGATAATGCTCGCGACTTCTCGATTCTCTCCGAAGTCGATAAAACCTCGATCGCTCGACTTACGAGCGTGGTTCCAACGCATGTTCCGATCCAGAAAGTGCCGTTTTTCAGCACCGATATTCACAGCCTTCAAGGCCTCGATCTGGTTCGCCACGCGATGTTTAAGCTGAGATAGCCATGCGCAACGCTTTACAAGTCCGAACGGCCATCCCTATACTCGGCGGCAACTTCCCTCCCCGCCTAGATTACAGGCCCATGTCACGATTTTTCTTAGTTTTAACTTTCTTCTTATTCTTCGTGTCGCCGGCCTACGCTGAGCAACCGATGTCTGTGGCGATCCTCAATCTTGAGGGTGAAAACGTCGACGGCGATCTCATCAACACGTTGAGTTCGATCATTCGACACGAAGCGCAACAGCTCGATCGCTATCAGGTCGTCAACAAGTTTGAGATCAACTTCCAAGACGTTTTGCTTGTTCTAGGCTGCTCTGCGGACAGCACGACTTGCCTACGGCAGGCCGCAGAACAAGTGAACGCGCGGGTGTTGATGTTTGGAAAGATCGCCCGCAAGGGAACGACCTATTCACTCACCCTCACGGTGTTCGATTCCGAAACTGGAAAAACTCTCGATAAGCTTTCGCGCACGATCAACACGGCCAACGAGGATCCGGTTGTTCAAATTCGTAAGGAAATCGAAGCGTTTTTTGCCAAAGACCGCGCCGCACCGACCTCTCGGCTTCAAATTGGTTCGAACGTTTCCGACGCCCGCATTTTGATCGAAGACACCTTTGTTGGAAATGTCCCGCTTGAGCGAAAGGGCTTGCCAGCAGGCCGGTACAAGATCGAGGTCAATCATCCTGACTACGAGTCGTGGGAAACCATCGTTGAACTCAAAGACGGTGCAGACATCAACCTTTGGGCTCCATTGAAACCCCGAAAGACGGCAGCACCGTTGGCCACGGAGTCCACGACTCCGACCGAAAAAGGCACGGCGCAGAGTACAGAGATTTCGAAAGGCACCGAAGGCGAACGCGTCTCATCGGTCAATTGGGGGGCCTGGAGCGCCATTGGCGTCGGTGCTGCGGCGTTGGCCGGATCAGGCGTCTTCGCCTACCTCATGGTGGATGTCGAAGATCAGATTGCCGATGAATCAGGCGCAGGTTCATTGACTGCTGCTCGTTATTCAGAGCTCTCGGACCGCGGCAACAGCTACGAAACCACTCACCGAGTCCTTTTGGGCGTTGGGGCCGCGTGTGTGGTCGGCGGCGTGATTTGGCTCTTGGTTGAACCCGGGGGCGAGGCCACGACGGCGGCGCTCGGTTTGACTCCAACAGGGGTGGTCGGCACCGTCACCTGGTAACTACTGCTGGGTGAACGTCATGGATCGACGACTTCTAATCTTCACATTTGTCTTGGCTGTGTTGGGCTCCGTCCCAGGTCAGGCGCAAGAGCTAAGCGCTTCGGATCGCCTCGCGATGTTGTATGCGCCAAAGCTCACCTTCACGCGCGACGGTGACCCAACCATACGAGTCGGCATCATCGAAGGCCGCACGTCTGTGACGTTCACCCCCGACCGGACGATCCGTGTTTTACCTTCGGATGAGGGCGGACCCGAGATTCGACTCAGCGGCAAGAAGCCCTGCACCGTCACCGCCACAAACCCCAAGTCCGGTAAGTACCGGCATATGGTGGTCGTAAATCGTCTTCCAGTCGCTGACCGTGATGCGATCGAAAAGGTCCGGCAAGTCTGGCTCAAACGTGGGCATCTCCCTGAAACGCTGGAAGTCGGCGGACTTTTTGCCGTCGGCGGAAAAGTCTTCGACTCGCGCACCACGCTTGTGACCGTTCACTCAACAGCCGTTCGAGCCGACGCCGACAAAGTCAGACGAAAACTTGAGACTGAGTTCGGCATCGAGGCCGCCATCCACAGTGAAATATCGAAGTATCCCTCGAATACGCTGACGCTGCAGTGCGAAGGAAGCGATGCCGCGATCATCACCCAGAGCGCCCTCTGGGTCGCGCCGATGTCCGGCGAAGAATACAAAATCAAATACACGATTCCGGACATCGAAAAGTCTTATGGCAAGGGCCGCGAAACGCGGACCTACACGGGCACACTGATCTTCGCCCCGGATAATGAGGGCAAATTAGTTGCGATGGTCAGTGTTGGAGCCGAAAAACTTCTGAAGGGCGTGGTTCCTGCAGAAATGTTTGCCAGCGCGCACCCCGAAGCCCTGAAGGCACAAGCCGTGGCCGCCCGGAACGAAATTTTCAGCTCCATTGGAGTCCGGAACTTAGCCGAGCCTTATATGCTGCGCGCCGACGTGATGGATCAGGTCTATGGCGGCGTGGGGGCCGAGGACTCCAGGGCGTCTCGCGCCATTGATGACACACGCGGCGTTGTGATGTTCTACGGACAAAAGATCGTCGAAGCCGTGTACAGCTCAAATGCTGGCGGTTTTACGGAGAACAACGAAAACGTCTGGGACATGGAACCTCGCCCCTGGCTGCGAGGCAAGGCCGATGCGATCGGGACCGTACCCGCAAAATACCAAGACGGCATCAGCGAAGCAGAGCTCTTGGGGTTTCTGGAAAACGGCTACGATTCCCCGAGCAAAACCGCGCCAGTTTCGAGCAATAAGCTCTTCCGCTGGAAGAAATCGGTTCCAGCGGGCGACCTTAACAAATGGCTCAAGGATAACGGGAAGTCGGTTGGGAAAGTCCGAGATGTACGTGTTCTTTCCCGTGGAATCAGCGGACGCGTCAAACAACTAGAAGTCATCGGCGATAAGGGCAAAACGACCGTCGAACGCGAACTCAATGCACGACGTCTTTTTGGCGGACTTCGCAGCGGACTTTTTGTCATGAAAGTGAATCAGGATGCCCAAGGATTCGCGACGTCATTTGACTTTCAGGGCGCAGGCTTTGGACATGGCGTAGGTATGTGCCAGACTGGTGCCATAGGATTGGCGACCAATGGCGAGTCGTTTCGAGACATCTTGAAACATTACTACAGCGGAATCGCCATAGAACAACTGTACGAATGAACCTTTTGTGCGGTAATGTCCTTAGACTATGCCTTGTGGTGCGCTTGGATTCTTGCTCGTTCAAGATTCATGTGTTAACTCATTGACCTGAAAATCAACATAAGAATGGAAGGTGTCGTGGCGTTAAAACTACGATATGCAGGCAATACGCATGTGGGGATGAAACGTACCCACAACGAGGATAACCTCCTCGTCCTGCAAGAAGAAAACCTCTACATGGTCGCCGATGGAATGGGCGGTCATGCAAGTGGAGAAGTGGCATCAGAGATGGCTGTGAATACGGTCTCTGAATTCTATGGTGCCACATCCGCTGACGAGGACATCACCTGGCCTTATAAGATGGAGAAGGCGCGTCGGTATGAAGAAAACCGACTCGCAGCTGGCATTAAGCTAGCAAATCTTCGCATCTTTGAGACCGCGTCACAAAACCCCGCACAAAAGGGCATGGGCACGACTCTGGTCGCTCTCACGTTCTCGGGAAACAGCGCGTATTTGGGGCATGTCGGCGACAGTCGCATCTACCGATTGCGTGGAGACACGCTGGAGCAAGTGACCGAAGATCACTCTCTGCTCAACGACTACATCAAGATGAAAGATCTCACAGAACAAGAGATCGAAAACTTCCCGCACAAGAACGTGATTGTTCGTGCCCTCGGAATGAAAGAGACCGTTCAGGTCGACGTCCATCACGAGGACCCGGAAGTCGGCGACCTTTATATGCTGTGCTCGGACGGCCTTAACGGAATGATTACGGACGCAGACATACGTCGCATCATGATCGAAAACCGTGAAGACCTCGAAGCCGGGACCGAACAACTTATTCAGGCGGCCAACGCTGGCGGCGGAAACGATAATATTACCGTCATCATCGTCGAGGTCATTGGGAAGTGACGTGAACATCCCCTCGGACGTTGTCGAACGAACCCCACTCATCACTGAGGCGGGGTTTCGTCATTTAAGGGACATGCTCCAACACCCACACGCGCCCAGATGGAATCACACTCTGGGTGATCGTGTGAACGCCGCCGACCTTCAAGTCGTCGACGAATACCGCGCTTTAGTGGCATCAACCGATTGGCTTGAGCGATACGCCGTAGAAATGCGTGCCCATTCGTGGTGGTTCGAAGCCAACGTCCCCCCTAATTTCACTTTGGCGGATTGGGACTTGCTCCCACGGATGACTCGTAACCACCTGGCCGAAGAGCTCCACCTACTGGTGCCGCATGACGCGGATTTCGATCGGCTCATCTCCTACACAACCTCGGGCACGACGGGCCACGCGCTTGTTGTCCCGACCCATCCTCGAACCTTGGCCCTGAATCAAACGCTCGCCGAACGTGCTCTGCAGGTCTGGGAAATTCCAATCCATTTTGGACCCGAATCATCAGTGCTTCAGGTTTGCCATCGCTTGGATACTTTTCAGTTCGCGAATACGTTCTCGGTCTGGAACCAGTGCGGATTTGCCAAGGTCAACCTACGCGAAGACCACTGGCCGGGTGGGCTGGTCGCTGCCAAGCATTTCTGTGAAGACCTCGCGCCGGTTCTCATCACAGGTGACCCACTCGCCTTTGCCGCGCTCGCTGAGTTGAAGCCAAATATCGCTCCGGTGGCAATGTTTTCTACGGCAGTCACTTTGGACGAGGCGAATCGGCCTTTCCTTGAACGTTTCGGCTCTCCGATCATCGACTGGTACTCCTGCACAGAAACGGGGCCGATTGCGTTCAAAGACCCTGAAGGTCGGTGGAGGTTCATTTCACCAGATCTCTACGTCGAGGTCCTCGACGAGCATGGGCGCGCCCTTCCGCCAGGTGTCGAAGGAGACGTGGCCGTGACTGGCGGCCGAAATCCATACCTACCGCTCTTGAGATACCTCACCGGAGACCGAGCGAAATTGGCGGCAGACCGGCAGGGTTTCGATGAGCTGCTCGGGCGAAATGAAGTGATTTTTCGGACCTCCAATGGGTGGCTGCAAGGAATCGATATCGCACGGGCCATGCGGGAATGCTCGGCGTTCCTCCAACACCGTGTGGTTCAAAAGGCGGATGGCCATTTTGATGTGACGATTCGCCCCATCTTAGGTCTCACCGATGCAGCTGCCTTAAAGGCCACGCTTCAAGACTTGATGGGCCCGAATTTCAGCCTGCATCTGGATCCAGATTTGGGGTTGGCAGGTAAAGTCATCCCATTCGAGATCACCACATGAACAAGCTCCTCGAATCCTGGCAAGCTCAATGGCCGGCCGCAATCTCCGCATGGAGCGCGTTCACTAAGCTTTCGGAACCTCGTTGGTGCTTGGCTAAACGTGATGAAAACAGAGAAGGCCTGACCGGCTCGTTCGCCATGATTCGATTGAACGACCATGCGGTGGTCATCAGCATCAAACAGATTCAGGAACTCGGACTCCAAAACTTCGGAGCCGAGGTACTCGCCCACGAGATTGGCCATCACGTTTACGCGCCAGGGGACCTCAGAGATGCAGGAAGACTCCTGGCACGCATAAGACATGGCATCCCAACCCGAGAGAGCATGGCGCCAATGGTGTCCAATCTCTATACAGACTTACTGATCAACGACCGCCTGCAACGCCAGTCGGGACTCGATATCGCCGGTGTCTATGCGCAGTTGAACCGAAAAAGTCCGCCCTCAGATTCCAAGTTATGGGCGTTCTACATGAGGACGTACGAGATCTTGTGGAGCCTGGAGTGTGGCTCGTTGGCGAACCCAAAGTTGATCAAAGACGTTCAACTCGAGGCCGAACTGGGGGCGCGGCTGGTTCGAGTCTATGCAAAAGACTGGATGCGTGGCGGTGGGAGGTTTGGGTCTCTGGTGCTTCGATTCTTGATCGAAGAAAACCCTGAGGTCCCCGGAGATTGGCTTGATGCAATGGCGAGCGGGGGCGGCGATTATGTACCGGACGGGCTTGCCGACATCGAGGAAGACGAGCTTGATGGCGCGATCCATCCTGCCTTTGACCCAGAACTGACCGGATTAGAGGTGAATCTCGATGAAGTCGACCGGGATTCCCCTGGCCTAGGAGGACGAGCGACGACTGGAGGACAGAAGAACAACTACAGATCCCCAAGTGAATACGTCGACTTGATGAAGTCGCTGGGCGTGAAGGTCTCGGAAAAAGAGCTCGTCACCGCCTACTATCGCGAACGCGCGTCCCACCACATGATCCGCTTTCCGACCCGAGTCTCACCGCAATCGACCGAACCGCATCCCGAGGGATTAGATGTCTGGGACCCAGGCTCTCCGGTTTCGTCGATCGACTGGGTTGAATCGATGATTCGAAGCCCCATTGTGATTCCCGGAGTCACGACCTACGAGCGGCTTCAGGGTTATGGCCCTGGCGGCGAGCCTGAACGGGAGCCGATCGACCTCTATCTTGGGATCGACTGTTCGGGTTCGATGGGAAACCCGGCGCACATGTTGTCGTATCCGGTACTTGCCGGCGCCGTGATGTTGCTCTCGGCGTTACGAGCCAAGGCCCGCGTCATGGTTTGCCTCTCTGGAGAACCCGGGAGTTTCTCGGAGACCGACGGTTTCATCCGTGACGAACGAGAGTTGCTGACCACTCTCACATCTTATCTGGGAACTGGATATGCGTTCGGAATCAAACGCCTCGAAGCACAATTCATCGCCAAGAAAACCCCAGAGCGTCCGTGTCACGCGTTGGTGATTTCTGACAGCGACATGTTCATGATGATGCGAGGCACGGCCAACGGCCAGGACATCATCGAGGCCATCCCACAGGTGTGCGCCGCGGGAGCCACCATGGTCTTGCAGTTGCGGCGTGCCCAACATGAAGACAACATCGCGGGTCTGGAAGCAGCGGGATGGAATGTGCACACGGTCACTTCGATGGACGAGGTGTTGATGTTTGCGGCGGCATTCAGCCGACAAACTTGGGAGGAGCCATGAAAACTGGACCATCGATCGATGATTTGACCCATTTTTTGGCCGAGTGCCCTCCGGAATTCTTGGCCGAGCCAGCCGCTCAGGCAACCGAGGGGATTCATGTCGATGCGGTCGTATTTGACACCCTGCTCTGGCTCGGCGGCACGACATCCTACAAATCAATGAGGATCTTTGAGCCGGGCGAACAACGGAACGCTGCAAATCGCATTGCTCTGGTGATGTGTTGGTTAATGAGTCACCCATGGTTTGTCGATCAAGGTCTGGCGGACCTGACGCACAAGACGCTCTTAGAACTGCCTGGCGAGATTGCTCCGCTCGTGAAACCAGAACGCTTGGTCGATGACCCAGATCGGCGCGAGGAACTCGCCAGACTTGTTTTACGGCGGTTGGGATTGGTTCCCAAAGGAGAGACTGAGGCTCACGCCGCCGACCGCCTGAAATCGATCAGCAGCGTCGAGCGTAAACGGCTTCTAGAAGAGACTCGGGCACAGGTTGAACATGCCCAGCGACTGCGTAAGGCGATGGCTGAAAAACAGGCGAGGGAAGCCGCAGCTCGATACACGGGCGAATGATTAGAGGGTGATCACGGCCCCAACATGAGCCGATTGAAGGAACTCGATGGCGCGGGCATCTTCGAAGCCTAAATCCCCGCGACCTTGGAAGATCGTTCGCTCAAGTCGCATGTCGATTCCGCCGACGATGCCAAGCATTTCGTTGATCGCGTACGAAAACCCGAGTCCGCCTGAAAACGAAAATGTGTAAGCCGATTCTCCAAATCCTTCGAGACTTCCACCCCAAATGCCCAAAGGCACGACGTCGAAATAGCCGTTGATGGCCAATTTCGGTATCACCGGCATCGCGATGCTCGCGCCCACAGTGGGTGCAATCATCGACGTTTCAGGCAGCGCAGCTGAGTCGACCATGAAGCTGGTATAACGAAGCGAGAACTTGGCCTGAGCCGACACCGAGTCTCCCGCCTCTTGAGCCACTGGCGCAATCAAACGAAAGATTGCTCCGAGCTCGCCTTCAAGGTGCAACATCGAGTCGGTTCGGATTGAGTCCACTGACCCGATGCCCATCGCCAAGCGTCCCACGACGCCGATATTCTCGAACTCCGAACCCGAGGTCACACCAGGAAACGCCACAACCTTCAGCTCAAATCCGGGATAGGGTGCCGATGCATACGAAAGCTGAGTTCCATTAGCGCTGGTGACCATCAACTCCCGAGAAAAGATCCGTGCGGCAATGATTCCTTCCAACCACTTTGCCGAGAGCTGTTCTTGAGCTTTGGCTTCGTTTTTGGCGGCGAGCTCACGTTCCTCTGCAAGCCCCCCATCATCCACGACTTTGGGCTTTTCTTCGGGAGCCTCATCAACCAACGCGATCGCAGTGTCCGACTTTTTGAGGATCTTTTTCATCTCCAACGCAACGCGTTTCGCGCCCGCCCCATCCAAGCCATCGGCCGTACGCTCCACGGTGAACTTCACCGTGCTCTCGCCAGTAGAGTCCACAAATGAAGCATCATAAAGGCCTTCCTCGGACTCGTTGCGAGCGAGATAGACGATGTAGGTTATGTTTGCGCCTTTGAAGACCCACTTAAGGTCCTTGGGACGCCTAAGGATCCGTTTTGGAGAAATCCCACGTGACGACAACTCACCCAAGAACCACTTCTGATTCTTGACCGCCACTCCTCCAATGGCAACGAGCTCCTTTTCCAATCCAGCTGTACCGCCATCGGGCACGTCAAGAAGGACGATCAGCGGCTCTGGTGTATCATCCTGCGCAAACACAGGAGTCGCACAGAACGACGCTATGAGAATGAGCCAGAAAAACGGCTGCAAAATCTTCATCTCAAGGGTCCGTAGCAGGGGGAATCACATCATTTCGGCAGGCGGTACACACGCGGCGGTTGGGCTCATGCAGACGCCGTCATTCTGGCATGCCGCCGAAAGGCAGTCATCGCTGAATGTGCACGCACCCTCGTCCGTCTTCTGAACGCAATTCATCCCGTCACAGCGTGTGTCGTAGCTGCAATCGCTCACTGCGCGACAGGCCTCTCCAGCCGTGGCGATCTCGGCACAGGTGCCGTTCTGAAAGTCGGTGTCGCAATACAGTCCCATCGAACACAGATTTGAGAAGTAGTTGCAGGGTTGACCCAACTGATACCCAAACTTAATTGGCGCGCAGACTTCATCGTGACACCAATTGCCCGTGATGCATTGACTGCTGTCGGTGCAAGCTCCACCGCTGGCCACATAGGTTTTGCATTGGAAGTCCGTGAGATCGCAGTATTCGGTGTATTCACACTTCACGTCTCCGCCCACTCCACAATAGACGTCGAGTGCAGGCAGTTCCGAACACACGCCACCGCATGTGTTTCCAAGCCCCAGCGAGCAATACGTCCCCGCTGCACAATCAGCGTTGGAAAAACACTCGTTATCCAGCCCCGAAAGTCCCGTCAGCACGTCTTCACAGGCCTGGAATACCAGGCGTGGTGATACAAACGCCGCGCTGATTTCCCCACATTGGGCGTTTCCAATCGCGAGGTCACAGAACGGAATTTCATCGGGGAAAAACTGCGAACGGCCATCAGCAACAGCGGCGGAGTATCCCGCAATCGGATTCCGATTGAAGAAACTCTGCATGCAGTCACCCTTGGTGCCCACGCCCGACTGGATGACCTTCGAAGCGACAAAGTAGTCGGTACGACAAGTGACTACTTTTTCGCAGAACGCTTCGACCATGTCGTAGACAAAAATCTCGACCGGATCGGAGACAGGCTTCGCTGGAATAGTCCCATCGTAATCACGCAGGTCTTCAGCCGGAACCGTATCGTAGATATCTTCGACAACGTTATTCGTAGGGTTGTTAGTATTATTATTCGTCCCATTATTCGTCGTGTTATTCGACGTGGTCCCGTTATTGGTCGTGTTATTCGATCCATTATTCACGGTATTATTGGGATTGGTATTATTGGTATTCGAGACGTTGTTGCTGATGAGCGCAGCTTTATTATCGCCGCACGCGACCAAGCAAACAAACGCAGTGGCCAGCGACCATCGTTGCCAGTTCATGAAGGAGCTCCAAGTCTATTGAGTTCG